>JBLWVK010000010.1:0-5188 GCA_048268505.1 Kangiella sp. | reverse complement strand
GAAGAGTATCAATTGATCAATAAGGCTCTCGCAGAGTTTGAAATGCCATTGCATGTTATTCCTGGAAATCATGATGATAGGCATAATTTACGTGATGGGTTATCGAATCTTGTATCCTTTGATCATCCGCAATATTGCAATTTTGTGGCCGAGAAAGATGAATTGATATTAGTAGGACTGGACTCATCTGTAATTGGCAAGCCATATGGTTATTTAACAACAGAAACACTGGAGTGGCTTGATTCTGTTTTGACTAAAAATTCAACTAAGCCAGCGATGTTATTTATCCATCATCCCCCTATGGAAGTTGGCCTTAATCACATGGATGTCCAGAATTTGCAAAACAGTGATGAATTATATGATGTCCTTAAAAGATATGGCAATGTGACTGGTATCTGCGCAGGTCATCTACATCGACCGATTACTGCCGTTTGGAATTCAATTCCAGTTTGGGTTGGGCCATCTCACAGTCATTCAGTGACACTCGATTTAGATCCGAACGCATGTTCGTCATTTTCGCTGGAACCAAAAGCGATTCAATTGCTAACGGTAAAAGGTCGGACAGTCGTTTCTCATATCAGTTACATTGATGATAGCGATGGACCTTACCCATTCTTTGACGAAGAGGGTGCATTGATCGATTAATAAGGTAAACAGGTTATTGACGTTATTGGTTGGAGCATAACATCTAACACCAACTAGCCAATAGCCAGCATATAAGTTTCTCATGTGCTTACGGTGCGAGTATCCGTGGTGATACGCGCTCCGTATTTTACTTGGTTTAGCTTTAAAGGCGCTTGATCTTCTTAGACATATATTCAGCATCAAAAAACTCTGGCCAGTACATTTTCACGTAACCGCCTGCAACCCAAATCACTAAGATGGTTGCGATGGTCAGTTCAAAGAAACCGAATTTATGCAGCCAATACCATTGTGGATATTCAGCGCCGAAAAACGTAGTTAGGCGGTGCATAGCTATCGCGCTGATAACGGAAGGGAAGGTGACGGCAGCAATCGAAGGCTGGAACTTTAGGCGCATTAATCGGATGTAGCATAAGTAAATGAGTAAAGTCATCGTGATAGCAATGCCTGCCAACGCGCCAGTAAGAATCGGGTCTGGATTGTCGAAATTTACCAAGTAAGCGGCTAAAGACAGGTTCACCGGAGCCGCCATAATGGCCAGTGTTGGCCTTGCTCGCCGGGGTAGATTTCCTTCGAATACTAAGCGGTACAATACCACTGGCAGCATAAGAAAATAGATGCCAATACAAGTGGCTGCAAGTGTTTCTGAAAAGACGGTGTGTCCAAATTGTGTGCCCGCTAACGAACTGCTTATCAAGCCCACCGGATACAGAAACCAACTTGGTACAATGTTCGACATTTTGAAATTGATGATCTGGAAACTAAAGAACAATACCATCATTGTAAAGTGCAACAACAACGCGCAGAACCAGACGGGGTAAGCAATGACTGCAGAGATCTCGGCTAAATAATCACACAGGATAAGAAGCGCCATGCTCATTGGTGCCATCAAACTACCACTTAAGGGATGGCGTATATCATTTAAGAAAGTGTTTAAACTCGTTAGGTAACGAAATAAAACGGGCAGCAATAATAGTGCGCCAAATGAAGCTAGGTAAGGGCGAATGATTTCACCAATGCCTGGGACATATAAAGCCCATGCTTGTCCTAGTCCAATTACTCCAAGTGCTAAAGACGCCTGAGATGGCGGCACATTTTTTACCTGGGTTAATCTTCTCCAGTTCAACGACTTGCTCCAACTTAATAATTTATAGAATGTGAGGTATTTATAGTATTTGAGTGAATTATCGAATGTCTGTTCTAGCTAGAACGTTCAGTTATGCCATCAATAGATGTTAAGAGCACTCAAATAATTTTGAGTGGATGATAGCAAGTTTAACGTTTGCTTTTTTGATTTTGATGCGGAATCGGGACATTAAGCACGGGGAAAGTGTGCTTTATTTCTTGAGTTATTTGTAATTAGCTAACTTTTTGTACTGACCTATCACAGAGATGTAATGCATACAATGTCGCTAACGTGCTTCATCTTGCTGTGGGAGATCTTGCTGTCTGAGCTTCTCGTTTTTCAGCGTACGGTTAAGTAATTGACTGTAAATTGGCTGCCCACCTAGCATTTGAGCAATGATAACTGCCCCTAAGCAAGTGATGATCAACGGTAGAATAAGATAGTAGTTATTGGTCATTTCAATAACCAATAGTATACCTGTAATGGGTGCTCGTACCGTAGCAGCAAACAAAGCTCCCATACCTGCAATCGCAAACATACCCGGTTCAATATTCAGTTCTGGGAAGAATGCTGCTGTAGTAAGCCCAAAGGCGTAACCAAAGAGTGTACCTAGTGCGAGCATCGGTGCAAAGATGCCGCCAGGAGCACCTGAACCGAAGCAAAGTAGGGTGGTGATAACACGTCCTAAAAAGATCAGCAGCAGTACGTTTGCACTGTAACCACCATTAGTGATATTCGGGATGATACCAATACCACCGCCTGTTAATTCAGGTATGTAAAGCAGTAACAAGCCAAAGCAGCCACCAAGCAGGGTGCCGGTGATTAAATAGCGTTTGCGGTCATTTTTGTGTATCGCAACAAATAAGTCTTGCGACAGCGTGATCAGTTTATTGAAAATTACGCCAAACAAACCGAACAATACGCCTAATAACAAGAACAACCAAAGCGCATTTAATTCCGGTGGTTGATATTGAGGCATCGTGATAACGGCCGATTGTCCATTGATGGAACGAAAAACAATATTGGCTGAAATAGCAGAGATGATCACTGCTTTGATCGAAATGAGCGAGTAGCGGAATTGGGGTCTCATCTCTTCGACGACGAACATGATTCCCGCTAGTGGCGCATTGAATGCTGCAGCTAAACCACCAGCCGCTCCTGAAGCAAGCAGCGAGTGTCGAGTATCATCATCTTTGACGCGAAAAATATCAGTTACCATACGACCAATACTGCCGCCCATTTGAACAGTCGGCCCTTCACGGCCTAAAACCATACCTGAACCTAGTGCTCCCATACCTCCAAAGAATTTGACTGGCAATACTCGCCACCATCGAACAGGACGCATTCCGTCCATAGCACCTTCAATTTCAGGTATACCTGAACCTGCGGCTTCTGGAGCAAAGCGATGTACAAGGAAATATCCAATAAAAGCGAATGCTGCACTGATAATAAAAGCGGCTAACCAAAGAGGAACAAAATTGGTAATTTCATCTTTTAGCCAATCGGTACGAGTTTCTGAAATGAAATGAACGGCTACTTCGAAATAGGTGCCAACAACCCCAGCAAGCACGCCAACGATACAAGAAAGAAAGAGGACAGAAGCGGGTGTTTTGTCTCTAGAGAGAAATTGGTTGATAGCATCCCTTGGCATTTTTGCGAGTAAGGACTGCTTAATTTTCTCTCTTCTGGTCATTGAGGTTAGGTTCCTGTGTCGATAAGGCGGGGCTGTTATGAATTATACGCTTCCTATTCATATCCTATAGTAATAAAGATGAAAAGTTGAATTTCATTTATGGAGTGCGTTCATTCCATTTATGGAATCTATGGGTAATAGTGGTATCACCGTCACAATTTTGATCGATTATCTGGCGGTGGCTTGAATATCCCCAAAAATGAACCATAGTTAAATCGTAAAGCAACATAACAAACCGCAAGGAGAAGTGAGGTTTTACACACAATTTGGATGGATTCAGAAATAAAGTTTTAGTTCCTCGTTAATTGTTCAGGTCGATATTTAAGGCTTCCTGATTCGCGAACTCACGATTGAGTAACGAGGGTGAGGCGTACTGATGAAGTACGCCTTTAGTTCGTCTGGATCATCCATTCCCGCTTTTAATCTCTCCTGCTTATCCCTTGCCATTCTATTAATTATCATTCCTCTATAAATCATTCTCAGTATAAACAAGCGATTGGGGTCAACTTTTCGTTAATTGAGTATATACTCCCTAAAAAAGGAGGACTGATATGACCAAAAAAGTTCCTACAAACATAATCACGGGTTTTCTGGGTGTTGGTAAGACAACCGCTATTTTGAACCTGCTAAAAAATAAACCTGAAAATGAAAGCTGGGCTGTTCTGGTTAATGAGTTCGGGGAAATCGGTATTGATGGGGCATTGATGACAGATCAAGGGGCTCTAATTAAAGAAGTGCCAGGTGGTTGTATGTGTTGTACGGCTGGCGTTCCAATGTCGGTGGGTATCAACGCTTTGCTTCGTCAGAAGCCTGATCGCTTGTTGATTGAGCCAACAGGACTTGGCCACCCTAAGCAGGTTATTGCTACGCTGACTTCAGAACAATACACACCGTATGTTGATTTAAAAGCGACGCTTGGTTTGGTTGACCCACGAAATCTATCTAATGAAAAGTACACCTTGAATCAGAACTTTAACGATCAGCTAGGCAGTGCTGATGTGATTTTAGGCACTAAGGTTGATTTAGTGCATTCTGAAGATATCGATGTATTTAATGACTGGGTCACTAACCAATCGCCATCAAAAGTGTTCCACAAGTTAATCCATGATGGTGAAGTGCCTTTGGAAGTGTTAGATATCGAAAGAGTACACGGCAGTGCTTCATCTCATATTGAATCGCACCATCATGATCACGCCGAACAAGAACCTCAATTCCTACTTCCTCCCGGTGAAGCGTTCATTCGAAAAGAGAACAAAGGGCAGGGTTACTTTAGTTGTGGCTGGCTGTTTGGTGCAGAGCATAAATTTGATTTCGATGCGCTGTTCTCAATGCTGTCGGATCTGACGGCTGAGCGTGTAAAAGCTGTCGTGAATACTAATCAAGGCTGCTATGCGTTTAACGTCGCGAATCAAGTAGTATCAGTGAATGAAATTTCCCTTGATGGCTTTGAATCCCGACTGGAAGTGATCGATTCGCAGTTAATGCCTTGGGGTGATCTCGAGCAGATTCTACTCAAGTTGTGTGGTATCAAATAGCCCAATTATCCTGTTTGGAATGATGATTCTGGTGTTTGCTTCGCGGATGGTGAGGTAAACACCCGATTAAATGAGAAAGTTTGCGTTATATCACGATAAATGTGAGATAAATCACTCTAATTACTTTATAGTGCTCGGCTGAAATAAGAATGTAGGCTGTCTGCTTAAGGAACCCGTAACAATGTCATTTTC
>JBLWVK010000009.1:0-13930 GCA_048268505.1 Kangiella sp. | reverse complement strand
GCCGCAGTTAGAGTAGTTTTTCCGTGGTCAACGTGGCCAATAGTACCAACGTTTACATGGGGTTTCGTACGTTCAAACTTTTCTTTTGCCATTTCTATTATCCCAGCAAAGTTACTTTAAAAATTTATGAAATTCTATAAACATGAGCTGGGGAGAAACTGGTGCTGATAGGCAGATTTGAACTGCCGACCTCACCCTTACCAAGGGTGCGCTCTACCAACTGAGCTATATCAGCACTGATTTGGAACGGGCAGCGGGAATCGAACCCGCATCATCAGCTTGGAAGGCTGAGGGAAAAGCCATTATACGATGCCCGCAATCCTAATTCTCTGGCCACCTCATAGAGAAAGTGGTGGAGGGGGCAGGATTCGAACCTGCGAAGGCTGAGCCGGCAGATTTACAGTCTGCTCCCGTTGACCGCTTGGGTACCCCTCCAGATTGATGGTGCCGACTGCCGGAATCGAACTGGCGACCTACTGATTACAAGTCAGTTGCTCTACCTACTGAGCTAAGCCGGCTTAATCATCATGCCGGGGGCATGTCATTAAGTGGCGGGAATTTTAGCGACCTCATTTTGGTTTGGCAATGCTTTTTTATGATTTTTTTTAATTTGACTGTTAATCGGCTTTATCTGCCGTTTTTTTAGTCAAATTACTCATTAACCAATAAAAAAGTCCCTGTAAAACCAGATCTTTTTCGTATTTGAGGTGATTTTGGAACTGCTGGCTCAATAACCCCATCAATTGGCTGGCATCACCGCCGGTGATAATAATAGTTTCCAGCTGAAACTGGCTGCGCAGTTTTGCAATGGAATACTCTAAATAAGCCACAGCAGTATGCAATGCTCCAAGCTCCACCGCTGACTGGGTGTTGGCAGCCAGCCAGTCACTTGCAGATTGAGCATCAAGGTTATGCTGGGCGCTCCAGCCGATACGCCCAGTGTCCTTTAGCAGTGTCGACTGCATGAGTTGTTGACCAGGGATGATATGCCCTCCTAAATGCAACCCCTCAGAGTTAACCACATCCAGTGTGATCGCCGTTCCGGCATCGATCACCGCGAATGCCGATGTCAACAACTCAATTCCAGCAACCATCGCCAACCACCGATCGACACCCAGCGCTTGCGCCACTTTATAACTATTCACCAGAGTTCGCCCATGCTGGCCCTGATAGCTAGGCTCCGAATGAGCCTGATAAGGGGTAACCGCAAATACCTGCTCACTGTAATCGCCTAAGAATGCCCAGACTCGGTCTGTGGCCACGCAACTAATAGCAACAGCTTCTATGACAGCGCCATATTCCTGGGTCACTTTTTCTTTTAGTGCATTAAACTGTGCCAGCCAATGCCCTTGATCAAACTCCTGATTATCCCATTGCCCAGTTGCCAGCCATTTCACGCCCCGAGCTTCATTGGTAAGCGCCCACTTACTGCGTGAATTACCAATATCAATTAACAGAATCATGTCGCTCTCCCCTGTCAACTTCTAAACCGCAAGCTGACTTCGCCAGCATAGATTGGGACAATACCTTTTCCAGTTTGCAACAATAATGCACCAGTTGCATCAACCCCGGCGCCAATCCCTTTTAGCTCCTGATTTTGCTGCAGGATGCTGACTTTTTGCCCAAAGCACTCATCAACAGCCTTCCAGTCCGCCTGGAAAGATTCAAAACCTTTTTGCTCAAAGGTTTCTAGTGCCTGGTTAAGTTCGATAATCATTTCTGCTAACACCTGCTGGCGACTTACTTCAGGAGCTAACTCATGCAGGTTCATCCATTCCTGTTCGATACTCTGAGCCACCGAGGTTCCCATTTGCATGTTCAGTCCAACTCCGATGACAACCTGCAATGCACCTGCCATATCACCCGATAACTCAATCAGGATCCCCCCCAACTTTCTTCCTTGGTAACGAATATCGTTTGGCCATTTCAATTGGACACCTTTAATGCCCAGCTTATTTAAAGCCTTGATGATGGCAAGGCCAACGATCAGGCTCAAGCCACCCAGCTGTTGCACTGGCATCTGCGTTTGCCAGCCCACCGACCAATATAGATTACTGGCCAGCGGCGACACCCATTGCCGACCTCGACGACCACGACCTGCTGACTGATATTCAGCAGCAAGCAGTTTTTTATGACAAAAGCCGCTACCTTTTAATTGCTGATTGGTCGAATCGGTCAAAAGCAGTACCTCGCACTGCCAATCTGACATTCCATTATTGATCATAGATTGCAGCAACTGCTCTGGATTGAGTAATTGCAACGGCTTTAACAGTCGATAGCCCTTGCGGGTTACCGATTCAAACTCTAATCCCAGCTCCTCTAGCTGCTGCATCAGCTTCCAGATATAAGCTCGACTAACTGAGAGTTCATCGGCCAGTTTCTGCCCCGAATGAAACTCTCCATCCTGTAATAAGCTAATGAGCTGTCTTAATTGCTGATCGCGATGTTCGGTCATGACACAAATATCTTTTGTTCGCCAATAATCCAGACCTCTGGCTCCAGATTCACACCAAAAAGTTCGAGCACTTTATCACGCACACGTTTAGCGACTCTTAAAATATCATCGCCACTCGCCTGACCATAGTTGACCAGCACCAAAGCCTGCTTTTCAT
Organism: Kangiella sp.; assembly: GCA_048268505.1. GTDB lineage: Bacteria > Pseudomonadota > Gammaproteobacteria > Enterobacterales > Kangiellaceae > Kangiella. The sequence continues at coordinate 11,318 of JBLWVK010000009.1, read as the reverse complement.
GAACACCGGCATCACCCTCGCGATATCCCTTTAAGCCGGCCTGTTCTATCAGCCAGCCTGCGGCCAGTTTATAGTGTTTGTTATCCACCGGATAAGCGACCAGCTCTGGGAAAGCATCATGTAAAGTCTGGAACTGTTCCTCAGTCACAACCGGATTCTTGAAGAATGAGCCAGCATTGCCAAGTTGAGCTGGATCCGGCAGTTTACTCTGTCGAATGGCAATCACTGCATCACTGACCCGCTTGGCGGTTATCACAGTTTCATCTGCCAACATTTGTTTCAGGGGGCCATACTCAATGTGCGGCTGCGAATGTTTATTCAGACGCAAGGTCACCTGTGTAATCACATAACGCCCCTTCAACGCTCTCTTGAAAATACTGTCGCGGTAACCAAACTGGCAGTCTTGCGCCGAAAACTCTCTAATATCTCCACTCGCTAGCTCGACGGCTCGCAAACTGACAAAGCGATCTCTCAGCTCAACACCGTAAGCACCAATATTCTGAATCGGGGCTGCACCGACATTGCCGGGAATTAATGACAAATTCTCAAGGCCTGAATATCCTTTTTCCAAACTATCCAGCACCAGCTGATGCCAGTTCACTCCTGCCCCAACAGTCACCAACACATCATCGCCAGCCTGCCGCTCGCTATATTTAATCCCCTGAATACTCGCTTGCAGAAAAGTCAGTGGGATATGACCCAACAAAAGCAGATTACTGCCGCCACCTAGAATAAAGAGCGAATCAAGCGCAGGCTTTTCCGCTTTGAGCCAGCTTTGAATAGATTCTTCATCATTAAAGCTGATTAGCTCATTACAGGTTGCCTCGACCCCAAAGGTATTAAAGGGTCTAAGTGAAGCAGGAACAGAGTTAGCCAAAAATATCGCCTATTGGTATTAGAGAGAAAAGTTGCCTGCATTGTACCAAAAGCCACTTGAAATACTATTATCCCGCAAGTCTGGAATTAACAGTTAGTTACAGTTTTCATGCCCAGGCCCGCCCATCCAGATTGCACTAACCTGTCAATTAAGGTATTTCTGTATCCACTAACCAATGGGGAACATTATGAAGATGACAAAAACGACTTTGGCACTAGCCACTATTATTGCATCCATATCCATCAATCCAAGCCTGGCTGAGGAAGTGACCGATTCTAGCTGGCTGCATTGCGGCAACCTGATTGATACCCAAGCCGGCGATGTTTTAGGTGAACGCTTTATTAAGGTTACCGGCAATACCATCAGCGAAGTAACCACCAACAAACCTGAAAACACATCATTAATAGACCTGAGCGATAAAACCTGCTTACCGGGCCTTATGGATATGCACGTTCATCTGGACGGTGAGATGAGTCCGACCGCCTATGTTGAAGGCTTCACACTGAATCCGGCAGACTTGGCCTACCGCGCCCATGAATATGGCATGCGCACTCTGCTCGCTGGCTTTACGACGGTGCGTAACCCAGGCGATAGCTACAACGTTACTATTTCTTTGCGCAACGCCATCAATCAGGGCTGGGTGGATGGCCCCCGCATTTATTCGGCAGGCAAGTCGATTGCTTCGACCGGTGGACATGCCGACCCAACCAATGGTGTTAATGCACAGTTGATGGGCGACCCTGGTCCAAAAGAAGGCGTCATCAACAGTGTCGAGGATGCCAAGAAAGCGGTGCGTCAACGTTATAAAGAAGGTGCGGATTTTATTAAGGTCACTGCTACTGGCGGTGTTCTGAGTCTAGCGAAAAGCGGTCAGAACCCACAGTTTACCGTTGAAGAGCTAAAGTCTGTTATAGATACCGCCAAAGATTATGGTATGCATGTGGCGGCCCACGCCCATGGCAAAGAAGGTATGCTTCGCGCCATTGAAGCCGGTATCACGAGTATCGAGCATGGCACCTATATGGATAAAGAAGTGATGCGTGCCATGAAAAAGCACGGTACCTACTATGTGCCAACCGTTATCGCCGGTAAGTTTGTGGCAGAAAAAGCTGAAATTGATGGTTTCTTCCCTGAAATCGTTCGTCCCAAAGCACGCGCAGTAGGTCCTCTTATCCAGAATACTTTCGGTGAAGCCTACGACTATGGTGTTAAGATTGCTTTCGGCACAGACAGTGGCGTTTCAGCTCATGGCGACAATGCTAAGGAGTTCGAATATATGGTTGAAGCAGGCATGCCACCGATGGCAGCCATTCAAAGCGCCACCGTAACATCAGCCGAATTGCTCGACAATGATCAGCTAGGAGTCATCGCTAAAGGTAAATTAGCCGATATTATTGCAGTAGAAGGTAATCCAGCAGAGGATATCAAACTGCTACAGCAGGTCTCGTTCATTATGAAGGACGGTAAAATCTATAAACAATAGTCTTAAAGCTAACCTAAGCCGGCTAACCACCGGCTTTTTTATTGTTAAAGAGAAATGATATATCGGTCATCCTCATTAACTGTTTCCACTTCCTGAACAAGACTTTTGTTTTTATCAAACACCGTAGCCGTATTGGCAATCGAGTAATCAAAATAAAGCTTACGATCAACTCTTTCCTCATCAATGAGTGGCGTTAAGAATCTGATGGTTACTTGTTTGGAGTTTCGCGAGACGATCTCATAAAATGACGTTTTCTGATTTACTCTGAGCAAATTCCCCTTGAGAATGTAATGTAAATTAAATTCCCCATTTGCCTTGGATTCGGTGGTTTTATTAATTAGCCAGCCAGCTTTACGCATTTCATCTTCATACCTAGCCGCCCTGGACTGCACCTCTTCTTTCGACGTGAACTCCCAGTCGGGCATGACAATAATAGCCATGGTCATATCACCATTCTTCTGGATCTGAACCATCTCATCCTGCCACCAACAGCCACTTAATACCAAAAACGCTAAAGCAATCCCCAGTAACCTCATTTTTTCACTCCAATGTCATCTTTTTTTAAAGAATGTCAGATTGTGCCATTCAAAGCAATCGCATTTAATCGTTTGACTAGTCTGCGATAGCACTAACACCTGTCTCAAATAGTGTGTATAATCGCCCCCGTTAAGCAAGTGGTCAGTTCAGTACATCCTTTCTACGATTATTCCGCGATTGTTGTATCTTTTGAAATTGGGTTTTCAGTTGGCCTACGCTTATTCGAGCAAATTCGCTCTTCATGTTTTTATAGGTAACACTGATGACACAAGATCAAACCATTACCAGTTTTGACGAACTGGGACTTTCGCCTGCCGTATTAAAATCCATTAAGCAAGTTGGCTACGAGCAACCATCGCCTATCCAAAGCGCCAGTATTCCAGTGCTTATGGCTGGAAAAGATATTATTGGTCAAGCACAAACTGGTACCGGTAAAACGGCTGCCTTTGCTTTGCCAATGCTGTCCAAACTGGACCCAAAAGATAATAACACCCAATTATTAGTTTTAGCTCCCACCCGTGAACTTGCGATCCAAGTTGCTGAAGCCTGCCAAAGTTATGCTAAAAATATGCCAGGCATGAATGTACTGCCAATCTATGGTGGCCAAAAATACGATATTCAGCTGCGCCAGCTTAGACGTGGCGCCCAAATTGTTGTTGGAACACCAGGTCGCGTCATGGATCATATCCGTCGGGGAACATTGAAGCTGGATAACCTCAAAGCGTTAGTATTGGATGAAGCAGACGAAATGTTACGCATGGGTTTTATCGACGATGTCGAGTGGGTGTTAGGCCATACACCTGACACGCGTCAGATAGCACTATTTTCTGCCACCATGCCGAAAGAAATTAAAAAGGTTGCCGAAAAGTATCTGCATGAGCCTGAGCATATCAAGATTCAGACCAAAACCAGCACCGCCACAACTATTGATCAGCGCTACTGGCTGGTCAGCGGCTTACATAAATTAGATGCTTTGACACGCGTACTGGAAACCGAAGAGTTTGATGGCATGATCATTTTCGTACGGACCAAAATTGCGACCGTTGAACTTGCTGATAAATTAACGGCGCGTGGTTTCAGAGCCGAAGCACTCAATGGTGATATCGCTCAGAATGCTCGCGAACGCATCGTAGAAAAATTAAAAAAGGGTCAATCAGATATTCTGATTGCAACTGATGTTGCTGCTCGAGGCCTTGACGTTGAACGTATCAGTCACGTGGTTAACTATGACATTCCTTACGACACCGAATCTTATGTACACCGTATTGGTCGTACTGGTCGTGCAGGCCGTAGTGGGCATGCTATTTTATTCGTAGCCCATCGTGAACGCCGTATGCTTAAAGCCATTGAGCGTGCCACGAACCAACCGATTACAGAAATGCAAATGCCTAGCATTGAAAATATCAATGAACAGCGCATGAGTCGTTTTGAACGAAAAATTCTAAGCACCATCGAAAGTAATGATTTAAATTTCTTTAAACAGTTTGTACAAAAGCTTGAAGCTAAAACCGATTGCGAGCCTGAAACAATTGCCGCAGCGTTGGCAAAGTTAGCTGGAGGCGATGAACTCATTCTCAAAGAAATGCCTAAAGCTAAAAAAGAACGTAGCGATAGAGCTGATAGACCCGAAAGAGGCGAAAGACGGGAACGTAAAAATCGCGATGAAGGCTCTAAACGTAGCAGCGATAGAAGCTTTTCACCTTACGCACAACCGCTCAAAGCCCATCCTGATATTGAAATGGAACGCTTTAAAATCGATGCTGGTCACAGTCACAACGTTAAAGTCAGCAACATCGTCGGTGCAATAGCCAACGAAGCTGAACTTGATAGTGAGTATATCGGCCGTATTGATATTTTTGATGAGTTCACAACGGTAGATTTACCATCAGGCATGCCAAAAGAAGTTTTGCAAATTCTAAGCAAAGCTCATGTTGCCGGCAGACCAATGAACCTAACCGTAATAGGTGATCAGAAATCAGGCAAAGCCGATAATCCAAAATTCAAAGGAAAGGGTAAAGACAAGGGAAAGCCCAAAGGAAAAGGTGGGAAATCTAAACCTAAAAAATAGCTCAAATAAAAAAGGCCTCAACTGAGGCCTTTTTTACTTTATTTATATTTTCTCATGTAACCAAAGAAAATTAATATGGACATTAGAAATATCGGTACAGAACCTCCACCTGAATCTGTACTTTGTTCAGGTTCAGGTTCAGGTGTACCACCATCCTCTGCCAGTGGTTGAACTGTTAGGAAAACGAAAGCTTGATTTGATAAAGCCCCATCATCATCTTTTACAGTGTAACTAAATTCATCATCGCCACTAAAGCTATCATTAGGTGTATATAATATAGTCCCCTCAACCATGACTTCCACAGTTCCACTTTCTGGCTGTTGAATTATGTTTACGGAAGAAGGATCTAGAGCTCCATCACTATCTGTATCATTGCCTAGAACAGATATTTCTATTGCTGTCTCGTATTGTACGGTTACATGGTTGTCAACGGTTACCGGAGCTTCATTAGCCTTTAATACGCTGATATTAACCCTATGTACTTCTGAGCTATCAAAACCATCATGAAAGGAAAACTCGAAATAATCATCTCCTATGTAGTTTTGGTCTGGTGTATATTGAAACGCGCCCGTTTTCTCATCCCTCATGGATAGCATCCCATGTTCAGGGTACCTTACAAATCTCAATGAGTTCTCATCGTTATCTAAATCATCAGCTGAAAGTTCTTTAATTAAACTGTCTCCAGAAATAACTTCATAACTTTGACCTATTGACTCAGGCTTGTTATTTGCAAAATTAATTATAAATTGCAGGGGGCTGTGTGCAGAATTTACTCCATTGTAAGCTACAACCTTTCCATTATATTCCAACTTTGGAACCGAATTCCTTTCAACTGCTCCCTCAATCATACCCGAGGATGTTATTTCTAACCCCGGAGGCAAGTTTGTGCCTGAGAAGTAAAGATTTGTGTCTGACTTAAAATACCCACTTACATCTATCGATACCGCACCTGGCCCAATGTTGAAAGTTGGTGTTTCCGCAATTAATTGTACGTCGGGGCGGGAATCAGAGTCGAGAGCAAACTTATACATCATAGGGTCATCAAACCCACTATAATATGCAAACCTATTATCAGGTGAAATATTTAAAAATGAATAACCTGAGCCGCTCGAATGATCTATTTCTTGCTGTAAATATATTCTTTTAACAAATTGCAAATTCCAGTTTGCATCAATGTTAAACTCTTTAACGGAGTTAAATGAATAGACAAATAATGTTTTATCATCTTCGCTGAGGCCTAGCCTAAAGATTCTAGCAGTATAACCAAGAGACCTCTCAACACCATCAGCATCTATATAACTCGCTAAGGTTGTAACTAGTGAAATTTTACCAGTATTAAAATCCCTCTCATAAACCATAATTCCTGACTCATTTTCTACGAAGAGGTATTTTTCATCATGAGAAATTGCTATTGCTTCAGAGCCCCGTCTGTGACCAACCACATTGAAATAGAATAGTGTTCCGTCTTGAGGATCTATCCTGAAGCTAAAAAAAGCTCCATCAGCACCTAGATCCTCCCCTTTATCCATCATATAAGCGTACTTACCATCACTAGTTAAAATCATTTGATTTGGGCCAATGAAATTACTTATCGCGGTGAAATCTAAAACTCCATTAACTTCATCTATTTCAGCCAGTAAGATAAAGCCCCTAGCAAGAATATACATGAATTTATTATCATTTGTTATATACATATCATGTGGAACATTGATAGATAATGGCAACAATTGTTCTGCGTAAAACTTTGGAATTTTAGTTTCAGGATCTATATGATAAATGAACATCTTAGATTGGACATTCACATATAAAAACTTCTCACGTTGGCCGAGCGTTAAAATATAGCCCCCATCCCCTTCTTTAGGCATGAAATCCTCATTCAGACCATTCGACGCAATTGGTGCTAAATGCCCAGTATCTAAATTCCTCTCGAATGTTTTTAACATTTTTCCATTAGAGTCATCTAGACCATACATATATTTTCCGTCACTAGTCGTAGCGGTGTCACTTAATACAAAATTATTATTAACTTTTTCAGCTACTTGCTTGCCAGTATTGATAAGGTTTCCTGCATTATCAAACCGCAAATGCTGAATACCGGCTACTGCACTATCTGGCGCTATATAAACATTATCTCCGTATTGAATGATTTCTGCATCAGTAAGATGCACGCCCATTGTGTACTGACTCCCTTGATAATCGAATGAATCAGTCTGGAAGTTATATATAGCACTAAATACCTTTTCATCGCCTCCCATCACAACTTTGCCGTTGTTCACACTCATTATTCTGATAAAGTGATTAACACTAATCTTACTACCTATATCAAATCTCTCTTCTGATGAGTTCCACACTAGCTTGCTGATGATTAGATCCGCTGATTCCCAGTCTCTGCCTAATACATATAATTCTTTAGTACTTCTATCTTGAGCTAAATTATCAATAAACCATTCTCGGCTAGAATTAACCATTAATCTGGAAGATACTTGCAATAGTTGCCCGTTTTCATAATTGATTCGGAAAGTAGAAACCGACCGATACTGGTCAAATAAAGTTAAGTATGCTCCGTTAGGACTTAAATACATCTTTTTGATAATTTTATCTGTCTGAAGACTTGATATAAGCTCTATATCCCCAGCTTCGCCAACTGAATATATTTGTATTTCTTTATTTGTTGGCAAATATAGAAATCTCCTGTCCTCTGTAAATGTCAGGCAACAGCTTGAAATGATATTCACGCCATCTCTGGGTATGTCAAATGTTCTTCTAACTGCGATATTCTCTTCAGCCTTATCCCACTTATAATGAAAGAACTTCGCATCACTTGCGGCCACCATGTAAAGGTTCTCGCCATTTGCTGCCATATGTCTAAACCCAGTGTTTGGCTCAGAGTTTCCTACTAAATATTGAGCCACTAACTGTTTTAGTCCGCCATTATCAGGGTTAATACTATAAATACTATAAATATTTGAGCCCCTTCCAGAGCTAGCTAGCACATGCAGATTGTCACTTTGTCCGTCTAAATACACACTTTGGATGTACTTCAATCCATTACTACCAAAGGATTCCTCCTGAAGCGAAATCTTTCCTGTTGCAAAAGCAAGATTACTGAAAAAAAATGTTAAGAATAGACACCTAAAGATCACCGCAACTCCTTACTATTTATATTTATATTTATTGTTTATTTGCAATAGAAAAAGATAGCATAACGCAGGGATTATGCCTAGCTCCTACATGCATTACTTTAATGTAGGAGGTTTTGTCCAAGGTTAATCATATTCCAATACTTGTATCCACGGACAAATATTTTTGTCCAAATCAAATACAATCGGTATAAATACCATAGATAAAAGTCCCTAGCATCAATGCTAGTACATTTCATTATAAGCGCTTGGCGATAGAAGTTTTTCACCTTACGCACAACCGCTCAAAGCCCAGCCTGATATTGAAATGGAACGCTTCAAAATCGATGCCGGTCACAGCCACAACGTAAAGGTCAGCAACATTGTCGGTGCAATAGCCAACGAAGCTGAATTTGATAGTGAGTATATCGGCCGTATTGATATATTCGATGAGTTTACAACAGTTGATTTACCTTCAGGAATGCCAAAAGAAGTTCTGCAGATTTTAAGCAAAGCCCATGTAGCTGGGAGACCGATGAACCTAACGGTTATTGTTGATCAGAAAAGCAATAAGTCTAGTGGTAAAGGCGACAAAAAGTTTAAAGGTAAAGACAAAGGAAAGCCTAAAGGTAAAGTTGGAAAACCTAAAAAATAAATATAAATAAAGGCCTCAATCGAGGCCTTTTTAACAGTTTTAATTTTGAAGAGTAACTAAGAAAAGCTTAATATTCCCAGCCTTCCAAGCAACCATACGCTTCTAACTTTTCAATTAGAGGCTTTAACTCTTGTTTGTAATTCTTCCACATTCCAATTGAGCTTGAATAAACCTTTTGTCTAACCTGGCTTGCACTAGCGGTTGTTGTTGCCTGTTTATTCTTATGGAACTCTAAACACGATTCCTCCCACTCTAAATTACAAAAGCTGATAACACTTTTTGATGTTTGTTCAAGGTCATGAACCAGATCTTCATAACGAACCGTTTTAACTACTCCTGGTAATGATTTCTTCCAATGCTCCATCAGTAGTTGGTGTTCGTGATAATATTCTGCCAGCTCCTGAAGATCATATGAAAAGTGAAATGCATCAGTAAATAACTGCTTAAAGACTGAATAGCACACATCAAGTGGATGTCTTTCAAGCAATAAAATTTTAGCATTAGGAAGCGCCAAATGGATAAGACCGATATAGAGTGAGTTCTGAGGAAGTTTATCGATAAAGTGGTCTTTATCACCAGCTAATGTCCTTGTGGCTTCTAAATATTGTTGCCCAAGCTGCTCGAAATCTAGCTTTATAGAATCTGATACCATCTGGCTACGGGATAATTTAGGATCGAGCCTCAGCTTTTCCATACCAGCACTTATTAATCGATTAAAGTGTGTCAGCTCTCCTGCAGAAGATACCCTGCTGTGACTACTAACAATTCTCTCCAGCAAGGTTGTTCCAGTTCTTGGTAACCCAACGACAAATATTGGTTTGTCAGATGCATTACTTATAGAATTGTTCGTTGCCTTTTTTTCAAAAAGATCGTCTGTGTAGGTCTGTCTTGTTGAACGAATAAACTTAAGGTCTTCATTTATGTCGTAATTTAAATGCTTACGATAGACCTTAGCACCTGTCAATCTCACTCTGAAACTTTCTGAAAAGTTCTCACAATCTTCCAGCTCTTTTGCTAGTGAGTAAAGGACTTTTGCTTTCCTAATAGGGTCCTTTATAGGTGTTTGAGAAAACGCTTCTAATTCCTTTATATGGTTGCTGGATGAAGTTTGCCTTTTTAAGTGACTTCTAAAGAAATGAATATCACAGTCCAACTCATTCCCTTTTAAAGCTTTTGTAGCAAGCGAATCCGCTTCCTCTATATTGCCAAGAAATAAGTTCACATTGGCTAGGCTAAATAATAATTCTTGATTGTTTGGTTCATTTACAAGTAGTTTTAGATAACACTTTTCTAAAAGCTCATATTTCTGAGTTCTATTAAAAAATGCTGCAAGTGACTTTAGTACAGCTTGCTCTGTAACATTCCTATCAAGCAATTTAGCCCCTAACCGACATGCACTATCTATTTCACCACTTTGCTCTAAGAGCATAATTTTATTTAGCTTGAAACTAATTTGATTTGGCGAAAGTTTAATTGCCTTATCAATAGATGTTATAGCCACCTCTAACTTCCCTACCCGCATAGCAATAAAAGAGTTTGTCATCCAGGCTTCAGCAAATCTGGGATATCGCTTTAGCAACTGCAGACATTGATTCCAAGCTGATTGAAGTTGATTAGAGTTTATTGAATGATGAACTTGTTGTAGTAATTGTTGCTTTGTAGGTAGATTAGCTTGCATAAACGCTCCGAATTATTATCGGTACCATTATACAGATAACGTACTGCAAAGGATATTTTCGAATGAATACTGACTCCCCCTAACCGAAACTGTATCAGTTTCATATTAAGTACATCACTAGAACCATCACCTCCAATTAATACAACTGTAGACTTGCCCTTCCGCAAGCTCTATTAAGACCTACAGGCTCCGCAGCAAAGCAGAATTTGCTAGAAAGCAAATAAAGCCGACTTTCCTGACGAGCCGAAGCAGGTAAAAGTAACAAGCGAAGATTTTAAAAGTAAGAAAAAGGCCGCAATTGAGACCTTTTTCTTATATCTTCCTACGCAGTCTGACACCAAAATAACTGCTCAAGATATTTAGTAATAATATCTAAACTTTAGAATTTCTATATGGGCCTAAAGTATCTCAATCTACGTAAACTAAATTTGAATGCAGGCAATATACAACCCCAACCTTTCTGACGTTTTTTTGATTACGCGCTCTCGTGACTTATAGGGTAGGATCTGCCCCACTGGGTATGGCGATAATCGACAGGGATGTCGTGAATGCCAAAAACGCTGGGAGCAGTGTTTGGTGATACCTAAAGGTACTCCCTTCGGGAACCTACTCTGCTGGTATCATCCTTGATACTCACCTCTTAGAGGCCGCCTCTCGGGCGTTCAAATTTGCTCCAAGCAAATTTGTCACACGACCGCCAGAGATGGTGGAAGTGCTCGAAATTGCCAGGAGCAATTTCAGCGAGGGAGTCCTAATCATATAAACATACCATTCAACAAATCATAGATACAAAAAAAGCCACCCGAAGGTGGCTTTCTTTTGTATAAGCGCTTGGCGATGACCTACTCTCACATGGGGAAGCCCCACACTACCATCGGCGATGAGTCGTTTCACTTCTGAG
>JBLWVK010000008.1:0-34781 GCA_048268505.1 Kangiella sp. | reverse complement strand
CTATGGTGTATTAAAACATCAAAGCGAATACCGACCTCAAGTGGCTTGAGGTCGGCTGGGAGAGATGGTATCTATAATTATCTGTCCAATTATTTCCTTCCGAGATTGCTGCGTAAAATAATTAACCTATCCTGAAATCCTTGCGCCTTAAACCCAGCAAAACCAGCAGAACGGCGTAGGCAACTATAGTTGCCACTATGATGACACTGATCATGCCAATGGCTTCTATCCGCGACCAAGCCTGCCATTGTTCAATACTGAAATCGGTATACCAAAGTCCTAGCAGCAGTAATCCACTGGCCAGCACCAGTTTACCAATCCACAACTTACTCTCTCGCGACAGCTTCAGATGGTTATCTTTACTCAAGAATCGATACAACAGGATGGCATTAATAAAGGCGGAGATACTGGTTGCAGCTGCCAGCCCAACATGACCAAAGGGCTTAAATAGCGCCAGATTGAGGACGATATTGCTGACAACAGCAACGACAGCGATCTTGACCGGGGTTTTAGTATCTTGACGAGAATAGAAGCCAGTTAGAAACACCTTAACCATCATAAAGGCTATCAAACCTGAAGAATAAGCCTGCAAACTCTGGCCCGCTTTAAAGGAGTCATACTCGGTAAAGGCACCGTGCTGGAAGACGGTAATCATGATGGGTTCCGCCAGCCAGAACAGACCAATCGCCGCTGGAATGCCTATCATCAGCACCATCCGCAGTCCCCAGTCGAGCGTACCTGAATAATGCTGCATGTCTTTCTTAGAAAAGAACTTGGATAAAGTCGGTAAAAGTACCGTGGCTATGGCAATACCGAAGATACCTAATGGAAACTCAAGTAGACGGTCTGAGTAATACAGCCAGGAAATGCTGCCTTCAGCCAATAAAGAGGCGATTTGTGTATCAATCAACAGGTTGATCTGACTGACTGAGGCACCAAAAATCACCGGGATCATCAGCTTGATAATCCGTTGTACGCCACTATCTTTCCAGGCCCACTGCGGTTTAGGCAAGTAGCCCGCTTTCCATAAAAATGGAAAGTGTAGAAACAACTGCAGGGCTCCGGCTATAAATATGGCCCAGGCCAGCGCCACCGTTGGCTCTTCCATGGTTGGTGCAAAGACAATGGCAGCGGCAATAATCGAAAGATTCAGAAGAATGGGGGCAAAAGCCGGAACAGCGAATTTATTCAGTGTATTCAGCACTGAGCTGTACATTGCCACCAGTGAAATAAAGAAAATATAGGGGAATGTGATTTTCAAGAGGTCGCTGGCCAGGTTGAACTTTTCCGGCTCGTCAAGAAAGCCGATACCAAATATGGCAATCAAACCCTGAGAGCCAAGCACACCAACTATGGTGACAACGGCTAACACACCGCCTAAAGTACCTGATACCTTACTTAATAATTGAACGGTTTCTTTTTGCGTCCGGTTTGAGTAGTACTCAGAAAATACGGGGACAAAGGCTGTAGCGAAAGCACCCTCGCCAAACAGTCGACGCAGGAAATTGGGGATTTTCTGCGCAACCAGAAAGACGTCCGCCTGAAAAGTAGCGCCCAATAGATTTGCCAGAACCACATCGCGCACCAAACCCATAACCCGCGAAATCATGGTCCAAAAACTGACGATGGTACTGGATTTCAGTAAACTACCCATCGGCTCCCTAGCCTATTGTTTGTTATAGAAATTGGCGCAAGTTTAAGGGATAATTCGACCTGCGACCAGAGAATCGCTTTAAAAGCCCTAAAATTGCCAGAATTTGCCGTTTTTAGTGGTTTTTACTTGATAAGGACGTGTAAAGGCGGTATATTTCGCGACCTTAAATTTTGAATTAACTATTTTGTTGTTAGGAGTTCACCTTGGCTAACATTAAATCTGCCAAAAAACGTGCTCGTCAAGCTGAAGCTCGTCGCCAGCACAACGCTAGCCGTCGCTCAATGCTACGTAGCTACATTAAGAAAGTTGTTTATGCTATTGATGCAGGCAACAAAGCTGATGCACAAGCTGCATTCGAGCGCGCTGTACCAGTGATTGATAAAGCCGCAAATAAAGGCATTATCCACAAAAATAAAGCTGCTCGTCATAAGAGCCGTTTGACTGCGCGTATCCAAGCTCTTTAATTGCTTGGTCGACTGGTTAATTCCAGTTAATAGCCAGTAGCTCGACAGTAAGAATTATAAAAGCTGCCTCTCTTATGAGAAGCAGCTTTTTTGTTTGCCTTTAATCAACTTAGGTTAAGTTTTAGCCTACCTTCTGCATTCTCTGACCTCACCCCAAGAGAGCTTCTTGCACGCCCTTATTTTCATCCAAACAGCCGTTTACTTCATATTGGTGATTATCTGTTTTACTAGAATAGCCATAGCCTTTTGCAGTACTTGAAGATCAGATGAACTAACTCCCTGTAACAAATTCTCAATAGCAGCCTGCTTTTCACGACGCGCCTCGTCCAGCAACTGCTGGCTTTTTCGGGTTGGCGCAACGTAAACTACTCGCTGGTCGGTCTTCGAGCGTGACTTAATCACATAGCCCTGTTTCTCAAGACTTTTCACAGTCCGAGTAATGGCTGGCGCAGAAACCTGTTCCATTTCAGCCAGTTTATTGATGGTCTGTGGCCCGCTACCAGCCAGGATGGCCAGAATAGAGAGTCTTTCCGCAGTTAAGCCGCTTTTCAGGCTATCTTTTCTACTATCTCCAGATAAATGATTTGCCAGGCCAAGCAGTCTTTCTGCTATGGCTTTGGTCTCTTTTTCCGCATCCGACATTTAGTTACTCTCACTTAAATATTAACCTAAGTTAAAGATATGCCTTGTTATTGTCTTTTGCAAATTTTTACTCCAGATGAGCCCTACACATGGATAGCCACTAACTATCATTCACTTATATTAACTAACCCTAATACTGTTATTTCAAGAACTTATAACAGGCTTGATTGGTTTATTCTATGAGGTGCGACCAGTTATTGACTTTATTGGTCGGATCAGTAAAATCGCCGCCACATTTTCCAGATCCTTTTTGAGGCATATTCATGAAAAAGGTCTTAATCTCCTCCGCATTAATTACCTTGTTATTCACCGCGGTATCCCACGCCAAAGTCACTCCCGAGCAAGCACAACAGCTTGGCAGCACATTGACTCCTCTAGGCGCTCAGCTAGCAGGCAATGCTGATGGTACTATTCCTGCCTGGACTGGCGGTATTCAGCAGGTTCCACAAGACTATGTTCCAGGCGAGCACCATAAAGACCTTTTTGCGGATGAAAAGCCAGTACTGGTCATCAACCAGAGCAATGTTAACCAGCACAAAGACAAGCTTTCAGCTGGTCAGGTTGCCATGATTAATCAATATCCTGATTATCAAATCAAGGTCTATCCGACCCACAGAACAGCGTCATTCCCGAAGAAGGTCTATGACTACAGCATTCAGAACTCAACCCGTGCCGAGTTAACGCAGGATGGTGCAGGCCTGGTTAACGCTAAGGTCGGAGCTCCTTTCCCAATCCCTAACAATGGCCTTGAAGCCATCTGGAATCACTTGACCCGCTATCGTGGTGAATATATTACTCGTGAATATATTCAGGTGACTCCACAGGTGGATGGTAGCTATACACCGGTTAAGTTTGAACAGGAGTCACTGCAGTATTACGCACAGGAAAATCCTGAAAAAGACAACCTTCTGTTCCTATATAAGCAACGTATCACTGCCCCATCGAATCTGGCCGGACAGGTACTATTAGTCCACGAAACTTCTAACCAGGTTGAAGATCCTCGCCGTGCCTGGCGCTATGACCCAGGTCGTCGTCGTGCATCACGTACCCCTACCGTAGCTTATGATGCTCCAGCACTAGCCTCAGATGGCCTTTCAACGGTCGATAACTTCGATATGTACAGTGGTTCACCGGATAAGTACAACTGGGAACTAAAGGGCAAGAAGGAAATGTATGTACCTTACAACGCCTATCAGCTTCACAGCGAGCAGCTGAACTATGATGACATCATCCGTCCTGGTCATATCAATCAGGATTATGCACGCTATGAGTTGCACCGTGTCTGGGTCGTAGAAGCAACCTTGAAGGACACCGAAACCAACATTTATAGCCGCCGCACCTTCTACCTTGATGAAGACAGCTGGCAGGCACTTTTGGTTGATCATTACGATGAGAATGGCCAGTTATGGCGCGTCGGCGAAGCTCACGCCATCAACTATTACGAAGTACCGGTTCTGTGGAGCACTTTAGATGTGCTGCACGATCTTAAAGCTAAGCGCTACATTGCCTTCGGTCTGGATAACAACGAGCGCATGTACGACTTTGCCAGCGAGCTTACCTACAGCGGATTTACAGCCTCTGCCCTGAGACGTGAGGGACGATAAATTACGATTTAGCACAACCCCCTGTGTTGCAGCCACTCGCAAGAGTGGCTTTTTTTGCCCGTACATTTTGTACCCTTGTTATACTGGGCAAATAATGAAATGGAGTTAAGGTAACTATGAAACTCATCAGCTTAGTTATATTCAGTACTGCTCTGGCACTAGTGTCACCAATATCTTATGGCGACAATGCCGACGAGACAGGCTCAGCCACGAAAAGTGATATTAAAATGGGGCCGATTCTGCAAGCCTATGGCCCGACCTCAAAGATTAAACAAGCCGACGTTCAATTACCACAGAACTTTGTCTATAAAGCGCTGTTCGATATTAGCGAAAGCAATAAAAAACCAAATCAATATAATCGTAAAATTGAATCAGTGGCCAGATTCCTGAATATGCACGCACGAAATGGCGTGGCATTGGAAAATATGAAAGTAGCAGTTGTACTGCACGGTGCCGCAACTAAGGATGTCCTTAATGACGAGGCGTACGCAAAGCGGCATGGCCACCAAAACCCTAATACGGAGCTGATTGAGCAATTAGCCGATAAAGGGGTGGAGTTTTATATCTGTGGCCAATCAGCTGCATTCTATGACATCAAAAAAATCGAACTATCGGCTGATGTAAAGCTGTCTTTATCAGCCATGACCATGGCGGTATTGCTACAGGAAGAGGGATATCACTTAATTCCGTTTTAAAAAAAGCGAGCACATGGCTCGCTTACTTTTAATAGTGGTGATGGCTAAGACTCATTTTTGCTCATGTCATCGCCGTCCTGCTTTTCATCCTGCTTGTCATCGAGCGCCTCAGAAGACTCTTCATCCGAATCCTCGAGCTCCAGCTCATCTTGTTCAGGAGCTTCACCAGAATCGTCACCAACATCCTCATCATCTTCCCAGTCCTCGTCATCCCAGTCATCATCCAGATCGTCCCAGGCTTCTTCAGGTACTTCATCAATGGCTCCAGGCTTTGGCCAGTTGAACTCCTGCGCCTGAGTTTCTGCTTCATACTCACGAATTTTAGGATGTTCAATCAAATAATCCATGATGTCATTACAGATTTTACGAGTACCTTCCTTCTGAATGGCTGACATACGATACACAGGGCCATCCCAGTCAAGTCGCTCCAGCATATCAGCAATCTTGGCTTCTACTTCCTCTTCTTGAAGCAGGTCGGTTTTGTTAAAGACTAACCAGACCGGCTTATCTTTTAAGGAAATGTCCTTGCTTTCGCTGTATTTATACAGCTCGTTCATGATGCCATTGAAGTTTTCCACCGGATCGGACTCATCAAATGGCAACAGGTCAACGATATGCAACAAAATCCTTGTACGGGCAAGATGACGCAGGAAGCGAATTCCTAAACCTGCACCTTCAGCCGCCCCTTCAATCACACCAGGGATATCAGCAACCACGAAACTGGACTCGGCATCCACACGGACCACACCAAGATTCGGCACCAGAGTAGTAAATGGATAATCGGCAACTTTCGGCTTAGCCGATGATACCGCTCTGATGAAAGTTGATTTACCGGCATTCGGCAATCCAAGCAGCCCCACATCAGCTAAAACCTTAAGTTCTAGGCGTAACTCGCGGAATTCACCGGGGGTTCCGTGCGTAGCTTTACGTGGCGCACGATTAACCGAGCTTTTGAAACGAGTATTACCAAGACCGTGGAAACCGCCTTTAGCAACTAATACCTTCTGTCCGTCTCGCACCAGATCTCCGACAATTTCACCGGTTTCACGATCTGTTATCTGAGTTCCAACAGGTGCTTTTAGATAAAGATCTTCACCCTTACTTCCTGTTTTATTACGTCCTTGCCCATTCTCACCACGTGTCGCTTCATAAAAGCGCACGAAGCGATAATCAACCAAGGTATTAAGCTCGGCATCAGCAACAATATAGACGCTACCGCCGTTGCCACCATCGCCCCCATCCGGGCCGCCTCGTGCAACGTATTTTTCACGACGAAAACTGACAATGCCGTTGCCGCCATCGCCTGCTTTCACCTTTATGGATACTTCATCAACAAATTTCATAGCGCTATTCTGCCACTGTTACCTTGTTAGACCAACTGTCTATCATATCGTTAAAGCGATAATCCTAAAATTGTCGCTTGCAAAAAAAAGCCCCAGCGATGGCTGAGGCTTTTTCTTCATCTGATTCGATTAAGCGTCGATAGAAACAAACTTACGGTTGTTTTTACCTTTAACTTCGAATTTCACTTTGCCGTCAACCTTTGCGAACAAAGTGTGATCGCGACCGATACCAACACCGTTACCAGCGTGGAAACGAGTACCACGTTGACGAACAATAATGCTACCCGCGCTTACTTCTTCACCGCCAAAGCGCTTAACACCAAGGCGTTTACTTTCGGAATCGCGGCCGTTACGAGTACTACCACCAGCTTTCTTGTGAGCCATCGTTTACTCTCCTTTCAATAATTCTTTAGCCTGCTCGATCCAACCTTCGCGTTCGATGCGGCCTTTAAAGTTCAATTGCTCGTCGAATTTAGCAACATCTTCTGCTGTCCATTCGGCGATTTGCTTAAATGTAGTGATACCAGCGTCGTTCAATTTACCAACGATAACCGGACCTACACCTGAAAGTTTAGTTAAGTCGTCACCTTCAGTTTTAGCGGCTTTCTTAGCAGGCGCTTTCTTTGCAGTTGCTTTTTTAGCAGCTGGCTTAGCACCATCAAGAGCAATACCGTTAATTTTAACTTCAGTGTACCACTGACGGTGGCCTTGACGCTTCATGTGGTGTTTACGACGCTTGAACTTAAGAATGTTTACTTTCTTAGCGCGACCGTGATCAACAACTTCTGCTGATACCACAGCACCTTCTACAAGAGGCGTACCAAGTTGAATGTTTTCGCCGTCTGCTACCATCAATACTTCGCTGAAGTCGATGTTAGCACCAGTTTCCGCTTCGATTTTCTCCAAGCGAACAACTTGGCCTTCTTTTACGCGGTGCTGTTTGCCACCACTTTTGATTACTGCGTACATATTTATTCTCCAGTTATGACCCTCTCGTATATCTCAACGACAAGGTTAATATGTAATGCGATTACGATTTAAGGGCGCGAATTGTAAGCCAAAGCACGCCTTGAAGCAAGCGAAAAGCCGATAAAATCAGGCTTTTTTACTCTTTATTCACATCTTTACCCCTAGCATCGGCCTGTGATTTGAAAAAACGTCGATAACACTTGACCGAAACGCCCTGCCTCACTAGGATTGCGGTGCATTTTATTGATTTTCCTACAGAATACAAACGCTTTATTGAAAATATGATGACCCTAGACCAAATCCGAGTACTGGTTGCAGATGACTTTGATGCTACCAACCAAATCATTCTAGATAGACTGCAATCAGACGTGGTTCTGGTAAATCAGGTCGGTCATTATATTGTTGCGGCTGGCGGCAAAAGGCTTCGTCCCATGCTGCTGCTGCTTGCTGCTAAGTCCCTAAATTATCAAGGAAAGTTCCACTCCAACCTGGCCGCAGTCATTGAACTTATCCATACCGCAACCCTACTACATGATGATGTGGTCGATGAGTCCGATCTTCGCCGAGGTCGCCAGACCGCCAACGCCATGTTTGGTAATCAGGCTTCGGTGCTGGTAGGTGACTATCTATACAGTCGCTCCTTCCAGATGATGGTTGAAGTGGGTGAAATGCGTGTGATGGAGGTTTTGTCGCAAACAACCAACGAAGTCGCAGCTGGTGAAGTGCTACAACTGATGAATGTAAACGATCCTGATGTGGACGAGGCTTCTTATTATCAAGTGATTGAACGCAAAACAGCCATTCTATTCGCTGCCGCAACCCAACTGGCGGCCATTCTTGCCGGGGCCAGCGCTGAAATTGAAGAAGGCTTACGCGAATACGGCTTACAACTCGGTAATGCATTCCAGCTGATTGACGATGCGCTTGATTACGCAGCCGATACTGACGAATTAGGTAAAAATGTCGGTGATGATCTGGCTGAGGGCAAACCGACCCTGCCACTGATTTACGCCATGCAGCATGCTTCTAAAAGCGATGCACAGATGATACGTCAGGCCATTGAGCAAGGCGGACTGGATAATATGGATGCTATCATGAAAGTGATTCAGCAAACTGGCGCTATCGACTATACCTATCAGTCTGCGGAAAAAGCGGTTGCCAAGGCCATAGAAGCTCTGACGCCATTGCCTGATAATCAATACAAGCAAGCACTGGTCGATATTGCCAAGCTATCTTTGAAGCGCAACTCCTAAAACCCTGCCTTAATATCTCTTGCGGAATGGTATAAAAAGGCAATGATTGAACCTATCAATTTAAATTGTCAATGACTGGCAAAAAAATTGACAATTGATGGCTTTTAGCTCTCGCAAGCCCTTTTAATTTCTGCGATAATAGCGCGCAATTTTTAAGCATCCCGAACCGCTTAGCTTAACAGTTGCATCGCAAAGGTTTGAGAAGCCTTTGTCCAAGAGGAGTACCCAATGTCTCGCAATCTTGATTTAAGCCAATATGGCATCCACTCAGTTTCAGAAATCGTTTATAACCCGTCTTACGAATTACTTTTTGAAGAAGAAACCAAGCCCGGCGCCGAAGGTTATGAAAAAGGCGTGGTCACTGACACTGGTGCAGTTGCGGTAGATACTGGTATTTTTACAGGCCGTTCACCAAAAGATAAATACATCGTTATGGATGACACTACCCGCGATACGGTGTGGTGGTCTAAAAATGGCGTTAATGATAACAAACCTATTTCTCCAGAAGTCTGGTCAGATCTTAAACAGGTAGTTACTGACCAGTTATCAAACAGTCGCCTATTTGTGGTTGATACCTTCTGTGGTGCTGATGAAGCAACCCGTCTTAAAGTTCGTTTCATCACTCAGGTTGCCTGGCAGGCACATTTCGTTAAGAACATGTTTATTCGTCCAACTGAAGAAGAATTGGAAGGCTTTGAGCCAGATTTCGTGGTAATGAATGGCTCTAAGGCAACCAACCCTAAGTGGCAGGAGCATGGCCTTAACTCAGAGAACTTCGTTGCTTTCAACTTGACTGAGAAAATCCAGTTGATCGGTGGAACTTGGTATGGCGGTGAAATGAAGAAAGGTATGTTTTCAATGATGAACTACCTGTTGCCATTAAAAGGTATCGCGTCAATGCACTGCTCTGCCAACGTTGGTGAAAAAGGCGATGTTGCCATTTTCTTTGGTCTTTCAGGTACCGGTAAAACTACCCTTTCTACTGACCCTAAGCGCGCGTTAATTGGTGATGATGAACATGGCTGGGATGATAATGGTGTCTTCAACTTCGAAGGCGGCTGTTACGCCAAGACCATTAATCTAACTGAAGAAAACGAGCCAGACATTTATCGAGCCATTCGTCGTGATGCCCTGCTTGAGAATGTTGTTGTTGACGAAAACGGTAAAATTGATTTCGACGACGGCAGTAAAACTGAAAATACTCGTGTTTCCTACCCAATTTATCATATTGATAATATCGTTAAGCCTATTTCTATGGCAGGCCATGCTCAGAAAGTGGTTTTCCTTACTGCAGACGCATTCGGTGTACTACCTCCGGTTGCCAAGCTGACACCTGATCAAACTCAGTACTATTTCCTGTCTGGCTTTACCGCGAAACTTGCAGGTACTGAACGTGGTATTACAGAACCAACACCAACCTTCTCTTCCTGCTTTGGTGAAGCATTCCTGTCACTGCATCCAACTCAGTATGCTGAAGTACTGGAAAAGCGCATTCTGGATGCTGGGGCCGAAGTTTATCTCGTTAATACTGGCTGGAATGGTACGGGGAAACGTATATCTATCAAAGATACTCGCGGTATTATTGATGCGATTATGGATGGCTCGATCGAAGAGTGCTCGTTTGAGAACTTGCCTTACTTCAATCTAGCTATCCCGACTGAGCTAAAAGGCGTCGATACCAACATCCTGAATCCACAAAACACTTATTCATCTGCAGCCGACTGGGAAGTCAAAGCTAAGAAGCTGGCTGAAATGTTCATCAAGAACTTCAACCGTTTTGCAGATAATGACAAAGCCAAGGCATTGATTCCAGCAGGTCCAACGCTTTAAAGAAAAATCTTGTCCATTAAAAAAGCCGCAATTAGCGGCTTTTTTAATGGCTAAAGTTTGTTAAATTAGCTTTGGTTTATCTATATGGTAACCCTGCCCATAATCAAAGCCCATTTCTTCGATTTTATTTAGAACCTGTTCGTTTTCAACAAACTCAGCAATTGTTTTAATGCCTAACTGGACGCTGATTTCGCAGATACTTTTTACAATGGTCTGATCATAATCATTTTCAAGAATTTGCTTAATAAATGAACCGTCAACCTTAATAAAGTCAACAGGGATGTTTCTCAGGTATCCATAAGAAGACATACCACTGCCGAAATCATCTAGAGCAAATTTACAACCGTAGTCATTCAAATTATCAATAAAGGTTTTTACCAATTCATAGTTATTAATGGCTGCAGTTTCGGTTATCTCAAATACGATATATTTGGCCAGCTCTGGAGATTCAGAAACCTGCTCTACCAGGCGAATTCTAAACTCTTCGCTGTTGAGTGATACACCCGACAAGTTTATACACCATAAGTACTCACTGGCCTGAGCGTTTGCTTCAAGGTATTCAAGTACACGATCCACCACCCAGTGATCAACTTTGTGCATTAAGTTAAAGCGCTCTGCTGCTGGGATAAATTCAATAGGCGGAATCATTCCTCCCTCTTCATCTAGCATGACGACAAGAACTTCTTTTAAATCACCGGTATTATTTAAGCTTTTAATGGTTTGCACTCGTAAAGCAAAGCGGTCTTCATCCAACGCTTTATTAATACGATTAACCCACAGTACCTGATTATGAAAATGCACACTCTCAGGATCATTTTTATCGAAAACATGAATTCGATTACCGCCTTTTTCTTTTGCTATCGTCCGGGCGGATGCGAGCTCTGATAAAACCTCACTCGCTCCCTGTGTATCAGAACTAATAACTGCCATGCCCGCACTAGCATGAACGTTAATATTCATCTGACTCCAGTCAAAAACCGTGTCCTGCACAATATTAATAATTTTATCGATAACATTATAAGCAGCTTCTAACTGCAGCTTATCAAAAATAACTAAAAACTCATCAGCGCTGAGGCGATAGGCTCTATCATTTGAACTGATATTGGTTAATATGATCTTTGCAAACTGCTTTAGAACAAAGTTACCGGCTTCATGGCCAAAGGAATCATTTACCAGATTAAATTTATCAATATCCAATAAACTTGCAACATGCGATTGCTTGGCTTTTTGTTGAACAAGCTCATTCAAGAATTTATCCAAGGCAAAGCGATTTTCAAGATCAGTCAGGAAGTCATGATTAGCCTGATAAACCAACTGATTGCGACTGGACTCAAGCTCATTTATATTCTTGCGAAGTTGCCCCTTGCTTTCCATCAGTACCTGATTATTTCTATAAAGAACAAACACCAAATACATAAAATAGCACAACAGGATGGCAAGCAAGACCACTACTAAAATTAAAGAGTAGCGTGCATTGGACAAAGGCAAATAAAATTCTTCAACGTTACCGGTAATCGCCATATTCCAATCACGACCACCAAAGCTGAATGTTTTGTCGATACTAAAGAAGTTTTCCTTATCAATCTGCTGCTCACCTCGTGAGTGATGCTCTAACAATAAAACTTCTTCACCATCGGTAACATCCGTTATCACCAGCGTTAAACCAAACCTGGCTAATTCATCAGAGCTTTCCTGGATCAGATCTTCAATGACAAATACACCCTCAGCAAAACCCACAACACGAAAGATATTGCCATCTTTCTTGTATTGGAACGCCGGAGAAAATACTAAAGCTGCTGATTTACCGGGATGCTGGTGTAACTCCATTCGTGAACTCACGGCGGTATCATTGGTTACTATTGATCGCTCCAGCGCTTCCTGTCTCGGCTCCGACCTGTATGGGTCATAACCTATAACATCTTTATTTTCTTCATAAGGAAATGCATAAAGGATAGGGAAATAAACATCCCTGTTGCGATCTAATGGAATTAAGCTACCATCCGTATCTTTTTCCGTTAGGTTGTAATCAGGGTATTCCTGTTGAGCCATCGCAACAAATGCATCCAGTTCATCATGCTTAACGACTTGAACATACTCAAAAGCCTGCACGCCACCATGCTTGACCAGATTGCTCATAGCAAAGTGCTCAAACTCAAAACGAGTGACTTTTTCTGAAAGGGAAAAGAAAGTTGCTAACTGATCAACATCATCAATAAAACGTTCCACATCACCAGTGACTCTCAATAAATAACGCATAGAAACGTCACTGAAACGCTCCTCGGCGTATTGATGCTCAGTGGTTTCTAACCAGCGACTGGCCAAAAATAGAAAAGCAAAACCCAGCAAGACAATAATCCCAATTGCGATCAGGTTCTTTACCAGAAAAGGTAATGGCTTTGCCTTTCGTGTCATCAAGACTTCTCCCGGAGAGGTTACTCGTGAACTATTGCTAGTTTCTGTTCTTTTATATGTAGCGCAAGCCTGCTTATATTATCAATTCCAAATTCTTTTAAATCTGCAATCCGTTGCTTATCGTTACTACTTATATACCATAGTTGACTGTTTTGACCAACAAGCACGCCTTCTTTATCCAGCCATACATAATCTTGAACACCTTCAGGCAGCACAATCTTGGTTGGTTCAATCCCACCTTCACGATCCACAATAAAAATGTGGTGCCTATTTTCCACTAGCTGCGTAAAGCTCACTTTATTTTCTGCAAACGTCTGCAAACAACGTCCAATATTTTTGACCAAGGGTACTGATGGCCTCTCTGACTCAAGACCGAATAATTGCAAAGTAATGACATCACCAAGGACAAAAACAGCAGCCAGCTCAGGATTAAGCCAGGCATGATAGCCAACAGGCTCAATTGCTGGGTTAAGTACTTTTTGTGAGTCATCAGCTAAACTAACTAAACGTAAATGCTGCTGACCTTCTGGGTTTACTCCGATTACACTTAAGCTGGAGGCATCGTAAACAGTCGGAGAATATTCACTAATATCCTCACTATTGGTGACATTAACTAACTGCTCATCATCAAACCGATAGACAAAAATATCGGTTTGCTCGCCGAGCATTCGAGTGAAATAGAGTTGCTTGCCATCTACTGAAAAATGAGGCTGATTGTCATAACCATCATAATGCAATGCATTAAGAGCATTGCCGGCAACAACCTTGGTAAGTCTCCCCTCGGCCTTTATCGGAATAATGGTGATGTCTGTAGAGGGAATGGAAGGAGTTTCTTCTTCTGCGAAAGCGCTTGCTGAAAAAAATAAAACTACTGTTAATAAAAATACTGACCTGGACGTAAATGTCATCTATGACTCCGGTGGCTGCACAAAGGCAAGTGGTTGCGCGGCATAACATACAATTTTATCACCTGCCTGCTTATCACCAACCGCTTTTTTCAATGCCAGCCGTTGCTCTTTGAAAGTAAAAGCTGAATCAGCCTGAATAGCATAATGTCGAACATTTTCGGATACCAAAACTTCACCAGGCTCAGCCATTGATTCAAGACGTGCCGCAAAGTTGATGGCATCGCCTTCAATATCAAGTTGCTCAGTGATTTCGTTATGAGTGATTTTCACTTCACCAATATCCAAACCGATACGCAATGCGAAGCCTGCTCCAGCCAAGACTTTCTGGATCATAGCTGCGCAGCTTAAAGCACTTTCAACATTCTGGAAGGTGGCCCGCAAGGAATCACCTTCCATATTGGGATAACTGGCCTGCCATTTCTTTAATACGGGTTTTAGTAAGCCACGAAATAATGACAGTTTTTCTGTACGGTCTTCTTCGGTCCAGTGGGAAAAACCTTTAAGGTCAGTAAACAGCACTGCAAGACGTCGAGTCTTGGCATCACTGTCAATTTCGGACAGCTCTAGTAACTTAGGCCAGTATTTATCTTTAATAGCCTGTAATGATTCACGAATTTCAAATTGTAGCTTGCGTTCGGATTGAAGGCTGATCTGAATGGACTGTAATTTTTCCGCTTCCTGTCGCAGACTTGCTTCCAACATAGTAGGGTTTAAGCCACCCGTATCTTCAACCACGATAACCGCGCGAGTATCACCCGGCTCATTTCGAATATCTCGAATACGCAACTTGCAGCCCCAGTAACTGGCTTCAAGGTGCTCAATCAAAAAAGGCAAAGTTGCCAGATCCTGATAGGAAAGCATTCGCTGGTAACGTAGGGTAAAAGTAATTTTGTCTGCAAACAGTTTTTCAAACTGGTTTTTAGCGTAATGTGTATAGTCGCGGCCACGTTGATCCCAACTGGCATGGCTACACTCAATATTACGAATTGACCAACCGTTAGTTTGCACCTGCCATAACTTTGCAGCACTTAATACGGCGTTATCAAGGTTCGCTTTTGTGAGGTTTGCACTGCGTAAATCTGCACCTTTAAAATTCACACCACTTAAATTAAAGCCAGAAAGATCCAGCCCAGAAAGATTCGCATTACTTAAGTTGGCACCCTTTAAACTTACGCCTTCAATACGGCAACTGGACAAGTCCACATCAGATAGATTGGCTTTATTTAAATTAGTATCACGTAAATTAACATTGTCCACTTTGGTGCCAATTAGTTTAGCACCCTGCATATCCAAACCCTCGAGATTTTGGTTACGCAGGTCAGCACCACTTAAGTTCGCTTCACGCAAATCTTGGCCGCGTAAATCATGATCACGTAAATCAACACTCGACAGATCCGTTCGGAAGCAGATGGCAGTTAATAAATTGGCATGAAGTAAATTAGCGTGGCTTAAATTAGCCTGTTTTAAATTAGCAGCAATAAGTTTAGCGCCGGTAAGATTGCAGTAGCACAAATTAGCGTCGGTAAGATTACTGGCGATAAGAGCAACGCCCTGCAAATCTGAATAGGCGAGGTTTGCTCCGACGAAACTCATTTCAGAAAGATCGCAACCGGACAGGTCAAGGCCTCGAAGATCTTGTCCGTCAAAATTGGCGTGAGTTTTTGGATTCTCTTTACGCCATTGATTCCAGACTTTTTCCCCTTGCATTAATATATTTAATAATTCTTTATTATCCTCTGAGGTCAGAGACATGGGTTTTCCTCTTCAGCCAAGCCGTAGCACTCTATTTATACCATAGAAACTTTATATAAAACAGCATCTAACAGCAGTTTTACTTGAGCTAAACCGGGCTGTCGGTACAATAAGATCTTTTGCTCGTTTGAGGATTATTATGACCGATCCATTTGAAGAGTTTCGCCAAAAAAGAGAGCTTGGCAATGCCAAGGCTTTAGACACTGACAGCCTGCTTATCAAACGCTTTTTTGGGTTAGATAAAACAGCCTACGGTGAAGGTGTTCTCGATTCCAGAACCAAAGAACTTTTAGGTTTAGTTGCATCCATGGTTTTACGCTGTAACGACTGTATTGATTACCATCTTGAGCAGTGCGTCAAGCAGGGCTGGAACAAGCAGGAATTGGATGAAGCTATGGGAGTTGCCATGCTGGTAGGCGGCTCAATTGTTATCCCGCATCTGCGACATGCCAAACTGAGCCTTGAGTTTTTGTTTGAAGAAAACTCAAAGGATTAAAAGTTTATAAATCAAGGACTTCTTTAATAAACGGAATCGTGAGTTTTCGTTTAGCCTGTAAAGAGGCCTGATCAAGTTTATCCAGAATCTCCAGCAACGTGGGCAAATCGCGTTGCTGGCGAGCCAGTAAATACTGAGCAACATCACTGCCCAGCTCAAGCCCCCTCTCCTTCGCCTTCTTTTGCAACAGGATTCTCTTTTCATCATCATTTAGCGGCTTGATGTTGTAGATAAACATGGCGGATAGCCTGGATTTTAGATCCTGTAGCTCAATTTCCAACTGGGAAGGAGCAACAAGCCCTGTAATTAACAGACTTTTACCCTGCTCTTTGAGTTGGTTGTACAGGTTGAAGATTGCTGTTTGCCATTCTATGTCACCAATCACCTCATCCAGACCATCAAGTGACACACAGTCAAAAGCGACCAGCCCATCAAGCATTTGAGACTGTAACATATTGTTTTCTAAAGGAAGGTAAGCTATTAGCTTGTCAGGATTTTGCTCAGAAAAAGCGTGAGTCAATGCCTGTAATAAATGACTGCGACCATGGCCTTTCTCAGAATAGATATAGATAAAATCGCTGTCTCCATGACAGATCCCTTCAAGCTTTTGTAGCAACAACTGATTTTCACCCACCACAAAGTTTGCGAAGGTTGCATCAGAATGAAGCTCAATATCGAGAGGAAGTTGCTGCATGGATTAAAATAGGTCTTATTGTTCTGGAGGCTCAGAGGAATTTGACGGTGACTTGTTTTGGCTTTTTACTGCCCTGTAATTGACAAAGCCCAACCAGATATAGTGCAAACCGCTGATGATACAGGTCAGGATCACTGTAATTTCAAGGCCCTGCAAGAAGGCTTCAGGAACTGAATACCAGTCAGCCACGGTCAAAAGGACCAAAAGCACCAATAAAATCAGTAACGCCGTATTCCACTTTGATATCAAGGATGGGCGCATCTCATACGGCCCCACTAGATAGTGATAGCTAGTTGCGCCGCCAACAATAATGACATCCCTGGCCGTCGAAACCCAGAATAGTGTCCAGGAAATATGCCCTTTCACAACCAGTAGTAATAAAGCGACCAACAATAACAGCTTATCGGCCAGCGGATCAGTAATGGAGCCAAATCGACTTTGCCAGCGAAAACGCTTGGCAAGCAATCCGTCGAGACCATCAGATAAGCCAGCAATCAGGAAAATAACCAGAGCAAACTCATACTGCTCCACCACCACATAATAGGCAAACGGTATTATCAGAATAATCCGCATGATGGTAATAATATTAGGCAGTATACTTAAGCTCATGTTTTTTATAGCATTTCCCTTTCTTGTTTTGGCCCGTTATTGTGCTCCCAGCGCCAAGGTCAGTCTTGCCAACTGAAGCTATAACGCCCATTGATTCCCTGGTCTGTGGGAATGCGTCGCAGATTATTCCCTATATTGATAGCATCAATCAAGTTTTGTGGCGAAGTTAACACTCTGACTTCATATAAAACAGCATCTTCTTTGACCTCTAATACCTTGACTGACTCTGTCATCCCAAGGTTTGCCAGATAGCTACGAGTTCCAGCATAAGCTTCAAGATCATAAATATTGTCCACGTAAATCTCTACAGCCAACACTTCACCAGTAAATACAACCGCCAGACGAGATGCTAACTTGTTCGCAACCTGATCAACCAGATCGGCAATCACTTCTTGTTTACTAGAAGCTGAGCTTGAAAGGTTCTCAACCGTTCCACCTAGATCCATTGACCAGCGACCAAACCATTGGCCTCCGCTTTGTGAAATCTGGCCTGTTAACACATAATCTGCGTTGTAGCGTTCAGAAGCGCGTTTAATTGGACCTGTAAAACGCCCCCAGATATCACCAACGGTCACCTGGGACTTATCTTCCAGATCCATCATGGGTAGCATAATTGGCAGACCACGGCGACCAGCAGCTCGATTTAGAGCAATAGTTACAGAGTCGTTAGCATCAGTAGCCACGCGACGGTTACCATTTTCCTCTACCGCTATCCAGAAAGCACCAGAGGGTCGACTCTCAGACCAGACTGGCAAAGAAGCATCCTGCAAAATTTTCTTAACCGCCTGACTGTCAAATGTTGCAACCAGCAATAAAGGCTTTTCATAAACCATCTGCTCAGCTGCACTTAAGCGCTTATAGGAAAATTGGCGCATATAATTTTGCGCATTCGGTAAAACATCTCGAATCTGAGAATTGTTTACAACCTCTTTACTGCCGCTAACACGAACCAGAACTTCGGCAAAAGCATTTGTCATGGCTTGCTGGCGAATGTCTGTGGACTGGTTTTCCACGGGCCAACTAGCGGAGTAAAGGTTTGCGACACGCTCTGCCTGAGCAGGCATAATCAACAGACCAAGAACAAACAATGCGCAAAAAGAACTTTGTTTTAAAAGATTTTTCATGAATCTAAGTTCCCGTTTTAATTATCTTTTAGTCGCCCGAACCATTGAAAAGCTGTGTCAAAGGCAGACAATGGGCTTTATCCCAACAATTGGGGCATTTTATCAGTTTTTATCAATCACGCCAGGCAATTAGCCCGGATACCGGCTTCAGCGCTTTAATAGTTAAGGCTAAGTCTCTTTTTTGCAATGGAATGCTCACTTACAGTTACCTATAATAGACAGACTTCACCTTCTCGCTAATCGAAGCAACCCTCTAACCCAACAAAAGACAACAACATGACAAAAGATAACAGTCATCAAACTCCAGACCCACAAAATGTATTGGAGCATGCGGAAATTATCGTCACTGAGCAAAAAGTTGATAGCGCGATCCATAAACTGGCCGAGCAAATCAATGCTCAGCAATACTCTAGCCCGTTACAGCTTTTCTGCATCATGAATGGAGGTCTCTACTTTGCCGGTCAGCTATTACGCCTGCTAACCATTCCGGTTTCTGTCAGTTATCTGCACGCCACTCGTTATGGTGATAAAACTCAAGGTCAGGAACTGGAATGGTTGGTTAAACCCAAAGCTGAGGACATTCATAACCATCACGTCATGTTGCTGGATGATATTTTTGATGAAGGCATCACTCTTGAAGCCATCGCCAAAGAGTGCCAGAGCTTTAAACCCAAAAGTCTGCAATGCGCGGTGCTGGTGGATAAAGAGCATCAACGCAAACCCGAGTCAGGCTTTAAACCGGACTTTGCAGGGCTTACGGTCACTGATCGTTATATTTTTGGTTGTGGCATGGACTACAAAGGCTTATGGCGCAACTTGCCGGCAATTTATGCGATATAACGTTTATCCGCGGATAAAAGGCGTATACTGAGCAATAATTCACATTTACGGCTTTGTATTAACCTTAAAGCAAAGATACGCTAATAAGTCACTGTTAATTCAGTTAGTATTCATTCTAGTGAGCTATCATGAATCTAAGTTTTTTGGGGAACCCGAGGAGAAATAGTATGAAAATATCGACCCCTTTTATGAAAACCTTAACGGCTGCAGTAGTTGCTGGCGTAATGGGTGTTGGTTGTACAACCCTTAACCCATATACTGGTGAAGAACAAACCAGTAAAACAGTCAAGTATGGTGCGATCGGTGCCATTACCTGTGGCTTGATTGGCGCAACTCGCGACAGCAAAAGTGCTCGAAACGCTGCTCTAGGTTGTGGTGCCATTGGTGCCGGTATCGGTGCCTACATGGACAGCCAGGAAGCGGAGCTTCGCGAAGAATTGGCTGGGACTGGCGTTGGTGTTCAACGTGACGGTGACCAAATTCACCTAATCATGCCTGGTGACATTACTTTCCAGACTGACCGTTACGCTATCGACAGTGGCTTCTATCCAGTATTAGATTCAGTCTCTAAGGTTCTTTACAAGTTTAAAGACACCAATCTTGAAGTTGCTGGATTTACTGACTCAGTGGGTAGTGATTCATACAATCAGGAGCTATCAGAAAAGCGTGCTAATAGCGTAGCTTCATACCTGCGTCAGCGTGAAATCCCTGATAACCGCCTACGTGTTGTAGGTTATGGTGAGCGCTATCCAGTAGCGCCCAATGAAACGGAGGCCGGACGCGCAAAAAATCGTCGTGTTGAGCTAACCATTACTCCAGATCCACAAAACTAAGTGGTTCAGAGTTATTAAAAAGCGGCTTCGGCCGCTTTTTCTTTGCCTGTGAGCAATTTAGTTACCCTTTTTTAAAGAGCACTCCTTTCTATCAATAGCCGCATCTAGTAAAATTAGCGCAATTTTTGACGGCCACTTTTTTCTAGGAATTCAAATGAGCGACAAACAATCCCTGAGCTACAAAGACGCAGGTGTGGATATTGATGCAGGCAACGCCCTGGTAGACCGAATTAAAGACGTCTGCAAGAAAACTTACCGCCCTGAAGTCATGGGCAACATCGGTGGCTTTGGCGCCCTGTTCGACTTGCCGTCAGGCTATGAAGAGCCTGCGCTTGTTGCTGGTACTGATGGTGTAGGTACAAAACTGCGTCTTGCTTTGAACCTGAAAAAGCATGATACCGTTGGTATTGATCTGGTTGCCATGTGTGTGAACGACCTGGTTGTACAAGGTGCAGAGCCGCTTTTCTTCCTTGATTACTACGCCACTGGTAAGCTGGATGTTGATATTGCGGCTGACGTAGTTACTGGTATTGCCAAGGGTTGTGAGATCTCAGGTTGCTCATTGATTGGCGGCGAAACCGCTGAAATGCCAGGTATGTATGAAGGCGATGATTACGACTTGGCGGGCTTCTGCGTGGGCATCGTTGATAAGAAAAAGATTATTGATGGCAGCAAAGTAAAGTCAGGCGATGTGTTGCTCGGTTTAGCCTCAAGTGGTCCACATTCAAATGGCTACTCATTGATCCGTAAAATTCTTGAAGTCAGCGGTGCTGATGTTAATGCTGAATTTGAAAATGGCAAAACCTTGGGCGAAACCCTATTAGAGCCAACCCGAATCTACGTTAAGCCACTACTTCGCCTGTTCAAAGAAGTAGAAGTTAAGGCTATTTCGCATATCACTGGCGGCGGTCTACAGGAAAACTTGCCACGTGTTATGCCTAAGACGTCCAAGGCAATGATCAACACCAACGCCTGGCAGATGCCAAAAATCTTCCAATGGCTACAAACCGAAGGCAATGTTGACCGTCATGAAATGCACCGCACTTTCAACTGCGGCATCGGCATGGTTCTTGTTGTAAGCAAAGAGAACGCTGAAAGAGCCTCTGACCTGTTACAAACTCTCGGAGAAACTGTTTATAACATTGGTCATATCGCTGCTCGCGATGGTGATGAGGAACAAGTGGTTCTCTAAACCAGTTTCGATTATGCCCAACATTGTTGTTCTTATTTCCGGTAACGGAAGCAATCTTCAGGCCATTATTGATAGCGTCCAAACTGGCGCTATCAATGGCCATATCTCTGCAGTTATCAGTAATAAGCCTGGCGTTTTTGGCCTTGAGCGCGCTGCCCATGCCAACATTCCAGCCATTGCTGTCGACCATACTCAATTTGCAGACCGCTCTGAGTTTGAGCAGGCATTAACCCAGACCATAGATCAATACCAGCCCGATCTGGTTGTATTGGCTGGATTTATGCGTATTCTTAGTTCAGAGTTTGTTCAGCATTACCTTGGCAAAATGCTTAACATCCATCCGTCTTTATTACCCAAATATCCGGGGCTTAATACGCACAGGCGTGTTCTGGAAAATGGTGATAAGGAACATGGCACCAGTGTACACTTTGTCACTGCGGAGCTGGATGGCGGGCCAATCATTGCACAACGGAGTATTCATGTTACAGCAGACGATACGGAAGAAAGCTTACAGCAAAAAATTCAACAGCAGGAACACCGACTTTACCCCGAAGTCGTCAGCTTGTTCTGCAACGGTCGCCTGCAATTCAAAGACGGCCAAGCCTGGCTCGATCAAGCCCCTATTACGCTCTCTTAACGCTTTAAGGGCTCTGTTTTCAGGCGCCCTGCTGCTACTATTCTTCAGCCTATTCTCAGCAACATCGTTTGCACAAGAAGCAGACCCCATTAACCAAGATACCCAACTGAAGGCGGTTAAAGCCTACTCCGTCCAATATGACGTCATGCATGATGGCGATAAGCTGGGCACAGCCAAGCGCAAGCTGGAGCTGTTGAGCAATGGACAGTGGCAGGCTTCGATGGAGTCTAAAATTCGTTATTACCTGCTTTCCGATAAGCGCCGGGAAACCAGTCGCTTTGAAGTAATTGATGGCATCATCCGCCCGCTTCATTACCAAAGCATGGCCGATACCAGCTTTCGTTCCGACCGTATCCTGATCCAGAAGTTTGACTGGGATGCCATGCGCGAGCAGGGTTCGTATGAAGACAGAAAATGGGACATGCAGCTAACGGAAGGCTTACTCGACCCTTTAACAGAGATTTTAGCTGTTCGCGAAAACCTGATGGCTCAAAAACCCCTGCAACCAGTTGATATCAGCTATCGGGGGGGTGTTCGTCACCATGAATTTAAAGTCATGGGCGAAGAAACCCTGAAAACCAAGCAAGGCGACATTCGCACCGCTAAATTACAGCTGGTGGAAAAAGATGGTACTCGTATCACCAACTTCTGGTTCGCCATAGAGCATGAAATGTTACTGGTACAGATTCAGCGTATTAAAGATGGCGAAGAAGAAGCAAAACTTGTAGCAACCAATTGGAAACTTTAAGGAAGAATATGATGCTCAAGAAAATTGTTGTTTTGAGTTTATTGACGATCTCGAGTCAAACTGGCCTGGCAAGCAATTATGCTGAAGATGATGCATTGAGTATTGATAAGGCGATTACCAGCGATATCGACTTTCAATTTCCCAATGACAATAACATCTATCCTGACACTAGCGATTTCAAGATCGTGAATTACGTAACAATGAGCAATGAACAAGGTGCTCGTCGAGTAACGGTTACCCTTCTTAATACATCAAGCGGCAACCGCATCTTTGTCAGCAAACAGATTATGGCCTTGTTCGCCAACGGTGATCGATTAAGCCCTGTCGAGAGAAAAGTGACCTTCAAAGGTAAGGAAACCCAAACCATCACCTTAAGTTTTGGCACGCACCATTATCCGATATTGAGTGTCTACACTCGCCAATAAGCTCAGTCACACAACATAAAAAGCCCAATAAAAAAGCCAAAGACATTACATCTTTGGCTTTTTTTGTAGCTGAACTCTGGACTAGGTTTTCGGAAGGGTAACTCCGCGCTGGCCCTGATATTTACCACCGCGATCTTTATATGAGGTTTCACACACTTCGTCTGATTCATAGAACAACATCTGAGCCACGCCTTCGTTAGCATAAATCTTTGCTGGAAGTGGTGTCGTGTTGGAAAACTCGAGTGTCACATGCCCTTCCCACTCAGGCTCCAGCGGCGTCACGTTCACGATAATTCCGCATCGCGCATAGGTCGACTTACCTAAACACACCGTCAATACGTTGCGAGGAATACGGAAATATTCAATAGTACGCGCCAATGCGAATGAGTTAGGCGGGATAATACAAACGTCACTTTTTACATCGACAAAACTGTTCTCATCGAATGCCTTGGGATCAACAATTGCTGAGTTGATATTGGTGAAAATCTTGAACTCATCAGAGCAACGCACATCATAGCCATAGCTTGATGTTCCATAAGACACAATACGGTGATCACCATTGTAACGAACCTGGCCCGGCTCAAATGGTTCGATCATCCCCTCATTTTCCGCCATTCTGCGGATCCACTTATCTGCTTTAATTGTCATAGTCGTTTCTCTTTAATTTCTAATTCTTAGGCAAGTTCTTTTAGCATCGGCTTATTCTAATATCATCAATTATTATCAATGGTAATGGTCGGAAAGTCCGCTCTAAATTCTTTCTCTTGTAACGACAATTTAGCAGCAATGCGTTGCGCTATGTCAAGATACAAGTGACTTTCTGCACTCGATGGGTCGGCAATCACCGTCGGTTCACCGCTATCCGCCTGCTCACGAATGGATAAAGCCAATGGCAAGCTGCCCAATAATTCAACGCCAATTTCCTGCGCCAGCTTGTCGCCACCGCCAGCGCCAAAGATATGCTCCTGATGACCACAATTTGAACAAGTGTGCATGGCCATGTTTTCGACAACACCGAGAACCGGTACTGAAACCTTATTAAACATGGTCACCGCTTTGCGCGCATCGGCCAGGGCAATATCCTGAGGAGTCGTAACCACAACCGCCGCGGTGACAGGAATCTTTTGTGCCATAGTCAGCTGGATATCACCTGTGCCCGGTGGCAGGTCGATGATCAGGTAATCGAGATCACACCATTGGGTATCGTTGATTAACTGCTGCAGTGCTCCGCTGGCCATTGGCCCACGCCACACCATCGCCTGCTCCGGCTTAACCAGATAACCAATCGACATGGATTGCAGGCCATGGTTTTCGACTGGCAGAATGGTCTTTTTATCGGTGCTTTCAGGGTGTTTACCCTGTAAACCGAGCATGATTGGAATGCTTGGGCCATAAATATCGGCATCTAAAATGCCGACATTAGCCCCTAAATGACTTAAAGCCAGCGCCAGATTCACCGAAGTAGTCGATTTCCCAACGCCACCTTTGCCAGATGCCACCGCAATAATATTCTTGATATCAGGCATGGCCTGTACTTTAGCGGGATGAGCATGGGCTTCTACGCGCCAGGAAACCTTAGCTTGGACCTCAATCTCATCAAACTGTGCTTTAAGGTATTCAACCACCTCACGCTCTAATTCCTGCTGATAATCGCCCAAAGGAAATCCCAACTTAATGGTCAAACTGACCTTATTCCCATCAATAACGGTCTTTTTAAGTGCTTTGGCGCTGATTAAATCGGTATTTAATTGACTGAGCTTCAGTTGGCTCAGGGCATCGAGGATCTGCTGTTCAGTGAGCATTGTGCTTATCTGTCCGGCTTATTTAAAAAGTGGCTCAAAGTCTAAGTCTTTTAGGGCCGAAAACCAAGCCAGATCATGAGATTTGGTCGAATTAGTTAATGAAAATTTGACCCAAAACAAGTAGTATTCACGGCTAAGTAAATAATTCTTAAAGTTAATTTCAGGACTCTATTTCAATATGAGCTCACAACGCAAAATTCTTGTAACAAGCGCCCTTCCTTACGCCAATGGTGATATCCATATCGGTCACCTGCTGGAATACGTGCAAACCGATATCTGGGTTCGCTTCCAGAAGTCTCGCGGCCATCAGTGCATCTATGTCTGCGCTGACGATACTCATGGCACTCCAGTGATGTTGCGCGCACAAAAAGAAGGCAAAACACCTGAAGACTTCATTAAAGAAAGTCATCAGGCGCATGCCCAGGATTTTGCTGACTGCCTGATTGGTTTTGATAATTTCCACAGCACCCACAGTCCTGAATCGAAAGAACTGACTCAAGGGATTTATCTCAAGTTGAAAGAAAATGGTCACATCAGCTCTAAGACCATTAATCAGCTATTTGACCCTGAAAAAGAAATGTTCCTGCCGGACCGTTTCGTAAAAGGTACTTGCCCAAAATGTGGTTCCGAAGATCAGTACGGCGATAACTGCGATGCCTGTGGCGCCACCTATAGCCCAACAGAACTGAAGAATCCCAAGTCAGCGGTTTCTGGCGCAACTCCTGTGCTGAAAGAATCAGAACACTTTTTCTTTGACCTGAAAGGCTTCGAGGGATTCTTGCGCGAATGGTTAAGCTCCGACGACCACGTTCAATCAGAAGTGCAAAACAAGATGAACGAATGGCTGGATGATTTGCGCCAGTGGGATATTTCTCGTGATGCGCCTTATTTCGGCTGGGAAATCCCGGGTGAGAAAGGCAAATACTTCTACGTCTGGCTGGATGCACCAATTGGCTACATGGCCAGCTTTAAAAACTTATGCGATAAGCGTGATGATTTGAACTTTGATGACTTCTGGGGCAAAAACAGCGACGCAGAAGTTTATCACTTCATCGGTAAAGACATTATTTATTTCCACACCCTGTTCTGGCCATCAGTATTAGAAGGCGCCGGATACCGCACACCAAGCGCAGTCTGGGCCCATGGTTTTGTTACCGTTAATGGCCAGAAGATGTCAAAATCCAAAGGCACCTTCATCAAAGCGCGCACTTATCTCAATCACTTCCGTCCTGAGTTCCTGCGCTATTACTATGCGGCAAAACTATCCAGCCGCATTGACGACTTCGACTTAAACCTTGAAGACTTTGTGCAGCGCGTTAACTCAGACCTGGTCGGAAAGCTGGTTAATATCGCAAGCCGCTGTGCAGGTTTCATTACCAAGCAGTTCGATGGCAAATTAAGCGACACCATTATTGAGCCGGAACTGATTAAAGAATTCACCGAAGCATCGGAAGAATTAGCCCAGCATTATGAAAACCGTGATTTTGGTCGTGCGGTCAAACAGATTATGGCGCTGGCCGACAAAGCCAACGCCTATATTGCGAATGAAGAGCCCTGGAAGCTGGTCAAGAATGATGAAACCAAAGAACGCGCCCATCAGGTGTGTAGTCTTGGCATCAATATGTTCAAGATCCTAACAGCCTATCTGGCACCAGTACTGCCTGAATTGGCTGACAAAGTACAGGACTTCTTGAAGCTGGATAGCCTGAACTGGGCAAACGCTCAAGAAGTTTTAACCGGACATGAAATCAATAAATTCAAACCGATGATGCAACGCATCGATATGAAACAGGTCGAAGCCATGATTGAAGATTCAAAAGAAGACTTAGAAGCTGAAGTAAAACCTGAAGCTCAATTAGACGATCCAATTAAAGAAGAAATTCAGTTTGGTGACTTTGACAAAATTGATTTACGCATCGCTAAAATTGCCAAGGCCGAGCATGTTGAAGGTGCCGATAAGTTACTGAAGTTGCAACTGGACTTAGGTAACGGCGTCACCAAGCAAGTCTTTGCGGGCATCAAGGCCGCTTACGACCCTGCTTATTTAGAAGGCAAGCTAACCGTGATGGTCGCTAACCTTGCGCCACGCAAGATGAAGTTTGGTCTGTCAGAAGGCATGGTACTGGCAGCAGGCCCAGGTGGTAAAGATCTCTGGATCCTGAATCCAGATGAAGGTGCTCAACCAGGCATGCGGGTAAAGTAATAGCTGTAAAGTAGCGCAAACAGTAGCAGGAAAACACATGACAGTAGCAGCAACAGAAACATTGCAAACCGGTGAAACCCAAGAGGTGGTCACCACCTTTGCCAGCTATGGTTTAACCTGGCTCATCTACATTGGGCTGGTTTTACTGATGGTTGGCATCATCTGGTATGCCATCCGCAAATGGCACTTCACCATTAAGTGGTTTATCGCCTCAGTGATTCTGGCCGGCGCACTAACTCCCGGCCATCCAGTAGATTATGCCGAAACCTACTCACCGTTAGTATTAAACTCCGTAGTGCTACTGTTTGATGGCGACAGCGCAGGGTTTATTGCAGGCGTTAAAACCATTATCTGGGTGTTCATAACTATTTTTGTAGTAGGACTTGGCGCATGGTTCGGCTTTAAATTTTGGCGAAAGAAACAAGGTCAAAATAGTAACAAAGCCACAAGTCAGAAGCCCACAAAGAAACCAGAAAGCAAAAATATGGCAACACCTATTGAGCCTTCTCTAGGTGACGGGCCTACCACAAATGAAGAAGCCTCTGAAAAGCCCTCCCATTCAGATAAACCATAAATTTCCAGCCATTAAAAAGGGCGAACAAGTTCGCCCCTATTTCTAAATCAAACTACATAAATCTCAGTATGGACAAGTCATGACTTGTCCCTCCGCGTCAGGGATATTCTCTTTTGCAAACCAGTGTGCAATCTTCTTATCCAGCTTTTCCTGCTTAGGAAGTTTTTTCGCCGGAATCAATGACCATTCGAGCCAACCCTTTTCAGGCTCAAGTCCCTTTGGAATGTCAGCCTCGTGTTTCATAAATTGTTCAATGCAGTACAAGATATCTCTGTTGTGCGATAAGTCAGGCGGGATATAGCAGCCGATACGTATACGCATTCCTCGCTTCAGCTTCCCTTCTTCATCATAAACTTTGCCCGGGCGGTAAAGGCTCACGATCAAGGGGCCGCCTAACTGCTCCATGCTCGCCGAGAAAGTCTTACACTCTGGTTGTAATTGCTCCAAACGAGCAGCATAGAATCGAAACCATTGGCGGGTATAAATAAGTCCATTCTTACGATCCACTCGAATAGGGGCCCCAGCTGGCCAGAAAAGGATTAACAGCCATGGTAAAGCTGTGATAGCCATGCTTCCGTAGATGAAAGCAAAATCACCATAATATCTTGGTAATTGCTCTTCATAATATTTATTATAATCAGGCATTGGGATACCTCTATACTCTCGACTTGGTCTTTTGGACTCGTATTGGCTCTTAATTTCCTCCTGATAATTAAATACTTGTGTCCGCTTCTCTAAAAACTTATTGTCGAAAAAGTTATACCAGATAGCCGGTATAAGCAGACATATACCAATAATATATAAGTTTAATTTTTGAAAAAGAATTGCGAACCTTTTTACATCAAACGTACTATTAAAATAGTTTTTAATTGACTTCTTGATAAAGTTAAAATACTGCATAGAATTATTTTACTTATGATTGTGGGCTGGATGATAGAGATAGGTATCTTCGAGTTTTTTTTGGGTGCCATGTGGATCAACATAATCAGCTGATACACTCAAGCTAAAATAATCATCACTGACAAGCGATGATATATCTATTGCAATAGAGGATGAGCCAGGTCTTCTTTGATAAGGAATATAGTTATGAAGCTGATCCCTCATGCTAGGTCTATTACTGTATCTACTACGAATCATAAAAGTTTCCTTCACCGTTACCCTGATAATCGGACTCTGTCCGGATTCATCAAGTCGCGGTAAAAACATTTCAAATTTCTCACCTTGGTTAGAAATATTTTTCAATGTAAGTTGTAGAAACAAATCTTCAAAGGAGCGGATTTCTTGTTCAAAAAATTCTTTTATATCACTGTGTAATGGATCATCTGGATCTGACAAAACTTTTGAGTCAATAATTAATTGTTTACTGGATTCACGCCTCTTACCCTCACCCCAATAATAGTCAGACTTACCCCAGAAGCTTTTATAGGCCCATTCTTCTATAGAATTCAAGGATCCAAACCATTCAGTAATAAGCCCCCCAACTATAAAAAAGATCGCTATACCAACACCTATGGGACCAACAAGTGCTCCCGCCATCAGTAACGCTGAGCCAAAGGCAGCCAAGCTGTTTCCATAACCTTTAGCTTTATTACCGGTTTTAAAGCCTTCATAAGCCGTGAATGCTGTTAGTACAACGCCGATTCCACCCAAAGCTTTACCTGCCAGCTGTGAAACCCGGGGACCAGAAATTGCGCCAACTCGAATTTTTGACGAAAAATTTCCTACCGGTCTCAGTGTTTGGTTTTTCGCAAGTTTCGAATACAGTTTATTGTTAATGCTTTGTGAGGAGGTTTTGACAAAGTTGCCATTAGCGTAGGTTTGGCGGCATTCGTAGATGTCATTTATTACTGAGCCAGTCAGCACGATGGCATTTAACACTGTATTTTCAGCTATTTTACCAAGTGTGGTTTTAGCGTTATTGTTTTTTTGATTCTCCACTAATAGAAACAAGCCTGAAAAGTTTAGAAATGCCGATAAGCCTGCGGTGCTAACTCTCGAATTAATTTGTGAAATAGCTTTTTCTTGAAACCCGGTGGAGGGATAAAATTCTCCGTCTATCGTCACGTATTGAAGATCAATGGTGTGCACACCAGCAGTGTTGTTAACGGTTTTACCTAGGTTCTGCCGATACTCAACCGTATTAGAGCTTTTTTGGGAAATATTCGTTTGCCCTGCATCGAAAACATTATTCGTTGGCGACTGACCAAATGTTCCGGACTTGATAACTTCTTCAATTTCATCAATCTTAACCGGGCGCTGCGCTATATCATCAACACCATAAAGTTTATTCAGGATATCCATAAATTTTGGGTGACTATACTGAAATTGTAGCTTCCCAAGTTCGGAACCATTAACCTTCAGGAATGAATCAAAAGACTCAGCTGCGGCTGAAGCCGAATTAAGATTTTCTTGTACACCGGTCTTTACCGCCACGGCAATTTTCCACCAAGCATTCAGGTACTGATCAATTGTCTTAGATATCTTTGCGTTACCACCAGTGCCAGCGATGGTTTTCATTTGATATTCCGAGCCGGCAACAGTATTGCCAACTCCTAAAAACAATTGATTCAAAGTATTCGATGCATAGGTTATTAACTCAAAATCATGCTCTTTTGATGTCCCGCTTATCATAGAAAGTACGGCATCAAGCTGATGGTTGATGGCCCAAGCCTGACCAAACGTCAGAGCCTCCTGATGAGCTATTAATAAACGCCTGTTGATAGCACTAAAAAGATTCTCACTATCCAGTAGCTCTTGCCAGATGGTTTCTTCGACAACAATATCATCGTAAATAAAATCTTTTATAAAGTTAGCATCGTCGATTGTATCTTTTATTTGAGTAATGGCTTTTGCCGTCGTGAGTGGGTACTGATGAGCAAGACTGAAAGCTGTGCTCTCATTATCATTCTTATGAATACGCTCATTAATATCCAGCACTCGCCCAACAGGATCATGCAGGGCAACAATGCGAGAAGTTTCCTGTTCTTTTACACAGCTGAGTACATCATTAGCATTTTGTGGGTAGACTCCAGTGTGGCAGTCTGCGTAGTCGGTCAGGAATGAGCTAAGTGAAAATAGCTCCTGCTTAAAATCGATGACGTGGTTTTCAAGCTCACTGAGCGGTAAGGTGAAGTCGGTTTGCTCTGGTGCTAAATCGATAGGTACCATCAGTTTTTTACGAAACTCGGTATCAACTTCTGCCTGCTCGAAAAACTTGGCTGGCCAGCGATGTTCGCTGTAGGCTATTTCGATTTTAGTAACTTGCTTGGGGACATAAACATATGGATAAATTTTAGAATTATTGAAGCCCCAGCGACCTGCTGCATAACCATCGAGCCAGGTGTATTGTCTGAATGAATAATTGACCCCAACATAAGGATCGGTATCTGGATTGCGAATCGAGAATGGTATCTGCCCATGCTCTTCTAAAACTGGTGAATTAAAATCATCGAGCTGCGACTGATAGCGAAATACCATCCAGTAACCATTAGCCGCTTCCGTGCGGCTAGCCACATCTTCTATTTCATTGGGTACAAATATATAAACATACCCCTGACGGATTCTGCGCAGTTCATGATCGCCAGTATCCATAATCTTGGTTTCAGGTGATATAGCGCGAGGCCTTTGAGATACCGCTGTTAGCACACTGGGCTTGATAGCAAAGCGTACCGGAAAGATGGCGCGGATGCCCTTCTCACAGGGTAATACAGGGTCTATGGCAGATTGCGTTGCTGAAAAGTTCTCTCTTCCCATGATAATTATTCTTCCTTTTGATTCATGCGATAGGTGTTAATGGCATTTATTAGAATTTGATGAAGCTCTTTGGCTTTTTCCAGGTCGGCATCATCTTTTGCCGCTAAATATTGATTAACTTCTGACAGGTTCAGATCGAAATGGTGGGCCAGAGTTTGGCTGAATGCAAAGTCATAAACGGCTCTTTCTGTAGTGTATCCAAACCTTAATGCTTCTTCGCACCAGATCTCGATTAAATCTCTGCTGAGCTGACTGATAGCATACGGCTCTTCTATAAGCTCAGTCTTTAGATCTTCGTATATTGCATTTTTAATGCCTGTCCAACGGCTTTGTTTCATCCAGTTTTTTTCAATGGTTAATAACTGGATTGAGCTCTGCTCAATCAGTTGCTCGCAACTCTGCAAATCAACCGTTAAAAACTCATTGCCCTGATTCGCTTCCATAGCAATTCCATTAATCAGAGCCTGTCCCTGCTTTACCCCGAACCACTTGGCTACTCTGGCTTTATCAGTAGCCATCCAGCTGAAATAGTCTTTTGCCACCCGCGGATCGTAATAGCGGAAAAAATACCAACGATCACTTTCGTCCTTCAGCTTGATAAATTTTTTGCAATGCCTGGCGAGGGTATCGAGATCGGCGTAACTGTGCAGAAAAATGCCACAGTTCTTCCCCCAATATTGGT
Organism: Kangiella sp.; assembly: GCA_048268505.1. Lineage (GTDB taxonomy): Bacteria > Pseudomonadota > Gammaproteobacteria > Enterobacterales > Kangiellaceae > Kangiella. The sequence continues at coordinate 2,643 of JBLWVK010000008.1, read as the reverse complement.
CCAGTAGGTCTTTATGGAACGCAGGAATCTCGTCGCTCTCTATCTGCTCGGCAGTTAAAGTCAGATTAATTAAGTAAGGGGCATAGTTTTTAAGTTCTTTCTGCGGCTCGCCCGACAGCAATGGTTTAACACCAAGCTCGTCAGCTTTTGCCAGACTGAATACTCCATCAATCACAGTCAACTGTGCCGCATCGAGCAAGAAGTAGGTATTGAGCTGTTTGCCACTCGCTTCCTCTTTTGTAGAAGGAAATAGTACCGATTTCAATGAGTCATCAATCCAGGGCTTTTTCCAGCTCGGAACCTTTAAGGCATTAAGGCTTAACTGAGTGGTCTCATTGCTAGCGATTGCCAGGTATGAAATCTGCTCACCATCATTTGTTGTGGTAGGTGTATCTGGTGAGTCAGAGATTGAAAAAGGTGAACTTCCGTGTTTCATAAGATCCTTGTGGGTAGGCTTTACAAAAACAAGGCGCATTCTATAGATTTAGCGGTTGCCAGGTAAGGCAAAGATGGGGCGAATGGCCCGCAGTGCGAACCAATTCTCATAATTTTTAGATATATCTTAGAGTTTCTGAGCAATCAAAGATTTCAGTAAGGCCAGTCCGCACACAGCCCTTACATGAAAAGGGTCGTACGGACAAGGGTCTGCCCCACTGGGTGCTCATGACTTGTCCCTACATCAAAACTAAAACCGACCTCAGTACCCTGCCGCTTCCGCATTCGGTCGCCGAGGATCAGCTGAGCCATAAATATAATCCTCTACCTGAATCGACTGTGTACTGCCCATAGTGCTGGAGTCATACAGCTCGTAGCCTTTGCCCTTCAATAAGTCACGCGTGTCATGATTAATCGCTGGCTCAACAAACAATCGGTCAGGTAGCCATTGATGGTGAAAACGTGCTGTATGAGTCGCTTCAGCAACATTCATCTCATGATCGACGACGTTAACGACCATTTGCAGCACCGTAGTGATAATTCGGCTACCGCCTGGACTGCCGGTAACCATCTTTACTTTGCCGTCCTTGAACACCATGGTTGGCGTCATGGAGCTTAAGGGACGCTTTTTAGGTTCAATTGCATTGGCTTCACCACCAATCAAACCATAAGCATTCGGCGTGCCAGGCTTAGCGGAAAAGTCGTCCATTTCATTGTTAAGCAGAATTCCCGTTCCTGCAGCAACAATCCCTGAGCCATAGGAAAAGTTGAGCGTATAAGTATTAGAGACCGCATTACCCCATTGGTCTACCACTGAAAAATGCGTGGTATCAGGGCTTTCATATTTTGGCTTAGTGCCCGCTTCTATCGAACTGGATGGCGTAACCTTATCCAGTTCAATGGTCTTGGCCAGCTTCTCGGCATACTCTTTACTGGTCAGCCATTCTAGAGGCACCTCGTAAAAATCGGTATCACCTAAATGCTTGCTACGATCAGCATAAGCACGCTTCATGCTTTCAGTCATAACGTGAATGGAATTGGCTGAGTTGACGCCCATCTCTTTAATCGGGAAATGCTCAAGAATATTCAACATTTGAATCAGATGCACGCCACCGGAGCTAGACGGCGGCATGGTTACAATCTGGTGGCCGCGATAGTCGCCCGTTAGTGGCTTGCGAACCACCGGCTTATAATTAGCAAGATCTTCCAACGTAATCAGACCGCCATGCTTTTCCATATCCGCAACGATTCGCTTGGCAATCTCGCCTTCATAAAAAGCTTTTGAACCGTGTTTCTGTAGCTGCTTCAGCGACCAGGCCAGATCAGGCTGCTTCAAGATTTCGCCAGCCTGATAGGTAGAACCGCCCTTTTTATAAAATGCTCTCTTAGTGGCTTCACTTTGCATACGCGTGCGGCGACGCTCTAGATTATTGGACAAGTCCCAAGTTACTTCAAACCCATTCTGCGCCAAGTCAATCGCCGGCTGAATAACCTCTTGCCAGTCCATGGTTCCGTATTGCTCCAAGGCCAACTCCATGCCCGCAACGGTTCCCGGCACACCTGCCGACAAATGACTGAAACGTGCTTTTTGTGGGTCCACATTGCCATCCTCATCGAGGAACAGATTACGATGTGCTTTAGCGGGTGCCATTTCACGATAATCAATCGCCACCGTTTCGTCTTTCTCGGCAAGGTGAATCAGCATAAAACCGCCACCGCCCAGGTTGCCTGCACGCGGCAGAACCACAGCCAAAGCTAGCGATGTCGCCACCGCAGCATCTACCGCATTACCGCCTTTCTTGAGAATATCACGGCCCACACGACTGGCGATATATTGCTGCGACACCACCATACCCTTTTCCGCAACCACCGGATGATGAATACTCTGATAATCAATAATAGCCGGCGCTTCTTTGCTTTCAGAGCTGGCATAGGCCGCAAAGCTCACCATAAAAGACAGTAGCAAGCTGGTAAAGGTATAGAAAACTGTACGAATCATAGTCATAACAAACGTTAAGTCATTCAAAGATGCGGTCAGTGTAAACCATATCAATATAAAGTCGAAGACTCAGTCCTGTAGGTTGGATAAATTACGTAGCAATGCCAATTATAGGATGGGTTACGCTCTTCGAGCTAACCCATCCTTGTATCTCTCCTGATAGAATGATTAGCTATCTTTCTATCGCCCAAAGCTGAGTGAGTTTGAAC
>JBLWVK010000007.1:0-173677 GCA_048268505.1 Kangiella sp. | reverse complement strand
GGGTTCAAACTCACTCAGCTTTGGGCGATAGAAAGATAGCTAATCATTCTATCAGGAGAGATACAAGGATGGGTTAGACAAAGTCGTAACCAATCAATTCAACTTGTTGGGTTACGAAGCAAGCTTCTAACCCAACCTATACCAACTACTTTTCAGGTGAAGGGAAAGAACTTAAATTTAAGTTATTTCTCTTCAACTAACTTCAACACTGCTTTATATCTTGGCTGTTGGTGGCGCTCAAGATAATAGGTCAGTTCCTGGGTTTCTGGATTGTACTCCAGCATCCAGACGTTACTTTCGGCTTCAGGAATCATCTCAAAGGTGTAGTCGTCAGCATGGAAAAATTGCTTATATTGAGTGGGCTGCTCGTCTTTATAGGGTGCGGAATAGCCGCCATAAAGGGTTTGTTCATCAGGCGTTCCGTCTTCGTGACGATGGTCATGGCGTAATCTTAAACCGTTATCAGTCTTATAGATTATCCAGGTTCTGGATTTATCTTCGCCAACATCAAATGGAATAGAAACATAACGCGGACCACAGCCATCAATGGTTGCAACCAGCTTTTTGCCCGCAAAGTCATGATTGGGGTCATCAGGATAGGTTGACTTGCCGACAAACTGACTGCCGCACATACGAGCAAGGTTGTTAAAAAAGGCCTGCTCCTCATCGGTTAAGTCATAATCTGGAGAGAAAAAGCAGACACAGCTTCCAAGCAACAGGCTTGATAGCAGGATGGTTGTGGATTTTAGTTGTGTTTTCATGAGGTTAGGTGCTTCCCATCGCGGTTCAGGAGTATACCATATATTGGCAGGTTATCCGGTTTGATTCAAATGTCGTGAAAATTAGCTAATTTGTTGAAAGGTGGTTAATTCCTGACCCATAGTCCGCTATAATTGCCCGCTTTGAACAGCTCGACACACTGCCCATCGCTTGGAGAATATCGCGTTCATGCGTTTAATTCGTGGTCTTTACAGCTGCCCCTCGAACCTGTTTACTCAGGGTTGCGTGGCAACCATTGGTAATTTTGATGGCGTCCATCTGGGCCATCAGGCAATTATCCAGCGATTAACATCTAAAGCCAAAGCTTTATCTCTACCAAGCGTAGTTATTGTATTTGAGCCACACCCGCAAGAATTTTTTCGGCCCGACGCTGCTCCAGCCAGGCTTTTTAAGCTGACTGACAAGCTATTGGCTCTGAAAGATTTAGGTGTGGATTACGTTCTGTGTTTGCGGTTTAATCGAGAGCTGGCCGAGCTAAGCGCAGAAGACTTTATCCATCGAGTGCTGGTCGATACTTTACGAGTGCAACACCTGTTTATTGGTGATGACTTCAAGTTTGGCTATCAGAGAAAAGGTGACTTTGCTTTATTGAAGCAGACAAACCTTTTTCCAGTCGAAGCCAATCAGACTGTAGTACAAAACATTGACGCAGAGGATGTTCGGATTAGCAGCAGCCTGGTGCGTCAGGCAATTGCCGATAATGACTTTGCCCGTGCAGAAAAACTGCTGGGGCGACCTTATCGCTTTCGTGGCCGGGTAGCGCATGGCGACAAACAGGGCAGAACAATTGGAATTCCTACTGCTAATATCGCCTTGAAGCGGGTTAAAAGCCCATTGCATGGCGTGTATGCAGTTAAGGTGTTGGGTGTCAGCGATGCGCCTATTAATGGCGTTGCCAATGTTGGTAAGAAGCCCACGCTGAATGAGCGGAAAGAGCGTCTGGAAGTGCACCTGCTCAATTTTGACGGCGATGTGTATGGAAAACACCTGACCATAGAGCCGGTTGCGAAAATTCGTGATGAGCAAAAATTTAGTGGTAAAGATGAGCTGATTGAGCAGATTCATCGTGACATAGAACGGGCGAAACAGCTGTTTGCCAAATAGCCTTTTATTTTATTCGAGCCAAGTATTTATTTAATTTAAACAAAACAGAGTAGTAGCTTAAATGAGCGATTATAAAGACACATTAAATCTACCAAAAACACGCTTTGAAATGCGTGGAAACTTGCCGCAACGTGAGCCAAAGATGTTGGCTGAATGGAGCAAAAACGATCTTTACGGGGAAATTCGTAAAGCGCGTGCTGGTCGTGAGCAATTTATTTTGCACGATGGTCCTCCATATGCGAATGGCAATATCCACATTGGTCACTCTGTTAACAAAATTCTTAAAGATATCGTCATCAAGAGTAAAACTTTGAGTGGTTTCGATAGCCCTTATGTACCGGGCTGGGACTGCCACGGTTTGCCGATCGAAAATAACGTTGAGAAAAAAGTCGGTAAAGCGGGAGACAAAGTTTCTCATGCAGAATTCCGTCAAAAATGTCGCGACTATGCAGCTAAACAGGTTGATGGTCAGAAGACTGATTTCATTCGCCTTGGTGTCTTAGGCGAATGGGACAATCCTTACTTGACCATGGATTTTAAATTTGAAGCTAACATTGTTCGAGCTTTATCCAAGCTGGTTCGTAATGGTCACCTCTTCAAGGGCGAAAAGCCTGTTTACTGGAGTGTGGTTGGTGGCTCTTCGCTAGCTGAAGCTGAAGTTGAGTATCAGGACAAAACCTCGTTCTCAATTTATGTGAACTACCCAGTAAGTGATGAGCAGAAGTTTTTACAGGCTTTTGACTTTAATGGCGAACAGGGCGAAGGCGAAGTTTCAGTTGTCATCTGGACTACCACGCCTTGGACATTACCATCGAGTCAGGCGGTAACCGTTCACGAAGATTTGGAATACGTTTTGGTTCAAGCTGAACGAGAAGGCAAAAAAGAGCGCCTTGTGCTGGCTCGTGAGTTAGTGGAAAGCGTCATGAAAGAGGCTGAAATTGAAAACTATTCAGTTATCGCCTCAACTAAAGGTTCAAAGCTTGAAAACTTTGAATTGAGCCACCCGTTCTACGATAAAACGGTACCAGTTATTCTGGGTGAGCATGTCACGACTGATGCCGGTACTGGTTTAGTGCATACAGCGCCTGATCATGGTCCTGACGACTTCGTAGTGGGCAAAAAGTATGGCATCGGTTTATTGAATTTTGTGATGGCCAATGGTGTCTTCTCGGATGAAACGCCTGTGTTTGCCGGTCAGCATGTCTATAAAGTTGATCAGCCGGTAGTTGACCATTTAATCGAAAAAGGTCGTCTGTTACATCAGGATAAACTACGCCATAGTTATCCGCATTGCTGGCGTACCAAAACGCCGTTGATTTATCGCGCTACTCCGCAATGGTTTATTTCCATGAGTCAGAATGGTTTGCAGGCGCAGGCCATGGAAGAAATCAAGAAGGTGAAGTGGGTGCCTGAGTGGGGCGAGGCTCGCATCGAAAGCATGGTCGGTTCCCGTCCGGACTGGTGTATTTCGCGCCAGCGCACCTGGGGCGTGCCCTTGTGCCTGTTCATTGATAAGCAAACTGGTGAGCCGCATCCTGACTCGGCTGACTTGATGGAAAAGGTTTCGGTTTATATCGAAGAAAAGGGTATTCAGGCATGGTACGACCTGGATGCTTCTGAGTTCGTAGATGCCAATAAGTACGAAAAAATTGATGATACATTGGATGTCTGGTTTGATTCGGGCGTGACGCATTACTGTGTGCTTGAAGCTCGTGATTATTTGCGTCAGCCAGCGGATTTGTATTTAGAAGGTTCGGATCAGCATCGTGGCTGGTTTCAGTCTTCGCTACTTACTGCAACGGGAATGTACGGCCATGCACCTTACAAGCACTGTTTGACGCACGGCTTCGTGGTCGATGGTAAAGGCGAGAAAATGTCTAAGTCTAAAGGCAACGTGATGGCACCGAACGATGTCATCAACAAGCTGGGTGCAGATGTATTGCGACTCTGGGTATCTTCTGCGGACTATCGTGGCGAGATGGCGGTGTCTGAAGAAATCTTGAAACGCACTGGCGATACCTATCGTCGTTTGCGTAATACTTCGCGATTCCTGTTATCAAATCTTGAAGGTTTCGAACCTGCTAAAGACTTAGTGGCCAAAGATGATTTATTGCCACTGGATCGTTGGGCAGTGGATTGCGCATATCAGGCGCAACAGGAAATCATTAAAGCTTATGATGATTATAATTTCTGGTTAGTGGCGCAAAAAATTCACCACTTCTGCTCGATTGATATGGGCAGCTTCTATCTGGATATTATTAAAGACCGTCAGTACACGGCTAAAACCGGTTCGCGTGCGCAGCGTTCATGTCAGACAGCTATGTATCACATCATCGAAGCGCTGGTCCGCTGGATGGCTCCAGTATTGAGCTTTACCGCTTATGAAATCTGGCCTCTGTTACCTCAACCAGTTGATGGTAAGCGCGAGTCTAACGTATTTGTGGCTGAGTGGTATCAGGGATTGTTCGCGATGGAGAATGCTGATATTACGCAGGCTGATTGGGCGCTAATTTCACAGGTCAAAGATGAAGTGAATCGTGCACTTGAAGCTAAGCGTAAAGATGGTGCTATTGGTGGTTCATTAGCGGCTGAAGTGACGCTTTATGCCAATGATGAACTGTATGCGGTTTTGTCGAAACTGGAAGATGAATTGCGTTTTGTATTCATTACTTCCCAGGCTCGTCTTGAAAAGGGCGAGGGTGGCGAAGCCACAGAAATGAAAGGCCTGCAGTTGAGCATTTCTAAATCTGATGCCGAAAAATGTGAGCGTTGCTGGCACCATCGTCATGATGTCGGTCAAAATCCAGAGCACCCGACTATCTGTACTCGCTGTGTTGAGAATGTGGTTGGAACTGGCGAAACACGCCATTACGCGTAAGGACTGGAGTGACAATGAAGAAATTGCCATTTAAGCAGTCTGGTTTAGTGTGGTTGTGGTTGACGCTAGTCTTATTGGTTATAGATCAGGCAACTAAAATTTGGGCTAACTCAGCTTTGGCTCCGGTTCATGGTGGGCCCATCATTGAGGTGATGCCGCATTTTAATTTAAACCTGGCTTATAACTATGGCGCTGCCTTCAGTTTTCTGGGTGATGCCGGTGGCTGGCAGCGCTGGTTCTTTACTGTAATTGCGATTGGTATCAGCCTGTTATTGCTGTTCTGGATGTGGCGCACCGAGTCGAACAAAAAGCTTTCCAATATTGCCATGGCGCTGGTGCTCAGTGGCGCTATCGGTAATCTGATAGATCGCATGGTTTATGGCTATGTGATTGATTTTATTGATTGGTATGTGTCCATAGATGGATACCATTGGCCAACCTTTAACATTGCTGATAGCGTGATCCTGATAGGTGTAGGGCTCTTGTTGATTGATTCTTTTGTCAATCCAGAACATAAGTCCAAACCAGAAAAAGACGAGAAGAAATAATGAAAATTGAAGCAAATTCAAAGGCTTTAGTGCATTTTAATATTTTGCTTAAGGATGGCTCAGCAGCAGATAGTACTCGCGTTGGTGGTAAGCCAGTTTGGTTTATCTTTGGTGATGGTAGTTTGACGGACAAGGTTGAATCTCAGTTATTGGGCGCCGAAAAGGGTGAAACTCGAAAGCTGGAAATTCACGGTTCTGATTTCTTCGGTCCTGCCAGTCCTGATAATATCCATTTTATGGATATTAATCAGTTTCCGGTAGATCTGAAACTTGAAGAAGGATCCATCATCGCTTTTGAACAGATGGGCGGCGGAGCGATTCCGGGCATGGTCCGTGAAGTAAAAGGGCATTCGGTCAAGGTGGATTTCAATCATCCGCTGGCTGATCAGGATATTATTGTAGAAGTTGAAGTTGTCGATATTCGACATCAGGAATAAGTGATGGATATTGTTTTAGCTAATCCTCGAGGCTTTTGTGCTGGTGTAGACCGCGCAATTGAGATTGTTAATCGCGCCATTGAAATTTTCGGTGCGCCGATTTATGTCAAACATGAAGTGGTACATAACAAGTTTGTGGTTGATGGACTGCGTGAAAAAGGCGCCATTTTTATCGAAGACTTAAATGATGTTCCTGAGAATTCAACCCTGATATTCAGCGCCCACGGCGTATCACAACAGGTTCGCTATGAGGCAAAAGAGCGTAACCTTAAGGTCTTTGATGCAACCTGTCCTTTAGTTACCAAGGTTCACATGGAAGTTTCTCGCCATAGCCGTAGAAATGAAGAATGTGTGCTGATTGGCCACAAGGGCCACCCGGAAGTTGAAGGCACCATGGGTCAGTATGACAATTCGGATGCAGGTATCTATCTGGTTGAGGACGAGCAGGATGTAGCGGAGTTAGAGGTCAAAAACCCAGACGCCTTGTTTTATGTAACGCAAACCACTTTGTCGGTCGATGATACCCAGAGACTGGTTAATGCGCTAAAAGCTAAGTTTCCCAATATTCAGGGCCCTAAAAAAGACGACATCTGCTATGCCACGCAAAATAGACAGGATGCTGTCAAGCAATTGGCTGCCGAGTGTGACCTGATTTTAGTGGTCGGTGCTCAGAACAGCTCCAATTCCAGTCGTTTGCAGGAACTGGCAGAAAACCAGGGCTGTCGTTCCTATTTAATCAACAATGCTACTGAAATTCAGGCGAGCTGGCTTGGAGGCGTCAAGAAAGTTGGCGTCACAGCCGGAGCCTCTGCACCTGAAATATTGGTTCAGGATGTTATTCGTTATCTCGAATCTCAGGGTGGTTCAACAGCAATTGAATCCGATGGTGTAGAAGAAAATATAGTGTTCGTGCTTCCTGCGGAATTACGTGCTGAATAGTCGGTTAAAGCTCCTTAACTTGCTGATTATTATCATTTTCCATTCTTTGAGCCGATAAAATTACCGTTTATCGGCTAAATCTTACCGTTTGTCTATTAGTTCGTGATCTTGAAAGTTTGTTTTCGTATAACATACTGGTGAAAAACTTATTTTGGACCAGATAATGTTAAAGCAAAAATTCAAAACATCCGGACACCCCAAAGTGAAGCTCATGTCCTCTAAACAGAAGGGCTTCAGTTTAATGGAAGTCCTGATTGCAATGATTATTATTGCAATTGGCTTGCTAGGCTTCCTCTCTTTACAACTCGCGTCAATCAACTCCAATCAGGAAGGATTAGCGCGTACCCAGGCGACATTGATTGGGCAGGATCTTGCTGCGTCAATGCGTTCAAATCGCACTTTCATTAATGGAACTGATGGTGCTTTAAACCCCTATTTAAATAATAGTTACAATGATTGTACAAGTGAACCTCCTCAGGCTTGTGGAACTGCAGGCTCAAACTGTACTCCTGTACAACAAGCCGAGTACGATGTTTGGAAAGTGTGTGCGACGTTAAGTGGATTTGACGGTTCTACTGTAAATACCGTTGATAATGACCCACTCATTGGAGGTGAGGTTCATGTTTCATGTAAAGATAGAGATGAAGGGCTAATCGATCTTGATAGTTGTTCACCAGGCTCTACGTTTACTATATACGCCTATTGGCAAACTGGCGCTCTTCGCGAAGATGTAGGGCAACAACAAACAGTTATCCGAAATGCACGTTGCGACACATTTCTACCCACTGAGGGTCATGACTGTATCGTTATCGATATCATGCCTTAAAGGAGCTACTCAATGATAAATTCTAAGATGATGAACTCCCTAAATAATAAGCAACAAGCATTCACCTTGATTGAATATATGGTTGCTATTGTCTTAGGGCTCATTTTGCTGGGTGGACTGACTTATTTGTTTATTGGTATGAAGCGTTCTAATGAAACCCAATCAAGTATCGCTGCTATGCAGGAAAGTGGCCGCTTTGCCATGTATTACCTGACTAATGATATTCAATATGCTGGCTGGGCAAATGTGGAAGAGAAAGGCTATGGTTTTTATACTTCTCCGGCTTTTGATTTTGCAGGCGGTACTACTGATGGCGGGTCTGCTACGGCAAGCGACTCGATTACCATTCGCTATGAAGCACCCACAGACTGTCTTGGCGATGCCAGTGGTGGCATTGTTGAAAATCGTTATTATGTTCAGGATGGACAGCTTATGTGTCAGGGAAGTGGTGGCGGTACGGCTCAGCCATTGATTAGTAATGTAGATGCATTGCACTTCCTCTATGGCATCGATACTGATGGCGATACTGCTCCGAACAAGTTTGTTAAGGCAAGTGATGTAGTGGGTAACGAAACAGAATCGATTGCTGCAGTTAAAGTCATGCTAATTTTATCCTCCAGCAACGACATTCGCCCAGACAATAAGGCGCAAAGTTATAGTGTTATGGGTCACGATGATACTTATGATGTAACTGATAAAAAAGCGCGTAAGATTTTTTCTACGACCATATCAGTTCCAAACAAACCTCAATTCCAGATTTCCAGTTAATTTATGGGTAAGAATATGAACATGAGAAAACAGCTACAGAAAAACCAGGGTGTTACCTTGGCTATGGTTCTCATATTTTTGTTGATATTAACCGTTTTAGGTGTAGCCAGTATGTCAGATTCGGTTATTCAGCAAAAATCTTCGACTAATGTGTATCTCGAAAATGAAGCCTTTCATGTCGCTGAAAGTGCGGTAAGTGCTACGATTTACTGGGATGAAATTGCTGGTAATGCTCTGTACGGTACTGACACGTCTGAAACCGAAGTAGGACAGGATTACTGTTTGGGCGAAAATGGAGTATTGACTGCAGTCGGAGATGGCACGAGTTGTGCGACAGCCTTTGAAGGTTATGCAAATGTTATTGCATATTCCCGAGTCGAATTCCTTGGCTGTGGTACTTGCCCTAATTTTGAGCTGGGTGTGTCTCCCAGTATTGGTTGTAATGCCTGGAAAATTACAGGTAATGCAACCGTTGCTGAAAAAACGAATGTTGCTGTACAAAGCTGGGTCACCAAAGTTGGTGGTTGCTTTACAGCAGGTAAAGATTTAGAACTAACTCTATAAGGTGTTGCTATGAAAAAGTTTATTTCGCAATTGCTTAAAGGCGCGCTACTCGGACTTTTTGTGGCGTCACCTTTAACATTTAATACAGCTAAGGCTGACGATACGGAAGTTTATTTCTTTGACGGCGCCAAGCTGGAAATTGGTCGGCCAAAAGTGATGTTACTTCTAGAGTATTCTGCAGCAATGAATGGTGGCGGACGTCTACAGAAAATAAAAGATGCTTTAGCAATGATTGCTAAGAATGAGGAAGTCAGTAGTCAGGTGGATTTTGGCCTTGCGATCTTTGCTATGAATAAGACTGGTAGCGTAAAAGAAGAAGGCTCAATTATTTACCCAATTAGTCCTTTCAACTCTGCTACAAATAGTCCCACTTATTTTGAACAGGTAGACTATTTAGGTAAACAGCCAGCTCAACCAGGTAAAACACCAACTCTAGAAGGTATGTCTGAGGCTTATCGATATTTCTTAGGTCGTTCTCCTTATTTCTGGAAAGGTGAGCTACCATCAGGTGCTACACACCCAGATGCAGTTACTGCCGAGCCTAGATATGATTATGACCATTTGACAGCAACTTGTGCCGCTCAGGCTCTAGTAGTACTGGCTCATGGGCAGGTGAACGGTCCAGATTTAATAAATTCAACAGAATCTATTACAGGTGTAAGCGGTGCATCTGATACTGACATGGTTTCCTTTGTAGAGCGTGAAGGAATTAAAACTTACACCATTAGCCCAGGTTCAAGCGGTAATAATAAAGCGAACCTTGATGCATGGGCGAGTGCTGGTGGTACTGGTCAAGCCTTCGATTGGAATGATGAAGCAACTTGTGATCCTAATGTTGATGATGGCAACTTATGTTCCATTTTAGCTCAAGTTTTTGAAGAAGTTGCTGAGCAGAGTACCAGTTTTGTTCAGGCTGGTGTAACCGTGAGTCAGCAGAACCGTTTGAATCACGATAACCACTTATATTTCGCTCAGTTCCAAGCAGACAATATTGCGCGTTGGCCTGGCAACCTGAAAAAGTACAAAATCGGTGGTGGTGAGTTAGTTGACGTAAATGAAAAGCCTGCTGTTGATCCTTTTACTGGTTTATTCCTTGAAGAAAGGGACGCAGATGGGTTCATCACTGGCGGCACAAGCTTCTGGCCAAGAAAGGATGATGCAGGAAATATTCTAGTACATGACGGTAACCAGGTAACTTTAGGCGGTACATTAGAATACATCAGTGACTTCCTTTTCCCTGCATCATTTACTGCGGCTGATGGAAGTGTTTGGCCAGTCTTTAACGAGGATGCAAAATATACTCGTAATATCTATACCGATAAGCAAGGTACAAATAATACGGGTGTATTATTCCCGTTAGCTGATGCTCCAGATTCAATGTTCGAAATGGATGGTACGGAAAACTTGAGCCTGAAAGAGGTAAAGGCCTTAACACTAGGCTATAGGCTGAGAGATGTTAGTGTTACTTACTTTGATGATTTTGGTAAAGAGTTAACCCAGGTCATTCAGGACGTAGTTGAACCAGCGCGATTAATGGGCGATCCGTTGCACAGTGTCCCTAAAGTTGTTCAATATGGTAACGGCCAGTCCTTAGTCTTTGTAGGAACTAACTTGGGTTACTTGCATGCTGTAGATTTGGCTAATGGTAATGAGCAGTGGGCATATGTACCAAGTGTTATGTTATCGGAAATGAAAGACTTTATGGACGACGTTGAGATTGGAGGGGACGCGACACTGCATAACTATGGTTTGGACGGTGAGATTCATATTGCTCATGCTGATACAAACAACAACCTGAAAGTTGATGATGATGAAAAAGCACTGCTTTTCATCGGAATGCGCCGTGGTGGTAATCACTACTTTGTGCTTGATATCTCAAACCCTACCGAGCCGAAGTACTTGTTTAAAATTACCGGTGGCTCAACTACCAAATTAGCAAAGCTCAGTGACACCTGGTCAGGTATTACGGTCGCAAACATTGACTATGCCGGAGCAACTAAAACGGTTGCAATCTTCGGTGGTGGTTATGATTATGATCAAGATACTGCTGGTACAGCGTTCGTAGCAGATGATACAGGTAATGATATCTTCATCTATGATATTGCTGGTAAGAGTGTGTTATGGCACTTACATGGTGATACGGGTAGTAACTCTGATAACCCTCAAAACCAAATCAACGATGTCAAACTAAAAATGAATAGTGTACCCGCAAATATTCGTGGCATCAGTTTAGATAATAACTCAACTATCGATCATCTTTATGTGGCTGACGTTGGCGGTCAGATATTCCGGTTTGACCTATACGATACTGCTGATGGTATGGAAGTAAGGGCCGGTAGAATATTTAATGCTAATGGTGGCGATGCAGCTAATAACAGACGGTTCTACTATGCTCCATCTGTGGCATATATTCCAAGACCCAATAATCGCTCGTTTATGGCAGTTGCCATTGGATCAGGGTATCGAGCTCATCCTTTAGACACAGTCATTGATGACTATTTCTTTATGGTTAAAGATACAGGGATTCTGGAATCACCAAAGACGTTTAAAGATATCCCATTTGATCCATCTGGTAATGGTGCATTGGTTGACGTGACACAGCATGTGAAATCTAATACAGAAACGACCCAAGCTGTTCTGAGTGATGATAAAGGCGGTTGGTTCATCAAGTTAAACGGTGATATAACGACCTATGATGCCAATGGAAATCCAGTGGTGGATACCTATGAAGGTGAAAAAGTCATCGCTGAGCCTAGAATTTTATTTGGTCGAGTAGTCTTTACGTCTTATGTACCGACCATTGATACTACTAAGCTACAGTGCTCACCAGTAATTGGCAGTGCGAAACTTTATGGCGTAGAGGTACTTGATGGTTCGTCATTCTTTGATGACAACACTCGTACTATCGACCTAGTGAGTGAAGGCTTGCCACCAATATTCCAGCTTCTATACACCAGCGGTGCAAATGCATCGGATGATGATGCTGCATTTATTGGTCTAGTTGGTAACGAGGTCATAGATGACGCCTTTACGGAAGCTCTAACCACGGGTTATGATGGTGTTATTCGTGTTAACTGGCGGAAGAAACCTGATGATGAGTAAGCAAAATATTAAAGCATTTACCCTCATCGAGCTGATGACAACAATTGCAATTGTGGCCATTATGGCTGCAATTGCCGTTCCGGGTATGAGAAATCTGATACTGAATAATCGCTTGGTCGGTTTTAGTAATGATATTGTTAGCTCGGTATCAGCGGCTCGGAATGAAGCCATTGGCTCTCGTCAGCAGGTTGGTATTGAGCCAAATGGTGGCGATTGGTCACAGGGTTGGCGTGTATTTGTGGATGCCAATGATAGTGGTACATTCGATGCAGGCGAAGAGATTGTCAGAGAGATTGAGGCATATCCCAACTCTATGAGTGAAAATGCTTCTCCAGGCACTAATATCGTGTTTACCTCAAGAGGTATTATGAGTAATCTAGGCGGCTGGGGCACCTTGACTCTCTGTGATGATCGTGGCGCAGGACGCTCGATTAATATCGCAGGTGCCGGTAATGTTACAGTGTCTAAAATTGATGTTGGGGGATGTTAACCTTGAATAGAAATAAAATTAAAGCATTTACCTTAATGGAAGTCATGATCGTTGTCGCGATTGTAGGCATTTTGGCTGCTATTGCTGTTCCAATGTATGGCGAGCAAGTCAAGAAAGGTAAGCGTAACGATGCGATGCAGGCGTTACTGGCGGCTTCAGAAGCAGCAGAAAGGTATAAAGCAGCTAACTTCTCTTATGCGGGTCTCGATGGAAATTTGGGTAGTGTGTTTGCAACTCAAGTACCAGTAGATGGTGGTGGCGCTGCCTATTACACGTTGAGCATAACCGCTAACAATACAGAGTATGAAATTACTGCAACTGCTACTGGTTCAATGGCTGGTGATGGCAACTTAACTATTGACCAAGCTGGCGTCAAAACCTATAAAGGCGCCTCTGGATGGCCAGACTAACTTAATCAATCTCTGTATATTCCTAATCGTTATATTGTATCCAACCCGTTCTGTGAACGGGTTGTTTTTTATACAAAACCCTACAATTTAAATACACATCTCAAATAGTACACAATCCTTGCATCTCTAGAATATCTCCGGCAATTGGTGAAAACTTAACCATTGAGGGAAGTATGAGCAGGGGTAGTAAAGTCACAACAAGGGTACGCATAGTATCTGTCAAGCATAAGAGTTTTCAGAAGCCTGCTGGACTTGGTTTCATTGAAACCTTTGTCAGTATCATTTTGTTAGCGGGCTTTTTGTTAAGTGCTTGCCACCTGTTACTTAATTTATTCTCCTCAAAGTTATTGGATCAATCTGCATCTAAATTCGTCAATACTTTTCAGTTTGCCCGTCAGGCCGCCATCGAAAACAATTTAAAGGTCATGGTGAGACCAATTGCAAACAATTGGTCTAAGGGTTGGGAAGTCTATGCAATCCCATTAAGCAGTTCATCAGGACGGAGAGCCTTATCTGAAGAATCACAACTTCTTTTTAAACAGGTTGAGCTTGAGGAGGTTATCAGTGTATTTGGCGACGATGAGCTCACAATAGTATTCAATCCAAATGGTATGACTACAAACCTGTCTCCTTTGGGTAGAAATGGGCTAACTTTATGTAATGCAAATGGTAACGGTAGACAGGTAACCATGCTCGCATGGGGGCAGGTACATGTGAAAGAGACTAATCAAGGGTGTGAGGTGTCATGATGAATAAACCGGCTGGCTTTTCTTTAATGGAAGTGCTGATCACTATTTTATTGGTGAGCATAGGATTATTAGGCTATGCAGCACTACAAATGGGTGCACTAAATAGTTCACTTGATTCATTTTCACGCTCTCAAGCGAGCATTATTCTGGAAGATGCTGCAGCTCGAATTCGAAATAACTCAGAATACCTCAAAAGTGATATGGGTGAAGCCAATGTATATGTTGGTGATTTAGATTTTACTGTGGATCCAATTCATACATGGTGTGATATCGAAAACGGTATTCTCCCTGAGGCAGCTTGTAATTCAGGATCGAACTGTTCTATGAGTGACCTGGCTAAACAAGACATCTATGAGGTTTGCTCCAGTTTAACTGCAACTAAAATTCCTACAGGAATTATTGGTGCTAGTTGTTTTGATCGCGAAGCGGATTCTGACAACTGCAGCTATGGTTCAAGAATGTCACTATTTTTAGCCTGGAAGGGAGCGGAGCGAGAAGATGTAAGCGGAAAAAGTGAATATAGCCAAAGTACACGTTGTCAAAGTGAGCTCGGCTTATCAAATGATTATGCTTGTGTCCAGTTGGAGCTTGTCCCATGAAAAAAAATCTGATGAAAAAGTCTCCCTTGAGATCAATAAATAGCGTGAATGTTAAAGCATTTACTTTAGTAGAAATGATGGTTGCCATGTTGATTGGTCTTATCATCATCGCTGGTATTGTCATGCTTTTTGTTTCGAGCAAGCAAACCTATCGTTTAAATACTGCCATGACACATGTTCATGATAACGGACGTTTTGCTATGAACTATCTGGTCAGTGATTTACGTAAAGCAGGCTGGGTTGATAGTGACATTGAAACCGTTGATGGGCACAGTTTGGCATCACCCTTTGATCAGTTAAAAGATAATGTTGCCGTAAGTGGTGGACAAGCCTCTGATGGCTTAACGGTACGCTATTATGGTGAAGAAAACTGTATAGGCGATAAACCCACCGATGGGATTGTACAGAATCAATATCAACTTGAGGCAACAGCAGCTGGCCTACCTGAGTTGAAATGTAATGGTGCCAGTTTAATTAAGAATGTTGAAAGCTTTCAAATTAGATATGGCGTACTCACTTCCAATGGTTTGCGTTACGTAACTTCAGATTCTGTCACTGATATTTCCTTATTACAAACTTTGCAAATTGCCTTCTCAGTCGCGTCAGACGAACGAAATGTTATCGATAAAAACGTAACCTTGAATGGCGTATTGAATGAAGGCCCATACACGTTTAGTGATGGTCGTTATCGTAAAGTTTTCACAAGCACTATTGTCTTAAACAACAATGGTCATCAGCCACCAGATTCGTTATTGGTTTCGGAGTAGTTCTATGACTAATAAACAAAGCGGTTTTTCGTTAATCATGGGCCTGATTATTTTGGCTATCATGGCATTATTAGGCGTTTCCATAATGTCTTCGGGGATTTCATCGCAAAAGATTGCGGTAGTTAATCAGGAAGACACAATGGTGTTTCATGCTGCCCAGACAGCTAACAGTTCCTATGTTAGCACCTATCATTATGACGCTTCTCATATTGTGACTACTGCCGAAGATGCCTATTGGGATAGCTTGCCAGCTCCAAAAAATGGTTATGTCCAGTGCACCAATGAGGTGGGTGATCTGGTTGACTGTGATGCTGATGTCCGACTTGAGTCAGACAAACTATTAAAAGCAAAGGTAGAAGCTTTTTATCATGACTGTGAAACTGCAGCATTAAAGTGTCTAGGTAATTCTTGGGATAACACAGGGTTAGGCTGCCATTCTTTTCAATTGATTGGCGAAGGAACTCTGGATGTTAATAACAACGATATTGCCGATGTCGGCGAAGCGAATACCCATATTGAAGAGTGGGTCAGTGCTGTGCGTAGTTGCAATAAAACGCTTTAAGTGAGGGGATTATGTTTATTAAAAAAAGTTTAATAACAGCGCTATTGATAATTGCAGGTTTAATGCCTGTTTTATTGCATGCAGATGATACTGAAGTTTATTTTGGGGAAGCACAAGACGTTAATTTGCTTCTGGTTCTCGATGTTTCTGGGTCAATGGCATGGACTACTGATACCTGTCGATTAAACCGCTGGGGGCAGCCATATCCAAGTTGTTACCCTTCGAATGGCGAAAAATCTCGGCTAGAGATTATGAAGGAAGCTCTAGAAGTTTTCTTAAATGACTTGCCTGATAACGTGAAGGTTGGAATTGTGACTTACTCATCTGGAGACAATATTGATTTACAGCATGAAGTTAAAGAGCTGACAGCTAATAATCATAAAGCAGAATTATTAGCGACGATTAACTCTCTTGAGGCTAATGGCGGAACTTTATCAGCTGGAGCTTTATATGAAGCCGCAAGTTACTACAGAGGAGAGTATGGAAACTTCCCTTCTCCAATTACTCCCGGTTGCGGTAATGCCAGCAATATCGTGTTCCTGACTGACGGAGAACCGAACAGCCTATCCTATGATGACTATCATTATCGCGGTCAGATTACGGCTATGACGGGGAAAAATTGCCAGAGAAGTGATGACGGTAAGGATTGCACTGAAAAACTTGCAAGTTATTTATCAAGTACTGATCAGGTTGCAAAAGTAACACCGTCACAAGTAAAAACACATACCATCGCTTTTGCCCTTGAAAATCAAGGCGCCAGAGATTTCTTGCAGAATGTCGCTGACAATGGAAAGGGTAAAGCATTTACAGCCGATAGTACTGAAGGTCTGGTTGAGGCATTTAAAACATCAATCCAGAGTGACATTGAGCAAAGCATGATGGTTGCGCCAAGCGTACCTTTTAGTCAAAGCAACCGCTTAAACAGTAGTAATGAACTTTTCCTTGCCATGTTTCAACCTGCAAAAACTCAATTCTGGCATGGTAATTTAAAGAAGTACTATCTGAAGGATGGGGAGGTAGTTGACAGCAATAACACTGTAGCTGTTAATGCGAATGGGCAGTTTCTTGAGTCTGCCTCAAGTGCCTGGAGCCTTATGGATGGTAATAAGTTAGCACTAGGCGGTGCCGCTCAAGCTATGGATATGCCACGTGATGTTTATTCTAATATTCAGGAAAAAAATCTTTGGACTCAGAAAAATCAAATAACAGTTAACAATAATGAAGTAACACGTGCGCTACTGGGACTTCCTGCAGTAGCTAGTGATGCAGAGTTAAATAATCATATTGAGTGGATTTATAATGGTGCTATTCAAATTGATAGTAATGGTGATGATGTTCTAGATAGAAGTATTAATCGCTACGGAGATCCACTTCACTCCAAGCCTGTTGTCGTTAACTATGCAAATAAGAGCTTGCTGTTCATGGGTGATAACGAAGGTTATTTGCATGCAATAAATACTGACGATAATAGCGGTAAAGAGGAGTGGTCTTTTATACCTCGTCAGTTACTAAAAAACACAGCAGAATTGGTTAAAAATAATACTCTAGCTAGTGTTTCTAGTCGAATGTATGGCCTAGATGGAGATATCACTGTATACCATCAAGATAAAAATCGAAACGGTAAGGTCGATAATGGTGAAAAGGCTTACTTGTATGTAGGCATGAGACGAGGTGGCAAGAATTATTATGCGATTGATATTTCTGACTCAGAAAGGCCGCAGTATATGTTTACCATTACAGGCGACCTTGCCACTTCTGAAGAAATCACGGCTGGGCTAAGCTGGGATACTGTTCATTATTATGAAGGACTTGGCCAAACCTGGTCTAAGCCAATCATCGGTCACATCAAATGGAAAGGCGGTAAAAAGCTGGTTATGATTTTTGGCGGTGGCTATGATGCTCAAAATCAGGATAACCATGGCTTAGAAGCTAATACACCAGATACGATGGGTAGGAATATTTTCGTTGCAGATGCCGTATCTGGTCAGATGCTTTGGAATGCCAAGGATAATGCTATAGATCGTAGAGGTAGTGATTTTTCCAGTTACTTGACTAATAGTTTCGCTGCTGATCTTTCGGCCGGTGATTTGCGTGGCAGTGGGACTATAGAACACATATATGCTACCGACACTGGCGGGCAGTTGTTCCGCTTCGACATTACGCAAGAAAACAAAAACAGTAATACCCAAATATACGGAGTAAAGATTGCTGATATCGCAGGCACTGGAGTTGCAGGAAATAGACGATTCTATAATCGTCCTGATGTATCTTTTGTAAAGCTTCGTGGTAAAACAATGGCGCTTATAGCCGTGGGTTCAGGCTACAGAGCCCATCCTCTGGCTGAAGATACCAATGATAGATTCTATGTGTTTTATGACAAGAATATACTGGCTGGGGGCTACCCTGACCGGGTTCTTAATGAAAGTACTCTATATGATGTGACTAATAAAATTGATACCGATCCAAACGATGAGACTAAGGGACGTTATGTTGGTATTTTCGATATTCTAGAGCATGAAACAACCAATAATGGTTGGTATATCAGACTTGCTGATGGAGAGAAGGTTCTGGCTGATGCTTCAACCATTAACTACCGAGTACTGTTTACTACCTTTAAACCCGGCTCAGATGAAGAAAATACCTGTAGCGCCGTTGCGGGGCAAAATAAGTTATACACTGTGAGCGTACTTGACGGAAAGCCCACATTCTTCAAGAAAAATAATCAGAATGGTGAGTTTGTTGAGTTTGTACGATCGACTAACTTAGGTTTCCTAGGTATTGCACCTGAGCCAACTATTGTTTATCCAGATGATGGTAATGGTGGTGCTGGAGACGTTGTTAAGCTGGTTGGTCTCGAAGTCATTTGTAGCGGCGCTGATTGCGACTACTTGAACGAATTAAATACTGTTAAATGGCGCGAGCTGACAAAGAAAGAGCTTGAGCAACTGAAGAGCAACTAACTTCTTGATATTAAAGATGAAAGCTCTGGCTTGCGAATTGCCCCGTGTCATGTAGAATTATGTAAAACTACAGGATACGGGGATTTTCTGTGCGCGCAAAAGTCGTTAGTTTCGTTCAAATGAAAGGTGGGGCAGGTAAGACTACTCTTTGTGCCAATATAGCCTCAACCTTATCCGATAAAAGTAAAGTATTGATGATCGATACTGATCATCCGCAAAGTTCTCTTGAAACCTGGTATCGGGTACGTGATGAGCAGTATCTCATTGAAAATATGGATGTTATTTCTGCTAAGAACCTTGCCCACCTGCAAAAACAGGTCCGGGAAAATACTGACCTCTACGATTATATTCTGATAGACGGCCATCCAAGAATCACCAACCTAACCAGAGCAGTGGTTCTGCTATCTGATCTAGCTCTTATCCCTTTGAGTCCATCGCCAATAGAAGTTTGGTCCACCAAGCATCTTGCGGAAATAGTGGATGAGGCCAAACAACTGAATCCTAATCTTGAAGCAAGAATCTGCTGGAATCGTTATCGTGTACGAACCAATTCGGCGGATAACGTTGTCGCAAACGCCAAGCAGGAATTGGCGATAGACGACTTCCCAACTAAATTAGGCAATCGTGTTGCTTATCTTGACTCTTTTGCTGAGGGACTGACTGTTGCCGAGTGGCATGACCCTGCTGCAAAGCTTGAAATATGGTCGCTAACTTCAAATATTGAACGACTGATATCTCAGCTGCCTAAGTCGAGGCTTAAAACGGAAAATCAGGTAGATAAGTTCGCTAAAGGTAAATAATAGATAATTAAAGTCCAGCGGTGATAATTGTTTGGTTAGTTAACAAAACTGTTGACCCTGAAAATAAATTGGTTTAGATTGCAACACATGAATATGAATATCGTACAAAACATCTGGTGGTGGCACGTTACTTAAGTAGCGGGCCTTTTGTTGTTTGTAAGATATTTATAACATCAAGATTTTAAAAGCCCGCAAAAGCGGGCTTTTTTTATGCCTGACAGAATTGGAATTGATTGAGCTAAGGCCGCAAAACTTAAACACAGATTGAGAATTTAAATATGACAATACATTTGAAAACTAACATTTTCTTAATGGCTAACTGGTGGTGGTTTCAGTAGGGCGGGGTATTGTCTTGAGGAAAGACGATAAAGCCCGCCGTTGTGCGGGCTTTTTTTTGTCTGCAATTTATGTCTGCTTGCCGATTAGGGCAGGCACTTCACCAGGTTTACTGAGATTTAAATTTAAAATGAGGAACATACAATGATTATTATTCTACGCCCCGATGCGTCTGAACAGGATGCACAAGAAATCCTACAAAAAATTGATGCAGCAGGTTTGAAGCCCTTACATATGCCTGGTGTTGAGCGCACTGTAATTGGTGCGTTAGGAGATGAACGCGTGCTAGAGTCTCTTCACCTGGAAAATTTGCCGCAGGTTGATTTAGTTAAACCGGTACTAAGCAAATACAAATTGGTGAGCCGTGAAATTTATGCCCAGGATACCGTGGTGCAGGTTGGTGGTACGCCGGTAGGTTCTGAACAATTCACGATTATGGCTGGTCCATGCGCCATTGAGAGTGAAGATCAGCTGCTTGAAACCGCACGTTACGTTAAACAGGCTGGCGCTACAGTGTTACGTGGTGGGGCTTTCAAGCCGCGGACAAGCCCTTATTCGTTTCAGGGACTAGGCGTTGAAGGTCTAAAGATCATGCATAACGTTGGTAAGGAAACCGGTTTAGACACCATTACAGAACTGATGGACGTTAACGACCTGGACGATGTGGCGCGCTATATTTCTGCGATTCAAATTGGTGCCAGAAATATGCAAAATTACACTCTGCTTAAAGCGGTTGGGGAAACCAAAAAGCCGGTATTACTCAAGCGTGGATTATCGGCAACGATCGAAGAGTTGTTGCTTGCCGCTGAATATATTGTTGCCAGCGGTAATCCGAATGTGATGATTTGTGAGCGTGGCATCAGGACTTTTGAGACAGCTACCCGCAACACGCTCGATTTAAATGCAGTTGCCTTTATTAAAGAGCGTAGCCATTTGCCGGTCATTGTTGACCCATCACATGGTACAGGCGTTCGCACCTTAGTAGCGCCTATGGCCAAAGCGGCAGTCGCATGTGGTGCTGATGGCGTCATTATTGAATGTCATAGAAGCCCTAAAGAATCAGTATCCGATGCTGCTCAGGCGCTTTCTCCGCAAGATTTCCATACCTTAATGCAACAGCTTGCACCCTTCGTTACAGCCAGTGGAAGAACTCTGGCAGAGGTGGCGTATGCAAGTTAATACACTAACCAAGAAGCTGCCATTATCACTATTACCTTGCGAAGTGTTTGGTCTTTTAACAGAGAGCGGTCACTTGGCTCATACTGCATTGTTGGAGACGGCTGAGCCTGGCACTCAGAAGAGCAAGCGTAGCATAAGCATGGTTTCAGCAGCGGCTGCCATAGAAGGTCTTGATGGCACTGTAACGATTAAAAGCCTGAATGGTAATGGCAAAAACTTTATAGACGCACTTGCCAAACTTGACCAAGTCCTAACAGGTTTTACTCAGAGAGTATCGAATGAGTCTATTACTTACACACTCGATAAAGCGAGTGACGACAAGGTGTTAAATGAAAACCAGCGCCTGACTCAACCAACCATTTCAGATGTTTTGACTTTGATAACCGAACAGATTCAAAGTAACCAAAAAGCCGATAATGTCAGTTCCTGTTTGATAGGCGCCATGAGTTTCGATTTGGTGGATCAGTATGAAGCCTTGCCAAAACTTAACAAAACAACGCCTGATTTCAAGTTTTATTTGGCTGACCAATTAGTCATTCAAGAGGAGGATTCACAATCCGCTAAGATTATTGTTAAAGGTTTTGGTGACAATGCTGCTAATACTGTCCGATTAGGCGTTGCCATAGAGTCAATAGAGTCGAAGCTATCATCCTCACCAAAAGCTCCGTCTTTAATAGCAGCGCCAACGAGTCAAACTCTCACCCCAGTGCAAAGTCGTGATTTCAAGATAGACGTCTCGGATCAAGAGTTTAAAAATAATGTTGAGAAAGTTAAACAGCATATTATCGAAGGCGATGCTTTTCAGGTAGTGCTATCAAGAACCTTTTCGACCGAATGCGACGATGCCTTTAAAGCCTATCAGTTTCTGAGAAAGTCCAACCCCGGTCCATACATGTACTACATCAATTTTGGTGACAGTCAACTCTTTGGTTCCAGTCCTGAAAGTGCGTTAAAAGTTTTTGATACCAACAAAGTAACCCTGTATCCCATAGCAGGAACACGCAAGCGTGCCATTACAGCTAACGGTTGCATTAATTTTGAGTTGGATGCAAAAACGGAATTCGAGCTTATCAGTGACGAAAAAGAAGGTGCGGAACATATGATGTTAGTAGACCTGGCTCGAAATGATTTAGCTAAAGTGATTAAAGCTGGTAGTCGTCAAGTCACTCAGTTAAAGCGTATTGTGAAGTACTCCAATGTGATGCACATGGTTTCAGAAGTTATCGGCGAACTTCGCGATGATATTAACCCAATGCATGCCTACCGCGCCTGCGCCAATATGGGAACTTTAACCGGTGCACCAAAAATCAAAGCGGTAGAAATTATTCGTCAATTAGAGCAAAAGCCGCGTGGCTATTACGGTGGAGCTGTCAGTATCTATAATGCTAACCAAGAGTTCGATAGCGCTATTATTATCCGTTCTGCAGAAGTGGCTGACGGAGTTGCCAAGGTTTCGGCTGGTGCGGGCATAGTGTATGACTCGGTGCCAGAGTTGGAAGCTAATGAAACACTCCATAAAGCTAAAGCAGTATTGAATGCTTGCTTTGTTGCTGAGCAGGATTTGAAGGAGAGTGCGGCATGAAAGCATTATTGATCGATAACTTCGACTCCTTCATTTACAACCTCGACTATGAACTGCAGTTGCTTGGGTTTGAAGTCAGCGTTGTTCGTAATGATGCTGAGTATAGCTATGTTTCTATTTTAGCCAATAAAGCAGATTGTATTGTGTTGTCTCCAGGTCCTGGCAAGCCATCAGATGCGGGCTGTTGTCTGAAGCTGCTTCAAGATTTTCAAAAAACTAAGCCAGTGCTGGGCGTTTGTTTAGGACATCAAGTGATTGTTGAAGCTTTTGGTGGTGTAGTTGAAAAAGCACAGCAAGTTGTGCATGGCAAAGTATCACAGCTTAAATTAAAAGACAGTTCGGGACTGTTTTCTGATATCAAAGGGAATATCGCTGTCGCACGCTATCACTCACTGGTTGCAACCCAGGTGACAGACACATTAGCAATTACAGCTGAATCAGAACAAAGTGAAGTAATGGCTGTACAGCATACCGAATTGCCTATTTATGGTGTTCAGTTCCATCCCGAAAGCATTATGAGCTTTGCTGGCTACAAGTTACTGCGTAACTTCATCCATATAGTTGAAAATCATTCGGGCAAAACGGCTAAGGAGACTCGCCATGATGCAGTTGCTTGAATCCATTTACCAAGGTGAGAATTTGAATTACCTACAGGCAACGGAGTCATTTCAGGCTGTCTTACAAGGTCAGGTAGAGGCTCCTGTGGTTGCTGCTATGTTGGCAGCGCTGAAGACTAAAGGCGAAACCGTTGAAGAAATTGCCGGCGCAGCCTTTGCATTACGGCAGGAAGCAGTCAAGTTCCCACAACGAGACTATTTGGTCAGTGATTGTTGTGGCACCGGTGGTGATGGTCTCAACACTATCAATGTTTCAACCATTGTCAGCTTGTTAGCGGCGACTGCTGGCATCAAAGTGGTTAAGCACGGTAATCGTTCGGTTTCGTCAAAGTGCGGCTCTGCAGACTTAATGGAACAGCTAGGGGTGAACATTCATGTCAGTCCAGAAAAGAGCAAACAGTTGCTAGATGAGGCGAATTTTTCATTTTTATTTGCGCCAGACTATCACCCCGGTGTTAAGCATGTGATGCCAATCAGACAATCACTCAAAACGAGAACCATTTTTAATCTGATAGGGCCTCTGGCAAACCCAGCGTTACCTGAGGTTCAGTTGCTTGGAGTTTATGACAAAAAGTATTGTCGCCCTTTTGTTGAAATTTTAAAAATTCTTGGTGCACAAAAGGCATTGATAGTTCATGGTTCAGGTTTGGATGAAATTGCAGTGCATGACAGCACCTTTGGCGTTTCGCTCAATAATGGTGTCATTGAAGAGTTGACTCTTTCGCCAGAAGATTTTGGCATCGAACGGCATAGTATTGCCAGTATTCAGGCCAACAGTGTTGATGATAACCTTCTTGCCGCCGAACAATTGTTGAAGGGGCAGGGCAGTGATGCGCACATTGATATGGTGTCTGTGAACTGTGGCGCCTTGTTAGTTCTAAATAATCTTGCGGACAGCTTTAAAGCAGGAACACAGTTGGCTAAGGATTTATTAAAAACTGGCCAAGCCTATAAGCACTTAGAAATGATTAAGGAGGCTTCCCATGCTTAATGTATTAGAGACCATCCTTGAACATAAGCGCAATGTTATTGGTAACACGCCTGACTACCATGATCTGAAACCCAGCCAACGAAGCTTTTATGATGTTCTTAGTAAGCCACATTATGGTTTTATCATGGAGTGCAAAAAGGCCTCGCCGTCCAAAGGACTTATTCGCGCTGAATTTGACCTAAACGAAATCGTCCCTGTTTATGAGCAATATGCGGATGCTATTTCGGTACTGACTGAAGAGCGATTTTTTCGGGGCAGTTTTTCCAAGCTGAAGAAAGTAAGAGAGCTTACAGATAAGCCGTTATTGTGCAAAGATTTTATCTTATCGCCTAAGCAAATTCGCCTAGCGCGTCACTTTGGAGCTGATGCCGTATTGTTAATGTTGTCTGTGCTTAATGATAAAGACTATCAAATTTGTCAGGAGCAGGCTGAAGCTTTAAATATGGATGTGCTGACCGAAGTGCATACCGAAGCTGAGCTGGAGCGAGCGATCAAGTTAGGCTCAAAAATCATTGGTATTAATAACCGTAACCTGAAAGACTTATCAACCAGTTTTGAACACACCAAAGCGCTGGTACAAAAGGTACCGGCAGACCGCTTGGTCATCACTGAATCCGGTATCAATACTCATCAAGATATATTGGAACTTTCACAGTTTTCCGATGCTTGCCTGGTCGGTTCCAGCCTTATGAAGGAGGTTGACCTTGAGTTAGCAGCTCGGCAACTGGTGTATGGCGATA
Organism: Kangiella sp.; assembly: GCA_048268505.1. Classification (GTDB taxonomy): domain Bacteria; phylum Pseudomonadota; class Gammaproteobacteria; order Enterobacterales; family Kangiellaceae; genus Kangiella. Next base: position 148,949 of record JBLWVK010000007.1, on the reverse strand, counting down.
TTAAAGTATGCGGCATCACACAACAGTCTGATGCTGACCTCTTGCAAACTTCTCCTGCCAGCTATGTAGGTTTGATTTTTACGCCCAACTCAAAGCGTTTTGTTACCAATAAAATGTTTAATTCAAGCAAACCTCTAGTTGGAGTTTTCCAGAACCAGTCGATTGATGAGGTTGTATCTGCAGCGCAACAACACGAGTTACAAGTTATACAGCTGCATGGTGACGAACCTTTGCAGTTCGCTCAAGACGTTAAGCAACAATTGCCCTCTGTTAAGGTGTCAAAAGTTTTCCACATTGGAGAGCAGCTATCTGCAGAAACTCTTACCTCAGAATTAAAGGCTCTACTAGAAACTTATGATGAGGTGCTGCTGGATACTGAGGTGACTAATGAGGCGCAAAGTCAACGGGGCGGTACCGGTGTTCCCTTCGATTGGTCGCTACTAAGCCAACTGGATTCAGACCTGCGTGCAACAAAACTTCGTATAGCAGGAGGGGTCAATGCAGAAAACATTCAAAAGCTCAAAAAGCTGGGTGTGATCAAAGTAGACCTATCTAGCTCAGTTGAGTCGAGTCCAGGAATAAAGAGCGAGACCTTGCTTAAAGAATTTTTTAGTCATTGTCGGCCACAGTCGGGACGTTTTAAAGAAAAAGTTACAGTCTCTGAATCAGATGGCAATTTAGCCCAAGTGGCCGTTGGAGGTATTTCATCATGAATCAAAAAATTAATTCACCTACAAGCTTCGAGTTTGACGGTGCTTATATCGGGCAATATGGCGGACAATTCGTCCCGCAGTTATTAATGCCAGCATTGCAACAACTTGATCGGGCATTCGAGGCATCATTGCTTGATGATGAGTTTCAAACTGAGCTAAGCCGTTTGCTGAAGGAGTATGCAGGACGCCCAACCCCGGTGACCGAATGCACATCTTACGCACGCATTAATCAGTCACGTATTTTCCTCAAGCGTGAAGATTTGTTGCATGGCGGCGCCCATAAAACCAATCAGGTTCTGGCTCAGGCTCTATTAGCCAAGAAAATGGGTAAGCACCGCATCATTGCGGAAACCGGGGCTGGTCAACATGGCGTGGCCACAGCACTGGCTTGTGCATTACTGGGTTTAAAGGCGACTATTTATATGGGCAAAAAGGATTGCGACCGTCAGGCTCCTAATGTTTTCAGGATGCAGCTGATGGGCGCAGAAGTCATTCCTGTAGACAATGGTAGCGCCAGCTTAAAAGACGCTATCAATGAAGCTTTGCGTGATTGGGCATCGAGCTACGAAAGCACTCACTATTTGTTGGGCACAGTCGCTGGTCCAGCACCGTTTCCTAAAATGGTGCGTACTTTCCAGAAAATCATTGGCGAAGAAGCCAAGCAGCAAATGAAACAGTTAATTGGCAAGCTTCCCGATGCTGTTGTGGCCTGTGTTGGCGGAGGCTCTAATGCGATTGGTATTTTCGCGGACTTTATTAAGGATCAGGATGTCCGATTGATAGGTGTTGAGCCAGCCGGCAAGGGACTAGACACTAAAGCACATGGCGCAACTTTATTAAAAGGGAGTGAAGGAATTTTACATGGCTCACGAACTTATGTATTGCAGGATGCTGAAGGTCAGGTTCAAGAGTCCCACTCAGTTTCTGCTGGTCTTGATTATCCGGGCATTGGACCTGAGCATGTTCATTTAATGACTGCTGGGCGAGCTGAGTATGTTTCGGTGACCGACGAAGAGGCTCTTGCAGCGTTCCAAGAGTTGTCAAAGACCGAGGGGATTATTCCTGCACTTGAGTCATCACATGCATTGGCTTATGCCAAAAAGTTAGCTGCTGAATCCAGTGAGCCGCTGAATATTCTGGTCAATCTATCCGGTCGTGGCGATAAAGATTTAGCTCATGTAATGAGTCTTCTGCAAGAAATCTCCTAACACACCCATTTTTATAAAGAGAGAAGAGAGTTACTATGCGTTACCAACAATTGTTTGACCGACTGAAAGATTCCAATCAATTGGCTTATATTCCATTTGTGCTGCTGGGCGATCCTACAGAGGAGTTGTCTTTGCAACTTATTGATAGATTAGTTGAGAATGGAGCAGATGCACTGGAGTTGGGGTTTGCCTTTTCCGATCCGGTGGCCGACGGACCAGTTATTCAAACTGCCAGCCTTAGACCTTTAGCCAACGGTTTCAGTGTGCAGAAAGGTTTTGATTTGGTCGCTAAAATCCGCGCTAAATACCCTGATTTACCCATAGGCATTTTGACTTATGCCAATCTGGTCTTTGCCCCTGGTATTGAGCAGTTTTATCATGATGCTAAAAAAGTAGGGGTTGATTCAGTACTGATTGCTGATTGTCCAGTAGAAGAGCGAGAGCTATTTGCTCCATCGGCACAGTCACAGGGTATTGATACGGTGTATATTGCACCGCCTGATGCGGGGCCATCCAGCTTAAAGCTTATTGCTACCTACAGTCAGGGTTACACCTATGTGCTTAGTCGCAAAGGGATCACAGGTACCGATAACAGTGAGCAGGAAACAGGTACCGGCTTAATTGAAAGCTTAAAGAAGTTAGGGGCACCGCCGTTAGTGCAGGGCTTTGGTATTTCTAAACCTGAGCATGTGTTGAAGGCAGCTCAGGCTGGTGTGGATGGAATTATTACTGGTTCAGCCATAGTTAACTTGATCAATGAGCATTATAATACGCCGGATAAAATGTTAGATTTAGTGGCGGAATATGCCAAGACTATGTCTAATGCGGCACATAATGCGCGTCATGAACTGAACATGACTGACTCAATTGATAAAGGCTCACACTATGTCGATAGCAGAAACAATCAAGCAGCAACTGCTGGAAATGGAACAGCAGGTTGAAGAAGAGAAGTTGTTTTTAATTGGGTATCTGATTCCAATGGTGGATTTGATACCTGCCGATGATTTGTCCGACGATGAATGGTTTGCAGAATTTGCACTTTTTGTTGAAGACGCTGTAGAAGCGGATGGGTTGGCTGATCGTGATGTTGAGCTGTTATCTGAACTGCTGGATGAGCTGCAACCTCAAGATTAAATTAATGATAAAAGTGATGATATCTTTTGACTGATCGAATAATCATTTCAAGTGCGATAAAGCCCTTCGAATTAAAGTTGCCCGGTAGTAAATACTTAGCTAATCGCTATATTGTTTTGGCTGCCATCAGTAACGGAACAACTCGATTGAGTAATGTTCCTCGCAATGACGATATACTCGCCGCATTGAGTGCTATTAAGGCGCTAGGTGCTGGAGTTGAATGGCTTGACCAAAACAGTGTAGATATTCATGGTATTGAAAGCTTTGGGCTAACTCAGGATGTGGTTATTGATTGTCATGACAGCGGTACTTTGGCGCGCTTTATTACGGCCCTGACAGGACTGTTTTATTCTCAGTCTGGGTACAGGATTACGATTACCGGCAGTTCTCAGATGAGATCACGGCCGATGCAAGAAAGTGTTGCCAGTCTTGAAGAGCTTGGCGTCGGCATAGACAGTGAAAAGGGTTATTTACCGATCAAGGTGTCAGGGCCTATTGCAGGCGGCTCGTGTGAACTGGACGCTTCTAGAAGTAGTCAATTTCTAAGTGGGTTATTAATTGCATGCCTGAAATCGGAAAAAGATACTTTAATACATTTAAGTTCTGCTCTGGTTTCCGAGAGTTATGTTGAGCTGACATTACGCGCAATAGAGTTGTTCGGTGGCGAAGTAAAGCGCATCAATTGCCGTGAGTTTTTTATTCCCGGTCAACAAACTTTAGCTGCGCAAGATATTCATGTGGCCGGTGATGTGGTCAGCAGCAGTTATTTTTTGGTGGCCGCACTGTTAGCTGAAACCAGTTGCATCATCAGCGGCTATCATTTTGATTCCCCACAAGGTGAATCCAGGTTTCCACAAGTGCTGGAACGTATGGGCGCTAAAGTTTACTTGATGCAGGATGATTTAAAAGTTGAGTACGATTCACCTTTAAAAGGCATCGAAGTGGACATGGGTAATATACCTGATGTGGTGCCAACCTTGGCGGCTTTGGCCTGTTTTGCGGAAGGCGAAACTCGTATAACCAACATTGCTCACTTAGCTTATAAAGAGTCTAATCGTATTGTCGATTTATGCGAGCAGCTAAAAAAACTGGGCGCGGATTGTGAATATGATGAATCCAGTATCACTATTCGCGGCGGTAAACAGTTAACGGCTGCTAAAGTTTCCAGTTGTCATGATCATCGTTTGGCCATGAGCTTAGCTTTAATCGGTATCAAGCTTAATGGTTTGACGATAGAATTCTCGGAAGCCGTAGCAAAGTCATTCCCAGATTATTGGCAGTATCTTCAGCAGATTGGTATGGTAACTGAAGCTGTACTAGAGACAGTATCAGCAGAACATTAAAGTATTAGGAAATCCTTATGGCGGGCGATAGCTTCGGAACATTATTCAGAGTGACCAATTGGGGCGAGTCTCATGGCAAGGCAATTGGTGCTGTGGTGGAAGGCTGCCCAGCAGGTTTGAAACTGTCTGAGGATGATATTCAGATTTTCCTTGATAGACGACGTCCTGGTCAAAGCTCGATAACCACGCGCCGCAATGAAGCTGACCAGGTGCAGATTATGTCTGGTGTGGTTAATGACATCACTACCGGCACGCCAATCAGTTTGTTAATTCCTAATCAGGATCAGCGCAGCAAAGATTATTCCGAGCTTGAATCTATTTTTAGACCGAGCCACGCCGATTACACCTACCAGAAAAAATACGGTATACGCGATGTGGCTGGCGGTGGTCGTAGTTCAGCGCGAATTACAGCAGGACACGTTGCAGCCGGTGCTATTGCCCGCAAAGTGCTCGAACAAGCACTAGGCACAGAGATTGTAGCTTATGTCAAAAGTGTTCAGGATCTGACTGTGACTCTTGATTCTGATGCGGTGGATGCCAGCCTGATTGAGCAGACTCCGGTACGCTGTCCTGATTTAAAGCTGGCCGAACAGATGATTGCCAAGATTGAACAGGCTCGAAAAAACGGTGACTCATTGGGTGGTATTGTTGAGTGTCGAATCAAGTCTGTACCAGTAGGTTTGGGTGAGCCGGTATTTGATAAGTTAGAAGCTGATTTGGCCAAAGCCATGATGGCGATTAATGCGTCAAAAGCTTTTGAAATTGGTTCTGGTTTCGCAGGGACTTTATTGAGTGGCGCAACTCACAACGATGTCTTTATTAATCCGGATGGCGATGTCAAAACCCGAACTAATAATTCTGGTGGTGTATTAGGCGGAATTTCCAATGGTATGCCGATTGTATTTAGAGTAGCTTTTAAACCAACGCCAACCATTATTAAAGAGCAGGAAACGGTTAACTTGGAAGGTGAAGAAACGGTGTTTCATGGAAGAGGGCGTCATGATCCATGTGTGCTGCCGAGAGCGGTACCGATTGTAGAGGCGATGGCAGCTTTAGTGCTGTGTGATCACTTCCTGTGTTTTAGAGCTTATAAAGATTTGTTTAATATTTAGTTTTACAAATTAAGTTTCAAGAAATAAAAAGGGCTGGTTTATTCCAGCCCTTTTGCTGTTTTAGCCTCTTTATTGGTCTTAATACCATGTCCCAGTGCATTTTTCTTAACGTATAGAACCGATGCAAAAAAATACACCACGCAAAGTATGGTGATGATCAACGACCATTGAAATTTATCTGGCTCAATAATGTAGAAAAAAGCATAAAAGAAGGGCAGCAAAATAATAAAGCCGGTCCAGCCGTAGGTGTAGGTTTTGCCTTTAAATAATCCCGGAACCGCTATGAGTAACGGTGCCCACCAGATCGCTAAAGAAAAGTAGACCAGTGCCTGACTTTGATGATTTTTAAAAATAAAGAAAGGCATCATAATCACAATCGCCATATAAACGGCGAGTCCGGTTAGACGATAGCGACTGGCGCTGACCAGGTGTGGGTTTAAATCATGAGACATGAGGTTTGTTACCTTTCATTGGATGTAACTGATTGATTTAGCTGCTGGCTAGCTGTTTGCTTAAACCGGCAATACGCTTACCTTGAGCAATGCACAGTTTTTTCTCTGATTCGCTAATAGCTTTATCATTATCACTGCCCGCTGTATGAGATGAGCCATAAGGTGTACCGCCAGTTTCGGTATGAATTAGTTCGGTTTCAGAGTAGGGCAGACCCGTTATGAGCATACCGTGATGTAACAGGGGTAACATCATGCTTAGCAATGTAGCCTCCTGCCCACCATGCAAAGTTCCCGTTGACGTGAAGACTCCGGCTGGTTTGCCTGCCAGTGCGCCTGACATCCAGATTGCAGAGGTGGTTTCCAGAAAATACTTTAAGGGTGAAGCCATGTGACCAAAGCGCGTGGGGCTACCAAGAATCAATCCACCACAGTTTTTAAGCTCATCCAGCGTGACAAATGGATCGCTGGCTTCTTCTGTGTTGGCCTCTGATGAAGTTTGCTCAGTACTGGTTACTGCTGGCACCGTCCTCAATAAGGCTTCACAACCTTCAACTGTTTCGACGCCACGCGCAATAAGGCGCGCCATCTGGCGAGTATGACCGTGGCGCGAATAATACAAAATCAGGATTTGCTGCAAAATTATTCCTTATTATTTAATGACTGTCAGCACATTTTCAGGAGGGCGACCTACGGCAGCTTTGTCCTTGGAAAAAACGATAGGGCGTTCAATCACCTTTGGATTGCTGACCATGAGCTCAATGACTTGCTCTTTGGTTAAATCTGGATTATCCAAGCCAGCTTCTTTGTATTCGGCTTCTTTGGTACGAATGATATCGCGTGGAGAAACACCTAGTAGCTTTACGATTTGCTTCAGCTTGGTTTTACTCGGTGGATTTTTCAAATACTCAATAACATTGGGCTCAACGCCATTTTCCTGTAAAAGAGCCAATGTCTGGCGTGATTTTGAGCAGCGAGGATTATGTAAGATGTTAATTTCACTCATAATATGATGTAATTTGTACAAACGTAGGGCTATTTTAGGCATAAATCGACATGGAAAAAAGATGGAAGTGGTTAAAAGCCTTCATTAAGTTTATTTTTATTCAGTTTAATCGTAAGCAGGCAAGCGCCATGGCGGCAGAGCTGACGCTGAGTAATATGCTGGCGCTGGTGCCGCTGATGACGGTTGCTGTGAGTTTGATGGCGGTTTTTCCTTCATTTGAAGGCGTTAATGCGCAGGTTCAGTCGCTTATCTTTGATAATCTCATGCCTGAAACTGGCCTGGCCGTTCAGGAGCATCTGAACGAATATGTCTCTAAGTCGAAAAATTTATCGGCAATCGGCCTTGGTTTTTTGATCGTGACCTCCTTGTTGCTGATGCGCTCTATTGACCGCTCCATTAATGCTCTGTGGGAAACTCCGACACAGCGCAAAGGTGTCCACAAGATATTGGCTTACTGGGCCATGCTGACCATGGCGCCCATTCTGATTGCGGCCAGCCTGGCGGCATCTTCATATTTTGCTGCATTACCGATTGTCTCTAAGCTAAGTGGCGTTTTAACTATTGGCTTACCTTTTATTTTAATTGTTCTGGCGTTTTCCGCATTGTATGCAGTGGTTCCTTTTACTCAGGTAAGGTTCTATAAGGCTCTGATCGCTGCTGCTGTAACTGCGATTCTGTTTGAAACGGCTAAATATGGTTTCGCCATTTTTGTGACTAAGTTTTCCAGTTATGAACTGATTTATGGTGCCATTACTGCCATCCCAATTTTCTTCCTGTGGGTTTATTTGTCCTGGTCTATTTTGCTTCTTGGTGTGATTATCTGTTTTGGCTTACACCGCTTTGAGATGGATAGTGAAAAACATGAGCATGAATTTATTTCGATTTTAAAAATTCTACAGTTTTTTACTCAGGCACAGGAAAACGAAAGCTCGCTTTCCTTGCAGCAGCTGAAAAGTAAGTTTAACTATCTGCACGAACAAACGGTTCGCGGTTATCTGGAGCAGCTATTACGGCTGAATTTCTTGGCTAAGCTGGAAAATGATCAATATTGCTTGAAGTTAACAGGGCGTTCATTGACTATTGATGAGGTATATCGTCGAGGAAACTGGCGTTTACCGAATAATAATCAGGTTCTGTCTGACGATGAGGATGATATTTTTAGCCTGCCTATAGAGCGGGCGAACCTGGAACTGGATAAGCTGCTCAATGTGGATTTAGTCTCTACGAATACCAAAGATAGCTAGTTGCGAGCTACTTTCGATAATATGAGTCACATAGCTGGGGTAGTGCTTTCCGTTCACCTCGAGTTGTAATAACTTCTGACCACCGATTAGGCTTCTTGGTGCGATCATGACAGATGGGAAACTATCGCTTTGCTTCAAGGTTATGATTGGGTGCTTAATAATTTCATCATCCTTGGTTTTGGTCAGATAATAATTCAGCTCAGGCTGACCGCTTAAATACTCAACCCCAACCGTTGTTCCTCGTGCATGATCAATATTTTGCCAACGACTGATCGCTAGTTGCCAGCGGTTAGGCTCTTCATGATTATTGTCGATTCGTATTAAAGCGATGCTTCCGACTGCAAGCTGTGACACCTGTTGCTTGTTGTGGCGAATGCACATGCCGCCTTCGCTGTAGTTGACCGTTTGCCAGTTAATGCCAATTTTATAGTCCTGTCCCAGAAGCTCCTTAATTTGATGTCCAAGGTGTTCATTAATGGTCAATTTATTCAATTCAGACAAGAGCTTCTGAGTGGCATTGGCGCCCCACACGGTGCTGACATGTCCCATCATGGGATAGCGGGTGGACTGGCGTTTAAGGTGCTGGTCGCAATAGGTAAATATACGATGCAAAAGCTTGGTCGCAAGTTTGTTATCAATTGCTTTATAGAAACCGGGCTTTGGCAACTCCTGAGTTTCTTCGAGCTTCAGCATGTGTTGCTCTACGATTTCCAGCAATTTATGAGTCAGCAGTAGGCGCAGGTGCCCGGAGTCTTCGTATTCGGTTTCTTTCTGAATGAAGAGTGGTTTTTTCCCTTCATTAAGATTAATGATAAAGCAGCGGCTTTCGCTAAAGTGTTGAAGGTTTTTGTCGATTACTGCCTTATTGCTCCAATGATAAAAATACTTGAACAAATGCCAGTGTAGATTATCGCCAAGATGGTAAGGATCGATAATGGCCATTAAACAGCTTCGAATATAAGTCTCCTCAATGGTCGGCATTGGTTCAAGCGCTTCATCTGATGAGCTAGTCTTAACATGGTGCAGCTTTGAGTCTTCAGCAAACTCATACAACATATGAAGTTCATGCCACAGGTAGGCCGGAACCGGTGTGTGCAGCTGGTAATGCTCTATCAGCATAATGCCCAGGTAGTGTTGTGAATAATTAATGGCCCGGGCGAGTCGCTGGTTCTTCTTTAATGCAAACTTCTGGTCGGATAGCTCATCGACAATTCGCTTGAATGCAAAAGCCATTTCTGTGCTCAGGGTATGCAAAGATTTAAGTTGTGCGTGGCTGACTTTTATCGTCCTGCGATCATTGTGCTCTCTCAAATGTTTGCTGATTTGCAGATAACCTTTATTCAGAGTGAGAAAGTTAGCTTCCCGATGGGTAGTTTTTTGTTGGCAGCGATTGAGGGTTTTAGCGACATTGAGTAGTTCATGGATAGCTCGGTCAATATCAGAGAACGCAAGACGTTCGTGCCAGGCGCTAATTGCAGTAGGGGCCGTATCCAGCATGAACTCCTGGCCAGCCTGCAAAGACGGATATGTGAGCTTTAATTGAGTCATTAATAGCGCCTACTTGGTTATAGTTCTATTATTTGTACATTCCACTCAGTATAATATGCCCGAAAGTTTATGGTATTTCCACCATTCTATTCAAATTAATTCTTTCTAACCTAATGATTTTTAAATGATTATTATGAGACATTTGAGTTTGCGCCTGCTCTTGATCGGTTTTGTTTTGATATCTGCTTCTGCTTGCGATTCCAGCAAGGAGTTTTCCCTTTTAAATGGCGAGCAAAAGAACCTGTCGGATTACCGAGGTAGTTGGCTAGTTGTAAACTTCTGGGCTGAGTGGTGTCCACCCTGCTTGGAGGAAATTCCCGAACTTAATTTATTGGCCCAGGAAAATGATAATATTCAGGTTGTTGGGGTGAGCTTTGATAAGTTACCTAACGATGAGCTTAGAGCGCTGTCTGATAAGCTTGATATCCAATATCCAGTAGTCGCAACCGAGCCTATGCCTTATTTGCCAATGCAGCGTCCACAAAGCCTGCCTGCGAGTTACATAGTGACACCGAAGGGCGAAGTTATGGGACCTTTAATGGGGAAGGTTGATCGACACAAGATTGTTGAGATAATCGAAAAAATTCAATCAGCCCAGACTGCTGACTAGGCCTACATGACGAGCGTGATGTTCAGATTACTTTTGCTTTGGATAAAAGTCGCACAGCAAAGGTGAACAGACTCTCGTCACCTAAATACTCTCAGAAATTAACCTGCAAATCTTGAGCGAGCATTTTCAGTAAGAATTTCACGAATCTTTTTATTGACCTCTTCAAGTCTGGCTTGAATACGTGTTTGTGCGTATGGATCTTTTGAAGTACTGTTAAGGGCTAATTCAAAGTGTTTTTTTGCTGTTCGTAAGTCACCCAGAAGCAATAGGTATTGACCTGTTGTTTCATGCATTTCAGGAGTGTGGCCAGACTTTGCCTGGGCTTCCGCAAGAAGATAGAGGTAGTTTGGATTATGCTGATTGACGTCTGCATAGCGAAGCAACAATTTCTCCGCTTCTTGGGATTGGTTATTATCAAGATAAATTTGTGCAGTGGCCAGTATCAACTTTGTCGAGCCGGGAGTTTTTTCTAGCTGCTTTGTCAGTTCGGGTAATATTTCCGCTGAAGTCTTGTTGACCCGATGAGCTTCAGCGAGTGTGAACAATAATAGATGATTGTCAGGATATTCTTTATATAAAGCTTTTAAAATTGGCAATGCCTGTTGTGACCTTCCTTTCTTTTTCAGGAGCTCCGCATACAGATAGCGATCTTCAATTGACGTCAACTGTCCCTTACCGAACTTCTGCTCCAATAATCTAAAGCTGTCGTTATTATTAACCATTTCGATGCTTTTAATGCGCGCTTTGACCAAATGGTAACTGACTGAATCCTGATGATCGATCTGAGGATATAACTGTGAGCGTTCGCGAGCTGCTGCAATACGGTTTCTTGAAAGCGGGTGGGTCAGCAAAATTTCGGGTGGCATCTGGGTATAGCGACTAGCCTGTTGCAGGGTCTCGAAAAAGTCCGCGGCAGCGCGAACGTCAAAGCCGGCACCTGAAAGCATGGTAATGCCAATCCTGTCGGCTTCTTGTTCGTTATCTCGGGTATGAGTAATAATGCTTTGTTGAGCCGCTGCCTGAGTGGCGCTCATACCTGCAATGCCAGCCTCAGGATCCTGCGTTGCGGCAATAACAGAGGCAATCACCCCCAAAATTGTTGGGATGGAAATCTTGTCCTGTTGTTCCAAACGTCTGGCCAGGTGACGTTGAGTAACGTGTGCCACCTCATGACCAAGCACTGAGGCAAGCTCACTTTCGCTTTGCGAGGCAGTAATCAGGCCTGAGTGGATGCCGATATAGCCACCTGGTAAGGCAAAGGCATTAATGGAGTTTTCCTGAATAACAAAGAATAGAAAGCGTCTTCCTAGTGCGTCTGGGTTAGCCGCTACCAGCTTATGACCTAACTGCTGAATATAGTCAGTAATCAGTGGATCTTTCATCAAAAACTGACTGCGTCGTATTTGCGCCATGATCTGATCGCCAATCATCTGCTCTTCTGACACGGACAAGGTTGCACCAGCAGCTTCTCCTAGCTTAGGCAGGTCACTGGTAGCTGCCGTGGCTGATAATGAGGTCAGCGCTAAAGTGGTGCTAACGCATAGTGCAGTGAGCAGGGAACTGAGCTTTTTAGAAAGCTCTTTTTGAGGTTTAATCATAAATAGTTAAATCGGGTGACAAAATCATAAGCAAGTTACTGTATATGATGGGACTTGTGTGGTAAAAGTTCAATCTCGAACTGTGTATCATGTTCTGTGTGGCAACATTGAACAAATCTGGATTTTCAATGACGACAATATTTACTCGTTGGTTTAAGCGTAACTTCTCAAGCCCGGCAACCATTGTGTTAAGCATGTTGCTGATAGTTGGCTTTGTTATCATTTTAACGGTAGGTGATATTTTAGCGCCTATTTTGTGGGCGCTGGTTTTTGCCTATTTGCTCGAATCCGTAGTCTCAGTGATGCGCAAAAAAGGAGTACCGAGGATTTGGGCCGTTCTGGTAGTTTTTGCGGGCTTTATCGGTCTGGCATTGGTTACTTTATTTGGCTTGATTCCATTGGTTTGGGAGCAAGGGGCTAAGCTGTTTGCTGAGTTGCCGAATATCATGACCAAGGTTAGAGAAAGTATTCTCGAACTGCCAGAAAAATACCCCAATTTTGTCAGCACAGAGCAGGTTAGTGCTTTCTTTGCCAGTTTAAATAATGAGCTGGCCAACTGGGGAGAAGCCATTTTAACGGGAACGGTCAGCTCTTTGATGAGTGTCGCTACCTTAATGGTCTACATCATCCTGGTCCCTTTGTTGGTATTTTTCTTTCTCAAAGATCGTCGACAAATTATTAGTTGGTGTACTCAATGGCTGCCGCAGGAAAGACATCTGGCTGAGGCGGTGTGGAGTGAAGTAAACCAGCAGATTGGTAACTATATTCGTGGCAAGGTTCTTGAGATTGTTATTGTCGGTACATCTTCCTACATTGCCTTTCTTATCATGGGGCTGAACTACGCTCTGTTGCTGGGGGTCTGTGTCGGGTTATCAGTTCTGATACCCTACATTGGTGCAGCGCTGGTGACTATTCCAGTGGCGTTAATTGCTTTTTTCCAATGGGGCTTTACCCACGACTTCTATATTTTGATGATTGTTTATCTAATCATTCAGATTCTGGATGGTAATTTACTAGTACCTTTGATTTTCTCTGAAGCAGTAAATTTACACCCAGTTGCAATTATTGGCTCGATCCTATTATTTGGTGGCCTGTGGGGCTTTTGGGGCGTATTTTTTGCTATTCCACTGGCAATTCTGGTCAATGCAGTCCTGTCGGCATTAAAGGGCCATAAGTTACAGCTCAATGATGAAGGGCAAAGTAATGAGTCTCCAGTACAAAAATCGCTAGAAGCACCCGAGCCTGCTGAGAGTGAGTAGTTCAATACAACCATAAAGCAAAAAGCCTCGAATTGAACGAGGCTTTTTTATATACCTATCGGTTATAACAGTTCGGAAGCGTAATCGGCTAAGCGTGAGCGCTCTCCGCGTTTAAGCGTCATGTGTCCTGAATGTGGCCAGTTCTTGAATCGATCGACAACAAACGTTATTCCCGAAGTTGTCTCCGTCAGATAAGGGGTGTCGATTTGGGCAACATTACCCATACATACCACTTTGGTTCCGGGGCCTGCGCGAGTAATAAGGGTTTTCATCTGCTTCGATGTCAGGTTCTGTGCTTCGTCAATTATGATGAATTTATTGAGGAAGGTTCTACCGCGCATGAAATTCAGAGAGCGGACTTTAATCCACTTTCTGAGCAGGTCATGAGTCACAGCCGTACCCCATTCATCGTTATCGGACGGGGAGAGCACTTCCAGGTTATCCATCAGTGCGCCCATCCACGGAGTCATCTTTTCTTCTTCAGTTCCAGGCAGGAAGCCAATATCCTCACCCACTGAAACGGTGACGCGGGTAACAATAATTTCTTTGTAGCGCTTTAATTCAATGGTCTGCTCAAGTGCTGCAGCGAGAGCGAGTAGCGTCTTACCTGTGCCGGCTGGCCCCTGTAGAGTGACAAAGTCAATCTCAGGATCCATCAAGAGGTTCAGTGCATAACTTTGTTCGCGGTTGCGGGCGGTGATGCCCCAGATATTGTGACTGTCGCTTCGATAATCGGTGAGCAGCTCAATAGTGGCAGTCGCATGACCATCTTCTTCTTCGACAGAGCGGACTATGGCTTCAAAATTATCCTGTGGTTGATATAGGCACTCGTTAATTGACCATTCGGAAACTAAAGGCCCCTGAATGCGGTAGTAGGTTTTGCCTTCTTCCTGCCAGGAGTCAATATCGCGGCTGTGGGTGTCCCAGAAATTCTCGGGAAGTTCATAATAGCCAGTATAGAGTTGTTCAACATCATCCAGCACCTTGTCGTTGTAATAGTCTTCAGCATGAACGCCAACGATATTGGCCTTGATGCGAAGATTGATGTCTTTAGACACTAGCGTGACAGTTCTATCATCATCACGGGCTTGTAGCGCAAGGGCTACATTAAGGATGGTGTTATCAGCTTTGCTGCTAGGAAGGGAATCAGGGAGTCGATCAATATGTTCTTTGGTCTGGAAGTAAATCTTGCCGTGTTTGTTCTTGTCTTGTATTTGCGGGATAAGGCCGATGTGGATTCCTGCAACCATGGGGTCTTCACCTTCTTCGGCTGCGGAGAGCAGGTCGTCGAGATAGCGGCTGACTTGCCGAACATTTCGAGCCACCTCCGAAACCCCTTTCTTTCCCGCGTCCAGCTCTTCAAGAACTACCATCGGAATTAAAATATCATGCTCTTCAAAGCGGAATAGAGCAGTAGGGTCGTGCATCAATACATTCGTGTCCAATACGAATAGACGTTTTCCGTCCAGGTTTTCTTTTACCATGAGGCACCTCTCAAGTGGTTTATTATAGTGCTTTAACGGCTTCTAATACTTCTGCTACGTGGCCTTTTACTTTGACCTTTCTCCATTCCTGTTTCAGTTTGCCCTGTGCATCAATCAAAAAGGTACTGCGCTCGATACCCATATATTCACGACCATAGAGTTTCTTTAGCTTTATGACGTCATAAGCTTTGCACATCTCTTCATCAGCATCCGATAGCAGCTCAAAAGGAAACTCATGTTTTTTACGAAAGTTTTCATGAGTTCTGATGCTGTCGCGTGAGACACCCAGTATTTCAGTGTTATGCTTCTGAAATTGCTTGAAATGATCACGGAAGTCCTGACCTTCAGTGGTGCATCCTGGGGTGTTGTCTTTAGGGTAGAAGTAGACGACGAGGTTTTTGCCTTTGAAGTCGGCTAGTGAAAGAGTTTGGTCGCCAGTGGCGGGAAGTTTAAAGTTGGGTGCTTTCTTATTAAGCTGTGGTTGGCTCAAATCAGCCTCCTTTAAAGTCGTGTTTCTGAAATCATTTTTTTCGTTTTCATTATCACTTTACGTCAGAAAAAATATTGTCGCAAGCAATCCCTCCTTTTTTGTGATTTTGCTTGTTTTTGCTGGCCTCGCTGGCTAACATAGCCCGCAAACAAAGGCGAGCCTTAAGGACCAGTTCATGTTTTCAGGTAGTATTGTAGCGATTGTCAGTCCCTTACAGGCTGATGGTTCTATTGACGAGAATGCATTAAAAGAGCTTATTGAGTGGCATATTGACCAGGGTACCCATGGTATCGTCATTATGGGCACTACCGGTGAGTCTGCGACAGTTGATAGCAAAGACTACGAAGCTGCCATTAAGCTGACTGTGACGCAGGTGGCCGGGCGAGTTCCAGTGATAGCTGGAACGGGAGCCATAAGTACCCAAAAGACCATTGCGCTGACCAAACAGGCCGAGGCCATGGGTGTTGATGGTGCTCTAGTGGTAACTCCTTATTATTGCAAGCCGAGTCAGCAGGGCTTGTTTCAGCACTTTAAGGCTGTAGCAGAGAATACTAAGCTGCCAGTTATCCTTTACAATGTACCCGGTCGTACAGCCTGTGATTTATTGCCTGAGACAGTTGCTCGTCTTGCAGATATTGAAAATATTGTGGCGATTAAAGAAGCGACTGGTGATTTATCCCGAGTTGAGGAACTAAATAGGCTGTGCAAGACTCCAATCACCCTGTTAAGTGGTGATGATGCTACTGCTCTAGAGTTTATGAGGCTGGGTGGTCATGGCGTCATTTCTGTTACTGCCAATGTGGCGCCTGCACTGATGAGCAAGATGTGTGAGTTAGCCAAAGCCGAACAATGGAAACAGGCCACTGTCATAAATGAAAAACTGTCAGCTTTACATCAGGATCTGTTTGTTGAAGCCAACCCGATTCCAGTTAAATGGGCCCTGGCGAAAATGGGCAAATGCCAAGAAACAATTTTATTGCCACTGACGGTATTAGCTGAACAGTACCATTCACAAGTATTACAAGCGTTGGAACAAGCGAATGTCGAGATTAAATAAATATAAAACACTAATCATTTTAAGTTCATTAGCTGCGGTGTCGTCATGCAGCTGGTTTTCTGCCAAAGATGGCACTGAAGATATTGATGACCGCTATATGCGTAGCGAGCAGGGTCCTGAACTTCAGGTGCCCCCGACCGCAAAACACATTAACGTTGAAGACCGATACCGTGTTCCAGAGGGCGTTATCATTACCAATCGCGATGCAGAAGGTAAAAAGCTGTCGCTTGACCCACCACAGTTATTGTTGGTAGGTGGTGATGGTGTCCGAGAGGATTTAGAGCAGTCAAATCCGACTGTTTGGATTCGTCATCAAGACACACCATTTATGGATTATGTCTCTCGATTTATGAGTCAGAAGAATATTTCTGTTGCCTCATCCAGCGATTCACAGGTTAGCACTGACTGGATCACCGATGATGACGAAACGGCTCTGGCAAATTATATTGGCTCTTATAATCTCGATGGACAACGCCATCGCATTACGCTTGAAATTGTTGGTCAGAATGCGAATGAAATCTCACTTCAGGCACGCAATACTGAAAGCCAACGCCTGCAGGGCGAGAAGTGGATTGCTATGACTCCATCAAAAACAGTTGCTAGTCAGTTCCTCAATGCTTTCCTTGGTTTCTATGATTCTGAGCGCACTAAAGAAGCTCGTGAGCGGATCCTTGAAGAGGGTACTATAAATGTCAATCTGAGCACCAACCCACAAGGGAACATCGCTCTGACTGCGGAGCGTGAATTCTTGGCTGTCTGGGATCAGTTGCCTAGAGTTCTTGAAGACTTAAATCTGACTGTTTCAGACCGTGATCAATCTGCGGGAATTTACTATTTCAATGTTAAAGAGCCAGAAACTGGTTTCTGGGCCTGGTTGTGGAACGATGATGAAGCCAATCCAAAGGTTGAAATGGAGCCTGGTGATTATCAGATATTGGTTGAAACAACTGCGTCAGGCGTTAGCATGACCTTTAAAGATGATGAGGGTAATTTGCTTGATGCTAATATCATAACTCGTATTTATCCGGAGTTTGCAGCTAGCTTCAAAAGTCGTGCAAAGCAATAATCGATTAAAAGTTGCATCGCTAGGTTCAGGAAGTAAAGGCAATGCAACACTGGTATCCAATGGTGAAGTTACAGTCATGGTTGACTGTGGCTTCACTGTCAAAGAAGTTCTTAAAAGACTACCCCGCATCAATCTTGAGCCAGAGCAGATTGACGGTATTCTGGTGACGCACGAGCATCAGGACCATATCAGTGGAGTGGGGGCTCTAAGTCGAAAGTTTTCAATACCGGTATGGGCTACTCGGGGGAGTTTGTTATCAGGCAAATGTGGCAATTTACCCGAGTGCAATATTATTGAAGGATTCAGCCCTTTTTCTATTGGTAGTCTAAATATCACGCCTTTGTCAGTTCCCCATGACGCTCGAGAACCCTGTCAGTTTCTGTTTACTCAGGAGCAGGTGCGGCTTGCTATACTCACTGATCTTGGATGTTTTACACCTAAAATTATTGAGCAGCTGACTCCCTGTCATGGCATATTGCTCGAATGTAACCATGACGAAGATATGTTATGGAATGGGCCTTACCCAGATCGCCTCAAACAACGCGTTGCCGGTAGAATGGGGCACATGAGTAATCGACAGGCGATTGAGCTGTTGCAACAGATGGATCTCGATGTTTTGCAATTGGTTATAGCCACTCATCTTAGTGAGCAGAATAATTGTCCTACGCTGGTTGGGGAGTTGTTGGCAGAAACTTTAAGATGGCCTACTGAACAGATTAAGATTGCGGAACAGGAGCTGGGGTTTGACTGGCACGAGGTCATGCTTGAATCGCAAACCATTGCTGAGTCAGTCTAGCTTAGTTGTATAACTACCTAAGTCAACTCTTCTTTGTTTTGGTCTTCCTGGGCTGCTTCATCATTTGTGTCCAGCTGTTTTAGCGGCATAGTAATGGTGAACAGGGCGCCATTAAGCATACGGCTATCTTCAGCCCAGATTTTGCCGTGATGTCGAGTGATGATGCCTTTGGCAATCGCCAGACCTAAACCTGCGCCTCCCGAATCTCGGTTGCGACTAAAGTCTAAACGGGTGAAGGGTTCGAAAATTCGTTCACGTTTTCCAGGCGGAATACCTGGACCATCATCCTCAACCTGAATATCAATCGAGTCATTGAATTCGGTAAGATTAATTTGAACGGTTGAGATAGAAAAGCGTGCTGCATTTCTAACCAGATTAATAAGAGCACGTTCGATTAAATTTTTATCTGCGTACAGGATACTTCCCTGGTTCGGTTGACTGTAAATCACAAACTGTCTGTTGTTGTGAATGGTTTTTACTTTGTCGCAAACATCCTGAGCGAGTTCCTTGATGTTAAACTCTGAAAGCTGCAACGGGTGTTGACCATGCTTTAATCTCGAATAACCGAGTACTTCACGTACTAGCGCGTCAAGTTCGTCTAAAGCATCATGCATATCGCCAGTTAGTTTTTCCCGACGTGTATCACTGGTCTTGTCATTAAATAAATCGAGTGCAAAGCTAAGACGGGCCATAGGGCCACGAAACTCATGAGCCACTGCGTGCATCAGATCGCGTTGGTTGTATAAGCTTTGTTGGTGTTCTTTTCGCAGATCATTGATGTGTTCAACCAGCTTAGGGATATTGGTTGCCAAGTCCTGAACTGCATAATCCTGTCTATTAAGTGCCAGTCCATCAATCTGTACCTTGTCCAGTGCATAGCTGGCTGGCCGCAGGTTCCTCTGATTAATATAATAAAGTCCGTAGAGGAAGCAGCCATTGAGCATAAGCAGCACAAACGCATACACAACCCAGTCAGTTACCGAGACATAAAAATAGGGCGCATCGTAAGGGCCCAGCACTAGAACAGACTCATTATCATTAAGAATAACTAAGCCAATTGGACCATCTTTTCCCTGCATGTAAACCAGATACCGGTTCTGCTTGAGTTCATCCTTTATATTCTGGTCGAGTGTAAGCTCAGACAGTTTTTCGGTCGTTATTTTGGTCTCTAATTCGTATTCTGCGCGAGCAATAGTTTGTGGTGAGTGGTTGTAGTCAAGAATGGACAATCTGAAATTTAGTTCGCGAGCATCGGAAGTAATGTTGTCACGAACTTCTTTTTCACCAATATCATAGATCCATGGGAAATATACGTAATAAACGAAAGTGCCGCCCAGAATGTTGGCAACAACAATAATTAACAGCGGAGCTAGTAGTTTCCGGATCATTTAGTTAACAGGTAGCCTTCACCACGAATCGTTTTAATGATGTAGGGTAACTTGGGGTCATCACCAAGCTTTTTTCTCAGGCGTGATATTCGCAAGTCTATACTTCTATCTGTGCCGTCATATTCAAGGCGGAAAGTTTTACGGTGCAGTTCTTCACGACTTACCACTTCACCGGAACGCTCTGCAAGCAACCATAGAAGGTTATATTCCGCTGTTGTGAGGTGGACTACTTGACCATCTGAGATAACAGTACGGTTTTGCGGATTTATTTTGACTTTTCCGGCATGGATAAATTCAGTACCTGACTCAACTGAGTCAGAAATTTCTACACGGCGGAGCAGGGCGCGCAGATGAGCAAGTAAAACTCTTGATTTGACCGGCTTGGAAAGGTAGTCATCGGCTCCTGTTTCGAGCCCCGCAACCTCGTCGATATCATCACTCATAGAGGTTAACATTAGAATCGGGCCACTGTATTGTGGTCGTACAGTGCGGCAGACAGTGAGGCCATCTGCGCCAGGAAGCATAACGTCAAGGATAACAGCTCTCGGCTGCTGCTCAATGATTAGATCAATAGCTTTCGTGCCGTTAGCTTCAATTTGCACTTGATAGTCATTGCTTTCAAGGAATTCTGCCACCAGCGAAGCTAGTTTGTCATCATCTTCTACAAGTAATATAGTTTGCGACATTATTTTATAGTTTTTTAGAGTACACCCAATAAAAGTAGGCATTAAATTGCCTGAATTAGTCTGTCAGGTCAATGCCTTGCCTTAAATATCTAAAGTATTTTTAGATTTTTATGAACTGATGATAGCACAGATTTGCGTTAAAAGTTCTACTTCATGATAAATAACTATATTTATCAATAAGTTAAGCCTTTGATGTGTGCCTTTAACTCTTCCTCTAAAGCTCGATACCTGCTTGTTATTGTCATACTTGCATTTAACTGCTAATCTCTTACAGTATGAACTGTGTCATAAAATTTAACATTCTTGGCACACAAATTTTCTTAATATCTTTTCACGCATTACGGCTGTAAACATATGAAAAAAGTAGCATTATTCTTATCTTCGTTATTATTGGTTGCGTTATCTGGTGTCGCTGGTTTGGCTAAAGCTGCTGAACAGGTGAATGTGCAAGGTTCTAATTTGCAATTGAATGGTCTAGCTGTGCATAGTGAGCTACGTCAAGAGTGGTTCCTCAATGCTTTGTACTTAAGCAATAAATCAGATGACCCAGCTGAAATCCTGAATTCTCCGATGATAAAGAGAATGCAAATCAAGGTGTTAGCAGATCAATTGCCCGGTCGCCGTCTAAAGCGTTTTTGGATTGAACGAATTAAGAATAACAATGAGGCTTCTGTGGTTCTGGAAAATGCAAAAGGGGTTCGTGAACTTGCTGATAGCCTTGGTCAAGATTTTGCTGCGGGTGACACCATCAATATTGACTATGTACCAGGGCAGGGTACCGTAATTCAAATTAATGGCGCTACTGTGAATACAGTAGATGAAGCAATCTTCCCGTTAATGCTAAACACCTGGGTTGGTGACAGACCCCCTTCATCCGAATTCAAAGATGCTATTCTGGGTAATCAATCAGCAGTAGGTTACTCCGACCTTTTGGCCAAATACTCAACTATTAATCCTGCACCATCACGTGTTTCATTATTTGACCAGGCTGCACAAGCAGCTAAGGAAGAAGAAGAGCGTAAGGCTCGTGAAGCAGAAGAGCGTCGCCTTGAAGAAGAGCGTCGAGCCGAAGAGCAGCGTCGTGCAGAGGAAGAAAGGCAACGTCAGGCTGAATTAGCAGCACAACGTGAACAGCAACAGGCAACTCAACAGGCTCAGCAGCAGGAAGAGAAGAAACCAGAGCCGAAGCCAGAGGTTAAACAGCCGGTAGTCGAAGAAGTGCCAGCTGGTCCAACTGAAGAAGAGTTAGCAGCGATGAGAGCGAGTTATAACTCTGCGATTCGTGCGCATTATGTTCCTTTCTTCGAGTATCCTGTGCAGGAAATCATGCGTCGCCATGGTAAGTCTGCCCTATTGAATCCTCGTAAAGGACGTACTCACGGTGAGGTCACCATTCAGCTGGAAGTTGATCGTGACGGTGAACTGGTTGGTGGTAGTCTGGTTAGCAGTTCAGGAGAGAAAATTCTGGATGATGCTGTGATGAGTGCATTGTTTGATGCGGTTCCTTATCCTGCAATGCCAGAGGAGCTGCCGGAAGAAACATTTAACACCACATTGCCTATTTCAATTCCAGCGCCACAAATGTAGAATCATCTACACTTTAGTGAAAGGGGCCTTTATGGCCCCTTTCTATTATATTGACTATGACATTGAGAATCTGACAGATTCTATTTAGGTTGAGCCGCTTGAACTTATTTAGATGAAACTGGACTTGACGCTTTGCGCTGTAACCAAGTCTTCTCATTGAACACAATTAAGGTAAAATTAATGAATATCAATTGCTTATTTGATAGTGGAAATATTGAGGTAATTGATGCTAGCGATAACAATGCCGTTAAACTAGCTATCAGAGACGATTCTAACTCGGAATTTAAACAATGGTTCCACTTTAGAGTACATGGTGACATTGGTAAAACTTATAACTTCGAAATTACCAATGCCAAAGAATGTTCTTATGTTGACGGCTGGAACGATTATCAGGTTGCCGCTTCCTATGATGGTGAGTACTGGTTTAGAGTTCATACCTCCTTTGATTCAGACAAACGCCTCACATTCTCTCATCAGTTAGAGCAGTCCACCATTTTCTTTGCTTACTTTGAACCTTATTCATACCAACGTCATTTGAGTTTGATTCATCAGGCGCAGCATTCTGAGCTATGCCAGCATCAGGTGTTAGGACAAACTGTTGATGGGCATGATATTGATTTATTGATTATTGGTGATGAAAGCCGTGAACGTAAAATTTGGGTAACTGCACGCCAACATCCGGGCGAAACGATGGCCGAGTGGTGCGCAGAAGGTCTTATTGAGCGCTTGCTTAATGAAGATGATGCACTAGCACAAAGTCTTTTACAGGAAGCTGTTTTTTATATCGTGCCCAACATGAATATAGATGGCAGTATCCGAGGCAACTTACGCTCTAATGCCGCAGGAGCCAATCTTAATCGTGAGTGGCAAAATCCAAGCTTGGAGAAAAGCCCGGAAGTTTACCATGTGCGTAACAAGATGAAGCAAACAGGTGTTGATGCCTTCCTTGATTTGCATGGTGATGAAGGCTTGCCTTATGTTTTCGTTGCTGCCTGCGAAGGTATCCCAAGTTATGACGATCGGATCAAGCAACTGGAACAAGAGTTCAGTACAATTCTTAAATCAGTGAACCCAGATTTCCAGACCGAATATGGTTACGACAAAGATGAGCCGGGTAAAGCGAATCTGACAGTAGCTAACGCCTGGGTCGGTGAAGAGTTTAAATGCTTGTCATTAACATTGGAAATGCCTTTTAAAGACAACGCAAACCTTCCGAATAAAGAAACAGGCTGGTCAGGTGACCGCAGTTATTTATTGGGTCAAACCCTGCTTAACCCACTATACCAACTGGTTAAAAAATTAAGGTAGTAGCATGGCAAAGTTTTTAGTTTTCGGCGCTGGATTTGTTGCCGAACCTTTAGTTGAATATTTACTGCGTCGCTCGGATAACTCGGTGACAGTGGTCAGTCATATCCTTGATGAAGCCCAAGCTTTGGCGAATAAATTTCCCGGCGTTAAAGCGTTACAGGCAGACGTTACCGACCAGGAGCAAATTGAACCTGTGATTGCTGAGCACGACATGGTGGTCAGTCTGGTTCCGGCCACCTTGCATCCGGTTATTGCTAAAGCCGCAATAGCGCAAAAAAAGAATATGGTAACGGCAAGTTACGAATCACCTGCGATGCGCGAGTTAAAGCAGCAGGCACTGGATGCGGGCGTTACTATTCTCAACGAAATTGGTCTCGATCCCGGCATTGACCATCTTAGTGCCATGAAGATTATCGACCAGGCTCACGCCAATAATGAGAAAGTGATCAGCTTTGTATCTTGGTGTGGCGGTCTTCCTTCACCAAAGGATAATGATAATCCGCTTGGTTATAAGTTTTCCTGGGCCCCAAAAGGCGTTTTATTGGCGCTGCTTAATGACGCTTTATTTTTGCACCATGGTAAAGTTGAACGTGTCGTTGCTAAAGAGCTCTTGAAGTGGGCCAAACCGCTGCAGGCTAACGGCTTGGACCTGGAGGGTTATCCGAATCGTGATTCAACTGGCTATCAGGAAATTTATGGTATTCCTGAAGCGCAGAACATCATTCGAGGAACTTTCCGTTATTCAGGTTTCTGTGAAATTATCCAGGCAGCCAAGGACTTGAATTTGCTTGATGCGGATTCCGCTGTATCAATGCAGGGCGCGATTTGGAAAGATTATATTACGCAACTGAATAGCGTGGATAGCCTTGATGCTCTTAAAGCGCCGTTATCAGAGAATGCATGGCAAGGGCTGGAGTGGCTGGGTTGTTTCTCTGAGCAGCAAGTAGGCGAATTTGCCGGTCCTATTGATGCCTTCTGCAATCTGTTAATTCAGAAGCTCGGTTATCAAAAGGGGCAGGTTGATATGGTTCTGCTACAGCATAAGTTTGAAATTGAAAAAGCTGATGGTAGTCGTTACCACATCGCTTCAACCTTGCAGGAGTTTGGTCAGGATGGTGGTTATTCTGCCATGTCCAAAACGGTTGGCTATCCAGCAGCCATTGCGTGTCAATTGATCGCAGATGGTGAGATTGATCGTAAAGGCCTGGTATTACCTATGACCAAGGATATTTACATGCCTATCCTGGAGTTGTTAGAAAAAGAAGGTATCGTCTGCGAAGAGCAGGTTAAAGAGGCCCAGCCCGCGTTCTTAAGTGAGCTCGACTATTAATTGAGCCTCTTATGATTAAACTAGGGACTGCCAGGCTCTTGCTCTTGGTTAGAGACCCTGGCCTCCTTTTCAAGTTCGGATGCTCGTAACTCATTACTCAGGAACTGTTTCACAGCTTCCTGAGTAATGAGATTAAAGCTATTTTCATCAGTAAGTTCAGCTGCCATTTCTTTATTTAACAGCAGAATCGGTCTTTTCGATAATTGTAGGTTTTGCCACTTGGCCAGCGTTTTGAAGTTACTCACTTCCGGTTCATTGCTATCGTCAATGATTAATACTGCTGGGTAATTTTTGACGGTTAGTCGATGGTAAGGGCTGACTGCTAAAAACCACTCTGTTGAGGCCGCATCGTTTTTTAGCATAAATTCCTTCATCCATTGAGGATTCTCAGATTCAAGCATGGTTAGATAATTGGCCTCGATGTTTTTTAGTGCCAGTGCCCTGAAATTCTGAGGTGCATGGATGGCTGCTTCCATTAACAGGCTTCCGGCAAATCCTTCTCCATAAGCTGCTGTTTGCTGTCTGCTTGAAAAGTCATTGTCTGCAAGCCAATCCACGGCGCTTACAATATCTTCTACTGCACGAGCATGTTTCTGGCCACTAACTGATTGCCGCCAGCTTTCACCATAAACCCCGCCGCCGCGAATGTGAGCAACAGCGATAACTCCGCCACGCTCTAGCCAGTCTTTGAAGAGAGGATGATAGTAGGGTGTCTGAATATGGCCAAACCCCTGGTTTGTCATAAGCAGGGCGGGGTTGTTACCATTTTTAGGAAGATCTTCGTGATAGGCGATGGTTAGTGGAATCCGACTACCGTCAGTTGACCGATAAAAAACGGTTTCGGTAACGATATCCTTAATTTCTTGTATCGGGAGCGGTCCAACCAGCAGCTCTTTTTCATTTAGGTCTAAAGAAAAAATACTCGCTGGATGTTCAAAATTATTTACTGTTGCCAACGTGCTCCACTGTCCATTCAACATGTAGTTGCTTGGTTGCAGTTGTAGTTCACTGTTTGAACTGACTTTAATCAACTGTTTGGAAGCACCATTTAGTTGTGCAAGGTAAAGCCTTTGCTGAGTATTGTTCAGGTATTGCAGCAACCAACGGTTCTCAATGAGCTGGGCTGAAAGCAACAGTTCATTCTGTTGGCTAATGACTTCTTTCCAGTCTCGGCGAGAGGGCTGGTTAAGATTTATCGATATGATCCGCCAGCGCGGAGCGACCAGGTTAGTGTGGAAATAGAAGGTCTCATTGACGTTACCCACAAAATTAAAGCTGGCACGGGTATTTTTGGCAATATTGACCGCGCTGCCTAGTTCTCCTGATTGGTTAACCGGCATAACCCAGATCATGTCAGAGGTATCGACTAGATGCTTGGCTGTTATCACTAGATAGCGGCTATCGTCGGTGAGCTTAGCAGAAATATTCCATTGCTCGGTTGCTTCAATCTGCTCACTTAAATCAAATAGTAGCTTGCTGATGTCTGGACCTTGTCCGAGGTTCTGGTAATACACCTTATGATCCGTTTGATAGATAAAGCGGTTATGTCCTGCCAGCCAGTTAAAATGGGTTTGAATATGTGTGGATGGTAAGCGATAACTGTTAAACTGCTGAGTTGCCAGGTCAAAAAGTAGCCAGCGGTACTGCTGCTGCCTATTTTGTACCTGAATGGCCAGGTAGCGGCCCTTTGGTGATAGTGATGTCGATACAGTTGTCAGGCCATCGGGTATGGTTCCGAGCTCGGTTTCTATTTCTTTGATAATGTCATAGACGGCAATACTGCTCTTCAGGCTGGCAGCGTCTTCTTTGATGTAAAAATAACGGTCAACATACTGTTGTGGATACTTGCGGCCATGAGAAACTTCATGTTGTTTAAAAGCTTCTATGCCTTGATTTAACCTTGAGAAGTATTGGCTGGAGAGTTCAATTTGTTGTTCAATCCAGTCGGTGCGTTGTGGGGTTTTTTGTTCCAGCCACATGTAATTATCATTAATTTGCACACCGTTCAGTAAATAGTCGTAATCCTGAGTAGGGTTTTTCGGCAGAGAAACCTGAGTGACCGGCAGTTGCTCTTCTTGCTTGTCATCTGAACAGGCACTGAGTAGTAATATTCCAATAACGATTGGTACAAGTACAATGGCTTTAGCATGCTTAATCAGCGATTGGGTCGTTGTATTCATAGTAGCGTGCAGAAGCATAGAGTCCTTGCAAGGGGCTTGTAGGAAATTGAATTGATTGTACCAATAGGGAATTTTAATGCAAAACCAAATAGCCAGAAAAGATTTATCAGTTGGTTACTAACTGTTATATAATGATCGAACCACTTTGCAATACCTGTATATGGCGATGAATCATACTGTAGCGCCCATCGAAATTGATGTTCCATTCCCCAAGCCCCCTGTTGAACTGTCTGTTGATGAAAAAGAACATCATCGCAAGCTGATCATAGAGTTACTCAAGCAGCATAATGCAGTTTTGATTGCTCATTATTATACGGATCCTGAAATTCAGGCTCTGGCCGAGGAAACTGGCGGTTTTGTTGGTGATTCTCTCGAAATGGCCAAATTTGGAGCGCGTCACCCAGCGGATACCCTGATTATTGCAGGGGTGAAGTTTATGGGTGAAACGGCCAAAATTCTAAGCCCCGAAAAGCGAGTGTTGATGCCAACCCTTGAGGCAACCTGTTCGCTGGATCTGGGCTGTCCAATTGAACCATTCAGTGAGTTTTGCGATCAGCATCCTGACCGAGAAGTAGTGGTTTATGCCAATACATCAGCTGCTGTAAAAGCACGTGCCGACTGGGTTGTAACATCCAGTATCGCGGTAGACGTACTTGAGTATCTGGCTGAGCAGGGCAAAAAAATTATCTGGGGACCTGATAAGCATCTGGGGCGCTATATACAGCAAAAAACAGGGGCCGATATGCTGTTGTGGCAGGGTGCCTGTATTGTGCATGATGAATTTAAATACAAGGCGCTAGAACAAACCATGGCCCTGTACCCTGAAGCAGCTGTTCTGGTTCACCCTGAATCACCACAAAAGATTGTTGATTTGGCTGATTTTGTGGGCTCTACATCGCAATTAATCAGGGCTGCCAAAGAGCTTCCTCAAAAGCAGGTAATTGTTGCAACCGACAAGGGTATTTTCTACAAGATGCAGCAGGCAGCCCCGGAGAAAGAGCTAATTATTGCTCCAACAGCCGGCGAGGGAGCTACCTGTCGTAGCTGTGCACATTGCCCCTGGATGAAGATGAATGTCCTGCAATTGCTGTCGCAGGTGTTTGAGCGTGATGACAATGAAGTCTTTGTTGATCACGATTTAGCCGAAAAAGCATTGATCCCCCTACAGAAAATGGTAAATTTTGCTAACGATATTCAAGCGAATGTTAAAAGTAATATTTAAATTTAACTGTGATCAAAAATATGACCAAAGGGGAATTCATGAAAACAAAAATTAAGTTACTGACCGTAGCTGTTATTACCGGATTAAGTATCAGTGCTTGTAGTGACCAAGGTGAACAGGAAGACTCAAAGCAGAGTCAGTTAGTCGCTGTAGAAAGCGCTGAAGTCGCTGCGACTAAAGAGTCTGCTGAGGAATTGGTAAAACAGCCCGAGGAAACGACTGGTTCAAAATTAATGTCAATAATTGAGGGTGACCACCGTAGCGAGCAAAATAAAGCGCGTAATCAATATCGTCATCCCGCTGAAACTTTGAAGTTTTTCGGTATTCGTCCTGGTATGACGGTTGTTGAAGTCTCGCCTGGTGGCGGCTGGTACACCGAAATTTTAGCACCATGGCTGGGTAAAGATGGCAAGTTGTATGCCGCTCATTTTGACCCAAATTCCGAAGTGGAATATTACCGTAACAGTTTGAAAGGCTTTCAGGAAAAGTTAGAAGCTAATCCAGATTTGTATTCTAATGTTGAACTAACTGTTTTTGATGCCACTTCAGATACGCCGATCGCACCAGCTAACAGTGCTGACGCGGTTGTAACTTTCCGTAATGTTCATAACTGGATGCGCGGTGGTCGTGAAGATGCACTTAATGCTTTTAAGCTAATGTACGATGCTGTGAGACCTGGCGGTACTCTTGGCGTTGTTGAACACCGTCTGGCCACGGGTTTGAAGCAGGACGAAAATGCCAGCTCGGGCTATATGCATGAAAAGTTTGTGATTGATCTGGCGGAAGAGGTCGGTTTTAAGCTTCTGGAGCGTTCGCAAATTAATGCTAACCCTAAAGATACTACCGATCATCCTAAAGGTGTCTGGACTTTGCCGCCAAGCCTGCGACTTGGTGAAGAAAACAAAGAGCAATATCTCGAAATCGGTGAAAGCGATCGTATGACGTTAAAGTTTGTTAAACCTGCAACGGAATAAACGACTCTTAGCCAATAAGCTACAATTCAGTGATAACACTGCACCTTAGCGTGCAGTGTTATGCCGAAGCTACTCTTCTAAGCTCTGTTACTTTATTTCCCTGAGTTTTTACGCGATGCAATAGTTCGGAGGAAGAGGTATGTTCGCTGTAAAGGTAACGTACCAGCTCTTTCTGCGAAATATGCGGTGCAAACAGCTCGATGAAATCCTTCATATACTGCTTCAAAAACAGATTCTTGTTGAAAGCAAGCCAGGTCGTGCATTTAGGCAGCATGTCTCTGGTTGAATAACTGATCAAATCTTTATCGACCTCAGAATCATAGGCCATGCTGGCAATGATACCCACGCCGAAACCTTTTCTGACGTAGGTCTTAATAATATCGGCATCGCGCGCAGTGAATACAATGTTGGGCTCAAGATTTTCATTATGGCATGCTCGTAACAGACTTGATGAGCTTTTATCGCTGAAGTTATAGGTGACCAGTGGATATTTGACCAGATCTTCTAACGAGATCTTTCTCAAATCCCCAAGATCATGATCCTGCGGGAACAATAAGGTTCTATCCCATTGATAGCAGGGGATTTGAACAATGTCCGAACCCAGCTCCACGGTGCCTGAGGCGATGACGAAATCGACTTCCTGTTTTTTTAGCTGCTCTATAATTTGTTCGGTTGTGCCCTGGTGTAAATCAATTTTTAAATTGGGGTATTCCCTGTGAAAGGAGGCAAACGTACGCGGCAGCACATATTGAGCCTGTGTTTGAGTTGTACCAATAGAAAAGCAGCCAGAGTCTTCCTGACTAATCTCACTGGAAAGGCGCTTAATATTGTTGACTTCCTGCAAGACTTTACGCGCCCTAGCAAGTATCTCCTTACCTACATGAGTAATGCCGACCAGTTGCTTGCCATTGCGTTCGAAGATTTTGGTTTGCAGCTCATCTTCAAGTAGGCGCAGCTGTTTACTAATTCCGGGCTGAGAGGTGAATATTTTCTGTGCTGCAGTTGTGATACTCAGGTTGTTATCGGCAATCGCAATCAAATATTTTAACTGTTGCAGTTTCATTATGGACGTCTAAATGGTTAAATGGCTGAAGAAGGTAACATGCTTTATGCGTAAAGGCAATATCTTATATATCCTTGAGATATATTGTGCAAATATTTTTTGCTTCTTTATAACTTCTGGTTATTAGTGGATAATGAAAAACAATTAGCTTCCAAGCCTTATTGCACTTAGATTTACAGCACCTTTTTGTATCTAAGAAATAAAGTCGTTTCTTATGAAAATTGGTTAACCTGCAGTTTTTATTCAGATAAATAACCAGAGGTTATTAATTAGAGGTTTTACAAATGATCCATAACTCTATATTGGAAACCATTGGCAACACGCCAGTGATTAAAATTAATCGCCTGGCACCTGACCATGTGACCATGTATGTCAAAGCTGAATTTTTTAATCCATTGGCTTCGGTAAAAGACAGATTAGCATTTGCCATTATCAATGATGCAGAAAAGCGAGGCTTGCTTAAGCCAGGACAAACCGTGGTTGAAGCCACTTCCGGCAACACTGGCATTGCGTTAGCGATGGTGTGTGCTGCCAAGGGTTACCCATTTGTGGCCGTAATGACTGAAACCTTTTCGATTGAGCGACGTAAGATCATGCGTGCGCTTGGGGCAAAAGTGGTTTTAACGCCTGCAGCAGAACGCGGTACGGGTATGGTACGGATGGCAAAAGAGCTGTCTGAAAAGAATGGCTGGTTTTTGGCCCGACAGTTCGAGAATGAAGCTAATCCTGCATATCATCGCAATACCACAGCTCCAGAAATCTTAAAAGATTTTGCCGGTAAGCGGCTGGACTATTTTGTTAGTGGCTATGGAACGGGTGGTACCATCACCGGTGTTGGTGAGGTTCTTAAGGTGGCTCGTCCAGAAACAAAAATCATTGCCACAGAACCAGCCGGAGCTTCATTGCTGGCAGGAAAAGAATGGCAACCGCATAAAATCCAGGGTTGGACTCCGGACTTTATTGCCGATGTTATGAATCAGGAAATTTATGATCGGGTTATTCCAATCGATGATGAGTTGGCTCGTGATACGGCTTTAGCCTTAGCACAAAAAGAGGGAATATTTTGCGGTATTTCAGCCGGTGCAACTTTTGCTGCCGCTTTAGAAGTTGCTAAAGATGCGGAAGAGGGGGCGGCAATCTTGGCAATGCTCCCGGATACTGGCGAACGCTACATGAGCACTTTCCTGTTTGAAGGAATTAACGAAGGCAGCGATGATGAAGTGCTTGATTAATGCCTATGCTCAATAAAACTTATACTCAATAAAAAGCAGGAGTCTGGCTCCTGCTTTTGCTTAACTGGCTAACAATTTTAGCTTTTAACTTTCTTACCTTTGGCTTCCATATCTAAAACATAATCATCCCGATCTTTTCTTAAATCATCATCGGTTGGCAATGGCTGGCCGGTATAGGCGTGCAAAAATGCCTCACATAACAGTTCGCTATTGGTGGCATGGCGTAGGTTGTTGACCTGCCTTCTGGTTCTTTCATCAGTTAGAATTTTAAGAATTGAAAAAGGAATTGATACCGTAATTTTTTTCACTTTGTCCTTTTTCTCACCATGCTCAACGTATGGATTGATAAAGTTTCCATCCCAATCTTTAGCCATATAAACCTCGTGTCTTATTCGATGCGGTTATTATACATTTTTTTCAGCCTTCTAAACATCTTGACTTTTAATCTGCTAAAAATATATATTGGCCATTTAGACGTCTAAACGTCTTTTGTCGAGAAAGAACTCTTCCAGGAGTTTGCAATAGATACAGGTAACAAGATGACCAATCAGGCAGTTGAACCAGATTACGACACGACTGTAGATGAGTGGCAGCCATTGGGTCGCAGGCCAGAGAAAAGTATCGGCTTTATCGACACGGGGACTATTCATTTACAGGACTTTGCTTTATTGCATGGCCGCAAACTTAATTCGGTTGAGTTTTACTACAATCGTTATGGCTGCATTCACAAGCCAGCACTGATTGTCCTTGGTGGTATTTCATCTTCACGAAATCTGCATGAATGGTGGGCTGATCTGTTTGGTGAACAAAAGCCGCTTAACTTAGAACAGTTTCAAATTATTGGCATTGATTATATTGCTAATCAGGATCACCAGTCTCCCAATCTAATTTCCACTTTTGATCAGGCCAAGATCATTAGTGAGTTATTAGAACGGCTAAGCATTAATCGGGCTGAAGCGATAATTGGAAGTTCCTACGGCGGCATGGTAGCACTTGCCTTTGCTCACCTGTTTCCACAGAAGCTTAGCAGGCTTGTCTGTATAGCCGCCGCGCATACGAACACACAGAAATCCATCGCACAGCGTCAGATCCAGCAGCAAATACTCGAATTAGGAATTGCCTCCGGCAAAACTCAGCAAGCAGTATCAATAGCTCGCCAACTGGGTTTTATCAGTTACCGCAGTCAGAAAGAACTTGAGCATCGTTTTAAATCCCACAGGATAATTGAGCAGCAAAAACTCAGTTACGAGTTGGTTGATTATCTGAAATATCAGGGTGAAAAGTTTGCCGCAAAATTCGATATAGAACGATACCGTTCGCTCTCACAATCTATTGATTTGCATAAAGTTGAGCCAAAAGGAATTGTTACTGACGCTCTGTTTATTGGTATCGATAGCGATGAGTTAGTGCCTGCTGAACTGGTGAAAGAGACTGCAACGTCATGTCGCGGTAACACTCAATTCCAAATCATACATTCTTACTATGGCCACGACGGTTTTTTACTTGAAGCAGAACAGTTGGCCAACTGTATTACCCCATTTTTAAGGAACACACTATGACACACACCAATCAGACCATTTCCGTTCGTTCGGGCATCGAGTCGGATCAGCAGTTTGGGGCTGTCACACCGCCGCTGTATTTATCTTCAAACTACACCTTTGTCGATCTTGAACAGCCAAGAAAATATGACTATAGCCGTTCGGGTAATCCTACCCGCGACACACTGGCAGATACTCTTGCACAACTGGAAAATGGGTACGGGGCCGTGATTACCTCAAGCGGTATGTCAGCAGTGTACCTGGTCACCCACTTACTTGATAAGGGTGATTTAATTATTGCGCCACATGATTGCTATGGCGGAACTTATCGCCTGTTAAACAGCCTTGCACAAAAAGGGCTATTCGAGGTTCTATTTGTAGACCAGGGTTGTGCTGAAAGTTTGCAACAGGCGCTTAATAAGAAACCAAAGCTGGTTTGGGTCGAAACACCGAGTAACCCATTGTTACGTGTGGTGGACATTCAACAAATCTGCCAGTTGGCAGGTTCCGACGTGATTAAAGTTGTCGACAATACTTTTCTTTCGCCAGTGTTGCAGCAACCTCTGAACCTTGGTGCTGATGTGGTTATTCATTCAACCACAAAATACATCAATGGGCACAGTGATGTGGTTGGCGGTGCCGTGATAGCTAAAGAGCAGGAACTGTCTGAGAAACTTGCCTGGTGGGCAAACTGCATTGGGATTACCGGATCGCCATTTGATAGTTTTATCACCAGTCGTGGTTTGCGTACCTTATCGGTTCGCTTACGTCAGCATCAGGAAAATACTCAAAAGGTTATCCAGTATCTACAACAGCAACCACTGGTTGAACATATCTATTATCCCGGCCTGGAAAGCCACCCGACCCATACAGTTGCCGCTAAACAGCAGCAAGGCTTCGGTGCAATGTTGTCATTTGAACTTAATTTAGACCATGCCAATTTGCGAACTTTTGTAAACAGTCTCGAGCTATTTTCATTGGCCGAATCCTTGGGTGGCGTCGAAAGTCTGATTTGTCACCCTGCCAGTATGACCCATGCCGCAATGGATCAAGAAGCAAGAGTTAATGCAGGGATAAAAAACAATCTGCTGCGTGTTTCGGTGGGAATTGAAGAGGCTGATGATCTGATAAAAGATTTAGAAAGTGCCTTTCAACGATGTCAAATTAAGGTAATACAGGGTGAGCAACATGGCTGATCAACTCCATTCGAATGTAACTGCTTATCGTGAACAGCCGAGTCATGCAAAGAATTATAAGAGCCTTGGCGTTGCTGTGCACAAGTTTGGTGGCTCAAGCCTGGCAAGCAAAGAACAGCTAAACAATGTCTGTAACATTATTAGGAATCAGACTAGCCCCGGCGATATCATTGTAGTGTCGGCCAATGGTGATATTACTGATCAACTGTTTAGTTGTATTAGCGGGCGTCCGAATGCCGCTACAGACATCATAGGTTATTTTAAGAAACTGGTGGTTGGCACTGCTATCAATGCCGCAGCGTTTTTACAACAAATCGAGCAGGATCTTTTTTATATTCAGGAGTTGTGCCAACAAACTCCTGTAGCTAATGACACCATTCTTGCCTATGGCGAAAAATGGTCAGCCAGGCTGTTAGCTGAACTACTGAATGATGAGCAGTGTGCGGCGCAGGCAATTGATGCCAGCCATTACCTGCAACTAACATCATTGCATGAATACCAGCAATTTGACGAGCAATACGCTGATATCAGTTTCAGCAGTTTATATCAGCCGTTACTGTCTAACCCCAAGCAAAACTCCCAACGTTTTATCTTTACCGGGTTTATTGCCAGCGACACAAACGGAAAGCTGATCACTTTAGGGCGTAACGGTAGTGACTATAGCGCCACTATTATCGCACAACTGGTTAAAGCAACATCTGTGACCATCTGGACTGATGTTGATGGTATTTATTCGGCTGACCCGAATATTGTGCAGAATGCAAAAAGGGTAGAGCATTTATCGCTGTGTGAGGCTCAGGCTATCTCTGAGTTAGGTGCCAATGTGTTACACCAGAAAACAGTCACGCCATTGCTGACTTATAAAACTCAGGCCTGCATCAAAAGCTCTTTGCTGGATGGCTCACAAGGTACCCAAATAACGCAACACCCAACCAGTACTGGTGCTGTTAAAACAATCACGATTAAGCAGGGCTTAACTCGGATAGTGATAAACAATATCAATGAACTTAGTGCGCGAACCATTCAGCAGCGAATATTGCTGAATCAAATTGCCAGTTATGCCAGCAACTTTGATCGCACTTTGGACCGCTTGACGCTTTATGTTGCAGAGGCGGATCGGTTTAACTGTGTATCCATCATCCAGGCCGCACAGTTTTACCCAATAGTCGAGAAAAGCAAACTATCTTTGATTAGCCTGGTTGGCCAAGGTATTCGCCAGAATCAGAAAATCATCAGCAAGTTCATCGAGCATCTTGAGCGGTACTCAATAGAAGAAATCCATTATCCTTCTAATGCTCATACTCTAAGTGTGCTGATAGAAGATATTCAGGCAATCACTCTATTACATGCTCTGCACGATACGTTTTTTGAACTGGAGCCATCAATTCCAATTGTGGTGCTCGGCTACGGCAATATTGGTAAGCAGTTTGTCAAAATACTGAAAGATAACAAGACTGACATTGAATCGAGTCTTAATCAATCGCTATCCTTGTTGGCAGTGGCTAATAGCCGTCACTATAACCAGTCAAAAGAATGTCTGATTGTACGTGATGATTTGTTTCAATTGCTTCATGAGCAGGATTCAGTTGTTGGATCTCACTGCTCAAACACCTTATCTGATATTCACCAAAACAATAATGATCAGATCATTAATGCATTGGAGCCTTATGCGCATAAAGAACTGGTCATTATTGACCTGACAGCCAGTGACCAGATTGCCCACCTGTATCCAAAGTTTGCCACTAACGGTTGGCATATTATCTCGGCAAACAAGATCGCTGCATCTGATAAGCAGTTAGCCAGCAAGATCGAACAGATTCTGTCGAGCAGTAATCGCCACTGGCTACGCAATACCACAGCTGGTGCAGGAATTCCTATTCAGTCCAGCATTAAGAAACTTAAAGAAGCTGGCGATACTATATTGAGCATCTCTGGAATATTTTCAGGATCTTTATCCTGGCTATTTGGTCAGTACAATGGGCAGCAAAAGTTTTCTGAACTATTACTTGAGGCCAAGGCCAATGCCTTTACCGAGCCTGATCCCAGAGAAGACCTTTCTGGCAACGACGTTATTCGTAAAATCCGAATCCTGGCAAGAGAAGCTGGCTTTACTCAGGCAAGAGAAAACTTTGAACCTGCATTGGATGATGAGTTGTTACAGGGCAGTCTGGAACAGTTCTGGCAAAGTGCCGATACCATCAATGAGCATTATTCCAAGCTTTACAACAAGGCTCAGGAGCAGGGTGGTTTGTTGCGTTATATCGCAACTTTAACCAAGCAAGAGCTAAGCCTGAAGCTAGAAATTATTGAACCATCACATCCATTCGCCAACTTGAATCCTTGCGACAATGTTTTTGCCATACAAAGTCAGTGGTACAAGGATAATCCTCTAATCTTGCAAGGACCCGGTGCCGGTCGCGAAGTGACTGCTGCCGGTGTACTCAATGATCTATGCGATTTGCTAAGGAGTGTCTCATGAGTCGGACTGAGCGTTTGTATACCCATGCGAAAACGTTGGACAAGTTGAATCATGACTTTGCCAGCCTGGCGGGTAACGTAAACCTCTCTTTTGAATTCTTTCCGCCACGGAGCGAGGAAATGAATCAGGTACTTTGGCAAAGCGTCAAAAAACTGGAGCCGCTGCAGCCTGAATTTGTTTCTGTAACTTATGGTGCCGGTGCCAGTACACGTGAGCGAACCCATGAGGTGATAGAGAAAATCATTGATCAGACAAGCTTAAGTGCGGTTCCGCATTTGACCTGTGTCGATGCCAGCGAATTCGAGATTGAACAGATTGCCCATCGCTATTGGGAGATTGGAGTACGGCATATAGTTGCATTACGCGGTGACAAGCCTGATACCTCTAATAATTCTAGCGACTTTAGTTATGCTACCGATCTTATTCATAAATTAAAAAGTCTCTACGACTTTGAAATTAGTGTGGCTGCATACCCGGAGGTTCACCCTGAAGCGAGCAGTGCCCAATCTGATCTGGAAAATCTCAAGCGTAAAGTTGATGCCGGCGCCAGTCGTGCCATTACACAGTTTTTCTTTAACACGGAAAAATTTCTACGTTTCCGAGACCTGTGTGCTCAGCAGCAAATTGATGTGGATTTAATTCCTGGTATTCTACCAGTAACTAACTTTCTGCAGCTACTGAAGTTTGCACGCTTTATTCAGGTTGAGATCCCAGGTTGGATGCATAAACTTTATCAAGGGCTTGATCAGGACCCTATTACTCGCCAGTTAATTGCTTCACACATTGCGATTGAACAAGTGAAACTGTTGGCCAAAGAGGGTATTAAAAACTTCCATTTTTATACCTTAAACCGTGCGGATTTAACTTACGCAATTTGTCACAGTCTAGGAAGAAGAGATTGCTTTGCGGCTGCCAGTTGAGATGCTGGTGCTTTTAATAGCACCAGCATGTATCGTGTCTGATTAGTCTTGAATGGAGTTTGCTCGCCACAAATAATAAACCAGAGGCAACACTACCAGCGTCAGAATTAAGGCGCTCAGCATTCCTCCAACCATTGGTGTTGCGATACCACTCATCAGTTCTGCTCCCGTACCGCCACCTAGCAGAATCGGTAACAGACCTAATATGATTGAAGCTGCTGTCATCATGATGGGGCGCACCCGCATAGATGCTCCTTCAATGATGGCGTTTCTCAGTTGTGTCTTATCAACAGTACCCCGTTGCGAACTAAAGAGTTCCTGATAAGACTGATTGAGATAGACCAGCATGATGACACCAATTTCTACCGCTACCCCTGCCAGTGCGATAAAGCCAACCCAGACGGCTACCGAGAAGTTTAATCCCATCAGGTAGGTCAGCCATAGACTGCCCACGATGGCCAGCGGTAAAGTGCCCATGATAATGATCACTTCCATTAAGTTTCTAAAGCTTAAGTAGAGCAATACCATGATGATGGCCAGTGTAAGAGGTAATACATAACTGAGCTTTTGCTCCGCTCTTAGCATATATTCATATTGGCCGGCCCAGTTTAGTGAATAACCTGCAGGTAGCTCTAATTGCTCGCCGACAACCTGTTGTGCCTGACTCACATAATGGCCTATATCGATGTTTTCGATATCAACAAACACAGTGCCGTTTATGCGGGCATTTTCACTTTTGATTGCAGGCGGTCCATCAAGAATTTGAATGGTCGCAACATCCCCAAGTGCGATGCGTTGTCCAGATGGAGTTACTATAGGCAGTAATGCCAATTGTTCCGGTGAGTTCCGATATTCTTGCGGATATCGAATATTAACTGGATAACGCTCAAGACCTTCGACCGTTTGTGTGATGTTCATACCACCCACAGCAGTTGATATGACCTGTTGAATATTTTTGATATTCAAGCCATAACGGGCGGCCTGTTCTCGATGAATATCAATATCCAGATAGCGACCACCGGCAACTCGTTCGGAATACACGGAAGCTGTGCCAGGTACATCCTGCAGGATATCTTCCAGTTGTTTCCCAATGTTTTCAATAACGCTTAAATCCGGACCAGAAATTTTTATCCCAACAGGTGTTTTAATTCCAGTTGCCAGCATGTCGATTCTGGTTTTAATCGGCATTACCCAGGCGTTAGATAGCCCCGGAATTTTAACCAGCTGCTCCAGCTCCTGTTTGATGCTGCTGGTGGTTACACCCTCTCTCCATTGGTCTTTTGGCTTTAATTGAATAAAAGTTTCAATCATGGTCAAAGGCGCCGGATCAGTTGCAGTATCGGCTCGTCCGACTTTACCGAATACCGTTTTGACTTCAGGCACTGTCATGATCAGCTTATCGGTTTGTTGTAGTATTTCCCGAGCCTCACCGATAGATAATCCGGGATAGGTCGTTGGCATATACATCAGATCGCCTTCATCCAGTTCTGGCATAAACTCGCTACCAATCTTCGTCGCCGGCCATAACCCCACGATCAGCAATACTGCCATTGTACCAAGCGTTGCTTTAGGATATTTCAAGATTTCTCTAAGCACTGGCTTATAGACTTTCATCAAACCTCGATTGATCGGGTTCTTGTTTTCAGGCTTGATTTTGCCGCGGACAAAGTAGCCCATAAGAACAGGCACCAAAGTGATTGCTAATGCAGCAGAGGCAGCCATGGCATAGGTTTTTGTAAAGGCGAGAGGGGAGAACATGCGTCCTTCCTGCGCCTCCAGAGTGAATACGGGAATGAAGCTGGCAGTGATAATAAGTAAGCTGAAAAATAATGCTGGCCCAACTTCGGTGGCAGATTGACTGACAATTTCCCAACGCTGTTTGCTGGTTAAGGTTTGATGGTCTGTCCTGGCTCGCTCGAGGTGCTTGTGCATATTTTCTATCATGACAATGGCACCATCAACCATGGTTCCAATGGCAATGGCGATGCCGCCCAGCGACATGATATTAGCATTCAAACCTTGCCAGTGCATGATGATAAAAGCAGTTAAAATACCGACCGGAAGACTGATGACGGCCACCAGCGATGAGCGAACATGGAACAGGAACAGCATGCAAACCAAGGCGACGATCAGTAACTCCTCAATTAGTTTCTGCCATAAATTATCAATTGCGCGTTCAATAAGACCACTGCGGTCATAAACGGTCACAAGCTCAACGCCTTCAGGCAGACTGGATTGCAATTGCTGTAGTTTATCTTTGACAGAATTGATAGTCTGCTGAGCATTTTCACCGAAGCGCATGACAATAATACCACCAACGGTTTCGCCTTCTCCGTTCAGTTCAGCAATGCCGCGTCGCATCTGTGGTCCAACTGATATTTCAGCCACGTCTTTCAGAAGCAGGGGAGTGCCCTGAGCGTTAACACCTAAGGGAATCAGAGCAATATCATTCAGATTTTTCAGATAGCCACTGGCTCTGACCATATACTCTGCTTCAGCCATTTCAATCACTGAAGCGCCTACTTCCTGATTACTTTGTTGAATGGCGCGCTGAATTAAATCAAGCGGAATAGAGTAAGCTCGCAGTTTTTCTGGATCGACTTTTACCTGATACTGTTTAACCATACCGCCAACACTGGCTACTTCAGAAACTCCTTCAACAGTTTGCAGCTCATACTTCAAAAACCAGTCCTGAATGCTTCGTAGCTGACTAATATCATGCTGTCCTGTTTTATCGACCAGTGCATATAAATAGACCCACCCAACCCCTGTGGCGTCAGGGCCTAGCTGTGGCTTTGCTGTATCTGGCAGGTCAGGAGCAACCTGGCTCAGATATTCTAAAACCCGTGAACGTGCCCAGTATAGGTCAGTGTTTTCATCAAATATGATGTAC
The DNA here is from genome assembly GCA_048268505.1 of Kangiella sp. Taxonomy (GTDB): domain Bacteria; phylum Pseudomonadota; class Gammaproteobacteria; order Enterobacterales; family Kangiellaceae; genus Kangiella. Next base: position 108,836 of record JBLWVK010000007.1, on the reverse strand, counting down.
ACATAGGAGTCACCAAAGAAGGAAAATCCTCGTACCGTTTGCGCTCCAGGTACAGATAGCATTGCTGTGGTCAATGGATAGGTAACCTGGTCCTCGACAACCTGCGGTGCCTGTCCTGGATAGCTGGTCTTAATGATGACTTGCACATCCGATAAGTCAGGTATCGCATCCACCGGTGTTTTCTTGAGCGAATAAATGCCAACACCGATTAGAATGAAGGTAGCAAGCAGGATAAAAAAGCGATTATGGATAGACCAACGAATAATTGATGCAATCATTCCTGAGCCCCCTCATCTTTATGCTCAGAGTGGTCCATGGTCGAGTGGTCCATGGTCGAGTGATCTATTTCAGCATCATCACTTTTCATTTCTGTTTGATCAGGGACATGGATCTGAGTAATCAGGAAACTGCCATCAGGAAATTTACTAATTTGAATATGAACCCTCATGCCTGATTTTAACTGGCTTAAATCAAGATCTTCCAGAGTATCAAGATCCATGGTCATGGCTGGCCACTTCCAAAGATCAACCGGCCCATGACTGACATTTAGCATGTTATGGTGTGCCATAACACTGTTAATAGTTGCTTCAACCCATGCTGACTCAGTGTCATCATCCTGGCTCAGGCGTTTGAAATCAGAACTTTTACTAGATTCTGAATCAATAAGGAATTGAGCAGATGTGACAACTCGATCATTTTCCTGAAGTCCATTAATCACTTCGAAGAATTCATCGCCAACAGTACCTAACTGAACTTCTACTGATTTGAATTTTCCATCGCCCATTGCCAGCACAACTCGATCCTGCTTTTGAGTACGAATGACAGCTTCTTTTGGCACTAATAGCCGGCGTTTATCCGAGTCGGCATGGATGACGATTTGACTAAACATATTAGGCTTGAGTTTATGTTCAGGATTATCGAAACGGATGCGAACACGCAATGTACGATTTGTACTGTCAAGAGAAGGGTAAATATAGTCGACTATGCCTTTCCAGGAACGATCACTGAAATAGTCAAGGGTCATGGTCACTGGCAAACCAATGCTGATAAGACTGGCCTGGCTTTCGAATACTTCTGCTTCAACCCAGACCTGATCCAGTGTGCCGATTGACATCATGGTGGTGCCGGGCTGTACAAAGAATCCTTCGCGAATACTTAGCTGATCTATGACTCCATTTTGAGGTGCATAAAAGGTTACGGTTTGCTTTACCTGATGATTTTTGCCCAATTCCTGAATGAATGACTCAGGTAATTGTAATGCCCTCAATCTATTACGAGCTGCTCGAATAAGTTCACGATTGTTACGCTTTAAGGCTAAGACATATTCCTCCTGAGCATTAACCAATTGAGGAGAATAAAGCTCATACAGCGGCTGATTTTTTTCAACAGGATCACCTGAAGCCTTTATGAAAAGTTTTTCTACCCAGCCTTCTACACGAGGGTGGATATGAATTAGCTGATCTTCATCGAACTGGACATAGCCGACAGTTCTGATGGCATTGTTGATAGTGCCATACTTAACCGTATCTGTTCGAACCGCTATATTATTTTCCACCGCAGATGAAATGGTCACTGTGCCAGGCGTGTTTTCGCTTTGCTCCTCTTCATAGACTGGCACAAGATCCATTCCCATTGGAGACTTTCCTGGCTTGTCGCGCTTATAGTTGGGATCCATTGGCGCAACCCAATAAAGTGGCTCTTTGCCTTTTTCGTCACTCTCGCCTTTATCACCCAGCCATAGCTTTGCAGCAGTAACACCTACAATAGCACCAACTAATGCAGCGCCTACGATTTTAATGAATGTTGGATTCTTCATAATGTCACCTTTAATTTATTGCTCAGCCTGAGTGAATAAATAATTGAGTTGAGCTACTATCTTAAGATAGTTAACGTCGAGAGTTAGAGCTTCGATTTTAGTATTGAGCTCTGCAATTCTAGCTCGCATAACTTCAGCAAAATCACCACGGTCATTGGTGTAAGCATTCAATGTAGCTTCAGCCTGTTGCTCCATTTCCTGCAACAGCTTGTTATTGAAAAGCTGACGTCTGCTGTCAAGTTCGCTTAACTGGCCCTGAAAATTACGAACACTGGCTAACATATTTCTAAGTAATAACCATTTATCCGCCTTGAAAGCTTCGCGCTCCTTGATGCTTGATGTGACCTCTTGGTCCTGACGATTTTCGGTAAACAGTGGAACATCAAAACTGACACCAACTGAGAAGAAGTCTGAGCGACTATTGCCCATAGGATCTTGATCACGGTAACCGTAACTGGCGTTGACATTCCATTGAGGTTTGTAACTTTGTTTAGCCAGTTCAATACTGGTATTGCTAGCTTTAATCTTTTGCTCAAAGGCTAAAACCTGAGGGTGCTTTGCAAGATGTTGAATGAGCTCCGGGGAATCTTTCTGTGAGCTTTCGAGGCTTATATCCGCTTTGTATAAACTGATTTCAGGCAGGGTATTTGGCAGTTCAAAATCATGATTAAGCCACAGCGAACCCTCTGCTGTTGTTAACCATTCCATGAGCTGCGTTTTTTTACTTACCAATTGTTGTCTCAACTGGCTCAGTCTGTCATCCAGTCGGGTCAACTCAACTTGCGCTCTGATCACGTCCTGCTGGCTAGTTTGCCCCATCGCACTGGAGTAGTTGATAGAGGCAGTTTCTGCAAGCTGTTCAAAAAGCGGACGGTCATACTCAATCAGCTCAATGGTTCGTGACGTCAGGAATATATCCAACCATAGTTGGCTGATAGCTACTTTAACTTTGGCTTTTCGATCCTGACGTTGCAGAGGAAACTCTTCGCTTAACTGCTGTAAGCGCTTTTGTGACAGGGCAAGACTATCGCCACGGGGCAAAGCCTGCGTAACGCCAAATTTAAGTTGGGTCATGGCTTCCTGTGAGAAGTCAAAACTATCCACCGGTAAATTGGCTACAGAAATAGAAACCATTGGATCGGGTAAGCTTCCGGCAGCAGTACTTTGTGCACTTATTGCCTGCTGTCTGTATTCGTTGCTTTGAAGCCAGGGATCATTATTTTGTGCAATCTTAATCGCTTGCTCCAATGTCAGCTGACCTGACCAATCGGAATTATTGGCGATTGCTTTTGTATTACTGAAAATCATGGTACTGATCAGCAAGCAGCACGCCAGTAAAACAGTATTATCTTTTAAATCTTTATTAAACATATCACTCCTCCAGCAGAGCGATGAATCAACAATGTTGATTTAAACTTTTGCTAATGAGTAGAGTGCTGGATAGACAACACTAACTCAGTCTTGATTCCTGAGTATTGGATAAACGCAAACTCAAGACGGATCGAGGCTGTGTTAGCTGATGATTGGTGGGCGATATAGAGAGCTGGAAATTGTGACTATTGACTGATCAGAATATAAATCAATAGATTGACTGTATTGTACTGATGGTGAAGTGAAATCTGGTTCAACGATAAAGGCAAGTGTTGAACAGGTGGTCATATCACAACTGCCGCCTTCATCACAACAATCCATTGACTGATTCATGGCTTGTTCCATTGAATGAGCCATATCAGCATGGTTCATCTTTGAGTGATCCATTTGATGAGAAGGTTGTTGGTGCAAGTCCATACAAGGCATATCAACCATAGCATTCGACTGGCCGATAAATGCCAGTAATGCTAATACAATGGTCAATGTGTGTATGAATTTATGGTGCACGGACTTACCTGTTAAGAATTACCTGTTAATAGTCATGAACCTCAATAGGATAGCTTATTTTATCTAAAGTTCAAAGTTTGCGTTCATTCTTATTGTGATTCACGACAGCATAGGACAATGACTTAGCCATCATAGTTCAAGCTTGGCGCCAACCATTTTTCGGCATTTTTAAGGTCCCAGCCCTTGCGCTGAGCATAGTCTTTGACCTGATCCTTCTCAATTTTCCCAACACCAAAGTAGCGCGATTCTGGATGGGCAAAATACCAACCGGACACTGCTGCGGTAGGGTACATGGCAAAGTGCTCGGTAATATTAAGCTGAATTTCACTGTCGGGTTTGAGCATCTCCCATAAAGTTCCTTTTTCAGTATGGTCAGGACAGGCCGGATAGCCAGGGGCAGGGCGAATCCCCTGATATTGCTCAGAAATCAGGGCATCATTGTCCAGTTTTTCATCAGGAGCATAGCCCCAGTAGTCTTTGCGCACCAGCTCATGCATTCGTTCTGCGAAGGCTTCTGCCAGTCGATCAGCCAGGGCTTTGAGCAATATGGCATTATAGTCATCGTGCTTTGCTTCGAAGGCTTTGACATGTTCATCAATACCAATACCGGAGGTTACTGCAAATCCGCCAATGTAATCTTTAAGCCCAGTTTCTTTCGGAGCGATAAAATCGGACAGGCAGTAATTGAATTTGCCTTCTCGGGTTTGTTTTTGCTGGCGAAGATGGTGCAGTGTATGCACTACTTCCTGCCGTAAGTCATCGGCATAAATTTCGATATCGTCGCCTTGAGCATTAGCGGGGTAGAAGCCGATAACTGCACGAGCGGTTAACCATTTTTCTTCGACGATAGTTTTAAGCATGCTTTGTGCATCGTCATACAATTTACGTGCAGTTTCGCCAACCACTCCATCATCAAGGATATTGGGAAACTTGCCAGCTAGCTGCCAGGAACGGAAGAAGGGCGTCCAGTCGATGCGTGGCAACAGGTCTTCCAGTGGGTAATCCTTGAATACTTTGGTGCCGAGAAAAGAGGGCTTGGTAATATTTGCTTCAGACCAATCGATTTCTACTGCAAACTGTCTTGCTTGCTGAAGATTAGCCAGACTTGATTTCTTCTGACGTTTTTCACGTTCTGTTCTGAGCTTGTGGTACTCGTCTTTGATTTCGCTGACAAACTCATCCTTGTGTTCGCCTAGCAACTTATTCACCACACCGACCACACGCGACGCATCTATCACATACATGGCAGGATGCTGATAGTGAGGTTCGATTTTAACGGCTGTATGAATTTTCGAGGTGGTAGCGCCGCCAATCAGTAAGGGTAGATCTAAACCACGACGCTGCATTTCTTTGGCCACATGCACCATTTCTTCCAGCGAAGGGGTGATCAAACCGGATAGACCGACAATATCGCAGTTTTGCTCAATGGCAGTATCCAGAATTTTATCGCAGGGCACCATGACCCCTAAGTCAATGACTTCGTAGCCATTACATTGCAGCACAACGCCGACAATATTCTTGCCAATGTCATGCACATCGCCTTTTACTGTGGCGAGCACAATTTTGCCTTTTGGCTTGTCAGCAAGCTTGAGTCGTTTCTTTTCTTCCTCCATGTAAGGAAACAGATAAGCTACCGCTTTTTTCATCACTCGCGCAGACTTAACAACCTGCGGCAGGAACATCTGACCCGAGCCAAATAAATCACCGACCACATTCATACCATCCATTAATGGCCCTTCAATAACATGCAAAGGACGTTCCGCCTGTAGACGCGCTTCTTCAACGTCGTCGTCAATAAATTCAGTAATACCTTTGACTAGTGAATGTTCCAACCGCTTATTAACAGGCCATTGTCGCCATTCTTGAGTTTCCTTTTCTTTGACTTCCTGACCTGAGCCACGATATTGCTCTGCTAGATCGAGCAATTTTTCTGTCGCCTCAGGTGAGCGATTAAGCACCACGTCTTCAACCGCGTCTTTAAGGTCTGCCGGGATAGCGCTGTAAACTTCTAACTGACCGGCATTAACGATGCCCATGTCCATACCGGCGTTGATAGCATGGTAGAGGAAGACAGCATGAATGGCTTCACGAACAGTGTTATTACCACGGAAGGAGAAAGAAACGTTGGACACGCCACCTGAAACGCGCGCGCCAGGTAAGTTCTGTTTTATCCAGCGAGTGGCTTCGATAAAGTCCACCGCATAGTTGTTGTGTTCTTCAATGCCGGTAGCAATGGCGAAAATATTGGGGTCGAAAATAATGTCTTGCGGATCGAAGTTGAGTTTTTCGATAAGCAAGTTATAGGCACGCTGACAGATTGATGTTTTGCGTTCCAACGTATCGGCCTGACCTTCTTCATCAAAGGCCATGATAATAACCGCTGCGCCGTAGCGTTGAACCAGTTGCGCCTGTTCGAGAAACTGCGCTTCGCCTTCCTTTAAAGAAATTGAATTAACAATCCCTTTGCCCTGAATACATTGCAGACCGGCTTCAATGATTTCCCACTTGGAAGAGTCGAGCATTATGGGGACGCGGCTGATGTCCGGCTCGGAAGCGATCAGATTCAGAAAACGCTGCATGGCCGCCTTAGAGTCCAACATGCCTTCATCCATATTGATGTCGATAACTTGAGCACCGTTCTCGACCTGCTCTAAGGCGACCTCAATGGCGGTTTCAAAATCGTCCTCTTTAATCAATCGCAGAAACTTGGCCGAACCTGTAACATTAGTTCGTTCGCCAACATTGACGAACAGGCTTGAATCGTCGAGGTTTAAAGCTTCTAAACCGGATAGTCGACATTTAGGATCTTGGTTGAATTCTGCTCTTGGTTTGGCACCTGCAATCATTTTATTAAATCGAGCAATGTGATCCGGAGTGGTACCACAACAGCCACCAATGATGTTAATGAAGCCTTTCTCAATCCATTCTGACATTTCGTTGGCCATGTCATCAGGCGTTTCATCGTAACCACCTAATTCATTAGGCAGGCCAGCATTAGGATGAGCTGAAACCGCAAACTCACTGATGCGGGATAACTCTTCAATGTAGGAGCGCAAATCTTTCGGACCTAACGCACAGTTCAAACCGACACTGACAGGATTGGCATGACGAATAGAATTGTAGAAAGCTTCGGTGGTTTGGCCGGTTAAGGTTCTGCCGGAGGCATCAGTAATGGTTCCTGATAGCATGATAGGATAATCAATCTGGTGAACATCGAAGTATTTTTTTACTGCAAAAATCGCGGCTTTAGCGTTGAGAGTATCGAATACGGTTTCGATCAGAATGATATCTGCGCCACCTTCAATCAAAGCCTGCGTTGATTCGTAATAGGCTTCGGCGAGCTCCTCGAAGTAGATATTGCGAAAGCCGGGATCGTTAACGTCAGGAGAAATACTACAGGTTCTATTGGTTGGGCCGATTACCCCAGCCACAAAGCGCGGTTTATCGGGCGTTGAGTATTGATCGGCAATAGCTCTCGCTAATCGTGCTGACTCTCGGTTAATTTCCGCCGACAACTCCTGCATGCCATAGTCTGCCATCGCTACGCGAGTTGCATTGAAGGTATTGGTTTCGATGATGTCGGACCCTGCCTCAAGGTAGGCTTTGTGAATATCCGTAATAATCTGCGGCTGGGTCAGGCTGAGCAGGTCGTTATTACCCTTGAGATCGCTTGAGCAATCAGCAAAGCGTTCGCCGCGATAATCTTCTTCGCTTAACTGATACTGCTGAATCATGGTACCCATTGCGCCATCAAGCAATAAAATACGGTGTTTCAAGACTTCTTCTAGTTGTTGCTTCTTACTCATTCAATTCTCGACTTTGTTTGGCAAGGGTATATAACTTCTAGTAATAAAAAAGACGTATAGACGTCCAAACGGATTTTGCTATAATAGCACCGCTTTTGCCAGTCGTGAACCCTTATATCGGAAGTTGTGATGGCAAAGCGAGTCGAGGTTCATCCCCTGATCAGGTCTTCAAAGGTCAATTGACTGCGAAGACAATCGGGAAATCAGTTTAAATCTGATGCTGCCCCCGCAACGGTAATTGATAGCGCTACTTGATAAACCACTGAGTTAACTTCACAAATGGAGATAAACTTGGGAAGGTAAGTAGCTAGAGGATCATAAGCCCGGAGACCGGCCTGAACAGTGTATCGCGCAGATCGGTGGGCTCTGCAAAAGATAGTAGATGCGCCTTGTGATTTTAATGCCCGCTCGTAATTTACGAGACTACAATGAGACACCTATTTAAATCGAGCTTAGTATCCATTCTAATTCTGGGAGCTATATCCCAGCCTTCACTAAAGGCTGAAGAACAAAAAGTTGAAGAAGAGCAAGCTTCTGATCTTAACAAGATAGTGATTACAACCAGTCGTTTTGAAAGCGACAAAGTTGAGCTTCCTAGCCATGCCACCCTTATTACTCAAGAGGAAATCGAGCGTATCGCTGCAACCGATCTCAGTCAGGTATTGCGTCGCGTGCCAGGTTTGCAGGTTTCCTATACCAATGGAAAAACCAGCATTTCCATGCGCGGTATTTCGGCGGAGCAGTCCAGTAGTAATGTACTGGTTTTGGTTGATGGTCAGAGGCTTAATAAAACAGACTTAGCCTCTCCGGATTTAGATACCATTAATATTATTGATATTGAGCGCATAGAGATTATTCAGGGAGCAGCCAGCAGTCTTTATGGCGATCAAGCTGTTGCCGGAGTGATCAATATCATTACCAAGTCTGGAAACCGCCAATCGAATCTTGTTCGTTACTCGCAAGGTCGTTTTGAACATAAGCAGGCAGCCGCTAATCTTGCGTTTGAACTTGATGAGCAATGGTCGCTGATTTTGAAAGGTAACAAAAAAACTAGCGACAATTATCGTGAGCATAATGAGCTGGACAATAACCAGCTTGGCGCTGAGTTGCATTATCAGGATGATAAGCAGCAATGGCGCTTTTCTTATCGCACACGAAATGAAACCCAGCAGACTCCCGGCGCGCTGCTTGAAAGCGACTTGCAAAACCCGCGTCAGTCACGTCCTGAATTTATCAATGATTATGTCAGCACCTATGAATATTTCAGCCGTATTTTTGGTCAGGCAGAACTGAGCGAGCATTGGCAGTTTGCGCTGGATCTAAATCATCAGGAAGCCGACATTGATAGCGTTAATAGTTTTGTGGGTTTTGCTACCAGCAATGTTAATCAAACGCTGCGTAGCCAGAGCAGTATCTACCCGCGAGTTCAGGGGGGCTGGAATAGGGAGCAGGGCGAGGTCAAGTGGATTACTGGAATTGATTACGATGAAGCAGAGTATGAGTTTTCGCTGCTTGCTCGCAAAAACGAGCAAACTATGCAAAGTATCTATAGCCAACTCTATTGGCCATTGTTGTTGCAAACAAAGTTGGAAGTAGCGGGGCGATTGGCCGAGGTAGAAGATCAATTAACGGATGCGGCTTTATATCCCGATGGCGTCCTGTTAAACAATTCAGCAACTGCCTTTGATCTGGGGGTTAGCCATCAGTTTTCGGCAAATCTCGATGGTTTTATTCGTTACAGCAACAACTATCGTTTTGCCAAAGTTGATGAGCAGGCCTATACCTCAGAGGGTGTTTTGGGACTTGATCCACAGCAGGGGCGCTCGATTGAAGCTGGTATATCGGGTCAGCTTGATTCAGGTTCTTTGCAACTGTCTGTTTATAAACTGAAACTGGATGAGGAGATAATTTTTGACCCGGCTGCCATACCTCCAGCAGGCGCCTTATTTCCGGGAGCCAATGTCAATGGTGGTGAGTCAACTCGTCTCGGTTTGCTGCTGGATTATCGTCTGATTATTGATGCGGATGAATTGGGTGTCTCTTACCATTGGGTGGATGCTAAGCTCGATACTAGCGACACCACAGTTCCCAGTGTGGCAAAAAATACCTTAACCGGCTGGTATGATTGGCAACTTACTTCTGATCTGAGCTGGTACCTTGAAGCCTATTATCAAGGAGAACGCTATCAGGACGGTGATAGTACCAATTCCTTTGCTCAGCTTGACAGCTATACGTTATTAAACAGCGCTCTTTATTGGCGATTGGATAATGCCCGACTGGGACTGAGAGTCGATAATTTACTGGATAAAGCGTATATTGATTACGCACAATTTAATGGTTATTACCCAGCAAAAGGGCGCGATTTTGTGCTGACTTTTGATCTGGTGTTTTAAGGAAATTTTGAATATGAGTAATCGATTAACTCGAATCACAACCGGGCAGGGCGACAAAGGAATGACACGCCTTGCCGATCAGAAACATATTAAGAAGAGTCATCCGCGAATAGAGGCCATTGGCACAGTGGATGAGCTGAACGCAGCCTTGGGCCTGTTAGTGACATCAATCAAAAAGCCACAACACGAAGCTATCATCAGTGCGATCAGAAATATTCAAAATCAGCTCTTTAGCCTGGGAGGCGAGTTAGCCAGCCCACCGCAGGAGCTGCTCAAGCAATCGGATGTGGTGCAGCTTGAAGCCTGGATCAAAACCTGGAATCAAAAGCTGCCACCCCTGAAGGAGTTTGTAATCCCCGGAGCATGTATAGCCTCTGCGCATGCTCATTTTGCACGCTGCGTAGCACGCCGCGCCGAACGCCGTTTAGTAGCACTGGCCGAGAATGAAACTGTAACAGAGTTGAGCATCGTCTATCTCAATAGATTGTCAGATTTACTGTTTATTATCAGCCGCATGATTGCGCGCACCAACAATGACACTGAAGCCCAATGGCAACGATGAAGGAAACACAATGGAAAAGCTAAACCCAAAAACCTATACCTTGATTGCGCTGATTGTCGCAGTTTCGCTGTATCGCATCTTTCCGCACCCACATAACATCGCTCCCGTCATGGCGCTGGCCTTATTTGCCGGAACTTACTTCGAAAAAAAATGGCTGGCCTTTGCCGTACCGTTGATTTCAATGTTTGTGGCTGATCTGTTTCTAGGCCTCCACAACACTATCATCTTCGTTTATGCAGCTATGGCTCTTGCCGTTGTCATTGGTTTTTACTTGCGCAATCGAGTCAGCAGTCTCAAAGTCATAGGCGCAACCATCGGTAGCTCGCTCATCTTCTTCCTAATCAGCAACTTCGGTGTTTGGCTAGTTTCAGGCTACTACAGCAAAAGCTGGGCAGGACTTATCGAGTGCTACACCATGGCATTGCCATTCCTACAACGCAGCATGATGGGCGATTTGCTCTTTAGTGGTGTCTTATTCCTAAGTTATTGGCAGATTCAGAAGTATTGGTTGGGGAAGAGGGAAGCTCAGGAAGCTTAACACTTAGGCTGTAGGTTGGCTCTGCTCCTTGTGTACATCGCCAACCTACATGTCTCGCATACAGAAAATCCCGCATCACCTATTGATACTTATCAATATTGAGCTTTCGACTGTTCGCGTTGGCTTCCTTAACGGCTTCTAGCATTGCGTCAAGCTGGCTGCGGTCGAATACTTGACCATTAAGAATCACAGTGTCGATGGTGCGGGTATTTTCAATATCGCTCAGTGGATTCTTATTGAGTATAACGAGATCTGCACGGCGACCAGCTTCAATAATCCCTGCGTTACTATTCATCAGCTCCGCCGGATTCCTAGTGGCTGTAGCGAGTGTTTGCGCAGGACTCATACCTCCTAAATTAAGTGATCTGAGTTCATCATGTATTGAAAACCCTGGCACTACCAGGTTCGCTCCAGAGTCTGTGCCAGCCACAATCTTAACGCCACGCCTAACCATAGCTTTTAACAGAATATGATGTGCTTTTTCTCGAGCTTCCCAGAAAATGTCATTCTTCTTATAGATTTCTTCTTCGGGATCGCTTGTAGCCTCAAATTGGTTGTAACCGGGTAACCAGCCCACTTTAAATTCTTCAGAGTCTTTGGTGCCTTCAACAATACCAGGGTTGGCGTATTCGATAGCGACTTCCTGTAAGGCCACCTCAAGGTTGCTGAATTGGTCATGGATGCTTTCCATAAACCACAGTACCGAGTTTACGGTAATGTCATTCGCCAACAGATCATCAATAATGTCATCGCTGCGGGCTTCTACATGAGCATAGAAAGCGTCGGTGCCTTGCTCATTGATCGATCCAAACTCTCGAATCAGTACACGAACAATTTCCTCAAGATGAGCCACTTCTTTTTGTTGCGTGACAGCGAGCTCGGATAACTCCATGGTTAATGGGAAATGACCGCTTGTCGGTACGCCCAGTTCGGCGGCCAACTCGTTCACGGCTCGGTAGCTAGGCATGTCGAGGTGGTAAATTTTAATGGCATCGTAACCTTGCTCTGAAAACTCTTTTACCATGCTTTTTGCGTGCTCAACATCGCGGGTATTTTTATGGAAGGTAATAAGCTCCCAAAAAGCACCCTCAAGAAAACCCATCGAATCAATCGGTGGTGATGCAACAAACATACGCGGGCCAACGCGGCCTTGCTCAATCTCATCACGTATTTGCAGACGCTCAGCAGGCCCACCCAAGTCACGAATGTGCGTAACGCCGTTGGCAACGTAAAGCAATAGGTCATTAGGACTCTTCAGAATATGAGCGTGTGAATCGACCAAGCCTGGAATCATGTATTTACCACGCCCATTAATAACTGTTGCATTGGCCGGTACAGTGCCGCCGACAGTCACTGAAATAATCTTTCCGCCATCGATTACTACTGTCCGATCAGCAAGCATCGTTTGACCGTCTGGCGAGAGTACGTTGATATCTGTAATCGCAGTCAGCTCAACCGGTGAAGCAAAAACCGTATGATCGACCTCTTTAGTGTGGGCGCCATAGATAAAATTGACGCCGTGTTTAAACCACAGTAGATATGCTGTGACAAGAATTACTGTGAAAGTTAAGAGGCCAAGAAGCCATTTCGAAAGTGTTTTTAACATGAGTAGTTTCCATCTGTTATTGATGGCCTGATTTCAACACTTGAGCGGGGCAGGTGCGTCCAGCTTTATAAGATTAGACATCCAATAGCGTGGTTTCACGCCTGTTCAAGACAAGAATATCAATGTGAGCTTACTAACTTCAGTGCTGGCTTCGGTACTGGCTTGGGGTTTGCCCGGTGAGCTTTTTAAATATGGCATTGAAACTGCTTTTTGACGAAAAACCCGCATCCAGCGCCAGATCAATCAATTTGCGTTCACTGTTGTGTTTGAGTTGCTCACAAACCTCGGCCACCCGGTATTCGTTGATAAATTGATTAAAATTTTTGCCGCCGTATTGATTTAAGGTCTCTGACAATTGATGCACACTAACTCCAACATTCTCAGCAAGCATTGCCAAGGTAAGTTCGCTATTTCGATACAAAGCCTGCTCTTTTACTTGGTTTTGTACTAATTGCAAAATACTTGAACGTGTCTCTTGATCTAATAAGCCACCAGATGGCTGTTGGTCGTTGGGCGACCTTGGTTGCTCCAGCTGAGGGTCAAGTTGCGTCGAAAGTTGCTGAATATGAAACAGACCAGGGTTGCGCCATTGAACAATGGCAACAAAATAAACCATGATTACCAACAGACCATCGGCCAGAAGATTTAATATTGGCGCTGGGCTAATAAAGTAAAACAGCACCTTTAAACCCCATATTACAACCATGAAGGTAATCAGGCTCCATAGCCATCTAAAAATATCGGGATTATAAGATGATAGTGTTTTTTTAGCTTTAGCCTGGTAGCGACTGACCATTCTAATCAATAGCGCCGCGTAAACGACCGTTTGACCGTAGAAAACAACTTTTGTCAGGGTATGTTTAAACAGTGTGGTTTCAGACATTCTTACAAAACTTAACGCCTTTTCGGCGGAGAACAGAACGTCATAATTGAGCAGGTAGCATATTGCTAGCGGCAGTATGTGTAGAAGATCGATGCATTTAAGCGCTGTGCCTGTAATTGCTGTTCGACAATATAGGTATGTAAGAGCCCCATAAGAGGCGGGTAGAAACACCAGGAAACCAATCATCCAGGCAAATTGACTGTCTCCAGCGGCAACGATTAACGGAAGCACAAAGGTAGTCGCTATCAACAGACATAATATGCCTAGTAATTTACTGGCGTAGTTAACCCGCTTGTCACTCACTAGAAGCGTGAACAACAGAAAGCCCTGAAACGCTCCAATGGCCAGTATTAAAGTCTGAGTTTGCGACATGATTGTTTGTGTTGCCTTAGAATAATAAGAGCACGTAAGTCTATCCATTCACAGAGCTGATGTCGATTTGTAGTTATTTTATATAATCAGGGACTTAGTTTCGGCACTTCAGTAGATACAAAAATACCCGCACAAGGCGGGTATTTGTTGTATGGCGGTGAAGGAGGGATTCGAACCCTCGATACGCTATTAACGTATACACACTTTCCAGGCGTGCTCCTTCAGCCACTCGGACACTTCACCATAAACCTGTTTGTCAACTCTCATGGGGTGATGATTGTACCTTACTCACCCCGTCGCACTTATGCGTGCTCGTGACTCGAAGCCGTCGCTTCTCGCCCTTCGGGCCAGCGTCGTGTCACTCCGCTGTTCAAGTTACTGCGTAACTAGTCAGCCCTGGGACACTTCACCGTAAATTACTTAGACTGCCTAGCAATCTAGGCGGCGTAAGATATATGAATTGCCGTAAAAACGCAATCCCCGATAATACACTAGCCCAGCTTTAATCTTGGCTGAGTAAGTCTTTTCGTAGGTTGGTGATGAGCGAAGCGAATCCCAACAATTAATAAAGTTTAAATTTCTGTTGGGATTCGCTTCGCTCATCACCAACCTACTTGGTAAACAGTTATATTCAGAGAATTAATCCTTCGAGCTCTGCAAATAGGCTTCTGTTGGCGATACCAGTATGTTTTCCATGGCTTCGCGGCCAAGCAGCATTTTGTAGCGCATCTTTTCACGGTTGGCGAGGGTAATGTCGATATCCCAGGTCTGGTCACCGATGGTGATCGGGGTGCGTATCACGTAGCGTGATTGGGTTTGGCCATTGGAGCTGGTGATTTTGCGGTAGTCGATCATTTCGGCTTCGCAGTTGAAGACTCGTTTGGGGTGACGGCGTAGAGGGCAGGTTTTGAATGACACATAGGTGTTGCCGTCTTTCTCGAAGGTTTTGATGTCAAAGGCGTGCAGGCTAGAGGTTTTTGCTCCGGTATCGACTTTGACTTTGATGCTTGAAATGCCAAGTCCTGTCAACCTGGCTTTTTCTTTCCATCCAACTCGCATCTTGCTCATGCCGTTCTCCTCCAATTAACCTTTGCCTTTCGGCTTGTTCGGGCCTTTTAAAGAGTCTTTTTCAATGAACTGGATGATTGAGCCAGCAACGTCTTTACCGGTTGCTTTTTCAATGCCTTCCAGGCCAGGAGATGAGTTCACCTCAATGACAAGAGGACCATGCGCTGAACGAATCAGGTCTACACCAGCAACATCCAGTCCCATAACCTTCGCCGCACGAACGGCTAGTGCGCGCTCTTCTGGTTTGAGTTTGATGACCTGAGCACTGCCGCCGCGGTGGAGGTTAGAACGGAATTCACCTTCTTTGGCACTGCGTTGCATGGCGGCAATTACTTTGTCGCCGACCACAAAACAACGAATGTCTGAGCCACCGGCTTCTTTGATAAACTCTTGTACCAGGAAGTCGGCATTTAAACTGCGAAATGCGTTAATCAAACTTTCGGCGGCTTTATTGGTTTCTGCCAAGACCACACCATTGCCGTGGGTACTTTCGATAACTTTTACAATTAAAGGCGCACCGCCAACAGATTCAATCAATTCATCAGTCGCTTCTACCGAGTGAGCATAACTGGTGATCGGCATGCCAACGCCTTTTCGGGCCAGCAGCTGGTGCGCGCGTAGCTTATCGCGCGAACGCGTAATGGCGATCGATTCATTGACTGAGTAAACACCTCCAACTTCAAATTGTCGCAGTACCGCAGTACCGTAAGCGGTGACTGAGGCGCCAATACGCGGAATCACGGCATCAAATTCAAGTTGCCGAACTTCGCCTTGAACTTTACTGTGAACGGTAGGGCGGTTGGATGTGATGTTCATGAAGCACTTGAGTACATCCACAACTTGCGCTTCATGGCCGCGCTCCTCTGCCGCTTGAACCAATCTTTTGGTGGAATAGAGGCGTGGATTACGCGATAAAATACCTATTTTCATGTGTCTTCCAGATAATGCTTTGAGAGTTATCAATAACTTGAATGGTCGACTGACCAGTTGCTCGCCAATATACCACAGATTCCTGCCAGGGCTACACAACTAAATAGTGTCTATCAATCTGTCATTACCTTCATTAAAACCTACCTTAAATTGTGGCAAGGGTAATTTATGCCAATTGATTCATGTTTTGCTCGGTTGTCATCTAGTTGTCGATTTTCTGTCAAGTAAGAGTCACCGATCCGTCACATTGCTTTTCTATAGTTGCTGCGAGACGAAGAAGGGTGCTTCTTTCAGTCGTTACTTAACCAAACCATGATTAATTCGAGATCATCATTAACCAAGACGATGGGGTACAGGATGAAAAACTTTACTAAGAAGTGTGGCCTGGCAGTTATGAGTACGTTAGCTGTCAGCTCATTACATGCAGCAGTGGTTCCAGATGCACAAAAAAACAGTAGCTGGTTCAATGAAGGACAAACTGTCATTGAAAAACAGCTGGCCTTAACGCCACAGACCAAAGCTAAAAACGTGATTCTATTTGTCGGCGATGGCATGGGTGTTTCAACTATTACCGCAGGTCGTATTTTCGCTGGACAGAAGCTGGGTGGTACAGGTGAAGAGTATCAATTATCAATTGATAAGCTTCCCTACAGCGCTCAAGTGAAAACCTACAATACTAATCAACAAACACCTGATTCAGCTGGCACCATGACGGCCATGATGACTGGCGTTAAAACCAAAGCCGGAGTAATCAACATTGCACCAGATGCAGAACGTGGCAATTGTGAAAGTTCGCTGGGTTATGAACTAACCACTGCGCTGGAACTGGCCGAGGAAAAAGGTCTTTCAACAGGCGTTGTTTCTACTGCACGTATTACCCATGCAACGCCTGCTGCAACTTATGCCAAGGTGCCAGAGCGTAATTGGGAAAGTGACGATAGCTTGCCGGAAGAAGCTGTAGAAGCAGGCTGTAAAGACATCGCTTCACAATTGATTGAGCTCAAAGCTGGTGATGGCGTTGATGTGACATTTGGTGGTGGTCGTCGTCATTTCTTGCCAGAAGATGCTGTCGATAGCGAAGGCAAAAATGGTAAGCGCAAAGATGGACGTGACCTGACCGCTGAGTGGCAGGAGCGCTATCAAAATGAAGCTGTCGCTTACATTGAAAACTTAACGGAATTTGATGCACTGGATGTAGCAAATACAAGCAAAGTTTTAGGCCTGTTCAATTCTTCACACATGGAATATGAAGCTGATCGTCAAAACGATATTGGTGGCGAACCCTCCTTGAGTGAAATGACTGGCAAGGCCATTGAACTTTTAAACAAAAACGATAAAGGGTACTTCCTGATGGTCGAGTCGGGCCGAATCGATCACGCTCACCATGCCGGAAATGCTTATCGTGCATTGCAAGATACTGAGGAGTTTGCCAAAGCGGTTCAAGCCGCTGTTGAAAGCACTAACCCTGATGAAACTTTAATCCTGGTCACTGCAGATCATAGCCACGTATTCACCATCGCTGGCTACCCACAACGGGGTAACCCGATTCTGGGTGTGGTGAAAAGCACTGATGCCAATGGTGCTCCAAAATCAGAGCCTAGTCTGGCAGCTGATGGTATGCCTTATACCACAGTGGGTTACACCAATGGTTTAGGCTTTGCCGATTATGGCCAGGGCGGCGGCGGTGACCAGCGTTATGGTGACGCAGCCTTAAATGGCCGTGTGGATTTAACCACCGTCGATACCACGCAAAGCGGATTCCATCAGGAAGCTTTGGTGCCATTGGGTTCTGAAACACACGCTGGTGAAGACGTAACCATTCATGCACAAGGCCCCGGTGCGCAGTGGCTAGAGGGGGTCATTGAGCAGAACGTTATTTTCCACCTTATCAATCAGGCTGCCGAACTTGGCGGTAATAAATATCAGTAATTGCTACTAAAGCATTAAGAATCGAATTGAGGAATTAAAGATGAAACATACATTGAAATTATTACCTGTGCTGATGGCGACAGTTCTGTTAACGGCTTGCCCAAGTGATGACGATGATGAGACATCGCCGCCACCGCCAGAATCATCTGTCGACTGGACTAAAACTAATGCCTGGTTTGAAGCCGGGCAAAACACAGTTGCGGTTGCTAACGATACGGAAGTTAACCTAACTCGCGGTTCAGCGAAAAACGTTATTCTGTTTGTGGGTGATGGTATGGGCGTTTCAACCGTCACTGCGGCACGTATCCTTGCCGGCCAGATGGAAGGTCAAACTGGCGAAGAATATCAGCTGAGTTTTGATAAGTTTCCAGTGGCAGGTTTGCTGAAAACCTACAACACCAATCAACAGACACCTGATTCAGCAGGAACCATGACGGCCATGATCAGTGGTGTAAAAACCAAAGCCGGTGTCATTGGTTTGTCAGAAGATGCCTTGCGTGCAGACTGCGCATCCGGGCAAGGTAAAGAGCTGGTTACCGCTATTGAGCTTGCTGAAATTGCCGGTAAATCTACAGGGGTTATTTCAACTGCTCGCATCACTCATGCTACGCCAGCAGCCACTTACGCCAAATCTGCTGAGCGCAATTGGGAAAGCGATGACGGTTTGTCCGAAGAAGCCAAAACGAATGGCTGTAAAGACATTGCTCAACAGCTTATCGACTTTAATTATGGTGACGGTATTGATGTGGTACTTGGGGGTGGACGTCGTCATTTTATTCCAAACACATTGACCGACGAAGAAGGCAAAAATGGTAAGCGGCAGGACGGTCAAAATTTGATTGCCGAGTGGCAAAATAAGTACAGCAATGGTCAATATGTTTATGACCAATCTGGATTCGATGCTGTAGATGCTACAGCTACGGATAAATTACTGGGCTTATTTAATGCTTCCCACATGGAGTATGAAGCTGATCGCGAAAATGATGTTGCAGGCGAGCCTTCGCTAAGTGAAATGACCGAGAAGTCATTACAGATCCTGTCGCAAAACGACAAGGGCTTTTTCTTAACGGTTGAATCGGGCCGAGTGGATCACGCGCACCATGCCGGTAATGCACATCGTGCCTTGTTGGATGCTGTTGAGTTCGCGAAGGCGGTGCAGGTTGCAGTGGATTCGGTGGATTTAAGCGAAACATTGATTGTTGTGACCGCCGACCACAGCCACGTTTTAACCCTTGCCGGTTATCCGACTCGCGGTAACCCAATTCTGGGCCTGGTAAAAACTAACGATAGCGCGGGTAACCCTGAATCAGAACCGGTCCTGGCTGGCGACGATATGCCTTATACCACACTGGGTTATACCAATGGCTTAGGCTACGCCAATTACGGCAATGACTCTGTTGGAGACCAACGCTATAGCGAGTCGCACAATGCAGGCCGTCATATTCATGTAGACGAAGATACTGAAGCATCAGGTTTCCATCAGGAAACGTTAGTGCCTTTGGGCTCTGAGACGCATGCTGGCGAAGATGTGGGTGTCTATGCGATTGGCCCGGGTGCACAGTTGTTGCGCGGTGTGAATGAGCAAAGCATGGTCTTCCATGCGATAGATTTCGCTGCTGATTTAATCAATCAGGCTGAAGCCAACGCCGTTCAGTAATACTGTGAATGCTGCGCCCGGGCGACTGGGCGCAGTTTTTTTATATTGAATATAAACGACTTGCAAGAGGTACTTCATGAGCAAAATCGTAGCAAATACCTTTGTGATGATAGTCGGATTATTGGTCTTTCTGACACCGATTGGTCAATTATCTGCCACGCCATCCAGCCAACAGGCAGCTAAAATTAACTATGTTCTAGAGAGCGAAGAAAAATCGCCACAGATTGTCACCATCTGGAAATCCTCACAATACCTGGCCGTTAGTTTTGAGGCGCAGGAAGTGATAGGCCTCTGGCAGAACTGGAAGTCGAGCAATCCTACGTTTTTCCAGGTATATCCAAAAGATGGTTTTCGCATTGAGTTCTCGCGAATGGAAAGCCAGCAGCAGGCCAATTTGTTGAATCAATTAAAAAAATTAGTAGGCCAGCAACGTTTGCTGGAAAAGATGGAGCTAGCGGGAGATGCAAAGCAGTTTCATCTGAGCGCTGTTGAGGAGGGGGCTGAGGTTGCAAAGACTCTTGATAGCTGGCAGCAGTTTGCAACTTATGATTATGCCGATATTGGCGACAATGAAGCCATTCCTGAACTGGCCCGCCTTATCCATCAAGGTTTTGTGCCAAATTTTTAAGATTTAGGGTTTATAATTTTTTTTAGTTGAGGGATAATGCGCCCGGCTCTGCTGGTCCCCTCGCAACGAAAGGTTGTGAATCCCGCCAGGCCCGGAAGGGAGCAACGGTAGCAGCTGTCTCGTGTGCCGAGGTGTGGCTAGCAGAGTCTTTAATTTCTAGTTCTTTTTTAAGTTGTAGAAATTGAAAAACCGCCAATCAGGCGGTTTTTTTGTTTTTGTATCTTAAATTACTTATCTTTCTGCTGGTGCATTCCCATCAGGGTCATTATTTGGATCCGTTATTGGGTTGATTACATTATGAAGTTTTTCTTCGTATTCTTTAATATTATACGTCTTACGAAGCTCAACAACTTTTGCAACGGCCTCTAAATCAGTAATCACGCCAGGATTACTCGGATTGTCAGCGCTTCCGTTCCAATCATCGATAATGTCTTCATAAGCCTCATAGTTTGACTCAAATCGCCAAACACACTTAGGGCTACCTTCATAAGGAAGCCAACCATCATTGTTCCCGTAATCGTTATATACTGCCTGGTTGCACGACTCTTCGTCAGCAAATGGACCTACAGACATATACTGATAATTAGTAATACCGTAGTTGTTAGTATAGGAAACAGCGGTATAAAAGTAGCCGCCACAGGTTACACATCCTTGGCTGGCATTGGCTGAGTGACTGATACCCGCTGCTACCAGTAGTCCAGAAAGGATTGCTATTTTGTTCAACTTTTTCATGATGTACCTCAAAAAATAGATTAGTGGGTTAAATGAGCTTTTCAGCTCAATCTTAATGAAGAATTCACCATAGTTGATGGTTTCCATTTTGTAGATCGAAACAGCAGGCAAAAGAGGGCAAGCTGGGAAGCTTTTGGTAAAAACAATCATTAACTTATTGATATTGATAGAGTTGATATCTTTTATTATTGTTAGCGTGCGATAGACGGGGATTATTCTATTTTCTCGATAAGGCTAATTGTGCTATTGTTTGCCCACTTACCAATCACTCAAATAAAATCGATTAAAAAATGAGCTATCAGGTGCTCGCCCGTAAATGGCGTCCAAAGAATTTCGATGAATTACAAGGTCAGGAACACGTCAGTCGTGCGCTGGTTAATGCTATTGAAAGTGGCCGTTTGCATCATGCTTATTTATTCACTGGCACGCGTGGGGTTGGTAAAACTACTATCGCGCGCATCCTCTCTAAATGTCTTAACTGTGAAACCAATGGTTTAACCTCAAAACCCTGTGGCGAATGTGCCAGTTGCGTTGAAATTGACGAGGGCCGTTTTGTTGATTTGATTGAAGTGGATGCGGCATCACGAACCAAAGTAGATGACACCCGCGAGCTTTTAGAGAATGTTCAATACAAGCCGACGCGCGGCCGTTATAAGGTTTACCTCATTGATGAGGTGCACATGCTCTCCAACAGCTCATTTAATGCGCTGTTAAAAACATTAGAAGAACCACCAGAGCACGTCATATTTTTATTAGCAACCACTGATCCGCAAAAACTTCCAGTTACTGTTTTATCACGTTGTTTGCAATTCCACTTAAAGCACATGGAAGAGCAGACTATTTCTAAGCATCTTGCTTATATCCTGCAACAAGAAACAATTGATTTTGAAACGCCTGCACTAGAACTGATTTCGCGTTCGGCCGAAGGCAGCATGCGCGATGCATTAAGCTTACTTGATCAGGCGATTGCCTTTGGTCAGGGCAAGGTTCAGGAAGAAGATATTCGTACCATGCTTGGCACCATTGACCATCAGTTCATGGTCAAACTGCTTGAGGCACTGGCTTATCATGACTCAGCTGCCGCGATTGAAGCTGTTGCAGAAATGAGTCACTATCCGGTTGATTTTGCCGATGCGCTAAAAGAGCTGTTATCACGTATTCATCAGATTGCCATTTTCCAAAGCACTGGCGTGTTATTGGACCAGGCTGCACCTTATGTCGAAGACTTTGCAGGCAGAATAGCCAGTGATGATTTGCAGCTTTATTACCAGATGGGCTTACATGCTCGTCGCGATCTTGAATGGGCGCCGTCACCAAGGCAGGGACTTGAAATGGCGCTGTTACGAATGCTGGCGTTCCGACTTGAACCCTCCCAGGTCATTCAAAACAGCTCAAGCCAAACCTCATTAGATTCAGAGGCAAAAAAAAAAGCTAGCCTGAAACCTGCAGAGCCTGTAGCGCAAAAAACTCCTGCCCAGAGTGAGGCAGCTGAGAATGCTCCTGGTGAAAAAGAGCCTGCTCCAAAAGCTGAGTCAGAGCAAAAAACAAAACCACAACATAAAACAGAACACAAGCCTGAGCCTGCTGCTGCAGTGAGTCGTGAAAATGAACCAGCTCAGGCTATTGACGATGGCCCAGAAGAACCACCTTTTAATCCTGATGATTATGCCTCCTTCAGTGACGACGAAAAAAACGAAGAATCATTAGCAGAGCAGTATCAGTCTGTAGCTTCCGCACAGGCTAGCGAAGAAGCGAAGCAACCATCAGCAAAATCTTCTTCAGAACAAACTGCTGATACCTCATCGGGACATGACCAGGCTGCACTTGCCAGTCTGCACTCGGCGCTTGGACTTAGCTTTTCCGATGAGCCGGAAGTCGCTCAGGTCAATGAATCAAAAGTCGAGCAAGCTACTCAAGCGGATACTCCCAAACAAACTCAGGCTACAGAGCAAAAAGCTCAGCCAGAAGATGACGACGATTTCAAGCTAGAACCCTTTCAGCCAGAGCCCGCTCAACCTGAACCAGAACCAGAAGTTCAACAAGAGCCGGAGTCAGTAGAATCGACCAAGACTCACTCAGGAGCTCATCCTGAACAGAACGGGCCTGAACAGGATCGGCTTGATGAGAGCGAGCTTGAAGAGAATGACCCTCCGGCAACCGAAGAAGCCAGGCAGTGGGCGCAACAGGTTAAAAATATGGATTTAACGGGCAGTTATCAGCAAATTGCACAATGCAGTACAGCCCAATGGCTTTCTGATGATAAAATACAGCTCACCGTTGAGCCAGCGCAGGATATTCTGTGTACCGATACTGCAAAGCAGGCAATCGAAGAATCGCTGGCAGAGTATTTTGATAAAAAGTTACAGGTAGACTGGCAGTTTGGTGAAGCGCAGGTAGCCACTCCGGCCATGATTTGGCAAAGAGCTGCCAAAGCCAAGCATCGCAAAGCTTGCGAAACGATTACACAGCATCCTTTTGCACAACAGATCGCGCAAAAGTTTGGTGCACAACTGGATAAAAACAGCATTCAATATCTGGATGCCTAGTAATATTTAACTGATTAAAGTCGAGGTCACTATGTTCGGTAAAGGTGGATTGGGCAACATGATGAAACAAGCCCAACAAATGCAGGAAAAAATGCAAAAAGCTCAAGAAGAAATTGCAAATCTTGAGGTTACCGCAGAAGCAGGAGCAGGCATGGTCAAAGTCACCATGACAGGCCGCCACGATGTTAAGCGAGTAGAAATTGATCCAAGTCTGATGGACGACGATAAAGACCTGCTTGAAGATTTGGTAGCAGCAGCAGTTAATGCCGCAGTGCGTAAGGTTGAAGAGACCACTAAAGAGCGTATGGCGGAGGTGACGAAGGGGATGAATTTGCCTCCGGGGATGAACCTCCCATTTTAACTGGTCTTTTTCTTCCTGTGCTTTGTCAGCGCTGTGCTCAAAAATCTCATGTACTTTGTGTACTATTCGGTTTTTTGCGCGCAGTGCTTCCTCGCTCAGAAAGAAAAATCCTAAGTTAAAATTCTAGGTATCGGTTTAATTAATGGCCTTTGTAGGTTGGTGATGAGCTTGCGAATCCCAACAAAGTTACTTTGCAGTTTATCCAGCCTAGAGATGCTTAAATATTGAAATATCTGTAGGGTACCCAAGGGGGGCAGACCCTGCGTTGTGACGCACCGCTCTTAGTAGGTCGGAAAAGACTCGGAACGAGCCGCCTTCCGACGATGAGTTCAACTCGCTACAGTGACAAATGTGATTAATTGGTTTGTGTTGGATGGCACTGCTTTGCAGCTTATCCAACCTACAGAATTTGAAACCTTTTTACAGGCGCTTAAATGCAATCACCATTGATTAAAAAATTGATTGAAGCTTTCACCTGTTTACCGGGTGTCGGTAATAAATCCGCGCAGCGTATGGCATATTTTTTGCTTGAGCGTAACCGCGAAGGTGGTGAGCAACTGGCTGATGCTTTGGTCGCTGCCATGCGTGGCGTTAAGCATTGTTCTCGCTGCCGTGACTTCACTGAAGATGACTTGTGCGGAATCTGTAACTCTCAGTCTCGAGACAATAGTTTGCTGTGTATCGTTGAAAGTCCTGCCGACGTTTATGCCATTGAATCAACGGCCAGTTTTAAAGGCAAATATTTTGTATTGATGGGACACTTATCGCCACTGGATGGCATTGGCCCGGAAGATCTTGGGCTCGATCAATTGAAGCGTCTGGTTGATGAAGAAAAGCCAGCTGAAATTATTTTGGCGACCAATTCGACAGTTGAAGGCGAAGCCACTGCACATTTTATCGCGGAAATGTTAAAAAATAATGAGGTAGTTCTGTCGCGAATTGCCTCAGGTGTTCCCCTCGGTGGTGAGCTTGAATACATTGATGGCGGAACCCTGATGCACTCGCTGTCGGGACGTCAGCCTTATCGGAATTAACCTTTAATCGCAAACGTCTGCAGGAGTAAAGATGAACTTTATCGATAAGGAGATTGAAGAGTACACCAGGCTCTATACCAGCAGTGAGCCTGAGTTATTGAAAGAGCTTGCCGAGTTCACTGAAACCAACATGCCCATGGCGCAGATGCTGACCGGCAAGATAGAAGGGCGACTATTAAAAATGCTGGTTGCTTTAACTGGCGCGAAAAACATTCTCGAAATTGGCATGTTCACAGGATACTCTGCGCTTTCTATGGCCGAGGCCTTGCCCGATGACGGCAAGCTAATCACCTGCGATATTGATGAAGAAGTTGCCAAGCTTGCTCAAGACTATTTTGCTCGTAGTCCTCATGGCTCAAAAATCACCATCCAAATCGGTGCCGCCCTGGAAACACTTGCTAATCTGAACGAAATATTCGACCTGGTTTTTCTCGATGCAGATAAAGAAAACTATGTGCAGTATTATCAGGCTATCATTCCTAAATTGAAATCTAATGGATTATTGATCATTGATAACTGCCTCTGGTCTGGCAAGGTTCTGGAGCCAGAAGCGGAAACCGACATTGCCATTCATAACCTGAATCAATTAATTGTCACCGATCCACGAGTTGAAAACGTCGTACTAACAATACGCGACGGTATAAGTTTAGTACGAAAGCTATGAAATCAACGAGTTAAAATAGCTTTAGTATAAAAACTACACAGACTGATACAAAACTGGTAATGTATTTTTGGTTTCTCTAAGAAATACTAATCCGCAGTCAATTTTACTTATTTTAGTTCGGGTAGGTGCGCATGAGTACACAACAGAATAACTGGCCAAATCGTTTAAAACTCCTTGGCATAGTCTCTCTTTCCTTTGTTTTAATAAGCTGTAGTTCGGACTCAGACTCAGACCCTGAGCCTGCAACAGATGAGCAATTAAGCTGGACACAGGGTGTGTTTGAGGATGAGTCACTTTATAAAGATTATTGTGAAGTTCCGAGAACGGGTACTGATATTGATGGGGATCCGTGGCCAGATAAACCTGGTTCAACCTTACATGAAAACTTCTGGCTTCGCTCCTGGAGCAACAATACCTATCTCTGGTACGACGAAATTCAAGATCAAAATCCTGCCAACTTTAATGATCCGCTGGGTTATTTTGACGTATTGAAAACGACCGCTCTGACACCTTCCGGTAGCCCTAAAGATCGCTTCCATTACACTTATGATACAGATGTTTATGAGGAGTTAGTTTCCTCAGGTGCGTCTGCCGGTTATGGAGCTGAATGGGTATTACTACAAGCATCTCCACCACGAGATGTGCGAGTTGCCTTTACAGAACCCAATTCGCCAGCGACAAATGCCAATTTAACGCGAGGCGTTAAGATTTTGGAGGTCGATGGTGTCGACATGATTAATGGCAATGACGTCGATACTTTGAATGCAGGCTTATTCCCAAGCAGTGCAGGCGAAAGCCATGAGTTCTTGATCGAAGAGCCCGGTGGTGCAACCCGCACTGTGACTATGACCTCAGCCATTGTCACAACCGACCCAGTGCAGAATGAAAAAATTATTGCGACTGCCAGTGGTGATGTGGGCTACTTGACCTTTAATACCTTTGGTATTGTCGATGCTGAAGCTGAGCTTATTGATGCCTTTGCCGTTTTTGAGAATCAAGGGATCAGTGATCTGATTATCGACCTTCGCTACAATGGCGGCGGTTTCCTGGCCATTTCAAGCCAGCTGGCTTACATGGTGGCAGGTAGTGCTGCAACCACAAGCAGAACCTATAGCCAGACTGTATTCAATGATAAGCATCCAACTATCAACCCAGTGACTGGGGATCCTTTGTCGCCAACTCCTTTCTACAGTACGTCATTGGGCTTTTCCGTTTCGCAGGGCCAACCGCTTCCACAGTTAAATCTTAACCGAGTTTTCGTGCTGTCTGATGGCGGAACCTGCTCAGCCAGTGAAGCATTTATTAATGGTCTGCGTGGTATTGATGTCCAGGTGATTCTAATTGGCGACGATACTTGCGGTAAACCTTATGGTTTCTACGCGACTGATAACTGCGGCACCACATATTTTACGATTCAGTTCCGTGGTGAGAATGATAAAGAGTTTGGTGATTACGCCGACGGTTTCGTCATTGCTTCAACCGACAATGGTGAAGATGTTGTACGCGGTTGTGTGGTTCCTGATGACTTTGACCACTTGCTGGGTGATGAGCAGGAAGCCAGATTGGCTGCTGCATTAAACTATCGTGAAACGGGTTCCTGCCCAGTATTTGCTAAACCGTTGCATCAGGAAACTTATAAGCCTTCAGATATTTATGATGAAAACTCATTGTTCAACTCATCCATTCTGCGCGATCGCATGTTCTTGAAACAGAACCTGATCCTGACAGAGCCAAAATAGGCATGAGTTACAGGTTGCTATTAGCAATGGTTTCAACGGTCTTGTTGGCTTCGGCTTGCAAGACCGTTGACCCTGCTCAGGCTAAACCAGCCGTGATTACCAATCCTTCAGCTGAAACCACTGCGGAACTCACCGAAGTGGTTTCGACCATTTTTAATGGGCGCCCTGTAACTTTAGCCCAGGATGTGCTGACGGAATCTAATATCCTTTCTATTCAAATTGCAGAGCATAAAAAGGATGGCCTTCCAGTGATGGGGCGTATCGAAGAGATGCCACGTCAGTTTCAGCTGCTCAAGCATGAAGAGGGTTGTTATCTATTTGATTCACAAAACGACACCCTCTATCCTTTACAAACCGTACAATGTCAGGCCATTGAATTGCCATAATTTTAGCCTTCAGGCTTGAAATCAAACCACCAGATCCCCACATCCTGATTAAGTTTTAACATCATTAAATCTAATCAATAACGGGGATTTGTTATGTCAGTAACTGCTGAAAAACAAACACATTCTTTCCAAACTGAAGTTAAACAGTTACTGCACCTGATGGTGCACTCTTTGTATTCCAACAAAGAGATCTTCCTGCGCGAGCTTATCTCAAATGCTGCTGATGCGGCGGATAAATTACGCTTCAAGGCACTCGATGATGCCAGCCTGTTAGCGGATGACCCAGAACTACGCATACGTATTACCACCGATAAAGACACTAAAACTTTGACCATTTCTGATAATGGTATCGGCATGACCGAAGAAGAGGTTATTGCGCACCTGGGTACTATCGCCAAGTCAGGTACTGCTGATTTTTTAAGCAAATTAACCGGCGATAAGAAAAAAGACTCAAAACTGATTGGTCAGTTCGGTGTTGGTTTTTACTCAGCCTTCATAGTTGCTGATAAGGTTACCGTGGTCACCCGCGCTGCAGGTGTGGATGCCGATCAGGCTGTGATCTGGGAATCTGCCGGTGATGGTGAATTCACTATTGAACCAACAACCAAAGATAGCCGAGGCACAGATATCATCTTGCACCTAAAAGAAGGTGAAGAAGAGTTTCTTGAGGATTATCGCTTACGCAACATTATCGGAGAATACTCTGACCACATTTCGTTGCCAGTAGAAATGCATAAGATGCATCATGGCGATGAAAAAGATAAGCCATCAGAACCAGAGTTTGAAGCTGTCAATAAGGCGACAGCTTTATGGACTCGCCCTAAAGCTGAAATCACGGACGAAGAATATCAAGAGTTTTATAAGCATGTGGCCCATGACTTTCAAGACGCATTGACCTGGAGCCACAATCAGGTCGAAGGTAAGCAAGAGTATACCAGCTTGCTTTACATCCCAGCCAAAGCACCGTTTGATATGTGGAATCGTGATCGCGTACGTGGCGTAAAGCTGTACGTGCAGCGTGTCTTTATCATGGATGATGCTGAACAATTCCTTCCGGTTTATTTGCGTTTCGTGCGTGGCCTAATTGATTCTAATGATTTGCCGCTTAACGTATCGCGTGAGATCCTGCAAGACAGCTCAGTTACCCAGTCATTGCGCTCAGCGACTGTCAGTCGCGTGCTAAAAATGCTTGAGCAACTGGCCAAGAAAGATAAAGAAAAGTATCAGCAATTCTGGAACGAATTTGGTCAGGTCTTGAAAGAAGGCCCCGGCGAAGATTTTGCTAACAAAGAAAAGATTGCCGGTTTATTCCGCTTCAGCTCAACTCACACAGACAGCAAAGAACAAACCGTGTCGCTGGATGACTACATTGAGCGTATGAAGCCAGAACAGGACAAGATTTACTACATTGCCACTGACAGCTTCCTCGCTGCCAAAAACAGCCCGCACCTGGAAATCTTCCGTAAGAAAGGTATCGAAGTTCTATTGATGCACGACCGTATTGACGAATGGACAGTATCTCACTTGCAGGAATACAAAGATAAACTGTTTGTGTCTGTTACACAGGGTTCACTGGATTTAGGCAACCTTGAAGATGCAGAAGATAAAAAAGCTCAGGAACAGGCATCCAAAGAACACGAAGACTTAGTCAAGCGTGTAAAAGACGTATTAGGTGATAAGGTAGCTGATGTTCGAATTACCTTACGCCTGACCAACACGCCAGCATGTATCGTAGCAGGCGAAGGTGATATGCCATTGCAAATCGTCAAGATGATGCAAGCCGCAGGCCAGCCAGTTCCTGATGTTAAGCCAGTGTTTGAACTCAACCCAGAACATGCCCTGATCCAGTTAGTTGAAAAAGAACAGGATCAAGACCAGTTCAACGAATGGGTAGACGTATTATTCGACCAGGCACAGCTTGCCGAAGCAGGGCAGCTAGAAGACCCAGCCAGCTTTGCCGCCAAACTCAACAAACTGTTACTGAAATTAGCCAGTTAACATCCCTCTTGGTAGGGGCGACCCAGTGTGGTCGCCCTAGCTTTCTTAAAGTTACCTTTGTCACAAGTCTCTGTCAGACTTTTTTTCACTTGTCAGTCCTGCTTACAAACTCCTCATAAAATCATTGATAACAATTGTAAAATGATGCAAATGTGACTTGATTAATATAGTCGCTCACAATCCCTGAGAGTAAGATTTTCCGTTACCCAGAACAATCGTTGGATGGGTATTTGAATATTGGAATCTCGACCAGGGAACATTAGCTTTAAAACTAACGTTACAGGTCGATACACTATGAAGGAGTATAACCATGAGCAACTTACTAAAAATCATGTTAACGGCAACAGCTTTGTCATTTGCCTTCGGACAGGCCAATGCGGGCGTTGTTGAAGAAGAACTCAGTATCGCACGCGACGCAACAGCTCATTATCATGATGTTAATAACGCTTTAATTGATGGATATGTCGATATCGGATTGTATATCCCCGGAATGGGGCATCACTTCTTAAATTTCGCCTATCTCGACGACACTTTTGAAATCGACAAACCCGAATTACTGGTTTATGCCGACTCAAAAGCAGACGGTAAACTTCGACTTGTTGCTGTTGAATATGCCGTACCACTAGCATTATCAGCAGAAGCCCCCGAAGGCTACACAGGTGATGATGACCACTGGCATGAAAATGTCGGCGCCGGACTGTGGACACTACACGCCTGGATTTGGTTGCATAACAAAGCAGGCGTTTTTAATGACCTGAATAGTAGAGTTGAGTAGAGATAATTATCAAAATTTGAGCCCAGCACTGCTGGGCTTTTTTGATAAATTAATATGTTAAGAATCACCCCGGATATGCAAAATCATAAATCATCTCAATTCTGTCATCCTGAATTTAATTCAGGATCTGCTCTTTATTAACCATTAAATCGACACTTGTAAAAAAAGACCAATGATAATAAAGTCTTACGAATCAATTCGTATAATAAAATGTTAGAACTCAATGGATGCATCTGAAGCCGTCGTCGAAAAGCTGCTCAAGCACATGGGATTCCAGTCCGTCGTATACGAACCGGATGGCAACACACCTCCGGACTTTCTTGCGGATGGTCGCGTTGCTGTTGAGGTCCGTCGGCTCAATCAGAACCACGACACAGGAGGCGGCAAGCGTGGACTGGAAGAAACGTCAATTCCCCTGTGGAAAAAAGTCGAAAAGCTTGCTCACTCATTTGGGCCTGCCTCGAATGAGAGTTGGTTCTTGTTCTTCCGCTTTAGTCGCCCCGTGAAGCCTTGGAAGCAACTGGAACCCACGTTGCGAGCGGCGCTTTCAGCTTTCATGGCGCAGCCCGAACGAAACAGTGGAAGAGTCTATACAGAACCAAATTTTGAAATGGACGTAATTCAAGCATCAAAGCCGCTAGAGCACTACTTTCGTATGGGTGGAAACAGCGACGATCAATCCGGTGGATTCATAGTTGCCGAAATGCTGGATAACATCGCCTATTGCGCTGCTGAAAAGCTGCAGAAGATCACCAACTTTAGAAGCAGGTACCCTGAATGGTGGCTCGTCCTAACCGATCACATTGGACTTGGGCTAGACGGCCATGACAAGCAGCAGCTACTAGAGCATGCCAAGCGTCCCGTAGGGTGGGACAAAATCGTGGTGGTGAGTCCAAGTGACCCAACAAAGTGGTTTGAGTTCTAACAATTCATTCAAGCCGACGCCGATTCGCGGTGCGGCTTAACTAATGGTGTCAGAGTAAATTAACCAGATATCAACTCATACTATTTTAGAGACTAAACCATAAGAGAGAATCAATGAAGCTCCATCGAATATGTTATCTGATAGCCGTGATATTGTTATCAGCCTGCCAAGCTCAGTTACCGACTTCGGATAATGATAATGCTGTGGATTCAATAAAACATATTCCTGCGTTACAGGGTGATTATTTTGAATTTCAGTCTGATGTGTTAGAGCGTTCTTTGCATATTTATGTGCGTCTTCCGCATGGTTACGATGACAACTCTTCTGATTATCCTATCGTTTATTTACTCGATGGCGACTCTTTATTTCCAATTCTGGCGTCGAACCATCTGTTCCTGACCTATGACGATAAGCTACCTGAAGCGATTATTGTGGGGATTGCTTACGGTTCTTTTGATCCTGCCATTAATAAGCGTAGCTATGACTACACTCCGAACTCACACGATGCCAAAGAAGGGCAAGGTGGGGCGGCGAATTTTCATCAGTTTTTGCAGAATGAGTTGATTCCTGATGTTGAGAGTCGCTTCCGTGCCGACCCGACCAGGCGAGTGCTCTTTGGCCAAAGTTATGGTGGAACTATGGTGCTTTATTCCGCTTTTACCGAGCCCGATTTATTCTGGGGACGAATTGCCAGTAATCCCCACTTTAATGCCGGACGCGATCTGTTTTTCTCTGCGGGTGAACCCGCTAGTCGAACTGACTTAGGGTTAGTTGTCACCAGTGGCACTAATGACCGTCCAAATTTAAGGCAATCCGCGTTTGAATGGCTTGATTTTGTTGAAGCACAGAAGTCTTTACCGTGGGCTGTTGAAGTGATAAGCATCGAAGGTGGCACCCATGCGGCTAACAGTACTGATAGTTACCGCGAAGGCATGAGGTGGTTGTTTAAGAGTTATAAGTAATTAAAGTATAAATTTTGGGTTATGCACAAACTGTGTGAACATGGTTGATAGAGAGTTAGTATGAGATATTTAATTGTTACAATATTATCAGTAAGTATTTTTGGATGTATATCTATTGAAGATAAACATAATGAAATGATTTCTGACCCCTCTTATGGGGTTATATTGGTGAAAGCTGATAATCAAAATGCTGCATTATCAGCCCAAATCCAAGTAGAAAATATTAATACAGGTGAGAAGGTTGTATTGCGCGACATGATCCGTGAGGGAAACCGCGGAAATCCTGTAGTATTTAAATTAACTCCCGGACTTTATCGTCTTTCAAGATATAAGTTGTATACAAATTTGAGGCCTAGTCTAAAGCACATAAATTATTTCTTTTCTGTAGAAGCACAACAAATTAATTATGTTGGTGATTGGACATTTAAAGAATTTTGGCAAAATGGTGACCTGGACGTAGATTTTTCAGTTGAATATCATCCCGAAACGGTGAATAAAGCAAAAGATACTTTTAAAATCATCTTAAACAAATGGCCTTTAGCCCCACACTAAACTCAAAGAAACTCTGTCACAACCTGAACGTATTGAGTTTTAGTAACATTTTAGCTCTATCGGTGCGTCATGACGCAGCCTACTGTACATTGGGGGATTAACCCATTTTATGGCAACATACTTCTAGTCAGTTAACTTTCTAGTTGCTAGAATCTTGCTTACTTTATTTGGATTCACCGCCTTTGGCGGTTTTTTTATGGTTCAGTTTTTAAACAGTCGGTTATTTAAAGTCTTATTTCTGGTTGCTTGTTTGGCGATTTTTGCGTTGTCATTGATGCCGGGTAAGCAGTTGCCGAAGGATTTACCTTGGGATAAGGCTTTGCACTTTATTGGTTATGCGGGGTTGGCGTTCCTGGCGCGGATGGGTTCGAAAAAGCATCCAAGCTGGCAGATTGTGATTGGCTGTATCCTTTTTTCCCTTCTTATTGAGTTTCTGCAGCAGTTTATTCCGAACCGTGGTTTTGAATGGCTGGATCTGCTGGCCAATTCGCTGGGTGTGTTGACCGGTGTTGTGCTTGGGTACTTGCTGAAGCCGTACCTGGTGAAGGAATAAGAGACTTATCCTAAATCCTGAAATAAGGTGTTCAAATAACAATTACAAGGCAATGGATCTCGCGGTACCCGATGGGGTAGGCCCTCAATCCTCGGGATGACAAGTACTTCTGATTTGAGGTAGGGGCAGGCCGGTTTGCCTGCCCAATATTTTTGTATGAGAAGGTATTTTGCTGGGATTCGCAGACTCATCACCAGCCTACATAGGCCCATCTGTATTATAGATTCCATGTTTTGGTAGGGGCAGGCCAATGTGCCTGCCCAATCCCGAGCCTTGTTATACAGTATCACCACTCCAATTCCCTGCAATGGCTCGTAAATCGGGAAATTGGGGGATTTTTTACTTGAGATACCATGCCATTCCAAGTATCTTTAGCGCCTTATAACTCATACTTTGCGACAACTTGTAGGAGATTTCGCAGATGCGCATAATTTTGCTTGGCGCGCCAGGTGCTGGTAAGGGTACACAGGCTCAATTCATTAAAGAAAAGTACGATATTCCTCAGATTTCGACCGGGGATATGTTACGCGCGGCGGTGAAGGCCGGAACTGAGCTTGGTTTACAGGCCAAACAAAAGATGGATGCTGGTGAGTTGGTGTCAGACGACATTATCATTGGTATTGTCAAAGAGCGTGTAAAAGAGGCTGATTGTGCTAATGGTTACTTGCTTGACGGTTTCCCGCGTACGATTCCACAGGCTGACGCTATGCGTGAGAACAATATTGACGTGGATTATGTGGTTGAAATTGATGTTGACCATGAAGAGATTGTTAAGCGTTTGAGCGGTCGTCGTGTCCATCCTGCTTCAGGTCGTGTTTATCACGTTACTTATAATCCTCCAAAAGAGGCGGGTAAGGATGATGTTACTGGTGAACCTTTGATTCAGCGTGATGATGATAAAGAAGATACTATCCGTCGTCGTTTGGCGGTTTATGTTGAACAGACTAAGCCTTTGATTGAGTATTATTCTGATTGGGCTGAAAAAGATGCTGATGCCGCGCCAGAATACGTTCGAGTTGAAGGTGTCGGGTCTGTTGAAGACATTCGTGACGCAATTTTCACAGGCTTAAAAGTATAATCCGCGCACCTTTAGTTTTATCGAATAAGAGAGGCTGTTTTTGAAAAAACAAGGAGTTCTCCTCTGTAATTTAGGAACACCTGACGAACCGACTCCCAAAGCGGTTCGTCGCTATCTAGCTGAGTTTCTTCATGATTACCGTGTAGTGTCGCTGACCCGCTGGGTCTGGTGTTTAATACTACACGGTATTATTTTGCGTATTCGTCCTGCCAAAGTAGCCAAACTGTATAAGTCTATCTGGACGCGCGAAGGCTCGCCATTGCTGGCAATTACTCAGCGCCAGCGCAAGAAGTTACAAATCATGATGAATGATCGCTTTGTTGAGCAGGAATATGGCAAACATATTCCGGTTGAAATCGCGATGGCCTATGGCAATCCGTCTATTCCCAAAGCATTAAAAGCACTTAAAAATCAGGGTTGCGAACGCATTATCGTGTTACCGCTTTATCCTCAGTACAGCTCTGCTTCGACAGCTTCAATTTTTGATCGTGTCGCCAAAGCCATGAAAGAAGAGTTCTTTGTTCCAGAGTTCACCTTTGTCGGCGATTACCACGATAATCCTTTGTACATCAAAGCACTGGCTAATTCGATCCGTCGTCATTGGAATGACAATGGCAAAGCCGATAAGCTTCTATTTTCTTATCATGGTGTGCCTGAGCGATTCAGCAAAGGTGGTGATCCTTATGAGCAGCAATGCCACAAAACCACTGAACTGGTCAGCAAAGAGTTAGGCCTGGAAGAGGGCGATTACTTGACCTCATTCCAGTCGCGCTTCGGTAAAGAAGAGTGGATAAAACCTTACACTGATGCCACTCTCGAAACCTGGGGTAAAGAAGGGTTAGAGTCGGTGCAGATTGTTTGTCCTGCCTTCAGTGCTGATTGCCTTGAAACGCTTGAGGAAATTGCTGAAGAAAATAAAGACGTGTTTATCGAGAATGGCGGTAAGCGTTACGAGTATATCCCTGCTTTAAATGATGATGATGCCCATATTGAAATGATGCTCACATTGATTGAGCAGCGTTTGCTTAAATAGCTCATTAAGCATTTCTGACCGATGGCATCATTAGCTTCCCTTGAAGAACTCTTTTCTGCTGATGGCCTGTTGGCTGATTATTTCGATGGTTTTGTAAGACGCTCTGAACAGGAGCAAATGGCCCAGTCGATTGAATCAGCCATTCATGATGAAACTTCTATCTGTATCGAAGCTGGAACCGGAACAGGCAAAACGTTTGCCTATCTGGTTCCTGCGCTAAAAAGCTGGTATGAACAAGACAGTAAAATTATTGTTTCTACCGGTACTAAAAATCTGCAAGACCAGCTTTATTTCCGCGACCTCCCTGATATCTGTAAGGCTCTTTCTATCTCTCCCAAAATTGCTTTGCTCAAAGGGCGAAACAATTATCTCTGTCAATATCGATTGCAGCAGAGTCTGGAAAGTGGACGTTTTCAAAGCCGCTCCATGGTGGATACTTTAAGCCGCGTTAATGAATGGTCTGTGAAAACCGCCAGTGGTGATTTAACTCAATGTACTGATCTTGCTGATAATGATCCGCTTTGGTCCTATGTGACGTCGACCAATGAAAACTGCCTTGGCTCAGAATGTCCTGACTATGCAGAATGTTTTGTAGCCAAAGCACGCCAGCGTGCAGTATCGGCAGACGTGGTGGTGGTTAATCATCATTTGTTATTGGCCGATATGGTGCTCAAAGAAGATGGTTTTGGCGAGTTATTGCCCGATGCTGATATTGTGGTGGTTGACGAGGCACATCAGCTGGCGGACATTGCGCATAGTTTCTATGGGCGTCGCTTAACTAGCAGGCAGCTGATGGAAATCTGCCGCGACACTGAGCTGGAGGCTTTGACCAATGCTAAAGATGACCGTCAATTATCGGTGGCGGTTCGTCGGGTTGAAGGCGCAGTCAATGAGATTCGATTAAGTTTAGGCGAGTCTGGGCAAAAGAAGAACTGGCAACAGATTGTAAACCCTCAGCGTAAACAATTGTTGGCTGAACTCAAGAAAGAGTTAGGTGCTTTGCATAGCCGATTAGAGCGCCATGCCTCGCGTTCCAAAGGTCTGGACTCTTGCCATAAACGTGCAGAAGAGTGCTTGCATACGTTGGCCTTTTTTAGCGACAAAGATCAGGAAATGACCGCTGTACGGTGGGTGGAAACTTATCGCCAAGGTTTTGCCATGATGGAAACACCGCTAGATGTTTCGAAGGCTTTTGCACAAAGCTGTCGCGAACAGTCAACTCGTAGCTGGGTTTTTACTTCAGCAACCATTACTCAGGCAAGTAGTAAAGGTGCCAGCGATTTTAAGCATTTCAAGGAACGTTTAGGGCTTGATGAAGCGCGTGAACTTGAATTGCCTAGTCCTTTTGATTATGACGCCCAGGCTTTGCTGCATATTCCTCGCGGTTTGGCAGATCCGAGGTCAAAAGATTTCATCAACAGTTGGCAAAAAGCTGTTCTACCCATTGTTGAGGCTAATCCGGGTGGTACATTTGTGCTCTTCACCAGCTATTCTGCGATGCATCAGGTGCAGGAGCTTTGGAAAGATAAGTTACTGGATAAGACGGTTTTGATGCAGGGCGAGAAGCCGAAGAATCAGTTAATTGAAGATTTTCGTGAAGAGGGCAATGCGGTATTGTTGGCAACCTCCAGTTTCTGGGAGGGGGTAGACGTTAAAGGCTTGGCGCTAAGTTGCGTCATCATTGATAAGTTGCCGTTTGCTGCACCGGATGAGCCACTTATTGAAGCGAAGATCCAGGCGATGCGTAAGTCGGGTAAAAATCCATTTTTTGACCTACAGATTCCAGAGGCCATTATTGCCTTAAAGCAGGGAGCAGGGCGTTTGATTCGTGATCAGAACGATCGTGGTGTGCTGGTACTTTGTGATCCGCGCTTGATTGCCAATGCTTATGGCAAACGCTTTTTGCGCAGCTTACCGCCAATGCGTCGTACGCGCGAACAAAAGACTGTGATAGAATTTCTGCAAAACCTAACTCAAGATTAATCATTCTTCATGTCTAATATTCTAGTCATTGATACTTCTACTGAAGCCTGTTCTGTTGCTCTACAGGTTGGTGATACCGTTTATAGCGACTATAAAGTTGCGCCTCGCCAACATGGTGAGCTGGTGTTGCCAATGGTTGATTCGTTATTAGAGCAGGCAAAGATTAAGCTGTCTGATCTTGATGTGATGGGTTATGGGCAAGGTCCAGGAGCTTTTACCGGTTTACGGATCTGCATCAGTATTGTGCAAGGCCTTGCTTATGGGGCGGGCGTGCCTGTGGTTGGAGTTTCCAGCTTGCAGGCCATGGCGCAGGCTACATACCAGTCTACTGGTGAGAAGCATATCTTGAGTGCGATTGATGCGCGTATGGGCGAAGTTTACTGGGGTGTCTATCAACTGAAGGATGGATTGATGAAATTAGTGGGGCAGGAGGAGGTCGCTGAGCCGGAATCTGTCACTATTGACCATTTGGATTCGTCTACGATTTATAGAACCGTCGGCAGTGGCTGGCAAACGTATCCTGATGAACTGGCGCAACGCTGCAATGTATCGCTGGTGATTGAAGAAGAAGTTTCTTTTCCAAGCGCTAAGAGCATGTTGCCATGGGTTTCAGAGCAATTAGCGAAGGGACTGGCAGTCGATGCGGAACAGGCTCAACCGGTTTATCTGCGTAATAATGTAGCCAAGAAAGTTTCAGAGCAGGGCAAGCCTGCATGAATCTGTAAAATTCAGGAAGTGTTCATAGACTTTGTGCTACACATAAAGCAATATGATTAAGTGTCTGATTATTGATGACCTGTGGTATCAAGTCAGAACTAATAAAGGGAGGCATTTTATGCGACATTATTTAAGATTACTTTCAGCAGGACTTATGGCTGGCCTGTTAGCGGCTTGTGCCAATGTGCCGGAATCAATTGAATTTGATGAAACAAACCGTGTTGAGTTTGCTCAGGTCGCACAAAGCCCTGCAACTTATGCCGGTGAGGAAGTTCGCTGGGGCGGTATTATTGCCCGGGTGGAAAACCTTGAAAAAGATACTCTGATTGAGGTTGTTAACTTACCTTTAGACCGTCAGGCGAGACCTGTCAAAGATAGCCAGACTGGTGGTCGTTTTATTGCTCGTGTCCCGGGCTTCCTTGACCCTATGATCTATCAGAAGGGTAAAGAGATAACTCTAGTGGGCATGTTGGCCGAGCCAATGCCAGGTAAAGTAGGTAAGCACGAAATTAATTTTCCAGTAGTAGACATTCGTAACCACTATTTATGGAAAGAGCGTCCAAAACGTGAGTATGTGGAAGTCTACTCAGTATGGGATCCTTATTGGTTTTACAGTCGTCCCTACTATTGGCCGTACTATTATCGCTATCCTGTGATTCGACATTATGAGCCACGCATAGATCCTAATTTGGATAAACAGCCAAATGATCCACCCATGCCAAAGCAAAAGGTGAAACCCAGCAACCCAGAGCCAAAAGTACGGATTCAGCCAACAACAAGCCCAAGGCCTGCTTCTAAGCCAAGAGTTAGTCCAAAGCTAGGCGATGGGTTTATAAAACAGAAATAAAATGTAAGACTTTAAAAGGAGCTATTAAGCTCCTTTTCTTTTATAAAAACAATTAACTTGGGGAGAGTTTTCCAATGAAACGCATTACCATATTGCTTATATTATTAATATTTCCAGTTCTTTCGAAAGCAGATCAACAATATGAAGAAATATTGACAGCTTGGGAAGACATACAGAGAAATAATCCTAAGGTGGAGTTGCTTGAGCCTGTATCAGACGGCATGTATAGCTACAAGAACAAATCGTTACAGTACGATGGTAAGCTGGAAATAATTGATATCATGGTAGAGGATAATACCTTTGATGGTACTGAGCTTGAGGGTATTAAAATAGCGACTGTTGATGCATTTTTAACTGATTTCAACGATAGGGATGGTCGGTTTGCCAGAGCATTTGGTAAGTGGCAAATGAATAATACGTTGTACTACAATCCAGAGACGGAAACTTGGATAGGGTGGGATGAGTATCAGGAAGTTGCTAAAGAACTCTACAACTATTCAGATAACTCAAGCGGTTTCATGACATGGTTATCCGAATACTGGTATATCATTTTCTTATTCATACTTGCTTATTTTGTTCTCGAAACAATTATAAATAGAAGAACGGTAAATAAGTCCGTAGCGGAGCAACACAAAGCTATTAAGCAACAGGAAAAGGTTTTGGAGTTGCAAGAAAAGGGGATTGCTGTAGCTGAGAAAACTAATGCCTTGCTAAGTGAGCTGAATGA
Organism: Kangiella sp.; assembly: GCA_048268505.1. Taxonomy (GTDB): domain Bacteria; phylum Pseudomonadota; class Gammaproteobacteria; order Enterobacterales; family Kangiellaceae; genus Kangiella. Next base: position 69,158 of record JBLWVK010000007.1, on the reverse strand, counting down.
GCACTTAAAAAAACGAAACCTGTGACTTTAACTTAATTTAAAATGCAAATAGCCTTTGCTGTGAATCTATGATTTAGCTCTCTCAGCAAAGGCGATAGTCTGCTTGGAACGATGGATAAAACGACCCAGCAATAGGATTGCGGCTACGGTGAGGCCGAAAAGAATGCCAATCCAGAAACCTTTGACCTTAAGATCCATATAGTCCGCAAGGTATATTCCAATTGGGAAACCAATCAGCCAATAGGCAATCGCCATATAAACAGTAGGTACTTTGGTGTCTTTCATGCCACGCAGAGCTCCGGCACTATTCACTTGCAAACCATCGGAGAACTGGAAGATGGCGGCGAGGAAAATCAAGGACGCGGATATTTCGATGATTGCTTGGTCGTCAGTGTATACGCCAACTAATTGATAGCGGAATAACAGCATAATAGCTACTGAGACAGCCTGGAAGAACAGGCTCGCACCAATACCACAGAAGCCTGATAAACGCATTTGGCGATAGTCTTGTCTTCCCATCCAATAGCCAACACGTGCAGTAATCGCGATGGAAAGCCCCCAGGGCACCATAAAGGCAACGGTAGCAATGTTCATGGCAATCTGATGCGCACCGGTCAGATCTACGCCATAGCGCGCAACTAGAATGCCTATCATGCCAAACATGCTCACTTCCATCAGCAAACCGAGAGACATAGGTGTGCCAATTGAAAAGAATTCTTTAATCAATGCCCAGGTTGGCCAACGCACTTTTTTGAAAATATTTAGACTGGCAAACGATGGGTTGCGCCAGGTAAAAAATAACAGGAATAGAAACAGCAAGGTCCAGACCACGCTGGTGGCATAGCCAACACCGACTGCACCCATTGCTGGAACTCCTAAGCCACCATAAATGAACCAGGTGTTAAACAGCAGGTTGAAGGGAATGACCATGAAGGAGCAGAACATCACAATTTTGGTTGAGAACAAGCCTTCATTACCAGAACGCAGGGCAATAAATAAAAATGCAAAGACGCAGCCCCAGCTTAATGCTTTCAGGTAGCCGCCGGTTGTTTCGACAATAGCTTCCTCAACACCGAGCAATGACAGGAATGGATCCACATTGCGTAGCAGTATAAAGGTGATGATGCCGAAGATTACTGCCAGAAACATGCCCATCTGGAAGGTTTTACCAATGCTTTCTGGTTTTCCCTGACCATTAAAATGAGCCACCATCGGGTTGATCGCCATCATCAGTCCCATAAACAAAGAGAAGATGATCATGAAGGCATTAAAGCCAGTTCCGACCGCAGCTAGTGCGTTACTGCTGTAGTTGCCGGCCATCAGGGTATCGATTACCCCAAGCGACATCTGCGCGAGCTGCGCCAGAATGGCAGGAATGGCAATGCGGATGATTGCACTGGTTTCATGGCGAATATCCTGCCATGAATGGCTGCTGTGATTTGATATCTTGTTGTCAGCAGAATCTGCCATGAGAAACCTGTCTTATTAATTCACTATGATTGACAAAAGCCCTCTGTCGACGAGGGTTATTTATTATATATCGAATGAGGCCGGTTTTATTGCACCGAGGCCTATGGCAAAAGCTAGAAAATCATTGGCGATTTGTTTCTCTAGCGATGCCAGTTGTTCCGACGAACACTCAAATGTCTGGTTCAGCTGTTTGATGGTTGGAGCCAAACTGGAATCCATAGGCTGGTATTCACCATTGATAAATAGCCAAAGTTCGCCTTGCTTTTCAATGTAAGTCATTCGCGCCAATGGTTCAGCTGTTATACCATGATCTTGAGCAAGTGCTATCCAATCCATTAACTCATCTTCCGAAGGTGTTTCTAATAATTCGGGGTACTTTAACTCTGTGACTTCTTTACCGAATGCCATCAAGTAATCATTTGCAGTCCAAAGCTGTTTAATCTGTTGCTCCACCCACTGACTCATGTCACTGCTCAATTCACCGCCATTAGACTCAAGAGTCAGTTTATTTTCGTCGCTCCACAGTTGGTCTAATTCCGTGTGGGGCAGCTGCATCAGCTTTTGTATGATGCCACCAATATTAGGTGCTCTGAATCCAACTGAGTAGCAAATACTGTTGCCTATCGATTCACCCCAGTGTGGTGTATTCGGTGGGATATACAGCATGTCGCCTGGATTGACGATAACATCCATGCCCGCATCAAATGGCTCTATTTGAGCGATTTGTGGGTGAGGGCTGGTTGGTGTGGTCGACTGGTTCTTATGTCCAACCCGCCAGCGCCTTTGGCCTTCGCCCTGAATTAAGAATACATCGTATTTATCCAGGTGAGGTCCAACACCGCCTCTATTGGTGGCATAAGACACCATCACATCATCCAGTCGCCAGCGAGGAATAAAACTGCATGCCTTGATTAATTCACACAATGGAGGGTGAAAATAGTCCAATGACTGAACCAGTAGAGTCCAGTTTTCATCACTAAGTTCGGCAAACCTGTGCTCTTCAACAGGGCCATGCTCCAACTGCCAGTCCTGCCCATCGCATTGAATCAATCGAGATTCAATGTCTTCTTCTAAACTGTGGCCTGCTAATTCGTCGGCCGTTATCAGTGCTTCTTCGCCTGTCACCAGCGCAGAAGAAAACGCCCCTCGGATTAGCAAGGGGCGCTTTTGCCAGTATTCCTTGAGGAATTGCTCAGGACTGATGTCGCCGAGAATATGGCTCATAGAGTACCTGTCATCATTTAGATGTTTTTGGCCTGACTTATCGCATTACCGATATAGGTTGCAGGCGTTAACTGCTTAAGGCGTTCTTTTTCGGCTTCTGGCAATTCAAGCGAGTCGATGAATGCCTGCATATCTTCGCGAGTAACGCGCTTGCCGCGAGTCAGTTCTTTCAATTTTTCATAAGGATTCGGAATGGCATAACGGCGCATAACGGTCTGGATTGGCTCGGCTAATAATTCCCAGTTAGCATTCAACTCATTCAACAATGACTGCTCGTTAACTTCCAGCTTTGAAATGCCTTTTAGCGTTGCCTGATAGGCAATTACGCTGTGTGCGTAGCCCACACCTAAAACACGCTGTACTGTAGAGTCTGATAAATCACGCTGCCAGCGAGAAATTGGTAGTTTCATTGCCAGGTGATCGAACAGGGCGTTAGCAATACCCAGGTTACCTTCTGAGTTTTCAAAATCAATCGGGTTAACCTTGTGCGGCATGGTAGATGAGCCAATTTCACCAGCAATCGTTTTCTGCTTGAAGTGGCCCAATGCAATGTAACCCCATACGTCACGGTCAAAGTCGATAACAATGGTATTGAAACGGGCAATGGCATCGAACAACTCAGCCATGTAATCGTGCGGCTCAATCTGAGTGGTGTAGGGGTTCCAGGTCAAACCTAATGAGGTTACGAACTTTTCAGCGAATGATTGCCAGTCAAAGTCTGGGTAAGCAGAAAGGTGAGCGTTATAGTTGCCGACTGCACCATTGATCTTGCCTAGAATCTCCTGGCCCTGAATCTGCTTCAGCTGGCGCTCAAGACGATAAACCACGTTGGCCATTTCTTTACCCATGGTCGAAGGAGAGGCTGGCTGACCATGAGTACGCGACATCATTGGAATTTCTGCAAACTGTTCAGCCAGGCTACGGATGGACTGGCAGACTTCCTGCTGGTACTTGCTAAGCGCTTCGGTACCTTCTTTCAGCATTAAGGCGTAAGAAAGGTTGTTGATATCTTCGGAAGTGCAGGCAAAGTGGATGAACTCACTAACATTATCCAGCTCGTCGCTATGACGAATTTTCTCTTTCAGGAAGTACTCAACGGCTTTTACGTCATGATTGGTGGTGCGCTCGATTTCCTTGATTTTCTCTGCATCACTTTCAGCAAAGAACTCAACAATACTGTTTAAAAGCTGATTGGCTTCGTCAGAAAACGCAGGCACTTCTTTGATGGCATCGGCCTGGGCAAGCGCCTGTAGCCAGCGGACTTCAACCGTAACACGGTATTTAAGCAAACCAAATTCGCTAAAAATACTACGTAAATCAGTGACTTTTGAGCCATAGCGGCCATCGACAGGTGAAATTGCGGTAAGAGCTGAAAGTTGCATGAAATGTTTCCCGTTACTGGTTTTCAAACTATAAGAAAAACTATCTGAGTAGCGTGACTCTCGTTTTAGGTTTTGTTTCAAAAAAATAACCGGCTGGAGCCGCCACTAAGCCTATTAATCAAAGGCATTTTCGAAACGCGGATCATACCGCAACTGACACTTTTTGGCATCTATAAAACGGGGTATGAGAGATTTTGATCGGCTAATGCGACAATTCTTTACAAAATTATGGAAAAGATCGGTTTTAATCAATCAGCATTTTTGTCATCATCCGCGGCAATTCATTCTGAATACCTAATTGGTAAGGCAAAATATATTTATGAGCAGGTGGCTGATAGTGGTAAGTTTGATGGTGTCAGCACTCGCTGGATGCGGTGACGGGCAACCGGTGGGCGGGGAAGGCAAAGCCACCAATAAAGAAAGCAAAGAGCTGATTGAGCAGATGGAGTGGGTTGAGAGCGCAAGTGTTGACCTGCTGGCCAAGCAGAAACTTAAGGCTTCTAAGCGCTTTTTGGCAGTTGTGACAGATGGCGAGGTGCTTATTCCCGGTTTGCCAAAGGACGTGTGTGAGCTGGTTGTAATAAAAGGAGATTATGAAGTTTTGCCGGGTATGTCTGAAGTGGTGTATAACTCACGTCATGCAGAACTTAGAGTTAAAACTCGTGACTTTGCCAGAGCTTATAATCAAAAATTGATATATATGATAAAGTCAAATACCTAACGACATGATATTAAAAGAAATGATATTAAAAGAAAAGCCAGCGAGATGCTGGCTTTTTTGTGTATGGGATCTGGCAAGGCTACAGACTGAGAATATCGATTATTTCTCGGGTATTTTCCATCACGCGGATGATTTTGCCTTCAACTTCAATGATTTTGCTGCCTGTAGGACCGATAGGCAGTCTTTGGCGTAAATCATAGGGAAGAGGACGACCATAACGGTAAACATCTTCAGACAGAACTTCGCCACGTTGAAGTTTCATTTCCCAACCCGGAGGTAATTCGCCGGTTCTCTCGTATTTCTTTTTCAAGCCAGGGGGAAGCTTCTTTTGCTTGCCGCCATCTCTGTTGTATTCATAGTCATAATCACGGTAGTAGTCGCGAATGATGCGAGCTTCGTCATCATGAAACAGTCCATCGCGACTGGGTTTAGCCGCCACCTGAACCTGCTCCTGGCTCCTGACCTGTTCACGTTTTGGCTCTTTGTCCATGGCATAACTCGTTGAAATACCAAGGCTGAGACCAAGGGCAGACATGGTAATAAGTAATCGTTTATGGTTCATAAGTGATACCCCTTTATAATTTTCGATAAATATAGCATAGGGTAAAATGGATGAATATCCACTGAATAACTGACTTACTTTAGATAAACAAGATATGGCTCACATTCTATAAAGCCTGTGTTATAATCGGCCACCTTTTTAGAGAGACTCCCTGAACCATCTGCGCCCTGTTGCGTGGGTCTATCAGCGGTACAACAAACATCGAACAACGAGGAATCCTAAGTGTTAGAAGCTTACAGAAGTCATGTTGCAGAACGCGCCGAGCAAGGCATTCCACCTCTACCTTTAAATGCTGAGCAAGTGAGCCAGCTGGTAGAGCTATTGAAGAACCCTCCTGCCGGTGAAGAAGAATTTCTGGTCGAATTGTTAACACACCGCGTACCACCAGGTGTTGATGAAGCTGCTTATGTTAAAGCCGCTTTCCTGGCAGCTATCGCAAAAGGTGAAGCCGAGTCTCCTTTAATTGACAAGGCGCACGCAACTAAGCTTCTAGGAACCATGTTGGGTGGTTATAACATTGCTACGCTGGTTGAGCTTTTGGATGATTCTGAGCTGGCTGAACTGGCCGGTGAAAAATTAAAGCACACCTTATTGATGTTTGATGCTTTCCATGATGTAGCTGAGAAAGCCGATAAAGGCAATGCTATTGCTAAAGCTGTTATCGAGTCATGGGCAAATGCAGAGTGGTTTAAAGAAAAGCCATCTTTAGCTGAAAAAATCACCCTGACCGTATTTAAAGTTACCGGCGAAACCAATACTGATGACTTGTCACCAGCTCAGGATGCCTGGTCTCGTCCAGACATTCCTTTGCACGCTCTAGCGATGTTGAAAAACGAGCGTGAAGGTATCAACCCAGATAAAGAGGGCGAGATTGGCCCTATCTCAACTATTGAGAAGCTGAAAGAAAAAGGTCATCCGCTGGCTTATGTGGGTGATGTTGTCGGTACGGGTTCTTCGCGTAAGTCTGCGACTAACTCTGTATTGTGGCACATGGGCGCAGATATTCCTTACGTTCCTAACAAGCGTGCTGGCGGTTTCTGTTTCGGTGGCAAAATTGCTCCAATCTTCTACAACACCATGAAAGATGCGGGTTCATTGCCTGTTGAACTTGATGTTTCGAAAATGGAAACTGGCGATGTTATCGATATTTATCCTTATGAGGGTAAAGTCGAAAAAGATGGTGAAGTGATTGCTACATTTGATCTTGGCACCGGCGTTGTGCTTGATGAAGTTCAAGCTGGTGGTCGTATTCCTCTGATCATTGGTCGCGGTTTGACTACACGCGCACGTGACTATTTAGGTATGCCTGCCGCTGATTTCTTCCGCGCTCCAGCAGAAGTTAAAGACACTGGCAAAGGTTACACTTTAGCGCAAAAAATGGTGGGTAAGGCTTGTGGTCTTGAAGGCGTTCGTCCGGGCCAATACTGCGAACCATTAATGACTACAGTAGGTTCACAGGACACTACCGGCCCAATGACTCGTGACGAGTTGAAAGATTTGGCGTGTCTTGGTTTCCAGGCTGATCTGGTGATGCAGTCATTCTGTCACACAGCAGCCTACCCAAAGCCAGTTGACGTTGATACTCAACACACGCTTCCAGATTTCATTATGAACCGTGGCGGTGTTTCCTTGCGCCCAGGCGACGGTATTATTCACAGCTGGTTAAACCGTATGTTACTTCCTGATACCGTTGGTACTGGCGGTGATTCACATACTCGTTTCCCATTGGGTATTTCTTTCCCGGCAGGTTCTGGCCTGGTTGCTTTCGCAGCAGCTACTGGCGTTATGCCACTGGATATGCCTGAGTCGGTATTGGTTCGTTTTAAAGGTAAAATGCAACCGGGCATCACTTTACGTGACTTAGTGCATGCGATTCCTTATCAGGCGATTAAAGATGGTTTGTTGACGGTGGAAAAAGCTGGCAAGAAAAACATCTTCTCTGGCCGTATCCTTGAGATTGAAGGTCTAGAACATTTAACAGCTGAGCAGGCCTTTGAGCTTTCTGATGCTTCTGCTGAGCGTTCAGCTGCTGGTTGTACGATTAAGTTAAGCGAAGAATCTGTTGCTGAATACCTGCAATCCAACATCGTATTGTTGAAGTGGATGATTGCAAATGGTTACGGCGATGAGCGCACCATTTCTCGTCGTATTGAGAAGATGGAAGAGTGGTTGGCGAACCCATCATTGATGGAAGCTGATAAAGACGCAGATTACTCAGCGGTTATTGAAATCGACATGGATAATCTGAAAGAGCCTGTGTTGTGTGCTCCGAATGATCCTGATGACGCGCGTCTATTAAGTGAAGTCGCTGGTGACAAGATTGATGAGGTTTTCATCGGTTCTTGTATGACTAACATAGGTCATTTCCGCGCAGCGTCGAAGTTGCTTGAAAGCGTTGAAGCAGGAACTTTGGAAACGCGTCTATGGATTGCTCCGCCAACACGTATGGATGAGCATCAGTTGATGGAAGAAGGTCATTACAATATCTTCGGCCGTTCGGGTGCGCGCCTTGAAATGCCAGGTTGTTCATTGTGTATGGGTAACCAGGCGCGTGTGGCTCCAAAATCAACGGTTGTTTCAACTTCAACTCGTAACTTCCCGAACCGTTTAGGTCAGGGTGCCAATGTTTATCTGGCATCGGCAGAACTTGCTTCTGTTGCCGCGGTAATGGGGCGTTTACCAACGGTTGAAGAGTACATGGGTTATGCGAGTAAGCTGGACTCATTGTCGAAAGACATCTACAAGTACATGAACTTCCATCAGATGGAAGAGTACAAAGCAAAGGCTGCCAAGGTCACTATTCCAGTTGCTAATAAAGTAACGGTTGGTGCCTAAATCTAGACCTGATACTTGCTGAATAAGAAAGCCCACTTCGGTGGGCTTTTTTTGTGGCTGACTGTCTGCTAGATTGTAGCAGTATTAACAATAATTACTGGGGTAAATATGAGTATCGAAATTACATCGTTGTATGCTGGGCTACTAACTTTATTGATTTTGTTATTATCTTATCGTGTAGTCATGTTGCGCAGAAAATTTCAGGTTGGTATCGGCTCGCATGGCGAAAAAGTATTGGCCAGAGCGATTAGGGTACACGGCAATGCGGTTGAGTATATTCCAATTTGTCTATTGCTGATGGCATTGGCAGAGATTCAGGGCGCTTCAACATGGTTCATCCATGGCACTGGTATTGCCTTATTGTTAGGTAGAATTTTACATGCGGCAGGCCTGTCCAAAAGTGTGGGTAAATCGTTTGGCCGTTTTTATGGGGTCATTCTGACCTGGTTGGTGATGCTAATACTGTCTGGTTATCTTGTCGGTTACTTTATCGGTTTTAACGCCGCAGCTTAATCAGTTCTATTTATTGCTAAATTAATAAACCACCTTGTCCTATGTGGCGAGGTGGTTTATTTTTGCTCGAGATATTTATCCTGAATGACCATGGGGCTTAAAGGCTTGTCAAAATAATACCCTTGGAACTGTGGGCATTTTTCTTCTTTCAAAAACTCTAATTGCTCAATAGTTTCGACACCTTCAGCAGTGACTTCCAAGCCCAATTCCTGGCTCATTCGGATAATAGTTTTAACGATGGTTTCACTGTCCGGATCGCCAGGGATATCGCTTACGAAAGTCCGATCAATTTTAAGCTTATCTAAAGGCAGTTTCTTCAGATGGTTTAGTGATGAGTAACCGGTACCAAAATCATCAATGGATATACGTACGCCAAGCTTCTTAAGCGACTTTAATAATTCTATGGAGCGCTTTTCTTCATAGATAATCAGGGTTTCAGTGACTTCGAGTTCTAACAGATTTGCAGGAATCTGTTCTCTGGCAACTAGTTCGGAAATCGTTTTAACCAAATCACCATTACTTAGCTGAAGGGCTGACAGGTTAACTGAGACAATCGGAGAGCTACCATACTCGTTTATCCAGAACTTAATTTGTTGGCAGGCTTTTTTTAGAACCCAATTTCCTATATCAATAATGGTGCCATTTTCTTCAGCGATCGGTATAAACTCAAGTGGCGAGATAATGCCTTGTTCGGGGTGATTCCAGCGGATAAGAGCTTCAACACCTAATAAGTTACCATCAACACCATTAAGCTGGGGCTGATACAACAGGAAAAACTCATTATTGAAAACCGCTTTATGGAGATCATTTTCCAGGGACTGGCGACGCATTATAACCGCCTCCATGTCCGACTTGAAAATAGCATAACCATTTCGGCCTTTTGCTTTGGCGTGATACATAGCTGTGTCGGCACGCTGCATAATAAGTTCGTGACTATCAGCATCTCGTGGATAGACGACAATTCCGATACTTGCGGTTATATGCAGTGCCTGTCCATTAATCCTGAACCCTTCAGTTAGAGTTTTAAGCAACTTTTTAGCAACAGTGACTGCATCAATTTCAGCATCCTCTGCATTATCGCTTAACTCACTAAGCTGGATGATGAACTCATCGCCACCGAGGCGAGCGACCGTGTCGCCGGAACGAACGTTTTCTTCAAGACGTTTGGCCACCTCGACCAATAATTTATCACCGGTCATATGGCCCATAGAGTCATTGATATTTTTAAAGAAGTCCAGATCAATGAACAATACAGCCCCGTTATGATGATGGCGCAGGGACAGAGCCAATGATTGATTGATACGGTCATTCAAAAGCAGTCGGTTGGGTAACCCAGTTAAGGAGTCATGCTGCGCCATATGCTGAATTTGCTGCTCAAACTCTTTCGACTCAGTGATATCAACACCAACAGTTACTACCGCCGGAACGCGGCTATAGCGCCCAACGAAAGGCACTTTAGCAATATTGAAATAGGTCGTTTTTTGGTTGCTGTCTTTGATTTTCAGCTGTTTATCTACCGCTATGGCATCTTTTCTTAACAGGTACTCTTCTTCTTCAAATAACTTACTTGCTTCAGGTATGCGACTTTTCAGCTGCTCGATGTTGATATCATCAAAGTCTTTTAAGGGTAATCCGAAAAAGTCGGCTGCATAACGATTAGCAAGAATAACCTCACCATTGACATTGGTGGCGTAAATCATGTGAGGAACGAGATTAATAATTTGTTTTATCTGGTCAGTTTTATCGGCAAGATCGGCAGTTTGCTTGCGAACCTGTTTACGCAGAATCAGCACAACAAGAGTGGTCATTATAAGCAATGCCATTAGGCCTGCCAGGCTGTATAAAAGCCATCGGGGCATGAATGTGCCTGAACTATCCTTACCCAGCCAACGCTCATTAATTTCGTAATAGGGAGAGGATGGGTCATTTTTCCATTCCTCCAGGTAGTTATCTATGGTCTGTAGCACATCTGCATTTTTACTCTTGGGGCTGGCAAACAGTACCTTTGAAGGGTTGAAAACAATGGGGGTGCGTTCAATGTTGAAGCGCTTTTCAAAGCTATAGCCAACCAGGTTGCCGCTTACTGCTCCATCAACCAGCCGCTTATCCAGTAAAGCAAATGCAGACTTATAGTCCTGAACTTCTTTCAAATGACAGATAATATCGAATTGAGCGCACAAATTGGCGAATTGAATGGCGTAGATTTCGTCTTTGACCACGGCAATGGTCTTGCCTTCAAAGTCGAAAATATTTTCCAATAGTTGCTCATCCGGGTGGATATAAACCTGACCCCAGCCTGTGATGTAGCTGATTGAGTTATAGTCCAGAAACTCTGCGCGTTCCCGAGAGTAGGCTACAAAAGGTATAAGATCCAGTTCGGCACGTTTCGCTGTGTTGATGATTTCTGGCCATTTCAGATAGAGCCATTGGATTCGCCAATTTTCACGCTCTGCTATTTCTTCTAAGAAATCAACCAGAAAGCCAGAGTGGTTACCGCTATCACTGGGTATGAGTGCTGGAGGTGCATCAAGAATGGCAATTCTTAATGTCTTTGTTGGCTGGTTATTTGCGGCATAAGAAGTTTCGGCCAGCAAAACTACAAGCACAATTATAATGAGTGTATAAATATATTGTTTTTTAAACAACAAGAAACGCCCTCCTGATAGACGTTTCCACCTTAGCTTTAAATCTGAAATTGTGCAATATAATTGTTGAAAATAATTAAGTAACTCGTTGAATATATTATGGTTTATTAATATTGTGACAGGCAATAAAAAGCCGGCTACAAGAGCCGGCTTGGGTGTTGCAGACGAGCCGTGATCAATCAACGATTTTCATTTCCTTGATTAAGTTATGGGCGTTATCAACGTGCTCCATAACCCACAGCATATAAGCACTGCTGACATGGATAGAGCGATTCAATTCATCGTTATAATCCCAATCCGCAATAATTGACTCATATACACCGTCAAAGATAAGGCCTACAAATTCAGCGTTCGCATTCAAAGTCGGAGAACCAGAGTTACCGCCTGTCACATCAAGAGTCGTCAGGAAGTTTACTTGTACACTGTTAAGGTCTTTATCTAGATAGTCACCAAACTCTTTGGCCTTGATTAAGTCCAGCTGCTTTTGTGGTGAGTTAAATGGCTCTTCGCCAGTATGTTTGGCAGCAATACCTTCAAGAGTAGTGAAAGGAGTTGCATAGAGGCCATCTTTTGGTGAGTAGCCTTTCACGTTACCGTAAGTCACACGGAGCGTGCTGTTGGCATCTGCGTAAACAGGTTTATCTTGCGACTTATAGTAGTCGATAAGTGCTGACATGTACTGGGGACGTAGTTCCTGGAACTTGCCGCCGCGCTCCTTGCTTTCCAGTTCACGCTCAAACTTTTCGTCGAAGGTAGCAACCGCTAGCTGAATATATGGGTCGTCAGACTGTCTGAAGTCTTCTACTGATTTCTCCATCCACTCTAGACGAGTTTCCAGCTCGTTAAGTCTGGTCTTTGCATACATTGCATCAACTTTCTTACCGAAGGCCTCTGCATTAAAGGTTTCACCAATACCCATAAACTCATCATAAGATTTCAAACGCTGATCAGCAGAAAGCTCGGCATACATAGGAGCGAAGTGTTTCAATAAGGCTTTTTCAACTTCTGCGTCCCAACGGCGCTCCATGCTTTTCAGACCTTCTTTGAAACGAACCATATCACGTTCCTGGTAGCCGGGCTCACGCTCTGCATCAGGCTTCTGCTTTTCAATGGCCAGGCGATATAAACGTGCTGCTGTACCGGTCAAAGTATCGCGGTTGACGGCCCATGAACGTAATGTACGCTCCTGTTCAGCAATATTTTCCTGAATTAAGGCATTTAACGCATCAATAGCATCACCGTGCTTTTCCTGCATTTTGGGGTTTGCCTTGAGCCATGCTTTAAGGTTCTTTTCCAGAGCGACTTTACGCTCATGAAGATCACCTTTGGCATAGCTTTCAATCATACTGCCCCAGTTCTTTTCGGCATTGTTAAGGCCGGCTAGCGTGCTTGCATACTTCACGCGCTCATCTGTACCTTCCGGTGCAGTTTCTTCAATTAAGTTGATATATTCCTGGAGAGTTGAGCGGAATGTTGGGTACCACCACTCAAACTGGTTTTTCACTTCAGCGCTGGTGCGATAACGGTTAGTGCTGCCCGGATAACCAGCAACCATAACGAAGTCGCCTTTATCAACACCGTCCTTATTTACTTTCAAGTAGTGCTTAGGCTCATAAGGAACATTATCTTCTGAGTATTCAGCCGGGTTGCCGTCTTTATCGACATAGGCACGATAGAAAGCAAAGTCACCGGTGTGTCGTGGCCACATCCAGTTGTCTACATCACCGCCGTATTTACCAATGTGAGAAGAGGGTGCATAAACCAGACGAACATCTTTAATTTCCAATTGCTTGATCAGGTAATACTCTAAACCACCATGGAAAGAGACTACATTACAGCGATGACCGGCATCTTGTTCACACTCTGCAACCAGTGCTTTTTCCGTGTTTTCAATAGCTTTATAGCGCTCAAGACCAGAAAGCTCGTCGCTTGCAGCGTTCACATTAGCAGTCACGTCACTCACATTAACGGTAACGTAAACACGTGAGCCCGGTGCTGCTGGAAGTTCCTGGCTCAAATCTTCTGCTAAGAAGCCTTTGTCTAACAGGTTATTCTCTGCAGTAGAGTTGAACTGGATACTGCCGTAAGCACAGTGATGGTTGGTTGCTACTAAACCCTTTGGCGAAAGGAATGAGGCTGTACAGCCGCCCAGGCTGATCACCGCACCCATCGGGAATTCAGTCAGTTCGGTAAGCTTGTTAGGGTTAATTTTGATGCCAGCTTTTTTTAGCTGTTTTTTAATGGTTGGTAACTGGTGTGGCTGCCACATGCCTTCGTCCGCCATCAAAGGCGAAACGGCGAGTGATAAAGCCGCAGTAATTAATAGTTTTTTCATTGGACTCTCTACTTTGTTGTTAAAAGAATAACCGATTTATCCTAAAGCATTAGCGGTAGATTTCTAATGCCAAATTTCGGAAAAGTGTTAATAAATATTACAAAAAAGCCGGCAACTAAGCCGGCTTTGAAGAGTTGTTAAACTATAGGATAAAAAACAGTACTATGAGTTTAACTTCATTTCTGGAACATGATCCGGAACCACCAAATCAGCTTCCGTTTTTTCTTTAATTTCTTCAACAGATACGCCTGGCGCGCGCTCAAGAAGGTGGAAGGCACCATCTTTAATTTCCATTAGCGCTAGCTCAGTGATGACGCGTTTAATGCATTTGGCGCCTGTTAGCGGCAGAGTGCATTGCTTCAGAATTTTAGAAACACCGTGCTTGTTAGCATGGGTCATGGTTACGATGATGTTTTCAGCGCCAGCTACCAGGTCCATTGCACCGCCCATGCCTTTAACCAGCTTGCCGGGAATCATCCAGGAAGCGATGTTGCCTTCCTGATCGACTTCGAATGCGCCAAGAACCGTAAGGTCAACATGGCCGCCACGAATCATGGCGAAGCTTTCTGCTGATGAGAAGAAAGCTGCACCAGTAACAGCGGTTACTGTCTGTTTACCAGCATTGATCAGATCTGGGTCGATGGTTTCTTCGGTTGGGAATTGCCCCATACCTAACAAACCATTTTCAGACTGAAGCATTACTTTAACGCCTTCAGGAATATAGTTTGCGACTAAAGTAGGGATACCAATACCCAAGTTAACGTAGAAACCGTCTTCTAGTTCTTGCGCCACTCGCATGGCGATTTGTTCACGTGTTAATGCCATGATGCGCTCCTTATGCTCTAACTGTTCGTTGTTCGATACGTTTCTCAAAGTTATTGCCTTTGATCACGCGCTGAACATAAATACCTGGTGTATGAATAAAGTTAGGATCCAATTCGCCAGGCTCAACAATTTCTTCAACTTCTGCAACGGTGATTTTGCCAGCTGTTGCCATCATCGGGTTAAAGTTCATCGCCGTTTTGTTGAAAATCAGGTTGCCCATGGTGTCAGCTTTCCATGCTTTGATTAAAGCAAAGTCAGCAGTTAAAGATGGCTCAAGCACATAGTCGCGACCATCAATATTGCGGGTTTCCTTACCTTCAGCTACCTGAGTACCGAAACCGGTTGCTGTGAAGAAAGCCGGGATACCTGCGCCACCAGCACGAATCTTTTCGGCCAATGTGCCCTGTGGTGTCAAAATCACTTCCATCTCACCGGAAAGCAGCAACTTTTCAAATAGCTCATTCTCGCCAACGTAGGAGCCGATCATGGTGCTGATTTGGCGTTTTTCTAACCACTTACCCAAACCAAAACCATCAACGCCTGCGTTGTTTGAAATCGCAGTCAATCCGCTGCAGCCCATTTTGTAGACCTGTTCAATCAAGCCTTCAGGGATACCGCACAGGCCAAAACCGCCGACCATTACGGTCATGTTGTCGGTAAAGCCTTCTAAAGCTTCTTCGTAACTGTGTACGACTTTATCAAAACCTGACATCTTTAATCCTCGTCAAATCGAATGAATTGATTATTATCTTTTAGCAAGCAACGCATTGGCTGCTCGTGATACAGGGCGACGACCCAGCTGCTCAGAGATATAAGCGCCAGCGTCAACCAGTTTAGTTAAATCGATACCGGTTTCAATCCCTAAACCGTTAAGCATATAAACGACATCTTCTGTTGCAACATTGCCGGTAGCGCCTGGTGCGTAAGGGCAACCGCCCAAACCTGCAACTGAGCTATCAACTGTGGCAACTCCAAGCTCAAGGCAGGCATAAATATTGGCTAATGCCTGACCATAAGTATCGTGGAAGTGACAGGCTAATTTATTGGTCGGTACATGCTCGGCAACCGCTGCTATCATAGCGCGCGCCTTGTTCGGTGTACCAACGCCAATGGTGTCGCCCAGAGAAATTTCGTAGCAGCCTAAGTCATACAATGCTTTGGCAACTTCGGCGACTTTGTCAGGGGCAATGGCGCCTTCGAAGGGACAGCCTAACACACAGGAAACATAGCCGCGAACTTTAACGCCTTGCTCTTTGGCAGCTTCGATAACCGGCTTGAAACGCTCAATCGATTCAGCAATTGAGCAATTGATATTTTTCTGCGAAAAGCTTTCTGATGCTGCAGCGAAAACGGCAACTTCTTTGGCGCCACCAGCTAACGCACCTTCAAAACCTTTCAGGTTTGGCGTTAGTACCGGAAACCAGACGCTGCCGTCTTGTGCTTCAGGGAAACTTTTCAGGCCTGCCATGATGTCGTGATGGTCAGCCATTTGCGGCACCCATTTGGGTGATACAAATGCAGTTGCTTCAATGTGCGTTTCACCGGCATCGATCAAGCGGCGAATCAACTCCAGTTTTACTTTAGTTGAGACCGGCTGCTTTTCATTTTGCAATCCATCACGCGGTCCCATCTCCACGATTTTAACGTGAGTGGGTAGGGCAGGATTGTCTGATACCATGACCATTATTCAGCAACCTCCAGCGATAGCAGTTCTGCGCCATCATCAACCAGGTCGCCAGCAGCATAATGAATTTCACTGACCACGCCAGCACTTGGTGCGTTAATGGTGTGTTCCATTTTCATTGCTTCAAGGATAACCAAAGGTTGACCAGACTCGACATGATCGCCTTCGCTGACCAGAACTTCAATCACCGTTCCCGGCATTGGTGCGGTCAGGCTACCACCTGAATCCTCTGAGTCACCGGCCAAGCCGCGCTCAACTTTTTCGAGCACTTTGTAATGGCCGTGAATAAAGATATGCAAGCTGGCTCCATCATCAACAACCGTAGCATTAAAACGTTTACCATTGGCGTCAAGACGTAGAATGTGACCATTCAAGGTTGCGCTATTGACTGGTAGCTCGCCACTTGGCAGATCGAGTAAATAACCATCATTGCGGAAATGCACAACCACTTCCACGTCATTTGCAATGCCGTCAACTTTATCCAGATATTCAAAAGTATGATGGTTATCGGTGTTCAAACGCCAGCCATTAACTGAGTGCCAGGGTGAGTAGGGGTCTTCGCTGTTCTTTGCATTTTCTGCGGCAGTTTGCTCACGCTTTAACAGTTGATAAACGGCTGCTGCAACCAGAGTGTCATCATCAGCTGCTTCTTCATCAAGGATTAAGTCATCCTTGTAGCGCTCAATAAAGTTAGTATCTAAGTCAAGATCCTCAAAGCCCTGGCAGTGTGCCAATGCAGAAAGGAAAGGAACGTTAGTGGTTAAGCCGACAACCTGATACTGGGCTAAAGCTCCGCGTAAGCGAGCGAGTGCAGCATTACGGTCCTGATCCCACACGATAAGTTTTGCGATCATGGGATCATAATGAACCGATACCGTATCACCTTGAGCGACACCGGTATCAATACGAACATGTTCAGTTTCGTCAGGTGTATTTAAATGCAGCAATGTTCCTGTCGCTGGCAGGAAGTCCTGATTTGGGTCTTCCGCGTAAATACGCACTTCAAATGCATGACCATTAATGCTTAATTCGTCCTGCTGCATTGGCAGTTCCTGACCTGCGGCAACTTTCAATTGCCACTCGACTAAGTCCTGGCCAGTAATCTTTTCAGTAACGGGGTGTTCTACCTGCAAGCGCGTGTTCATTTCCATGAAGTAGAATGATTCGTCTTCATCGTATAGGAATTCCACCGTACCGGCGCCCACATAACCAATCGCCTGTGCTGCGCGAATGGCTACCTGACCCATCTTAGAGCGTGTTTCTTCGCTTAAGCCTGGAGCAGGGGCTTCTTCAATCACTTTCTGATGGCGACGCTGCACAGAGCAATCGCGCTCGAATAAGTGCACCGCATTGCCATGCTTATCAGCAAACACCTGAATTTCAACGTGGCGAGGTTTGGTGATGTATTTCTCTACCAACACTTTATCGTCGCCAAACGAAGCTGCGGATTCGCGTTTGCACGAAGCAAGACTAGAAGCAAAGTCTTCTTCTTTCCAGACAATGCGCATACCCTTACCACCACCACCTGCGGTTGCTTTGATGATTACTGGGTAACCAATCTCGTCAGCCTGCGATTTCAGGAAGTCGCCGTCTTGGTTTTCACCATGATAGCCTTTGACCAAAGGTACTTTGGCTTCCTCCATGATTTCTTTCGCCGCAGACTTTGAGCCCATGGCGATAATCGCGCCTTCCGGCGGGCCAATAAATTCGATTTCATTTTCCGCAAGTGCTTTTGCAAAATCCGCATTCTCTGATAAGAATCCATAACCCGGGTGCACCGCCTGAGCGCCAGTTTTCTTGCAAGCCTCAATAATCAGCTCACCTTTAAGATAAGACTCACGCGCAGGAGCAGGGCCAAGGTAAACCGCTTCATCAGCCATCGCCACATGCATGGCATCTTTATCGGCCTCCGAGTAAACGGCAACGGTTTTGATGCCCAGTTTTTTCGCCGTTTTTATGACGCGGCAAGCAATCTCACCACGGTTAGCAATCAATATTTTTGTAAACATGTTCGCTGTTTCCTTAACCAATTATTGTGAGCTGCTTTTTGACTGGCCAACGGACCAATCGGCAGTACGTTTTTCGAGGAAAGCGTTCAAACCTTCTTTACCTTGTTCGCTGGCACGGATGTCTGCAATACGAAGTGCCGTCTCATCCATCAAGGATTGGTCAATGGTTTGATTCGCTACAGCTCTGATTAAATCTTTTGCTGCTTTAACGGCTTGCGGGCCATTGCTCAACAAAGTGGTGATAATTTCGTTGGTTTTCTCAACTAATGACTCTTCGGATACCACCTCATGGACCAGACCAAACTCAGCCGCTTTATTCGCTTTAAAACGCTCGGCAGTTGTGAAATATCTTTGTGCCTGTCTTTCGCCCATCGCTTTAACGACGTAAGGGCTGATAACCGCAGGAATCAGACCAAGCTTTACTTCCGATAAACAAAAGCTTGCACGTTCGGATGCAATGACGATGTCACAACAAGCAACCAGACCGACACCGCCACCAAAAGCAGCGCCCTGAACCTGACAGACAGTAGTTTTGCTCATGCTGTAGATGGTGTTCATCAAAGTGGCCAGTGCCTGAGAGTCTTGATAGTTTTCTTCCCAGGAATAATCTGCCATGCGACGCATCCAGTTCAGGTCAGCACCGGCGGAAAAGCTTTTACCTTCTGCGCGCAAGACAACCACTTCTACCTCAGAATTATTTTCCATGGCAGAAAAAGCTTCAGTCAGCTCGGCAATTAGTTTGTCATCAAAGGCATTGTGAATTTCAGGGCGGGTTAGGGTAATGTAACCAACGCCACGCCCAGTTTTACCAAGTTCATTGGTATCAATGGTAATGTTTAATGCTTCACTCATAAGATCAATCCCGCCTTACATTCTGAAGACGCCGAACTTGGTTTCTTCGGCTTCTTTGTTCATGGCGGCAGATAGGCCTAGACCTAACACCATACGAGTATCCGCTGGATCGATAATACCATCGTCCCATAAGCGAGCACTTGAGTAGTAAGGATGGCCTTGTTTTTCATATTGCTCTTCAATCGGACGCTTAAATTCTTTTTCTTCCTCTTCGGACCACATTGGCTGACCAGAGCGCTCAAAATTGTCACGCTTAATTTGTGCTAATACATTGGCAGCCTGCTCACCACCCATTACAGAGATACGAGCATTTGGCCACATCCACAGGAAGCGAGGGCTGTAAGCACGCCCACACATACCGTAGTTACCAGCACCGAAACTACCACCAACAATTACAGTAAACTTTGGCACTTTAGCACAGGCAACAGCAGTCACCATCTTAGCGCCATGTTTGGCAATACCTTCATTTTCGTATTTACGGCCAACCATAAAGCCAGTGATGTTCTGTAGGAAAACTAAAGGAATGCCACGCTGTGAGCAAAGCTCAATAAAGTGAGCGCCCTTTAGTGCTGACTCAGAGAACAGAATACCGTTATTGGCAACGATGCCTACTGGATAACCATGGATGCGGGCAAAGCCACAAATAAGCGTATTGCCATATAGAGGTTTGAATTCATCCAGCTCAGAGCCATCAACGACTCGTGCAATAATTTCGCGAATATCAAATGGTTTACGAGGGTCTTTGTTGATAACGCCGTACAATTCTTCAGCAGGGTAGAGCGGATCAACTGGCTTTTTCAAAGTCACCGAAGGTGTTTTCTTGCGGTTCAGGTTAGATACAACCTGACGGGCTAATTTTAATGCGTGTTCGTCATTGAGTGCATAGTGGTCGGTAACACCAGAAGTTTTACAGTGAACATCTGCGCCACCCAAATCTTCGCTGGAAACCACCTCACCGGTTGCTGCTTTAACTAGCGGTGGACCACCTAAGAAAATCGTACCTTGTTCTTTAACGATGATTGACTCGTCAGCCATGGCAGGAACATAAGCGCCACCGGCGGTACAGGATCCCATGACTACCGCAATTTGAGGAATACCCTTGGCAGACATATTGGCTTGGTTGTAGAAGATACGACCGAAGTGTTCTTTGTCCGGGAATACTTCGTCTTGTTGCGGCAAGTTTGCGCCTCCAGAATCAACCAGGTAAATACAGGGCAGATTATTCTGCTCAGCAATTTCTTGTGCGCGTAAATGCTTTTTAACGGTCTCAGGGAAATAGGTGCCGCCTTTAACGGTAGCATCGTTGGCCACAATCATGCACTCGATACCTGAAACACGGCCAATACCGGCAATCAAGCCTGCTGCTGGAACCTTATTGTCATATAAGTCCCAGGCAGCCATTTGTGAAATTTCAAGGAAAGGTGAGCCAACATCAAGAAGCTTGCGTACACGTTCACGAGGCAGCAATTTGCCGCGCGATAAATGCTTCTCCTGATACTTGGGGCCACCACCCTGGGTGATGTATTCCATCTTGTCGCGTAAGTCGTCCACCAAAGCAGTCATGGCTTCGGCATTCTCGGTAAAACTTGCGCTACGAGGATTGAGTGACGATTTAATTACAGGCATATGTCTGTCCTAATGTTATTCTGATGCGATCGCACGGCCAATCACCATGCGCTGAACTTCGCTTGTACCTTCGTAAATCTGTGCGATGCGAACGTCGCGGTAAATACGCTCCACTGGATAGTCACGTAAATAACCATAGCCGCC
This sequence comes from Kangiella sp., assembly GCA_048268505.1. Classification (GTDB taxonomy): domain Bacteria; phylum Pseudomonadota; class Gammaproteobacteria; order Enterobacterales; family Kangiellaceae; genus Kangiella. Next base: position 48,331 of record JBLWVK010000007.1, on the reverse strand, counting down.
TAGAATTTGAATCGCTTCTGAGCACACTTTCTCGGCTATTTCTGATGCGAACAGTTTAGCCATTGAGGCTTCTTTCAGGCAGGGTAGGTTATTGTCGCGTAACTGTGCAGCGTGTAATACCATCTGACGTGCCGCCTCAACTTGAGTGGCCATGTCAGCCAATTTGAATTGCACCGCCTGGTGTTTGTTAATTGGCTTTCCGAATGATTTTCGCTCTTTGGAATATTCAAGAGCATACTCATAAGCGGCTCGGGCCATACCCACCGCTTGTGCGGCAATACCGATACGACCACCTTCTAAACCGGAAAGGGCGATTTTGTAACCTTCACCTTCCTGGCCCAATAGATTCTCGGCTGGAATTTTGCAGTCTTCAAAAACGATTGAAGCAGTATCCGAAGCATTCTGCCCCATCTTATCTTCGATGTTGGCAACAATATATCCTGGCGTATCAGTCGGCACGATAAAGGCGCTGATGCCTTTCTTACCGGCGCTTGGGTCGGTCACTGCAAAAACAATGGCAACATCGCCATTCTTGCCTGATGTAATGAACTGCTTAGAACCATTGATGACGTATGAGTCACCGTCTTTGACGGCCTTAGTTTTAAGGTCCGATGCATCACTGCCAGCATGCGGTTCTGTTAAACAAAAAGCACCGAGTTTTTCGCCAGAGGCCAAAGGCTTCAAGAACTTCTCTTTTTGCTCATCGGTACCGAAATTCAAAATCGGCATACAGCCAACAGAGTTAGTTACCGAAATGATGGTTGAGCAAGCGCCATCGCCAGCAGCGATTTCTTCTAATACCAAAGCCGCGGCCACATAACCAATCTCACAACCACCCCATTGCTCAGGTACTAACATGCCATAAAAACCAAGCTCGGCCAGGCCTTTTAGCGCCTCTGCAGGGAAGGTTTTGTTCTTGTCCCATTCTTCGGCAAAAGGGGCAATGCGCTCTTGCACATAGCCCCTGGCCATATCCTGAATCATTGTTTGTTCTTCAGTCAGAATCATAAGGTTCTTCTTCCGATTTATAAAAATTCATCTTACTTTACACATTAAAATTAAGATTTTTGCTTTAGAGCGCGACGGTTGTGCTCGGAGAAGGCTGAGTGGACTATAGTCCATGATGCTTTTCGAGAACACAACCAACAAAGCGGCTCTTTTGCAAAAGTCCTGTAAAAAGATAATTTTTAAATGCTATTGGATAAAAAGGCCATTTAGATGAGCTCGATGGCCAATGCTGTTGCCTCACCACCACCGATGCATAGCGACGCAACGCCTTTCGACTTGCCATATTTACGCAAAGCTTCAATCAAGGTAACAACAATACGCGTACCCGAACAGCCGATTGGGTGGCCCAGTGCACAGGCACCGCCATGAACATTGACTTTAGCGTGGTCAAGTTCTAAATCTTTCATCGCCGCCATGGTGACTACAGCGAATGCTTCGTTAATTTCGAATAAATCCACATCATCTTTTGACCAGCCAGCGTTATCCAATACTTTTTGGATCGCGCCAACAGGAGCAATGGTAAACTCAGCTGGAATACGGGCATTGGTTGATTGAGCAACAATCTTAGCCAATGGTTTCAAACCACGCTTTTCAGCTTCTGACTGACGCATCAAGACAACTGCCGCTGCACCATCAGAAATAGAACTGGCGTTAGCCGCTGTTACGGTACCGTCTTTTTTGAAAGCAGGGCGTAGAGAAGGAATTTTGTCAGGACGTGCTTTTAATGGCTGCTCGTCAGTATCGACTTCAACGTCACCTTTGCGAGATTTTACAGTGACTGGAGTGATTTCGTTTTTGAACGAACCCTCTCCAATTGCCTTGTTGGCGCGAGCCAAAGATTCAATCGCATAAGCGTCCTGGTCTTCGCGAGTAAAACCGTACTTTTCAACTGTCTGCTCAGCGTAAACACCCATCGCCTGACCTTCGTAGGCATCTTCCAGGCCATCAAAAGCCATATGGTCTAAAGTTTTGCCATGACCAAAGCGCTGACCAAAACGACCAGTAGGAAGAAGGTAAGGAGCAAGACTCATGCTTTCCATGCCGCCAGCAACCATTACGTCATTTGTGCCAGCTTTTAATAAGTCATGAGCAAGCATTATGGTTTTCATACCAGAGCCACAGACTTTATTAACCGTAGTAGCACCAGTAGTTTTTGGCAGGCCAGCACCAAGAGAAGCCTGACGGGCTGGAGCCTGACCAACGCCAGCAGGAAGTACACAGCCCATGATGACTTCTTGAACATCATCGGCTTGAATGCCTGCGCGCTCAACTGCAGCTTTGATTGCTGTAGCGCCAAGCTCAGTTGATTTTACAGTTGATAGTGAACCACCGAAGCCGCCCATTGGGGTACGTGCAGCGCTGACAATAACAATAGGATCTGACATAAATATTTCTCCTGTTCGAAGTTTCCGAACTTGCTATAACTTTGTTAAATGACTTTTTATCTTCTCCAATGACCAGTTAGGTCACCTCCGAATCTAAAAAGTCATTTGTCGCGTTCTAGCATCGCTCGATAACTTCTCTTACTAAATTTGTTGAGAGAAGCTTGTTGGCTTCTTCTACAAAGTGAACTTAAACTTTTCCGGCCTGTCATTCCACACGCGAGACCAAAGGGAATACCTTTAGGTAAAGGCGGGAATCCATTCGAACTAACTTTTAACAATGACTGTTAAATTTAAACATTTTAGGCTGTTTCGTTAAACAACTCACGACCGATTAGCATTCTTCTAATTTCTGAAGTACCTGCGCCGATTTCATACAATTTGGCATCACGCAACAAACGGCCTGTAGGGTATTCATTGATGTAGCCATTACCACCGAGTACCTGAATCGCATCCAGCGCTAATTTAGTAGCATTTTCTGCTGCGAATAGAATTGCTGCAGCTGCGTCTTTACGAGTGGTTTCACCACGATCACAGGCTTTGGCAACAGCATAAACATACGCGCGACTGGCGTTCATGGTGGTGTACATATCAGCAACTTTGCCCTGAATCAGCTGGAAAGTACCAATTGGCTTACCGAATTGTTTACGCTCGTGAACGTAAGGAACGACAACGTCCATACAGGCACGCATGATGCCTAATGGGCCTGCCGATAGAACTGCACGCTCATAATCCAGGCCACTCATAAGGATTTTAACACCTTCATTGACTGGGCCCATGACGTTTTCGGCAGGGACTTCACAGTCTTCGAAAACTAATTCACAGGTGTTGGAACCGCGCATGCCCAATTTGTCGAGTTTCTGCGCTGTTGAGAAACCTTTGAAGCCTTTCTCAATAATAAATGCGGTAATGCCTTTTGAGCCTGCATCTGGCTCAGTTTTGGCGTAAACCACCAGCACATCGGCTTCTGGGCCATTTGTGATCCACATTTTATTGCCGTTAAGGATGTACTTATCGCCTTTTAGTTCAGCACGTAGTTTCATGCCAACCACGTCAGAACCAGCACCGGGCTCAGACATGGCTAGAGCGCCCACATGTTCGCCTGAACATAGTTTTGGCAAGTATTTCTTTTTCTGCTCTTCAGAGCCGTTACGACGGATCTGGTTGACACATAAATTAGAGTGGGCACCGTAGCTTAGGCCAATTGAGGCACTGGCGCGGCTGATTTCTTCCATCGCCACAACGTGCTCAAGATAGCCCATGCCGGAACCACCGTATTCTTCTTCGACAGTAATACCCAAAAGACCCAGTTCGCCAAACTTCTGCCACAAATGATGTGGAAACAGATTATCGTGGTCGGTCTTTTCGGCAATTGGAGCAATTTCTTTTTCAGCAAACCCACGAACCATTTCGCGGATCATGTCGGCAGTTTCGCCCAAGTCAAAGTTCAACGATGGATACATGTTCGTTCCTCTATCTTAATTTCAACAATTCAATGGTAATTAGTTCAGTCCAGCTTTTGCTCGAGCATATCCAGCTCTTTCAGCATATGTTCTATGTCTTTACGCTGTTGGAGCAGGGCATCCCGACGTTTCTGGATGAGTTCAACGAGTAGCTTTGCCTGCTTTTGCTTACCTTCAGGCAAATCATATAAATCAATAATTTCTCGGATTTCGGCCAGTGAAAAGCCAAGGCGTTTACCGCGAAGAATCAGTTGCAGGCGGACTCTGTCTCTGGCGCTGTAGATGCGGTGAACACCGCGGCGCTCAGGGCAAATCAGTTTTTCATCTTCATAATGACGAATGGAGCGTGAAGTAATACCGAACTCTTTGGCGAGATCGCTAATACTGTATTCTCTTTCGCTGATGGTTTTTGCTGTCTGGCCTGACATAAGCCTGCTAATTCGGTCAAATAATATAAAATGATACCTTACCTTTACGCAAACGTAAACTTGCTGGAGTCTCGTCTTACTCTGATCTGACCAGTCATAATCGAATTTAAGCGAGTAAATAGAACTAACTTATTGATATTGGATGTGTGTGATTAAAAAACAATCAATTGTGCTTATATCTTCAATAAAAAATAACTTTCCACACTAACTGATTGATATGAAGAAAATATGATCAAACTGTGAAACTTATCAATTGCCAAGCCCTCTAACTTAGGTGTAAGTTAAACCCATAGAGTAAATTTTAGACAGTGACTAAGCGTTTAATGATAGAAGTTAAGAGAATTTTAGGATAAAGCCGATCGCTCGCAAGAGCCGTCGGCTTTTTTTATGTGTTCAATACATCAAGTCAACAACCGTAAACATGAAAGGGGACGACATCTATGAAACGTCAAAAAAGAGATAAACTTCAAAGAGCCCATACCAAAGGTTTTAATGCCGCACTTCAAGGTCAGTCAAAAGAAAACTGTCCGTTTGAAGAACTGAATGCGCGAGAGGAATGGCTAGGCGGCTGGCGAGAGGGCCGAGAGGCGTTTACCACCAACGGAATGAAAGCTTATATTTAAATCATTTTGCTCGAAATAGTTTCAATAATCTTATCAATACATCATACATATAAACACAAGCCCGGCTCAGACCGGGCTTTTTAATGCTCCTGCCTGAACGTTGAATCTAAATGGCTTTATTAATATACTTGCTCACGGATTATTACAGATACAAAAGGACTCACTATGAAAATAGCTAAAAAAATAGCTTCCCTGTTGATTTTATTCGCTGTATCAACTTCATCTCACGCAACCTTTGACAATGCAATAGAGCATTATGAGCAAGGTCATTACCAAAAAGCTTTTATGGAATTCCAGTCACTTGCTGAAATCGGCCATAAGGCAGCGCAGTTTAACTTGGGTGTAATGTTCCTTGAGGGTACAGCTGTTGAGGCTGATCCTGTCAAAGCCTATGCCTGGATTAAACTATCGGATAAACAGGCGCAAAAAGAACAGGCATTTCTTAACGAAATCCGCCAGCAGCTTAACGCTGAACAGAAAAATGAAGCGGAATTTTATTTCAATAGCCTTGATAAATCATTTAGTGAAGAAGCCTTAAAATTGGCGTTGGAACCAGTATATCAGCCAGTTGATCCATCTTTGGATACTGACAATGAGGCTAAACCTCTTAAAACTATTGCTCCTGACTATCCTTATGAGGCAGCTATGAAAGGAGTAGAGGGCTGGGCGAAGTTTGCGTTTAAGCTTGATCGGGAAGGCACTCCGACTGACATTCAGGTAATGGATTCATATCCCGGAGATGTGTTTGTCAAAGATTCAATTGCAGCAATTTCGAAATGGCAGTTTGAAACTCCCAGTGACAAAAGCCAACTCAATAAAGTATATAAATATCGTTTAAGCTTTGAGCTTGATAAAAACAATAGAAAAAACAGGTCAATTATTTCAGAAGTTAAAGAAAAAGCAGAATCTGGCGATCCGGTTGCGCAATATTACTATGCAAAATATGCGCCTATGGTAGAGCGAGATCCAGAATTCAATCCAACAATGTGGTTATATAAGTCAGCTCAACAAGGCGTCGCAGACGCACAGTATGAGTTGGCCGAAAAGCTACTGGCAGGTCAAGGATGCGAAGAAGATAAGGAAAAAGCCATTTCCTGGTTGATTCAGTCTGCGTCAGGAAACCTTGGGCGTTCGCAATTCAAACTGGCAAAGCTCTTCTTTAAAGTTGATGATAAAGAGAAGGCGTACTTCTGGTTGGATAAGGCAATTGCATCAAATGATTCAGAAATAGCTCTAGAATTAGCTGAGTATTTGCATGAACTAAATGATACAAAATATCCGCTTGATTTAATTATTAAGCAACTTAACGAAGCGGACCTTGATAAGTTCTCTTACCCAGTTAAGCATCATGAGTTTGCTGCTGAACTTTACTTCTTGAATGGTCAGTATCAATTGGCGGTAGATAGCCAGGAAAAAGCGAATAAAGTGATGAGAAAAATTAAAAGGGTGCCTGATTATATGCAGGAAAGACTGGCGCAATACGAAGAAGCGTTGGAAAGTTCTAAAAGCTAAGCTCTTATCGTAGTCCCATCTATTTCCGTTGTAAGACAGTTAAAGTATAAGGCTCCTATTGTTACAGGAGCCTTTTTTATACCTGTTTAACTTTAAGTGCTTTTGTTAGCTCGAGCCTGTTTCCTTTCCCTTTTTCCTCGAGCTTTGGAATAATAAAGCATAAAGTATTCATAATTCGCCACAATTCTAACCCTTTCTGGTTATAGTGGCGTTTATATAATAGCGAATATCAATCTTTACAGGGGAGTATTATGTCTTATCGTTTGCGCGCATGGGTCGCTGGGGTTAGTTTTTGTTTCGCTTTGTTGTTAACAGGATGTGGGGATGAGCCTGGTGACTCTAAGTCAACAAAGGACAGTTCACAACAACAAGCTCAGGAATCTTCTCAAACGGCTGTTGTTTCAGAACCCGATACATTGACACCTTTCAATGTATTAAGCGTCTACCAGGGAACCTATGATAATGCACCGGCTTTGCAGGTTAATTTCAGTCGACCAATCAAGCGTGGACAAGATTTAGAGCAGTTAGTCCAGGTTTCCCTTAATAATACTCCTCAACAAGGCGGCTGGATTATAAGTGATGATAATCGCCGTATTTACTACCCTTATATTGAAGCCGAGCAGACTTATGAGGTTACTTTTTCCAGTGATCTTATGGCGGATAATGGTAACTCTCTAAGTGGTGGCTTTAAAAAACAGATCAAAACCAGTTCACTTGAGCGGCAGTTACGCTTTTTAAGTCAAGGCTCCACCATTTTGAGTGACAGTGGCATTCTGCCTATTGAGGCTGTCAACGTAAAAGAGGTTGATATTAAGTTCTGGCGAGTTGCACCTCGTTATTATGAGAGTTTCTTTTCCGATGGTGACTATCGTCGCTATTACCAGCTACAGAATTTAAGGGAGATGGCCGAGCTGGTGCATACTGGTCGTTTTGAGTTGGAAGCTAAGGACAATCAGCGTCTGACTCACCATATTCAGTTGAAGAATATTAAAGCGCTCAATGACAATGGCGTTTATGCAGTGACCATGCAGCCAGCGGATGATTATCCCTATCAGTATGAGTTCAGCTGGTTTGTGATGAGTGATATTGGTCTGCATACCCGTCAATACGCAGATAGCCTGGTGGTGTTTGCCCATCAGCTACCTTCAACAAACTCCTATCAAGGCGTTGAACTCGTTTTGCTTAATAACAAAGGTGTGCGTTTAGCGGAGCAGAAGACTAACGAAGAAGGTTTTGCTGAGTTTGATGCTGCCACCGTTGAAAATGCACGTTTTTTAGTGGCTACAAAAGGCCAAAACACCAATTTAATTCGCTTAAACAGTCCGAAACTGGATTTATCAGAGTTTAAGTTAAGCAACCGCCAGCAACATCCGATTGAGTTATTTTTATACGGCCCAAGAGATTTGTATCGTCCCGGTGAAACCGTGCGTATGCAGGGGATTTTGCGCGACTATCAGGCTAACTGGCTAGAGCCCACACCGATTTCTGTGCGGGTGTTACGACCTGACAATAAGGTCTATACCACGCTGCAATGGAAAGGCGATGAGGTTGGTTATTATCAAACCGATTTTACGCTTCCCAAAGACGCTATGCGAGGAACCTGGATCTTTGAAGCAACGCTTGCCAATAAATCGACCTTCAAATACAAGTTGGCTGTCGAAGATTTTTTACCCGAGCGCCTGAAGCTTGAGCTGACTGCCGGTAATGATGAGTGGCTTGGCATTTCAGATGAACCGACAATCGATATCCAGTCGGACTATCTTTATGGTGCGCCAGCCAGCGGCAATCGGTTTGATGCGACGGTATCTGTTTCGAGCGCTACTAATCCTTTTGATGATTACGAGGGATTCTATTTTGGCTCGAACAAATACCGTGATTTTAACCAGTTTATGGATATCCCAGCCGGTACTTTGGATGAAGAAGGGCACGCGGCTCTGAAGTTAAACAATCAATGGGCCGGCAGCCAGTTCCCGATTCGATTGCTGAGCAGCGTTAATGTTTATGAAAGTGGTGGTCGCCCGATTACTCGACGTCTTACTCAGTATGCTTTTCCGAATGCAGAGTTAGTGGGTGTCAGGCCATTATGGTCTGAAGAGCGTGAGTTTGCAGCACCAAACGAGAACAATCTTGTGGAGCTGGTTGCAGTCGATCCGGAAGGCAAGCCATTAACCGTTGGGCAACAGTATGAAGTTACTCTGATCCGCGAGGACAGCCGACTTTATTGGCAATATGGCAACAGTGGTTGGGAGTATCGTTCATCAGAAGCAAATGTGCCGGTTTATTGCAAAAGAATAAAGTTTGAAACAGAGCAACGACCACAGCTGTCGCTACCTCTGGAATATGGCAACTATCGACTGGAGGTCCACAATCAAAGGAACCAGCTGATCACCAGTTATCATTTTTTTGCGGGTTGGTATTGGTCTGATAACAACCAGCAAAATGGCGAGCGACCTGATCAGGTTAAGTTGTCTATTGAGCAAGACTTTGTAGAGTTGGGTAAAGATCTTCAGGTTAATATTACTTCGCCTTATTCAGGACAGGCGCTGGTGACTGTAGAAAGCGATCAGCTTCTGTGGAAGCGTGCGCTAGAACTGGATTCCGCAGAATCAACTGTCACAATCCCGATGAACACCAGCTGGAATACCCACAACCTTTATGTGTCGGTGATGGTGCTTAAGCCTGGCGATATTAAACGAAAACACCTACCAAATCGTGCCTTTGGGGTGATGCATTTGCCTTTGAAACGTGACGCAAAAAAGCTTGATGTTGAATTGACTCACAGTGAAAAACTGCGTCCGTTACAAACCGTTGAAGTTGACCTTCAAGTCAACAACTCGAACTCGGACGAGACAGTATTTGCCACCCTGGCATTAGTCGATAGCGGCATACTCAGTATCAGCAACTTTGAGTCACCAAAACCGATTGACTGGTTCTTTGGCCAGCGCGCTTATGAGGCGGCTCTAAAAGATAACTACGGCAGCTTCGTTGAATTAACCGAAGGCAGTAACGCCAGACAGCGTTTCGGCGGTGATGCTGATTTAAGTCGTGGTGGTGATGCGCCTGTTTCGGATGTGCAAATTGTCTCTATCGTTAAAGACAAGGTGCAGCTGGACGAGAATGGTAGAGCTAAGCTCAATGTCGAGTTGCCATACTTTAATGGTGAGTTGCGACTAATGGCCGTCGCTTTCAGCAAGAATCGTTATGGTTCCGCAGAGTCGAAAGCTAAGGTGGCAGCGCCTTTAGTGATTCAAGCTTCTATGCCACGCTTTTTGGCCAAAGGCGATCAGTCACAAGTGATGTTTGATGTTAAAAACATGGAGGAGACTGAGCAAACCTTTAGCGTCACTCTTGAAGCTGATGAGGCTTTAGGTAATGGTAGCGTTTCTGAGACTTTAACGCTCGAACCCAAAGGCAAGGCAGTGTTAGCTCTTGATGTGAAAGCCTCTCAGTTTACCGGTGCTGGAAAAGTATCGCTTAGTGTAGAAAGTGATAATTCAGACTTAAATATGAATCGCAGCTGGTCGCTCGGTTTACGTCCTGCTTATGCCGCTTCAATCATTAGCAAGCAAGCCGCCGTTAATGCAGGAAACCAATTTGCCGTTAGCGACGACTTTGCCAGTCAATATGATGATTACGGTTTGAAGTCGGTATTAACGGTATCCAGCACTCCGCCTTTGGATACAGGTTCCTATATTGATGGATTACTGCAATATCCTTATGGTTGCCTTGAGCAAACCACATCGCGCGCCTGGCCTTGGTTGAATATTGAAAGAGACGACTTAAACACGCTTGAATCAGAGCGTACTGCTCAGTTATTCGAGCAGAGACAGCAGTTGATTGATTCGGCAATAAGTCGCACGCTCTCGATGCAGCGCTATGATGGCAGCTTCGGTTTATGGTCTAACAATTCACCGGAAGAACCCTGGATGACTGCTTATGTCACTGACTTTTTGATTGAAGCAAAGCAATTGGGTTATCAGGTTCCTGAAGATAATTTACAACGTGCAGTGCGACGGTTGCAGCGCTATGTGCGTTCGAGTGCGTTTAGAGCCAATAACTGGGATTACTACGATGATAGGGAACACTTTGAGTTAGCCTATCGTGCTTACTCGGCCTATGTGTTGACTAAAATTGGTGGTGTTAGTTTGCAGGATGTGCGTGCACTTTATGATAAAAATGCAACGGATGCGGAGCGTGCATTACCACTGGCACATTTAGCCTATGCTTTAGAAAAGCTCGGTGATCAGCGTCGTGCCAAACTGGCATGGGGACAAGCCTTTACCACCAAGTTTAAATATCAGCCTTATTGGTATTATGGGGATTATGGTTCACCGGTTCGTGATCTGAGTCAGGTAGCAAGCCTAAGTCTGGGTAGCAAAGTTGTAGAAAGCTTGGACCTTAATGGACTGGATTTGGTTTATGACTTAAAAGGCGAGCTGGAATCCCGTAGTTGGTTATCAACCCAGGAAAAAGGCGCTTTGGCACGTTTAGCGAAGCAGTTGAATGATATGAACTCGGAACAATCTGAACTGAGTTTGGAAATAGTGCAGGGCAGCGAGTCAGAGTCATTTAAACAAACTGTCGACTATATTACTGTGTTAAAAAATGCCGCAGTAAAACAGCCATTAGTTTTGAAAAATTTAGGTGAGAAAACAGTTTTTGTTGATTACAAAGCGCAAGGCTATCCGAAAACAGCACCAGAAGGTTTGTTTGAAGATGTTGCCATAAAGCGTCGCTACTTTAATCTTCAAGGTGAGCCTATCTCTATCCAGAATCTGACAGCGGGTGACAGGATTATTGTGGGACTGTCAATCGACCTGGCGCGTGAACATAACCGGTTACGCAATGCCATGATTATTGACTTATTACCCGCTGGCTTTGAGTTGGAGAATCAAAACCTTGAACATTCATTTAAGATTGATGAGCTAACCATTGATGGTAAAAGTATTCGTGAGCTGACTCAGAATACACAGGTTGAGCATCAGGAGTTCTGGGATGATCGATTCATGGCTGCTCTTGAGTTAAGCAGTTATCAAACAACTCATGTGTTCTATATGGTTCGTGCGGTGACACCGGGCACTTATACGGTACCGTCGAGTTTTGTTGAAGATATGTATCGTCCTGAAATTCGCGGTATCAGTGAGCCTGAGAAAGCTGTCACTATCCGTAAGCCAGACGCTCAATAGCAGGCTTGTCGATGGCTCAACCGCAAGGGGTATTCAGTAAACGCTTCTGGCTGAAAAGTCTGAAGCGCTTGCTGCTTATTTTATTGCTAGGCTTTGCTTCATTCTGGATTTTAGACAAGTTCTTTCCATTGCCTATTGATGATTTTGAGCGCCGCAGCTTTGCTCAGCTTGTGGTTGATTCGGAAGGTAGACCTTTGCGGGCTTTTCCCGATTCACAAGGTGTCTGGCGTTATCCGGTGACATTGGATGAGGTCTCACCGTTATACCTTGAAGCTTTGATCAATTATGAGGATCGCTATTTTTATCAGCACCCAGGCGTTAACCCTTTTGCTTTGTTTAGAGCATCTGCTCAGGCCATTTATCATGGAGAAATCGTATCCGGTGGCTCGACCCTGACCATGCAGGTGGCAAGAATACTGGAGCCACACGAAAAAAGTATTAGCGGCAAAATACAGCAGATGTTTCGGGCGTTGCAACTTGAATGGCATTATTCCAAGGATGAGATTCTGACTTACTACCTGAATTATGCGCCTTTTGGAGGCACTATCGAAGGCGTTGAAGCTGCAAGCTTTACTTACCTTGGCAAGTCGTCTAAAGACTTAACTGCGTCAGAAGCAGCCATGCTGGCAGTATTGCCCCAGGCGCCTTCATGGAATCGTCCAGATCTGTATCCCGAGCGAGCCAGAACCCAGCGCAATAAACTGCTCGACCGTCTCGCGGATTTTAATGTTTGGTCGGTTGAGCTGATCGATGAAATCAAACAGGAAGACGTCTGGGCGCAATATAATACACAGCCTGTTCTAGCGCCTCTATTAAGTCGTGAGCTGGTCAATCGTTATCCGGGCAGGAGACTGATCAAAACTGCTATAGATCGAAACTTGCAAACAGAGCTTGAGCTAAGTGTTTCTGATTATATACGTGACAAAGAGAAAGGTTTATCAGCAGCAGTGATTGTCATGGATAATGCTAGCTCAATGCCTCTGGCCTATATTGGTAGTGCTGAGTTTGCAAATCCCGAACGTGCTGGATATGTTGATATGACCAAAGCTACGCGCTCCCCGGGATCGACTCTAAAACCCTTTATTTATGGTCTGGCATTAGACAAGGGACTTATTCATTCTGAATCTTTATTGTTTGATGTACCGCAGTCATTCGAGGGTTATAAGCCAAAAAATTTCAGCGAGAACTTTAATGGTGCAGTCAGCGTTTCTCAGTCGCTCGCACGTTCGCTTAATATGCCGGCAGTTCAAGTGTTGAATGAACTATCTCCTGAGTACTTTTATATTCAGCTGACCAATGCAGGTTTGAAGTTGTCCTTGCCAGAATCTGCGACACCCAACTTAAGTTTGGCTTTGGGTGGCGGTGGTGCTAATTTGCATCAATTGGTCGGTGCTTTCTCAGCTTTGGGGAATAAGGGTTTAGCAACTGAGTTGAGATTGGAGCCAGATCAGCCACAAAAAAAATTACCTTTGTTGAGTCAAGAAGCTAGCTGGGTAGTGCAGAATATTTTAAGGCAGACTCCGCTCAACAATCATTTAAGCCATCAATATTTCCAACCAACCAAACAGATTGCCTACAAGACAGGAACCAGTTACGGATCGCGCGATGCGTGGGTATTAGCCTCAAATAACAAGGTTACTATTGGAGTCTGGGTAGGCATGCCTGACGGTTCCTTTAGTCTTAACAATACTGGTCGTACTACAGCCGTGCCATTGCTGGAGCGTATTTTAAAAATTATGCCAAGTGATTGGTTGGAACCTATCGAGCGTCCGGCTACCGTAACCATGGCTGATATTTGCTGGCCACTGGGCACGCTGGCTTCATTACAGCCTGACGAAAACTGCCATAAAAAGCGTTCAGCCTATCTTATCGACGATACTGCTCCTGCAACCTTTTCCGATCCATTGAGCAGCGATTGGCATAATGGCTTAATGAAGGTACAGCTTGATGCTGCAACGGGCAAGAGAGTCAATAATCAATGCTTCGACGGGTCTGTACATATCAAGGAAGTCGCTCTATGGCCAAAAAGTCTTGAACCCTGGATTGCTAAACCATTTAGAAGCGAAAGCCTGTTGCCCGAGTATGCAGAAAATTGTGAAAACAGTGTCAGTTCCAGCAAGCCCAGGATCGCTGGCCTTGATCCTGAGTCGATTATTTACGCTGAGCCGCAAAATCAGAAGTTACCCGAAGTGCAGTTATGGGCAGAGGGCATCACAGGAGAAGCCTACTGGTTTTTAAATGGTCGCCTGTTGCCGCCGACATTAGAAGCTAAACATCGGATTGCCTTAAAAAACCTTTCGCGTGGTGATTACGAAGTGATTGTAGTGGATGAAACTGGTGCTTTTTCAGAGCTTGATTTTCGCGTTGAGCAATAAGTAAGTTACTCTTTGCCATATTGAGCGAGGGGCGTGGCTTGCGATTTATTCAATAATCGGCGCGACGGTTTTCATATCCTTATGTAATTTAGCCCATAAGAAATCGATGAGCTGTGTTCTTGCTTTGGCAAGGTGTCTTGCAAAGGTACTGTAAGACATACCAAGCTTGTCGGCCACGGACTGATGATCCGGAAGAGGATTGATATAGGTGTGCTCAATAATGAAGTGATACTTTTGAGTTTTAGGGCTTGGAAGAAAAATATCATCCATTGAAAGCTTAACCAGGTCTTTGACTCGGTCGCAAAGGAATCGCTTGAAGGCTTCGTCATATTTTTTCAGCTTTTCGTCTAGCGCTGAAATATGTTTAAAAGGATAAGGCTTGGCATAATGCTTTAGGAATACTTTCATTATTTCTTCAAACTCCTGATGACTCAAGGAAGCAAAAAGCCTAAAAGATTCCTTCATATAATCTTCTGTTACTTGCTTAAGCTGGCTGGAGTGAAAGTGAAGACCGTATTTTATACTGGCTTGTTGTCTATCGGTTCTTCGTCTTGAGAGCATTTGGTCTGGAGTTTTTGGATTTCCAATCCACGGAGCGGCAAGCGCGGCTAATGTTTTGAATAGTAATAAATGGTGTTGCTTGTAAAAATTTTCCTGTTTATTTTCAGAGTCGATAACAGCTACCACATTATTATCATAAATGATTGGAACGGAAAGCTCTGATGCACGAACATCTCCATCAGTGACATAATTTGGCGTTAAAGAAGTATTATCAACAAGAATTTCTCTTTTCAGAAGCGCCGCATTTCCAACAATGCCCTCGCCAAACTTCAAAATAACAGGGTTGATAATCTGTTGTAGCTCATTAACCTTGCCGCCAATTGCAGCTACTTGAGTAAGCTCTTCGGACTCAATATCCGCGTCATAAACAACACAATCATCAAGTCCTGTTTTTTCTACAGTGTTACAAATTAACCACATAACCTGACTGGGGCTGGGCGCAAGCTGTAGACCTGATGAAAACTCCTTTAAAACACTATAGATATCAGACGTTGTCATAATGTGTTGTTCGCTTTCTTTGACTTCCTTTTTAAAGTATAGCGATTTTGTTCGATGAAAGGAATCGCGTAACTCATTGATTTTTTATGTTCAATTCTATTGCAGTCACGCAAAATGATAAAAAAATGATAAAAAGCTGAGTAAATTTAGGAAAAAATGGTTGATTGAACCTCTTTAATATTACGCCACGCAATACAGGAAATCTTCAGGAGGAAACTATGTATTCAGGCGTAATGAAAGGAGTGGCTGCCACTGTGATAGCCGCGGTAACACAGCTAACGGTAGCTGAGACATCAATCAAAGTTCAAAATCTATCGGATATTAACACCAATAAATCTAGTGTTTATTCATACAATAATTATGGACAGACTTTTCAATATACAGAAGGCGAGTCGTCTGCACTATTGTTCATGGGGCGAACTCCAGAGGAGGGTGTTGAGCTATGGATAGCTAAAGAGGATATGTCAGTTGAAATGGTCGCTGATATTTATCCAGGGATGAAGGATTCTCAGCCAAAGTTTTTTGCTTCCTACAATGGACAAGTCTTTTTCAGTGCTGAAGGCCCTGATGGGAGAGAACTTTATGTCTATGATGGTTCAACAGTAGAACTGGTAATGGACATCAACCCCGATGGTTCCAGCGACCCTGAGCAACTGACCGAGTATCAAGGACATTTGTACTTTGTCGCTGATGACGGTGTGCATGGACGTGAGCTTTGGCGTACCGACGGTTCATTAACAGAGCGACTGTCTGACATTAATAACGAGGGTGATAGCGCCATTGCTAACCTAACGCCTTTTGGCGAGTGGATGTACTTTACCGCTAACAATGTGGTTCAGGGTCATGAGTTATATCGTACTAATGGGGAAACTACCGAGCTGTTTAAAGAATTTAGACCGGGTAACTCCCATGGTGTAAAGCACGAGTCACCGATGATAGTTTATGGCAACAAGTTATTGCTGCATGCCTATACCAATGTGGTGGGTTATGAGCTGCATTTTGTCGCAGACGATCATCAGACCGTACCATTATTGTTTGATGCCGTGGTGGGGGCAGATTCGATTACTGCAATCGAAGAGATGCATATTGCACCAGATGGTTTGCTCTACTTCACACCTCAAATTGGAGTCCATGAAGAACTATGGTCATACGATGGAATTAATTTACCTGTTAAAGAAGCCGAGCAGGACACTATCGATTTCTTATGCGATTTTAATGAACAGTTATTCTTTGCCTCAAATGTCCTGGAAGGCAATGGTGTTGAGCTGTTTAGCATGCATAACGGCAACCTCAATTTCTATAATGGTGTAGAAGGTGATCTTGCTGATATTAACTATGGAGATGCAAGCTCTAACCCAAATAGCTGTGTGGTATATGACGATGTCATGTATTTTAAGGCGTTCGCTACTGACCGGGGTGATGAGCTAATAAAGTTAACACAGGGCTCAATTGATGTTGAAGTAGCATATGAAACCTTTGAAGGACAAGATTATGATACTTTCGGTGTGTTAGGACTTATGCCTAATGGTATTGTTGTTTATGAGGGTCTGAACAGAAAGCTTAGTCTTTTTGATCCGAACAGTAGCGAAACAACAGCTTTTACAGTCGCTCAAGACAGCGGTGTTGATAGCGCTAATATCAATAACTGGACCAAAGCTGAGGTGGCGTTTAAGGGCAACTTATATTTCACCGCATATACAGAAGACCTTGGGGTAGAGTTGTGGCGAACCGATGGTCATGATGCAGAACTGGTGCATGATATAAACCCAGGAAACGCAAGCTCAAAACCTGCCAACTTTATGGAGTATAACAATTGGCTTTATTTTGCGGCAACCACGCTTAATGAAGGCAGAGAGTTGTGGCGCACCAATGGTGAAACTACCGAACTGTTTGCTGACCTTGAAGAAGGCCCAGATAGTAGCTATCCCACTGAGCTGATTCCATTCTATGATTATCTATTCTTTGTTGCGACCGTTGATGGCCTTGGCGGAGAGTTAATCGCGACCAATGGTGATGATATTGAAGTTGCTTTGGATCTGAATCCAGGTGCAGGCTCATCTGACCCAGCGAGCTTAACGCTCTTCAACGATATGTTAGTTTTTTCTGCAAATGATGGCACTCACGGACGCGAGCTTTGGGTCTATATTGAGCCTGGCCAATATCAAATTGTTACAGATATTAACCCTGGAGCATCATCCAGTAACCCAAGTCTACTTACAAAAGTGGGAAGCACTCTGTACTTTTCAGCCAGTACTCCTGAGCTTGGAAGAGAAATGTGGTCTACCGATATGGATAGTTATATTGAGCCATTGTTAGATATTAATCCTGGTGCAAATAGTTCAAGTCCAGGCGTGCCGATTTCTCATCAAGGTGGTCTCTACTTCACTGCAAGCTCGGATACTGGGCGTAAGGTTTGGCGTGCAACGGGTGAATCTGTAACCGAAATAACTTCAGAAGTGGGCCTAAGCTTTGGAAGTGTCGCTTCAACGGGTGAGAACCTCTATGCACTGGCTACTAATCAGGCTTATGGCACCGAATTGTGGCAAATGCAGAGTGACAACTTTGTGCTAGTGCAAGATTTTACCCCTGGAGAAGGCTCGATTCTAAGTTCGCTAGCTGTATCAAATGGGCATTTATTGGGCTTCTCTGCTAGTAGCTCGGGTACTGACGGTGTTTATCTGCTAGGTGGAGAAGTAGAAGGGGAATGGAGCAAGGTCTCTATGCCCGGTTTGGATTACTTGAGAGTGTCATCTTTTAATGCGATGTCTTATGGCAAGTACTTGATAGCGCGGGGGTGTAACAATGCTGTTGGCTGCGAGTTTTTTAAGGTGGTGTTTAATGAGTTACCAGTGATTAGTGTCACTGCACCTGATGAGGTTGATGAAACCGTTGAGGTGGTTGTTGATGCAAGTGGCTCAACTGACAGCGACGGCATTATCACAGAAATTTCAATGACACAATTATCTGGTCCGATAGTCTCATTGTCACAGTCTGGATCAGGAGTGTTTAGTTTTACTGCGCCTGAGGTCGATGAGGATATATTAATTAGTTTTGAAATCGAGGTCGTTGACGATGATATGGATGTTGCAAAGCAAACGCTGAATATCAATGTCCTGCAAGTAGCTAACGATCAAGGCGGTGACGATGACCAGGGCGGTGACGATGACCAGGGCGGTGACGATGACCAGGGCGGTGACGATGACCAAGGTGGTGATACGGTTAATCCAACTCCAGTTCAAAGTGGTGGCTCAGGCGGTGGTAGTGCCGGAGTGTGGTTACTATTGATACTTTCATTGACATTGCTCAGTTCTAGAGTGAGTGTAAGGAAGGCATAGGTTCTTCCTGAGGAGAATGGGGCTTCGGCCCCTTCTTTTTTGTTCCTTGTTTTTTGCCCCTTGTTTAACCGCACGTTTTTGCCTGTTTAACTTGTCTTTTCTCTGTCAGTGGTTAAACTATGCGCACTTTTACTTATGACCCCGTAAGGTCAGAGTTTTATGCGGTTAGAAGATTTTCATTTCGATTTACCCGATGAGCTGATTGCTCGTTATCCTACCGAACAGCGTTCTGCCAGTCGTTTACTTTGTCTAAATGGTCAAACTGGTGCTGTAGAACATAAACATTTCTATGAGCTGGTTGATCTGCTCAATCCTGATGATTTATTAGTATTTAATGATACTCGAGTTATTCCTGCTCGCTTATTTGGTCAGAAGATCACGGGTGGCAGGCTTGAAATTCTGATTGAGCGTCTGGATTCGGATGTTGAGGCGATTGCTCATGTCCGTTCTAACCGTACCCCTAAACCCGGTTCGGAGTTTGTCCTGGAAAACGGCTTTAAGGTATTGATTACAGGTCGTAAAGAGGCCTTGTTCGGTCTTAAGTTATTGGACGGCGATTGGCAGACGGCCATGACAGCCGTTGGACATATGCCGCTACCGCCTTATATTGACAGGGAAGATGAGCTTGCCGATAAAGAGCGCTATCAGACGGTCTACAGCAAGGTCGACGGTGCAGTCGCTGCACCGACTGCTGGGCTTCATTTTGACGATGAGCTGTTGCAGAAAATCCGTGACAAGGGTATCGACTCTGCTTTTGTAACGCTGCATGTTGGTGCCGGTACTTTTAGTCCGGTTCGAGTAGAGAATATTACTGAACACAAGATGCACTCAGAATGGTTCGAGGTTTCGCAAGAGGTTTGCGATAAGGTCAATACGACTCGAGCAAAAGGCGGGCGAGTGATAGCGGTTGGAACTACCTCGGTGCGCTGCTTAGAGTCTGCTTCAATCGACGGCTCTATTAAACCGCACATGGGCGAAACCGATATTTTCATTTATCCGGGCTATCAGTTCCATTCGGTCGATGCGTTGATTACCAATTTCCACCTGCCTGAATCTACTTTGATGATGCTGGTGAGTGCTTTTGCTGGAAAAGACCATATCATGAATGCTTATAGCGAGGCTGTTAGAGAGCAGTATCGTTTCTTTAGTTACGGTGACTCCATGTTTATCCACCAAATCCAGCCCCAATCAAGACTGAAAGAATCTAAGCTAGTCAAAACAAGCAGTGCTGTCAGTGGCGGCAGTTTAAGAGAGAATTAAGATGCAATTTAAATTGAATACAACTGACGGTATGGCGCGTCGAGGTGAAATTACCTTTGAGCGTGGCACCATTCAGACACCAGCCTTTATGCCGGTGGGAACCTACGGCACCGTAAAGTCGATGACGCCTGAAGAACTGAAGGAGATTGGTGCGGAAATTATTCTAGGCAATACATTCCACCTCATGCTCCGCCCTGGCACCGACATTATTGAGATGCATGGTGACTTACACGACTTTATGCATTGGGATAAGCCGATCTTAACCGATTCCGGTGGTTTTCAGGTTTTTAGCCTGGGCAAATTGCGCAAAATTACCGAACAAGGTGTTGAGTTCAGATCGCCAGTCAATGGCTCCAAAGTATTTCTAGGCCCTGAAGAAGCAATGGAAGTTCAGCGTAAATTGGGTTCGGATATTGTGATGATTTTCGATGAATGTACACCTTATCCGGCAACTGAGTCTGAAGCTCGAGATTCAATGGAGCTTTCTTTACGCTGGGCCAAGCGAAGTAAAATTGCGCATGAAGCCAGTAATAAAGCTGCATTGTTTGGCATCGTGCAGGGTGGCATGTATCCGCATTTACGCAAAGAATCTTTGGCTGGTTTAACCGAGATTGGTTTTGACGGTTATGCAATTGGCGGTCTTTCCGTTGGCGAACCTAAAGATGAAATGCTTAAGGTGCTGGATAACCTAACTGGCGAGATGCCGCAGGATAAGCCCCGCTATCTGATGGGCGTTGGTAAGCCTGAGGATATTGTAGAGGCGGTGCGCCGTGGCGTGGATATGTTTGACTGTGTGATGCCAACCCGAAATGCTCGCAATGGCCACCTTTTCACCAGTAAAGGGGTTGTAAAACTGCGAAACAGCCACAATAAAACGGATACCGGCCCGCTGGATGAGGCCTGTGATTGCTATACCTGTAAAAACTATAGTCGCGCCTACCTGCATCACCTGGATAAGTGCAATGAGATATTGGGTGCCAAGCTCAATACCATTCACAATTTACGCTACTATCAAAATCTGATGAGCGGATTGCGAAAGGCGATTGAAACAGGTACATTGTGCGACTTTATTGAAGATTTTTATACGAAGCAGGGCAAGCCTGTTCCGTCATTAACCAATTGATAATATTAACTAATAGAGGTAATTCCAGATGTTTCTAGCAGCTGCTGCACCACAAGGTGGTGGTTTAATGAGCTTCCTTGTGATGTTCGTTCCTTTAATTCTCATCATGTACTTTATGATGATTCGTCCTCAGCAAAAGAAGATGAAGCAACATAAAGAAATGATTTCTAGCCTGGAAAAAGGTGATGAAGTCATGACCAGCGGTGGTATCCTAGGCCGCGTCAGTAAAATCAAAGACGATTATATCGTTGTAACCATTGCCGATGGCATCGAAATTAAACTACAGAAAGCCTACATTGGCCAAACTCTGCCAAAAGGCACAATAAAGTCAATCGACGAATAATATTAGCCGCCCGACTTGTTACAAACATGTTCGGGCGGTTTCGTTTTTAATCCGGACATAAACTATGTTTACTGATCAACCCAATCAAAGATTGCTGCCAATCAACACCTATCCAAAGTGGAAATACGTGTTGATGGTTTTTGTTATTGCCATTTCACTTCTTTATGCCGCTCCTAATATCTACGGTGAAGATCCTGCAGTGCAGTTATCTGCATTACGCGATGCCACCATTTCTGAACAGCAGGTACAGCAAATAGAGGCAGCCTGGCAAGAAGAAGGACTAACTCCTAAGTCAGTTGAGCGTGATGGAGAGAAGTTGGTGATAGCCCGTTTCCAGTCCAACGAAGCGCAACTGCAGGCTCAAGAGATTGCTAACAATGTATTAAACCCAACCCTCGATGCGCAGGAATATGTGGTAGCACTGAATCTTGCTCCGGCGACTCCTGACTGGCTTGCATCTTTGGGTGGTAAGCCAATGAAGCTTGGCCTTGACTTGCGCGGTGGTATTCACTTCCTGATGCAGGTGGATATGGAGCAGGCAATGGCGCGCCAGCAAGAGCAGTTACGTCGTGATTTCATTGAAACGCTGACCGCTGAAAAACCATCAATTCGTGGGCGAGTAGAAACAATCGATAATGGTTTGCTGATCAGTTTTAGGAGTGATGAAGACGCTGAACGGGCATACTCAGCTCTTTATAAGAATTTTATCGATCGTATCGATATTAATTTGGCTACACAAGGCGGCCGCCCGGTTATTCGCGCTATTTTTAATCAAACTAAGTTACAAGAAATTCAAGATAATGCGATTGATCAGAACCGATTGATTTTAAGCAGTCGCGTTAACTCGTTAGGTGTAGCCGAGCCTTTAATTCAGCGCCAAGGTAGTGACCGAATAGTTGTTCAACTACCAGGTGTTCAAGATTCAGCTTTAGCAAAACGTATCCTTGGTGCAACCGCAACACTTGAGTTCAGATTAGTTAATCATGAGGCGGATATTGTTGCCGCACAACAAGGGCGCGTTCCGGCAGGCAGTAAGCTGTTTGAATCGGAGCGTGGTCCTATTGTAGTTTATGACGAAGTTCAAGTATCTGGTGATCACCTGACTGATGCATTTGCCAGTTTCCACCCACAGAACAATCAGCCAATTGTTTCGGTAAGGTTAGATGGTGAGGGTGGTGCACGCATGCTTCGCACAACTACTGCTAATCGTGGAAATTCGCTTGCCATGATTTTAAAAGAGTCAGTGCCAGTATTTGAGATTAAAGATGGTAAGCGTGAGCTGGTTAAGTCCAATGTGGTTGAAACCTTAGTCAGCGCACCGCGTATTAATGGTGCATTCAGTACCGACTTCTTTATCGAAGGCCCTGACTTCACTCCAGCTAATACAAAAGATTTAGCCACTCAGTTACGCTCTGGTGCATTGATTGCACCAACCTTTATTGTTGAAGAGCGAACCATTGGTGCATCACTGGGGGCTGAAAATATTGAGAAGGGCATAATGTCCGTAATTATTGGCTTCTCAGCCGTGGTTCTCTTTATGCTGCTTTATTACAAAGCCTTCGGCCTAGTGGCTAATATCGCACTGATGTTGAACGTAGTAACCATTGTTGCTGTGATGTCGATTCTAGGCGCAACCTTAACACTACCTGGTATCGCTGGTATCGTGTTAACAGTTGGTATGGCAGTTGATGCTAACGTGATCATTTTTGAACGTATTCGAGAAGAATTACGTCATGGATCTATTCCGGCCCAGGCGATTGACAAAGGTTATTCGCAGGCGCTATCGACCATTGCTGATGCGAATATCACAACCGCAATTGCTGCGATTATCCTCTATGCAGTCGGTACTGGTGCGGTAAAAGGTTTCGCTATCACCTTGTTCATTGGTATTTTGACTTCAATGTTTACGGCAATATTAGTTAGTCGCGGTATTGTTAACCTGACCGTTGGCCATGGCAAAAAACCAAGCAAAGTCTGGATTTAAGAGGAGTATTACGATGAGTTTTTTAAATGAAGATACTAATTATGATTTCCTCAAGGTCCGCAAGTTTGCGTTCGCTCTATCGGCAATCCTTATAATTGCCTCAATTGTATCCTTCTTTACCAAAGGTCTGAATTATGGTTTGGACTTTACCGGAGGCACTCTGGTTGAAGTAGGTTATGAGCAAGATGCCGATCTTGCCAACATTCGCCAGCAACTTGACGATATTAATATCAATGGTGCAGTTGTTCAAAACTTTGGCTCTTCTAAAGTCGTGCAAATCAGAATGCCACAACAAGACCATATCGAAAACGCACAAGTGAGTGATGTGGTGCTTGCCGCGCTGGCAAGTGATGGTTCTAAGGTCATTAAGCGCGACCAGTCGTTTGTCGGTCCTGTTGTGGGTGAGGAGTTGAAGGAGCAGGGTGGACTCGCCATGATTGTGGCTCTGATCTGCATCATGATTTACGTTGCGTTACGGTTTGAGTGGAAGTTCTCAGTAGGCTCTGTTGCTGCATTAGCACATGACGTCATCATTGTTGTTGGCTTCTTCTCAATTACTTCCGTAGAGTTTGATCTTACGGTATTAGCTGCACTGTTGGCTGTTATTGGCTACTCATTGAACGACACAATTGTTGTTTTTGACCGTATTCGAGAGAATTTCCTATTGATGCGTAAAGCAACTCCGGAAGAGGTTATCAATAACTCTATCAACTTGACCTTGTCACGTACGGTTATGACCTCTTTAACCACAATGTTGGTGTTGGTAGCCTTATTCTTCTTCGGTGGGCAGACTATCCATTCATTTGCAGAGGCTTTAATCGTAGGTGTTCTAATCGGTACTTACTCCTCAGTCTTTATTGCAAGTCCAACGACACTTGCACTAGGCGTCAGTAAAGAAGATCTTATGCCACCAGAAATTGAGAAAGAAGGTGAGGAGTTTGACACTCCATAATTGTTATTCTTAACGCTTTCTTTTATATTGAAACGGCCTAGAATGAAATCTAGGCCGTTTTTTTATTAATAAGGATTATTGAAGTAATGGCTGAACAATCCAACCAACCAAAAGAATCAGATACCAGCAGCTCTATTGCGGAGCAAACACTGGGCAATATAGAGTCATATCTACCAGACTCTATTCTCCCTCTTTGGGACAAGTTACAAACAAACCCCTGGATATTATCAATTATCGTATTGGTTCTTGGATTTTTTATTGCCAAGGGTGTTCAGTGGTTTATCAAGTCACTGATAGGAAAAATTGCGGAAAAAACTCCTGGCGACTTTGATGATAAGTTGGCACCGCTACTCAGCAAGACAGCCTTTACCTTTATCTTCTTTTTAACGGTTATTGTTTCAATTGAGGCGCTGGACCTTTCCGAAGAAATCGACAGATTTCTGAAACGATTTGTGGTTTCGATATTAATTTTGTCTTTGATGTCTAAATTATTAAAAGCCACAAAGTTAGTTCTGAATGCTCTTGCAAACAGTAAAAATAGATTCAAGTTCGTTGAAGAAAGAACTATCCCCATTCTGGATATCTCTTCTAAAATTCTGATTGTAGGCGCTGCACTTTATTTCTTAATTCTTTCCTGGGGTATTGATCCAACGGCATGGCTTGCTTCTGCAGGTATTATTGGTATCGCGGTTGGTTTTGCCGCAAAAGATACATTGGCTAATCTATTCTCAGGCTTCTTCATCGTTGCTGACTCTCCCTATAAATTGGGTGATTACATTATTCTTGATACCGGCGAGCGAGGTAGGGTTACACATGTTGGCATTCGTAGTACTCGGTTGCTAACCCGCGACGATGTTGAGATTACCATTCCAAACTCGGTGATTGGTAATGCGAAAATCGTCAATGAGAGTGGTGGGCCCTGGGAGAAAACCCGTATTCGAGTTGATGTTGGTGTGTCTTATGACTCCGACCTTGATTTCGTGCATGATGTTCTGATGGAGTTAGTAAAGGAGCGCGATGATATTGCTAACAATCCAACTCCAAGAGTTCGTTATCGTGCATTCGGTGCTTCCAGTATCGATTTGCAGCTGATGGCCTGGATTAACTATCCAGAACAGAAAGGATTAATTACACACAAACTGATAATGGACATACATAAGACCTTTAGAGAGAAGGGTATTGAGATCCCATATTCAAAGCACGATTTGTATGTAAAGGAGTTTCCGATTGCTAAGGATTAGTCTTGTTATTTTTTTAGTTTTATCGCTTCAGCTTGAGGCTAAGGCAGACTCGTTAGAATCTTGTGGGCTTAATGATAAAGCTCAAGAGTTGGCCAGACTTATTATTACTCACAAAGATCAAAAGCGTCCGTTTTTACAGTGTAATGCTTTATTGGCGGAGATCGCTGATAAAAAAGCCAAGGAGATGGCTAAGCAAGGAAAAGTATCCCATGATGGGCCCGGTGGTACACCCGATAAACGCTTAGTCAATGCAGGTTACCCTTTATCTTTGCCAGCGGCGGTGGTAGGCAATAACCATGTAGAATCCATAATGGGCGGTACGCCTCATGCTGAGGATGCTTTAGATTATTTTGCGAATTCTTATGCGCATCGTATACATATATTCGGTGAGCACCCATTTTATTTGGAGCAATTCGAAATTGGTGTTGGCCATGCAGAGGAGTGGTACAGTCCGCATATTGACTATTGGGTGGTTTACATTGCAAAAGCTGAAAGGCCAACCATCGAGTATGATGATCGAGATCCGATGAACGAGACCAAATATCTGGGTGTTTATAAAAAATAATATGAGTATTGCAATAAAAAAGGAGGCCAAGGCCTCCTTTTGTTATGTTGTTTAATTTATGAGTTCACCGATGCAAACAGGTCGTGCTGATCTGCTGCTTCGATGGTAACCTCAACAAATTGTCCTTCTTTAAGATTTTCAAAACCTTCATCAATGATGACTTTTCCATCGATTTCTGGAGCATCGGCACTCGAGCGTGCTAATGCACAGTCTTCGTATAGCTCGTCGACCAGAACCGTCATGACGTTTCCAATCTTTTGCTGAAGTTTCTTAGCACTGATGGCTTCCTGAACAGCCATAAAGCGGGCCAGGCGTTCCTCTTTGACCGATTCAGGAACCGGATCGGGTAATTCGTTAGCTGTTGCGCCCTCTACTGGCGAATATTTAAAGCAGCCAACACGATCCAGTTGTGCAACTTCGAGGAAGTCTAATAATTCCTGAAACTCTTCTTCAGTTTCGCCGGGGAAACCGACGATGAATGTGCTGCGGATAGTAATCTCAGGACAAATATCACGCCATTTCTGAATTCTCTCCAACACATTATTAATATCGCCTGGGCGTTTCATTAGTTTAAGAATTCTTGGGCTGGCATGCTGGAAAGGTATATCCAAATAAGGCAATATCTTGCCTTCCGCCATTAAAGGAATAATCTCATCTACATGCGGGTAGGGATAGACATAGTGGAGACGAACCCAGACATCTTCAAGCTGCCCTAAAGCGTCACACATTTCTTTCATGCGCGTCTTTACTGGCTGACCTTGCCAGAAGTCCAGAGCATACTTCTTATCAACGCCGTAAGCACTGGTATCCTGAGAGACTACCAATAGTTCTTTTACTCCGGCCTTTACTAAGCGTTCGGCTTCATCCAAAACCTGGCCTACAGGGCGACTATCCAGCTTTCCTCGCATTGAAGGAATAATACAGAAGCTGCATTTGTGATTACAGCCTTCGGATATCTTCAAATAGGCATAATGGCGTGGTGTTAATTTAATACCCTGTGGAGGTACTAAGTCTACAAACGGATCATGTTCTGCTTTAGGTGGTAGGTGCTCGTGTACTGCGGTTAAAACCTGCTCATATTGAGCTGGACCACTGACACTCAATACACCTGGGTGTATTTCACGAATGTCATTCTCTTGAGCACCAAGACACCCTGTTACAATCACTTTGCCATTCTCATTCAGTGCTTCACCAATAGCTTCTAATGACTCCTGCTTGGCAGCATCAATAAAGCCACAGGTATTCACAACAACAATATCTGCATCTTCATAGGTTGGCACTATGTCATAACCCTCGGTTCTAAGCTGGGTTAAGATTCGCTCTGAATCAACCAGGGCCTTAGGACAGCCAAGGCTTATAAAGCCGACTCTGTTGGTGGTGTTTGATTTGTGAGAAGGGGTTGTTGCCATAAGTTACAAGGTGCTCTGGAGTGCCTGAAAAAGGGTGCATATTCTATATCACCCCAGAACACTTGTACAAATTTTCTGCTAACTACTTAACCTCAGAGGTAGCCGAGTCTATAAGATTTACGACTTCTTGAATGGCTAATGCGTGAGACTGAATGGGGTTATCCAGCTCAAATACCTCAATTGGAAAGTCAGGGTTAATGCCTTGACCCTCATATACAGTTCCTTCTGGAGAAGCAAAGATTTCATTGGATAGCTCTACATACCAACCATTAGGCAATGGTTTAGCTAAAGGGGTAGAGAATGAGCCGCGAGTAGTCTTGCCTACATGAGTCACGTTAGGCAAGTTTTTAAGCGTCATTGTTGCTATTTCACCTCCTGATACGGTGACATCACTGGTCATCACGTACACCGGGCCGGTAAATCGAGGGGTATTGGCTGGTTTTATCGTGTAATTAATTGTAGGTGGTGAGTCCCATTCGGTCCTGACACTGTAAGCCTCAAATGGCTCATTCGTAAAGTGTGCAGCTATTCCTCTGGCCACCTGATCAAAACCCCCTCGGTTATTGGAAAGGTCGATAATTACAGCCTCATAGCCTTCGAAGGACTTTATGGCTTCGCTAAGATAATAGTCTAGTAATCGAATTTCTTCTTCTGCCCACTCAACGCTACCAAATTCAAACTTTTCGGTGAATCCTCCCATGGTGAAGATCTGTATGTAGCCGATTCTATTGTCTATTGAGCCAATAACCATCCTGTCGTTTGCAGTGTGTTGGGCGCCTTCATCTAAGATTTCGTCCAGTAGCTGATTTATTAGACCAATGAGCCAATTCTGTTCGCCTATGCCAGTTTTTATTGCCGGAAGAGTTTGCTTGAAACCAGCCTGATAACGATGTTTTTCCCCGCCAATGGTCGCTATTAATTTAGTGTGTGAGTCTGCCAGTGGAGTGATCATGCTAGATAGCAGTTCGAATAAGTCTTGTTCTGACTCCAGTTTCGACAGTTCTTCTCGTTTATTGTTTATTAACTCTTGCCAGTCAACGTTTCTCTGTTCAAAAAAGGCGTAATGCTCGGCAAATATATTTGTGAAGACCTCAAAGGTATCTTTGAAGCTTTTGCCGATGTTCTTATTACACTGCTCGGGAAGTTTCTTCAGCTTGCTGAATACGGTATGTCCATCACCTGGGAAATATTCAAATTTTGCGGTGTTTTCAGTAAGTTGCTCAAAATAGCGATATTCAACACTACTCATGGCGGTCTGACCCTCCTGCTTGCTTGGGTAGCAATAGTTAGAGGTTACTTGCCATCGCTCAAGACCCGTTGAGTCAACTTTCAAAAGCCAGCCGTAATCATAGTTAAGCCAAAGTCCTTTTGCTTTTGCGTATGTATCTTCGGAGAGTAACATTGATGCAGCGCTACTGTTGGAAGGGTTGAAGCATAGAAATACAATAGCAGCGAGCAGTTTTAGAATATGGATATTCATTGCATTAAAATTAAAATATGACCGTGGTCATATTTTATGGGTTTTATGCTTTCTGTCAAATGGTTTCAGCTTGCGCTAGTGATAAAAGCTTTGACAGCTTACTTTCAATTAGTGCCAGTGCATTATCAGAAAGTCCTTTTCTATTGACTTCAACGATTGTTCCGGTCATTAGGGTTACGATTAATTCGGCGAGTATAGGACCGTTGGTATATTGTTGAGATAAAGACTCTTCTATGAACTGTTCGACTTTGGATTGGATTATTTGATCAATTCGTTGCTCGACTTTTTGAATGGAATCACTTTGACCGGCATAGGCATTTTTTGCTTTCCATAAGTTTGGCTGTTGCTGTGTGAGGAGCAAGGTGTGTTTAATCAGTGAAAGAATTTTGTTCTTTAAAGGAATATTTTCAGGAATAGGTTGCTCAATAGCTTTACCCATGATGTCGTCAAACCATTGAGCGAGGATATCTGTCTTGTTGGGGAAGTAATTGAAAAAAGTTCCTTTGGCCACAGCAGACTGCTTTACGATCTGGGCGACCGAAACATTATCAAAGCCATGTTCTTCAAACAGCGTGAGGGCTGTCTGATAGATTGTTTGATAACTTTGCTGTTTTTTCTCTTCTCGGCGCGATGTCATAGTTTGTAGATTATAGTTTGTCGATTAGCGAAGTTGATAACAGGGCACATAGCCTTTGTAGTCGAGCTTCATACGTTTCTGTTCTACAAATGCCTTTAACAGTGCATCCAGCTCATTCATGATTCCCTTGTTGCCGTCTAATTGATAGGGCCCATGCTTTTTCACTTCGGCAATGCCTTTTTCTTTAACATTACCGGCCACAATGCCAGAGAAGGCTTTTCGCAAATTAGCAGCCAGTAAGTGTAATGGCTGCTCTGGGTGAAGGTTCAGGCTTGCCATGTTCTGATGGGTTGGATCGAAGCTCTCCTGGAAATCCCAGTCAATATGCAGTTGCCAGTTAAAGTGATAGGCGTCCTGTACCTTCTTGCGATATTCACGAACTTCTGTAACCCCAGCCTGTACCCGCTTAGCGACTTTTACAGGATCGTCAATGATGATTTGATACTTGGATTGCGCTTCTGGCCCCAGGGTTTTGCCAATGAACTGGTCAATTTGCGTAAAGTAGTCTGCCGATTCTTCTGGCCCAGTAAAAATTAAAGGAAAAGGAACCTTCTGATTTTTAGGATGCAATAAGATACCAAGAATATAGAGAATTTCTTCAGCTGTCCCAACACCTCCTGGGAAAACTACAAAGCTATGTCCCATGCGGACAAAAGTTTCGAGGCGCTTCTCAATATCCGGCATGATGATGAGTTCATTGACGATAGGGTTGGGAGACTCGGCTGCGATGATGCCTGGTTCTGTGATACCAATGTAGCGGGCTTTGGTAATGCGCTGCTTGGAGTGGCCAACCAGTGCTCCTTTCATGGGGCCTTTCATTGCTCCGATTCCACAGCCGGTAATAATGTTATGACCTCTCAGCCCTAAACGATAGCCAACTTCTTTGGTGTACTCATATTCATGATGAGGTATGGCGTGACCGCCCCAGCAAACCACCATATTGGGATCGATCCCAGGTTTGAGTGCTTTGGCATTGCGTAAGATATGAAAAATGGCATTGGTACAGCCTGAACTTGAATTAAAGTCGATGCGTGAATTTGTTTCCAGTTCCTGTTTTAGAAAAACTACGTCCCGCAGAACACTAAATACTTGCTCTTTCAGGCCCTGAATCATTACACCATCAACAAATGCGCCAGCTGGTGCATTTTTGATTTTAAGTTTAACTCCTTTGTTTAGCTGCATGACTTCAATATTGAAGTGATCAAACTGCTGTTGGATAAAGCTGATATCATCGGTGATATTGGTACTGTTCAGCACGGCCAGAGTACACTTTTTAAAAAGTTCGTAGTCATTGCCTGTGGTGTGTTCGCTCAGTCGCTGAATTTCATCATTGGTCAGGAGCTCAAGGCCAGATTCAGCTGTGATTTCGGTGTCAATATATTGAGAGTGGACTGCTTGAGTCATAGTTTTAATTATTACCTGTTTGGGTGTTTTTAAGTTGAGCTTTCATTAAAGTTTTGCCTGTCCTCAGCATACAATAACTATAGTCAGGATAGAATCAACAAATTGACATATTGCTAAGGATTGCACTTGGTTGTAATGTTGGGATTATCTTTACTGATAGTAACGCGTCCTGTTTTACTTATCATTACAGCTCTATGAAGACTAGTGTATTTTTTATGGCAGAGATACAGAGTTCCATTTTGATGATTAGTAAAGCCATACGGTGTGAGCTCCAGATATGGCTTGCGTTGAAAGGCGCTCCACTGGACTGTTCGATAATTCTCATCCAAGGTTTGCTGATGCAAAACTTTGGATTGAGTTAGCCCTTTAGTCTTAATAACGGTAAGTTGTGTCCAGTCAGACTTGCAATCAAGAGTTGCTTCGTGTGTTGACTTTGGAGCATGTTCGGTACCGCATATTCGAATAGTCTGTTTGTTTGAAATTGCCTGATTTCTTGCTGTTTCGATTGTGCTTTTGATTTTAAGTAAATCTGCGCTGACCTGTTGTTTGGCTATGAACCTTTTCATATGGGGCACTGCTATGACCGATAAGACTGCAGCAAGTCCTAAACTGACAATCAGTTCAATTAAAGTTAATCCCTTAACTTTTTCTTTCATGTGTTAGCTCCTTCAATAAATTAGCGTTGGATGCTAAAAGAGCTAACTCTTATCGGAAAGTTATAAATGCTGATAGTGATGTGCGACTTATCTTAAATGAGTGTCTGAAAAAATTGCTTGCGAATGTTTTTTAAAAGATTTCCGGGATTTCTACTCTATCCCTAGCTTTTTCATCTTATAACGAATGGTTCTAAAGCTGATGCCCAATAATTTGGCTGCTTCGGTCCGATTCCAGCGAGTCTCGTTTAATGCCTTCTCTATTTCAGCTTTTTCAATTTTTTCTATAAATTGATCAAGTGGTAAATCACCCCGATTGAATCCTGATTTAACCGATTCCTGGCGTGGTTTTGTCGACTGTACATCCTCGTTCTGGGCGAGTATTAGGTCTGATTCTTCAATAGAGTCGGATTCAGACAGGGCGCAGGCTTTTTCCAGTATATTTTCCAGCTCCCTATAGTTAAATGGGAATTCATAATTCCTCAATAGTTCTCTGGCTTTAGAGCTTATTTTTTTAGTTTCTGATAGTTCATCCAGATAACTATCAATCAGAGTATCCAAATCGGATAGCCTTTGAGTAATGGCTGGAATTTTTAGTTGAATGACATTCAATCTAAAGAATAGGTCTTCTCTTAGCTGGTGAGTGTGCACATAATCAATTAAAGGTTTCTCAGTGCATATGATAAAGCGAATATCCAGTGGCTCATCAGAATGCTCAGACTCTACTGGAAACTTTTTCTGCTCAATAGCATGAAGCAATTTTTTTTGAGTTATGATCGATAGTTCGTGAATATTGCTCAAAATCAGAGTGCTGTTGTTTGCTTGATATAATAAGCAGTCCTGCTGTTCATTTCTATGAAAGAGCATCTTTTCCAGTTCTTCCGGACTCTGGCTCGAACAGTCGAGAAATATTTCTTCCTGATCGGAGCGTGAACTTTGTTCATGTAGTATTTGTGCAAGCCTTTCTTTTTCCGTTCCTTTTTCTCCTTCAATCACGATGGGTGCTTGAGAGCCTCTAATCTTGACCATCTTCTCTCTTAGCTTGTTAATAGGTTCGCTACTTCCTGCGAGAAAGGTGAATGGGGCCTGTGGCTCCGTCTGGTTTCCATCAACGTACTTAAAAGCGTGTTTTAACAACTGGCGTAAGTGTGACAGATCGATAGGCTTGGCCAGAAAATCGAATGCACCAAGTTTCATCGCTTCGATGGCATTATCTGTGCTTCCGAAAGCGGTAATTACTGCAATCGGCATGTGCGGGTATTGTTTGCGGACATACTTTACAAAGTCGAGACCATTGCCGTCTGGAAGCTTTAAATCGGTCAGGCAGAAGTGGAACTCTTCCTCTGCCAATTGTTTCTTTGCGTCGGTCAAATCTTTGCTACTGGAAACGTCAAGCCCCATTTGAATGAGGGTCATAGTTAGCAGATGTCGAATATCGGCTTCATCATCAATGATAAGAACTTTGGGTTTGTTTTGACTCATCACTTGGCCTTAAACATGCTTAACGTCGTCTATCTTCGATTGGGTTGGTTCGGTCCGAACTTCTTGACTCATCAGCCTCGATTTCAGCTAGTTGCTCTGCTAAATCAGCGTCGATCATGTAGCTGCTGGTGTCAAAGCTGATTCTGAAACAGGCACCACCAAAAGCAACTGGAATGCAGTCCAACCTTGCCTGATTCGCTTCGCACAGTTCTTTTGATATATATAAGCCAAGCCCTGTGCCGCTATGGTGTGTTGTATAAAAAGGCTCAAAAATCTTATCTTTCTCTTCCATCGAAACACCAGCTCCCTCATCAATGACATCTAGAAATAAGTCACCGCTTAGGGGATCGCGACCTGCAGCGAGATGCAGCTGGTATTGATTAGTATTGAGGTAGCTGTACTTTAATGCATTATCAAAAAGATTCGATAAAACCTGCTTTAACTGAGATTGGTCGAAGGCCACTTTCAATCCCTGTTCAACACCTTCGGTAGTGATGATGGCTTCTTCCTGTAATCCTTGCTGATACTCTTTGATAAAGTTCGGTAAAAACCTGTCCAGCACTAAAATCTGGCGCTCAGGTGGCTTTCGTTTTGATACTTTCTGGATGTTGTCGATAATTTCGTTGATACGTTTAGACTGGCGCTCGATAATCTCCATCAGTTGTTGCTCCTGTGGATTATCGCTGACGCTTTCCAGAAGCATCTGTATCGACTGGTTGATCGCGCTAAGCGGATTTCGAATTTCATGGGCGATGCTAGCAGTCAGCTGACCCAGTGAAGCCAGTTTTAACTGCTGTGCTTTCTTGATGACATCTGAGTAGTTATCAAGCAGGATTAACGTCATGTTATTGGTATTCAGCGGTATAAAGCGTGGTAATAATTGTGGGCCTGTGCTGGTTGCGCGGAAGGCCAGACCTTCGTGAGAACTGCGGCTAGCTCTGTTTAGCTGATAGTCCAGATCGTCAGTGATGGCAGACAAAGGTTTACCAATTGGAGTGTCCGGCAGGCCGAGTCCATACCAGGCTGTCTGGTTTATATGGCGAATGCGGTGCTGATCATCTACGACAATGATGCCTCGATTCATCTTTTCGATGATCTGACTGTTGAGCCGGTGCATGTGCGCGATGGAGCGCTGCTGTTCCGCAGTTTCTTCTTCGTAGTAGGTCAGCCTTCTGGCCAGAATATTGCCGAGCAGGGTAACCACCAGAATTCCAGCAATCTGTAAGCTGACTTCGGAATAGAATGTCTGATCAAAGGCTCCTTCCCGGAAGCGATAAATAAGTACCAGGCCCACGCTCACACATATTCCATATAGCATGCCTAAGCGATTTCGAACCAACAACAGGGCAAAAATAGCAACTAAGGCCATCAACACGATATAGCCAGCACTATCAGACTGGCCAGCGTAGGCAAGCAGACTCAGCATCAGGATGTCTGTAAAAGGTTGAGTGTAGGCTTGAATATGAAACTGATGTTCAACGAAGGATAGAAAGAGTAATAGACTTGCCAGAATTACATAGCTTATTGCTACAGTGGTATAAACATCCTGGTCGAACAAACCAGCTTGTGACTTGGCGATAAAAGGCAGGAGAAATAATAGTAATGCAATAAC
Source organism: Kangiella sp. (assembly GCA_048268505.1). Classification (GTDB taxonomy): domain Bacteria; phylum Pseudomonadota; class Gammaproteobacteria; order Enterobacterales; family Kangiellaceae; genus Kangiella. Next base: position 13,815 of record JBLWVK010000007.1, on the reverse strand, counting down.
TAACCGCGCCACAGAATAGTAGCGTAAAAACTGCCATCCGAAGTCTATTTTTTTATTGTTATCAAACACTAAGCGTCCTGAAGTACCGATGTGTGCCACTTAGGTTATGTTGAGTTTGTCCTGATTTCAAGCATTGGCTGTATAACTCATTGAAAAAAATTGTAATTACTGGAAAATATAGGGCAAATTATTACCCGAGTCTGGCGATGCGAATTGCAATTGCACAAAATAATTACACGGTTGGAGACATCCGCCGCAACCTTGAACTGATCAAGGCCTCCGTTAAGCAGGCTGAATCTGACAATGCTGATATTATAGTCTTTTCAGAGCTTTCCCTGTGCGGTTATCCCCCTGAAGATCTTCTGTTACGTCCAGATTTATACACCATTATTGATGAAGCCATTGAAGAGTTGCTGCATCTCAATTCAAGTGTGGCTGTGGTTATTGGCCACCCGATTAAACAATCGGAAGGTCTTTTTAATGTTGCTACAGTGATTCATGGCAAGAAGATTCTGGTTCAGTATAAAAAACAGCTGTTGCCTAATTATTCGGTTTTTGATGAGAAGCGTTATTTTGAGTCTGGTTCAGAAGATTGTGTCTTTGAATTTAACGGCGTTAAAGTTGGCTTGTTGATTTGTGAGGACCTGTGGTATCCGGAGCCCACGGCACGAGTCAAAGCACTTGGTGCCGATATTCTGTTAAGCCCCAATGCATCGCCATATTGCTATGGCAAGGGTGCCTTGCGCAGTGCAGAAATGGGAGCGCGTGCTCGTGAGAATGAGTTGCCGATTGTTTATGTCAATCAAATCGGCGGTCAGGACGAACTGATTTTTGATGGCTGCTCGGCAGTTTATAACGAAGAAGGGCAGCGTATTTTCCAGATGGCGGAAATGGCTGAAGACTTTGCTTATATTGATTTTGACAAGTCCTCTGGTGCCATTAAACCTAGTAAGGAGTACTTAAATCAATTCCATGGCGAAGAAGAAATCTGGCAGGCGCTGGTTTTAGGTGTTCGAGATTATGCTCGCAAGAATGGTTTTAAAGGAGCCTTGTTGGGGTTGTCGGGCGGCATTGATTCGGCAGTAACCCTAGCGGTTGCGGTCGATGCACTGGGCAAAGAGAATGTGAATGCGGTCATGATGCCGTTTCGTTATACCGCCAGCATGAGTATCGAAGATGCCGAAGCGGAAGCCAAAGCTTTAGGTATCGAATTCGATGTGATATCAATTGAGCCGATGTACGAAGCTTTCATGACTCAATTAGCCCATCAGTTTAAAGACACTGAAACCGATCTGACTGAGCAAAATATTCAGGCTCGTTGTCGTGGTACTTTGCTGATGGCGCTTTCAAATAAATTTGGCCGTTTGGTGCTGACCACTGGAAATAAGTCTGAAGTGGCGGTGGGTTACTGTACTCTATACGGTGATATGGCCGGTGGCCTGGATGTACTTAAAGATGTGTCCAAAACCATGGTTTATCGCTTGGCCAGGTACAGAAATACCATTTCACCTGTGATTCCAGAGCGTGTGATTACACGTCCGCCATCTGCTGAACTGGCTCCGGATCAAAAGGATGAAGACAATTTACCACCGTATGATATCCTTGACGCCATATTGGAAGCTTATGTCGAACAGGATAAAGGGATTGATGATATTATTGCCATGGGGTATGACGAAGCAGATGTGAGACGCGTCATATGGCTAGTGGATATCAATGAGCATAAACGTCGTCAGGCTCCTCCAGGAATTCGAATCACACAAAGAGCTTTTGGACGTGATCGACGTTATCCGATAACTTCGGGCTTTGGTCGACAGTTTAAAACTAAATAACTTAGACACAGACACAGGCTGTTTGAGAAGGAAACACTGATGAAGAAAATAGAAGCTATCATCAAACCATTCAAACTTGATGATATTCGTGAAGCTTTAACAGATTTAGGCGTTAATGGTATGACGGTTACTGAGGTTAAAGGGTTCGGCCGACAAAAAGGTCACACCGAATTATATCGCGGTGCTGAGTATATGGTGGATTTTCTGCCAAAAGCAAAAATCGAAGTGGTCATTGATGATGAGCTGGTCGATAAATGTGTTGAAACGATTATCGAAGTGGCTCGCACAGGCAAGATTGGTGACGGTAAAATATTTGTTACCAATATTGAGCGTGCGGTTCGTATTCGTACTGGCGAAGAGGGCGAGGACGCAATTTAAAATAGGACTGTTGCCAGCGTATTTTCACCAATATAAAAAAAGGGCTCTTGAGAGCCCTTTTTAAGTTTTAGAATTCTGCCAACTTGTAATCTGGGTAATTTAACAATAGAACTTTACGGTACTCTTCAGCGATTTCAGGAAGCTCCAGAATTTTGTAGGAATTAATTAAAATCTCTAGCGCGCCTGGCACTGCTGGTGTTTTTGGAAAGTTTTCTACGATATATTTGGCACGATTAGCTGCTGCGATATAAGTATCGCGCTGCATGTAATAACGAGCCACATGTAATTCGTAATCAGCTAAAAGATTGCGAATCTGAACCATACGCTGACGCGCATCTGGAGCATATTTACTCTCAGGATAGACTTCGACCAAAGCTTTGAAGTTATCAAAAGCGGCTTTGATATTAGTAGTGTCGCGCTTTTCAATGTCAGCAGTGAAGACTTCTTTAAAAGTGCCTACTTCCTGTTCATAGTGCATAACACCTTTCATGTAATAAACATAATCTGCATTTTCGTGTTGAGGATGCTGACGCAGGAAGCGATCCGCTAAAGCCTGCCCAGACTCATAATCACCTTTCTTGAAGTAAGCATAAATCAGTTCTAATTTGGCTTGCTCAGAAATGCGACCAAATGGGTAGCGTGTGTCAATCTCCTCTAATAGCTCAATGGCACGTGTGTAATTATTGGCGCGCATCGAGCTTTTAGCACCATCAAACAGCTCCTGAGCTGTCATTGAAGATACTTTTGTGTTTTTTAGGGACTCTTCTTTCGGAGTGCTAGAACATCCAGCTAGCGAAAATACTAATAGAACAAGGACGATAATACTGTTTTTTTGCATATTTAATTCTTTCTGTTTGTGTTCAGCCTGATACAATGTGGCTCATTCTAACTGACCATCAGTTATAGGCCAATCTTTTTACGTGATTTTACAATGACCACCCAATCTATTGCACTCAGACACATATTCGACGAAAAAGTTTACGGAAAAAGACTGGATGCTGCTTTATCTCAGCAATTTAGTGATTATTCCCGCTCTCGAATTCAAGAATGGATCCAAAATGGCTTCGTTAAAGTTAATGGCGAAGTGATAACCTCCAACAAGTATAAAATGGCGGGTTTTGAGGATATTGAAATTAACGCTGAGATCGAGGTTGCAGGCGAATGGAAGCCTGAAGCAATCGCTCTTGATATTGTTTACGAAGATGATGCTTTATTAGTCATCAATAAGCCTGCTGGCCTGGTGGTTCATCCAGGCGCTGGTAATCAGGATGGCACCATGGTTAACGCCTTACTGCACCATTGTCCTGATCTTGCCAACTTGCCGCGAGCTGGCATTATCCACCGTATTGATAAAGAGACGACCGGTTTACTGGTCGTTGCTAAAACCATTGCGGCGCATACCAATTTGGTAGAACAGTTACAGAACCGTGCCTTTACCCGTGAATATGATGCAGTGGTCAACCGTGTCATGGTATCGGGTGGCACCATTGATAAGCCAATAGGTCGTCATCCTACCAAGCGAACCTCAATGGCGGTTGTTCCTGAAGGTAAAAGAGCTATCACTCATTATCGTGTGGTGGAGAAATTCCTTGACCACACGCACTTGAAGCTTCGTCTTGAAACTGGCCGGACTCACCAGATCCGTGTGCACATGGCCTATCTGAAATTCCCATTGATTGGTGATCCTTTATACAGTGGCCGTTATCGCGTGCCGACCCGTATAACGCCAGCTTTGCGCGACACACTGGATGGTTTTAAAAGACAGGCGTTGCACGCAAGTTTATTGGGTTTAAATCACCCTGAAACCGGTGAGTATATCGAGTGGCGCGCGCCAATGCCGCAGGATATGGCAAAGTTGCTTGATGATTTACGAGAAAACCGAGACACCTTCGAAGCAGAAGAATGATTGAGTTCATCAGGCCAAACTGGCCGGCACCAAATCATATCAAAGCTCTGTCAACCACGCGTACAGGCGGTGTCAGCGAAGCTCCATTTGCTAGCTTGAATCTGGGTTTACACGTTGGTGATGATGAATCGAGGGTTGTCGCCAACCGCGAGCTGGTGCAGAAAGCATCTGGACATCCTCCAGTGCAATGGCTCAATCAGATCCATAGCAGCCGAGTGGTTGAATTCTCGAATGTAGAAGCCTTGCTAGATGCCGATGCCATCACCACACAAAGACCAGCAGCTACCTGTGCTGTGATGACAGCGGACTGCTTGCCGGTTTTCTTTACCAATAGCAGGGGAAACTGGGTTGCAGCAGCTCATGCCGGCTGGCGTGGTTTGGCCGATGGCATCCTGATTAATACCGTAAACAGTTACACAGAGACTGATCCTTTAATGGCCTGGATTGGTCCAGCCATAAGCCAGGACTGTTTTGAAGTTGGTGAGGAAGTGCGCAAAGCGTTTATTGATCTGGATTCTGGTAATGAGTCCTGTTTTGTGCAAAATGAACGTGGTCGCTGGCAGGCAGACTTGGTGGCCTTGGCAAAAAAACAGTTGGAGACTTTGGGCGTTGCGGTTTATCTGAGTCAGTTGTGTACTTTTAAAAATGAGCATGAGTTTTATTCATACCGCAGAGATGGTCAAACGGGACGCATGGCCAGCATGATTTGGATTGCAGAATAATTGAGATATAGGGTAGTGAGAAGCGAATGATAACGTTGTGGTGGGTAATGCTGGCTGTGATAATAATTTTGGCTTTTCTTATCGTCAAATTAATCAAAGGTGCCAAAAAGTATAATCACATTGACTGGGGCTCGCCTTTTCTGAACTTTATTGATGGCTTAAGCAGATACTACTGTATGCGCTTTCATCGCTTAGACTACGAGCGCTTTTCGTTGCCAACTGAAGGCGGCGCCATACTCATATCAAACCACATTTCCGGTCTTGATCCTTTATTATTGATTGCCGCCAGTAATCGCCCAATTCGTTTTATGATAGCCACTGAAGAGTATAATCGGTTTGGCCTTAACTGGTTGTTTAAAGGCGCTGGCTGTATACCGGTCCACCGTACCGGTCGAGCGGATATTGCCTTTCGACAGGCTCGGCGTGCTCTGGATAACGGGGAAATCGTAGCCTTGTTCCCGCACGGTAAAATTCATCTGGATCACGAAGAGCCGTTCCGCGTTAAACCCGGTATTAAGAGATTAGCTGAACTGACCAAGCACTCCATTTTTGTCTGTCGTATTGTGGGGGTTCGCGGTCAGGGTAGCGTTTTTACGGCATTATTGCTGCGCTCACAATCTAAAATTGTTCAGTTTCCTACTATCAACTATCATTATTTTAGTCACAGCGAAAGTTTGCATCACTTGGGCGAGGTGCTTTTAGGACATCGAAGCCCATTTGCAACGGACAATGATGCGTAGCAGGACCTTAAAACTCTAACTTCTGACTAACCAAACCACAGCGTTGCAACTTTTTACATTTCCTCTTTTCCTTTCTTTAGAAAAACTGATTAAAGTCAATTCATTAGATTAATTATTAAACAAAATACGTTATAAGCTCTTGAAAATCAGTAATAAACCCACATTTCGTAAGGCATAGTGTTTTATTTTGAGTTTGCGCACAGATAGTGACAATGACTCTAGAGAGGTTTTTGCATGAGAATGGATAAATTTACTAGTAAATTTCAGTCAGCGTTGGCTGACGCCCAGTCGTTAGCGCTGGGTAAGGATCACCAATATATCGAGCCGTTGCATCTGATGTTGGCCATGCTACAGCAGCAGGGCAACAGTGTTGCTGCTATTTTGAATCAAATCGGCGCACCTGCCGGTCAGTTAATGAATGCCATTGATGCTGAGCTGGCAAAATTGCCACAGGTCAGCGGTACTGGGGGTGAAGTTCATATTTCCCCGGATCTTGGCAAGCTATTGAATGTCTGTGACAAGATTTCACAGCAGCGTCAGGATCAATACATTTCTTCTGAGTTATTCTTATTGGCAGCGCTTGAAGATAAAGGTGCTTTAGGCAAGTTGCTTAAGGCGCAGGGCGTTACGACCAAGATGGTTGAGGATGCCATTACTCAAATCCGCGGTGGCCAAAACGTCAATGACCCCAATGCTGAAGATAGTCGTCAGGCTTTGGAAAAGTACACCATTGATCTGAATGCCCGCGCTGAGAGTGGCAAGCTGGATCCGGTGATTGGTCGTGATGACGAAATCCGCCGCTGCATTCAGGTTCTGCAACGCCGCAGTAAAAACAATCCTGTATTAATTGGTGCGCCCGGTGTCGGTAAAACAGCGATTGTTGAAGGCCTGGCACAACGTATTGTTAACGGTGAAGTGCCCGAAGGTCTGAAAAACAAGCGCGTTTTGTCGTTGGATATGGGGGCGTTAATTGCTGGCGCAAAATTTCGCGGTGAATTTGAAGAACGCCTGAAAGCTGTTTTAAATGATTTGGCCAAAGAAGAAGGTCGAGTCATCCTGTTTATTGATGAGCTGCATACGATGGTCGGAGCCGGTAAGGCAGAAGGTGCTATGGATGCAGGCAATATGCTCAAGCCTGCACTGGCTCGCGGTGAGCTGCACTGTGTTGGTGCTACGACTTTAGACGAGTATCGCCAATACATCGAAAAAGACGCAGCGCTGGAACGTCGCTTCCAGAAAGTGCTAGTTGATGAGCCAACTACAGAAGACACCATTGCAATTCTTCGTGGCTTAAAGGAGCGCTATGAGGTGCATCATGGTGTTGAAATTACTGACCCTGCGATTGTTGCTGCGACCACCTTGTCTCAACGCTACATTACCGATCGTCAATTGCCCGATAAAGCCATTGATTTGATCGATGAGGCGGCCAGTCGAATTCGTATGGAGATCGACTCGAAACCTGAGGCTATGGATAAGCTTGAGCGTCGTTTGATTCAATTAAAAATTCAGCGCGAGGCTTTGAAAAAAGAAGAAGACGAGAGCTCGAAAAAACGTCTGCTGGATTTAGAGCAGCAAATTGATGAACTTGAAAAAGAGTTTGCGGAGCTGGATGAGATTTGGTCATCAGAAAAAGCCTCAGTACACGGTGCTCAGAATATTAAGGCCGATTTGGATAAAGCTCGTGTTGAATTAGAAGCTGCGCAGCGCGCTGGCGACTTAACTCGCATGTCAGAATTGCAATACGGCACTATTCCTGAGCTTGAAGCAAAACTGGCTAAAGTATCTGAGCAGGATACGGTGGAAATGCAGCTGTTGCGTAATAAAGTGACCGACATTGAAATTGCGGAAGTAGTTTCCAAGTGGACGGGTATTCCAGTTTCAAAGATGTTGGAAGGTGAGCGTGAAAAGTTATTGCGCATGGAAGATGTGTTGCACAACAGTGTGATCGGTCAGGATGAAGCGGTTACGGCGGTATCAAATGCTATTCGTCGCTCACGTGCAGGCTTGTCTGATCCAAATCGCCCAAATGGCTCTTTCCTGTTCCTTGGACCAACCGGTGTCGGTAAAACAGAACTGTGTAAAACACTGGCTAAGTTCCTGTTCGACAGCGAAGACAATATGGTTCGTATCGACATGTCGGAGTTCATGGAAAAGCATGCGGTTGCTCGCTTAATTGGCGCGCCTCCTGGCTATGTGGGCTATGAGCAGGGTGGTTATCTAACTGAAGCTGTGCGTCGCAAACCCTATTCTGTCATTCTGTTTGATGAAGTGGAAAAAGCGCACACTGATGTGTTTAACGTTCTGCTGCAAGTGCTGGAAGATGGGCGCCTGACAGATAGTCAGGGCCGCACCGTAGACTTTAAAAATACAGTGATTGTCATGACTTCTAACATGGGCTCTGACTTGATTCAGGCGCATAGTGCTAACACTGAGGGCGGTGATAAAGACTATGAGGACATGAAATCGATGCTGATGGATGTGATCGGCAAGCATTTCCGACCAGAGTTTATCAACCGTATTGATGAGATTGTCGTCTTCCATCCTCTGGCAAAAGAGCAAATCAAGTCAATTGCCGCGATTCAAATGGAACGTTTGCTGCAAAGGCTGCGCGAGCAAGGCTTTGAAGTCAAGGTTACCGATGGCCTGCTTGAGTTGCTTTCCGAATCAGGCTTTGATCCGGTGTTCGGTGCGCGTCCTTTAAAACGTGCCATTCAGCACAAGGTTGAAGATCCATTGGCGCAAGCCATATTAGCCGGCAAGGTTGATGTGAACAAAACTTTGACCTTGGATGTGGAAGGCGATCAGCTTTCTATAAAGCAATAAAGTATTCAGCAACAAAAAAGCTCTGGAGCTTTAACACTCCAGAGCTTTTTTTATGGACACCAGGTTTTAGCCAGGTCGTCCGTCAATTCTAGGCTGGGTCAACACTGGCCAGTAGAAGATTACGAACAGGCCATAAGCGAGAATCCACAGAACACCACTGACCTGATAACTGTCTGCTAAATAACTTGGCGCAACCAAGGTGGTAAAGCCTCGAATAAGCCCTGCCAAAATGACAATCGCAAAGGCCACTGTCATCCACTTGCTTGGCTGTAGTGGACGTCCGGAATGGCCAAGTGAGACGCGTGCAATCATTCCCAGCACCACTGAGCCGAGTGCTCCTGCAGTTAATAGGTGGGATGCATTTGAATAGGTTGTAGTTTGTTCCAATAGCGCGCTGGCAAATACCAGTAGTCCAATCGGAATAAACCAATAACCCAGATGTAATATCCATAACAAAGGAACCTTAAGTGCAGGAAGAGTTTTCCAGCGCAGTATCCGTACAATATTAGCCACAGCGGCCAGTATCATCAGGGCTGCAACAATCGTATTCATGCTTTCACTTCTTGGTAATAATAACCAGGCCAAAGTAGCCAACCAGATAGATCCTAAACAAACCCATTCGAGTGCCAGAATCGGCATTGGTTTGTCAGTATTGGTAGCTCTTGAAGTGAAGAAAGGAATGACCCGGCCGCCCATGACAGTGATTAATGATGTGATAGCCAGCACTGTAGTAATAAAAATACGTTCGGCAAGTAGCCAGTCATTGATATAGGCAGCGTAATAGCTCAATGCATTGAGAATGGTGAAGAGTACCATTAAAGGGACAAAAAACAGGTTGCGCCATTGTTTCACCTGGATGACCGGCCGCGCCAGAAAGATCGCCACTAAGGGAAGCCAGGAAACATCTAAAGCGATGACGATCCAGCTTTTCTCTCCCAGAAAAGGAAGTAAAACTCTGGGTAAGAGCCACAGCGTGGATGCTATTGCCAATGGCCAGCCTCGAACTCCGGGAATACCAGTCCAATTTTGCATGGCGGTTAACACAAATCCGGCAATAATAGCCAAGGTAAAACCAAACAACATTTCATGCGCGTGCCACCAGATCGAGTTGTCGATACCTGGCAGGAGGTTGTGACCTGTCAGAAATGCCAGCCAGAGAACCATCGAGAGCGTGGCAACTAAAGCACCTCCGAGGAAAAATACTCTGAAGCCCAGTCGAAATAATGGCCAGATAGTGTTCTCTTTTTTTGAGTCTAATATTTGCATATTGAAAGGTATCCAATGGTAACTGTTTTGCGACAATCACATTATAAAATAAAGATGCATGAAAAATACATGTTTATTTAGATGAATTTATCCTCCAGTATTAAAGCCAACCAATACAATAAGATAAAGTAAAGACCTCATAACTCATGTTCATACGCTACTTAGTCTGGCTACTACTAATAGGGTTGCAAATCGGCTGCGGTATTATTATTTATCATCAATCTGGCAAGCCTTTACTGGGTTTTTTCTGGTTAGAACAACAGCTTCCAGGTCTATCTAGCTGGCTATCAAGTCTTGTCGGGCATTTGCCAAAAGTGTACCAGGATGGATGGCTTGCTAATCATCTTCCTGACATTCTGTGGTCAAGTGCCTGCGCCTCACTTTTGGTGGGTATCTGGGTGAACCAGTTAACACTTTCAAAATTATTGCCACTTGGTATGGGCTGTGCTATTTTTTATGAAACGCTTCAAGGCTTGGGGTTTGCGGGCGGCACATTTGATTGGCTGGATATGGTGTATTCATTGTTTGGGGGAATTCTGAGTACATTAGTCACCTATCTTCTACTAAAGAAAGTGTCAAATAACGAAGCTGAGCTTATCTAATATTTATTGCTTGTGATAATAAGGGAAGGACCATGAAAAAAACATTGCTCGCGGGGCTTGTGACGGGAACCGTTCTCCAACTCTCTGGCTGTATGCCGGTTTATACAGCAGCACCCACACCTACGAAAATAGAATATAAAGGCGTTCATCCTCTTATCCTGAAACAGCAGCAACCAGCCAGTAATATAACTTATCTGACAATTAATGGTGCTTACTATGAACTTCCAAATGAGTGCCTTTTAATTCGCACTTATGGTGATATGGCCGATAATCGTCAATTTGGCGATGATGCCGAATCACGAAACTATGGCGATATGGCTGATGATCGTAAGTTTGGAGATGATGCTGAGTCAAGGAGCTATGGCGACGACGCGGAAAGCCGTCAATTTGGTGATGATGCAGAAAGTCGTAAATTTGGTGATGACGCTGAATCACGCAATTACGGTGATATGGCTGACAATCGACAGTTTGGCGACGATGCCGAATCTCGAAGCTTTGGCGATGATGCAGAAAGTCGTGAATTTGGTGATGACGCAGAATCTCGTAATTACGGTGATATGGCTGACAATCGACAGTTTGGAGACGATGCCGAATCTCGAAGCTTTGGTGATGATGCAGAGAGTCGTGAATTTGGAGGTTTGGCAACTCAGTTTCGTTGCTTAAAAGTACAAAATATTAATAAAGTGGTTGTGTCCGGCTTTATGGGGCATGAGAGCATTTTGGTAAATAATGGCGTCAGCTTCTCTGGTTATGAAAGAGATGGTAAAACAATTTTATTAAAATTCTAAATAGGAGTGATACATGAAAATATGGGCAAAATCTGTTGTGAGTATTGGGGCATTAGCGATGATGTTATTGCTCGCGATGGGGTCTGATGAACCTCAAGCTCGTCTGATTGATCAAACTGATAAATCTAAAGTGCCAATTCAATACGGTGTTTTGCAAGAGGGAATGCGTATTGTAGCTGAGGATGGTTCTTTTGAGTTAAAAGGTGGCGAGCGTTTTACTTCACCATTCCAGTCGGATTTGTGGGGTTATGGATGTAATAACTTCAGTAATAAAGATGTGCTAACTAAAGCTAACGACGTGCTACTTTGTGGCGCCAAGAAGGTTAAGGTGTATTATGGTAATAACCCAGAGCCACTATATGGGGTATTGGCTTTAAACAAAGCAATCCAAGCTGCGCATGGCCCTGCTTCACGCTCCTATATGATTAAGATTGCTGAAGATAAAATTCAGCATGCCCGTGCTGGTAATACATCAGTGTCTTTTGAATATATGAACTGGACAGAAACCAAGCGCTGGTCTACATCCTATACACCTCAAAAGAATGAAAAGACCTGGTACAGTTGGATATTATGGGTTTCAGCCTATCCAATGTAATTTGCCAACATATAAAAAAGCCCTCATTGATGAGGGCTTTTTAGTTTCGGTGATGCGAAGGGTTACTTACCATCTTCACAATATTTTTTAACGTTCTCACGTGCTTGCTTTAAGCGCTCTTCGCGTTCTGTGTCGGTCAGCATTCTTCGCTCACCGTTTTCTTCTATCTGAACACGAGTTCTACTTTCGAGAACTTCGAGGTTGTTTTTAGCAATGGTGCAGTTCTTACGGGCAATTTCTTTGTTCTGGGCCGCAATGCTTTTTTTCTGAGCTTCCTGTTTAGCAATAACCTCATCTTGTGAACTGCTCATGCTATTAGTTGACTCTGCACTTTGCTCATTGCCACGCTCTGAAATCGGCTTTGAGTCGCTGACTCTTTGATTGATGGTTTCGTAGCTAACGCCGTGAGGCGGTTTGGTCTGGGTGTATTTTATATTCCCTTTGTCATCTTTCCATTTATAGATAGGTTGGCTGGCGCTGGCCATAGCAGAAATACCTAACCCTAAAATGGCGGTCAAAACAATGCATTTGATTTTAGCCATAACATTTCCGTTCTCTAGATTGGTTGATTGCAAAGAGCTTTGCCTAAGAACTATAGGCTCAAGCATCTTCTTCGATAAGCACTAATTTATTCGTTTTAGCAAAATCTAGCAACTGTTTGAATAAATTGGGGTGTTCGAATGATAACTGGTTAGAAATAATCACACACTTTACACCATCAATCACGGCAGGTCTTAAAAGAGGGGAGTAAACCATTCTACGGTTTCGAAAGGTACACAAATTACCACACATCCGCTCAGCCCAGTCACTGGGTCTGAATGTTTCTCCAGTTTCTGTTTGCCCTTTGATAATTAAGCGCTTGCTGGCTTGTGTTTCGCTCATGTCTGGCTTTTACTTGATAAGTTGCGCGTATATTGACAGAATCCACGTCGCTGTCAATATACCCATTATATTCGCTATGGGTTTGAAGCTATAAAGTAACACTCTACAAAACACTTCTCCAGCTGTTCTTGTGTGTGTTAATGTAATGACATCAACGATTTAGATTGACCAGGTAACAATATTAATGAAAGCCAATAAGCAAGTAGCACAGAAACGCGGTATCTATCTTCTCCCTAATTTATTGACCACAGCGGGGCTTTTCGCAGGCTTTTATGCTGTAGTTGCCTCGATGCAGGGAGCTTTTGCCAGTGCTGCAGTCGCTATTTTCATCGCCATGATCATGGATGGTCTGGATGGTCGGATTGCCCGAATGACCAATACACAAAGTGACTTTGGTGCTGAATATGACTCGATGGCGGATATGATTTCATTTGGTATTGCACCGGCACTTGTAATCTACAATTGGGCGCTTTTTGATACCGGTAAAATTGGTTGGCTGGCTGCCTTTGTTTACGTGGTAGGTGCTGCCTTGCGTCTGGCCCGATTCAATACTCAGGTAGCAACAGCGGATAAGCGTTACTTCCAGGGGCTCGCCAGTCCGTCAGCGGCAGCTATTATTGCTGGTCTTGTGTGGTTGGGAGCCGATTATGAGTGGGATTCCAAGCCGTGGGGTATCTATATAGCCATTATGACTATGGTCGTTGGCCTGTTGATGGTCAGTAATTTCCGCTACTCCAGTTTTAAAGAAGTGGACTGGAAAGGTAAGATTCCTTTTATTGGCGTTCTGATCATAGTTCTGATTTTCGTATTAATTGCTTCTGAGCCACCGCTGGTTCTATTTAGTGGATTCGCCATCTACGCACTTTCTGGGCCAATTATGACCCTGTGGCGTATAAAGGATATAAAAGAAGAAAGAAGATTGCGTAAGTTAGAAGAAGGGAAGATCGACGATTCTTCAAAATCATCGGACGAAGAAGAGTCTAAATAACCGCTTAGATTCCACTCTAAATTCACCAATCAAAGGCGCTATTTACTAGCGCCTTTGATTTGCCAAATGTAAAACCTTATATTTTTGAGCCTTATCTATTAGTTTCATTAATCTAAACAGCAAAATCTTGTTTAAAATTCACCCGTTTTGGCGTTATAATAACCAGCTCGCAAAAAACTTTTGAAAACTTTCAAAAAGAGCTTGCGAAGACGCAAAGGTTGCTTATAATGCGCACCACTTTCGAGGCAGATGTCGCGGAAGTGGAGTCCAGGAAGGGCGGTTTCAGAAGCGGTAAA
>JBLWVK010000006.1:0-191290 GCA_048268505.1 Kangiella sp. | reverse complement strand
AACGCGTAATCGTTTCCACTTTACCGTCTTTACCAAGCAACAATACATCGGCAGCACGTTCGGCAAACAATCCATTGGTAACAACGCCGACGATATTATTCAATATGCGCTCAAGCTTTATAGGTTCATTTATGATTAGACCATGCACATCGAGAATGACGTTGCCGTTGTCGGTAACGAATCCAGTTCTATAAACTGGATCACCTCCAAGTTTAACAATTTGACGGGCTACATAACTGCGCGCCATTGGGATAACTTCTACTGGCAGTGGGAAGTCGCCAAGACGACGCACCAGCTTGGACTCATCGGCAATACAGATAAACTGGTCGGCTACCGCTGCAATAATTTTTTCACGGGTTAGAGCACCACCACCGCCTTTAATGAGTTCTAAAAGATGATTCGATTCATCAGCGCCGTCAATGTAGACCGGAATTTTATCCACTTCGTTGAGTTCGAAGACTTCGATGCCGTGTTGTTTGAGACGCTCTGTGGATGCTTCTGAGCTTGATACTGCGCCTTTAATTTTGTGCTTTATGGTGGCTAGTGCATCAATGAAGTAATTGACGGTTGAGCCTGTGCCGACGCCAACAATCGAATCTTCGACGACATATTCCAGTGCCGCTTCACCCACTAATTTTTTCAATTCATCCTGTGTCATAAAGGCTCCTATTGCTTTTCAATACTTAAAATAAAGTCCCATTCTTCCTTGGTGACCGGCATGATTGAAAGACGGTTGCCTTTCTGTACCAGCTTCATGTCAGCAAGTTCTGTGTATTGCTTTAATTCATCCAATGGAATTTCTCGCTTCAAGTCGCGCACATGTTTGACGTCAACCATATACCAGCGCGGATTGTCTGGGTTACTCTTGGGATCATAGTATTTCTGGTTAGGGTCAAAAGCGGTATGGTCAACATAGCCTTCTTTAACCACTTCCATGATGCCAACAATGGCTGGTGGTTTGCAGTTGGAATGATAGAAGAAGACTTTATCGCCCTTTTTCATTTCATCACGCATCATGTTGCGTGCCTGATAGTTGCGAACGCCATCCCAGTGGTCAGTTTTGTTAGGCAGGGCTTTGAGGTGTTCAATGCCGAAAACATCCGGCTCAGACTTCATTAACCAATACTTCATAGTGCTCTAGGCTTGTTGGTGACTAAAGCGCAAAGTATAAAGCATGAGGTAAAAAATTGTTAGTTATGGCTTGGATTTGAATGTGATTTATAAAGTTTGAATTATTAGGTTTAAGGTACTATTAAGAATATTCCACTCCTAGTATTAGGTATTTCGCCCTTCGGCGAGTCCCTTTTACGGAATACATCCTGGTATTCCGCTGAAGCCAGCGTCGCTTTGCTCCTCTGTTCAAATTTGTTCCAGACAAATTTGTCTTGCCCGAAGGGACCACAAAATCGTCAGGAACGATTTTGAATAGCGAAGCTAGCCCAAAGGGTGAAGTACAGGACGTACTTCATAAAAGAAACGACACCCCGATATTGAGGCCACGCTACGCGTGACTTCCTGCGACACTCCCAAAATATTTAACGCAGGGTCTGCCCCTTGGGTACCAGAATTTACATCACATCTCCCTAAAGGGATTCCCTTCGGTCACACATTTTGATTGCTATATTTTGTACGTGCCTTAGCTCAATATAAGGGGGTTATTGGTGCTAACTATTAACAATGACCTTTACTATGATAATTTCGCAAGGTTCAGTATCTTAAAAGGGTTATCTTCTATTTAACTATTTAGCTTAGGATTCAGCTTCGGCTTGTGTTCGAATACGCGGTAGTGGCTGGGGGTGATGACGGCGTCCATTTGGATGTCCCATTTCTCCTGCGGGATGTCGCGCACCTGTTGCAGGTTATAGGCGAGGCCGATGAGTTTGGGTTGTTCGTGTTTGGGGATGTTGGCAAGTACGGTGTCGTAATAGCCGCCGCCCATGCCGAGTCGGTTGCCTTTGAGGTCAAAAGCAACCAGTGGCATAAAGATGATATCCAGTTCACTGGGGCGAACCGCTTTGCTGATGGGGGCTGTCGGTTCGAGAATGCCAAAAGCACCTTCTTTAACGGATTCTTTACCGGTATAGGGCAAAAACCACATGCCGCGTTTTTTATTGGGATACATTTTTGGGACGTAGCATTTTTTGCCCAGCTTGAGTGCATATTCAATCATTGGCAGGCAGCTGATTTCGCCACGAGTCGGCAGATAAAAGGCGATAGTGTTATGGTCTTCAATCAGTTCGGCCTGAGAGGCATGGCCAAGAAGGGCAAGCGCTGCGCGCTCCATAAAGGGTTTGGTCAGCGTTAAGCGTTCATGCTTAATTCTGGTTCTTAGATAATGTTTTTGAGCAACTGCTTCGTTCATTGCGTCTAAAATAAAACCCCGGACTGCCGTTGTAGGTAATAGCCCATGAACCCAGAGGTTCAGGGGGGAGTCCATATAGAAGATCAGGCTTTCCGGTCGAAGCGGACTTGCGCAACACTTCCATTGAGGAGTCCCAATTAAAGTATTATCGGCTCGAGGACGGTCGCTACTGACGAACAGCCCAGGAAGAGCTATTGTAACATACACCTCGGTCGATGTTTCAAGTTTAGCTGGGTCCTTCCGGGTGTCAGTTTATAAAATGCGCTAACTGACTGACACTTCTGACAAAAAGTTAGAAGTGAAGTGGCGTTCCTGCTCGTTTGAGAATACTGTTTGTGCTTTTTTTAAGAATTTGTGAGTTCGATTTGCTCACTATGTTTTAAAACCTGGTCAATTTTCTGACTCATGTGGCTAAGCCTTTGCTCGATTTCATTAGCTTCGTCGCTATCCAGCGTCGGCGTATTGAGTAACTCATAACTCAAGTTCAGCGCGGCCATCACAGCAATTCGCTCAAGCCCCAGCACTTTACCGGCTTCGCGAATTTCTTTCATGCGCTTGTCCAAAAAACTCGCTGCCTGCAAAAGCTTCTGATGTTCGCTTTCAGGACTGGCGACCTGGAACTCTTTCCCCAAGATAGTAATGTTTATAGGTGTTGCCTTTGGTTTTGCCATATTGTTATAAAAACCTTAATGCAATCTACATCGACTTAAGTCGAGAGATCATGATATCAATCTGCTTACGCGCAGTTTCATTTTTACTGTGCAGACGATCACGCTCATTACGCAACTCATTAACCTGTTGTCGTAACTGATTATTCTCAAGATTGATCTTCTCGAAGCGCGCTAACAAGGCGTTGATCTTATCTTCTAGTTTCTCTAATTGACCTTGTGTCATAGTGAGTTACCCGATTTTGTTAAAGCACACTATAAAGTCAAGCCGGTTTCTGGTCAATGTTTAATCAGCTCGACTTGTGATGCCGCTACCACCTTTTTATCCAATAATTCTCAGGCGCTAGTGTTGGGTTTTAGCCGCCTGGCGAGTTAAACTATGGGCCAGCAACCGAAATTACAAGATGAAAAGCGTTTAACTTAATGAATTATTTAGAAATTAATGAGTTCTGCCAGAAATTTCTGCCGGATCTTTCTGGAGCTGAACTGGCTGGCATGTTGCATGGACTGGTAGGACACGGCTTTGTGCCCGAAGCGGGGCGCTGGCCCCAGCAGATGAGTGATTTCCTGGCCAATGGTGAGCCGCTGGGGCAACAGGCAGAAGATGAGCTGGAGCAGATCATCGCCTTTACTCAGAAAGACTACCAGCCCGAATCCTACTCAATTGACTTGCTGATTCCTGAGGATGACTACCCGATTGACCAGCGGGCGCAGGCACTTGGCGAGTGGTGTCAGGGCTATCTGACCGGCTACGGTTTAATCAAGCAGGAGAAAGAGCTGGAGGGCGATGCCAAAGAAGCTTTGAGAGATATGAGCGAGATTGCCAAGGTTGACTTATCTATCGAGGATGAAGATCCCGAAGAACTGGAATCAGCCTTCATGACCATTTCCGAGCATGTGAAAATGTCGGCGCAGATTATCTTCACAGCGAACCAGGCCACACCTTCGGCGCCACAGAATAAGAACATTCATTAGGATTCACACACCCGAGCCAACACACGCTTAACAGGATATTGGATGCAAGCAATCAACTTTGCCGCACGACGAAAAAAACTGATGCAATGGATGGGTCCCAATTCTATTGCTATTTTGCCTTCTGCCACCGAAAAAGTGCGCAGTCATGATGTGCACTACCCTTTTCGACAGGACAATGATTTCTGGTATCTGACCGGCTTTAATGAACCTGAGTCAGTTGCCGTACTGATCCCTGGCCGCAAGCATGGCGAGTTTATTCTGTTTAATCGCGAGAAAGACGTGACCCAGGAAATCTGGCACGGCAAGCGGCTTGGGCAGGAAGGTGTGGTGGAGCAATTGGGAGCGGATGATGCTTTTCCGATATCCGACATTGATGACATCCTGCCGGGCCTGATGGAAGGCAAGGAGCGGATCTATTTTGCCTTTGGCGCTCATCCTGAGTTCGATCAACATATTATGGAATGGCGCAGTCAGCTGCAGTCGCAGTCGGTGCGCGGCTCGGAACCACCGGGCGAGCTGGTTGACTTGCGTCATCATCTGCATGATATGCGGCTGATAAAATCATCTGCTGAAATTCAGCGTATGCGCCATGCGGCCAAAACAGCGGCCAAGGCTCATGTTGAACTGATGAAGGCCTGTGCACCCGGCAAGACCGAAATGCAGATGGAAGCGGTCTTGCACTATCATTATGTGCAGGGCGGTTGCCGTTATCCTGCCTATCCATCCATCGTCGCCGGTGGCGATAACGCCAATATTCTGCATTATGTGGAAAATGCCGATGAGCTGCATGATGGTGATTTATTGTTGGTGGATGCGGGCTGTGAGTTTGAGCATTATGCTGCGGATATTACCCGCACCATTCCGGTTAATGGTCAGTTTTCTAAGGAACAGGCCCAACTCTACGATATCGTGCTGGAAGCGCAGTTGGCGGCGATTGAAATGATCAAGCCGGGCAACCACTGGGCGCAAATCCACGACAAGGCGGTGGAAGTCATTACCAAGGGTCTGGTGGATTTAAAGATTCTGAAAGGTGAGGTTAAAGAGTTAATCAAGCGCGGCGCTTACCGTGATTTTTACATGCACAAAACTGGACACTGGATTGGGCTGGATGTGCATGATGTGGGCGACTATCAGGTGCATGGTCAGCCAAGAGTGCTGGAGTCAGGCATGGTGCTGACCGTTGAGCCGGCATTATATATTGCGCAAGACAACACCAAGGCAGCCAAAAAATGGCGCGGCATTGGCATTCGCATTGAAGACGATGTGGTGGTGACGCGTGACGGTTATGACATTCTATCAAAAGGCGTGCCGAAAACACGTGAAGAGATTGAGCAGTTAATGGCGCAAGCCAGACAATAGGAAATCAAAACTTGTGAAAAGCTATCCGGTGGTGATTATTGGCGGTGGTATGGCTGGAGCCAGTCTGGCTCTGGCGTTGGCTAATATAGGCATCGAAAACGCAGTCTTTGAAGCCGTTGCGCCTGAAACCAATGCTCAGCCGGGTTTTGATGACAGAACCGTGGCCTTGTCAGCAGCTTCCTTGAATATTTTAAATAAGCTGGGACTGGAAAAAGATCTCTATTCAGTAGCTGCTCCGATCAAGACCATTCATGTATCCGATCAGGGCCATTGCGGCTTTGCCCGAATTAGCGCCCAGGAATGTGATGTGCCAGCGCTGGGTGCAGTAATTGAAAACTGGCAACTGGGTCAGGCGCTCAATCAGGCCATCAGTAAACAGCCACTGATTGATTATCAGGCACCAGCCAAAGTGGTGGATATTGAGCAGTCGGCAGATGAAGCAACTTTGAGAATCGAGCTGGACAGTGGCACGCAACAAGTCAAAGCAGGCTTGGTGGTGCTGGCCGATGGTGCGCGTTCACCGCTTCGTCAGCAGCTGCACATTGACGCTCAGATCAATGATTATCATAAATCTGCCATAGTCTGTAACCTGACCACCCAGCTATCTCATCAAAATTGTGCTTACGAGCGCTTTACCAAAGATGGCCCACTAGCCCTGTTGCCGCTAACCAAAAACCGGATGGCGCTGGTCTGGTCGAAACCAACCAAACAAGCTCATGAGTTGGTGGGGCTTGAAGAAGCTGAGTTTGCTAAGCAACTCGAAGAAGCCTTCGGTGCACGCCTTGGCAGAATAACAAAAGTTGGTACCAGAAAATCTTTTCCGCTCATTCAGTTAAAAGCTGAAACCCTTTTTCGAGGTCGCTGCGTTTTAATAGGTAATGCAGCGCAATCGTTGCACCCGATTGCAGGGCAGGGTTTTAACTTGGGTCTGCGCGATGTGGCAGATTTAACTGAGCTGTTGGTAGCCGCTAAACAAAAGGCCGGCAATGATCCTCAATCTTTGATGCAGGCCTTGGGTTCCTATCAGTTATTGCGGCAGTACCAGCATAAAAGAAACCCGGATCGGGAGCAGACTTTGTGGGTTACTGAGTCGTTGGCGCGGTTGTTCAGTAACCCCTGGTTGCCGCTGTCAATCAGTCGCAATTTATTGTTAAAGGCAATGGATGTGGCGCCTGTCGCTAAAGGATTGTTTGCCAGTCAGGCAATGGGTTTTGGATTTAATAATAGTCAAATGGCGAGCCATGAAGAATAAAATCATTATATTTGTGATGTTAGTGCTGGTGGTGGTCTTGGCCACTGTAGCCTGGCGCAGCATTTCTCGAGATAGTGTTGAGGATAGTGTCAAAACAGTTGGCCAGCAGGAGCAGGTAGCACAAGCTAGCGACAGCCAAAATAGCAAAACAGTCGATGAAGCTGAAAAGAGCAGTGATAATAATCCGACCAATGACTCGAATGAACAGCAATTGGTTGTTAATGAAACAAAGCCGGCTACTGACAATGCCGAAGAACAGCCAGAAGATAAGCTTTGCGAGTTGGTGTCGAAGTATGACGACTGGCAAAAGTCAGGCTCCGAGTATAACTCTCAGAAGTTGGTTGATGAAATCCGAGGCTGGGGCAACACGCGCGGTTATTTTGAAATGGAATACAACGGTAGTGGCATGGAGATCAAAAAGACCTCCGATTATGACTACTATGAAACTGAAGACCTGAAACAGATGGCGGATGCGGGTGATTCGATTGCCAATGTTAAAATGGCTTATCGATTGTTTCTGCAGGGTGACCCGGCTTCGCTGGAAGAAGCTCAGCCTTATTGTGAAAGAGCGATTGTCGATGGCTATTCTGCCATGCACCGCTGTAAAACCACTTTTCTTAATCATCTACTAGCTCAACACGAAAGTCAGGAAAAACCGGATATTGAGCGTATTGAAGAGCTGCATGTAGAAATTCAGGCCTGGCAAAAACTGTATGAGTTTAGACAGGATCCGCTTGGCGAACTATTTGCAAGTCCGTTTGCCACTGAGGTGGAAGGTGTGGAAATTAGTGATGAACAAGTTGAGTCTAAAGCTCAGGCGCTCTATGCGGACCTGGTCAGGCAACGAAACAATTTAGGACTCGGTGAATTTGATAGCCAACCGGCACCGGACATCATTGTTTATGCCGTGGAAAATAATATTCAGGAAGGGGCTATTAAACAGTGTTTTGAAGAAGCACTTTGAATAGATGCTTTGAATAGACGTTTTGAATAGAAATATTGCGTAGACTTTTGCATAGAAGAGTGCGCAGCGAGATAGAGATTCGATGAAAACATCTATAACCAACAGTTTGAGTTTTGTCTTGAGCGGAATACTGCTCTGGCTGTGTTCAACTGTGGTTAATGCCAAACATGTTGAGCCAGATGCGGCGGCAAAGGCCGAGGCGACTCCTCTGGAATTGTGCGAGCAGGTGGAGCGCTATGATGACTGGCAACTGTTTCATGACCAGTGGATGTCTGAAGCGTTTGATTATGCGCGCTTTCAGTGGCGAGCCAGCAAAGGTTATCCGGTCAAAGAGTCGAAGTTCTATGAGAGAACGGATTACGACAAGTATTCGACAGAAACCCTGATGCGCCTGGCTCAGGAAGGCGATAAAGCAGCCAACCTGGAACTGGCCCAGCGTCATTATTATTTTCGTTCGGGCAAGGTCAGTGATGCGGAACATTTCTGTTATATGGCGGTGGTAGATGGTTTTAGTGCCATGACCAGCTGCGTGATCAGTAGCTACGGCGAAAAGATTGCCAGACAGATGGCAAAGGACAAAGGCCAGCCTTCTGAACACCAGCTACGGCTAAGACTCAAGCTGCTAGCCTGGACCGAAATCACTGAGGATTTTGATGATATCTTTGCCCAGCAGTTTGCAGAAATTTTACGACCCGGTTATCAACGCGACGACATTAGCGACGATATGATTGAAGCCGCGGCCGAAGACATTCGCGACGAGCTGCAGCTGGCGCGAGATGAGCGCAAGCAATACAAAGAGACGCTGACATTTGATGTTAAGCAGAAGATGCCAGAATTATGGCGTATGTTAGAACAGAATAAACTGGAAGAGCAGGTCATAAATAGCTGCTTTATAGAGAATGAGTATGCAACAGAGTAACCCTGATTATGATCTGATCATTGTTGGTGGCGGCATGGTTGGCTTGGCACTGGCTGCTCGGCTGGCGCAGAGCCAACTAAAAATTGCCATTATTGATCCTAAGCCCGTGGAAATGAGCTGGGACAACAGCGACTATGATTTGCGGGTCAGCGCCATCACTCGAGCCAGTCAGACGTTGCTCGATGAGGTGGGCGCATGGGGCTTTATTGAGCATGATGAAAAAACTGCCTACCAAAGAATGTATGTGTGGGATGGCGAAGCCAGTCGCGGCAAGATTGAGTTTGATGCAAAACTTTTGGCTGAGCCCAACCTTGGGCATATTATCGAAAACCGTGTGCTTCGTCGCAGTCTATTCCAGGCCATCAAACCCTATCGAAATATTGAATTCCTGTCGCCGCAAAAATGTGCTCAGGTTTCCTGTCAGGCGGAGCAGGCGATTATTGAACTGGCTGATGGCAAAAGTATTTCGGCAAAATTACTGGTCGCTGCCGATGGCGCCATGTCATGGCTCAGAAAAAACAGTGGTATCGAAATTAAGCAAAAACCTTATGGCCATAAAGCCATTGTAGCCACCATCAAAACTGAAAAGCCGCACCAAGAAACCGCCTGGCAACGGTTTGACCATAATGGTCCTTTAGCCTTCTTACCACTGACAGATGAGCATCACTGCTCCATTGTATGGTCAGTCAAAAGCGACTATGCCGATCAGCTGATGGCGCTAGATGACAAAGATTTTTTGCAGCGACTCGAGCAGACGTTTGAAAACACACTTGGGCAGTGTCTGGAAACCAGCCAGCGAGTGGCCTTCCCATTAATAGAGCGCACTGCCGAATGCTTGGTCAAAGATCGGGTCGCCTTAATCGGCGATGCCGCGCATACCATCCATCCTTTAGCTGGCCAAGGCGTTAATCTGGGTTTTAGCGATGTGGAAGAGCTCGCGCAAGTGATCGAAAAGAGTAATGGCAAGCAACAGGACATCGGCCTCAAACGTAACCTGCGACCCTATGAGCGTGCGCGCAAAGGCGAGATATTTATGATGCAAAAAGCCATGCAGGGCTTTAAATTGCTCTTTGAACAGGACATGCCATTAATACAGATGACGCGTAGTTATGGGTTGGCACTGACCAATCAGCATCCATTACTGAAGCAACAACTGATTAAACAGGCTATGGGGTTGTAAGGATTATATAGTTTTATAATTTCCTAGACTGATAGTTGAGATGAAAATGTTTGCCCTTTTCTTTGCTCGTCCAAAGAAAAGGACGAAAAGAAAAGACGCCCGAGATTGAGATTTCGCTTTGCTCAACTCCCTTCGTCTCCGCCAAGCCACTTAACGCACCGTAAAATACGTTCCATCCGTGGCCCGAATTTTACTATTCAAAACGTCCTGTTTTGAATTGCTATGACTTGGCTGTGACTCAGCTCAATCTAAGGGGGGATTGGTGCAAGCTTGTAAGTAACAATATATTTAATAGTACCCAACTTGAGTTGTAATGATGTAGCCTTAGGTTTAAACAGATTTGATGATATTAACTAGGACTGTGTTCAGATGTTTGTTGTGATCTTTAAAGCGAAGGTGCGCCAATTTGATGACGAGTATTCCCAAACAGCCCAACGGATGCGTGAATTGGCTTTAACAGAATTTGGCTGTCTTGAATTTAATGCAGTAACCGAAGGTGATCAGGAAATAGCACTTTCCTACTGGCCATCGGAAGACCATATCAAAGCCTGGAAACAACACCCCGAACATCTAGCCGCACAACAACTCGGCCAACAACGCTGGTATGAGTCTTATTCCGTGGAAGTGGTAGAAGTTAAAAGGTCTTATAAGAGTGACTCGAATTAACTGTCTATTTAGACATTAATGTAGGGTGCGTCGTGACGCACCATTCCAAAGCAACCGTCTTGCTCTTATGTTAATTGTTAGAAAAGTAACTCGCTGAGAAGCGAAACACAAAAGCAGAATACGACCATAAAATCTTGATCCACATCATCCCCACACACCATAAACCTGAAATAATACACTTCCCCTATTGCAATACTTAATGATAATAATTATCATTTGCGAACTTCTCACGAATTTCTAATTGGTGTAATGACGATGATGAAAACATGGCTTACTGGCTTGTCGGCAACAGCTCTTTTGGTATTGAGCGCCTGTTCTGATGAGTCTGCTCAATCAAATGAATCAACAGCTCAAGCTCAGGATGCTCAAGTTGAAGCGCAAGCTCAGGACAACAACAAAGAGATTGTGGTCTATACTTCGCGCAAAGAGCATCTGGTAAAGCCTTTCTTTGAGCAATTCACAGCGGAAACCGGTATTGAGATCAATTACATCACCGATAGCGAAGCTGCTTTGATTAGCCGCCTGAAAGCTGAGGGTGAGCGTACTCCTGCTGATGTGTTCATCACTGTGGACGCCGGCAATCTGTGGTTGGCCACTCAGGAAGGTGTTTTGCAGCCAATTGAATCGGATGCTCTGGAAGCCTCTATCCCAGAAAGCTTGCAGGATCCAGAAAACCATTGGTTTGGTTTGTCCGTTCGAGCGCGCACCATTGTCTACAGCACTGAGCGTGTTAAGCCTGAAGATTTAAGCACTTATGAAGCTCTGGGTGAAGAGCAGTGGAATGGTCGTCTATGCCTGCGTACCTCGAAAAAAGTCTATAACCAGTCATTGGTTGCTATGTTGATTGCCCGTTATGGTGAGGAAAAGACACAGCAAATCGTCGAAAGCTGGGTGGGCAATCTTGCTACTGATCCATTCTCGAATGATACTAAAGTGATGAATGCGATCACTTCGGGTGTCTGCGATGTTGGTGTGGTAAACACTTACTACTTTGGCCGCTTGCAGAAAGAAACACAAGATATCCCATTGGCACTATTCTGGCCTGATCAATCGGAAGAAGGGTACGGCGTGCATGTCAATGTTTCTGGTGCAGGCATCACCAAGCATTCTGATAACAAGGAAAATGCGTTAAAATTGATCGAGTGGTTGGCGAGCGAAGAAGCACAGCAAATGTTTGCCGGTCTGAATATGGAATATCCGGCCAATAAAAATGTTGAGCCAACCGAAGAAGTCGCAGCCTGGGGTGAGTTTAAAGCAGATAGCACGAACTTATCCAAAGCCGGTGAATTGCAGCCTGCTGCGGTGAAATTGATGGATCGCGCAGGTTATCGATAACACAATTTAAGAAATCATATTGACTGATACTACTGATCAACAGCAAGCGCAGAACGCCAGCAAGAAAAGCTGGCGTTTTGGCGTTTTAAAGAAAGTGGATGGCTTCTTGCTATGGGCCATTCTGTTGATTTGTCTTTTACCCCTGTTACCCTTGTTGTTTTCCTGGTTCGATCTTGAGCCGGAACTGTGGCAACACCTGTGGAATACCCAAATCCCGCAACTTTTGAGCAACACCTTCTGGCTGGTGTTGCTAGTGGGCACCGGCAGCTTTTTGATCGGAGTATCGCTGGCCTGGCTGATTGTGATGCACGATTTTCCGGGGCGCTCAATTTTACAGTGGGGCTTGATGCTGCCGCTGGCCATTCCACCCTACATTCTTGCTTTTACCTTACTGGGTTTTACCGATTACGAAGGTCCTTTGCAGTATTTGCTGGAATCGGTCGGTCTTGGTATTGCCTGGTTGCCGGATACGCGCAATGTATTTGGCGTGGCGCTAATCTTCACCCTGTCGCTTTATCCTTATGTTTATCTGCTGATGCGCAGCGCCTTGCAGCGTAAGGGCCGTACAAGTTATGAAAGTGCCAGAACTCTCGGCTACAGCCGTACAAAAGCCTTCTGGCGTCTAGTCATTCCATTGACTCGCCCAGCCTGGATTGCAGGCTTGGGCCTGGTACTGATGGAAACTCTGGCTGATTTTGGCGCGGTTGCGATTTTTAACTTTGATACCTTCACCACTGCCATTTACAAGTCCTGGTATGGCTTTTTCAGCGCCAGCACAGCGGCGCAACTGGCCTGTATTTTGCTATTGTTTGTTGCTTTGTCGGTGTTGGTCGAAAAGTGGGGGCGTGGTCAGAGTCGCTATGAACAGACCGGTATTGCGCTGAAAGAATACCGTCAGCCGCTTACTGGCTGGTGGGGTGTTCTGGTCCAGATCTTTGCCTGGGGCGTCTTTGCGTTAGGCTTTGTGTTGCCAGTTATTCAATTATTGGTGTGGGCGATTAAAACCTATGAGCGCCACACAGACGGCACATTGGTATTATTGAGCCACACCATGATTCTGGCCACGGTTGCCGCACTGATAACCTTGGTGGTCACGGGCATTATGGTATGGGCAAAGCGTAACAAGGAATCAACCAGTCGTAATTTAGCCATTGAATTTTCGCAGCTTGGCTATGCCTTGCCCGGAACCGTTCTAGCTGTTGGTATCATGATGGCGCTTAACTGGATTGATGGTGGCATTGCCAGCTTATTTGGCATTAAAGGGCAATGGCTGGCCAGTGGCCTGTTTGCCCTAATCCTTGCCTATATTATTCGCTTTCTGAGAATTGGCTATGGCCCAGTGGCCAGTTCCATGTCACAGATTAAACCGAGTGTTGTAGAAGCAGCAGCAAGCCTTGGTGCTGATCAGAAAGAGCGCCTGTGGCGAGTATATATTCCATTACTTCGTCCGGGTGTTTTTACCGCATTGTTGCTGATGTTTGTGGAGGTGATGAAGGAGTTACCGGCGACACTAATGCTACGTCCTTTTGGTTGGGATACTTTGGCAGTTAGGATCTATGAGCTGACATCAGAAGGAGAGTGGGAAGTGGCTGCACTGCCTGCGGTTCTGTTAGTGGCTGTTGGAATTTTGCCGGTGATTTATCTGATCAAAAAAAGCGAGTCGTAATAAACTTTAGCATTCAAAATCATTTCTAAATAAAAGAGACAGGCGTAAAATAACCTTAGTACGATCTACTCATTCCGAGTTAAACCACCATGTATAAATTGTCTTCAGGCCCTGTGGCCTATACCCCTTCCGTAGAAGAGTTACTCAAAGCAACCCAACTGCCTACTGATGATTTGCAGGATAGCGACTACCAACAAGGTATTCAGCTATTTACGCTCGAACAGGATGAGCAAACTATTGGTGTTGTCGGGCTAGAGTTACATAGTGACTGCGCCCTAGTCAGATCCCTTGCAGTGTCAGAAAATGAACGAGGCCAGGGGCTGGGTGTTCTTCTGCTGAAACATGCCGAAGAAGCAGCACAGATAATGGGCGTTAAGGAACTTTATTTACTAACTACTACTGCATCTGATTTCTTCCGTAGAATGGGCTACGAAGTTGCAGACAGAGCAGCCGCCCCACCATCCATTGCACAGTCAAAGCAATTTGCCGGTATTTGCCCAGCTTCAGCGACCTTTATGGTTAAACGATTAGCTGATTCTATCAGCGCATAATCAAAGGTTATTTAGGACTATAATTCTAGCGCCACAGGGTTCTTTTAAGCCCTTTTCCCCTGTATAATCGCTGGCCATTAAATGAACGACTGGACACATCTTAATGGCCAACAAAACCCCTCTTTACCAAGCTCATGTCGACGCCAATGCGCGTATCGTTGATTTCGGTGGCTGGGATATGCCGCTTAACTATGGCTCGCAGATTGATGAACACCACGCGGTGCGTCAGGATGCCGGCATGTTTGACGTTTCTCACATGACGGTTGTCGAAGTTACGGGAAGCGAAGCCAAAGCCTATTTGCGCTATTTGCTGGGCAATGACGTAGACAAGCTGAAAGAGTCGGGCAAAGCGCTCTATAGCGGCATGTTGAACGAAGAAGGCGGTGTTATCGACGATCTTATCGTTTATTACTTGACTGATACTCACTATCGAGTGGTGGTCAACGCCTCTACTCGTGATAAAGACCTGGCCTGGATGGAAAACGTTGCCCAGCAATTTGACGTAGCTATTGCAGAGCGAGTTGACGTAGCCATGATTGCGGTACAGGGTCCTAACGCCATTGAAAAAGCGCAAAGCGTCATGAGCGATGAGCAAAAAGCTGCAGTGGCTGGGCTTAAGCCATTTGTCGCTGCCCAGGCAGGTGATTTGTTTGTAGCGCGCACAGGCTATACCGGCGAAGACGGCTACGAAATCATGGTTCCTGACTCAAAAGGCATCGAATTCTGGAATCAGCTGGCAGCAGCAGGCGTTAAGCCGTGTGGTCTGGCTGCGCGTGATACCTTGCGTTTAGAGGCTGGTATGAATCTTTATGGCCATGATATGGACGAGACGGTATCGCCACTGGAAGCCAACATGGGCTGGACCATCGCTTGGGAACCGGAAGATCGCGATTTCGTTGGTCGCAAAGCACTCGCTGAGCAAAAAGCACAGGGCGCGCCACGCAAAATGATTGGTCTGGTGCTGGAAGATAAAGGCATCATGCGTGAAGGTCAGGAAGTGGTGGTCAATGATGAAGTGGTCGGGGTGATCACTTCAGGCACCATGTCACCAACCACCGGCAAGAGTATCGCCATGGCGCGCGTTAATCGTGAGCTGAACGAAGAACAGGTTTTGGTGCAGGTGCGTAAAAAGCAATTATCAGCCAAAGTGGTTAAGCCCAGTTTCGTACGCCAGGGCAAGTCACTTATATAGTTTATTCGGTAAGCCCAGGCAGTGGTTTCTGCTTGGGCAGACGAAAAGTTTCATATACAATACGCTTACTTTTTGAGCGACAATTGACAGTCAATTAACATCAGCCGACAACCGGCTAATCATTGAGGAATGTTTAAATGAGCCAGATTCCAGCAGAACTAAAATATGTATCTAGCCATGAGTGGATTCGTGACGAAGGTGATGGGGTTGTTACAGTAGGTATCACAGACCACGCACAAGAATTATTGGGTGACGTTGTATTTGTTGACGCACCAGAAGTCGACAGTGAAGTAGACGCCGAAGACGAAATCGCAGTAGTTGAGTCGGTTAAAGCCGCTTCTGATATCTATGCACCACTAGCAGGTACTATTCTTGAAGTGAATGAAGAACTGGAAGACTCTCCAGAATTGATCAACAGCGATCCTTATGGTGATGGCTGGATGTTTAAGATGAAATTGGCTGATGCTGGCGATATGGATAGCTTGTTATCGGCCGAAGAGTACGCTGACGAGATCGCTGAAGACTAAAAAACTTATTAAAATTTCCTTAGGCGGTGTTAAAGGCTTTCTTCAGAGAAGTCACTTAACTTAAGTAAGCTCCTTCTCTTCATCAAGCCTTTGCCTAGCCTAAGAAAATTTTTCTGAAGTTTTTCGCGATGAGTTGTTAGGCAGTTTGGTTTTAGAAGCTCGTTTACCTAAGTAAACAACGCCTCGTAATTAATACATTTGCCTAGCATCAGAAACTTAAATAATTTTTGGGTTAGTTCTTAGTCTAGCCTAAGAGAATTTTTCTAAAGTTTTTTGCGCAGCATCGAAAGTTAGAAACTTGAAAAGCGAATGTCATTGCGAGGGCTTTAGCCCGCGGCAATCTGGTAAATTCAGAGAGCAAACTTTAAGGTTTATCACTGAATAAAGTATTAGCAAGATTTAAGGCCTCGAATCAATATCGAGGCTTTTTCTGTTTTAATTAGTGGCTGATTTTAGCCGTTTAACCAAAGTAGGTATTTGAAAGCTATGGCTGACACATTGAGTTTGAAAGGGGCACCTTTGCAGCAGTTGCAACAGTCTGATGACTTTATTCGTCGTCACTTAGGCCCTCGTGAGGACGAAATCCAGGAGATGTTACAAGAGCTGAACTTAAGCTCGCTGGATGATTTGGTGGATAAGGCTGTCCCACACAAAATTCAAATTGATGCGCCTTTGGCGGTTGAAGAGTCGCGCTCAGAAGCGGAGACTTTGAAATACCTTAAGTCGTTAGCCGATAAAAACGTTATTGCCAAATCCTACATTGGTATGGGCTATTACGACACAATTACGCCAACCGTGATTTTGCGTAACGTATTGGAAAATCCAGGTTGGTACACCGCTTATACGCCGTATCAGCCTGAGATTGCACAAGGCCGTCTGGAAGCGATATTGAACTTCCAGCAAATGACCATGGATTTAACTGGTATGGAATTGGCCAGCGCTTCATTGCTGGACGAAGCTACTGCGGCTGCGGAAGCGATGGCTTTGGCCAAACGTTCGTCAAAAAACAAAAAGTCCAACAGTTTCTTTGTGGATGAAAACGTATTTCCTCAAACACTGGATGTAGTACAGACCCGCGCCGAGCATTATGGCTGGGATGTGATTGTTGGCCCTGTGACCGAAGCAACTAACCACGATGTGTTTGGTGCCTTGTTGCAATACACCAACGTTAACGGACAGGTTACCGACTTAGAGCCTATCATCAGCAAATTGCACGATAACAAGGCGATTGCCTGTGTCGGCGCGGACATCATGAGTCTTGTGCTTTTGAAAGCGCCGGGCGAAATGGGCGCGGACGTGGTCTTCGGTTCTGCACAACGTTTTGGTGTGCCGATGGGCTTTGGTGGTCCACACGCCGCATTCTTTGCGACTCGCGATGCATTCAAACGCTCACTGCCTGGCCGTATCATTGGTGTTTCAGTGGATACTCGCGGCAATCAGGCCATGCGTATGGCGATGCAGACCCGTGAACAGCATATCCGTCGTGAAAAAGCGACTTCCAATATTTGTACTGCACAGGTTCTGCTGGCAAACATTGCTGGTTTCTACGCGGTTTATCACGGTAAGAAAGGCTTAACCACCATTGCTAACCGCATTCACCGTTATGCCACAATCGTGGCCAAAGCCTTGCAAAATGCTGGCTTAGAACTGGTTAACGATAGCTGGTTCGATACGGTAACTTTTAAAGCCAAAAATGTGGATGCGGTGCAGGCACGCGCTAAAGCTGCTTTGATTAACTTGCGCTATAACGGTGATCAGGTCAGTTTCTCAATTGACGAAGCGAAAAACCAGACCGACATTGAAGAGCTGATTGAAGTATTAACTGGCAATAAAGCCGATGTATTTGCTTTGGATTCTGAAGCAAAGAGCAGTATTCCTGCCAGTCTTGAGCGCACTTCAGATTTCTTGACGCACCCGACTTTCAAGAAGTATTACTCTGAAACCGACATGCTGCGTTATTTAAAGCGTCTGGAAAATAAAGATTTTTCATTGGCGCACGGCATGATCCCATTGGGTTCCTGCACCATGAAGTTGAACGCGACCAGTGAAATGATTCCGATTACCTGGCCTCAGTTCGCCAATATCCATCCGTTTGCCCCAGAAGAGCAGACCGTTGGCTACATCGACATGATTAAAGAGCTGGAAGCTGACCTGGTTGAAATTACCGGTTATGATTTTGTTTCCATGCAGCCTAACTCAGGTGCGCAGGGTGAATATGCTGGTTTATTGGCGATCAAAAAATACTTTGAAAGTATTGGCGAAGATCACCGCAATATCTGTCTGATCCCGAGTTCTGCACACGGCACCAACCCTGCTTCTGCGCAGATGGCTGGCATGAAAGTTGTTATCGTTAAGTGTGACGATAAAGGCAACGTAGATGTAGAAGATCTGGAAGCCAAAGCGGTTGAGCTGAAAGATAATCTGGCAGCCTTGATGGTGACTTACCCATCAACACATGGTGTATTTGAGGAAGAAATTAAGCACATCTGTCAGATCATTCATGACAATGGCGGTCAGGTGTATATGGACGGTGCCAACATGAATGCGCAGGTTGGTATTTCTAAGCCAGGCGAAATTGGCTCTGACGTATCGCACTTGAATCTGCATAAAACCTTCGCCATCCCACACGGTGGTGGTGGCCCAGGTATGGGACCGATTGGTGTTAAAAAGCATTTGGCACCCTTTGTGTCTGGTCATGCAGTACGTAAAGTTCATAGCGTCGAAGCGCGCGATGGTGCCGTTTCAGCTGCTCCTTATGGTAGCGGTATGATCCTACCGATTTCATGGGCTTATATTAAAATGTTAGGCCGTGAAGGATTACGTAAATCTACGGAAGTGGCATTGTTGAACGCTAACTACCTGAAAAACAAGTTGGCACCTCATTACCCAGTATTATATATGGGACGTAACGACAAGGTTGCCCACGAGTGCATCATCGACCTGCGTCAGATTAAAGCTGAGACAGGTATCAGCGAAGTCGATTTCGCTAAGCGCTTGATGGACTACGGTTTCCATGCACCGACCATGAGTTTCCCGGTAGCCGGTACCTTCATGATTGAGCCAACTGAAAGTGAATCGAAATACGAACTGGATCGCTTCATTGACGCCATGATCAGTATTCGTCAGGAAGTTGAGAAAGTACGCTCAGGCGAGTGGGATGCGGAAAACAACCCATTGAAAAATGCACCTCATACACAAGCGGATGTGCGTCACTGGGATAAGCCTTATTCAATTGCTGACGCAGTCTATCCATCAGAGTCGACCATCGACGCTAAATTCTGGCCAACCGTCAATCGGATCGATGATGTCTATGGCGACAGAAACCTGATCTGCAGCTGCCCAAGCATCGAAAGCTATCAGGATCAGGATTAACAAGAAACAAAAAAAGCCAGCGTTTGCTGGCTTTTTGCTATTAAAAGAAAAAGAAGGAAGTTAAATAAATGGCAGAATCAAAAGGCGAATTTATTGCAGTCAGTACCGGGATGAATTTAGGGGGGCAGATTTCGGTAATTGCAAAAGACTACATCCAAAAAGCGGATGTGGTTTTTGCTTTGATGCCTCATACGTTGGCTGAACGCTGGCTGGAAAGACTCAACCCAAATGTAAAAAGTTTGCAGCCGTTTTACGGAGTAGGGAAATATCGCATGCAGTCATACGAAGAGATGATTGAAACGATGATGGTAGAGGTCAGGAGTGGTAAAAAGGTGTGTGGTGCTTTTTACGGCCATGCTGGTGTGTTTGCCTGTGTACCTCGTTTAACCATTGATAAAGCCAGAGAAGAAGGTTTCCGAGCGCTAATGGAGCCGGGTATTTCAGCTGAGGCGTGTCTCTATGCTGATATTGGTATCGACCCCGGTGTACACGGTATTCAGGGATACGAGGCTTCACAGTTTTTATTTTATAATCAATCGCTTAACAACGCTGCTTACGCCATTATGTGGCAGATTGGGATAGTTGGTGAACATACTGCAACTCAATTTGAAACCAGGCCAGAATGGGTTGAAGTGTTTGTTGAAAGATTAGCGGAATGGTATCCAGTTACTCATGAAGTGATTTTATATGAAGCAGCTGTTTTGCCGATTGAAGTACCGAGGAGCGAACGCCTCCAACTAAAAGATTTAACCCTAGCGGAAATGTCTACAAAAACCACGTTAGTAATACCGCCAGTAAGAAATCTTGAGCTTAATATTGATGTTCTGGAAAGAATGGGTTTGAAGCCAGAAGATATAACCCACGGGTAGCGAGTTGGAAGTTAGTAAAAAATACTGTATAAACAGTAGCTTATTATTTTAATAAAAGAGGGAGTGCGCTATGTCAA
The DNA here is from genome assembly GCA_048268505.1 of Kangiella sp. GTDB lineage: Bacteria > Pseudomonadota > Gammaproteobacteria > Enterobacterales > Kangiellaceae > Kangiella. Next base: position 171,356 of record JBLWVK010000006.1, on the reverse strand, counting down.
AGCAAAAATTAGAAGAGTTCATTATTCAGTTAAGTGAAGACTCGGACCTAAAGCAGTCGTATATCGAAAATCCGATGGCGGTTATGCAAAAGATTGGCTTGGAAGAGCAAGAAATCAAGGCGATTATGTCCGGGGATAAGAGGCAAATATCAGCAATGCTTGGACAGGATGCTGAGCTGATCGTTACAGGAATAATACACTTGGTTAAAAAGTAAAATCTTTTACTTGATAGACTAAATAACGTACAGCCGGGCAGGCTGTGTGGTAAGCTTGTCATGCAGCTTGTTATTCAGGAAATAATAGATAAGGATGTTTGGACTCTCACTGTATGAAACCATTCATAATAAAACTTTGCATTACATTGGCGCTACTATTGTTTGCGTCATTGGCTATTTCTGTTCAAAGTTTAGAAGATAAACTTAATGAAGCACATCGACTATTAACCTCAAACCCGGAAGTGAGCGGAAAATACCTTAAGGAACTAGAGTCTGAGCAATCAAATTTTAATGAGGTACAAAAAGAAAGGTTCTTATTATATAAAAGTCATAACTTACTCCTAGAAGGTAAGCACAGCGAATCAATTCTATATTTAAATAGATTATTAGAAGGAAGTAATAACAAAGCTACAAAAGCACAAGCCTATTCTATGTTGGCGGTGGTGTACACCAACACCTCTGAGTTTATGAATGCTTTTGTAAGTATAGAAAAGGCAAGGTTGATGTTAGATGGTTTAACAGATGAAAAAGCAATTAAAACTGTATTAGCAAATGCCGCCACAATCTATACAGAAGTAGGGTTCGTGGATAAGGCTTACGAGTTCTCAAATAGCTATCTCAAAGAAGTAAGCAAAGCTGGAATAGCAAAGGAGCTATGTTACGCATATTTTAATTCGGCATATATAGAAATACAGCTTCAAAATTATGAAAAGGCTCAGGAATATTTTTCAATAGCTCTAAATAATTGTGAAAAATCAAAGCAAGAACTTTTTTTTACAGTGGCGTCACAGGAAATCGCTTCTATATTATTAATGAAGGAAAAGGATATTAATCATTTAAATAAACTCAAAGAATTACAGGGCAAAATCAAAGATATAAATTGGGATATTGCCGAGGTGGGTGGTTTAATTAAAATTGCAGAGGCAAATTTAAGGTTAAAGAAAAATAAAGAAGCGGTAAAATATGCGGAAAAAGCATTCAGTGCCGAAACGACTGGTAATTACCTGCCCCATAAAAAAGAAGCCACTAGAATATTAGCAACCGGCTATTCTAATCTGGGAGATAACGATAAAGCAATTGAGTATTATCAATTGTATATCGACACGGAAAGGCAAATTCAGTTGCAATTAAAACAGCGTAAAATGGCTTATTTTATTGCAATGCAGAGTTTTAATTAGACACCATGACTTTAGTAAAATTTAAAGAAATTATTCTCATATTTGGAATCTTCGTTTCGTCTCTATCGTATGCTTCTAATGAAGGGGTACAGGATCTAAACCCAGAAATTCTTTTGTCCGAATTAGAGCTGATAAAAACATCGAATCCCAGTTTAGCAAAAGAATATTTGAACCATCTGGAATCTATACGGAAAGAGCTTAATCAACAACAAATTGAACTCCTTGAGTTATATACTGCCCATTCACTTGCGATTAAAGGGCACTACTCAGAAGCTGAAAAGTTATTGATAGAGTTATCTGAATCAAGCAGTGATGTCTATATTGTTTCACGCGCATACTCCATGCTATCAAATATATTTGCCTACGAAGGAAAATTTCAGGAAGCATTTATTTATTCGGCAAGATCAGTAGATGACATAGAGAGCCTAAGTGATAAAAGCATGCATAAATTTGCTATCCTGCAGAATGCGGCAAGCTTATTTAAGTTGGCAGGTTTAGATAACAAAGCTATGGAGTATAGTAGACAACTGCTAAGAATAGCTGAGGCAGATGATGAACCTCTGAGACTTTGTGCTGCAAACTACGAAATGGTTAGCTGGGAGTTAGAGCATAACTCAACAGTTATGGCGCAGTCGAGAATCGAAAACTTATTAGAGCACTGTGATAAGGCCGACGACTTGTTGTTAAGACTCTTAACAGCAGAAGTTCAGGCACAACTTTTGTTACTGACTAAAAAACCTGATCAGGCAGTTGATATCTTACTGAAATGGAGGGATGAAGTAGAGGAAGTTGGTTACAGAAAGTTTAAGAGTCTGTATGAAACCAGGTTATCAGAGTCTTATGCTGAACTTGGAAAATATGATGAGGCTCTTGAATATGCGTTGTCAGCATACTCAGAGGCAAAAGAACTTAATGATATAAGCATGTTGATTGAAACGTGCAGAACTCTAGCATCTGTATACGCCAAGTTAGATGAGCTTGAGGAATCTGTTAAGTATTATCAAGAATATATAGACTACGAAAAGCAGTTGCGCTTTATCACTAATAAACGAAAAATGGCTTACTACATGGTAAGCATGAGAAAGTGAAAGTAAATTATTGTATAAAAAAACTGGTTAGAATTTCTCTTGTAAATGAAGGTCTTAAATAAAACCCTCTTGGTAATGTTTTAATCATTTCTCCTTCTGGGCCTATCGCTTCGGTTAAAGCTTTGGCGTTAGCCGCTTTGGGCCTGACCTGCATCACTTCTCCAAAACGGGCATCAATTTGTTCTATCTGACCCATTGCAACAGTATCTATCGTATCCTCAAAATCCTTTCTTAATAGGCTTTCCTGCTGGGCATTTGGCTGCCAGATAAACGGCATGGCAACCTGGCGTTGTTCAACGGGAATGGTTCGTTCGGCGAGGATTGGAATCCACAGAACCTGCATGAGTTTATGGCGAACTACGGAATTGTGCCAGTTGAGGCCATGCAGATCCTTGAGCGGAACCACGCTGACATAGGTCGATTCAAGCGGGCGGCCAGAGCTATCAATTGGTAATGTTTTGAGTTCAACACCAAGCTCGACAAAGTCAGGTTGAGCGAGTGAACCAGAAGTAGCACCGAGCAGGTATTCGAAGAATTGACCGATGCGACCTTTCTCGCGCAACAGGTGTTGCGGTAGCTCTGAGTGGTATCGCTCTGCCAGTTCGCCGAGAGTAAAACCTGCCAGCGATTGGGCTTTGGTGAGCAGTTCCTGTTTAGTGCTATAGGTCGGATGCGTCATAGGGCGTAGATTTTTTTATTGTCGAAAATCGAAGTCTGTGGAACAATGATAACAAAGTTTTATGATTTGGATAGATCGATGATCGACGCAGAAGGCTTTAGAGCCAACGTCGGCATCATCATTTGTAACGACCAGGGCCAGTTGCTCTGGACACGCCGCTTCGGACAAACATCATGGCAGTTCCCTCAAGGAGGAGTACATCCCGGCGAAAGCGCGGAACAGACCATGTACCGAGAATTATATGAAGAAGTCGGCCTTGAAAAAGATGATGTCCGTATTCTAGGGAGTACGCAGCATTGGTATAAATACCGATTGCCCCAGCGTTTAGTGAGACAAAATTCGCAGCCGTTGTGCATTGGACAGAAGCAAAAATGGTTCCTGCTTCAGCTATTGGCTGATGAAAACAAAATCGATTTTGCAGCTACCGACCACCCGGAGTTTGATGGCTTTATCTGGGTTAATTACTGGTATCCAGTGCGTAATGTGGTGAATTTCAAGCGCGATGTTTATCGTGCAGCCTTGTCTGAGTTGATGGCAAGTATGTTTCGCTTTCAGTTTAAAGGCAAACCTTCCAAGCACTATCGCTCGGAAAAAAATGATGCCAATCAGCGCGGAGTAACTCCACCCAGCGAGGAATCAAGACCTCGCCCTAACCATCAGCATCGTAATGATGGTGGTAACAAACAAGGTAAGCGCAAGCGACGCCCTCGCCATCCTTACCGGGGTACCAAAGACCAACAGAGCAGCTAATCAGCTGCTCTTTTTTTTTATGTGAAGTTAAAAAGCCGAATCTTTCTGATAGGCCAACAGCATATTATTGGCAGGCATTTCGTGGCGCTGAATCAGCGAGAAGCCGTTATGGCGTGCCACTCGGTTCATATCATCGTAATCACGTATGCCACTTTCGGGATCGCGTTGCTTTAAAGAAGCGTCAAACTCTTTATTAGACTCTGATGTGTACTCGCCATTGACGTTGAAGGGGCCATAGATCAGCAAGTGCCCACCAGGTTTGAGCACACGATTGGCACCTTGAAACATATCGCGCACGCGCTTCCAGGACATGATATGACAGGTATTGGCGGTAAAAATGGCATCAACCTGATTAACTGGCCAGACGCCCTGTCCAACGTTGAGGGTGCGAGGTTTTCTCAGGTTTGGGAGTTCACTGGACTCAATCCAGGCGATGATCGAAGGATGATTTTCACGCAGATCGCTGGTGTGCCAGGTAAGATGTGGCATGGCGCCAGCAAACCAGACCGCATGCTGACCGGTGCCCGAGCCGATTTCCAGCACTTCTTTGCTGTGTTGCAGATAAGGTTTGATGGCATCCAGAATAGGCCCTTTATTGCGTTCGCAGGCTTCGCTGAATTGGCGCATAGTAATCCTTTCAATAAAACTGATATCGCTTCATATTAACTGATCATAATGAAACAGAACAAGCCAACGGTTAGCAGTATGTAGGTTGAAGATAAGCGCGACCATTCTGAAAAACAGGGTTTTGCCTATCCAGGCATCATTGGTCATAATGCCATGCAACGATATGACTTTATAAACTGGCTTGCATGGCGATTGAACCCTATATTTTACTTTCACTGGTGGCGCTTGGTCTGTTGAACGGTATTCTGGCCGGATTGTTTGGTATTGGTGGCGGTCTGGTGATTGTTCCGGCCATGGTCTGGCTGTTACCACAAATTGGTGTGCCAGAAGAGCATATCATGCATATGGCGCTCGCCACCTCGATGGCGACTATCTGTTTTATCGCGGTATCTTCAGCGCTATCACATTACCGTCGCGGCTCGGTCTCGGTACGCTTATTAAAATTATTGGTACCGGGCATTATGATCGGTGCACTACTGGGTTCTTATCTGGCAAAGCTGATGAATACTGAGTGGCTGGCCTGGATTTTTGGTTTCTTCTCGATATTGATGGGCTTACGCATGATGACCGATAAGTTGCCGGTGGCCAAAGGTGAAAGGTTGCACTGGCAGCAGGCCACCCCCAGCGCTGTGGTTATGGGTGCCTTGTCTTCGCTGGTGGGGATCGGTGGTGGCAGTCTGGTAGTGCCTTATTTATTGTTCCATAAGGAAAAATTGGTACTGTCCATTGGCACGGCAGCGGCCTGTGGCCTGCCTCTGGCGGTCATGGCAGCGGTTGGCTATATGGTATTGGGCTGGAATGTGGCAGAGTTGCCTGATTATCATTTGGGATATGTCTATCTGCCTGCTATGATTGCGATTGCTGTCGGCTCAATCGTCACCGCGCCTTTTGGTGCCTATCTGGCGCACCGCTTACCAACCAAGGTCATAAAGCGATTCTTTGCAGTTTTGCTTATGGTGGTCGGCATAAAAATTATCACAGAATACTTATAAGACATTAGAGAGATAGATGAACTTCCCGAAAATTGATCCGATAATCTTTGAGTTAGGTCCTATCGCCCTGCGCTGGTATGGTCTGATGTACTTGCTGGGTTTTATTACAGCCTGGGTGCTGGGTAACTATCGAGCCAAACAGCCGAACTCCGGCTGGACTAAAGATCAGGTAGCGGACTTTCTGTTTTATGCCTTTATCGGTGTCATCATCGGTGGCCGTGTCGGCTATGTGTTGTTTTATGGCTTCGAATGGTGGAAGCAGGATTTCTGGTATCTGTTTAAGATCTGGGAAGGTGGTATGTCGTTCCATGGCGGTATGCTCGGGGTTGCGGGCGGCGCCTGGTATTTTGCTCGAAAAAGCAAAAAGTCCTTCTTTGAAGTAACCGATTTTATAATTCCCCTGGTACCGCTGGGCTTAATGTTTGGCCGTATTGGTAACTTTATCAATGGCGAATTATGGGGACGCGAAGCAAGCGCTGACTTCTTCCTGGCCATGCGCTTCCCAGGCGACCAGCTGGGTTTATTGCGTCACCCATCGCAACTGTATGAAGCGGTGTTCGAGGGTTTGGTATTATTTATCGTGCTCTGGTTCTATTCAGCCAAACCACGTCCACGCATGGCGGTGTCCGGTCTGTTCCTGCTGGGTTACGGCTCGGCACGTTTTGGCGTAGAATTTTTCCGCGAGCCGGATGCGCATCTGGGTGAAATCATTTCCTGGCTGACCATGGGGCAGGTGCTGAGCGCACCGATGATAATTGTCGGCTTAGGCTTGATGATAATGGCCTACAGCAAAAAGACGAAATAGTTTTAATTTGAGTGTAATTGACAGGGTAGAACGGTAGTCACTATGAAACAGTATCTCGATATGATGCGCCATGTACTGGAAAATGGCGAAGATAAAGGCGATAGAACCGGAACCGGAACGCGCAGCGTGTTTGGCTATCAGATGCGCTTCAATCTGCAGGATGGTTTCCCACTAGTTACCACGAAAAAATTACACCTTCGCTCGATCATTTATGAATTGTTATGGTTCCTAAATGGCGACACCAACATCAAGTACCTGAAAGACAATGGCGTTTCTATCTGGGATGAGTGGGCGGATGAAAATGGCGATCTTGGCCCGGTTTATGGCGAGCAGTGGCGCTCCTGGAAAAAGCCAGATGGCACTACCATCGACCAAATTTCTAACGTCTTGCAGCAAATTAAAACCAATCCTGACAGTCGCCGTTTGATGGTGGTGGCCTACAACCCAGGGGTTGCCGATCAAATGGCTTTACCGCCATGCCACTCTTTGTTCCAGTTCTATGTGGCCAACGGCAAGTTATCCTGCCAGCTGTACCAACGCAGCGCAGATATCTTTTTGGGTGTGCCATTCAATATTGCGTCTTATGCCTTGTTGACGCACATGATGGCTCAACAGACGGGTCTTGATGTTGGGGAATTTATCTGGACCGGCGGTGATACTCATCTCTATAGCAACCACTTTGAGCAGGCCAAAGAGCAATTGTCGCGCGAACCATTGGCGCTACCAAAATTGAATATCAAACGTAAGCCAGATTCATTGTTTGATTATCAGTTTGAAGACTTTGAAATCGTCGGTTACGAAAGTCATCCGCACATCAAAGCGCCAGTAGCCGTTTAGGATTGTGATATGAGCAAGCCAATCATTAGTCTTATTGTTGCCATGGCCAAAGGTCGTGTTATCGGTAAAGATAATGAAATGCCGTGGCACCTGCCTGCTGACTTGAAGCACTTTAAAGCAGTAACACTTGGCAAGCCGGTCATTATGGGCCGCAAAACCCATGAATCGATTGGTATGGTCTTGCCGGGCCGCGACAATATTATTATCAGTCGCAATCCTGACTATCGATCAGCATTTCATAACGAGCTCTGCCAGGTCGTCACCAGTTTAGAAGCCGCGTTCGAAGCAGCAGGCGATGCGAAAGAAGTCATGATCATCGGTGGCTCAAACATCTATCACCAGATGATCAATCATGCCGACAAACTGTATCTCACCTTCATCGACCTGGATGCAGATGGCGATGCCCACTTCCCCGACTGGACGCATCTGGAGTGGCAAGAAGTGTCTCGCGAGGAGCATCAGCCGGATGAGAAAAATCCTTATTATTATCAGTTTGTGGAGTTGCAAAGAGTTAGAGCATAAATTTCAAATTAGGTAGGGGCAGGCCAGTGTGCCTGCCCTTTTTCGTAACTGCATCCAATTACCCCAACAACAAAATCACAATCCCAACCAACATCAACACTAATAAAATCCCCTGAATTAAACGTTTCATAACTTACTCCTAATCATTGAGTTCAACTCTTTGACGGAGAAGGCTTGAATATATTCCATTAACTTTCAGGTTTACGCGTGGTATTGGTTTCGTTAGGATTAGCTCTAATATAAAAAAGTCATAAGGAATATTGGTATGTCAGAAAATATTTATTTCAAGGAACCAATACCAAAAGGGTTGAGAATTTTTGTAAAGCAATTCGAAGTGATGATGGCTAAAGAATATATTAGCCAAATTGAAAAGATTGCCGATAGTAAATCACCAGAAATAGTCTTAGAGCCTGAACCTAAAAACAAATATGATAAAAATGCGATTAAGGTTTTGGCTAGGAAAAAGATTTTATTTTGGGAAAATACTCTGATGTTAGGCTATTTGCCAAGGGGCTTAGCTAAATTTATTACTGAATACAATTTAATAAATAGCCTGATGCCAAGGGCTAAATCAATTTGGTTTGGAGATGAGGGTGGCTTTAGTTTTACTATAGATTTACTTGGTAAAAAAGACGAGTATAAAAGCTATAAAAAATTAGAAGATAGCTACAGATAAGATAAAAGCAAGACGTTATTGGACTTATCTACCTAGACATAAGACCGTTGGGATTCGCAGGCTCATCCCAACCTACGGTTGCTACAGTAAAGATCAATTTAGAAGCCTGGAGGGTGGCTTTCAATCTTCTACACCAAGTAGACATTTAAATAGGTAAGAGCAGATTCTGACTTTCGTCAGAATGACATGACTTTGGGATTGGTAATAAAAAAGGCCTGCCGAAGCAGGCCGAACAGTCTCTTTGGGTAGAGAGGTTATGAAACCTTCTTTTAGGCGGGCTGTAATGATTTCAAATCAACTATGACGCGCCCGAAGGGCCATACCGCCAGTTTAACCATCTTGAAGTGCTGGATACCAAATGGGATGCCGATGATGGTAAGGCACAGGAATAAGCCCCAGAATAGGTGATTAAGCACTACCCAGACGCCACCAAAAATTAGCCAGATAATGTTAAGGAGAACATTGGGTACTCCGGCAAAAGGCTGGTCATTTCGCATACGGGTGTCCTGCCCGAATGGAAATAGCGAGAAGATGGCCAGCTTAAACAACTGCACGCCCCATGGAATTCCAATCAGGGTTAAGCAGAGCGCGATACCGCCTGCGATATAGCCAAGAAAGACGAAAATACCGCCAAACAATAGCCATAAGATGTTAAATAATAGGGACATAGTGTTGCTCCTCGCGATGTCTATAGTTTTATTTAATCTTAAGCTGCCCTTAGTTAAAAGTGATTAAACGCAACAAAGTTGCCTGAAATGTTAACAGTTGTTGCATTTGCAACAGACGTTACTCAAGGAGTAATCGAAATAAATTAATTGGCGAAGTGCTGTTGTCGAAATAATCCTGACGCTGGAATTCGAAGCTAAGCTTTTTAAGAAGGTGCTCAGAAACGTGATTATTGGGCGAGGTAATGGCATAAAGGTGAGCGAGCCCGAGCTGTTTACTGTGTTGCAGAATGGCCTGTGAAGATTCTTTAGCGAAGCCCTGACCGCATGATTGGATCATGAAAGCAAAACCAATATCCGGCGCGTCCAGATAGTCACGCTGAATCAGACCATTGACACCAACTGCCTGACCATTATCTTTTCGCTCAACCAGATACAGCCAGAAGCCATATTGTTGGTAGTTGTCCTGTACTTTTTGAATAAACACTTCAGCATCTTTCGGTGAGTGGACACCACGATCGCCGATATATTTTATAAAGCTGGGCTGGTTGTAGAGTTGGCAAATAAAGTTAGCGTCGGATTTTTGTAGGTGGCGAATTCGCAGGCGTTCGGTTTCGGCGATGAGCATGGTGATTAGTTATTAATTGGTATCTAGTAACTTTGCCATAAAGTTGGGAGCAAAGGAAAGTAGGTTGTTAGAAAAGGGCGGGCACACCGGCACCGCCCCTACTCAGAAACGGAGGTGTAGGGACAAGTCATGACTTGTCCGTACAAAAGAACTCCCAAGGATTACTCAACTCATTCTATAAAAATAAAAAAACCGGCTGCTGGAGCCGGCTTTTTTGAACTGCTGTAAAGACTGCTTAGAACAAGTCTTTGCAGGTTTCTGCTTCTTCTTGCAATTCTTTTTGTGACTCGATCATTTTGTCTTTGATGAAGTCTGATACTTCTAGACCTTGAACGATTTCGTAGTCACCGTTTTTGCAAACTACCGGGTAAGAGTAGATTAAGCCTTCTTCGATGCCGTAGCTGCCATCTGAAGGAACGGCCATGCTAACCCAGTCGCCCTCTGCTGAACCTAGTACCCAATCATGCATGTGGTCAAGGATTGCGTTAGCAGCTGAAGCTGCTGATGAAGCACCACGTGCTGCGATTACGGCTGCGCCACGCTTAGCAACGATTGGCATGAACTCTTCTTTAGCCCAGGTTGCATCAACTTTATCCGCTGCTTTGTCGCCATTAACAGTCGCAAAAGAAATGTCTGGAACCTGAGTGACTGAGTGGTTACCCCAGATGATCATTTTCTTGATGGCAGCAATTTCTGCGTCTGCTTTTTCAGCAAGCTGATAAATTGCGCGGTTATGGTCAAGACGAGTCAATGCAGTGATGTTGCGCTGGTTAATGCTTGGTGCATTTTTGGCAAGGATGTAAGCATTGGTGTTAGCAGGGTTACCTACCACTAAAATTTTGATGTTCTTGTCAGCAACCTGATCAATCACTTTACCCAAAGCGCTGAAGATTTTTCCGTTATCAGTCAATAGGTCTTTACGCTCCATGCCTGGGCCACGCGGCTTAGCACCAACCATCAGGCCGATGTTAGCGTCTTTAAAAGCAACCGCAGGGTCGTCAGTAACAACGATGTCTTTCACTAATGGGAAAGCGCAGTCATTCAATTCCATAGCAACCGCTTCACACACTTTAAGCGCAGGAGTGATTTCTAGAAGGTTAAGAATTACTGGTTGATCTTTGCCTAGCATTTCACCGCTGGCGATACGGAACAATAGAGAGTAACAAATTTGGCCGGCTGCACCGGTAACTGTAACGCGAACAGGCTGTTTCATTCCTGAATCCTCAGTTGATTGAGATGAAGAAATTAAGGGCGCAACTTTACCATAAACAAAGGCTAAATCCTATGATCGACGGGCTATAAAGCGGGGTTTTAAGGGAAAATCTGGCTGGATTTTACATCTGATAAGAGCAGATCCTGAATCCAGTTCAGGATGACAGGATTGTTAGCTATTTATCCACCCAGAGAACTTACTCTATGCTTTAAACGTCAGCAAACTCCTGACGGGAGCCGAGCCAGCGCTGGCAGATTTTATGAGATAACTCACTATTTTCGGCAATTAAATCATGTGCTTGTTGCTGAATGGCTGGAATCAGCTCGGCATCGCGTACCAGGTTGGCAAAGCGCAGGCTGACTTCACCGGTCTGGCGAGTACCCAGAATTTCGCCTGGACCGCGCAAGCGCAGGTCTTCTTCGGCGATGACAAAGCCGTCATTGGTTTCGCGCATGACCTGAATACGTGCCTTGGCGTTATCGGATAGCGGGTGCTGATAGAGCAGTACGCAGTGGCTTTCAACCGAGCCACGGCCAACTCGGCCACGTAGCTGATGCAGTTGTGACAAACCAAGCCGTTCAGGGTTTTCGATGACCATCAGACTGGCATTAGGCACATCCACGCCGACTTCGATAACGGTGGTGGCGACCAGAATATCCAGCTCACCTTGCTTGAACTTATCCATGACCATCTGTTTTTGCTCAGGCTTTAAGCGGCCATGCAATAAACCGACACGGCAATTGGGCAGCTGCTGGGTCAGCAGGTTGGCGGCAGATTCGGCTGCCTGGCATTGAATCTCCTCTGATTCATCGATCAGGGTACAGACCCAGTAAACCTGCCGATTTTCTTCGCGACAGGCGGTTTCGATACGCTTGATGACCTGATCGCGCTTTTGATCGGCAAGCGCAACAGTCTGCACGGGTGTTCGGCCCGGTGGTAGTTCATCAATAATCGAGACATCCATATCGGCATAGACGGTCATGGCCAGGGTGCGCGGAATCGGTGTCGCTGTCATCATCAGCTGATGTAGCTGCATGCCTTCCGGGGCTTTCTGTTTGAGCATCAGGCGCTGATTGACGCCAAAGCGGTGCTGTTCATCAATGATCGCCAGACCGAGCTTGTGATACTCAACGCCTTTCTGGAACAGTGCATGGGTGCCGACAATCAGTTTGGCTTCTCCGCTGGCGATTGCTTCAAGTGCAGCTTTACGCTGGCTGGCAGTGAGCTTACTGGCTAGAAACACGCAGGGAATATTCATGGCCTCAAACCATTGACTAAAGGATTGATAGTGTTGATCGGCCAGTAGCTCGGTTGGTGCCATCACCGCTACCTGATAGCCGGCTTCAATCGCTTGCAGAGCGGCTTGCGCCGCGACCAGGGTTTTGCCTGCACCGACATCACCTTGCAGTAAACGGAGCATGGGGTGCGGTTGTTCCAGATCAGCAATGATTTCCTGTATGACTCTTTTCTGAGCCGCAGTGGGTTTAAAAGGCAGCTGTTGTAACAGTTGACCCTGCAACTTGCCTGAATGTTTCAGAACCGGGGCAGTGTAATCTTTTTGCTGATTTCGTTGTAATAACAGACTCAGTTGCTGTGCCAATAACTCTTCGCTGATCAGGCGGCGCACTGCAGGTGTCTGGTTGGATTCCAGTTGTGCTAAATCGGCATCTTTGGGTGGTGAATGAATCCAGGCCAAAGAAGCATTGATATCGGGTAATTTGAGCGACTGCATGATTGATGCAGGTAACAGGTTTTCAATCGGGTGCTTTTTAAGAAGGGTAACCGCCTGGCGCATCATGTGGCGAAAGCTGGCCTGATGCAGACCTTCGGTGGTTGGATAAATCGGCGTTAAGGATTCCAGCAAAGGTGCAGCGGTGTTTGGGTTAATCGCGGTCAACTCAGGATGCACCATGGAAAATTGAAAGCCGAATCGCCGTACTTCGCCAAAGGCATAAAATTCGGCACCGCGTTGCAGACGTTGTTGCTGGCCTTTGTTGAAATAGAAGAATCGAAAATCAATACTGGCGCTTTCATCGCTTGCGCGACAGACCAGGGAGCGACGTTTGCCAAATTTCACCTGCGCTAACTCGACTGTGACCTTTATAAGTGCACGCTCGCCATCTTTTAAGGAAGCAATGGTGCGCACCCGAGTTCGATCTTCATAGCGCAAAGGCAGGTGGAATAATAAATCGAGAACCGACTGGATATGTAACTTTTCGAGCTTCTCAGCCACTTTTGGCCCTACCCCCTTGAGGCTGGTGCAGGGCAGTTTTTCCAGATTAATGTCAGCTGCGAGTTTGGAAATGGCCATCAGTCGAGTGGTTTGGCACCCTCAATGGTGATTTGCGTGAGCGCATTATTGATAATTTCCAAAGCTTTTTTACGCGGGAAGCTGCGGCGATATGCCAGCGCCACTTTACGGCTCGGCTTGGGATTGTCAAATTCTCGCGTGACCAGCCCCAGTTTTTCATTATGGAAATTAGCGGCGGAACGCGGAATAACACTAATGCCCAAACCGCTGGCGACCATCTGGCGAATGGTTTCGATGGAGCTGCCGGTGATCCAGTCTTTCTGTGGGTTCAGGCTGGAGTCTTTGCACTGCGGGCAGGCCTCGATGACCTGATCGCGGAAACAGTGACCAGCGCCCAACATAATCATGACTTCATCGGCAATATCGACGATATGCAATTTATCGCGTTTCACCCAGGGGTGTTTTTCAGGAAGTAGCGCGATGAACTCCTCCTCATATAAAGGAACAACATCGACTTCGGGCTCTTCAAAAGGCAGGGCAACGAAAATCACATCCAGTTCACCGTTACGAAGCTTGGTGCGTAGATTGTGGGTGTAATCCTCATCAATATGCAATGGCATTTTGGGTGCCAGTTTTTTCAGCATGGGGATGAGCGAAGGAAGCAGGTAAGGGCCAATGGTAAAGATGGCGCCAATTTTGAGCGGGCCATCGAGCTGATCGGAATTTTGCTTAGCCATCTGTTTCAACTGGCTAACCTGCTCAAGAATATGTTGAGCCTGCTCGATAATCGGTTTGCCTTCCGGGGTTACCTTAACGTCAGATTTACTGCGCTCGAACAGGGTAACGCCAAGCTGTTCTTCCAGCTTGCGCACGCCAACACTTAACGTGGGTTGGCTGACAAAGCAGGCCTCTGCGGCACGCCCAAAATGGCGTTCGCGAGCCACTGCAACAATATATCTAAACTCTGTTAATGTCATATTTGATAGCCTCTGCCTATCTATGATCAGGAAGTGACGCTAAGAAGTCAATGACTATCAGGCCTATCGCGTCATTTAAATGTGAAGATCAAAAGGCTTGCGAGCGATAAACAAGGATAGCGGTCGCTTGTCGCGAAGTACATGAATTTGGTCAAGCAATATGTCCCAGTCGGCAAACTTTTCCGCCAGCTCACCAGGTTGCAGAAGGAAAGCTGGCTTTTTAGGGCTGCCGTACTTGGCTGCGTCTTTCATGAAGGTATGAATAGCCACCATACTGCCGGCAGGTAAATGCTGGTGGTATAGATCCAGTAACGGTCGATGTAAGTAACGGCATTGTAAAACCAGTGACGGCTTCTGTAGATGAATCAGCTGAATCAACTGGTCATACTCTTCTTCGCAATTGAGTTTGATTGGGGTGACGTCAACCTGCCAACGCTCAATAAAGTTACTGATACGCTCAATGGCCATTGGATTGCGATCAATCGCCATGACCTGAAAGCCATGCAGACCTAAGAAAATACTATCCCGGCCAGAGCCACAGCCAATATCAAAGGCCAGTGGGTCGCTGGTTGGTAAATGTTGTTCGATAAGTTCGATGTATTCTTCAAGCAAAGGACTGGCTCGCCACAGGCGGCGACTGTTGTAATCGGCAACTAACTCTTCGCGCTGAAAATCCTCTGCCAGAAAAATTGCTTCAATGGGGTAATGTTGACGCTCGAACAGATCGTTAACTGCTTCTTGTTGAGCATGAGTGGTAAAAAGAATCAGTGGTGAACCTTTGGGTGGAAGTTCATACCAGCAGTCTTCAATTTCTGATAAGGGAAGATTGGTGGCGCCTTGTAAATGGCCCTGCCGATATTGCTCGACAGGGCGCAGATCGATGATTGGTAAATCAGTGTTTTCTAAAAGCTTGGATTTTGCCATAGGTTAAACTTCGCCACACCCACTCGAATGGGCCATACTGAAAGCGCTTGAGCCACCAGGATGACCAGAAAAGTTGTAATAAAAACACTATCGCAACAATGCCCATTAACTGCAAGCGGGAAAGCTCGGTAAATAAACCTAGGCCGAAGCTATAGAAGATGGTGGTACAAATAATGCTTTGCATTAGGTAATTGGTGAAGGCCATTCGTCCAACAGCTTCCAGCGCATTTCGTAATTTGATTGCTGCCGAGGATTTGATCCATAAAGCAAATAAGGCAATATAGCCAATCGCAATAAAGACGGCTGCGATATTGGTCAGTGTCATATAAGAAAACATCAACGACTCAAAGCTGAAACCGTGAGTAAACAGCTGCTTCATATCCCAGGCGGTTAAACTGAAGCCAATCAACAGGCAGATGATAGCCAGCGTGATATAAAAAGAACGCGAGCGTGCAGCTGTCAGAACCCCGTATTGATAAAGCGCCATACCCAATAGCATGGAGCCGCCTATTCTAAAAATACCAAAGGTTAACCCCATGGATAAAACATTCTCAAGAAAGAAATCAATTCGGTCACTCACTTGAGCTGCGTAAGAAGTAATATAAGGCAAAGTCTCTTCATCAATGGTTGCCTGATCGGGATAGAACATCGAGAACATAAACTCGAGATCTTCCGCTGGGATTTTATCAAGATGAAAAGAGACCATGGCCATATAGAGGGAATACAGAGCAATTAAAACGATGCCGGTAATTAGCTTGGTTTTAGCGCTGATATCGGTAAAAAGGAAAACCCAAAGCCCCATGCAGGCGTAGATAAATAAAATATCACCAAGCCAGATCAGAAGCGCATGAATCAGACCAAAAACGATGAGCCAACACATTCGGAAATAATGATACCTGGCGGCAGAAACGCCTTTCTCTCTGGCTCTGTCCGCCATCAACAAAATACCGGCGCCAAACAGCATGGAGAAGATGGTATAGAACTTCTGATCAGCAAAGATATGCGTAAAAGACCAAACCCAGAGATCCGAAGCAGTAGCCTCGCCTAACGCATGGGGATTCATGTAGTAAGCAAAAATATTGGAAAAACCGTAGATATTCATAATCAGAATACCAAGAACGGCAATACCGCGAATTAAATCAAGCGAGTGAAATCGCTTTTCACTGGAAGTGGGTAGCAAAGCAGTTGTCATGACTAATCCTTTAGAAAAATGATTTTAGAATTGTCATGACAATATATAACAATAAGGTTTCAGGCAATAGTACTAAAAAAGCTGTTATTCGATTCCTTTATTGAGGTTGTGAGCAGGTCAGAGATACTTTTATGGGGGATTCACCCATCATGATAGCGTGTGTGCTGATCGGAACAATAAAGGTATTATTGTCCTGGAAGTTAGCTGTCGCAGATGATAATTCGTTATCTTGTCTGGTTGTTCGAATATGTGCTAATGCGGATTTACAACCACAATGGCCAATGTTTTGCTGTAGATTGTATTGAACTTCCAGCCAGCTAAAAGGATAGGGTGTCTTGCTTTTGAACAAGGTATGACCGGTTATGGTAATACATTGGTTCAATGAGTTATCGAACTCTAACGACAATGGCTCGTCAAGATCCTGTTGCTTTGTAGCGCATGAAGAGCTTACAAGAGTAATTGCAATGAGCGTTAATTTCCTGAATAAGTTCACCGATACTTCCTTCCTGATAAATGCTGACTAAGTGGACTTAATTTGCTTACGCAACTGATTCCATTCGGGATCATCAATGTCGCCAAACTCATCCATTTTGGGATAACGGATTTGGTGCTTGTCGCAAAACTTGGTAATGGTCGGATGCAGGGCTTTGAAGCAGATTTCATCGACTTCTGCCTGTGGGATTTTGCATTCGCCATACATCTTGGCATTGGAGCGTTGACGTTGTGCTTCGTAAAGAATCAGCGCGGTTGCAACGGAAACATTAAGTGACTGAACCATGCCGACCATTGGAATGATAACGTGTTCATCGGCAAGATCGGCAGCTTCATCGGAAACACCAACTAACTCGGAACCAACTAAAATACAGGTCGGTTTGGTGTAGTCGATGGATCGAAAATCTACCGCTTTATCAGACAGGTGGGCGGCAAGTACCTGCATACCCTGCGCCTTAATTTCTGCAATGCCAGACTTTAGAGTTTCATGCTTGTGGGTGGTGACCCAGCGCTTGCTGCCGCTGGAAGTGTGATGACCAGAATAGCGCACGCCTTCAGGGAAAACCGCATGGACGTGACCAATCCCAACTGCATCAGCGGTGCGAACAATGGCAGCCAGGTTGTGTGGTTTATGAACCTCATCCATGAAAACCGTCAGATCAGGCTGACGGTTAGATAGTAGAGTTAGAATTTTCTGTAAACGCTCAGGACTACGCGGCTGCACACTTTAGTCCTCATCTAAACTTACAATAGCATCCATTTCAATTTGCGCACCTTTCGGTAACTCTTTAACACCGATGGCTGCGCGAGCTGGATAAGGTTGCTCAAAATATTGCGCCATGATTTCGTTGACGGTAGCAAAGTGACCCAGATCGATCATGAAGATATTTAATTTAGAAATATGATTCAGTGTGGCACCAGCTGCTTCACAAACGGCGCTCAAATTTTTGAAAACCTGATGGACTTGATCTTCAAATGACTCAACTAACTCCATGGTTTCTGGAATCAATGGGATCTGGCCCGAAAGATAAACGGTATTACCTGCTTTGACAGCTTGTGAATAGGTGCCAATGGCAGCAGGTGCTTTATCAGTTTGAATAATGGTTTTGCTCACAGCAGTTTCCTTAAAGAGGTTGTATAAAGTTCTAATTAAGGGTGACGATGAACTTTGTTGACGAAAGGAATGACCCTTAATTTTTTGATGATATTTGCCAGATGGATACGATTGCGAACGCCCATCTGGAAGGTAAGAATATTGGTAGAACCATCCAGTTCATTAATATCGACGTTAACGATATTGGCTTCCTGGTTAGAAATAATATTAGTAATTTGTGCCAGTACACCGCGTTGATTGAATACTTCGATTCGAAGCTCGGCTATAAAGTCACCCTGCACATCGTCTGACCACTGCACAGGAACGTAACGATCATTGTGCTTGTGGGCACGCTGCACATTCGGACAGGTTTCGCGATGAATGGTAAAGCCTTTGCCTGCGCTGACATAGGCCAGAATTGGGTCGCCAGGAATGGGGCGGCAACAACGAGCGTACTTGACCACCAGACCTTCAGTGCCTTTAATGGCTAAAGGAGTCTGATCCTTCTGTGGCATTTCGACGACCGTATCGTCACTTTCTTCTTTATTGCTGGTCAGGCGATGAGCCACCAAGACGCTGGCAATTTTGCCAAGGCCAATGCCTGCCAGCATGTCATCCACAGTGTCGTGATGCGTGATCTTTGCCACGGACTCCAGCTGCTCTGGTGGGAAGTCTTCAAGCGGTGATTTAAGTACTTGCTCAAGCAGGCGGCGACCAAGATGAACTGCTTCATCCTGGCGAATATTCTTTACGAAATTACGGATATTGGAACGCGCTTTACCGGTTACCACATAGCTGAGCCAGGCCGGATTCGGTTTGGCTCCCGGTGCAGTGATAATTTCAACGGTTTTACCATTGGTTAAAGGCGTGCTTAAAGGTGAAAACTGCTTATCAATTTTGCAGGCGATGCAGCTGTTGCCGACGTCGGTGTGAATCGCATAGGCGAAATCAACAGGCGTTGCGCCTTTTGGCAGTTCAATAATTTTACCTTTCGGTGTAAAAACATAAACCTCGTCAGGGTAGAGGTCAATCTTGACGTTTTCTACGAACTCAATGGAATCGCCTGCGTTCTGCTGTAACTCAATCAGACTCTGCAGCCATTCACGCGCTTTAGTTTCTGCCGGATGGGCGCTACCCGTTTTATACAGCCAGTGCGCTGCAACGCCGTGTTCCGCCATCTGGTTCATCAGCTCAGTGCGAATCTGCACTTCAATGTGCATACCGGTCTTGTTGCGAAGCACCGTGTGCAGTGATTGATAGCCGTTGGCTTTGGGGATGGCGATGTAGTCTTTGAAGCGACCGGGGATGGGTTTAAAGAGGTTGTGAATTTGACCAAGAATGCGGTAACAGGAATCTTCGCTATCGGTGATGACTCGGAAGGCATAAATGTCCATCACCTCATTAAATGTCCCCACCTTGTCACGCATCTTTTTGTAAATACTATAAACGCTTTTTTCGCGACCAATCACCTTGCAGGTAATGCGGGCATCTTTCAGGCGCGTTCGTAACTGTTCGGTAATGCGCTCAACAATTTCCTTGCGGTGGCCTCGTACTTTCTTGACTGAGTGCTGCAGAATCCGGTAACGCAAGGGATACATATTGGCAAAGCCCAATAGTTCCAGCTGTTCCTTTAGGCGATAGATACCAAGGCGATTGGCAATCGGCGCATAAATCTCAAGAGTTTCGCGAGCAATGCGGCGACGCTTATCGGGACGCAAGGCACCAAGCGTCTGCATGTTATGTAAACGATCCGCCAGCTTGATCAGAATGACGCGAATATCCTGCGTCATGGCCATCATCATTTTACGGAAGTTTTCGGCCTGAGCCTGTTCTTTGGATTGGAAATCTATCTGAGTCAGCTTACTGACGCCCTCTACCAGATCAGCAACCGTTTCACCAAATTCGGCCGTTAAATCCTGTTTGGTCACATCACAGTCTTCAATAACATCATGCATCAAAGCTGCCATGATGGTTTGATGATCAAGGTGCAGATCAGCAAGAATATGCGCAGCGGCGACAGGGTGTGTTATATAAGGGTCACCGCTGGAGCGCATCTGTCCGTCATGGGCGCGTTCCGCAAGCTGATAGGCGCGCTCAATATCGGCAACCTGATTTTGCTCCAGGTAACCGCCGAGCACATCCCGCAAGCTTTCGAAATGCGACATATCGGACATCAATAATAAACCTTAAGTTGGGGGTTTATTAAAATAGAACCGGTCTTTGCTCACGCTCACGCTTGGCTGCGCGCTCGTCCGCATCAACAGTTTCGCGTGTAGTCAAATCTTCTTCAATTTCACGCAAAGCAACTACGGTTGGCTTATCGTTGTCCCAATCCACTTTTGGATCGTGTCCACCGGTGGCGATTTGACGTGCGCGTTTTGCAGCTAACATGATCAAATCAAAACGATTACCAACTTTCTCAACAGCATCTTGTACCGTTACACGTGCCATAATTTACCTCTTACATACATAATGTGGCGAAAGCGCCAATTGTTAAATTCAGTGCTTTAAAGGGTTTCTAGCAGAAAACCAGTGAATAAAGCGTTAAAAAAGACTGTATAGAATAAGTGTACCGTAAAAAACCGCTTACTCCATAGTATCTGACAGCAGGTTGTTGATTAAATGGTGCTGACGAACCTTCTGGCTTTGGATTCGCAGGCGACGGGCGGTGAAAATGGCCGCCAGCTCATCGCAGGCAGTATCAAAATCATCATTGATCACCACATAGTCGTATTCGTCGTAGTGTTTCATTTCAGCCGTCGCTGCCGCCATCCGCCTGGCAATCACATCAACGCTATCCTGACCACGGTTGGTCAGCCGGCTTAACAGTTCTTGGCGTGACGGAGGCAGGATAAAAATGCCGCATGACTCAGGCATCAGTTTGCGCACCTGACGCGCACCCTGCCAGTCAATTTCAAGAATGACATCGTGACCCTCTACCAGCTGTGCTTCCAGCCAGTCGCGACTGGTGCCATAAAAATTATCAAACACCTGCGCATGTTCCAAAAAACGGCTCTCGTTCAACATCTGCTGGAAAGTGCTCTGATCGACAAAATGATAGTCAACGCCGTCCTGCTCGCCGGGTCTTTGCGGACGAGTCGTATGCGAAATCGAAACCTTCAATTCAGGCTTTTTCTGCAAAACGGCCTTTAACAGGCTGGTTTTGCCCGCCCCAGAAGGTGCCGAAACCACATAAAGGGTACCTTTAGCGATGGTGTTGATAGGCGTCATAGTCGTCATCAAATCCTGCTATATCCAAATCCAGAGAATAAAAGTCAACCAAGCCAAACCTTTATAGCACAAGGCCTGCAGGGATAATAGAGCTTGGAAGGTCAAACGGAAAACACAAAGGCGCGATCATAACACAAGACCAAGCCTGCGCGGTATAGAAAGTAAGCAATAAATATGGTTCTCTGTTAAGGGCGGCGTCTGTGTGCCCGCCCCTACAGCGGTTAGATTTGTGTTATTCGATATTTTGCACTTGCTCGCGCATCTGCTCGATCAGTACTTTGATTTCCACTGCGCTGGCAGTGATGTCTGCATTGATCGATTTTGAGCCGAGCGTATTGGCTTCACGGTTAAATTCCTGCATCAGGAAATCGAGACGTCGACCGATTGGGCCACCTTTTTTCAGCATGCGCTGAGCTTCGATGACGTGAGTTTTAAGGCGGTCGAGTTCTTCGGCGACATCGAGCTTTTGCGCCAAAAAGACCAGCTCCTGTTCGAGACGCTCTGGGTCAAGCTCAACTTCGGCTTCTTTAAAACGATTGAGCAATTTATCGCGCTGCCATTGCATGACCTGCGGCATTTGCTCGGATACTTTGTCCACTTCGACGCCAATGCCAGCCAGGCGTTGCTCGATCATCTCGCCCAAGGCTGAACCTTCGCGTTCGCGCACGGTGATCAGCTGGGTAACTGCTTCTGCAAAGGCATTTCTAACATCCTGTTCCATGGTGTCGGTATCGGCTTCTTCCTGTTGCAGGATGCCTGGCCAACGAAGTAGTTGAGTCAGATCCGGCGATTGATTGTCCTGAGCCAGTACTTGCAATTCTTCATGGGCAGTCAGCAGTTGTTGGGCCATTTCCTGATCAAGCTTGATCTTGCCAGCGCTTTTCGAATCCATCTCGACGCGCAGGGTGCAGTCCAGTTTGCCGCGGCTGAGTTGCTTGCGCAGAACTTCGCGAAGAGAGAATTCGAGGTGACGGAAGGTTTCCGGCATTCTGAAATTAGGTTCAAGGAATCGTTGATTTACGGATTTGATTTCCCAGGTTACGTTGCCCCACTCGGTCGCCACTTGCTGACGGGCGAAGGCTGTCATGCTTCTAACCATGTATCTTAATGACCTTTTGCAGTATGTTCGGCTCAATTTTCGAGCGAATGCCCTGTGTTTCGGGCGAAAAAGGCAATTGTACCGATCTTTGGCGGGATTGGCGATAGGGGGCTGGTTTGAGTCCGCAGAGCTTTAGGGCGACCGCAGGTCGCCCCTACAGGGGTTAGTAAGGATTAAAAAGAGCGCCTTCATCCTGTGTAGCATTTTTGTAGGGGCGATTCATGAATCGCCCGTACGGCTCGTATCAATTTTTATGGTCAGGGCAGGCACATTGGCGCTGTCCCTACCGAGATGTTTTAGGTGGTAGATTGGATAAGACACAAGCCGCCATAAAACAACTGGTGATTTAAATGAATTGTCGGATGGCGCTACTGGGTAGCTTATCTGAACAACTGGATGAGCCAGTCTATTGAGGAGTAGAGACAAGGGGCTGCCCCATTGGGTACTCATGAGTTGTCGGTACAGATTCAGAGGGCGGACACATAGGTACCGCCCCTACCCGAATCTAAAAAGGGTTATATGGCTTTAACACTGAAGCGCTTTTCGTCTTCAAGGCGCAGGGCGGTGAGTTTGTTGTCCCACACGCAGCCGGTATCCAGGGCGTGCAGATTAGGAATGGGACATTTGCCATTGAGGGCAGCCCAGTGGCCAAAGACAAGACGGGTCTGGTGGCCAATTTCGGTCATTTCGTACCAGGGGAATAGTCCTTTGGCCTGTTTGCCGGGTGATGATTTACTTTTAAAGTCCAGGGTTCCGTCATGATGCACAAAACGCATTCGGGTCAGGGCATTGGTGATGTAGCGCAGGCGTTCAATGCCTTCGAGTTTGTTGCTCCATAAGGCGGGCTTATTGCCGTACATGTGTTTAAAGAAATCCTTGGCGGTTTCTTTTTTGCTCAATACTTCTTCGAGCTCAAAAGCACAGGCCAGGGTGGTTTTAAGGCCCCATTCGGGTGGTACGCCAGCGTGAGTCATAAGAGCATTAAGATTTTTATCGTAAATGGCCATCGGTTGCTTGCGCAGCCATTTCATCAGTTTCTTGATGTTGTCAGCGGCAAAGATGGTATGCAGGTCGCTTTTCTTGGGTAGCTTGGCTTTGGTGTAATAACTGGCCAGCATGCTTAAATCATGGTTGCCGAGTACCAGCTGGCAAACATCCTGATGCTCATAAGCGAATTGCAGTACTTCCAGTGATTTGGGGCCGCGGTTAACCAGATCGCCCGCTAACCACAGAGTGTCATGCGCTGGATTGAACTGGATTTTTTTCAGGAGTAAGCGAAACTCATCATAACAGCCTTGAATATCGCCGATTGCATAAGTCGCCATAAATTCTAATGAAGTGCTCCCGGGGCGGCCAGACTAAATACCGGGATAGGGGTATCAAACTGGGTGCCGCTATCGGTTTCCATCTGGTAACTGCCCTGCATGGTGCCGATAGGGGTGTTGAGCACCGCACCGCTGGAGTATTCGTAGCTTTTGCCGGGCGCAATATAAGGTTGTTCGCCAACCACACCCTGGCCTTTGACTTCAGTCACTTCGCCATTGGCATCGGTAATGACCCAGTGGCGGGCGTTCAAGGTTGCACCGTGAGAACCGGTGTTAGTGATTTTGATGGTGTAGGCAAACACGTAGCGCTCATTGTCTGGCTCGGATTGCTCTTCAATGTATTGGGTCTGAACGTTAATCTGAAATTGATATTCTTGTGTCATTGTTTATTCAGTGTCTTTGTCTGTGGGAATTTGAGCCAGCTAACAAAGCTTTGCTCTATTAGTTGCATTGTCTATGGTTCATGGGGATGGCGCAACCCTCGTTCAAGTGTGTTTCAGGCAATGGAGAGTGGATTTGCCGATGTGAAAGCCATAAGCCTGTGCTAATATTCGAGCAGTTTACTGAGACATTTGAGAATAAACTATGAGTCATCTAAGAGATAAAACCGTTATGGTTACGGGTGCCAGCTCGGGATTTGGTCTGGCTTGCGCCAAGGCTTTTGCACAAAAGGGCTGCAAGGTGATTGCCGCGGCTCGTCGCAAAGAGCGATTGGACGATTTGAAACAGGAGCTCAAGCAGGAGCTAGGCGAAGATAGAGTATTTGTTCTGCCTTTGGATGTGACCTCCGAAGAACAGGTTAACTCAATGTTTGATGCCATCCCAGACGAGTATTCTAAAATTGATATTCTGATCAATAACGCAGGTCTGGCCCTGGGCCTTGAACCGGCGCATCAGGCTGATCTGACCGATTGGCATCGCATGGTGGATACCAACATCAAAGGCCTGTACCTAATGACTCGAAAAGTCTTGCCGGGTATGGTCGAGCGTAAGTCGGGACATATCATTAATATCGGTTCAATTGCAGGCAATTATGCCTATCCCGGCGGTAATGCTTATGGTGCGACCAAGGCTTTCGTGAAGCAGTTCAGCCGAAATTTGCGTGCCGACTTGCTAGGCACTCAGGTGCGAGTCACCAATATTGAGCCAGGCTTGGCCGAGACCGAGTTTTCCCTAGTGCGATTTCACGGTGACAAAGACAAGGCGGATAATGTCTACAAAGGTGCTAATCCATTGACTGCAGAAGATATCGCCGAGTCGGTGCTATGGGCCGCAGAACAGCCACAGCATGTGAATATCAATAGCATTGAGCTGATGCCAACCTCGCAGGCCTGGGCCGCGCTGGCGATTGATAAAGTACTCGGTTAAAAGACCCGTTTAAGGAATTATTATGACCCAACCCATTATTTTGCCGTTAGTTGCAATGGTCTTTTTGACTCTGATTGTTGCCATTGTGATGTATCGACGCCGTGTCAGTTACATGAAGGCAGAGCGCATTCATCCGCAGAAAGTTCATTCCAGAAAAGGTGGACTTGAGCACTTTGTTGATACCCGCGCGTCTGATAATTACATGAACCTGTTTGAGCTGCCGGTGCTTTTCTATGCAGCCGTATTTACCATCATGCTGACCAATAACAGCTCAGATTTGGTGGTTGCCCTGGCCTGGGCATTTGTGGCTTTTCGTGTGGCACATAGTTTTATTCACTGCACATACAATAAAGTGATGCACCGATTTACCGCCTTTATATTAAGCTTTATCACACTAACCGCATTGTGGCTGGTGTTGGCTTCTAACCTGATTTTTGGAACCCAATTTTAATTATGAATATTGAAAAAAATACCGTTGTTGAACTGGATTATAAATTGATGGATCAGGACGGCCAGGTCTGGGAAAGCTCAGCCGAAGGTGGCCCCTGGGTGTATTTGCATGGTTACGGCGAAGTCATGCCGGGGCTTGAAAAAGAGTTAACCGGTAAAGCGATTGGGCAAAAGGTTAAAGTCGAGTTGCCGCCAAATGAAGCCTATGGTGAATACGAAGATGACCTGCGCACCGAAGTACCCAGAGAAGCATTTGCCGAAGTTGAAAATCTATGTGAAGGCATGCGCCTGGCCGCCGAAAGCAGCGATGGAGTACACGCGGTGGTGGTTCGAGAAATCCACGACGACAAAGTGGTGATTGATGCCAATCATCCATTGGCCGGTCAAACCGTAAAAGTTGAAGTAAAGATCTTATCCGTTCGCAAAGCCGAAGATGATGAAGTGGCGCATGGCCATGTGCATCAGCACGGAAAGTGTGGGGAGTAGCGACGGATCATTTAATTTAGTTGGTAGGGGCGGACCTGTGTGTCCGCCCTTTGTTAATCAGAAATTATCAGGATTTAATTTATCAAGATGCCAACGAATTGGATTGGTTTTGATGTAGCCTCGGAATTTATCCAGCTCTTCCTCACTCCTAATTACTCGTTCCCAATAGTTTCTCTGCCATAATCGACTCTTAAATGGAGGCCAACCTTTATTTTTTACACCTCGAATATAGTTGTTTGTGGTCATTGTCTTGAACCACTGGACAAGTGAGCATAAATTGGTAGGGGCAGACCTGTGTGTCTGCCCTAAGTGGACAATAAAATGAACATGGTTTGGCATACAGACGAATACATCTTTTGTGCACGCTTTGAATTTATTGGCAAGTTCTTTGTACCAATGCTCTAGCATAAAACCTGCTGAATTAAGCAGCATGTCGCCCTTATTATTGATATCTCCAAATAAACAAAGATGATCTTGAGCGCAGATAGTTACAAAGTAAGCACCGGGAGTGGAGTAATCATAATTTGATAAGCGGATTGAGCGTCTGCTTCTTTCCTGAAACATTGTGTTGTCCTTAAGAGATCTGGGCAGACACACAGGTCTGCCCCTACCGATTATTGTGAAAAATTAAACCGCTACGGCCTTTCTCTGCAGGTCAAAAATTTCACGAATACCCTGTTTACCTAATTCCAGCATTTGCATTAACTCATCGCCAGAGAAGGTTTCGCCTTCGGCTGTGCCCTGAATTTCAATAAAGCCGCCGTTTTCATCCATCACCAGGTTCATGTCGGTTTCAGCGGATGAGTCTTCGATGTAGTCGAGGTCGAGGATAGGTGTACCTTTATAGATGCCAACTGATACTGAGCCAACCATGTGTCTTAATGGGTTGGTTTTGATCATGTTGGTTTTACGCATGTGGAACAGGGCGTCATGCAACGCGATGCTGGCGCCGGAAATAGAGGCGGTGCGGGTGCCGCCGTCTGCTTGCAGCACATCGCAATCGACGTATATGGTGTTCTCACCGAGCTGGCCCAAGTCCACTGCTGCGCGTAATGAGCGGCCAATTAAGCGTTGAATCTCAAGTGTGCGACCACCCTGTTTGCCGCGAGAAGCCTCTCGGTCCATTCGGGAGTGGGTGGAGCGTGGCAACATACCATATTCGGCAGTAACCCAGCCCTGGCCTTTGCCTTTTAGGAAGCGCGGAACGCCTTCGACCACACTGGCGTTACAGAGCACTTTGGTTTCGCCGAATTCAATCAGTACTGAACCTTCTGCGTGTTTAGTGAATTGGCGTGTAATGGTGATTGGGCGAAGTTGATTGCTGCTACGGCCACTCGGTCTCATGATGATCCCTTTGTCTGGATGGAGTTAAGTCGCGCAATTATACGAAAAAGCTGGTCACATTCCTATGGGTAAGGGCCACCTACGAGAACTAAAAAATAGCGACAAGCTGTAATTAAGTCTTTGTTTTGTGATGTCTGTTGTCAGTATTTTTGACATCGTTCACAAATAGAGGTGCTGGAACCCCTGTATCATTTTCTTTGCGATTTGTATCACAATGTATCTGGTGTGACTGGAGTAAGCTAGCGCCACTATAGGTTCGGAGGTACATAATTATGAAATTGAAACATGGCTTAGTGCTAGCCAGTGTTTTACTCGCATTGGCTGGCTGTAAATCGGATGATGATCCTGAGAATGGGCAATTGGCATTAGCTATAACCGACGCACCAGTTGATGGCGCTGAAGCGGTTGTGGTTGAGTTTACCGGTATTGAAGTACAAGGCCCTGGCGAACGCTTGAACTTTGATTTCGACACACCTAAAACCATTGATTTGCTGCAATTGACTGGCGATGAGTCACTCGAGCTGCTGCCCGAAACGACCGTTACTGCCGGACAATATCAGTGGATTCGTTTGAAGGTGAATGCTGAGCAGGGTGTCACTGATTCTTATATTGATATTGATGGTGCTCGATATTCATTATATGTCCCTAGCGGTGCGCAGACTGGACTAAAATTAAACCGTCCATTTACCATTGCTGCAGGTGGTATTACCGATTTCACCATTGATTTTGACTTAAGAAAATCTGTGCATGAGCCACAGAACGGTAGCGGTGATTACTTCTTGCGTCCAACATTGCGAATTGTTGATAACCTGGAAGTCGGTCATATCAACGGTTTAGTTGAGGAAGCCTTGCTAAATGCAGAAGGTTGTTCGGAAACTAGCGGTGTTTATCTATTTGCAGGCTATGATGCTGAAACTGATGACATTGATGCTAATGAGCCAGAGCCAATTACTACCACAACGGTAGAAATGAACACTGATGGTTTCTATGAGTATGAAATCGGTTTCGTGCAGGCGGGCGATTACACTTTAGCCTTTACCTGTGAAGCGGCTAATGATAATCCTGAAACGGATGATGCTATTACGTTCAGCACAACGCAGAACGTTACGGTTACCGCTAATGAAACGGCTGTAGTTGATTTCTAATATAAATTAGCTAGCCATAAAAAAAGGTCGGTTTTGCCGACCTTTTTTTATGGCTGACGAGTTGTCAGCTTAAGCGTTGCTGGTGGTTTGAGAACTGCGCATCAGGCCACGCCCCGAACGATAAATGAGCCACAGGAAAAACAGTGGGAACAAAATGGTTTGCACGATAAATACCGTAATTAACTCAATCACATTCTGGCTGGCCCTCTCCGCGGCTTGCTGATAGGCCTGCACCTGTTTTTCAATATCCAGCTGACTGATGGCGTTATCAAACCATTCCTTGGCACCCTGGTAAGCTGATTTTTCCTGCTGGGCCGCCGCTCCTTCTTCAGGGGTATTGCGCTCAATGGTTTGGCTTACGCCCTCCAGTTCCTGTGTCGCTTCCTGGTAATTCGGTGCCAGAAACAGGGTATAAAGCCCCTCATTTGCCAGCGCCATGGCCGGTGTGGCAAAACGTACCAGAACCAGAAAGATCACTGTTTTATGCCACAGAGGATTCAGCCCTTTTGCGCTGTTGCGCCTGACAATTAACACAACTCCATAGATGAGCCAAAAGCCGATTACCAGATAATTGAAAGCATCCCAGGCAGAAATAGACAATAGCAGCTTTTGCACACCAATGGCTGATGCCGCAATCAACATCACCATCGAAAAGCGTTCCACCAGATCATTAATAGGGTCGAGAATTTCCCCGGGTGATAAGTTGACGCCCAGCCCCGCCGGCTGCATTGCAACTTCGGCTTCCTGCGCTACTGAAATTAGGCCGTTGAGAGTTCTAGATACGGCAAAAGAAATTAAGGCGCGTTTAAGAGCCTGATCCGTATATTCTTCGCCAAAATGATCCAGCGCCTTGCTACCTGCCAACAATGAAGCAAGAAGCAAACCTAAAATATAAATCCAAAGGTTGATTTTTTTCATGGAGTTACCTCGCTATAACAGGAATATCCTAGCAAGAGGTTGTGGAGAAATCTCGAAAAGCTTTGGGGATTGAGCAGTAGTTAGGGTTTGCCATTTGTTCCAGAGGCGTAGAAAAAAGAGCAACTGGGGCCGCGCTGCTACCCATCCTGCCAGAGGTTTGGAGGGGTAGGATTTCCAGCAATGGATAGCAGCTTAATGCGGCGCTTCCCAGACTTGCTCCTCCTTGAGGAGTCGTTTACTGCGGCATAAGTTTTCGTCTGATGCCGAACAGTGTTAAACCTAATAATAGCCATAAAGGTGTGGAGCCTCCGCCACCACCGCCTGAATCAGGCTCGGGCTGAGGAGTCGGTGGTGGTGCAGGTGGTTCTGCATCGCCAATCTGACTATTATCTTTTAATACGAACAACCCATTGGAAATATCGCTGACCAGGATATTGCCACTGGGTAAATAAGGATAGGCGCCCCAGGCACCATCAAATTGTGGGTCATTGGCTTCCGGAATCGGGTAGGTATCAAAAAAGCCGATTTCTTTCGGCGTTGCCGGATTTGACACGTCGAGTACGGTTAATCCACGTTTATAGTTGGACATGTAGTACTTGTCGCCAAGGGTGAAACCATTATGATCGATAGCTGGCGTAGAGCCGACATAGGAGCCGACGACGCGAGGCGAGGTAAGATCCTGAATATCCATCACGTAAAGCGTTGTGTTGACGCCACGATTACGCTCATCCAGTTCGTCCTGAATAAAGACATAGTTTTTATCATCAGAATACCAGCCGGAGTGAGTATAGCTGGCTCCGGCATAACTGGTGCTGCTAATTTTGAATGGATTAGCTTTGTCGGTGGTATCCCAGATATCAACGGTATT
The DNA here is from genome assembly GCA_048268505.1 of Kangiella sp. Classification (GTDB taxonomy): domain Bacteria; phylum Pseudomonadota; class Gammaproteobacteria; order Enterobacterales; family Kangiellaceae; genus Kangiella. Next base: position 141,318 of record JBLWVK010000006.1, on the reverse strand, counting down.
CTCATTAAAGTCAACGAAAATCTCGCAGGGGTTATGGCCGTCGGCACATTGCGCCGTGCGAGCATCATCAATAATCAGGTTCGTGGCATCATGGACATAGCCGGCTGAACTTGGCGTGGTAACCAGTGCTGGATTAACTGGATCGGTCAGGTCAAATACGCGGTAGGAGCCATTGTCGAGGTTCGAGCCTGCAATATATAAATAGGCCTCATGCCCTTCGAGTGCCGTGCCATCGGCATAGTTGATGTTGCCCAGGTAAACGTTATGTGCAGTCTGGAACACATTAATGGTATTGACCAGCTCAATGGACTCAGGGGCATTGCTCAGGTCGATTATTTGCAGGCCGCCCTGTCCTTCGGTGGTCACATAAGCATAAGCTTTATATTGCTGCGCGGCATCATCAAAATACTGATACACCTTAACGTCGCGCCAGGTGCTGTTTACGCCAGTTATCGAATCAACCTCGACCGGATTAACCGGATCGGTTACATCGATCAATACGGTGCCGTTATAAAGCCCCATCACCGCATATTCGCGGTTATTGTTTAAATCCACATAACCCCAGATATCATTAGCACTGGATGGGCTGGAGCTTAATTGGCTTAAGGGCAGGTGTGATTCGAGATCAACGTTATGACAGGAATACTCGCCAGCCTGCCCATTTGAACAGGTCAGTTGCTTTTCAACGCTTGTAGTAATCTTCTGATAGCGCTCAAGAAGTTTAAGGTATTCGGGTTTGAGTCGTTGTTCGGGAAGCCCTTTGGCATCCTGCAAAAGACGGAAGCCTTTGCTGTCCAGTTTTGCGCGGTACTCAGCAGGAATACCAGTAATGGTCGTCAGGTTTTGGTCGGGGTTCTGTTTGGCGAATTGGTCTTTGGTAGAAAAGCCACCTTTCACCGCCACCATGTCATTCAATAAATAGAAGATGTCCATTTCACCGGCATGGTAAGTGCCTGACGCCACATAGATTTTATCGCCCTTGCTCGATTGGTTGACTGCATAGGCAATGCTGGCGCAAGGTGCAGAAGGTTTGGAACAGTCACCCTGATCGGTGCCGGTGTCTGCAACATAACGCACCGGGTGCGAGCCGCTGTGGGCCGAAACTGATGAATGCAGTAAAGAGATGAGTACTAACCCAAGACTTCCTGTGACTGTAATTATTGATTTCATGTGAGCTACCCCGCTTCTATAGTTGCCAATCTATCGAAGAAACTTTCTCCGAACTTACGACAATATCACAATAAAACAATTAGACGCTGAACAGTTACAATCTGTTACAGGAAACTTAATAAATCAGTGGGTTGGGCGAGATATGTTGTGCCCGAGCGGAAGCCCGGGCACAGGATGGAATAAAAGGGAGCGGTTCTTAACTACAGCGGACGCTGTACGCCGTCTTTAATAGCCTGCTCTTTTACCGCTTCGGCTATTTTCTGTGCCACATTTCTGTTCAAGGGATCGGGCAGTACATGATCCGCTGCCAGGTGATTGACAGCATCAGCTAATGCATAAGCAGCGGCAATTTTCATGGCCTCGGTAATGCGGGTTGCTCGAGCTTCAAGCGCGCCGCGGAAAATACCCGGGAAGGCTAGAACATTGTTAACCTGATTTGGGAAATCGCTTCGGCCAGTGCCTACTACCGCTGCACCAGCAGCGATAGCTTCATCAGGCATGATTTCTGGAATAGGATTGGCCATCGCCAGGATGATCGGATCCTTATTCATAAGCTTGATATTTTCACCAGTTAACAAGTTGCCTTTTGATACGCCGATAAATACATCGGAATTTGTTAATGCATCTAGTAGCTTGCCGTTACGATTATGGCGGTTGGTGTAAGCCAATAACTTTTGCTTTTCCTCATTCAGATCCGAACGGTCAGGAGAAATAATGCCTTGCGAGTCGCAGACCAGAACGTCCTCAACAGGGATACAGGCAGCTTCGTCATGGCCTACGCAGCGAAGGAGTTTTGCAATCGCGGTACCGGCAGCGCCTGCACCATTGATAACCACTTTCAGTTCCTTGATATCTTTGCCTGTTACTTTGCAGGCATTGATTAAAGCCGCTAACAATACGATAGCTGTACCATGTTGATCATCGTGAAACACTGGAATCCCAATATCCTGTAATGCTTCTTCAATTTCAAAGCATTTTGGTGCAGCAATATCTTCGAGGTTGATGCCGCCAAATGTTGGTGCGATGGCTTTGACTGCAGTAATAATTTCTGCAGCACTTTTAGTGTCGAGCACTAATGGCACGCCATCAATATCAGCAAACTCCTTAAACAGAATGGCTTTACCTTCCATTACCGGAAGTGCGGCTTCTGGCCCAATATTGCCAAGACCCAATACCGCAGAGCCATCAGACACGATAGCAACCGAATTACCTTTCATGGTGTAGAGGTAGCTGGAGTTTTTATCTTTGGCGATATGGTTAGAAACGGCGGCGACGCCAGGAGTGTAGGCAATGGACAGGTCTTCACGATTTTGCAAAGGGACTTTGCTTTTAATGGCCCATTTGCCACGTAAGTAACGATGAATATCTAGAGATTTTTTGAAATAGTCGCTCATAAGTTAGCTTGGTTCGCGATAAATGGCTGCAATGATACGCTTATTGTAAGGGATTTGTGGTCGGATTAGCAGGGAATCGTCGAGATTGTGACTAATTAATTGGGCCAGCTGAAGATGGTTTCACCTTCAGCTGGCCACTATAAACCCGGTTTTATTTTTTGTTAGGAAAAGCTTTGCTTAACCAGTAGTCAGCAGAAAAGTAGCGCCCGGCGCCGGTAAAGAATAAGGATAGCAGCACAATGAAGTAAGTTGCCGCAAATTCGATACCGTTTTGCAGAATGACAAAATTTCCTTTTGCTGTAAGCCAGTCTATTTTTCCATATTCTGAAAGCAGTTCACGAGCTGCCTGCACTCTGCTCTCAACTTCTGGATCGGTTGATTGCGCAATCGCGAACCAGCCGTTATCCCAGTGGACTGCAAAAATGGCGACCAGCATGGTAATCATCAGTGGAATCGTGATCCAACGAACGGCCAGACCTATCAGCAATAACACTGCACCGACAGTTTCTGCACTGGCAGCCAGGAAAGTCATCACATCAGGTAAGGGAAAATCCATACTGGCAAACCACGCTGAGGTTTTATCAAAGTTGGCAAATTTGCGCGTGCCGGCTTCCCAGAATGGAAAGAACAATAACAGGCGAAATAATAGAGGGGGCAGTCCGTCAAGGTGCTTGACTGAGTTACAGACTGCTCCGGTAAAGCTGTAATACTTATCTGCTAAAGTTGGCATGAATAGCTCCTATTTATAGATTCTTGGTCGGAATCTTGTTTTCTTGATAAGGGTGAACCTTATCTATTGGAGTCGAAAGTCCGGTTTCTGTTACAACCCGCATGTGATGGCGCTTGAGCTGGCGTGGCTCCTTGACTCCGCAGGAGTGCGCAATCATGCCCACGGCTTTAACCATATTCTTGTGATAATGATAGACACGAACGGATTTGTCTGTGATGTCGAGCCCCTTTTGCAGATCCGGATCATGGGTGGTGACACCGGTTGGGCAGGTGTTTTTATTGCACTGCATGGCCTGAATGCAACCCAGCGCAAACATAAAGCCGCGGGCGGAAAGGGCAAAGTCAGCACCCATGGCTAAAGCCCAGGCAACCATCGAGGGATTAATCATTTTGCCGGAGCCAATCACCTTGATGCGATCGCGAAGTCCCTGTTGCTGAAGAATATCAATAGCCATTGGCAGGCTTTCTTTTAAGGTCAGGCCGACGTAATCAAATAAAGGCTGAGGTGCCGCACCAGAGCCGCCGTCGGCGCTATCAATAGTAATGAAGTCGGGCGCAAACTCGATGCCACGCTTATGAATTTCTGCGCAGAGTTCATACAGGAAATGCTCGCCCCCGAGTACTGTTTTAAAGCCGACCGGCTTGCCGGTCACTTCGCGAATATGATTAATCATATCCAGCAGATCGCTGACATTGTGGATTTCCGGGTGACCATTGGGGCTGATCGAAGCTTTGCCTTCGGGAATGCCGCGAATCCTCGCAATTTCTGCGTTGACCTTTGCCGCAGGAAGGATACCCCCTTTGCCAGGCTTGGCCCCTTGCGCCAGCTTGAGTTCAATCATTTTGACCTGTGGATGCTCGGCAACCTGTTTGAGCTTTTCATCACTCAGTTTGCCTTCTGCATCTCGAGCCCCATACTTGGCGGTTCCAATCTGAAAGACCACATCTCCGCCGCCAGTCAGATGATAGGGTGACAAACCGCCTTCGCCAGTATTGATCCAGCAACCGGCACGAGCCGCACCGCGTGATAATGCTTCGACTGCCACTTTTGACAATGCGCCATAACTCATGCCTGAAATATTAAAAAAACTGCGGGCAAGGTAAGGTGTACGACAATAGGGACCAATCATTACAGGCGGTGCTTCAACTGCATCCTCCTCCTGAGTTGGGAACTGATCATTCATGAATAGAACTGTGCCCACCTGATTCAGGTTGCGGGTTGAGCCAAAAGCCTGAGTGCGGCTGATGTTCTTGGCCGCGCGATAGACCCAGCTACGCTCGGCACGATTAAAGGGCAGCTCTTCGCGATCCATCGAGAAAAAGTACTGACGGAAAAATTCGCCGAGATGTTCAAACCAGTAGCGAAAACGGCCAATAACCGGGAAATTATGGCGAATGGCGTGTTTTTTCTGAGTAGAGTCAATGACATAAAAGACAATAGTAGTCAGCAACAATAGAATGATGGCGACCACAAAAAAGCCCGCTATCCACTCCATTGTGGTCTTAACAAACGACATAAAGCCTTCTGATTTCATTATCTGGTTCCTTACCCTGTTTCTGAATTGAGAGTTGAGACAAGCGCTGACATCGTCAAACATTCAATATACTATTGATATCGAAAACTGCAATTGTGAGCTTGAGTGTAATATTAATAGTCAATGCTACTCTAATGCCGTTATTCTTATGTGAAAGCTGCTAGAAAACTAACTTATTGATACAAGGCGACTGATGAATAAGACTGGAGTGTCCACAGAAGAAGCTCTACCCGATGAGCGCGAATTGACTCAAAGGCTTATCAGCAATGACCAACAGCTGTTTATGACTGTGGTAAAAGCCTGGCATCCCTCTCTTTATAGCGTTGCAGCAGCAATTGTAGGCCATTCCATCGCCGACGAAGTGGTGCAGGAAGCCTGGGTCTCGGTAATCAAGGCACTCCCTAAATTCGAGGGACGCTCTGCCGTTAAAACCTGGGTCACACGAATTGTCGCTAACGAAGCCAAGAATCGCTATCGCAAAGAGTCGCGTTCAGTGTCTCTGGAGTCAGTGGACGAGAACTGGGCAACAGATTCAAGACTGGTTAGCGATCCGCGCTTTGATAGTAGTGGGCATTGGAATCAGCGCAATCCAGCCTGGGATATGGGCTCTCCAGATGAACTATTGTCAGCTCAGGAGTTGCAGGACTGTGTGGATAAACATCTTGCCCGACTGCCTGAGCAACAAAAATACATCATGGAACTGCGTGATGCAGGCGGTATGGATATGGAAGAAATTTGTAACATTCTGGAAGTTAGTTCATCCAATGCCAGAGTGCTACTGCATCGTGCCAGAGATAAAATTCAGCAGGTGGTGGCAAAATTTCAGAGGACAGGCGAATGTTAAGTTGCAAGCACCTGGTTGAGCAGGCCAGTGACTATATTGATGACGAAATGAGCATGAGAAAACGAGTCCAGGTCAAACTGCATCTCTTCATGTGCGTCAGTTGTCGCCGATATTTAAAGCAACTGAAACTGACCATCGCGATGTTACGACGTAAAAATCAGCATCATGCACCAGAAGCTATGTGTCATCATCTGCTAAAAGAGTATCAAAAAACCCTGCCGAAGCAGGGTTCATAAATCGTCGAATATATCGGCCTACTCTTCAGCTTCAGGCTTAATAGTACCTTCCATCGACTGAAGCACATCACCGTTAAAATGCAGAATTAAACGCTCTTCACGCTTATCACCACTCGATGGCACCATGTAATACAGGTAATACCAAGTGTCTGAATCAAGGCTGGTATTAAGAGCCGGGTTACCCAGCACATAAGAAACCTGATCCTTAGTCATGCCAGGTTTAATCTTATTCACTTCAGATTGCTCAAGGATATTACCCTGCTGAATGGTTGGTTTATAAACGCAAGCGCTCAACAAGCTGAAACAAATCAAAAGCGCAGAAAGAAAAATAGTTTTCATGGAAATCCTGATAGTTAGTGTTTTTTGCTGAAATCGCCATTCGCAAGTATACTGAATGGCTTTTCATAAATTCTTGGCATAGTATAATCATTTTGCCGCGCAAATCTATTGGAGGATGAGTTTTTGGAAAATCAGCAACTGAAAAAAGCCGGATTAAAGGTCACCCTGCCGAGGGTTAAGATATTACAAATCCTGGAAAGTTCCGATGATCGTCACCTCAGCGCGGAAGACGTCTATAAATTATTGCTTGAAGCCGGCGATGATGTTGGCCTGGCAACAGTCTATCGAGTTTTAACCCAGTTCGAGTCAGCAGGACTCGTCACCCGCCACAACTTTGAAGGTGGCCACTCGGTATTTGAAATCGACGATGGCGAGCATCACGACCACATGGTTAACGTCGATGATGGCACAGTCATAGAATTCTTCAGCGAAGAGATTGAAGAGTTACAGCACAGGATTGCTGAGAAGCATGGTGTTGAGATTGTGGATCATAGTCTGGTCCTCTACGTAAAAAACAAGAAATAACCTTAAACTTGTCTTTTCTTCCGATAACTTTGTTAAAATTCTCTTCGAGGCTAGTCATTTACAGATTGTAAACTCCTAGCCTCTCATCAATTTTTACCTCGTTCTCGAAAGAAAATCCTGCGTTTAACTCGTATGAATTAAATGGTCGCCTCCGTTTTTTCGCCAGCTTGCGCCTTGCTCTTGGGTTAAATCAACATTTTAAAATCATAACGTCATTGCGATGAGCGCAGCGAAGAAGCAATCTCGTTGATGGCTAACTGCTACTGAGTCCGAATGTAAAATCTACTTTAATTGATTGAATTTTGTACAGTTGTGAGTATGCTTATGGCTAATTTGGTGTCGAATTGATACCTGTAGCTTGTGCTTGTCTGGGGATGGACTTAACTACTAACAAGGAGTTTTACCATGTACAAGCAGTCTCTCATAATGCTCGCGGCTCTCGCGTTCTGCACTATTCTATTTAACCCATTGGCAGTGTCTGCTGCGGAAGAAAAGCCTCCCGCTTTGGTCAATATGTGGGTGATGGAAGTGGACTCTGATAACTGGGAAAAGTTTGAAAAGGAGTTCAAAGAGCATATCAAGGATAGGGTCAAGGCCGGCGATAAATTCAACTGGCAGGTCTACACACCTCATACTGGTTCAGATCTTAATAGCTACATTATTCGTGCCTGTTGCTTTAAGTGGGCAGAGTTGGATGATTATGCCAAATGGGCGAATGACTCCAAGATTATGGATAGCTGGGATAAAGGTCCTGACCGGTATGTTGAAAAGTATCACCATCAATACAGTTGGATTGATATGGAAAACAGTCACTGGAAAGATGATGTGATGCACAAATATGTTGGTGTGACCAAGTATTACCTCAAACCTGACGCAAAGGATGTTGATAAGTCAGTAAAAGAAATTAGCGACCTGGCTAAGGCCATTAAATGGGACATGAGCTGGAGCTGGGAAGTGGATGTCACTGGAAAGGGCGACAGTTTGTATGCTGCTTTTGGCTTTGAAAACTTCTCAGCGATGGACCCACCAGGTCCAAGCTTTAGTGAGCTCGCCGAGAAACATCTGGGTTCCAAAGAAAAGGTTGATGAAATTTTTGACCGCTTCGGTGAAAAGTATAAAGGCACGCACTACGAGATTTATCGTCATAGACCTGATTTGTCGATGCCATCTAAGTAAAAACTACATTTTTTCAATGCTTGTCATCCCGCGGGTCTGACCGCGGGATCCAGTAGAAATGAATGCTCTGAGATTTATTTAAAATTGTTATTTGCGATTTGTTTCTCATTTTGCGTTCGGCCACTTCCTTACAATCCTCCATGTTCATAGTAAACATGGAGAAAAGGAATGCAAAACCTACCTATCAGGATTAAAAGAGCCAAAGAGCTTTGCAACCGTGCAATCAATTATTCAGATTTTGGTCACTGGCAGGGCTCTGGAAAAGAACCTAATTGTAAGTTGGAAGAAAGAAGAAGCAGAACTACCGTACTTGAAATTCACTGGCCTACTGATGAATCGGTAAGACAGTGGAATAGCTTTATAGAACGGAACAAGCGAGCAACTGGTTATCTTATTACTGGGGTAACTTCGCTTGGGCTAGCTGTTGGTGGTGTAGTTCTATTGGGGGCTAAAGGTGCTGGTGGAATGGGATCGGCACTTGGAGTTTGGGGAGCTGATTATATTCATGACATTAGTCTCAGCGAAATATTGTCTAAGGTGGAACTACCTTGGGCGACTCGTGGTGGTTACCTGTCAATAACTGTTAATAAACAATTCCGATACGCAGTCCAAGATTGGAAAAATGAATATATAGTTGAAAATTATACGGAAAGGTTTGATCACAATGGTCAGCCAGATGGCTATACTGACTACCAGCGACAAAAGTATAGAATGCGTAGCGAGCAAGAAATCGAACTGTTCAGAACTTTTGTAATTGGGAAAAGCGAAAAGGTTGTGATGGATTATGGAGTATCGGACTCTATAAAAAAATATCCTTATTATGTGGGAAAATAGATGAGCTTAAGTGAAACTGCAAAAGACCTAATCTTTTATGTCGGTCTTATATTATCTTTAATTGTGTTTTTAACTTTCATGCTGTTTGATACACCTCCTTTCTGGTTGAAGATGAGTCTTGGAATTTGTATGGGGGCAACCTGTTATTTTGCCCCTCTTGCAAGAAAGAAAGGTTGAAAAGCGAGCGGACGGCCGCTCTTTTTTTATACTGTTTTCAGGAGCTCTCTTGCGTGTTGCCGGATCGTGTCGGTGATTTCGATGCCGCCTATCATGCGGGCGATTTCTTCAATCCGTTGAGTTTCGGTGATCTCAAGCAGTTGGGTTTGAGTAGCCTTTTTGTCCTGTGACTTGCTGACCTGCAGGTGATGATGGCCTTGGGCGGCGACCTGTGCCTGGTGGGTGACGCAAAGGATTTGTGCTTTCTTGCCAAGCTCTGCCAATAGCTTTCCGACTATTTCTGCGGTACCACCACCAATACCAACATCCACTTCGTCGAATATCAAGGTTGGTAGTTGTGTGGTTTGAGCATTGATAACCTGTAGCGCCAAACTGATGCGCGACAATTCACCACCGGAAGCAACTTTGCGTAGTGGCATCGGTTTTTGACCCGGATTGGTACTGACCATGAATTCAGCCGTTTCAAGTCCGGTGCTTTTAAATGACACTGCATCCTGTTGATTAAAGGCAACTTCAAAGACCCCATTACCCAGGCCCAGTTGCTGCATTAATTTAACCACTTCCTGGTTCAGCTTTTTGGCGGCAGAGTGACGTTTGTTGCTGATGGCCTTGGCTAGTTCCAGATATTGCTTCTCGAGTTTGGCGAGTTCCTTTTCAAGATCATCAAAAGTCTGTTCATCACCTTCCAGATTTTCGAATTCTTGCTGCAACTCCTGCAAGGTCTGCGGCAGTTCTTCCATGCTGACCTGGTGCTTGCGCGCCAAGTCATGTAAGGCTGATATTTGTTGATCCAGTTCCTGATACGCCTGCGGATCGATATCCAATCCTTCCAGATAGTCGCGTAGCTCATGACTGGCTTCGTTAATCTCAACCAGAGCGGATTGCAATAGGTCATGAGTGTTTTTTAGACCTTCATCTACTGCCAGCATGTCACTGATCTGATGCACGATTCGACCAAGGTTGGATGAAATATTGTCATCATCTTCACTGAGTGCCGAGAGGCTTTGCTGGCCTTTCTCAAGCAGACGACTGGCGTTAGCTGCTCGCTTATGTTCCAGCTCAATCTCGTTAGCTTTATCAATCGGAGCCTGCTCAAGTTCCTGCAACTGAAAGCTGATCAGATCTTTTCGATCATTCTTGTCTTTTAAAGCACTTTGAAAGGCTTTGAGTTTCGAAGAAATTGAGCTGATCTTACCGGAGACTTTGGAAAGCTCTGCGCTTTGTTCGGTTAATCCGGCATAACGATCAAGCAGCTGTAGATGTACTTGTGGCTTAAACAGGGATTGATGCTCATGCTGTCCGTGGATATCGACCAGAAAATCGCCGAGTTCGGAAACCTGCGCCAGATTAACCGGCTGGCCATTGACGAAGGCCTTGGAACGGCCGTCATGATTGATGACGCGGCGTAAAATACAATGGTCGTCATCATCCAGCATCTGTTCGTCTAACCAGTCTTTGACGTGCGGTAATTGTTTAATATCAAAGTAGGCGCTGATTTCCGCACGTTTGGCGCCGTTACGCACCACGCTACTGTCGGCGCGCTCGCCCAGGGCATAAGACAGGGCATCAACCATAATCGATTTACCGGCACCGGTTTCACCAGTGATCACGGTCATGCCGGATTTCAGGTCGAGATCCAGTTGGTCAATAATGGCGAAGTCTTTGATATGAATACTGGTTAGCATAGCGTGTTATCGGTTGTTGTCGCTGGCCTGAAAGCGTAGCTTAGAGCTTTGAGCCCCAGCCCAATTTGGTTCTTAATAAGCGAAAGTAATCATAATCTTTTGGATGTAATAACCACAAGTCTTCTTTACGTTTGCGTACACAGATTTTCTCTCCGGGCTGAACCGGGAAGCGCACCTGACCGTCACAGCTTAAACGTGCTTCGTGAGGGTTGGTTTTACTGAATACAATTTCAACCTTGCTGTCTGCGTCAATCGCAATCGGACGGCTGGACAAAGTATGCGGGAACATGGGCACCAATGTGATGGCATTAATAGAAGGTGAAAGAATCGGTCCGCCTGCGGATAAAGAGTAGGCGGTGGAGCCGGTCGGGGTTGAAATGATCAGGCCATCGCCACGGGCGCTATACACAAATGAGTCGTCAATATAGACCTCAAACTCAATCATGCGCGAAATTTCACCGGGATAGAGCACAATGTCATTCAGCGCATCACTGTAGCGATCATCACCATCAATGTTAGCTTCCAGTAGAAAGCGCCTTTCTTCGGTGTAGTCACCGGCCAGAATTTCGCTGACTTTTTCGGTTACCTGTTGCGGCTGAATGTCGGTCAGGAAACCCAGATAACCGCGATTCACACCCAATAACGGAATATTGTAGGCTGCCATCAGGCGGGCGGCATAGAGCATACTGCCATCACCGCCAACCACGATAATCAGATCGCACTGTTCACCGAGGGTTTGCCAGTCGCACTGGAATTCCTGCGGTATTGATAAGTCTTTAGCAACCGCCGTTTCGACCAACACTGAATGTCCTTCCTGCTGCAGAAAGGAAAATAAGGTGACAATGGTTTCGCCAACTTCGTGATGTTTTGGCTTGCCCATGATGCCAATGGTTGCAAAATTCAGGTGTGACGGCATGATAAGTGGTCAGTTACTTGTAATTGTCATATTGAGCCACATTTAAGAATATATAGAGCAAATAGGCAAGTCGTCTGCCATAATTTGTGGTTTTATCGACGGGCCATGCCCAGATGCCTTATCCTTATTAGGAATTATGTATTGAATAGTAACTATGTCTAAATTTGATCAACGCGCACAAACACTGATGAAAGCCCTGGTGGAATCCTACATTGCCACTGGCCAGCCTGTGGGTTCTAAAAGGCTGCTTGAACAGACCGGATTGGCGGTCAGTCCGGCCACTGTGCGCAATGTGATGCAGGATCTGGAAGCCATGGGTCTGCTAACCGCACCGCATACCTCAGCCGGGCGTATTCCGACAGCACAGGGTGTGCGCGTGTTCGTCGATCAGTTGCTGACGGTGTCCAATGTGGAAGAGGTTTATCTGAAGCAGTTGCAGGAGCAGCTGGGGCGTGCCTCAGAGACTGGTGAAATGCTGGCCAGCGTCAGTCGAATGCTATCGAATATGACCAATATGGCGGGGCTTATTCGTGTACCGAGTCGTGATGTCACACGCGTTAAGCACGTTGAGTTTTTGCCTTTATCACAAAACAAGATTCTAGTGATTCTGATTTTAGACGACGGTGAAGTACAGAACCGTGTCATTCAGTTGGACTCGGAAGTGTCGCGCGATGAGTTGCAGCAGGCTTCCAATTATGTCAATCACCACTTTGCCGGAAAGGAACTTAACACCGTTAGGCAGGAGCTGTTGCAGGAGCTGAAAAGTGACCGTGCACAGATGGATGCCATGATGGCTTCGATGATGGAAGTCGCCGAAAAAGGGTTTTCCAAAGATGACAATGATGATGAAGTGCAGGTGACCGGTAAGTCTCAGCTCCTGAATTACACTGGCGATATTTCCGATCTGAAATCTCTATTCGACGCCTTCGCAGAAAAAACTCAAATGTTAACCTTGCTGGATAAGTGTCTGAGTGCCGATGGAGTTCAGCTCTTTATTGGCGAGGAATCGGGCTATGATGTCTTCTCGCAATGCAGTGTCGTAGGCGCTCCTTATTCTATTGATGGTAAAGCAGTTGGGGTGCTCGCAGTCGTCGGTCCAACGCGCATGGCCTATGATAAAGTGATACCCATGGTCGATATCACAGCGAAATTGATCAGTTCCGCCTTGAAAAAGGACAGCTAAACCCTAATATATCCGCCAATTCCCAAATAAATTGAACGCATAGTCGGAGAGAATGCTAATGTCTGAAAAAGACAATAAAAATCAATCGGTTGAAGAAAAGATTGAAGAAATTAAGAATGCTGTCGAGCAAGAGGCGGCTGAAGCTGAACAGAATGATGCCGAGCAATCTAATGTAGACGCCGGCCAGGTATTTGAAGATATGACTGAAGAAGACCGTCAGATTGCTGAATTGGAAGCTGCTCTGGAAGCCGCTCGCCAGGAAGCTGCCGACAATAAAGACTTAGCGCTCCGCACCAAAGCTGAAGCAGAAAATATTCGCCGTCGCGCTGAAAATGATGTCGTCAGTGCACGCAAATATGCGATTGAGAAGTTCGCTTCTGAGTTATTGGCAGTCGTCGACAGTATTGAACAAGGCCTACAGCTCAAAGCCGAAAATGACGAAAGCAAAGCGATTCAGGATGGCATGGAATTAACCTTGAAGATGATGCTATCGACGCTTGAGAAGTTTGGCGTTGAACAACTCAATCCGCTAGAAGAAGTGTTCGACCCGCAATTGCACGAAGCCATGACCATGGTGCCAAGCCCTGAGCATGAGTCGAATACAGTGATTGATGTATTCCAGAAGGGTTACACGCTCAATGGACGACTGATTCGTCCGGCGCGAGTGGTGGTAGCTCAGTAGTTGTATTCTGGGTAGCCAGAGAAGTAGGGGCGAGCCAATGTGCTCGCCTTTATTTTATGCAATAAGTTTGATCGAAAGAAAATGATAATGTTGTCATTATACGTCATTGGCGTATAATGGGCTCAGAGGATTGGAAAGAAAAAAGAACAAAATGGTTATTGTAGAAACCCAGGTATTTACCAGGAAGGTAAAAGAATGTTTGAGCGATGATGATTATCGACAGTTGCAGGAAGCATTGATCATTAACCCAGAGCTTGGAAGCGTTATTCGCAAAAGTGGCGGGTTGCGTAAGGTACGATGGAAGCTTGAGGGAAAGGGTAAAAGCGGTGGTTACGAGTAATTTACTACTGGAAACTGTCGGATAGCCAAATATATATGATCTATTGCTATCCAAAAAATGAATTGGATAACTTGACTGATGCGCAGGTTGCACAGCTCAAAAAAATCGTTGAGAGGTGGAACTCATGAAAGATGAACTATTTAAAGAAATGCTAGAAAGCGTGGAAGAGGCTGATGCTATCATGAAAGGCAAGGCTAGACCTTCCCGTTCTTTCGAATTTGAAGACCTTGAGGTAAAGGCCATTCGCGAAAAGCTAGGCATGTCGCAGTCCCAGTTTGCTGCTTTGATGGGGATTAGCAAGAGAACACTTGAAAACTGGGAGCAAGGTAAACGACATCCAACGGGATCGGCCAAAGCTCTTCTAACAGTTGTTGCGAGGAAGCCTGAAGCAGTGTTAGAAGCCTTGCACGCATAAACCTTGAGCCGTGCAGTATATCAACAGGTAAGGGCGGACCAATGTGCCCGCCCTTATTGTTTTAGCACATCAGTCGAGGAGTACCAACTACAAAAATTTACTGCAAAGATAAACAGACCCTAATACAATACTCCGCTTATTTATTCATCACTTTTGACTTTTAGAGAGAATCCTATGGGACGCGCTTTCCAGAACCGCAAAGAATCAATGGCCAAAACCTCGGACCAAAATGCCAAGGTTTACAGTAAATACAGCCGCGAAATCTATGTTTGTGCTAAACAGGGTGGGGTTGAGCCGGAAAGTAACCTTGCTTTGCGCAGCTTGATGGACCGCGCCAAACGCGATCAGGTTCCGGCGCACGTGATCCAGAAAGCTTTGGATAAAGCGCAGGGTGGTGCCGGTGAAGACTTCGCCGTTGCCCGCTATGAAGGTTATGCACCGGGAAATGTGATGGTGATTGTGGATTGCCTGACCGACAACCCAAACCGCACCTTTGGTGAAGTACGCCAATGCTTCGTTAAGACCAAATCCAAGATCGGCACTGAAGGCAGCGTTATGCACATGTTCGATCACAGTGCGATTTTCGTCTTTAAAAGCGATGATGAAGAAGGCGCTCTGGAAGCCCTGATGATGGCTGATGTGGACGTCACCGACATCGAGCATGAAGATGGCAAAATCACCGTCTTTGCTCCGCAAACCGATTACTTCAAAGCTAAACAGGCACTGCAGGAACACTTCGGCGAGATCGAATTTGAAGTGGACGAAATCCAGTTTGTCCCAAAAGTTATGACTCAGATTTCAGGCGAGGATTTGGAAATGTTCGAGAAATTCCTCGACATGGCTAATGATCAGGATGATGTACAGAACATTTATCATAATGCTGAATATTGATATCTATTTGAATGATTCGTTTTTATGTATGTATTATGGTTAGAAATACATAATTCCTCAAAAAGGATAAATGACCTTTGACGGGGGATGAAGGTCAGTTGAATATAAGAAGGTAATCATAAAATAAGGATAAACAGAGTGATGAGCAAATTCTGGAAACTTTTTTTAGTTAGCGTATTTATTAGTTTCGCAACTTTAGGTGTTGCAAAAGAGAAATTTGATTGGGAAAGCGTTGATAAACAGTCTTTAAAAGAAACGATAGCGTTCTATAGTGGAGAATATTCGGATATTTCTAAATCGCTAGAAAAAAGGGCCAAGTCTGGGGACGCCGTTGCCGCGTATCAATTAGCCATTATGTATGATACTACGTATCACGCCTCCTATTGTCCCTTAACGATAGAAATTGATAAAGGTGACTGTAGGCCTTTCATAGTAGAAGTTGAGGATTTTGACCAGAGCAATATGGAAGCGCAATCCTGGTATAAAAAGGCTATGGAACTTGGACATCCATACGCGGGATATATGTTTATTAAGCATAAAATTAAGATAGCTGATTATGTAGATCGCAAGTTAAAGAAACAAGTGATCCAAGAACTTCAGAAGCAGGTTACATTACACGATGCTGTGTCTATGTTTATGCTACTGGATCTTGAGGGTTTATCAGATGTTCGTGAGCAATCTTATGGAGAGCGTCGTCAGAAAGTTATAGTGGAATCGGAAAAAGTTATCCCTTTACTGGTGTCAGAAGCAGCGGCTGGTAGAAAGCTGGCTATGTATGTTCTTGGTAAATACTATCTGAATCTATGGGACTTACCGAAGTCATTCGCATGGTTTAATAAAGCTGAGCAGTCGGGGTTCGCAATTGCATCAGTTTACAAACCCATGGTTCTTGTATTTATTGAGGATGAAAAACTTGAAGAAGACACAGTAAAAGAAATAAAGGCTCTTTCATCAATCTAGACTTTAATGATAGATTATTTTTAATTTAGAGATTGAAAGAACTTTTAATTTCGTATTCGAACGATCAGTCAAGTTTTATTTTGGTGTCTTACTTTTGGGGTAAAGGCTGTAAGTAAAGCCTAAGTTAGTGATGATGGGCTACTGATGCTAATACCCCTAAAAAATTTAAGTTTTTATCAAATCCCCCCTTGATCTAATAATCCAAGCCCATATATACACTTCAAGCAAGTTTTAACGTTATTTTTGGAGTAGTAACATGGCCAAAATCATTGGTATTGACTTAGGTACAACAAACTCATGTGTCGCCGTTATGGACGGTGACAAACCACGCGTTATCGAAAATTCTGAAGGTGCGCGTACAACCCCATCTATTATTGCCTTTACTGATGGCGAGACTCTGGTCGGCCAGTCAGCTAAGCGCCAGGCGGTGACTAACCCGCAAAACACCCTGTTTGCTATTAAGCGTTTGATCGGTCGTAAGTTTAAAGACGACGTCGTTCAAAAAGACAAGGGTATGGTGCCATACAAGATTATCGAAGCTGATAATGGTGATGCCTGGGTTGAAGCAAACGGCAAGAAAATGGCTCCGCCACAGATTTCTGCTGAAGTTCTTAAGAAAATGAAGAAAACAGCGGAAGATTTCCTGGGCGAAGAAGTTAAAGAAGCTGTTATTACGGTTCCTGCTTACTTCAACGACTCACAACGTCAGGCCACTAAAGATGCTGGCCGCATCGCGGGTCTAGATGTTAAGCGTATTATCAATGAGCCAACTGCGGCTGCCCTTGCCTATGGTATGGATAAAGAGCGTGGTGACCGCACTATCGCGGTTTACGACTTAGGTGGTGGTACATTCGATATCTCTATCATTGAAATTGCTGAAGTCGATGGCGAGCATACCTTCGAAGTATTGTCGACCAACGGTGATACTTTCCTGGGTGGTGAAGATTTCGATATGCGCGTTATCGAATACTTGGCGGCTGAGTTCAAGAAAGATTCTGGTATCGACCTGAAAGGCGATGCTCTTGCAATGCAACGTCTGAAAGAAGCGGGCGAGAAAGCTAAGATTGAATTGTCTTCAAGCACGCAAACTGAAATCAACCTGCCATACATCACAGCTGATGCAACAGGTCCTAAGCACTTAAACTTGAAATTGACTCGCGCTAAATTAGAAGCGCTAGTTGAAGACTTGATTGAGCGCAGCATGGAACCAGTTAAGCAGGCGCTTAAAGATGCAGGTTTATCAACATCTGAAATTAATGACGTGATTCTAGTAGGTGGTCAAACCCGTATGCCTAAAGTGCAAGAAGCGGTAGCTGGCTTCTTCGGCAAAGACCCACGTAAAGACGTTAACCCAGATGAAGCGGTTGCCGTAGGTGCTGCGATTCAGGGTGCGGTATTGTCTGGTGACGTTAAAGACGTATTGCTACTGGACGTAACTCCGCTATCGCTTGGTATTGAAACCATGGGTGGCGTGATGACTCCGCTGATTGAGAAAAATACTACGATTCCAACCAAGGCATCGCAAACTTTCTCAACAGCAGAAGATAACCAGACCGCTGTAACTGTTCACGTATTACAGGGCGAGCGTAAAATGGCATCTGAGAATAAGTCACTGGGTCGCTTTGACCTGGCGGACATTCCTCCAGCGCCACGCGGTATGCCACAAATTGAAGTGACTTTCGATATTGATGCGAACGGTATCATGCACGTATCGGCGAAAGACAAAGCAACCGGTAAAGAGCAGTCGATTCAGATTAAAGCCTCTTCAGGTTTGAGCGATGAAGAAGTCGAGCAAATGATTAAAGATGCTGAGGCGCATGCTGAAGAAGATAAGAAATTCCAGGAGCTTGTCGAAGCGCGTAACCAGGCTGATGGCTTAGTTCACGCAACTCGCAAGTCATTGAAAGATGAAAACATCACTTTCGAAGATGGCGAAAAAGAAGCTATCGAGAAAGCAGCTGAAGAACTGGAAGAAGCTATCAAAGGTAATGATATCGACGACATCAAAGCCAAAACTGAAGCCTTAAGCCAGGCATCAGCAAAATTAGCAGAGCGTATGTATGCTAATGCCCAGGCGCAAGCAGAAGCCGGCCAACAGGCCGGTGGTGAGCAGGCGCAAGGCCAAGGCGCCGCTGATGATGTGGTGGATGCGGAATTTACGGAAGTTAAGGACGACAAAAAGCAATAAACTCTAACTAGCCCTTTTTGCTTCTGACTTTGTTGCAATGTTGGTTTCGATGCTCAGGCACTATGTGTGCATTCCGCGTCTCAACCAACATTGCGCCGCGTCAGAACCCAAAAGTTCTTAGTTAGAGAGTGCTAGAGATTAAAGTTAGATATTAAGGCGAAAGTTATGTGAAATCTCGCCTTGCTCTCGAACCAAATATTTCGCTTATTAGATAGCTTGGATAAGCTCTGACTTTGTTGTATTGGAAATGCGTTACGCCGCGTCAGAACAAAAAATTCCTTGCTTTTTATACAGTGAAGTAAGGCTTGAGTTTAGAGCAAAATGGAACAACGATAACGCAGGATAGGGTCCCTTGGGATACCGTCCTGCGTTTGCTGTAGTGAGTTGTAAGTCAGCCAGAGCTCAACAACCAAAAGAGATCAACAACCAAAGTAGTTAAGTATGTCAAAAAGAGATTATTACGAAGTATTGGGTGTATCAAAGTCCGCCGATAAAGCCGAGCTGAAAAAGGCTTATCGCCGTTTGGCTATGAAAAATCATCCGGATCGTAACCCTGATGACAAGGAAGCCGAGGCTCGATTTAAGGAAGCTAAAGAAGCGTATGAAGTTCTAACTGATCCACAAAAACGCCAAGCTTATGATCAGTATGGTCATGCCGGAGTTGATCCGAATATGGGTGGTGGTCATGGCGGATTCCATGGTGCTGACTTTGGCGATATTTTTGGTGACGTGTTTGGTGATATCTTTGGTGGTGGTCGTCGCGGTGGCGGTGGCCGACGTCAGGCGCGAGGCTCCGATTTGCAGTACAACATGGAAATCACGCTGGAAGAAGCGGTAGCCGGTGTAACTAAGACTATTCGCATTCCAACCATGGTTAACTGTGAAACCTGTGATGGCTCTGGTGCTAAAGCGGGCACCGGTACAGCGACCTGTAGCACCTGTCATGGCCAGGGCGCGGTGCGCATGACTCAAGGCTTCTTCTCAGTTCAGCAAACCTGTCCTGATTGTCGCGGCACCGGTCAAATCATTAAGGACCCTTGTCCTGATTGTCATGGACAGGGCCGTGTGCAGAAAACGAAAACTCTGCAGGTTAAAATTCCAGCGGGTATTGATACCGGGGATCGCATTCGTCTATCAGGTGAAGGTGAAGCCGGTGGCCCAGGTGCTGCAACCGGTGATTTATATGTGCAGGTACATGTCAAAGAACATCCGATCTTTGTACGCGATGGCGCGAACCTTTACTGTGAGGTTCCGGTCAATTTTGTTACTGCTTCATTGGGTGGCGAGATTGAAGTACCAACTTTAGACGGTAGAGTGTCTCTTAAGATTCCGGCCGAAACTCAAACCGGTAAAATGTTCCGTTTAAAAGGCAAAGGCGTTAAAGCCATGCGTGCTGGATACACTGGTGACCTGATGTGCCGTGTAGTACTGGAAACTCCGGTTAGCTTAAGCAAGGAACAAAAAGAATTGTTGAAGCAATTTGGTGACACTTTATCGAGTGGTAAAAACAGTCCGAAAGAGAAAGGCTGGTTCGATGGAGTGAAGAAGTTCTGGGAAAATATGACTGGTTAAGTTCATTCTGAAGTTCTTTCTGAAAACAAAAAAGCCCGCTAATTAGTGGGCTTTTCTGTGTCTTACTTTACTGATCGAAATCACGAGCCAGTCTGACTTAAAGAGGACTGTGGATTATTGATATCGAGCAGTGTCTGGTGAAGCTTGGCTTCAACTTTGGCGGCATCCATATCATTGATATTGATATGACCTACTTTGCGACCAGGTTTGACTGACTTGTTATACCAATGAATCTGCAGCTCATCATCAAGCAGGTGCTTGTCGAGTGGCGTTTTGCCCAATAGGTTGATCATAGCAGAATAGCCTTTATTAGGTGCCTGAGCTATCGCCTGACCACTGATGGCGCGGATATGCTTGTGGAACTGCGATGAATTGCAGCCAATCTGTGTCCAATGTCCGCTGTTATGGACGCGAGGTGCGAACTCATTAATCAATAACTGGTCATCTTTAAGGAAAAACTCAATGGTCAGTACGCCAACATAATCCAGCTTTTCAAGAGCAGCGCTTGCCACTTTTTTCGCCTGCTCAATGACCTCATCGCTGACGTCTTTGGCTGGCGCAAAACTGTAGTGCAGAATGCCGTCTTTATGGACATTTTCAGTCAAACTGTAGTGCATGATATTGCCATGCTGATCGCGCGCAGAGACGATAGACACCTCTTTATCAAAATCAATCATCTGCTCGGCAATAAAAGTATCTTTAGGATTGGCCTGTTCAAGGACCTCGCACGCCTCCTGCAGATTTTTAACGCGCCACTGACCTTTACCGTCATAACCGGTTGAACAGCGCTTGATGATCAACGGCCATCCGAGCTTGATGCCCGCATTCATGAGTGATTCGACATGATCAGTTGTCGCCCAAGGGGCAACGTTAAAACCTAATGACTCGATGAATTTCTTTTCAGAGCGACGGTTCTGAGAGATTTCTACCGCATCGGGATTTGGATAGACTGGACATAGCTCATTTAAAGCCCGTAGCAGTTCCACATCCAGGTCTTCTTTTTCTACCGTGATGACATTTGGCTTGCCTAGTAGAAGGTAGATCTCATTGGCAGACAGTTTGCCGTAATCGGTTTGAACCAGATGCCCCAACCCTTGAACCGCTGAGGTGTCATCCTGCTCGGTGCATAAGAAGGCAAAGTTGTAACCCATGGAAATACCCGCCAACGCCATCATACGCGCCAGCTGGCCAGAGCCGACAATCGCGACCTTGTAGCTGTTCGAATTAAGTAGATCGATTACATTCGCTGAACTCACTGTGAAACCTCCTCGGCGACTGAAGCCGTTTGGTTCGCTCGCCATTCCTGGAGAGCCGTTCTTAGAGTTGCATCGTGCAAAGATAGAATCTGGCTGGCCAATAATCCGGCGTTGAATGCGCCTGCATCGCCAATTGCCTGACAGGCAACGGCCACGCCTTTTGGCATTTGCACCATTGATAATAAGCTGTCCATACCTTTTAGTTGCTTGCTCGACATGGGTACCGCAATGACCGGTAGCCAGGTCATGGCCGCGGCCATGCCTGCAAGGTGAGCGGAACCGCCGGCACCGGCAATGATAACTTCAATGCCACGCTCCGCCGCTTCATCGCAAAACTGATAAAGGCGGTTTGGTGTGCGGTGGGCAGAAACAATCTTGGTCTCGTAGGGAACACCAAGCTCATCAAGCACGGTTGTAGCATGTTGCATGCTGTTCCAATCGGACTGCGAGCCCATGATGATGCTGACTTTAGGGCTGATTTGAGAAGAGCTCATAGTAATCTCCTAACTGAAAAGTAATTTGTGTATCAGGCTGTAGTACAACGGAATACCGACCAGAACATTGAACGGGAAGGTCACGCCCAGCGAAGCGGTAATCGCCACGCCTTGATTAGCCTGGGGTAGCGCAACCGACATGGCCGCAGGAACAGCAATGTATGAACAGCTGGCGCCTAGTGTCGCCAGTAATAAGGTACCGCCTTCGCTAAGTCCAAATGACCAGGCCAGCAGGCCGCCGAGCAGGCCACCAATCAGCGGCATCAAAATGCCAAAGGTGGCGATGAAGGTGCCGTACTCAATCAGGTGCTTACTTTGACGAGCAGCAATCTGTCCCATCGCCAGCAGGAATAAGCCCAGCGCACCGTGGAATAGATCTTTAAACAGTGGCGCTATCGAAGCCATCTGCTGTGGACCGGCCAACCAACCAATAAGAACACCACCGAATAACAAGAGCACGCCTTGATTTAAAAGTGATTCATGCAACAAGCCTTTGAGATTTACCGAGCTGTTGCGTTGCTTGGCCAGCAGAATACCCACCGCAATGGCCGGTGCCTCAAGAATGGCGACAAACAATGGGAAGTAGGCTTCATAATCGACGCCCTTGCTTTCCAGAAAGGCGACGGCGACGGCGTAGGTTGCCACGCTGACCGAGCCATAGTGAGCGGCAATGTTGGCGGCATTGATCCGGTCGAGCTGGCCAAAGTAACGCAGCATCGGAAAGGCAATCAAAGGCAGGATAAAGCCAAAGGCCAGTACCGCAACCACCTGAATAATCAGGCTGGCAGAAAAATACTGCTCAAGCGCCGAGCCGCCTTTAAGACCAATAGCCAGCAACAGGAATAGCACCAGGCCCTTATACAGACCCTCTGGGAAATCGATGTCAGATTTCAGGAAGGTGGCAATAAAGCCAAGCAGAAAGAAAACGACAACGATATCAATTTGCATGCTGGGCCTCGCCTGTATTGCTGCGACGGTCAGTGTGGCGCTTTGAGCTGCGCAGCGCTCGACCGAAGCTCAAGACAAACAGTGCAGCACCAACAATGGCCAGCATCCAGCTACTGTAGCCAAATATGGCGAAACAGCTGCCGATAAGCACAATCAGTAAAGATGTAAATAATTCAAAAGCTTGCGTACGATTAAATGACATTATTCAAAGTTATTTATGAACTTGGGCGCTATTATAAGAATTTAAAACTTAGTGTATAATCGATTTTATCTAAGTTTAATATAGAGGAATATCTATATGGCTGCGATTGCAACCTTGCGGCAACTGCAGATCTTTCTGGCGCTTCGTGAGCATGGTTCGGTGACAGCGGCATCTGCGGCGCTTTATCTGACCCAGCCGACGGTCTCGATGCAGTTGAAAAATTTAACCGAAAAAGTGGGTATGACTCTGTACCATCAGAGTGGTAAGCATCTACAGTTTACCGACGCCGGTCTGGAGGTGTTGAAAACCGCTCAGGAAGTGGTGGACTGTTTTGAGCATCTGGATATGCGTCTTAGCGCCTTGAAAGGCCTTGAAGCGGGTAAGTTGCGGATTGCGGTAGTCAGTACCGCCAAATATTTCATTCCGCACCTGTTGGGTGAGTTTTATAAACTGTATCCGAACGTCGAGGTGAATTTCAGCGTGGGTAACCGCCAGCAGGTCATTGATCGGATGATGGATAATCAGGATGACTTTTATGTTTTTACCTACCCACCGAAAGAAGTCAAACAGCTGGTCAAAATCAAATTCCTTGATAACCCACTAGTCGCAATTGCTCCTGAACATCATCCTTTAACGAAAAAGAAGCGAATAAAACTCGAAACTTTCCTTGAGTTACCTTTTTTGCTGCGCGAGCAAGGCTCGGGTACGCGGTATGCCATCGAGCAGGCCATGGCGAAAAAAAATATGCAGCTCAATGTCAGGATGATGATTGAAAGTAACGAGGCTATTCGTCATGCGGTGATGTCCGGCCTGGGGATTTCTATCTTATCTGCCTACACACTGGTTTATGGAGAAGATGCGGGCCTGGCTGTATTGCCGGTTGAGGGTTTGCCAATCCATTCGCAATGGTATCTGGGCTATCTGGATACCAAAGAGCTGTCGCCGATTGCCCAGCGCTTTCTGGACTGGGTAACCACCGAAGGGTATAAGCAGCTGGTCAAAGAGTCACAGAAAGTTCTAAAGCATAAACCAAATACATAGAGGGTAAGTCGGGGTGCAAGCGGAATTTGACAGCTAATGCGCCCCTCTATTTAATAGGCCCATTATGATTTTCAGTTGAATAAAGAGGAGCGGCGCTTGAGCAGCAATAATAACAAGGGCTTAGACGCAAAAGCCTATGTGCCTTTGAAAGAGGGGGAGACATACAAACCGTATGTTCCAGCCGAAGAGAATATTGCAGAGTTTACTTTTAAGGCTGTCGGCCTGGGGATTCTGTTTGGTGTTATCTTTGGCGCAGCCAATGCCTATCTGGGACTTCGTGCCGGGCTAACCATCAGTACATCAATTCCGGTTGCAGTGATGGCGGTGGCTGTCTTTAAGATTTTGTCAAAGTTCGGTATCGGCAGCACCATTCTTGAAACCAATATCGCGCAAACTACTGGTTCGGCATCGAGCTCGCTGGCCAGCGGTGTGATTTTTACTTTGCCTGCCCTGTTTATGTGGGGCGTTGCGCCAGACTTATTGCAGATGACTATTCTCGCCATGAGCGGTGGTGTGATTGGTATTCTGTTTATGATCCCATTGCGCAAATTCCTGATTGAACGTGAACACGGCAAACTGCCTTATCCTGAAGGTACTGCCTGTGCTGAAGTGCTGGTGGCCAATGAAGTGGGTGGCAACAAGGCGAAATACATTTTCTATGGCATGGGTGCTGCGGCGCTATTTAAAACGCTTACCTCATGGATAAAGGTCATCCCCGACTATGCGGCGGTGAAAATTCCATTCCTGAAAAAAGGTGCCGTTGGGATTGATTTGTCAGCTGCATTATTTGGTGTCGGTTATATACTTGGCCCACGTATCGCCTGGGTCATGGTGGGCGGTGGCTTGCTATCGGCGATCATCATCATTCCAGCGATAGCTTATTGGGGCGATACCCAGACCACGCCTTTCTTCCCGGAAACCGTCAAGCTGATTTCTGAGATGTCCACTGGCGAAATCTGGTCGCGTTACGTTCGCTATATTGGTGCGGGTGCAGTAGCAACGGCGGGTATTATCACCTTAATCAAAAGCGTTCCGGTGATGGTTCAAAGCTTCAAAGTGGGTGCCAAGACGATTGCTAAAACAGTCGAACAAGAAGTTCATGAAGATAAGCAGCATAAAGCTGTTGAGCCAAGAACCCATCAGGACTTACCGATTAAAGTCGTATTCTTCGGTATATTGGCTGTCATTTTAATGCTGACCTTCGTGCCTGGCGTCTTCGGCGCGGTCGGTGGTATTGATACACGTCTGCTGGCAGCTATCTGTGTTGCCGTCTTTGCGTTCTTCTTTGTCACGGTGGCAGCACGTATTGTTGGCTTAGTGGGAGTGACTTCAAACCCGACCTCAGGCATGACGATTGCAGCATTGTTGGGAACTGCAACCATATTCCTGGCTATGGGATGGACTGATACCAGCGGTAAAGCCGCGACTCTGATTGTTGGTTGCGTGGTGGCCATTGCAGCTTCAATTTCTGGCGACACTTCGCAGGATCTGAAAAGTGGTTATCTGTTAGGTGCAACGCCTCGTAAACAACAGATGGCAGAACTGATTGGGGTACTGACTTCGGCAACCTTTGTCTGTTTATCGGTGTTGCTGTTGGCCGAAACCTTTGGCTTCGGCAGTAAGGAATTACCCGCGCCACAGGCGACTTTGATGAAGCTGGTGATTGATGGGGTGCTGGAGCAGAATCTGCCGTGGGTGCTGGTGGCAATCGGGGTTGGAATTGCTATCGCCTGCGAACTGATCAAGATTCCATCGTTACCCTTTGCGGTTGGTGTGTACCTGCCGTTATCAACCATGACGCCAATCCTGATCGGTGGTTTGATTCGTCACTGGGTTGAGACAAAAACCAGGCGTGATGATGAGAAAGAAAGCCGCCGTGAAAAAGGCATTCTACTGGGCAGTGGCTTTGTTGGCGGAGAAGGTTTGCTCGGCGTTGCCATTGCGGCAATGGCCTTTATTGAGGGCAAAAAGCCTGATGGCATTGGCACAGGCTGGATTGGTAGTGATGTGATGGCAATGATTTTAGGCGCCATTTCCTTCTCATTATTGGTCGTCTGGTTCGTAAAACTGTTAAAGAAAAGAGATGCAGCTTAATGAGTGGTTTAAAGCACTATTTTCTGCTTCTCGTTTTAGTCGCTGGCGGTTTACTATTAACCGCCTGTAGCGATCCCAAGCTAAAACCGCTCACTCCCGGGGCAACCATTGTAGCCTTTGGTGACAGCCTGACAGAAGGTGTAGGCGCCTCAGAAGCTGTCAGTTATCCCAGTCAGCTGGCGCAGATAACGGGCTTGAATGTGGTGAATGCCGGAATATCAGGCGAAACCACCGATCTAGGGCTGGCTCGCTTTGAAGATGTTCTTGAGCAACACAGTCCCGAGCTGGTGATTTTGCTGGAAGGGGGTAATGATATTCTGCGTAACCATAACCAGATCCAGACCAAGCAGAACCTGGCGGAAATGATTGCCATAGCTAACCGACGCAATGTACAGGTGCTGCTGATTGGCGTTCCGGAGAAGAATTTGTTCTCGGCGGTTGCTGATTTTTATGATGAGCTGGCCGAAGAACATCAACTGGCTTATATGCGCGAAGAGCTTTCGGATTTATTGAAAACATCAAAATATAAATCCGATCAGATTCATTTAAATGCACAGGGCTATCGAGTGTTGGCCGAAAAGATTGCCGAAACATTGCAAGCCGAAGGCGCACTGGATTAACAGAAGCGTTACAGACAGGATAAAAGATAAATGACACCGATTGTAATTAATGCCTGCACCGGCAGAATGGGGCAGGAGTTGTTGAAAGCCGCTATCAATGACCAGCAGGTTGAGATTGTCGGTGCCATGGCGCGTGAACAACATAAAAAGCTGGGTACCGATATTGGCTACCTGGTCGGCATGGAACCGCAGGGTGTATTCGTGGGTGATGATCTGTCGGTGACCCTGAATGAACGAAAGGTGCTGATTGACTTCAGTCTGCCCGACCACTCAATCGAAACCCTGGCTCATGCAGTAAGCGCCAACTCACCAGTGGTGATAGGTACTACCGGATTTAGTGAAGAGCAAAAGGAAAAAATTAGTGAAGCGGCGAAAATCATTCCGATTGTGTTTGCCGCTAATTACAGTCTTGGTGTTAACAGTTTATTAGGGCTGGTGAAGCAGGCTACTCAATTACTGGGTGGTAAGGCGGATATCGAAATTTTTGAAGCCCACCATAAATATAAAAAAGACTCACCCTCGGGCACAGCTTTGGCGCTTGGCGAAGCGGTTGCTAAAACCAAGGGGCAGGATTTGAATGAAGTAGCGGAATGGGCAAGACATGGTATCGGCGAGCGCGAGCCTGGAGCGATTGGCTTCTCGGTAATGCGTGCTGGCGATATCGTCGGCACCCATGAGGTGGTGTTCGCATTAAATGGGGAGCTGGTCACTCTGCGCCACGAAGCGCAGACCCGCCAATGTTTTGCGCAAGGGGCAATAGAAGCTGCCAAATGGCTGCTGGGAAAACCGGCTGGACTCTACGATATGCAGGATGTTTTGGGGCTTTGAAGCGCAAATTGCATGACGGGTTAAAAAATGCTCAACCAAATGTGCATTGTGTGTGAGAGATCGTCCATGGTGATTGTGAGAGATCTCGCAACGATCTGTAGTCTAGCGCCGTAAGATCACTCAGAAAATGTGCTTTTTATGCTACAGATTTTATCTAGTTAATTGATTTAAAAAGAATTTTTATTGCAATGCAGGCCTGACATCATGTCAGGCCTTGTTGTTATTGCTAAAAAAAAGAGTAGATTAACAAGTGTGCAAGGGACGCACGTAAGGAAATCTAACCGAAGGACATGGTGACACAAGGAAGTAGCAAGGAGCACCTAAGGGGCATGAGGCCAACTGAAAATGGGCGGTTTATCCGCCCTTTTTCTTTTTAAGTTTCTTTTTCAGTTAGATACAGCCAATAGCTCTGCTACCTCAATAGTCAGCCCCGCTTAAATAGACATCAAAAGCCATTTCCATTATAATGCGCAGAATTTGCCAAAATTCCACTAAGTAAACAATTTGCTGGACTCATTTAGATTGTGAGCCCAAATTTTTTGCGCCTAAAAAAAATGGAGGTTTCTTTGTTAGAACAAGAGTCTCAACAGCTGCTAAGACCCGCCCAGCAGCCCGCCATTTTAGTTCTTGAAGATGGTAGTGTTTTTCATGGAGTTTCAATCGGTTACGAAGGACATGCAGTAGGCGAGGTGGTTTTCAATACCGCCATGACAGGATATCAGGAGATTTTAACTGACCCTTCCTACGCTAAGCAGATGGTAACCCTCACTTATCCCCACATCGGTAACACCGGTGCCAATTCCGAAGATGTTGAATCGACCAATATTTGGGCTGAAGCATTAATTATTCGAGACCTTCCTTTATTACACAGCAATTATCGCAGCGAAGAGTCGTTATCTGACTATTTGAAGCGCCATAAGAAAGTTGCCATTGCCGACATTGATACGCGCCGTTTGACGCGAATCTTGCGTGACAAAGGTGCTTTGAGTGGTTGTATCATTGCGGGTGAAACGCCGGATGCGGATAAAGCGCTGGAGCTGGCCAAAGAGTTCCCGGGCTTGAAAGGAATGGATCTGGCTAAAGTGGTTTCGACAAAGGAAACTTACCCGTGGCAGGACAGCACCTGGTCTTTGGAAGAAGGCTACGGCAAGCTCAAAGAAGCCAAGTTTAAAGTCGTCGCTTACGACTTTGGCGCAAAGCACAATATCCTGAGAATGTTGGTGGAGCGCGGTTGTGACCTGACCGTTGTGCCAGCACAAACTCCAGCCAGCGAAGTTCTGGCGATGAATCCTGATGGTGTTTTCCTATCCAACGGCCCAGGCGACCCAGAGCCATGTGATTATGCCATTAAAGCGATTCAGGAAATCCTGGAAACCAATATTCCAGTATTCGGTATCTGTCTTGGTCATCAGTTGTTGGCTCTAGCCAGCGGCGGCAAGACGGCGAAGATGAAGTTTGGCCACCATGGCGCCAACCATCCAGTGCAAGACGTTGCAGATGGCACGGTAATGATTACCAGCCAGAACCACGGCTTTGCGGCAGATGAAAAGTCGTTACCGGATAATTTAAAAGCAACTCATCGTTCCCTATTCGATGGCACCCTACAGGGTATCAAGCGTACGGATAAACCGGCGTTTGGCTTCCAGGGTCACCCTGAAGCAAGTCCCGGTCCACACGATGCTGCACCATTGTTCGACCACTTCATTGAATTGATGGAACAACACAAAGCTTAGGAGACGATTGAGACATGCCAAAACGTACTGACATAGAAAGTATTTTGATTTTAGGCGCTGGCCCAATCATTATTGGCCAGGCCTGTGAATTTGACTATTCTGGCGCACAGGCCTGTAAGGCTTTGCGTGAAGAGGGGTACCGAGTCATTCTGGTGAACTCTAACCCGGCAACGATTATGACTGACCCGAATATGGCGGATGTGACCTACATCGAGCCGATTCAGTGGGAAGTGGTTGCGAAAATTATTGAGAAAGAAAAACCTGACGCGATTCTACCAACCATGGGTGGGCAGACGGCGTTGAACTGTGCGCTGGATCTGGCCTCACGCGGCGTATTAGAAATCCATGGCGTGGAAATGATTGGTGCGACGCGCGAAGCAATCGATAAAGCCGAAGACCGTGAGCTGTTCGCCAAAGCGATGTCAAAAATTGGCCTTGACCAGCCGCGTCAGCAAGTTGCGCACAGTCTGAAAGACGCCTGGGAAGTGCAGAAAGAAGTTGGCTTCCCCTGTATTATCCGTCCTTCCTTTACCATGGGTGGTACTGGTGGCGGTATCGCGTATAACAAAGAAGAGTTTGAAGAGATCTGTTTGCGCGGATTGGATTTGTCGCCAACCAATGAGTTGTTGATTGATGAATCATTAATCGGCTGGAAAGAGTATGAGATGGAGGTTGTTCGCGACAAGAACGATAACTGCATCATCATCTGTTCTATCGAAAACTTCGACCCGATGGGCGTGCATACCGGTGACTCGATTACTGTTGCACCGGCGCAGACATTGACTGATAAAGAATATCAGCGCATGCGTGATGCATCGCTTGCGGTATTGCGCGAAATTGGCGTTGAAACCGGTGGTTCGAACGTTCAGTTTGCAATCAATCCTGAAAATGGCCGCATGACCATCATTGAGATGAACCCGCGTGTATCGCGTTCATCGGCGTTGGCCTCAAAGGCAACCGGTTTCCCGATTGCTAAAGTCGCTGCCAAACTGGCGGTGGGTTATACCCTTGACGAGCTACAGAACGAAATTACCGGTGGTAAAACGCCTGCTTCGTTTGAGCCAAGTATCGACTATGTCGTAACTAAAATCCCGCGCTTCAACTTCGAAAAATTCCCGAATGTGGACAAGACCCTGACCACCCAGATGAAATCTGTGGGTGAGGTAATGGCGATTGGTCGTAATTTTCAGGAGTCATTGCAAAAAGCTCTACGCGGTCTTGAGGTTGGCTCTTCTGGTTTTGAACCTAAGTTGGCGGAAGATGACGAAAGCTGGGTTGATACCCTTCGTCAAAACTTACGTGTACCAGGTTCGGATCGCATCTGGTATATCGGCGATGCCTTCCGCAAAGGCTGGTCACTGGATGAAGTGTTTGAACTGACTGGAATTGATAAATGGTTCCTGATCCAGATTCAAGAGCTGATTCAAATTGAGGAAAGTTTACAAGGCAAATCATTCTCTGACCTGAATGCAGACTTGATGCGTCAGATTAAGCGTAAAGGATTCGCTGATCAAAGGTTAGCCGATATTTTCGCCACCAGCGAAAAAGAAATTCGTAAACTGCGTAAAGAGCTGGGCGTATTGCCTGTCTTTAAGCGAGTTGACACCTGTGCGGCAGAGTTTGCGACCAGTACTGCTTATATGTACTCAACCTATGAAGAAGAGTGCGAAGCAAATCCAACCGACCGCGAAAAGATCATGATTTTAGGCGGTGGTCCAAACCGCATCGGTCAGGGTATTGAGTTTGACTACTGCTGTGTACATGCCGCATTCGCCATGCGCGATGATGGTTACGAAACCATCATGGTTAACTGTAACCCTGAAACCGTATCAACCGATTACGATACATCGGATCGTCTCTACTTCGAACCGTTAACACTTGAAGATGTGTTGGCCATTGTCGATATTGAAAAACCGAAAGGCGTGATTGTTCATTACGGTGGTCAGACGCCACTGAAATTGGCGCGTGATCTGGAAGCTGCCGGTGTACCGATTATTGGTACTTCACCGGATGCGATTGACCGTGCAGAAGACCGTGAGCGTTTCCAGCGTGCGATTAACCGCTTAGGTTTGTTGCAGCCACCAAACCGAACCGCTCGCAACATCGAAGAAGGTGTACGCCTGGCAGAAGAAATTGGTTACCCATTGGTGGTTCGTCCTTCTTATGTATTGGGCGGACGTGCGATGGAAATCGTGTATAACGAAGAAGAACTGCGTCGCTACATGAATGATGCGGTGAGCGTTTCGAACGAATCACCAGTACTGTTGGATCGTTTCCTTGATGATGCGATTGAGGTGGATGTTGATGCAATCTTTGACGGCGAAAATATTCTGATTGGTGGCATCATGGAACACATTGAACAAGCGGGTGTTCACTCTGGTGACTCAGCCTGTTCGATTCCTCCATTTAGCCTCAGCAAAGATGTGCAGGATGAACTGCGTCGCCAGATGTTGGTAATGGCCAAAGAACTGAAAGTTCGCGGCTTGATGAATGCTCAGTTTGCTATTCAGGGTGAGAAAATCTTCATCCTAGAGGTGAACCCACGTGCATCGCGCACGGTACCATTTGTATCCAAAGCAACCGGTACACCGATGGCGAAAGTCGCTGCGTCAGTAATGGCCGGCAAAACATTGGCTGAAACAGGATTTACCAAGGAAATCATTCCTCGCTACTTCTCTGTTAAAGAACCGGTCTTCCCATTCAACAAGTTCCCGGGCTCTGACCCAATTCTTGGCCCTGAGATGAAATCAACGGGTGAAGCGATGGGTGTCGGCAAAACCTTCGGTGATGCTTTCTACAAAGCGAAGCTGGGTGGCGGACAAGGTATCCCGGTGTCGGGCCAGGTTATTATCAGTGTGCGTGAAGCGGACAGAAATGGCTTACCAGCAGTGGCACGCTCATTAGTTGAGCAGGGCTTCGAGTTGTTAGCAACCGGCGGAACCGCGCGAGCCATTCGTGAAGCAGGTATTCCATGTCAGCGCATCAACAAGATGTTTGAAGGTCGTCCACACATTGTTGACTACATCAAAAATGGTGAGGTGGATTACATTATTAACACCACTGAAGGCAAACAGGCGATTGCCGACTCATTCCTGATTCGTCGTAGTGCACTGCAATATAAAGTGCCTTACACGACGACTCTGGCAGGTGCAGTAGCATCCTGTGCAGCGATGAAAGAGAATGGTCGAAGCCAGATTTACTCAGTGCAAGAACTACATACACAGGTTGATGAAAGATGAATCGAGTTCCTATGACAGTCGAAGGCGCAGAAGCGTTGCAGACTGAATTGAATGAGCTGAAAAAAGTAAAAAGGCCGCAGGTTGTTGCGGCCATCGCTGAAGCACGTGAGCATGGTGATCTGAAAGAAAATGCAGAGTATCACGCTGCGCGCGAACAGCAGGGTTTTATCGAAGGTCGTATTCAGGAAATTGAAGCCAAGCTTTCCAATGCCCAGATTGTTGATGTTAAGAAAATGACCAACAATGGTAAGGTGATCTTTGGTTCAACCGTCATCCTAATCAATTTAGATGATAACAACGCCGATGAAGTGCAATACAAAATCGTTGGTGATGATGAAGCGGATATTAAGCAAAACAAACTTTCTATTAACTCGCCAATTGCGCGTGGATTAATTGGCAAAGAAGAAGGCGATATCGCGAATATTCAAACTCCGAAAGGAAGCGTTGAATATGAAATCGCTGAGGTTTTGTATATTTAGTTTGCTTCAGTAAAGAAAGAAAAAGGCCTCTTGCGAGGCCTTTTTTGTGTCTGCTAGTTTTAGCTTATTGCACGACAAAGTCGTCAGCAAGGATGACGTTAAGTGGTGCACCGTTGCCAACACTATCGCGGGCAATGATGGTGTAGATACCACCATTAGACAGGGTAACGGCTGCTGGGCCAATAGCTGCAGTTTTGCTGCCGGTTGGTGTAACTACGACGTCATAATCACCTCCGGCAACTGACAGATAACCCGTTTCAGCTTTGAATGGGACATTGCTTAGCGCTGGCTCAACGTCATTGATATCAGTACCGGGGGCGACCAGATAAATATCAACTGCACCAGCAGAAAGTGAACCATGGACAATCCTCAACTGAGCTTCGGTTGAAATGGCGCGACGTGTATCAGCCAGAACCAGAGGTTCAATATTGGCTAGGTCATTGACGGCCAGTACCGAGTAGGAAGCTCCGGCTTCCAAAGCTAAGTCGGCATCAATAACCACAGGGGTGTCTGCACCGGTAGGTACAACCTTGGCGTTGTATGTATCCGCAGGCACTGACAGGTAACCCGTAAAGTCAGGGAAGGCTAAATCGGTAACAACTGGATTGGCGAAGTCATCATTAACCACTACATCGACATTGGGTGCATCCGCTGAAACATGGAATATGCGGAAATCAGCTGGTGTGTTAACGTCCAGAATTTCAGTTGCACCATCATCGGTAATGGCCAATAGGCTGATGGGGCTATCACCGGTTGTGGTGTTAGTCACCGCTGCAACATTTAGCAGTACGCCAGCCGGCAAACTTACTGTACCACTATCGAAGACCACAGTACTTTCACCAGTCGGTGTAACACGTATCTGATAGTCGCCAGCAGGAATATCAGTAGCAGCCAGAGAATCTTTAAAACTTAAGGTGGTAGTAGGGGCAACGCCTGAGATATCGGCGCCAGGCGCGGTAAGGTAAACATCAACGGTAGGCGCATTCGAGGCGGCATGAATGACCTGTACTGTTAGCTCGCCATCAGCCGGCGTAAAGTCAGACTGACTGATAACCAGCGGTTCAATTGAAGCGGTTTCATTCACAGCCAGCACGGTGTATAACTGATCAGGAGCGAAACTGACATCAACAGGCCCAATGACGGTGGCATCGCCGCCCGGGGTGATACCATCAACTTGCAAACTGTAGGTGCCTTCGTCTAAAGTTAAACGACTGGATGCATCTTTGTAGGCAACATCGGAAAGGGTTTCCGAGGCGTTGACGAGAACATTTACATTAGGTGAGTCTTGGGATGCATGAACAACCTGAACCTTGAAACTCTGAGGCATCATCTCCTCAATCGGATCATTGTCGTCATCGTCATTACAAGCAATCAAGGGTAGTACTAAAAAGGGTATTAGTAGGTGTTTCAACTTCATGGCAATCTCTCCTGTTAGCATCATGAAGATAAGAAAATAGACCTCAGATTGTGAAAAATTTGTCGATGAAAACTAATTTTTCACGAGCCCTTCACACGGAGTTAACAATAATTCAAAAATGAACAAAATTAAGATCGCCATAAGCTCGTGTCTACTTGGAAATAAGGTTCGTTTCGACGGTGGCCACAAGCAGTCTAAATACTGTCTCAACGTTCTAAGCGACTGGTTTGAGTACACTCCCGTGTGCCCTGAAATGGGCATAGGATTACCCACGCCTCGACCACCAATTCACCTGGTGAGAGTGGGTGAAGATATTCGGGTGAAGAAGGTTGATGACCATAGCCTGGATGTGACCGATGAGTTGCGCGATTATGCCCACAAAACCATGCCAAGAATTCATGATGCCTGCGGCTATATAGTGATCCGCAATTCACCGAGTTGTGGTATGGAGCGAGTTAAGGTCTATCATGAAAATGGTAATCCAGCGGGCGAGTCATTTCGTGGTGTCTATATTGATGAAATCATGAAACTGCATCCTAACCTGCCAGTAGAGGAAGAAGGGCGTTTGCAGGATCCAAAGTTGCGTGAAAACTTTATCACTCGCGTGTTTGCCTATAACGACTGGAAGCGATCAGTTATGAGCGAGCCGAGTATGAAGAAGCTGATTGACTTTCATAGTCGCTATAAATATCTGGTGATGGCCCATAGCTATCAGGCCTATAAAGAACTGGGGCGACTGGTGGCCAATACGGAACAGCAAGTAATCAGCGAGTTACTCAAAGAATATGAAGATAAACTGATGCAGACACTGAAAAAGATTGCTTCAAGCAAGTCGCATACTAATGTGCTTTATCATATTCTCGGCTATCTGAAGCGGGATCTGACTTCAGCGGCTAAGCAGGAGCTGGTGAAAGTCATCGAACAGTATCGAAAAGGAATCGTGACATTGGTAGTGCCTGTAACTTTGATTAACCATTATTTAACTCAGTTTGGTTCAGACTATATCAAGCAGCAGGCGTATCTTGATCCACACCCTCTGGAGCTTGGTTTACGAAATTATCTATAAGCAGAAATTCTATGAGCACAACTGTTAATCTGGTCTGGTTTCGGAATGATTTAAGAGTAGGAGATAACCCTGCTCTTTTTTATGCAGCCGAACAGGGTACTGTAATCGGTATTTATCTGGAAGCTGTGGAGCAACGAAAGCTGCATGATGATGCGGCCTGCAAGATTGGCTTTATAAATGACACGGTCAAAGAGCTGCGAAAAGAACTTAATCAGCTTAATATTCCCTTGCATAGCTTTAAGGTGGAAGACTATCAGCAGTCTATTGAAAAGGTTGAACAACTGGTCAAAGAGTATAAGGCCAACGGCGTTTTTTTTAATAACGAATATCCGCTTAATGAAAAAAAAAGGGATGAGGCGTTAGAAAAAATATTGCTGAAACAAGGCATCTCAGTAAACCGACATGATGGTGACCTGATAATCCCACCCAGCAGTGTATCTACTGGCAAAGGAGAGCCCTATAAGGTTTTTACACCTTATAAGAAAGCCTGGATTGAGCATCATAAAATGCAGGGAGCTTCGCCTCTTCCAAGGCCCAACAAGCAGAGTTATAAAGTTGATAAGCAAAGTGATTATGATTTTTCGCATGAGTACCGCGATGATATATGGCCTGCAGGTGAACGGACAGCACAGCAAAGGCTAAAGGAGTTTTTACCCAGAGCTGGCTACTATAAGGAACGTAGAGACATTCCATCAGTTAAGGGTACCAGTATGCTTTCGCCCTATCTGGCGGCGGGGGCGATTTCAGCCAGGCAATGCATAGAAGCTTTACGGGATTGGCATGATGGCGACGAGGATGCATTCTACAAAGACACCTGGTTGTCAGAGATCATCTGGCGCGAATTTTATCGCCAGATCATCATTGATAATCCAGAAATCAGTAAACATAAAGTATTTAAAAGTGATGCCAAAGAAGTCTGGAATGGGCAGCAGGATTTATTCGAAAAATGGTGCCAGGGTAAAACCGGTTTTCCACTGATTGATGCAGCAATGAGACAGTTGCTACAAACCGGATGGATGCATAATCGGTTAAGAATGAATGTGGCCATGTTCCTGAATAAATTATGTCTGATAGATTGGCGACAAGGGGAAGCTTTCTTTATGCGTCACTTAATAGACGGAGATTTTGCTTCAAACAATGGTGGCTGGCAGTGGTGCTCTTCGACGGGAGCAGACGGTGCGCCTTATTTCAGAATCATGAGCCCAATCACTCAGTCACAGCGATTTGATCCTGAAGGGAAATTTATTCGCAAGCTAGTGCCGGAGCTGGCCAGTTTGAGCGACAAAGATATTCATTTTCCAAGTAGTGAACAAAGAGAAGAACTGGGATATCCGCAACCTATCATTGACTATAAGGAAGCGAGGAAAAAGGCGTTGGAGTTACTCAGCTAACCAGCGCCATAAGGTCTAGTGAAAGCGATCAGTTCAGTGCTTTAATCTGATCGCGAAGCTCTTCGAAGTCGCTGTCCATTGATTCTTCACCAAACCAGATATTGAGATAAGGCAAGGCGCAACCGGAATTGTCGGATTGGGCCAGTTGCTGATTGTTAAGATACAGATCGAGACCCTGCTCAGGAAGCACAAAGAGATCGTAATAGTCCCCGTCGGTAACGTCTTTGTAAACAGTATTAAACTCATTGAAGTAAGTAAGGCACTGGTCTTTTTCCTGTGGCTTAAGGTTGTCTCGTAAAAAGTCATCAGCACCCTCAGTAAATTGCTCACCAGTCACATCACGTAAATATGAAAATCTGAGCAACTTTGGTTGATCATCAAAGATGTCCGCTGCCTGTTTGCAGTCAGCATAGTAGACGCCAACATCGACTACATCAAAAAGCAGGGCTTTGGTGACGCGCTGTTTAGCACACAGCAGATAGTCGGTTTCTTGATAACTAACACTTGGCTCTAGTTTTGCCTGGGCCAGCTCAGAAGTGACAAGCAGAACCAAACCTACCAGCGGCAAACTCATCTGGATAAGCAGCTTGTTGAGGGACTGCGTTTTAGAGGCGATCTTGCACATAATTAACAAAGAATCCTACGATAGGTAAACGTGAATAAAATCCCTCGGCGCCGTCCCAGTAGTCCTGATGAAGGATGATCTTGCCTTCTTCATTAAAGCGAAGCTGGGTCATGCCAATGGACTTGGAGTCAATCTTTCTGCCTGCGGCTGAGAACTTCATGTGCATGACCCAACGTAGATAGTAATCAGTGTCTGATTTTGCTACATCAATGATTTCGACAGTGGTGAGCTCGGTAGCTTCGGCAGTTTCGGGCATATACTTCAACAGTTCGTCGATATGACCGAAGGTTTTAAAGGTGTCATTGAAGTAGAACTGCTCGGCATAAAGCTGGCGTATAACTTCTTCCCTGGTACCTGCTTTGAAATCACCAAACAGGGTAAGGAAGGCTTTGTCCGGAGACTCCACCGTTGCAGTGGCAGGCATTTGTTGAGCAACCTGCAAAAAATTTTCTACGCGCTGATTATTCATCTCGCTCCTCGAATGGCTACAGCCAGAAAAAGTTAAGGCCATTGCAAAATATAATAAATAACGGGAAATCATCATAAAGCACTGCTAGAGTAGAAGACATAGTGCCACTGTAGCTCCCGGCTCGTAAAGATTATGTGAAGAGAGCAGCGAGCTAGTTGGCGCATTTAGGGGCTTGGCCGTCTATAAGACTTCACAAGGATTTCACAGGGCTGACCATAGGATTATGCAAAATGCCAGGCAACTTACGTTATGAAAATGAAACAGTGGTTTGATAATAGTCAAATCAATACTGAGGCAAATCAACCCGAGCAGTTAGAAGGTGTTGATTGGCCACGAGTGATTCCCTATATCGGTTTGCATCTAGTCTGTCTACTTGCCTTTGTAACAGGCGTATCTTGGGCGGCTGTCATAATCTGTATCGCAGCTTATTTAATCCGAATGTTTGCGATTACTGCTTTTTATCATCGTTATTTTTCGCACAAAAGTTTTAAGACGCATCGCTGGGTGCAGGCTTTATTTGGTTTTCTGGGCGCTTCGGCTACTCAGCGCGGGCCGCTCTGGTGGGCTGCTCATCACCGCCATCATCACATTCATGCGGACAGTGACGAAGATACCCACTCTCCACGACACGGTTTCCTTAAAAGCCACATGCTGTGGTTTTTAAACAAGAAGAATTTTCCAACCCAGGAACAGCGGGTCAAGGATCTTGCCAAGTATCCTGAGCTTCGCTGGCTGGATCGCTTTGATATTTTTCCGCCCATTATTTTTGCCGCGCTAATCTTTGGTTTAGGCATTTATTTGGAGAGTTTCCATCCGGAGCTGGGCGCGGATCGCTGGCAGGTTTTGATCTGGGGTTTCTTCATTTCTACCATTCTGCTGTCGCATGTGACCTATTGTATTAACTCCTTAGCGCACCGCTGGGGCAGTCGCCGTTTTGAGACCAATGATGATAGCCGTAATAACTTTTTACTGGCGCTACTAACCATGGGAGAAGGTTGGCATAACAACCATCACTTCAGTCCTGGCTCTGTCAAGCAAGGGTTTTACTGGTGGGAGATTGATTTGAGTTTTTATATTTTAAAGGCGATGGAAAAAGTCGGCCTGGTGTGGGATTTGAAATATCCTAATAAAGAATCAATTGCAATAAAGGCTAAATCATGAAAGTAGCAGTGATTGGGGGAGGCATTTCTGGTATTACAGCTGCTGAGCGATTGGCGTCACAGGCTGAAGTTACTCTATTTGAATCAGCCAGTAAGTTGGGCGGTCATGCAGATACGCATAAGATCGAAGTTGATGCCGACAGTGGTGGCAAGAAAAAGATAGCAGTTGATACTGGTTTTATTGTATTCAATCCAGAGAACTACCCAACCTTTTATGGTCTGTTACAGAAGTATCAGGTGGCCTACAAAGACAGTGATATGAGTTTTGCCGTATCCAATCAATTAACGGGGCTGGAGTATAACGCTGGAACCCTCAATGGTCTCTTTAGCCAACGCAAAAACATTGTCAGCCCGAAATTTTATCGAATGTTACGAGACATCTTCCGATTTTATCGCGAAGCAGGCGAGTTACTGGATGATAATAGCAACGAAACACTAGGTGATTACCTAAAGCGAAATAACTACAGTCAACAATTTACTGATGAACACATATTGCCGATGGCCTGCGCTTTATGGTCAGGAGACAGTGAGCTGATATTGGATTTCCCGGCCCGCTACCTGGTTGCCTTTATGAACAACCATCAGATGATGCAGGCATTTAATCGACCCATTTGGAAGACCATTGAGGGCGGATCAAAAACCTATGTAAATGCAATCGCGAAAAGTGCAGGCTTTCAAGTGAAACTGGGCTGTCCAATCAATAAAGTGATCAGAAACCATGCATCAGTCTGGCTTCATACTGCCGAGGGCAAGCAGGAGTTCGATTATGTGATCTTTGCCTGCCATAGCGATCAGGCGCTAACAATGATTGAAGGTGCCAGCGACGAAGAGCATAAAATTCTGGGTGCCATTAAATACCAGGAAAATCAGATTACCTTGCATTCTGATGTTAGCCTATTGCCGAGTAAAAGACGTGCCTGGGCCAGCTGGAATGTGATAATAGATGAAAAAACTCGTCAGCAGTGTACAGTAAGTTATTACATGAATTTATTGCAGTCGCTTGATACCAGCACGCCAGTA
Organism: Kangiella sp.; assembly: GCA_048268505.1. GTDB lineage: Bacteria > Pseudomonadota > Gammaproteobacteria > Enterobacterales > Kangiellaceae > Kangiella. Next base: position 101,445 of record JBLWVK010000006.1, on the reverse strand, counting down.
ATCGTCAGTTTGAATATGGCGGACAGGGTCAATCCAGAATTGGTGTGGAAACAGCTGACCTATCATCACCCGGTCTATACTCAGGCAACGATTGATGCCCAACAGAATAAACATCAGATTCAGGGGCAGCACAGAAGTTATTTTTGTGGTGCTTACTGGGGCTGGGGATTCCATGAAGATGGTGCACGAAGTGGATTGGAGGCTGCGGAACAACTTCTGAAGGATGCAGGATATGCTTAAGCAGGGATTTTTTGTGGGAACGATACACCATCGTCGCTATCGACCCAAGCCACATGAGTTTACTTATGATATGTATTGGAGCTTACTGGATCTGGACAAGCTCGAGAGTACTTTTGCTCAAAGCAAGTTGTGGTCGCTAGAGAGATGGAATCTGATTTCATTCCGCAACAAAGATTTTCACCAGAGCTCTGATATACAAGAAGCCAATATCTTTGAAACCAGTGCCCCAGAAACAAATATCCCTGAAACCAGTGCCCCAGGAAAAAATACCCCAGAAACAAATAAAACCAGCATAAACAAACAGGCGATCCTTGAAACCATTCGTCAGCGGACTGGCGAAAGCTTTTCAGGACAGGTTTTTATGCTGTCTCACCTGAGATACCTGGGGTTTAATTTTAACTCTGTCTGTTTTTACTTTTGTTTTGAAAACGAGAACCTCAAGTATATTGTTTCTGAAATCACAAACACTCCGTGGGGAGAGCGGCATAGCTACCTGCATGATTGCAATCAAGGTCAGAAGCAGGGCAATGTGTATCAATTTGAATTTGATAAAGAATTTCATGTTTCACCATTTCTGACAATGGATATGCATTATCAGTGGCTGTTTAAGGTTGAACAGAATGAGCTGCGTATCCACATGGTGGTTAATCAAAAAGGAAGTGGGCAGAAATTCTTTGACGCCACCTTCACAGCCGACTTCGTACCATTCAGTAAAAGCAGTATGCGAAAGCTTGTTCTGACAAGACCGTTGCAGCCTTTGAAAATGGTGGCTGCCATCTACTGGCAAGCGTTCAAATTATGGTTAAAAAAGATTCCCTTTGTAGCGCACCCTAAGTTGACTAAAGATTCGCAAATCGGTGAAGCAAAGGCTGAAACAGGCAAGAGGGCCCAGGGTCGTGAATGATTTTACTGAAAAACAGGCGATAGGCAGCAAACAACAGAAACAGACTGAGTCTGTTGAGCTGGCTTTGCCTGCAAATGGCAAGGTTTCTGGCTTTGAACGTCTGATTAGAACTCAGGTTTTGAAAACCTTAAGTCGAATCAAAGGCGGTCAGATTATTATCAGTGATCCGATTGGCAAGCAATTTTGTGGAACTGCAAACAAGAAATCAGACCTGTGTGTGTCGATCAACATTAATCAACTGGATTTCTACCGTCAGGTAGCCATGCATGGCAGTATTGGTGCAGCCGAGTCCTACATGAAAGAACAGTGGTCAACCGATGATCTTACCGGTCTGGTTCGCCTGCTGGTGATCAACAGGGACATACTGGATGAGATGGAAGGTGGCCTGGCCTGGCTAAAAAATAGTGTGCTCAAACTATGGCATTTCTTTAATCGCAATAGCGTCGAAGGAAGCCGAAAAAATATCTCCGCACATTACGATTTGGGTAATGACTTCTTTAAGTTGTTTCTGGATAAGCACCTGATGTATTCCTCTGCTATCTTCACTGACAAAGCAGACACACTGGAAACCGCTTCCGAATTAAAACTGAAAACCATCTGCGAAAAACTGGATCTTAATGCCAATGATCGTCTGGTTGAAATTGGTACCGGCTGGGGCGGCTTTGCAATATATGCCGCCAAGAACTACGGCTGTCATGTGACGACAACGACGATCTCCGAGCAGCAATACCAGCACGCCAAACAAAGAGTCAAAGAAGAGGGGCTGGAAAGTAAAGTTACGATTCTTAAAGAAGACTATCGTAATTTGAAAGGCCAGTTCGATAAGCTGGTTTCAATCGAAATGATTGAGGCGGTGGGTCATCAATATCTGGATACCTACATTAAGCAATGCAGCGACCTGCTAAAACCGGATGGTATGGCGCTGATTCAGGCCATTACCATTGAAGACTCTCGCTACAAGCAGGCGTTAAAGTCAGTCGACTTTATTAAGCGCTATATTTTCCCGGGTAGCTTTATTCCTTGCGTTTCTGTCATTGCGGATTCAGCCAGAAAGTCCTCCGATTTGCGATTGATCAATCTGGAAGATTTTGGTGACAGTTATGCCAGAACTCTGCACGAATGGCGCAGACGTTTCTTTGCACACATTGAGGCGGTGAAGGCGCAAGGATTTGACCAGTCCTTTATCCAGATGTGGGACTTTTATCTGTGCTATTGCGAAGGTGGCTTTATTGAAAAAGCCATTAGCGATGTTCATCTACTGTTTGCCAAACCTGGCAACAAGAGGCAGCAATGGTTAGCCTTACAAAGTTAAACAAAGTACTTAATTTTGTACTGCTGCAAACACTGTGGTTCGCACTGGTTGTGGGTGTAGCCTATCAGCATATCTGGCTGGGAGTAGGCTTTTTTATACTATTTGCTGTATGGCAGTTACATCCTCTGAACCGAAAACTGTCAGACCTCAAGCTGGCAATCTCATTGGCGGTGTTGGGGCTACTATTAGATAGTCTATGGCTACAGCTAGGATTGATCAGTTATGAGATGCAGTGGCCCTTTTCATTTTTAGCTCCTGTCTGGATCATGATGTTGTGGTTTGCTTTTGGGCTAACTATAAATCATTCACTGGCCTGGATTTTTGATTACAAAATTGCTGGTGTATTAATGGGCGCTATCGGTGGCCCTGTTTCATACTTGGCAGCTGAAAAGTTCGGTGCAGTTACCTTAAACAATCCAGTTTCGGCATTTGCGGCACTTGCCTTTGGTTGGACGCTGGTCATGGTATTGATTGTCACAGTATTTTCCCCCTCAGCAGGTCAGAAGCAGGAAATAATGGGTAAGAGAGAAGCATCATGGAATTAGATGTTGCAATTATTGCTGTTGCATTACTATGTTTTATCGGACAGCTGATCGCCTGGATGTGGCAGTTTCATACTAAAAATACCGATATCGTGGATATCACCTGGGCTCTTTTGATTGTTCTGAGCGGACTGATTTATGTCGCAATGGCTGAAGGAAGTGGTTTTCATCGTTATATTGTTTTACTGATCCCCATCGCCTGGTATGCCCGTTTGGCCTGGCATCTTATCGATAGATACCAGGTCGAGCATGAAGATGGACGCTATCAGCAATTGCGCGCGCACTGGTCTGAAAATACTCAAACCAAACTGTTTGTCTTTTTTATGTTTCAAGCGGTGCTGGCTTTTGCATTCAGTTACCCTGTTTCTATCATTGTATCCAGCAGCCATAGTTTTGATGTGTTAGATGGGATTGGTATTGGCATAGCTGTGCTATCGTTTATAGGCGTCACCTTGTCGGACTATCAGTTGCGACAGTTCAAGAGAAGAATAGATACAAAAGGCAAAGTTTGTAATATCGGTCTGTGGCGCTATTCACGTCATCCCAACTATTTCTTTGAATGGACCCACTGGTTTGCCTATCCGTTAATTGGCTGGCACGCCGAACAGGGATGGTTGTTATTTATTTACCCGATTTTGATGTTGCTGTTTCTTTTGAAATTAACCGGTATCCCTTTTAACGAAGAGCAAAATATTCGGAGTAAAGGCGATGCATACCGTGAATATCAGAAACAGACCAATAAATTTTTCCTGGGTCAAAAAAAATCCAGTAACAGCTAATTGTGGAGAGCTAAATGATTGCACAAGCTATTAACTTAATTGAAAAAGGATTACTGCCAGACCGCCTGGTGCGACTGGGTATCCGAAAGCTCTGCGAGCAGCGATTGGCTGAAGAATCAGCTTTTGACTGTGAAGCTCAGGGTGAGCGCTATCACCAGTTTTTGCAGGAGCTAAAGTCGTCCGAAGTGGCGATTAAAACGGACAAGGCCAATGAACAGCATTACGAAGTGCCAGCACAGTTTTATCATTATGCGTTGGGGAAGAATCTGAAATACAGCAGTGCTTACTGGCCTGATGGTATTAATAATCTTGATGCTGCCGAGCAGGCGATGTTGGAATTGTATGCTCAGCGTGGTGAATTTGTTGATGGACAGGATATTCTGGAACTGGGATGTGGCTGGGGTTCCTTAACTTTATTTCTTGCAGCCAAGTATCCGAATAGCACTATCACAGGTGTGTCCAATTCCAACTCGCAGCGCGAGCATATTGAGCAGCAGGCCAGAGAACGTGGTTTAACTAATATCACTATCATCACACAGGATATTAATCAGTTTGATCCGGGCCGAACATTTGACCGAATTATTTCGATAGAAATGTTTGAGCATGTCAGAAATTATCAGGTGCTGTTTGAGCGGGTCAGCCAATGGTTAAAAGATGACGGTAAGGTGTTTTTACATGTGTTCTGTCATCGCTACCTGATGTATCCGTTTTTAGAAGAGGGTGATGATAACTGGATGGGGCGTTACTTTTTCAGTGGTGGCCAGATGCCGGCTGCTGACACCTTCCTGAATTTTCAGCAGCATTTACAGCTGGATAGACGTTGGCTGGTGAATGGTCAGCATTATGAAAAAACGTCAAATGCCTGGCTCGAAAACATGGATAAACACCAAAAAGAAATCATGCCGCTGTTCGAAAAGGTTTATGGCAAGGATTTTGCCAAAATCTGGTTCCAACGTTGGCGTATTTTCTTTATGGCGTGTGCCGAGCTATTTGGTTATGCTGACGGAAACGAGTGGATGGTTGCGCACTATCTTTTCGTAAAGCGATAACCGTTAGTTCTGGGCTAAAAAGCCTTGATTAAGATTAGGGATAGCGAATGACTCAAAAGCGTCGTGGCATACATTATAAAATCATCAAGGCAATGGCTATCCAGTTATTGCTGATTAGTGCTGTGACGTTATTGGGTGTTTATGGCGCCGCTAAAGTCGTCGAGAATGTTTTAATTAAGCAGGCGCTGGAAGGCGAAGCTGAATTCTTCTGGCAGAATTACGAGCAGAATCCTGAATTTAATTTACCCAGTACATTGAATCTGACCGGTTACATGTCATCTTCCAGTCCATCTGCGGAGGTGCCTGATTATTTAGAGTCTTTGCAGCCGGGTTATCAACGAGTCGATTTTAATAACAGGCAGCCGCTGGTACATATCTCTGAAAAGTATGGCAAGCGTCTGTACCTTGTTTTTGAAGAAGGCCAAGTTGCGCGTTTGTCGTTTTATTTTGGTATTGCACCGCTCGCCTTCGTGCTGTTAATTATTTATCTGCCTGCCTGGATTACCTATATGTTGTCGCGACGAGCCATTTCTCCTGTGGTCAAGTTGTCGCGCTTGATGGACAGTGTCGAAGTTTCCGAGCGCGCAGACCTGAAGATGGATTTTTCTGATATCGAGAAAAATGCAGATGCAGAAGTGATGACTCTGTTGCAGGCGTTCGATCAGTATGCGGAGCGGGTTAATGAGTATGTGACTCGTGAAAAAAACTTCACTCGCTACGCCAGTCATGAGCTAAGAACACCGCTGGCTGTGTTAAAAGGCTCAATTTCCCTTCTGGAAAAACAGCAGCTCAACGAGCCCCAACAAAAAATTGTCTCGCGCATGAAGCCGATGGTTAAAGAAATGGAAGACCTGTTAGAGGCTCTGTTTCTGCTCTCCAGAAACCAGGAACCGGATGTTTCTGAAGAGCCGGTTAATGTTAACGCTATCGTCAAGCAGCAGCTTGGTGCGATTGAGCGGCTTTATCCCGATAAGCATCTGCAAACCAGTTTGCACAGTAATGTTAAGTTACATATGCGAATATCCGAGCGACTGTTGGTCATCTGTCTCAACAATATTATTCTGAACGCATTTAACTATACGGAAAAAGGCTCGATTCAGGTGCTCATCGGCCGTAACTTTGTGCGTGTTTCAGATACTGGTATTGGTATGGATCAGAAAAGCCTGCAGCGTATATTTGAGCCCTTTTATCGAGCTAATCGTGAACAGGAGCAGGTTAAGGGGTTTGGGCTTGGTATGGCAATTGTGAAACGTATCTGTGATCAGATGGATTGGCACATCTCTATTGATAGTGAGTTAGGCAAAGGCACCCAGATTCAGCTGACGCTAAAAGAACAGACCAGTTAAAAAATTAAACTATTCTTCCGGCTCAGTGATTTTGATGCCCAGACCTGGAACCGTTTGTAACAGGTGTTCTGAAAAAGGTTTATCGATGACCTTGCGCAGGTTATACAGATGACTTCTCAGTACATCACTGTTCGGCACCAGATCACCCCATAACTCACGCTCAAGCTCTTCGCGAGTTACCACTTCCGGTGATTTGCGCATTAGCAACTTGAGGATGTGCAGGCCAGTTGGTGACAGTTTTAACTTCTTGCCTTGACGCTTTACCTGTAGAGTTTTCGGATCAAGCTCCAGATCATGAATGACCAGAGGTTTCGAATCCAGTTCGCCTTTGTGGCGGCGAATAATGGCATTAAGGCGTGCATCCAGCTCTTCAAAATCAAACGGTTTGATCAGGTAGTCATCGGCTCCTGCATCAAAGCCATCAAGCTTGTCTTTCAGCTGATCGCGAGCGGTCAGCATAAGTACAGGAATATCTGACTGCGCTTCCTGGCGAATGCGCTGGCAGATAGTAAAGCCGTCCATGCCGGGAAGCATTACATCAAGAATTAGAGCATCATACTGGTTGCTCTTGGCCAGATTAAGACCGGATATGCCATCCATTGCATAATCAACAATGTAGCCACAGGCCTCAAGGTATTCACCAGTGGTTGCGGCTAATTCTTTATGATCTTCGACCAGTAAAATGCTGTAAGCCATAATAATCCTTAATGATTAGGAGCGATCCATACGTTAGCGGAAATTGGCTATTTAGGCAAAATGATTTTTGGGTTGGCAGACTTGCGATAAATCGACAGATTATGGCCTATGACCTGAATTTTAGTTGCCTTAGTTTGCTGGCAGATATAGTCAATCATTTCCTGTTTGTCTTCGCGCTCTTCTGCCCGAACTTTAATTTTAATGAGCTCATGGTGATTGAGCGCATTGTTGATTTCTTCAAGCACGTTTTCGGTGACGCCATTAGCGCCGACCATGACTACTGGTTTGAGGCTGTGTGCCTTGCCGCGTAAGAATTTTACCTGGTTGTTACTTAATTGATTCATTACATCTTTCTGATAGTGATTATTAGCGGTCATTTTACCTGAAAAAAGGTACAATAGAGACTTATTTGAAGAAAAAACACCCATATTCTTTATGTCACGAAGTAAAAGCAGCCACCGCTGGATGAAAGAGCATTTTGACGACCCTTATGTGAAAAAATCGCAAAAGGACGGCTATCGTTCGCGAGCGGTCTATAAACTGGAAGAGCTTGACCAAAAGTACAAGCTACTGGGCAAAGGGGTGACCGTGGTTGATCTGGGTGCTGCGCCTGGTGGCTGGTCGCAGTATGTCGCCTATAAAATGGGCAGTCAGGGCAAAATTTTTGCTCTCGACATTCTGGAAATGGATCCCTTACCCGATGTGGACTTCATTCAAGGTGATTTCCGTGAAGAAGCAGTATTAAATCAGCTATTAGACAAGATCGGCGAACGTAAGGCAGACCTTGTTTTATCAGATATGGCCCCCAATATGAGTGGAGTAGATGCGGTGGATCAGCCGCGTGGCATGTATTTGTGCGAATTAGCGCTAGAACTGGCGCAAACGGTCTTGGCCAAGGGAGGCAATTATGTCGTTAAAGTCTTCCAGGGCGAAGGCTTTGATGAGTATATTCGTCAATGTCGTCAGCTGTTCGATAAAGTATTAATCCGTAAACCCGATGCGTCCAGAGGGCGTTCACGCGAAGTTTATGTGGTGGGTTTAGGATATAAGGGTTAGTTATCGGCTGTTGCTATAAAAGCAGTTAACCAAATAGCCATGATTGTTACGTTTTGTTAAGCTTCAGGGCTTTCGTAAGTGACAAAGCATGGCATAATGTGTGGTCATTATTAAAGGCAAAGCGTTGCCAAGATTGAGGTTCAGGTTTTGAACGATTTAGTAAAAAACATTCTATTTTGGGCCGTAGCAGCGGTCATCTTGTTCATTGTCATTGACGCCATACAGGAACGTCAGACAGACAATAGTCAGGTCACATTTTCCGAGTTTGTGAGCCGTATCGAAGCTAAGGAAGTGGACGATGTGGTGATCAATCCAAACAATAATCTTGTGACTGGTAAAGATTTGAACACCAATAGTGATATTAATGCTGAGATACCTGCTGGCGGTCACGAGAAGCTGAATGAGTTATTGTTAGCTAACGATATCAATTATTCGGGTAAAAAGCGTGAAGGTGGTGGTTTTGGCACCTTTCTGTTGAGTTTTGGACCAATTCTGCTACTGATTGCTGTCTGGATTTACTTCATGCGCCAGATGCAGGGCGGTGGTAAAGGCGGCGGTGCGCTATCTTTTGGTAAAAGTAAGGCCCGCATGCTCAGCGAAGATCAGGTTAAAACAACATTTGCCGATGTTGCAGGTGTTGAAGAAGCCAAGGAAGAAGTGGGCGAACTGGTGGACTTCTTGCGTGACCCACGTAAATTCCAGCGTCTGGGCGGCAAAATCCCTCGAGGCGTTTTAATGGTCGGCCCTCCTGGTACCGGTAAGACTCTATTGGCACGTGCCATTGCTGGCGAAGCCAAAGTACCTTTCTTCACCATTTCAGGCTCTGATTTCGTCGAAATGTTCGTCGGTGTAGGTGCTTCTCGTGTTCGTGACATGTTCGAACAGGCCAAAAAACATGCGCCATGTATTATCTTCATTGATGAGATCGATGCGGTCGGCCGTCATCGTGGTGCTGGTTTAGGCGGTGGTCACGATGAGCGTGAGCAAACCTTGAACCAGTTATTGGTAGAGATGGATGGCTTTGAAGGCGGTGAAGGCGTGATCGTAATTGCCGCGACTAACCGTCCTGACGTGCTGGACCCTGCGTTATTGCGTCCGGGCCGATTTGACCGTCAGGTTGTGGTTGGTTTGCCAGATATTAAAGGTCGTGAACAAATCCTTAAAGTTCACATGCGTAAAGTACCAATTGGCGATGATGTCGAGCCAGGTGTTATTGCCCGTGGCACGCCAGGTTTTTCTGGTGCCGATCTGGCCAACCTGGTTAATGAAGCTGCACTATTTGCCGCGCGTGATAATCAACGCATAGTTGGTATGGAGCAGTTCGAGAAAGCCAAAGACAAGATTCTGATGGGTACCGAGCGTCGCTCAATGGTGATGACCGAAGAAGAAAAGCTCAATACCGCATATCACGAAGCAGGTCATGCAATCGTTGGCTTAAAAGTGCCTAGCCATGACCCAGTGTATAAAGTCAGCATTATTCCGCGTGGTCGCGCTCTCGGCGTAACCATGTATTTGCCAGAGCAGGATAAGTACTCATTATCTAAGGAAACACTAGAAAGTCAGTTGTCCTCATTATTCGGTGGCCGTATTGCAGAAGAAATTCTTAATGGTCCTGACAAGGTTACGACAGGTGCATCAAATGATATTGAGCGTGCCACAAGTTTAGCGCGCAACATGGTGACTAAGTGGGGCTTGTCGGATAAATTGGGTCCATTGTCCTATGCTGAAGACGAGGGTGAGGTATTCCTTGGTCGTTCAGTGACTCAGCACAAGAATATTTCGGACGAAACTGCCCGCGCCATTGATGCAGAAATTCGTGACATCATTGATCGCAACTATAATCGTGCGAAGACTATTTTGCAGGATAATATGGATAAGTTGCATGCCATGGCTGATGCGCTGATGAAGTATGAAACCATTGATGCGAATCAGATTAAACAGATTATGGATGGCGATGAGCCAAGCCCTCCGGCAAATTGGTCGGATAAAAAAGGGCCGGGCGGTAATGGTGGGTCAGGTCCTCAACCCGAAGCGCCAAAAGATTCGCCAGTAACAGAACCTTCTGTTGATTAATAAAAAGGGCCTTTTGGCCCTTTTCCCGTTTTAGCGACAGATATTAAGCATGAAAGAATTACTCCAATCGAAATCTCCTCTTGTGATGGGTATTTTGAACACCACCCCTGACTCTTTTTCTGATGGTGGCAGTTACGTGCGAAAAGATATTGCTTTGCGTCGTATCGAAACCATGATCGACGAAGGCGTGGATATCATTGATGTTGGTGGTGAGTCGACCAGACCGGGAGCCCAGGCCGTTTCTGAAAGTGAAGAACTGGACAGGGTTATTCCTATGGTAGAAGCGGTTATCGCGACCGGTAAGCCGGTTTCAGTTGATACCAGTAAGACGTTAGTGATGCAGGAGGCCATTAGAGCGGGTGCAAGCATGATTAATGATGTTCGTGCCTTGCAGGAAGATGGAGCGTTGGAAGCGGTTGCTGTAAGCGATGAGGTGCTGGTCTGTCTGATGCACATGCAGGGCCAGCCAAGAAGTATGCAGCATAAGCCTCATTATGATGATGTGGTGAAAGAGGTAAAGTCTTTTCTGCAACAAAGAGTGGAGGTCTGTCAAAAAGTAGGCATCAACTCGGATCGAATTTGTCTTGACCCCGGTTTTGGTTTTGGAAAGACTTTGCAGCACAATTGTGAACTGATGAAGCATTTAGACAGTTTTAAAGAACTTAATTTACCGCTGCTAGTCGGTGTATCGAGAAAGACAATGATTGGCAATATTCTTGATGCTGATGTGAACAGTAGAACAAATGGCAGCGTTGTTGCGGCCATGTATGCTTTAACCAAAGGGGCGAAAATTATTCGCGTACACGATGTCAAACCCACGGTTGAAGCAGTGAAATTATTGTGCGCATTTGAGCAAGCTAAATAAACAACAATAAGGAACTGATTAGAATGAGCGAGAGAAAATATTTTGGAACTGACGGTATTCGCGGCACAGTGGGTCAGTTCCCAATTACCCCCGAGTTTGTTTTAAAGCTCGGTTGGGCTGCCGGAAAGGTGCTCGGCAAGAAAGGTAAAATTGTTATCGGAAAAGACACCCGAATTTCAGGTTATATGTTTGAGTCAGTGCTTGAGGCTGGATTAACTGCAGCGGGCGTTAATAGCTTTCTGGTGGGGCCTATGCCAACGCCAGCCATTGCTTATCTGACTCGTACTTTCAGAGCGGATGCCGGCATCGTGATCAGTGCTTCGCATAACCCATTTCAGGATAACGGTATTAAATTCTTCTCAGCCGAGGGTACGAAACTTCCTGACTCGGTTGAGCTGGAAATAGAGGCCTTACTGGAGCAGGAAATGACTTCATTGCCTTCTGAGCAATTAGGCAAGGCTTATCGAATTGAAGATGCCGCAGCGCGTTACATTGAGTTTTGTAAGGCGAGCGTGCCGAATGACTTTAATCTTGATGGCATGAAAATTGTTTTGGATTGCGCGAATGGTGCGACCTATCACATTGCTCCATATGTGTTTAAGGAACTGGGAGCGAAGGTGATCAAAACTGCGGTTGAGCCGGACGGGTTAAACATCAATCGCGAATGTGGCGCTACCCATCTTGAACCACTTTCGAAAGTGGTAACAGAGCATCAGGCAGACATCGGTATCGCATTCGATGGCGATGGTGATCGCTTAATGATGGTTGATGCAGAAGGTAATATCATTAACGGTGATCAGCTGATGTTTATGATGGCTTATCACTTGCAGCAAAAAGGAACACTGAAGGGCGGTGTTGTCGGCACCTTGATGACCAATATGGCGATTGAAAATGCCCTGAAAGAATTCGATATTCCATTTGAGCGAAGCAAGGTTGGCGACCGTTATGTCATGGAAAGTTTGAAGAAGAACGACTGGCTGATAGGTGGTGAATCATCAGGTCATCTCATCCACCTCGATTATAACTCCACTGGAGACGGTATTATTGCTGCGCTCCAAGTTTTGAGGGTTATTAAGGAGCGTGAGCAGAGTATCGGAGAATTAGCACAGAAATTCCCATTATTTCCGCAGACTATGATTAATGTGCGTGTTACTGATGCTAAACCTATCATGGGAAATGAAGAGTTGCAGAAGATGGCGCAGGAAGTTGATGAGGAATTAGCAGAACGGGGGCGAGTTTTGTTGCGAGCTTCTGGCACAGAGCCACTGATTCGAGTGATGGTTGAAGCCAATGATGCAAATTTGGCAACAAAAATGGCCGAGGAGTTGGCACAAAAAGTGCAAGATCTTGCCCAGAAAATGTAAAATTATGGCAAAACGGACTTATATTTTGTATCTAACTTATTGTTTCCGTTATAATGCGTAGCACCATGGAACACAAATGAATAACTTAACGAGGGTACTACAATGAAGAAGAAATTGTTAACCGCAGCTTGTTTGTTGGCATTAGGCTCAACAGCATTCGCTGCAGAAGAAGTGCAAGACCGCAGTGGATTTTATGGTCATGTAGGTTGGTATGACATTGAGCTTGATTCTCACTGGGATTCAGGTAGCACTCAGTCAGGTGGTTTAGGTCTGGGCTGGTTCTTTAACAAGAATATTGCTTTAGAAGTTGAATATAACTACTTCGACGAAATCCCTAATTTTGCAATTGGCGCTCGCACTGATGTTGAAAATGCAGCGCTAAATTTGCTACTGAATGACACTAGCTGGATGGGTAGTGCAACAACACACCCTTTCATTAAGTTAGGCTACGGTGAACTAAGTGATAAGTACGGTGCTTACCATCCTGACTTGGAAGATGGTTACTACAAAGTGGGTGTTGGTATTGAGCACTTTGCTTCAGATAATGTCTTCATGCGTGCTGGCTACGATTGGTTAGACTCAGGTGAACGTGGTGACCATCAAGTATGGTACGTAAGCTACGGTTACTTCTTTGGTGAGACTACCAAATCAGGCGCTGCTCCTGCTCCTAAGCCTGTAGAGAAAGCTAAAGACTCGGACGGTGACGGCGTACTAGACGCTAACGACCAATGTCCAGGTACTCCTGCTGGTGCTGCAGTAGACGCTAACGGTTGTCCTTTAGATAGCGATAACGACGGTGTTTATGATTATCAAGATGCCTGTCCTGGCACAGCTCCTGGCGTACAGGTAGATGAGAAAGGTTGTGAAGTGAAAGTTGCAGAAGAAGTTGTTGTTGATATGCGCTTAAACTTCGATACCAACAAGTACGAAATTAAACCAGAAATGGTTGCTGAGATTGCTAAGGTTGCTGAATTCTTACGTCAATATCCTAATGTGAATGCTGAAATTCAAGGTCACACAGATAGCGTTGGCTCAAGTGCATACAACCAAGGTCTTTCAGAGCGTCGTGCTAACTCAGTAAAAGATTACTTGGTAAGCAACTTCGGTATTGATGCTTCGCGCTTAACCGCAAAAGGTTATGGTGAAGAGCAACCAATTGCAGACAACTCAACTGCAGAAGGTCGTGCATTGAATCGTCGTGCCGAAGCACACGCAGAGACTATGACTACTAAATAAAATATTTAGATAGTTTGACCTCTATCAAAGCCCAGCGTTAGCTGGGCTTTGTTTTTTCAGATAAATAAGCTACTATCAAATCGAAGGGCAAGCAAAAATAGCTGTTCGTTTCTTACAATAAAATCAAGGAGTAGCTTTATGATAAAGTCCGTTCATGTTCGAGATTATATGACCTCGGCAATGATCACATTAAAACCGCAAACAGATATAGTAGAAGCTGCTCAGACAATGCTGGAATATCGTTTAACCGGTGCCCCAGTGTTGGATGACCATAATCGATTAGTGGGTTTCATTTCAGAAAAAGATTGTCTGCATACAGTATTAAGCGCCATTTATCATGGAGATTTAGGTCACCGCGTAATGGATTTAATGACTAAAGAAGTTAAAACCGTACATCCTGATGATAATATTGCTGATGTGGCGGAGAAATTTCTGAAAGATAACTGCCGCATGTATCCGGTAATGGAAAAGAGTCAGTTGGTAGGGATGATATCAAGACAAAGTATTTTAAAGGCTATTCAGTTTGTAGGTCGCAAAGACTAACTGGCTAGCAATTAGTCTTCTAGAATTTCCACATTTAAGCGTCGCTCGTTACGAAGGCGAGCACGCTTTTTTGCACAGGGCTTATCACAGTCACAAGCTTTTTCAATACCAAGCGCATCCAGTCCACCACAGCTACCGCTGATTCGCTTCTGCTGAACAAGATAGCCGACAGCCATCACAATAATAACAGCTATAAAGAGGAAAAAGGCGAGTAGTAAAGTACTTGTCACGATTGAATACCAGTAGTTGCTAATAACACGCTTATTTTATCATAGGATGCCTATAAAATAAGCTATTTATTAACTATTCTATTGTCGGTTGATTTGGGTCAACGATCATTTTATTAAGCAATCCATTAGCATAAGTTGTCAGAGTACCATCTTCATTCTTAACAAGAAATATAGGCAGCTGATGCTGTTCAGCGAAGTCCTGCGTGCGTTCAAAGCCCATAACACTGAATGCTGTGGCATAAGCATCGGCATACATGTTGCTTGGATGGACAACAGATACCGAAGTCAGATTATGGGTAATGGGGTAACCCGTTGCCGGATCAATGGTATGCGAAAAACGCTGGCCATTAACTTCGAAATAGTTGCGGTAGTCTCCAGAAGTGGCAATTGAATTATCGGCTAGTGAAACGATAAGCATTTGCTGTTGATGCAGACTCGGTCCAGGTTTCTCAATGGCAATACGCCATGGATAACCATGAACATTGATACCTTGTCCTTTGGTTTCACCACCAATTTCAACAAGATAATTTGAAATTTTAAATTGCTCCATGATATTGGCAATCTGATCAACCGCATAGCCCTTTGCTATTGCTGATAGGTTGATTGTTAGTTCAGGAGTGGCTTTAGAAATGCACTGTCCTTCATAATCAAATCGCAGTTTCTCTGTGCCAACCGATTGTCTAAGTGTAATTACTTCTTCACCAGTGGGAACCTTATCGGCGTATTCTGCCGCGTCAAAGCCCCAACGCTGAATAAGCGGACCAACTGTAATATCAAAAGCACCGTTAGTCTGATGATAAATATCTTTCGCAGCTACAAGAACCAACCAGGTAGCATCAGAAAAGCGAAAGCACTGATCGCTAGTTAGAGCGTTAAACTTGTTGATTTCACTATCAGGAATATAAGTGGACATAAGTTGATTGATAGTCTCGAGTTCCTTAGTAACTGCCCCTTTTAATTGCTCAACAGAAATATCATTCGATTCAAAAGTCAGATTATAGGTGGTGCCCATGGTATTACCGGACAGCTTAGTATATTGGCTGTCCTGTTGGCAGGCGGTGAGAGTTAATGCAAACAGTAATGTGCTGAACAATAGTTTCATACAGGCATAAAAAAAGGCAGTCATAAAGACTGCCTATTTTATAGAACCTTCAGTTATAACCCAAGGGGATTAACCACCGAAGTCATCCAATAAGATGTTTTCGCGCTCAACACCCAAATCTTCAAGCATCTGGATACAGGCCGCGTTCATCATTGGAGGTCCACACATATAGAACTCACAATCTTCTGGAGCTGGGTGGTCTTTCAAGTAGTTCTCATATAGAACATTATGAATAAAACCAGTATAGCCTTCCCAGTTATCTTCAGGTTGCGGATCTGACAAAGCAACATGCCATTCAAAGTTTGGATTTTCTTTTGCAAGCATGTCGAAGTCTTCTACGTAGAACATTTCGCGAGAACTACGCGCACCGTACCAGAAGCTGATCTTGCGGTCGGTTTTAATACGACGCAGCTGATCGAAGATGTGCGAACGCATCGGAGCCATACCAGCACCACCACCAATAAATACCATTTCTGCGTCGGTGTCTTTGGCGAAGAATTCACCGTAAGGACCAGAAATCGTTACTTTATCGCCCGCTTTAAGGCCCCAGATATAAGATGACATTTTACCTGGTGGCAATGACATATCACGTGGAGGAGGCGTAGCGATACGCACGTTCAACATGATAATGCCTTCTTCTTCTGGGTAGTTAGCCATTGAATAAGCACGGATAGTTTCTTCTTTAACTTCTGACTCAAGGTCAAACAGCTTGAAACGCTCCCAATCTTCACGGAATTTTTCCGGAACATCGAATTCGCTGAACTTAACTTTATGCGGCGGAGCTTCAATCTGAATGTAACCACCAGCACGGAAAGGTACGCTTTCACCGTTAGGAATTTTAAGTACCAGTTCTTTAATGAAGGTCGCTTTGTTATCGTTAGAGATAACTTCACAATCCCACTTTTTAGTACCAAAAACTTCTTCAGGAACTTCGATTTTCATGTCCTGCTTAACTGCAACCTGACATGATAAACGGTAGCCTTCTCTGGCTTCACGGCGAGTAATGTGGCTTTCCTCGGTTGGTAGAATAGAACCGCCACCCTCAAGGACTTTACACACACACTGACCGCAGGTACCACCACCGCCACATGCTGACGATAGGAAGATGCCGCTATCAGACAATGCATTTAGCAGTTTACTACCAGCTGGTACGGTTACCGCCTTGTCAGCTTCACCATTAATATCAATCTTGACATCACCTGTGCTTACGAGCTGTTTACGGGCGAATAAAATCACCAGTACTAGTCCGAAAATCACTACCGTAAACAGGGCAACGCCTAATACTATTTCACTCATTAGTTAACCTCTCTACTCGTTTACAGTTTGATGCCTGAGAAAGACATAAAGCCAAGGGCCATCAAGCCGACGGTGATAAAGGTAATACCTAATCCACGTAAACCATCTGGTACATCTGAATACTTCATCTTCTCACGGATACCGGCCAGGGCGACAATCGCTAATGCCCAACCGAAACCAGAACCAAAGCCATAAACCACTGACTCAGGGAAGTTGTAATCACGCTCAACCATGAACAAAGAGCCACCCAGAATCGCACAGTTCACAGTAATCAATGGTAGGAAGATACCAAGTGACTGATATAGTGCTGGGAAGAATTTATCCAAAGTCATTTCAAGAATCTGAACAAGTGCAGCAATAACGCCGATATAAACGATAAGGCCAAGGAAGCTAAGGTCAGCTTCTGGGAAACCAGCCCACGCTAAAGCGCCTTCTTTCAATAAACCGTTAAGCAACAGGTTGTTCACTGGAACAGTAATCGTTTGTACGATAACAACCGCAATACCAAGACCAATGGCAGTTTGAACTTTCTTTGAAACTGCCAGGAAGGTACACATACCCAGCAAGAATGCCAGGGCGATGTTTTCAACGAAAACCGCTTTTGCAAATAGGGAAATATAATGATCCATTATTCAGCATCCTCCACTTGATCGGTTTTCCAGGTACGCAGTGCCCAGATTAACAAACCAATGATAAAGAAAGAGCTCGCTGGCAACATTAATAGACCATTAGTGTGATACCAGCCGCCATCTGCGATAGTCGGGAAAATGGTGAAATCTAATAGTTTACCTGAGCCGAATAGCTCACGAATAATACCAACGATAATCAGTAACACAGAGTAGCCAAGGCCGTTACCCAAACCATCAAGGAAACTCATGGCTGGACCATTTTTCATGGCGTAGGCTTCGGCACGACCCATCACGATACAGTTGGTGATAATCAAGCCAACGAATACCGAAAGCTGCTTAGAGACTTCATAAGCGTAAGCTTTCAATACCTGATCAACCAGGATTACCAATGACGCAATGATGGTCATCTGGA
Organism: Kangiella sp.; assembly: GCA_048268505.1. Taxonomy (GTDB): domain Bacteria; phylum Pseudomonadota; class Gammaproteobacteria; order Enterobacterales; family Kangiellaceae; genus Kangiella. The sequence continues at coordinate 83,771 of JBLWVK010000006.1, read as the reverse complement.
CGATAATACGGATGCTTGATGGAATCTGCTTACGAATCAAACTGATTAGCAAGTTAGAGAAAGCCACAACCGTAGTTAGTGCCAAACTCATAACCAATGCGGTTTCAAGTTTACTGGTTACTGCCAGCGCAGAACAGATACCCAATACCTGAAGGGCAATTGGGTTGTTGTTAAAAATCGGTGAGAATAAGACCGATTTGGCTTCTTGTTTATCAAATGCCATTTTACAATTCCCCCGCTCTTACTTTAGCCAGGTAAGGTCCGAATGCATCGTCGCTTAACCAGTAGCGTAAAGAGTTCTCTACGCCATTACTGGTCAAGGTAGCACCAGACAGGCCGTCTACCTGATGTTCGTTTTTGGCTTCGCCTTTAACGATTTGAATCACAGGCTCGCCCTGCTCGTTGAGCACTTCTTTACCAGGCCAGATTGCACGCCATTTTGGGTTTTCAATTTCGCCACCAAGACCGGCAGTTTCCGCCTGATCGTAATACTTCAAGCCAACAACGGTTGTCGTATCGGTATCAAGGGCCAGGAAGCCGTACATGGTTGACCAAAGACCATAGCCATGGAAAGGAAGGATGATGGTATCCAATTGACCGTCTTTCTTGACCAGATAAACATTAGCCAATTTAGAACGCGTTCTGATACCAGCAATATCATCTTCAATACGAACATTCATGCTTGGATCTTTAGCAGCTTTACGTTGCTCGAAACCTTGAGGAGCTTCAACGTACTCACCCGTTGATAAGTCAACAACGCGAGTTTCAACTTGCTTGAAGGTTTCTTCGATTTGCTTTTTGGTCGCTTGCGCCTGACCATCGATCAAACCGGCAGCAATAAGGATGTTGAGCTTACGGTCAAGCTCCTTATTGGTCTCCTGTAAAGGCTTTAATTTAATCGCAGCAACAGAAACAACTACTGAACACACCAAGCTCAGAATGACTGCCACTACAATGGTTTTCATTGGACTTTCTTTCTTAGACATGACGACGAGCCCTCCGCTTGATGTTGCTTTGCACGACGAAGTGGTCAATCAATGGCGCGAACAGGTTAGCGAATAGAATCGCAAGCATCATACCCTCTGGGAATGCAGGGTTGACCACACGAATCAATACCACCATGACACCAATTAATGCACCGAAATACCACTTACCTTTATTGGTTAATGACGCTGATACAGGGTCGGTAGCCATGAAGAACATACCGAAGGCAAAACCACCTGTAACTAAGTGCCAGTACCAAGGCATCGCAAACATAGGATTGCTTTCACTGCCCATTGAGTTAAGGATAAGTGTCATGCCGATCATGCCGAACAATACACCCAGCACGATGCGCCATGAAGCGATACGGGCATAGATGATGAACAGACCACCAATGATGATCATCAGCGTTGATACTTCACCGATTGAGCCAGGAATACGGCCCATGAAAGCGTCCCACCAGCTCTGAGTAATACCATAGTCAGTAATAGCGCCTTGAGCAGCGGCAGCTAGCGGAGTTGCGCTGGTGAAACCGTCAACAGCAGCCCAAACTTCAGCACCTGAAATTTCGCTTGGATAAGCGAAGAACAGGAAAGCACGACCTGCCAAGGCAGGGTTCATGAAGTTTTTACCAGTACCACCGAAAATTTCTTTAGCCACTACGACACCGAAGGAGATACCGAGAGCAACTTGCCATAGCGGAATTTCTGCAGGCAGGATCAATGCGAAAAGAATCGAAGTGACGAAGAATCCTTCGTTGATCTCATGGCCGCGAACGCTGGCAAATAACACTTCCCAGAAGCCACCGACGATAAAGGTAACTGCATAGATAGGAATGAAGAAACAGGCACCATAGAACATCAGGCCAAGCACACCGGTCTCAGGCGTAATAGCACCGCCGAAGAACTGGAAGAAATCAACCTGCCAGGTTTCAGGAAGTGTTAAACCTGAAGCCAGACCAAGCTGTGCTTGATAACCAACGTTCCACATGCCCCAGAACATGGCTGGGAAAGTAGCAAACCAAACCATGATCATGATGCGTTTCAGGTCAATGTTGTCGCGAACGTGTGTGCCACCTTTGGCAACGTGACCTGGTGTATAGAAAATGGTAGCTGCAGCTTCGTACAAGGCATACCACTTTTCCCACTTGCCGCCTTTCTCAAAATGCGGCTCGATTTTTTCAATAAAGTTTTTTAAACCCATGGTAGCCTCTCTTATCCTTCTTTCTCAATCTTGGTCAGATTTTCGCGAAGAATGGAGCCATACTCGTATTTGCCAGGGCAAACATAAGTACACAAGGCCAAATCTTCCTCGTCCAGCTCCAGACAACCCAGTTCCTGTGCCAGTACAGTGTCATTAGTCACGATAGCGCGTAACAGCTGAGTTGGCAGAATATCCAAAGGCATGACACGCTCATAGTTACCGATAGGCATTATCGAACGCTCAGAACCACCTGTAGTAGTCGTCATGTTGAAGCGCTTGTTACGGAACACATGACCAAAGAAGGCACGAGTCACTGAGAACTTATCAGAACCAGGCATCGCCCAGCCGAAGAACTCTTTATCACGACCTTCGCGGATGACAGTGACCTGATTGTGGTAACGGCCAAGATAGGCGCGCGCATCAATGGCGTTAAAGCCACTTAATACTGAACCGGAAATGTGGCGGTTATCAGCATCATTTTCTTCGCCAGCCAATAGTTCATCAATGCAGGCACCGATGCGAGTACGAACCAGGCGTGGATTGTTGACCATAGTACCGCCAAGCGCGACAACACGATCCGTATGAAGCTCACCATCAATAAATAGCTTAGCCAGAGCAATCACATCCTGATAGCCGATGTACCAGACAGGACGGCTCATAGATGCTGGGTATAAGAAATGAATGTGAGTACCCACTAAGCCTGCAGGATGCGGGCCAGAGAACTCTTCATACTTGACCTTGGCATTGCTGCTCTTGGTAAGAGATGAATTAGGGCGAGTCGCCACAAAAACCTTGTCACCGGATAGCTGAGCAAGAATATCCAAACCAAAGTTAAAGGCTTCATTCTGCTCGCTGATAATGACTTCAGGGTCAGCCGCCAGCGGATTAGTATCCATGGCTGAAACGAAAATGGCCTGAGTCTCACTATCGATTGCAGGAACTTTTGAATAGGGACGTTTGCGAAGTGCAGTCCACATGCCTGACTCAACCATTTGCTCAACAATCGCTTCGCGACTCAAGCCAGATAGCTGTTCAGGACTAAATTTATTAAAGCTGACCGCTTCTTCTTGCTCGGCAACTTCAACCACTACCGACAACAGCTTACGTTTATTACCACGGTTAATGGCCTTAATCGTACCAGCTGCTGGAGCAGTGTATTTTACTCCGGGGGTTTTCTTATCTTCGAAGATCAATTGGCCTTTCTTAACAACATCACCTTCCTGCACATGCATGGTCGGTTTCATGCCAACATAATCTTCGCCTAATATGGCGACGGTTTTTACCGTAGCACCAGCTGAGATCGTTTGCTCTGGTTGCCCTTCAATTGGCAGGTCCAGGCCTTTCTTAATCTTAATCATAGGTCGCTACTTTTATTACCTGATGGTTGTCACTTCACTATGGCCTCTGTCAAAACCTGCATATAACAAAAAAACCTGGTGTGTAGCGAGCTACAACCAGTCATATCTTGTTGTTATTACGGGTTTTCGGGTGCCATAGTTCCAAATTAAGGTCAAAATTTAGCCAATCGACCTTAAACGGCGCGTATTATACTTGGATCAATAGCTCAAAATCCATGCTTTTTCTGGGGAAATCGGCCCATAAAAGCCAAAAACTGCTGATCAGAGTCAACAGAGCTTGTTTTAATCTCGGCCCTCGGTTAATATTTGCGCCCTTTTGTTAAAAGGGGCGATTGCCGCTGGGCGTTTGCTGTCTAAAATGGCCAGTAAAACAGGTAATCGGTACAGGTTTTGAGCGGTATAAAAGAGGAGTCATCCAAGTGCGCACTAAGCTGATCGCAGGCAACTGGAAAATGCACGGCAGTAAGTCATTCATCGAGTCACTCATGAAAGGCATCACTGAGCAGTTGAATGCGGCAATGGAAAGCGACGTTTTGGTATGTCCTCCCACTATTTATATACCTCTGGTCAAGAACCTGATTGGCGATACAGCGATTGCTGTTGGTGCTCAGGATTTAAGCGAACAGGAACAGGGCGCTTATACCGGCGAAATCAGCGGTGATATGCTGAAAGACAACGGTTGCCAATATGTTATTGTTGGCCACTCGGAGCGCCGCAGTTTATACGGCGAAACCGATATTTTGGTGGCGCACAAGACAGGTAAAGCCATCGAGCACGGTTTAACACCGATTCTTTGTGTTGGGGAAACCCTTGAACAAAGAGAAAAAGGCACCACTATGCAAGTGGTAGAGCAGCAGTTAGATGCTGTGATCGATACCCTCGGTATTGATGCATTTGCTAATATAGTAGTGGCCTATGAACCCGTATGGGCTATCGGCACCGGCGTAACAGCATCGCCAGAGCAGGCTCAGGAAGTTCATTCAGCGATTCGTGCGCATTTGCGTGAAAAGAATGCTCAAGTCGCCGAATCAATTAAGATATTATATGGCGGCAGCATGAAAGCTGCGAACGCCGAAGAATTGTTGGCCCAGCCCGATATCGATGGTGGATTGATTGGCGGGGCTTCTTTAAAAGCAGACGAGTTTATCGCGATTTGCAACATAGCAGGATAATACGATGCAATTATTTTTAATGATCACTTTGTTAATTGTTGCCTTACTTCTAGTTGGCATTATTTTGATCCAACAGGGTAAGGGAGCAGAAATCGGCGCTTCTTTTGGCGCTGGCGCTTCTAACACCTTATTTGGTGCACCTGGTGCGGGTAACTTCCTAACCAAAAGTACCACAATCCTGGCAATCATCTTCTTCGCATTGGCATTGACCATTCATGCCATTGGCCAGGACGAAGCTGCCGAGTCTGGATTACTGGATGACCCAGAAGCCACTCAGGTAGAAGAAGTCACAGCCCAGCCTGCTGAAATCCCAGCAGAAGCACAGGACGAAATTCCTTCTGAGATTCCAACTGAAACTGAAGAAGAAATCAGCACAGAAATTCCAACTTCAGATGAAGAAACAATTTCTGAGACGATTCCAGAAGCAACTGAAGAAGAAACTAAAAAAGACGATCAAGATCAGTAACTGATCGTCTTCATATTGCTCAGGTGGTGGAATTGGTAGACACGCTATCTTGAGGGGGTAGTGGCCGTAGGCCGTGCGGGTTCAAGTCCCGCTCTGAGCACCAAATTCAAAAATACTCTTCTATTCATGAGACCCAACGAAAAAAGAACACTCAAAACCCGAATACTGGGTCTCATAGTATTCATATTGTTATTCGCTCTGATCTACCTTCCTTTCTATCTGATTATTTACGCTATCGCGCTAGGCATTGACTGGCTTATCGTCGACATCAACTTTTCCAGCGCAATAACGCATACAATAATCCCCATTAGTGCCCTGCTAGCCATGTTATCGACCTTAAGCGGAAAAAATGCCAGTTCTTTTGTTGGCAGACTATTCGGCAAGTGGTAATCAAGCAACATCCTCTCAATATTCAATGCAAAGACAACCCAGCGAACACATAATAATCAACGCTTTCCCCAACTTATTGATTTTGCTACTATCGGTTGATGCAAAAACACTGGAATGCCTGGTTTTATATGGTATTTACCGGAAAAACAGACATTAAAAATAAACAATTTAAAATCAAAAGGTTATCGGCATTGTCCGGTAATATTGTTAGCCGAACATAGCGCTTGATGCCACCAAAACATATAGGAAATCATTTTGATACCGCAAAAAAAATACATAAAAATTGATGATAATGAGAATCGTATTAAGCTATTGCTTAAAGAGCTTGTCTTGGAGCCCCGTGTAAAAGCACTTGATTGGTCAAAAATCACTAAACAAACACCAAGCATGAAGATCGGATATCCAGGTCAGCACTTAGCTTCTCTCGTTACTGGTATGGAAGGTGTTAGAACTGGTGCACGTGGCGATGATCTTGAGGATGGGACAGAGATTAAATCTTGTAGCCGAGTAGATCAGCTTGACAACTGCAGGGATTGTAAAAAAAAGCTACTCCGTATTGAGGAATTATGTCCGCATTGCGGATCAGAAAATATTAACCGAATGAACGATAGCAAGTGGCTTTTTTCAGTAAAGTCTGAAAGCGAACTGGAACTATTAACAAAAACTATCGACAGGATATTTTTAACCCTATCAGACTATCCGAATTATCATGACGGTGATTTTGAGACTATAAGGTTTCAAGCATTCGAAATATGGAATAATGATCCAAGACATAAGAATTTTTCGATAATTATGGAAAACTATTATTACAAAATGTTCTTAGAGCACATAAAGAGAAATCCAAATAAAACCCCAGCACCAAAGAATTTTTGGCCCTATAGTTACCAATTTTATTTATGCAATCCTGTAAAAGTGTTCGATGCCATCGTCAAGAAAGCAAACAATAACCCTGAAATTGAAATTAAACTTCTTGTGAGCCCTGATATGGATAGAGGATTGTTAGTTCCTGAACCAATGCCAACGTCATTACTAAATATAGATGAGTTAAGAATATTGAGTGCTCAAGAAAACCAATATACTATCGAGGCGCAGCTAATAGGAGGCAAGTCTTTTAATGACCTCGTTGATATAACATCTAAGAAGTCCATAAACAAAAATGCCTTGGCGGAAACTCTCCCTTATATCGATCGAGCTACTAGAGATTTACTGCCGTTGCGCGATACAGACAAAATTGCTGAAGGAAAGCAAAAATACAAAAGGCGCTAATGAACTTACATATGTGTTGTGCAGCTAAGTAATCTCGCTTGTTTTGATATTAGGTCACTCATTAAATCACTAAGATGGTTTTGTTCCCTAATGACTTCTGCTGCCTTTTCATAGTTGCTTCCAGTCTTGAATACATCCTTTGGTATAACTAATTGCGAAATATCATTCGGATGTAGATGAGCAGTTTGACCACGAACCATCTTTTGTATGGTGTTAATGGTATCTTTTGAACGTAAGAATGCTAATAGTAGGTATGGGTCAATTTTATTTTGGTCAACCCGAATTAGCATTACTTCACCAACGAAAGAAACATACTTCGTTTTAAGGAACTTTGGTATTCCAGTAAAAATATCACTCTTCTTTGCAATGTAAACAGGGCTATGGGCTGATGAAGTTAGTAGAATATCACCCTTTTCCAAAATTAGAGGCTTTTTGGATTTTAGTCTTTTGGCTGCTTCTTCGTTACTTATATAATTCCTGTCTCTTGCTTCCCAGTTGATGCCTGAACCAGTAAGATTACCTACTTTAATAAGAAAATTACCCGCTTCTGAATAATCTTTTCTGGCTGGTGTCCGCCCGGTTCCAATAAATTGGCAAATATCCCCTAAAAGTAAATCATCTTTGTTTTTGGACTTCGTAATAAAGACATCTGAGAGTCTTAAAAATGTATCTGATTTCTTGGTATATGAAATCATCTCTACAAACTTCTGGGACTCACCCGCGTCAATTGCGGCATTCATAACATCTGAAAAATAAGGGAGTTTGCTGTTGCTCCTGTGCCGACCTGTTGAGTCAAAACCAACATTATCAATTGTGGCAAGTGCAACTTTGACTGGTTCGCTTCTCTCTTTTTTGTTTTTGTACTTTCTTGCAAACAGAACAATTGTAGTGGTTTGCGTACCAGTTGACGCAAATGTTTCTGGAGGTAGACTCATGATTGCATAAATATACCCATACTCACCTAATGCTGCCCTTGCTACTTGTAGCGTATTATTTGTAGCTATGCTTTTTGGTATAACGATACCTAAAGCCCCGCCTGGCTTTAGTTTCTGTAAGCAACGCTCTATAAACACAATTTCGCTATTTTGTTTTTTCAGCAGATACCCATTGGCATCTTTACAGCTTAGGTAACTATTAAAATCATAGTCTCTTGCATCTAGGGAAACCCCAAATGGAGGATTAGTTAAAATAACATCGTATTTTTCATCAGTTTGTGTTGTTTTTAATGAGTCAGATAACTGTTTCGTAAACTTTATTTTAGGGAAGTGTCCCAAATTTAGATCTGCTAACAATAACATCCGAGGGTTTTTATCCTTACCAAAAACCTCAGAGGTGCGATTTGAATTTAATTTCTTAAGGTATTCAATTAAGAATGTGCCAGAGCCGCAAGCAGGGTCTAGCACTTTTAGTTTTTGACTGTTTGGCATGAAATCAACAATAGCCGAAACCACATCGTCTGGTGTTAAGAATATGCCAAGCCCTTTTCTAAGGTCAGGCGTAAGGAACTCTTTTAAGGCATGGCTTCTTACATCGTAGTTTATCTTTGCGAACTCAACAGGAAACAATAAATTGTGAATATCTGACAAACATTCATCACTTAGGAAAATTTTTTTCTCACGCCATATTTCAGCTGACCATGAGTTTGTTTTACCTAAATAGTCTGAAAAGAGTTTTCTTACCAATTTAATAGGAATTGGCTTATTATCGCCAATAATTACTTCATAATTTTGTTTAAAAAAAAGGTATTTTAGGAGTTCATCGAAAGCCTCTTGAGGCTGAAGGCCGTCCACGTTTCGCATTATATTGTGAGCTTCTTTGTAAATACGTGCCAATTCTCTTGTTGTGAGCATTTTTGAGTCCTTCAAGCCTGAATTGCTGAATGATAAGAAATAATTCGTAACCATGTCAAGGAAATATTTCCTGGATATTTTGATATGTTTTTATCCTATACATCAAACTTAAGCGGCTAAGAAGGCGTTGCACTAGCGAATACAGTCTGTCTAACCGTTTCACTCTTTCAGCACATAAATCTCCCCATCGAAGCTACCTTGGATTGTAAGGTTCTGATTTGTTAGCGCCGATAGATACTCCAGTTGTTCTCGCCTTATGATTTGGCCGGGGACAAGCAAGGGTATGCCTGGTGGATAGGGCGTGACTAATCCGGCGCAGATGCGATTTTCAGTTTCTGAAATTGGGATGCACTCACGCGCACCGAAGAAGGCTTCATTGGGCAGGCATGCGAGTTCGATGGGTGGCAGGTTGTCCGGTATTTTGGAGCGGCGGCTTGAGGTGGTGAGTTTGACGCGGCCACTGTCGAGTTTTTTCAGTGCGTTATAAAGGCGAATGATTTTGGAGCGTGTGCCGCCCAGTGTTAACAACACGAGAATGGTGCTGTGGGTGTATTTTTCGATTTCGAGTCCCACTTCGTCCAGCAGGTATTTGTGAATGTCTTTGTGTGAATAAGACAGTTCGCTGATATCGATCAGGATCTTCAGTGGATCATGGCCCATGTTGTCGGATTCAAAGTGTGGGAATATATGTTTGAAGTCTTGGCCATCGAGCACCTTGATTTTGTTCAAACTGGCCATCTGTTGCTTAAACTCTGCAACATGATTGAGCAGAGAATTTAAGATCTTATAGCCTTCCATTTCTAATTGTTTGTGACAGACATCCAATGAAGCAATAAGCTGATACTTGGGCGAGGTGCTGGCATAAATGCTGTAAATCTCGCGGAAAAAATCTTCATCAAACTCTGGATCGTTGATGTGAATGTAAGAGGCCTGCGAGAAAGCTGATACCACTTTATGCGCGGAGTGAGTGACGTAATCAGCGCCTGCGTTAATCGCTGAATAATAACGAAACTGTGGATGAAACAGTGAATAAGCGAACCAGGCTTCATCGATAAACACTTTAATGTTATGGGCGTGGGCTAACTCAACCACCTGCTTTAAATCACTTAACAGTCCATCGTAGGTGCAGCCGGTCAACACCAGTAGTTTAGCATCGGGATTTTGTTCAATAGCCTTTTTCATATCTGCCAGCGACGGCGGTGCAAAAATACCATACTTGGGATTGAGAATACTGGACAGGTAAATCGGCATACTGCCTGATTGCAAAATACCGTAATGAACCGACTTGTGGCAGTTACGATCAATGATGACTTTGTCACCTTTGCGCAGCAGGGTCTGAAGAATGATTTTGTTCGAGGTAGACGAACCATTGGTGACGAAATAGGTGCGCTTTACTTCAAAGGTAGTTGCTGCGGCCTGTTGGGCACGACCGATATAATTGGTACTGTCGGATAGCGAGCCCAGGGAGTCTACTGAAACGGACAGATCGCCGACAAAAACATTACGACCATAAAACTGATAAAAATCGCGGATGTAGGGTGAGTTGCGAAAACTGGCACCGCCACTGTGCCCCGGTGTGTGCCAGGAGTCATTAGATTCGGCAACATAGCGCTTGTATGCGGTCCAGAAAGGCGTTTCACAGCGATCATCGAAATCATTGATGATATAGCCAAGAATGGACTCAGGATCGGATAGTACATCATCCTTAAAGAAGAAGGATTCGATATCTTCTGATTCATTGACGATATCCAGTCCCTTACTGTCATCGCCTAATACATACACTGGTAACTCGAGGCGAATAGACTTTAACTCGCCGATAAACTGGGCATACCGGTTAGCAATACTATTCTCACGGATCTGCCAGCTTAGAATAACGGCCTGAATATCCCCATCGTCATGAATGTGTTCAAGGCCTTTTGCAAGCGTGTCGCACTCAATGACCTCCAGGGTTACATCGGTACGCTCAAAGTTATCAATGGTTTTTGACAGGTTATGAGTTAATTCAGAGAGAATAGGTTTGTCGTCTTCAATCAGAAGAATTTTCAGTAATGGCAGCACTATGCATTCCAGCTATTTTATATCTTACAATTAGCATACATAAAAGCGGGGTAAGAAAGCAAAGACAGAAAGCCAATACAGAAAATTAGGCGTTGATCATTCTTCAAGAAGCTTTTCGAAAGTAAGCACACGAATTAACTGTGGGCTAAGGCAAAGTTCAAGCTGCTGTAGCCACTCATAAATCACTTCAAGGGTATTCCAGTCATAGTAGCTATAATCTTGCTCACTTAGGAGACGGAAGCCATCCAGAAACTTGCCTAGAGATTGTTCAAGAATATCATCAGGAATAAAAAGATTAGGATCAGTCAGTATCAGTCGTGCTGCCGCCTGAGCGCTACGCAAACTGGCAGCTGCTACACCCTTAACTTGCAAGAGGTGCTGCGCAGGCAGCTCTACCAGATCGGCAAGGGTCTTAATACCAGACTTTGCCAGAGCCTGAGTGAGCTTGGTATCGGAAGAATTAAGATAACGGATGGGCAGCTTAGATAAGTAGTCGTAAGCGATGATGCTCGGTGTTCCAGACTGAGTCAGCTGTTCGAGAGCTTTCTGGTTAGACTTTTTCTTGGCATCATAAGTCACTTCCAGTTGCCAGCCATTCTCAGCAAGCGGATAACGCTCGGTATCCAGTTGCAGGTTAGTCTTCTCATGCGAGCTGGGGAACTGGCCCATACGCACCTTGATGGATGATATCTCCACCATAGGCGCGTCGTAGTAGGTACTGGTGCTGGCTAAAGCCGTGGTAAGCTCGCCGTGTACCAGATGAACCATATCTTCTAAATCAACACTGGGCATAACGACTACCTGATTGACTTAAAGTTTAGCTCAATTTCACTGTAGATATTAGCAGTGGTGGTTGAGGCCTGAGGATCGCGGTTATTGGCAGGCTTGATGGCAACTTTTATATCTTGCGTAAGTTTGGGTTTAAGTATACCCGCCTTTATAGTTGGATTAGACAGTATACGGCTACGTGCACTGATTGTTTTTGTATCAATGACCGACTTGCGAATGGAATCTTTGAGCTTAATGCGTTTATCGAGCACCGCTTTTTTCGCTTTCGGCTTGGGCTTAGGTTTTTCTGCCCCGCCGTTTGCAGGTGCTGCTTCCTCTTCTGAGTCTTCGCGCTCTACTGAAGTATTGAATGTGAACTTGGCATTGATTTTACCGCTGTCGACGATGATGTTGGAAAAACCATGTTCGATAGCATTGATCATGGCCTGACGTTTTTGCTGAGCAAATGGTCTTGCCGCTGCACGATAAATTTCTAAAACATCAAGTTCGGTAAAACTTCCCTTTTTGGCAGAATCAGTATCAGTGAGATCCAGTCCAAGCTGTTCCAGAATAGCGGGTGATTCAGGGCTACTCCCCTTTTTCACTTTATAGGGAGCACCTTCGAAAATAGCGTGCCTGCTATTATCACTGGTGGTTGGAAAATAAGAGCTTAGCAGGCGATCAATTTGTTCGAGGAAGGTATCGTCCTGTAATAAATTGTCGATAAACAAACCCTCAGGCTGACTAACAAGCTCTTTAATTTCCAGTAATTTTTCCTGTTGCTCCGCTTGTGAAGTGACGACGGCGTCGAATACTTCAGAGATGAGCTTCGCCACAAATTCGGCGAAGCCCATATCAGCGGGCGTCAAAATTTCTTCTGACATAATGCTCTCCCGCTTAGTCTTGATCTAATGGTAGGTAATCAGTTTTAAAGTTCAGGTGGACACGACCATAGATTTGTACGCTACTGCTTGAGCGGTCAATGTCGGTCTTGGTTGCGGTTGAAACTTTAACGCTGTTATAGGATGTTGAAGCAGAGGCTTTAACCCATCCTGATAATAGACCACCAGTTTTGGCTTTAGCTCGGAAGTTAAAGTTCTTGCGGTTGTAATCGGTAGAGCGATTTTGTAGATAGGATGAACCGTAAGTGTTAAAGGTCAGGCGTGTTTCAATTTCACCTTGTTCGATGACTAAGCGAAGCAAACCTTGCTTAACCATTTCTTTGAGCAGGGTATATTTATCAGCAGCAAGGCGATTGGCAACAGCATCAAGTATGGTGTTGAACTTATCTTCGTCCAAGGCACCAGTGGGAAGGTTTTTACCGTTATCTTTAAAGGCATCGTCATCAATTTTGACTGCTTCACCGATTAGGTCTGCATCAGCTTTTGCTAAGGTAGCTCCCGGTCTTACCTTTGGATTACCATCCTTATCAGCGCCTACAACTTTAGATAAGAACTGTAATAGCATATTTCCATCAATGTCATCCTTGGTGTCATTGATAAATGCCTGAAGCGATTTTCCTGTTTCTTTCAACAGTTCAACATAGGCTTCGGTTTGACGTAAGTTGGATGCGATTAATGAGTCAAAAACATCGCTTACCAGTTTGGTGGTGAATTCGGGAAAACCGATTTCGGGTAGGTGGGTTGCCAATTCAACGGCTTCATTGCTTCCAGACATAAAATTTCTCCTTGTCTTTGGTTTTGGTTAGTAAAACTATGTACAGAAAGCCACTTGCTCATCATGAGACCTGTGTCCTTTCTGTATTGGTGTAACCATTTAAAATTCCATTTGCGAGTGATGCTAGTTAATGACTTAAACTTTGTCAACAGTTATAGATAGTCAGATTTGCATTGCTAACTCTATGAAAACTGTAAATAAATTCAACGCATGACTTCTGTCGAAAGTCGTTTTATGATGGAAATCAAAGGCGAGAATTTGGTCATAATAAAATAGCTAAGGGATGTGTATTGAAGGCTTGTAAGGCAGTTTTACTATTTACAAAGGCGCTGTTGTTGGTAGCAATGCTAACGATGTATGGTGCTGTTGTATGGGCTGAAGACAAAGTCAAAATTGAAGAAATTAATATTGTCGTCAATCCAATTTTTAGTGAAAAAGAGCGTACAGGCTGGTTGTATGAAACTGCCGACAAACTACACATTGACACCTACCCCTATGTCATCAGTCGATTATTACCTTTCAAGAAAGGCGATAGCATTACTCTGCGAAGCATAGATGAAGCAGAAAGAATTTTGAGGGCGAAATCATTTCTGCGCGATGCCAGAGTGACCTGGAAAGAGTCGGATAGCGGCGATGGAATCATTATTGATGTAAACACTTGGGAAAACTGGACGCTGGTACCAAAGGTGGATGTCAGTCGTAAGGGCGGGATTACCGAATATTCCTATGGTATAGAAGACGATAATTTGTTGGGGCATGGGCTTAGGGCCACCATGCTATATTTTAAAGAGCAGCAACGTAGCGGCTACTCGCTGGTGCTGGCTTCCCAGGTTTCTACAGAACACCATGTTCAGGCTTCGCTGGTTTTGTCTGATACTTCTGATGGAGAACAATACTCCTTAGGATTAAGCAAGCCTTTCTACACACTGGACGACGAATGGGGAGCTGATTTTTACGTCAATACCGAGCGTCGGGATGACACCATCTACAGTAACGATGAAGAGGTTAATGTATTTGAACATAAGATCGACCACTTTGAGGGGGCTTATGGGATATCTGAAGGGCTGGTGAACGATCGGACAGTCCGTTTTCAGTTTGGATATACTCAGCGAAAAGATAGCTTTATGGAAGGGCCATTAACGATTGGGCTACCGGAGGAACGAAACTTTAGCTACCCCTGGTTTGGGGTTGATTATATAGAAGATAATTTTATCAAAACCCGCAACCTGTATTTGATTGGCCGGGTAGAGGATGTTCAGCTCGGCTGGCGCCATAATCTCAGAGTGGGAATCAATATCGGCAACAGTAAATACCAGAAGGCTGTACACTGGAACTGGTATTCACGCTATACCAATCAAATTAATGACGAGCATCTTTATACCACCTGGCTTACAAGCGAAGGCGTTGAGCCGGAAAATGGCCTAACTCCTACCTATTATTATTCACTAGGCTATGAGTATTTTCATAACGCATCAAGCACTCGAATATGGTATGGCAAGCTGCAGTTCTGGGGAGCAGAAAATCCTTTCATTGACAGGCCTATCTCGGTTGGGGGCGAGTCCGGTTTGCGCGGTTATCCATTACAGTATCAGCATGGCGATCAGGCCTATCTGCTTAACCTGGAGAAGCGGTATTACCCGGGGATTAATTTGTTTAAACTGGTCGATGTTGGCTTTGCAGCTTTTACCGACATTGGTCGGGCAAGGGGTGACACTCTCTATCCCAATCAGGAGGAGGGGACGCTGGCGTCAGTGGGCCTGGGTATACGATTATTCTTTTCCCGCTCCAGTGGGCGTAATCTGGTTAACATAAATTTTGCTAGGCCTGTTAATTCTGACTATCTCAATGACTGGGATTTCAGTATTACTGCAACCACCAGTTTTTGATCATAAAACCTTCCTGCAACAAAAAGTATGTCCGAAAATCTATTCAGATGTGTGTCTGGAAACATAATTTGGCATACATTCTTTGCACTTTCCCAAAAATGGTACAGTTATTTGATCGTGGAAATGTCTGGTTACATTTACTAACAACGGTATCGTTCTTTTTCGTGTCTGATAAGTAGAAACAAGAAAATTGTTTAGTCACTGAAAAGGAGTATGGATATGAACACTAAAACCCAAAAAACACATGAGTTTGATGTTAAAGATTATGTATTGGATGCCTGCTGGGCAGTCATTGCGGTTTTACTGGTAGGGATGATTATTTTCAGTATAATTTAATATGTTACGGTAACTTCTAGTTGCTTTAGTGGTCTAAGGATTCGAAGTCCCGAGTTACGAATATCTGACACTTTATTTGCCCGTCGAAAGACAAGGAACTGGCTGTGCCACACACTTC
This sequence comes from Kangiella sp., assembly GCA_048268505.1. Classification (GTDB taxonomy): domain Bacteria; phylum Pseudomonadota; class Gammaproteobacteria; order Enterobacterales; family Kangiellaceae; genus Kangiella. The sequence continues at coordinate 68,242 of JBLWVK010000006.1, read as the reverse complement.
GCGATGCTTTAATCTTGTTGACTGGCAGGTCGACCCTGCCCTCAACAGGCTTATTATCGATGAGCAAACCTATGAGCTGGAACCCAGAGTGATGCAGGTATTAGTCTGCCTGTATGACCATGCGGAGGAACTGGTTTCAAAGGATGATTTGCTTGGTGAAGTGTGGCATGGCGTTTCCATCACTGATGATGCGATCTATTGCAGTATTTCAAAGTTGCGTAAAACATTTCGACAGGTGGAAGAGCATCGTAGTCCGCAACTGAAAACCATTACTCGCCAGGGTTACATGCTATGTCTTAATCCAGCTTATAGGATAATACAGGAAGAAAGGCAGGCTAAGGGTGATTTCAATGGTCGCCATCAATCTGGTCGCAAATACGGCCGACGTCATTATGATAAGTTGCAGAGCTCAGAAGGCAATGCTAATGGTTATTCTTTTAACACAACGCACAAAAGTGACCAGACAAAGAAAGCAAAGCGCCTGGCGACTGCTTCTGAGTTAAAGCCTGTTAATCTGCAAATATTTGTCGCTAAAAAAAATGATGGCTATCATCAGGAGACGGTTTCTCAGCATAAAAAATTAAAGCTGGTGCTTTTCATTTTATTATCCATCCTCTTATTGCAGTCCATTTTTATCTTATACCTGTGACACCTGGCTGTAACACCTGAATTATTTTTGCATCATTAGTCTTAAGAAACTCTTAAGAATGTCTGATGAAGCATGCATGGCTTGATCTAAGTCATTGCTTCTGAATAGCTTTAAAAGCTCAGAAGCTGAACAGGACTTTAGATCAATTTTACTCAATACTGAAAGCTCATTGGAAAACAGCGCAAGCAAGGAGAATCCATGAAACCTAAAATAGTTAAGCCAAAACATGAGCATGAGTATGATGCAGAAGATGTCTTTTTAAATGTTTGTCAGGGCGCAATAGCGGCCTTACTGGTGACCATTCTGGTCTACAACATTTTTATCTAGAGTTTCTCTGATTAGCTGATCAATTAACTGGGTAACCTGTTCAACACTAATCTGTTGCATCAGGTTGTCCCCTTTCAGTCGATAGCCCCAGGGAAGTTCTTCTGCCTTGCAGTTAAGCTGCGAAGTTGCATTGCGGGTATAGGCGTCGGCAACATAGTTCAGATAGAGATAGGGGCCTGTGCGCTTTGGATTGCTGTGGGCATACAGACCAATAACAGGTGTGCCCTGAGTAACCGCCATATGTGCAGGCCCTGAGTCAGGCGCTATAACAAACTGTGCTTTTTTCAGCACCGCCAATAATTGTTTTAAGTTGGTTTGGCCGATTAGATCGATTATTGGGCTTTTGCTATGGCTCAAGATGCTATCACCGAGCGAACGTTCCATCGCGCTTGGCCCTCCGGTCATGACCACTTTGAAACCTTTACCATGACAATAATCAGCCACTTTGGCGTAGCGTGCAGCCAGCCAGTTACGTTCCGCTTTGCTGGCCCCCGGGGAAATCACCATGAAAGGTTCTTGTGGCAATTGATTGTCGGCCCACAATTCCACTTCATGCGGTAGCGGAATGTTCCATAAGGGCTCACTATCGGGCACGTCAATGGCACGGGCAAAATCACGAAAGCCTTCTAAAACATGCATTCCTTTGCTATCAGTAATATGTTCATTCACAAACAGAGAATGAAGTTCTTTGCTGCGTTTTTTTTCAAAGCCGAGTTTGATTTTGGCGGGAATAAAATAGGCGGCAAGATTGGCGCGGAAGGCTAGTTGCATGTGTAACAGAATGTCGTACTGGCGACCTTTCATCGCTTGACGCAATTCAGAATATGCTTTCATGCCCTTGCTTTTGTCGAAGACAATAAACTCAACATCGGGCAAGTTTTTTAACAGTTGCGCTTCGATCTTGCCAATGATCCAGGTAATTAAGGCCTCGGGGTACTGCCTTTGGATGGCCTGCACCGTGGAGACTGCATGACAGACATCGCCGATAGCTGAAAGGCGCAATATGCAGATCGACTGCGGCGATTGAGGGAGCTCTTTTAACACAGTATGGCCTTGAAAATTAGGGACTTGCGCCGATTTTAATGTATAGTAGGCGATAAACCAACCATCAGTCCCGCTTACTTTTCTGTGAAAATTGAACAAGTTGACAGAAATCGGTTCCTGGTGACAACCAAGCGCTATCGCGACAAGGTTACCAGCGACTGGTTTGATGCAAAACTATTAGCAGAGCAGGGAGCTATCATTGGACATTCAACCGGACGAAATACCACCTGGTTTTTTCAACAGCAGGACGAGCAGTTCGTGCTGCGAAAATACTTCCGGGGTGGCATTTTATCGAAGTGGGTTGAGGATTCTTATCTATTCATTGGCCTGAAACGAACGCGCGCTTATCGTGAGCTTGCGCTGTTACGCAAGATGCGTAAGAAGGGCTTGCCAGTGCCCGAACCCGTGGCCCTGATGGTGGATAAAAATGGTTTTACCTATCGTGCTTCAATCATCATCGGACTGATTAAAAATACACAGGACCTTTTCCATGTTTTGCGACAGCGTTCACTTTCCGCTGACGAGTGGCAGGCAGTAGGAGCGTTGATTAAGCAATTTCACGATAAGGATGTCTATCATTCCGACTTAAACATTCACAACATTCTGTTGGACGATCAGGGTAAGTTCTGGTTGATTGATTTTGATAAAGGACGACTGATTGCTAACAATAGCGCCAAGCTAGAAACTAACCTGGCGCGGCTGCAACGATCCCTGCGAAAGGAGCGTTCAAAATTCTCCGACTTCAACTGGCAGGACAGCGACTGGCAATATCTGCTGCAAGGATATAACGGTTAGGCTGTAAGCAATCAGGCCGACATTAAACCAATCAATAACGCAATGATCAGCATAAAGCTGAAAATGACCATATAAAGCAGGCCAAAGAGTGAGAAGCGCCAGATAGTTGCCCAGTACCCGGTCTGATAGAAATTCTTCTGGGCGAAGAACAGATAAATAAACAGTCCAAAGAAGACGAACCAGCCGAGATGCAGCACTTGCAGTTGCGGCAACCAACCGACTAGTTGTACCCAGCCCAGATACAGCAGAATTACCGCAAACATGAAGCTGTGGCTGTGGATCAGCAGGACCAGATGCTCAACGTAGAGTCGCTTTTTGAATAGATAAAACAGGCCTAATAACAGGGCAAAAATCGGCAGAGCAAAAAGGACTGTCTGCGGAATCACTTCAATCATGTTCTGAACAATCGACAGTCCTAAAGCACTGCGCGCGGTTTTCTGCTTTTCTTCCGGTAAGTAGGAAATGTCGTGGTAGGTGTCGCACAGTTTGTCGATGCGTTCTTCCAATGCCTGGTCGAGCCATTGCGGCCATAACTGAAATATGTCTTTGGCTTCAGATTTACAGTTAAGCGCCATTTCTAGCGGGTCGCGCTTTTCCTGCGGAGCAGCCTGCTTCTCAGCATTTTCAAGCGCCTTGAGCACGTTTGGACTGATCAGTTTGTCTTCACCTAGTTCGTTTCTGACTTCAGCCAAGTTCTGCTGCAGTTCCGCCTGTTGCTGCTCAGTCATATCGGTTCCACCAAACTGAACATTGGTGATGTTAAAACCGCCCACCTTGGTCATAATCAGGAAAATGATCGACAGGATTAGGTAAAGCTTGATCGGTGTGACGTAATGGTTTTTGTGGTGCGAATTAGAAAAGTAATCCCGAGACAGTGAGCCGGGTTTAACCAGCATGCGCGCTGTCTTAAACACTTTTGAGTCATAGTTGAGCCAATCCTCGACGAACTCGACTAAAAGCTCCTTGATGGTGCGTTGTGGGCGAAAGGTCTTTTGCCCACATTGCTGACAATACTTTTTGGGTTTACCAGCCTCTTGGGTATCTGGCATCGTGTTGGGCTGATTCACTACTACTTCCTTGAGTTGAGGTTTCTACCGGCAGAACACTATCTCTAAATTCTATAACTCCAAAGTAATGTAGCAGAATTACTATGATAAACAACAAGATAGATAGACCAATTCGCCAGCTTAGCGCCTTGACCAGTTTTTTACTGGACTCTTCGTCGCCTTTGCCCAGAAAAAACAGACCTCTAAAAAGGCTGAATAATATGGCCAGCATCAATATAATAAGTACAATTTTAATCCACATAATTTAATTCTTTGCTTCCAGCCAATCACTAAGCGACTGGTATTTGTCTAAGTGCCAGTGACGCATTATACGCTGATTGGCCCTGAAAACAGAAGCGTCAGAATGCTAAGGGCTTGTTTTGTCTAAACCTTTATTCCAAATCTCAGTTGGTAGCCGCAGTTTCGCGCCAACCCTGATCCCCACGATTGCGTTTTTATTATTGTTACCAGTTTTGTTGCGGCTGGGCGTTTGGCAACTCGATCGTGCCCAGGAAAAACGTGACTTGATAGCCAGCCTGGAAGCTAAATCCAGCGAACAAAGTATCAGTCTTGAGCGGGCTTTGCAGCTGGACAACCCCGATCAAACCAAGGTAACTGTGACTGGTCAGCCGGTGCCTGATCTCCACTTGGTGGTTGACAATCAAAAGCATGAGGGAAGGCTGGGCTATGAGATCTATGCCTTGTGGAAAATTGAATCGGACAATGACCAGGCATTACCTGAATATGTATTAGTCAGCCGTGGCTGGTTGCCTCGACAAGATTTTTACCAGAAGGTCCCTACAATTCCCCCTTTCGAGGATCAGAGCCTTGAAGGTCAGCTCTATTTCTCCAAGGGTTCCAATCAGGTTGTGGCGCAAAATGCTCAGTGGCAGAAGTTCGATGATGCCTGGCTAATCGGCCAGTTTGATCTGGAAACTATTGCAGAAAAAGCAGGCGAAATAGGGTATCATACCGCTCCTTTTGTGGTCAGGCAGCAGGCAGAGCCGAGCTCACCCTTCGTCAGGCAGTGGGAGTTGGTGGCTAGCCCCCCGGAGAAGCATATTGCTTATGCCATACAGTGGTTTGGTATGGCTTTGGTTCTGATCATTTTATTTATAGTGTTAAATCTTAAGCGAGAGAGACAAGATGAGTCAGCAAACGGTTGACCCGAAAGTACGCAGCCAAAACCGCAAAGTGGTTTCGGCGTTAGTTCTGGTTTTTGCCGCGCCAGTGATTCTGGCTTATGTGGCAATGCACATGGGCTGGTTCCAGGTGGCCACCAAAAATAACGGCACCCTTCTGGACATGCCTTATCCTCATTTTGACCAATTCCAGTGGATTGGCGTGGATGACCAGCCGCTACACTTCAAAGACTTTGAAACTCAGTGGTGGTGGATTTATTTCCCAGAACAGAATACCTGTGATGAAGCTTGCGAGCTTAATATTCACTGGTTGACGCAAACTCATGCCACCCTAGGCAAAGAATCCGAAAAGTTGACCCGTCTGATCGTTTTTCCTGACGACATTATTTATGAAGACAAGGTTCAGGACAGCGAGCAATTGCGACTGGCCCGCGGTACTGGTCAGCCGACCCTGGGAGAAGGGGCTCAGCTGGAAAGCGGCAAGATTTATTTAATGGATGTACATGGCAATATTTTCATGCGTTACGAGCCGGTAGCTGATGAGCAGGAAGCGATAATGCGCAGCAAAGGCCTGCGTGATGATGTGCGACGTGCCATTAAGGCCACAGGTTTGTAAGTAGGTACTATCGATGCAAAAGAAAACATTACGTAAGTTCGCGATCTTTGCCAGCATTCTGGCGCTGTGTGTGATTTTATTAGGAGCCTGGACTCGTCTTAGTGATGCTGGCCTGGGTTGTCCGGACTGGCCGGGCTGTTATGGTCATTTCACTGTACCGCAGGACGCTGAATACATTAAGCAGGCTGAGGTTAAATACAATCAGGTGTTTGAGGCGGATAAAGCCTGGCCTGAAATGATCCACCGCCACTTCGCCAAGGCGATTGGTCTGGTCATTATTATTCTGTTTGTTGGCGCCTGGCGCGGCCGACGTAAAGATTCAACCATTCCGGTTTTAATTCCCTCCATTTTGCTTCCGCTGGTCATTTTCCAGGGGCTGCTGGGAATGTGGACGGTAACGCTAAAGGTGCACCCTTTCGTGGTCATGATGCACTTACTGGGTGGTTTCTCTATCTTATCTCTGCTGTTTTTATACATTCTCCAATTAAGACCTAAGATTGTTTCTCTGTCGCAGGTGGTGGCCAAGAAATTCAAAAAGCTGGCAATGGTCAGTTTCGTTCTGGTGATTATGCAGATTGCTTTGGGCGGCTGGACCGCAGCCAACTATGCGGCGACCGCCTGTACCGAATTACCCTTCTGTAATGATGGCTGGACCCAGAATGTAGATTTCAAGGGCGGTTATGACCTATGGCAAAAAGGCTTTGAGTTCGATGAGTTTAAAGCGCTTGAGCAGGAAAAATTCGAAGCGGATCTGGCCAAAGCGCAGGGTGAACCCTTTATCAATTATGAGGGTGGTGTCTTAAGTCATCAGCAGAAAGTGGCGATTCATGTCAGTCATCGAATTGGTGCTTATATTGTCTTTCTGGTAGTCGGATTGTTGGCCTTCTTGATGATTCGTGAAAAAGACAGCGTTCTAATCCGTCACTTTGGTCGTGCTCTGGCATTAGTGCTCATCGGGCAAATGTTGCTGGGCTTTAGCAACATCATATTCGCACTACCACTTTACGTTGCGGTTGCCCACAATGGCGGTGGCGTTATTTTGTTACTCACTCTAATTGCGGTTAACTTTTTGGTCAGTTGGCAGTTTAAACAACCAAAACAAGCGGGAGGCAAGCATGGCTAATTCGAATCAGCAAACCCAGGCAACAGAGGGTGCGCCGAAAAGCCAGGGCCGTCCCATAACGTGGCGTGATTATTACGAGCTGACCAAACCGAAGGTGGTTTATCTATTGGTCTTTACTGCCGTCGTCGGCATGTTTCTGGCCAATGATGTCACTCAAAGCTGGTTCCCACCTTTGAATGCGTTGATTTTTGGTACTCTGGGCATTGCCTTTGCATCGGGTGCCGCGGCCGTGGTCAATCACGTGGTAGATGCACGCATCGATACCATGATGGCGCGCACCATGCAGCGTCCCGTTGCTCAGGGGCGGGTCAAGCCTCGCAATGCGGTGATTTTCTCGACCATACTCGCGGCTGTTGCAATGGCCATGTTGTGGTTTCTGGTCAATCCATTAACCGCCGTGTTAACCCTTGGCGGCCTGGTGGGGTATGCCTTTATTTACACCATGTTTTTAAAGCGTGCCACGCCACAGAATATTGTGATTGGTGGTCTGTCTGGCGCGATTCCTCCGTTGCTGGGCTGGACTTCAGTGACCGGTTCGGCTGATCCACATGCCTGGCTACTGGTGCTTATTATCTTCACCTGGACGCCGCCCCATTTCTGGGCGCTGTCGATTCATCGTATCGAAGACTATGCCAAAGCAGAAATCCCAATGTTGCCAGTGACGCATGGCGAAGACTTCACCAAAACTTCCATTGTGCTTTATACCGTTCTGTTGATTCTGTCGACCTTACTGCCTTATCTGACTCACATGAGTGGCATCATCTACCTGGTAGGCGCGATAGGCCTGGGACTGTGGTTTCTGTATTACACGGTTGTACTGAAATACCGTGAGCGTGATGGCATTGCCATGAAAACCTTCGGCGTTTCGATTGGTTACCTGACCTTCTTATTCGCATTTTTATTGATTGACCACTATGTCGATCCCTTTATTAATTTTTAACCAGAACAGAGGCTAACATGCAGAAGAACCCAGCTTTTGCCAGAATGATATTTATATTGGTTGCAGTTTTAGCACTGGTCGCGGGCGTTATGTCCTATCAATTATTGTTTGCACCCAAAGAAATGCAGTTGATTCGTACTTTTGGTGAACCGCGTGCTGTTGCTGCCTTTGAGGGTAAAACCCACACTGGCGACAGCTTCAATCAGGAAAGTTTTATTGGCAACTGGAGTATCGTCTTTTTTGGTTTTACCACCTGCCCGGATGTGTGCCCAACGGCGATGAGCAATATTAACCAAGTCATGCAAAAACTACCGGAAGATATTGCTAAGTCGACGCAGGTGGTGATGGTCTCGGTGGACCCTGAGCGCGATACTTTAGAGCGATTAAACAAATATGTTCCTGCATTTAACAAAGATTTTATTGGCGTCAATGCAGGTCTTGAAGAAACCCGTAAACTGACTGAATCCATCGGTGTCACTTTCTACAAAATCCCTGGCCATGATGATCCTGATAACTATCTGGTCGAACACACTGCGCGCTGGTTTATTATCGACCCACTTGGACGACGTTATGCGTTACTGACGCCAGATGAAGTGTTACCGGGTGAAGACTTAGTGGGAACAGTGGCGAGGGATTATGAGATCCTAAGGGAACAGTCTGAATTTTAGTCTTTAACTTTTATTTGTGGTTACTGACTTTAAGCTTGTAGTATTTTATTTGCCCTTTTCTTTGTTCATCCAAAGAAAAGGGCGAAAAGAAAAGACGCCCCAATCGTTGGGTCCTTCGGACTTCCCTCCCTCATAAAAAATATTAACGCGCCGCCAAACGAAACATCCATGTTTCGAATTGGCTAAATTGGGCTTTCCATACCCAATTTACGCTATATTTTTTCTTCTGTCGGCTAACTCCAGGGGGAATTAAGAGCACTACCTGCAATGAATTGTGAATTATGAAACTCTGGACTATTGCTACACTAAAAACTGATTTAAAGCGAACTGATCAGCATTCGGCGATTTGGGCTATTGCTTTACCGATGCTGCTGTCGAATATGACGGTGCCGTTGGTTGGGTTGGTGGATTCTGCGGTGATGGGGCATTTGCCGGAGGCGCATTATCTGGCGGCGGTTGGTTTGGGTGCGGCTTTGTTTACGTTTATTGTCTGGACCATGGGTTTTCTGCGGATGATTACGACGGGGCTGGTGGCGCAGGCTTATGGTGCGGAAGATCATGTGGCGATCCGGCAGTGGTTGTTTTTGTCTTCTCTGTTGGGTTTGTCGGTGGCATTGCTGACTTTGTTGCTGAACCCTTGGCTGATTGATCTGATTTTGTGGTGGATTGATGGTTCCTCTGAGGTGGAGTCGAGTGTTCTGGCTTATTGGAATACTCGCATCTGGGGCTTGCCGTTTAGTTTGCTCAATGCAGTGATGATTGGCTGGTTCCTGGGAATGCAGACTGCGCGTATTCCTTTCTGGATGCTGCTGATTATTAACCTGCTTAATGTCGTGCTGGATCTTTATTTTGTGCTTGGTCTGGGTATGACTGTTGAGGGTGTAGCGCTGGCCAGCGTGATTGCTGAAGCGGTAGGTTTTGCATTTGGTGCTTATCATGTGGTGCGTTTGCTAGCTAAGTATCCCATTGCTGAAAAATTTAAACTGGCCTGGCATAAGCTAAAACGATTGCTTAGCTTAAATGGTGATTTACTGATTCGAACCTTGGCGCTGGAACTGGTCTTTTTTACCATTCATGCGCGAGGGGCTGAGCTGGGTGACGAGGTAATGGCTATCAATGCCATATTGCTGAATTTCCTGTTGTTAATTGCTAACGGACTGGATGGTTTTGCCAATGCGGTTGAGGCTTTGGTGGGCAAGGCGGTGGGTCGCAATAGCTGGCGCGATTTTCGTTCGAGCATCAATGTTGGCGGTTTGTGGTCGCTGCTGGTCAGTGTGATTTTCGCTGTGGTGTTCTGGCTATTTATTGAGGAATTTATTGGCCTGATCACGACTATTGATAGTGTCATCGAAGCTTCCAAGCCCTATCATCTGTATATCATTTTTATGGCGCTTGTTTCTGTCTGGAGCTTCTGGCTCGACGGTGTCTTTATCGGTGCCTCGCAAATCAGTGCCATGCGCAACTCGATGCTGATTGCAGTCATTGTCGGCTTTGTGCCTTTGTATTTCCTGACCAAAAGTTATGGCAACCACGGCTTGTGGTGGGCTTTTTATGCCTTTATGCTACTGCGAGCACTGAGTTCGGTGCTATTCTTAAAAATCGGTATTCGAGCAGGTGCTTACATTGCGCTGGATAGAGAGCCACTACAGGATAGGATGTAAGGATTATCAATGCAGGTTGCGTTAGTCAGGTTATCCGCGATAGGTGATTGCACGCTGGTCTTGCCGGTAGTGCGTGCTTTATTAAGACAGCAGCCTGAGCTGGAATTGCATTGGATTATCGGCAAAGCGGCTTATTCATTATTAAAGGACTGCAATCATCCCCGGTTACACTTTGTTCCCATCGACAAACCGAAGCGTATTGCTGATTATCGAGCTTTGAAAAAGCAGTTGGCTGATATTCAATTTGATGCCGTGTTAGCGATGCAGGCGAGTGCTCGCGCTAATTTAATTTACCCGCTTTTTAACAGCCGCCGAAAGATAGGATTCGATAGAACCCGTGCGCGTGATTGGCAGTGGTTGTTTACTAACGAAAAAATAGCCTTTGCTGATGAACACCTGCATGACAGCTTTAAGCGTTTTGCAGAGACTTTAATCGGCGAGTCGTTGCGAGTGACTGTTGATGATTGGGTTATTAGTGTTTCAGAGGATAATCAAGAGTCTGCTCTTGAATTGAGTTTACCCGAGCAATTTGTAGTCATTAACCCTGCAGCGAGCAAGCTGGAGAGATGCTGGTCGGTTGATAGTTATGTGCAACTGATTCAAAAGGTTAAACAGCTATACAATTTACCGGTAATTCTAACCGGTGGGCCGGATGATTTGGATAAGACACTCGCTAAGGAAATTGAAGAGACGGCAGATGTTATTAACTGTGTTGGCAAAACCAGTTTACAGCAGTTGGCTGCCATCTTGCAGAAGGCCAAAGTATGTATTGCACCAGATACTGGCCCAGCGCATATAGCCAATGGGGTGAGCACTCCTGTCATTGGTTTGTATGCGGTTGCGCCGAGTAAACTATCTGGGCCTTATCTTAATCAGAAACATACCATCGACAAGTTTGAACAGGCAGTAAAGCAGTTTCTGGGCAAGGAGCCGAATCAGATTTCCTGGCGGACGCGGGTGCATAACCGCCAGGCCATGGATCTGATCAGTGTTGATGAGGTTATGGCTAAACTGAGCAGTATCCTGAAGAGATGATTCCAGTTAAGGCTTCATCTGATATTGCTCAATAAACAGCTCACGGCAACGCTGACTGTCTTTTAATAAAGCAATAGCTTCCATCATCTGCTGACGATCTTTTTCGCGCAAAGACTCCTTCACTTCACGGTCAAAAAACTCACAGTTAGTCGGGTTCAGTAAGATAAAAGAGCCATTGGGCAATATCTGAATATTGGTCTGACGAATATCTTTCAAATAAACCCCTTCGTTATGCAGATGGTTGAGCCAGCTACCGAGCAGAATGGCTGTGGGCTCGTGACGATCGGCTGGGATATGGCTCAGACTGACGCCGGGCACTTCAAGGTAACGCAACATGTAGGCATTGCGCTCCTCGCACAGGGTAAATTCCTGCGGAGTTATGGTGTAGAAACCTCGGAAAGTAAACAACGAGCATTTATTTAGCATGCGTTTGAGTTCCTGGCGCGTGATATCAATGGCCAGACTGGTGCGGCGAGGAAAGATATTCAGCAGTTGTCCGTCGAAGGTGCGTACCAGTTTTGGCAGGCCTTCCTGTCTCGTCAGTGTTTTGCCAGAACTTATGGCACCATCATGTTGCTCTGCGCTAATTGCCTTGAGCTTGGGTGGTTTCTGCTTGTAGATGGTGCGCTGGCCCTCGGGCAGGGTTTTAAAGCGACGATGGACCCAATAATATTGTTCCGGTGCCTGCATGATACAGGCTTCGAGAATCTTATTGGTCATGGTGCAGTCGATGTCATCCTGGCCGGTAAACTCTACTTCGGGCAGGACTTCGACAATCATTTTGCCCTTCTTGTCCTTGTGGTAACTGACTGGCAGCACAATGGCATTGCCCAGTTTGGTGATACGCATTGGCGAATTGAGCGTTGCCATAGGGTTACCAAAGAAGGGGGCGAATACGGTCGCCTTGCGGCCCATATCCTGATCCGGCATAAACCATAAATTTTTGCCGGATTTCAGCCACTTGCCAATCGAACGGATGTCATTGCGGCCCATGGTCTGAGTGCGGTTATTACGCCCTTTTTGGATATGATAATCGAGCGCCGGGTTTTTGTTAGGTCGGTAAAAAGCAGCAAACTCCAGGTAGCGCGACATAATGGCGCCAGATAATTCTAAACTGGTGTTGTGATAACCCAGGAACAATATTCCGCGGCCAGTTGCCTGAGCTTTTTCGTAATGCTCAAGTCCGCGAATCTCATGGTATTTTTCCAGCTTTTTGAAAGGTTTGTACCAGGCCAGAGCCAACTCAGCGAAACCTTCTCCTAATGCCAGAAAGTGTTGTTTGCACATGGCCTGCCGATCTGAGTAGCTGACATCAGAAAAGCAGTAGCGAAGGTTAGCTTCAACTATAATGCGGCGACTTTTAACACGGTATAATAGGCGCCCCAGCTGCCGACCACAGGCAATCACAAAAGGATAGGGGAGTTTTGCGAACAGTTTCAGTAGGCCAAAGGCCAAACCAATGAAAAGGGCGGATATTTTGCTGGGTTTTTTAGCCAAGGGATTCAAATCATTAAAAAATTTTGGTCATTTTACCCGTAAAGCGGCTGATTATAAAACCGCAGATTTTGTGATCCGCATTTCTCATGTAATACTAGGCTCTTTTTAAAATTCTAACGCCTTAATGAAAAAGCACTTTATTCTACATGGCGCCATGTTTATGGCGCTCGGGGTGGCTCTTGGAGCTATGGGGTCTCATGCCCTAAGCTTACCGTTGGACATGCAAAGATTGTTTGAACTTGGGGTTCAATATCAGATTTATCATGCACTTGGCCTTTTAGCTGTGGGACTGGTTTCGGGCTACCTGGCCAATCGCAGAGGAGAGCTGGCCGGCTGGCTCATGTTTGCCGGTATCATCGGGTTTAGCGGTGGCCTCTATTTTTACGCATTGACGGGCAGTGAGCTGATCCGTAAAGTGATCCCTTTTGGCGGAAGTCTTCTCATTATAAGCTGGCTGGTCTTTTTCTGGGCCGTCTTTGCCAGCAAGGTCGACAACAAGAATTAAGTTTAAGTGCCTGTATCAACGAACGGGGTAAGTTGATGGTCAAGGAACAGTTATTACAACATCATCAGGATAACTTCTGGGACTGGTCGTGCGTCTTTTATGAAGCCGCTCAGGTAAAGACCTTATTACTCAAATTACAGGATAGCTATCAACTGAACGTCAATTATGTCCTGCTTGCGCTGTGGGCCGAACAGCAGGGCATTACCATGGACGCTGTGGTCTGGAAAAAAGTGATTCGTGAAGGCTTGCAGGCTTCTCAAGCTGTAGCAGGTTTGCGAAACCGGCGCCGTCAGGCCAAGCACCTAGGTATGAAGGAAGAGTACAAGAAGTTGTTGGCGCTTGAGCTAAAAGGGGAAAAACTGTTGCAACAACAGGCAGTTAAGAGCTTATTACCTTTTTGGCCAATCGTGCCACATTCAGTTGAACCAATGAGCAATTTGCGTTTCTATATTCAAACTCAGGCTCAATCGCGAATCGAAGCGGATGAAGCCTTGCAGCACGCCTCTGAACTAGGAGGCATAGTTCAAAAGTTACAGGTTTAGACCTCGCATTTTGCAGATATCTCCTGCACAATGCCTGTTTTTCAACCACTATTTGGGGAAAATATAAGTGAAACAACTAACTATGAAGAAAACAACTTTAGTTCTAGCGCTAAGCGCGGCATTGGTTGCCTGTGAGCAATCAGATGATACAAAAAGTGAAACTGCAAAACCAGAAACTGCTCAACAAGCCGTTGAATTTAAAGCTGAATACGATAAAGCTGCCTATGCAATTGGAGTCAACTTCTCCAAGCAGATGGGACAGAACTTCGAGTCTTTGAAAGAATATGGCATAGAGATTAATCCACAGATTGTTGCTGAAGGGATCAAAGACGGTTTTGCCGGTAATGCTCAGCTAACAGATGAAGAAGTTGATGAGCAGATGGAAGCCTTCCAGAATAATCTGAACACTAAGATGGAAGAGCACCAGGCGAAGCTGGAAGCCGAAGCACAAAAAGAAGCCGAAGCTAATCTGGCAGCTGGTAAAGCCTTCCGTGAAGAATATGCACAAAAAAAAGGTGTTCAAACCACCGAATCAGGCTTGATGTACCGCGTAATTGAAGCCAGCGGTAACGAAGAAAGTCCGAAGGCTGAAGATACCGTACGCGTTCATTACCGTGGAACCTTTATCGATGGTAAAGAATTCGATAGTTCTTATGCCCGTAAACAGCCAATCGACTTCCCATTGCGTGGCGTTATCCCAGGTTGGACTGAAGGCGTTCAGTTGATGAATGTGGGCGATAAGTATGAGTTTGTGATTGAGCCTGAGCTTGCTTATGGTGACATGGATCGCGGTACTATTCCGGGCAATTCAACCCTGGTTTTTGAAATTGAACTACTTGATATCAACCCAACCGAGCCAGTTCAACCTGACGAAGAACCAGCCATCGACGAACAGCTTGAAGAGCAGGTTGAAGAAGCTGCTCAAGAGTTAGAGCAAGCTGCTGAAACGACTCAGGAAACTGTTGAAGAAGCTGCTCAGGAAGTTGAAGAGGAAGTTAAAGAAGCTACAGGCGACGACCAGTAATAAACGGTAGTAAGGGACATGGCGGAAAAGAGCATTAAAACCTTCAAAGAGTTTTGGCCTTTTTATCTCGGCGAGCATCGCTTGCCGAGTAACCGCCTGCTGCATTATGTCGGCACGACCGCATCATTGGTTCTGCTGATTTACCTTATCGCAACTGCCAAGTGGTTATGGTTACCGTTAGTATTAGTGGTTGGCTATGGCCCGGCCTGGATTGGTCACTTCACCATAGAAAAGAACCGTCCAGCCACATTCACCTACCCATTATGGTCACTGATGGCTGACTATAAGATGCTGTTTATGGCTATGACTGGGCAGCTGAAAAAAGAATGGGCTAAGTATTTCTGATAATAATTCAGAAGGTTATAGGCACAAAAAAACCAGCTGATACAGCTGGTTTTTTATTGGGAACGAACAAATTAGCTTTTAATGCTGCTGCTTTCCAGCACAGTAACTTTCTCATCTGCTTCCAGCAAAGGGCGTATGGCATCCAGCAGGTCGAGACGCTGTTCTGATTCAGCCCACACTTCCCAGGTATCGAATGAATCCCAGCAAGACATGACGATGACATGATTTGGATTGTCTTTTTCGTGGAAAATTTCACCGGTTAAGAAGCCGGCGGAGTTGCTGGCTTTGTTTTTGGCTTGGCGGATCAGGGCGTGGTAGTCGTCTAATTTACCTTCGCTGATAACTCGCTCGATAATAACTCGGATCATAAGAGCCTCGGTTGTGCTTTTAGATTAAAGTGGTTTCGGTTGCTGGAAGGCTTTAAACAATCTAAAGCCAAAGACCAGTGCCGCTATGATGAATATGGTCAACATCCAGCCAGGCATTGATATCCCTAAGAATCTCCAGCTGATTTTGGCGCATTCACCAGCGCCCGTTAATACGGTTTGTAAAACTTCCATGAAGGGTAAAACATCCATCATGTAATCCAGTGGTGCGCCACAGGCTGGTGCTTCGCCTTCTGGCAGGCTTTGCAAATAGACGTGGCGTCCGGATATTGCAATGCCGGCAAAAGCCGTCAATAATCCTAGAATTTGATAAATACGGTTGCTGATGGAAGAGATAGGCGGATTATGAATGGCGTTTAGCAACAGGATAACGCCCATTACTGCCACTACAACTCGCTGAAAAATACACAAAGGACAAGGCTCAAGCCCATCCACATACTGGAAGTAAAGGGCGCTTACCAGTAACTGATAACAGATGAAAGCACCAAAAAAGTTCCAGCCACGGCTATTTAAATTCATGTGATATGCTCTTGTGTCTTTGGTTCACAGGGCGCGAATAGCGCACACTACCTGCACTTGGTTTAAAGTGCAAGCAGTTACGCTTCGCAATACTACCCGTGACATAGACGGTTTAAAAGTGACAATTTGTAACCATTTTCTTGTGGCTTATTTCTTCAGGGCTGCCGCTAAAGCATCGGCAAAAGCACCCTGTGGCTTATTTTGACCGCGTTTAGCGGATTGGTTTCCTTTAAAGTTGCCTTTTTTATGCGATTTGGCATCACGCTTTTGAGCCGGTTTTGATGCAGCCTGAGCATCGGGGCCAATCATCGACAGGCTGATGCGTTTACGCTGCATATCCACGTCCAGCACCCAGACCTTGACGATATCACCGGCTTTTACCACTTCTGCAGGGTCTTTGATGAACTCATTGGCCATCATCGACAGGTGGACCAGACCGTCCTGATGGACCCCAACGTCGATAAAGGCACCGAAGGCGGTTACGTTGGTGACAACCCCTTCCAGCTCCATGCCAATTTTCAGGTCATTCAGGGTTTCGACACCTTCTTTGAATTGAACCATCTTAAACTCCGGACGTGGGTCGCGGCCCGGCTTGTCCAGTTCTTTGAGGATATCCGTAACGGTATGTAAACCAAAGGTTTCGTCAGTAAAGTCCTGAGCCTTAACCTGACGTAACTTATCCGAGTTACCCATCAACTGATGCACGTCCTTAAGTTCAAGTGCTTGCATCATTTTTTCAACCACTGGATAGGCTTCGGGGTGAACCGCAGAGCTGTCCAGAGCGTTGTCGCCATCACGAATACGCAGGAAACCTGCTGCCTGTTCATATGTCTTTGGCCCCATGCGCTCAACTTCGAGAAGCTGCTTACGGTTATTAAAGCGGCCATTAGAGTCGCGCCAGTTAACGATATTCTGCGCAATGGTTTTACTCAGGCCAGAAACGCGGGTCAGTAGCGGAACAGAAGCCATATTCAGGTCAACACCAACCGCATTCACACAGTCTTCGACCACGCCATCAAGACTTTTTGCCAGCTGGCTTTGGCTGACATCATGCTGGTATTGACCAACACCAATAGACTTTGGCTCAATTTTTACCAGCTCTGCCAGAGGATCCTGTAAGCGACGGGCAATGGAAACAGCGCCACGATAACTCACATCCAGATCCGGGAATTCCTGCGCAGCCAGTGCTGATGCAGAATAGACTGACGCCCCTGCTTCGCTGACCATGATCTTCTGTAATTTAAGCTGCGGTGCCATTTTTATCAGTTCGGCCACCAGCTTGTCGGTTTCGCGTGATGCAGTGCCATTACCTATACTGATCAATTCAACTTTGTGCATTTCGCACAAGGTCTGCAGTTTGCGTAATGATTGGTCCCATTGATTTTGTGGCGCATGTGGGAAGATGGTGGTCTGGGTCAGCAACTTGCCCGTTTCATCGACAATTACTGCCTTGGTACCAGTTCGCAAACCCGGATCCAGCCCCATGGTCACCTTGGCGCCAGCCGGAGCAGCCATTAGCAGATCATGCAAATTACGGGCAAAAATACGTATCGCTTCGGTTTCGCCCAGTTCACGTACTTTGGCTAATAATTCAGTTTCGAGATATAGGTGCAGCTTGATCTTCCAAGTCCAGAGGACTACCTGCTGTAGCCAGTAATCAGCTGGTCGCTTTTGATCCTTGATATTAAAATGCTCGGCAACCATCGATAAACAAGGATCATTTGCTTCAGGATCTTTAATAAGTTCCTGGTTAGAAACCATCTGCAGAGTCAGGATATTTTCATTGCGACCGCGTAACAGTGCCAGAATTCGATGCGAAGGAATGGTTCTGAAGGCTTCGCTGTGGTCAAAATAGTCAGAGAACTTGATCCCTTCTTTTTCTTTGCCTTCGATGACCTTGGCATGAATAAAGGCGTTATCCCACAGGTATTCACGCAGCGTTTTCAGCAAATCAGCGTTTTCCGCAAATACTTCCATCAGAATCTGACGGGCGCCGTCCAGTGCATCTTTAGTCGATTCAACTTTATGTTCAGGATTGAGGTATTTCTCTGCTTCGGCTTCAGGATCAAGCGCTGGGTTCTGCCATAAATCCATGGCCAATGGCTCAAGTCCTGCCTCGCGCGCGATTTGGGCTTTGGTGCGACGCTTGGGTTTATAGGGCAGGTATAAATCTTCCAGTTCACTCTTGGTGGTGGCTGCTTCTATTGAAGACTTGAGTTCAGGGGTTAGCTTTTCCTGCTCCTCAATACTTTTCAGGATTGCAGCGCGGCGATCTTCCAGTTCGCGCAAATAACCTAATCGCTGCTCAAGGTCACGTAGCTGGGTGTCATCCAGCGCACCGGTAACTTCTTTACGGTAACGCGCGATGAAGGGTACGGTTGAGCCTTCATCCAGCAGGCGAACCGCAGCTTCAACCTGTTGCGGGCGAACATTTAACTCTTGAGCTATCTGTTGGTTTATTTGTAACATCTTGTTAAGTGCTTATTGGGGAAAATATGGCGGCATAGTATAGTGCTTCGAAACCTATGAAAAAAGAACAAAATGCCCAAGTCGGTTCTGACCCAGCGCTCAACTATGCGCAAAAATAGAGGAAAGGCACCGGTAAGCATGACTAATTGTTTGTTTTTGTGGCCAATTTGTTGACGATTAATAACAAGACAAGAAAAGGCCTTTCTGATAAAAGTTACTGATGTAATTCTAATAGATGTTAATAATGTAACGGGGGCGCTTAATAGAAAGCGCATAATAAAGTAGAAGGAATGTTGGGTTATGACTGAAGAAACTCCGAAGATATTAGTGGTTGATGATGACGTTCGTTTGCGAAGTCTACTGGAGCGTTATCTGAAAGAGCAGGACTTTATGGTCCGCACTGTTGAAAACGCTGAGCAGATGGATCGCTTTCTGGAGCGTGAGAATTATCATTTGATGGTTCTTGATTTGATGCTTCCCGGTGAAGATGGCCTTTCCATTTGCCGCCGCCTGCGTTCACAGAACAATCCAATCCCAATTATTATGCTGACCGCTAAAGGTGATGAAGTTGACAGAATTGTTGGCTTGGAAGTGGGCGCGGATGATTATCTGGCAAAACCTTTCAATCCTCGCGAGCTGTTGGCTCGTATCCGTGCGGTACTGCGTCGTCAGGCCAAACATATTCCAGGGGCTCCAAGTAATTCGGAAACTGTTGTCAGCTTTGGTCGCTTTACCTTAAATCTGGCGACTCGTGAGATGACCGATGATGGAAATCCTATTTCATTGACTAGTGGCGAGTTTGCGGTGTTGAAGTCATTGGTTGAGCATGCTCGTCAACCATTATCTCGCGACAAGCTGATGAATCTGGCTCGTGGTCGTGATTACTCAGCGCTGGAACGCAGCATTGATGTACAGGTATCGCGTTTACGTCGTTTGATTGAAGCCGATCCGGCCCATCCACGTTATATCCAGACGGTCTGGGGCGTCGGCTATGTGTTCGTTCCAGATGGTGGTGAGGCCTGATAAGTCAGGTCTTGCTCTGTTCCCTTTAAAAGTCTCTATCACTAGCCTCCATGCGTATTCTGCCTAAATCAGCCTTTGGTCGTATTGCCGTATTGGTCGGCTGCCTGTTGCTGATCAATCAGTGGGTGTCTTATCTATCTATCTCCTGGTATGTGGCGCAGCCGTCGATGAAACAGCTGGTGCAATTGCTTTCGGCGGATGTGAAAACTTCACTTGAATTGCAGGCGCTGGAGTTTGAAGGGAAAATTGATGGCTCGGTGCGTCAGCAGATTATGGATAACCAACGCATCCAGTTTATTTCCACCCGTATGGGTGAGCCAAAACAGCTTAGAGAGGCGCGTCCATACAGCGTATTGACCGAGCAGCTGGCTGAGAGTCTAGGCGTCAGTGAAACTCAGACCGAAATGCGGGTAGAAGAATCCGATAACATTTATTACTGGATTAAGTCACCGCAACATACCAATGTCTGGCTCAGAATCGCGATGGATCCTTTCGAAGGTTTTTATATCCACCCGCCCGTGGTCTATATATCGGTAATTTTATTGTTAAGTCTGCTCGGAGGCTGGATTTTCACCAAGCAGATCAGCCGTCCACTGCGCCGCCTGGAATTTGCCGCGCGTGAAATTGGTCGGGGCGATAACCCTGGGCAGCTTAAAGAAGAAGGCCTTGAGGAAATGGTCACCGTGACACGAGCCTTTAACCAGATGGCGCGCAATGTGCAGCAGCTGGAGCAGGATCGTAATTTGCTGCTGGCCGGTGTTTCGCATGATTTACGCACACCATTAACGCGTATTCGCTTAGCCACTGAGTTTATGGGCGAAGCGGATGAAGAATTACGCGAAGGGATTGTGCGTGATACCGAGGATATGGATCAGATTATTGACCAGTTCATCTCTTTTGTGCGAGATGGCCGGGATGAGCGCGAGCAGCTCGGTGACTTAAATGCATTGGTTGAAGAGTGCATCAAGTCGGTTCGACTGCAGACTCAGGATATCAGTTTTGAGCTGGGGAAATTGCCGAAGATTTATTTTAAACCGCTGGCGATGAAGCGATTAATTACTAACCTGATCATGAATGGTCTCAAATACGCAGGGCCACCACTAAGGGTCACCACTAAAATTGAAGATAAGATGATTCAGCTCTCGGTGCTGGATGAAGGGCCGGGTATCAAGGATGCTGAGATGGAGCATCTATTCCAGCCATTTTCGCGGGGCGATTCGGCCAGAAGTGGCGGCGGCTCAGGTTTGGGCTTGGCAATTGTCCGTCGTATTGCAGAAATGCATGGTGGCACGGTCACTTTGCATAACCGTGCCGAGAAAGGCCTGGAAGCGCGTCTCCAGATTCCGCTTCATTAGAGCTTCCTGTAAAAGCTAGACAAGTTCTCCTTTATTAATTGACCGACTCGCTACCCTGATTAGTGGTAATAAGCTGAGCAATTTCCTGCTGGGTAAACACTTCCTTCTTACTGCAAAAATCACACACTAACTCAACTTTACCATCGTGCTCTTCGGCCAATTGCATCAACTCCTGTGGCTCAATGGTTAACAGGGCCCGCTCGTTGCGTTCGCGTGAACAACTGCATTGGAATCGGATAGGCTTCTCTTGGTAGAGAGTAACCTTATCTTGATGGAACAGGCGATAGAGCAGATCATGATGAGATAATGTGAGTGCCTCTTCATCAGTAATGGTTTCGGCTAATGTGGTGACATGCTCAAAAGCAGTCTGCCGATCCTTTTCTTGATTACCCTCATCAGGCATGGCCTGCAGGAAGACCCCGGTAATCCGCTCTTTACTAACAAACAGTTTGAGATAGGTCGGCAACTGCTCGGAACTGGTAAAGTAATCTTCAAGGCATGCCGCGAGGCTGTCTTTTTCCAGAGAAACAATACCTTGGTAGCGGTGGCCTTGCACAGGCTCAATGGTAATGGCCAGGGTGCCGCCCTGAGTCCACTGTTTGAAGTCATAATCACTAATATCAGGATCGAGCGGGTGCATGACGCCACGAATATGGCCGTGATTATTACATTCGGTGACCAGCAATTTGACCTGTGAAGGGCTTTGCAGCTGTAGTGAAACCTTGCCTTCGATCTTGATGATTTCAGCCATTAAGGCAGTAGCTGCCAAGGCTTCGCCAAGCAGGTGGCGCAAGGTGTCTGAATATTGGTGCTGTTCGCAGATAGTCTGGAAGCTTTGCTCAAGGCTGATGATCTCGCCACGAACCGGTAAATCGGCAAATGTGAATCTCTGAATAAGATCGGACATGAATGCTCTCTGATGTTTAATTAATGCTGATTGGTTATGAGTCTTTATCCTGCTGGCGCAAGAAACGGTGGATCTGACGGCGTTGTTTTTTGTCAGGCTTATGCTCTGAAAAAGGCATCGACTGGCGCTGAACCGCAAGCTGTTCCCGCTTTTCTATGCTCTCTTCGGTTTCTCTGTAAAGAGTCTGGGCCACCTTGGCCGGGCCGCGTTGTTCCGACAGGCCTTCGACAATGACTGTTTTTTCGGCAAATCCCTGGCGAATTTTTATACTCATGCCAAGCTGTACCTGGCGGCTGGGTTTGCCTCGAACGCCATCACAATGGACTTTCCCACCTTCGATGGCAGTCTTCGCCAGAGCGCGAGTTTTGAAAAAACGCGCTGCCCAAAGCCATTTGTCTAATCTCACATAAATGTCAACTACCATCTTGAACCTTACTATTCTTTACAGTATCTTGCTTGCTTTCTCAGCTCCTGCATGGGAATATCTCGATTATAGGCGATCTTCAGGAAGGATGCCGAACAATTACGAGGGAACACAACGACTTTTCGTGACACAGTAACTCATGAATCCTATAACTCAAAAAATAAGCCAGTTTGTGCAACAACGGGGTAGGTTGATTGCGCAGGTGCTAGCCGCTTTATTGACTGTACTGACTCTATATATAGTCGCAAAGTTAATATGGTTGTGGATTGGTTTTTTTCAACCATCACAACACGCTGAACCTGTAGTTCAAACACGTCCCCAACAAACTAACCGTCCAGCTGTTGATGTCAACAAGCTGGTGTCTATGCATGTCTTTGGAGAAGCTGGCCGAGTTGAGGAAGAAACGGTTCAGGCCGAAGAAACTCGCCTTAATCTGAAGTTGCTGGGAACCTATGTTTCAAACGAGGAAGAACTATCCAGCGCAATCATTCAGGCTAATGGACGTGATGAAAAAGCATACTTTATCAATGATAAGCTAGAGGTCAGTGGTAATGTGGTTCTGGAAAAAGTCGAAACATTAAAAGTGATCCTCAGAAATAATGGCAAGCTGGAAACTTTGACCCTGGAAGAGCAGCTTGATCAGAGTGCATTAACCAAACCTAAGCAAGAATTGAAAGCGGCCGAGCCGACTGCTGAAAGAACCATCGACAAGCGCCGTGATAGTCGTTTAACCAGTGAGCTGGCTGACATGAAAGATAAGGTATTTACCGATCCTCAGTCATTGGCCGATTTAGCCAAATTTGAGCCGGTTGTTGATGAAAGTGGTGTGGTAACCGGATATAAAGTTGCTCCTGGTAGTGACCCAAGAATGTTTGCTCGCCTTGGCCTGAGACGCAATGATGTGATTAAGTCAGTTAACGGAACACAGCTCAATGAACAGGGTTTGTTGGGTATTGCCAATGAGTTGACCAGTGCAGATTCGCTGGAAATTACAATTGAGAGAGATGGACAGCCCGTAACACTTTTGCTGGGTTTGTCAGAGCTGTCACAGCAGCAACAGTCAGATCCAAATGAGAGAAGAATCCAATGATACAGACACTCAAGAAAATTCGTATGAAAAAGCTCGGCAGCAGTTTTACCATGACGGTATGTGCTGCTGGCCTTTTACTGTCATCCTTTAGTGCCAACGCTGAAAGATTGAATGTCAGAGACGCTGATATTCGCGAGGTGGTCGAAACGGTAGCCAAAATTACTGGCAAAACTATGATCGTGGATCCGCGTGTGAAGGGACTTAAAGTGACGATCATTACCGCAGGTAACGTCGATTACACCAAGGATCAAATCTACAACATTTTCGTCTCAGCACTTCAGGTTCATAAGTTCCAGGCCATCGAAGCGAATGGTGTAGTGAAAATTGTTCCCGATCAGCAGGCTCGTTCAGAATATTCGCCGGTTAATGTGTCCAACCTTGATGACTATGGTGATCGCTATATCACTCAGGTAATTCCGGTACAAAATGTAGATGCGCAACAAATCATGAATGTATTGCGTCCTTTGGTTTCACCAACCTCAGGTCATTTGTTTGCTGTGCAGGGAACCAATACCTTAATTTTGCATGATTCAGCTTCTAACGTTCGTCGCATCAGCGAGATTATCGACCGAACGGATAAGGCTAATGATGAAGAAATAGAAGTAATTCCTCTGGAACATGCGTCAGCAAGTGAAATTGTTAGAATTCTTGAGAGCTTAAGTCGTAGTGGTCGTCAACAGCAGGGCAACGAAGTTCAGGAGCCGCGTTATGTGGCTGATGAGCGGACCAACAGTATTCTATTGAGCGCTAATGATCGTCAACGCGTTCGTCTAAGAGCCTTGATTGGCAGCCTGGATCGTCCATTAAACTCTATGGGCAACACCAAAACAGTATTCCTGAAATATGCTAAGGCCGAGCAGGTGGCAGAGGTGCTTTCTGGCATTGGAGAAATTAAGCAGAAAGAAGAAGCTGCTGCGTCAGGTCGTGCTGGAGCTGGTGGTGCTGCAACTGGTGGAGTGGCCGCGCAACGTTCGCTATATAGTATTCAGCCGCATGAAGAAACTAATGCTCTAGTATTGACTGCACCACCAGATATTATGCGCGAGTTTGATTCTGTCATTCGTGCGCTTGATATTCGTCGCAAGCAGGTGCATGTTGAAGCCATTATTGTTGAAATCTCCGACAACAAAGCTAAAGAACTTGGAATTCAGTGGCTGTTCTCTCCTGAGGGCAGTAGTACTACACCGGGGGGCGTTGTTAATTTCACTAATACAGGGCCAGGTATCGGGCAGGTTGCTGCGGGTGCCATTTCAGCACGCGGCACTGAGGAAGAAGTATTTGTGAGGGATCCCGAAACAGGCGTTATCACTGGTACAGAAACGATCCGTACCGGTGGTGATAATGGTGCAGCACTAGCTGAAGTGTTAGGTGGTATGCAAGGGCTTGGTTTAGGCGTTGCCCGAATTAGGCCGGACGGCTTTAGTTGGGGAGCCTTTATTCGTGCTTTGGAAGGTGTGACTGACTCTAATACGCTTTCCCGCCCGAGTGTGACGACCCTTGATAATGTTGAAGCAATTTTCAAATCTGGTCAGGAAATTCCAATTATTACTGGTTCAACTCTGGGTGATAACAACTCCAATCCTTTCCAGAATGTTGAGCGTAAAGATGTGGGTGTGATGCTAAAGCTGACACCACAAATTAACGAAGGCAATTACGTTCGTCTGGATATTGAGCAGGAAGTATCGTCCATCGCCGGTTCAACCAATGTGGACGTGGTGACCAACAAACGTGAAGTGAAAACTTCTGTGTTGGTACCCGATGGCGGGATGGTTGTGCTGGGCGGATTGATTGATGATGACATTCAGCAAAGTTCGCAAAAAGTGCCAATTCTTGGCGATATCCCAGTATTAGGGCATGCTTTTAAATCACAACGCACACAAAAGATTAAACGTAATCTCATGATCTTCATTCACCCAACGGTATTGAAAGATGATGAGGAGCTGCGTGAGTTGAGTAGCGCTAAATACAGTTATATCAGAGCGCAGCAGATTGAACAGGCCAATCGTGGTATTAGCCTAATGCCTGAAGAGGACTCTGAAGTTCTGCCAACTTACGATGAAGCATTGGTGTTACCACCAACTTATGAAGAGTATATGCAAGACGAAGACGGTGAGACTAAGGAAGACTAATGGCTGAACAAATGGCAACTAAACAACCTGAGCATGAAACGGAAGCCGTTACCAAAGAAGTAGGCTTTCGCCCCTTGCCATTTAGCTTTGCCAAGCGTCATGGTGTCTTTCTGATCCGAACTGATGATGGTATGCAGTGTTACATGCGTGAGGGTACAGCTCCGCAGGCTTTGCTCGAAGTACGCCGTCATTACCCTCATCGTTTCCAGATTGAGAAGTTAAACGAGACAGAGTTCGAAAGTCGTCTCAGTGCTTTCTATCAGTCGGGTACAGCAGATGCCCGTCAGACCATGGAAGATCTCGGTGATGAAATGGATCTGTTTCGCTTGGCTGAAGAAATGCCAGAAACAGAAGACTTGCTCGAAGCCGAAGATGATGCACCAATCATTAAGCTCATCAATGCATTGCTAACCGAAGCGATTAAAGAGAACGCTTCGGATATTCATATTGAAACCTTTGAGAAAACCTTATCCGTTCGTTTCCGTGTCGATGGTGTTTTGCGTGAAGTATTACAGCCAAACCGTAAGTTGGCACCGTTGCTAGTATCGCGGATTAAGGTAATGGGCAAGCTGGATATTGCTGAAAAACGTATTCCACAAGATGGTCGTATTGCTTTAAGGATTGCCAATCGTGCAGTGGATGTTCGTGTGTCGACCATGCCGTCCAGTTTTGGTGAACGAGTAGTACTCCGTTTGCTGGATAAAGAAGCTGGTCGTCTTGAGTTCTCACATCTGGGTATGGAACCGAAAACGATGCAGCTGATGAGTGATCTGCTGCATAAGCCACATGGTATTATTCTAGTCACGGGTCCAACTGGTTCAGGTAAAACGACAACCTTGTACGCGGGCTTGTCGCTACTCAATAATTCGACCCGAAATATTTTGACCGTTGAAGACCCTATTGAATATCTGATCGATGGCATTGGTCAAACCCAGGTTAACCCAAAAGTTGATATGACATTTGCTCGTGGCTTGCGTGCTATTTTGCGTCAGGATCCAGATGTAGTGATGGTCGGTGAGATTCGAGATTTGGAAACTGCTCAAATCGCAGTTCAGGCCAGTTTGACCGGTCACCTGGTTTTATCAACCTTGCACACCAATACCGCAATTGGTGCGGTCACCCGTATGCAAGATATGGGGGTTGAGCCATTCCTTTTATCGACCAGTTTACTGGGAGTTTTGGCGCAGCGACTGGTGAGACGATTATGCCCTGAGTGTAAAAAGCCAGCGGTCGCCAATCAGAAAGAATGTGAGCTGATGGGTTTCGATGCTTCAAACCCGCCAACAATCTATCACCCAGATGGCTGTGAAGCCTGTAATTATCATGGTTATCGAGGACGTCAGGGTATTTATGAATTAGTTTTGATTGATGATCAGATGCGCACCATGATTCATAATAATAACAGCGAGCAGGAAATGGAGCGTCATGCGCGCAAGTTTACACCAAGTATTCGCGCAGATGGTCGTCAACGTGTACTTGAGGGTATGACCTCAGTAGAAGAAGTATTGCGTGTAACGCGGGAGGATTAATGGCCGCGTTTGAATATATTGCTCTCGATGCTCGCGGAAAGCAGAAAAAAGGTGTGCTGGAAGCTGATACTCCACGCCAAATCCGCCAGCAATTAAGAGAAAAGCAAATGACGCCACTGGAAGTGGTGCATATCGGCGATGCTCAGAAAGCGCGTGAAAAAAGCTCTGGTGGCTTTTTCAAACCTTCCATAAAAGTAGCAGATCTGGCTCTGGTTACCCGTCAGTTGGCGACACTGGTTAAAGCCGCTTTACCAATTGAAGAAGCATTAAAAGCGGTTGCCGATCAAACCGACAAAGGCAAAGTAAAAAGCATCATTTTAGGCGTTCGTGCCAAGGTTCTTGAAGGACACACTTTAGCCGATGGCATGGCAGAGTTCCCCAATGTATTTAATGAGCTATATCGCTCCATGGTTGCAGCAGGAGAGCGTGCAGGTCATCTGGATAAGGTTCTCAATCGATTAGCAGATTACACTGAGCGCCGCCAGAAGATTAACAGTAAGGTATCCGCTGCAATGGTCTATCCGGTGGTATTGATTCTGGTGGCAGTTGGTGTGGTATCCGGCCTGATGGTATTTGCCGTTCCCAAAGTCGTCGAACAGTTCACTCACATGAGTCAGGAACTGCCAGTACTGACAAAAATCTTAATTGGCATCAGTGACTTTGTTATTAACTATGGCTTATATGTTTTGATATTACTGATCCTGATGTTCATTGGGATGAGATATTGGCTACGTAACGAGGATAATAAGCGCAGATGGCATGCCAAGATATTGAAGATGCCAGTTTTTGGTCGTTTATCAAGTAATCTCAACACGGCACAATTTTCCAGTACCTTAAGCATTTTGCATTCCAGCGGTGTTCCATTGCTAGAAGCGATGAATATTGGCGGCAAAGTGTTGTCTAACCTTAAGATGAGACAGGCAGTTAAAGAAGCGGCTATCAAAGTTCGAGAAGGTAGCAGCCTGAAGGTGGCGTTGCAGCAATCTAGCTTATTTCCGCCAATGATGATTCACATGATAGGTAGTGGTGAAGCCAGTGGCGAGTTAGAGCAGATGTTGCAGCAGGTCTCAGACAATCAGGAAAGCCTGTTTGAAAATAGTGTTGATGTGGCACTGAATATTATGGGACCGCTGATTATTCTTGCCTTGGGTGGCATGGTTATGTTTATTGTATTGGCCATGATGTTACCTATTTTTGAATTAACAAATTCTATTACAAGTTAACTATTTTTTTTCGGAGTTAGAATGAAACGTATATTGCGCAAACAGAAAGGTTTTACCTTGACTGAAATTTTGATTGCTTTAGCAATCGTTGCCATTATGGGAACCGTAGTGACATTAAGCTTGTTAGGTAATACCGACAAAGCAAACCTTCAAAAGTTGAAGTCTGATCTGGGTACTATCGAGATGGCTTTGCAAAACTACAAACTGGACAATGGTTATTACCCAACCACTGAGCAAGGTTTACGAGCTTTGATCGAGAAGCCTTCAACCAATCCAGTACCACAGAATTATCCACGCAATGGCTACCTTGGAAGTCGTGCTATTCCAACCGATCCGTGGAAACGTGAATACATCTATATGCAGCCTGGCCGAAATCATGATTACGATCTTTACACGCTAGGTGCAGACGGTCGTCCTGGTGGTGAAGGCGAAAATATGGACATCAGTCCCTGGAATGTACATGAAGCCAATTTCAACCGCGACAATCAGTAAAACAAGACTTCATCGCTCAATTATTCAAGCAGGTTTTACCCTGCTTGAAATTCTTATAGCGCTGGCAATTGCCGGTATCATGCTTTCTGTTGCGGTAATCGCTTTTTCTGATAACGATGCTGCAAAACTTAAGAATAAAGCGCACCAGTTGTATGGACTGATGCAGATTGCACAGGAAGAGTCGATCCTGCGCGGTGTAGAAATTGGCATAAGGGTCAAACAGGATGGTTACAGTTTTCTGATATACGACGGCACGAGGTGGAATCCATTACAGGAGCATACGTTACTAAAGGATGTAGAGCTGGAAGAGCCGATTGAAATGTATGTCAATGTAGAGGGTCAGGAGGCTCTGCTGGCAAACTCAGATACAGATGATGAACGTAGCGAAGAGCAGGATGATGATGCTCAGGATGTAAATAAGGATATTAAACCACCACAAATTTTCATGCTTTCCAGCGGTGAGATGAATGAATTTACAGTCACCATTGGCCTTGATCGTGATGATCCCAGATTTTATCGGATAACGGGTAACTATCTGGGAGAAATAACTTTTGAGTCGGCAATGGAGGGGCACTACCGGCATGATTGGGATTTAGAGCTTAATGAGCCTTTTTAGTTAGTTGAAAGAAATTGATGATAGCAAACCGCATAAAACAGAAAGGCTTGAGTTTGCTAGAGCTATTAATCGCTCTGGCAGTGTTTGCTATTTTTATCACGCCCATGTTAACCGGATTATACGCTGCCAGTGTGACCGCTATTGGTAATGCCAAGGAGCGGACATTGGCCAGCTATATTGCTCAAAATCATTTAGCCGAACTGCAGCTCAAAGATGAATGGCCTTCAACGGGAAAGAAGCAGGGCGAGGTAGAATTCGCGGGGCAAGAATGGCGCTGGGAACAGGAAGTGGTTAATACTGCTAACGAAGACATGCGTAGAGTGACGGTAACCATATTATTGGGAGAGCAAGGTAGTTTCTCCATGATAGGTTTCGTTGGCAGGACAGAGAAACGCTAATGAAACGATTTCACTCTAAGCAGTCTGCATTTACTCTTACCGAGATTATGGTGGCGCTGTTTGTATTCAGTGTAGTTGTAGCAGGCGCTCTGCAGGTTTTTACCTTTCTACAGAGTGCCACTGACTCGAATGACAAGCAGATTCAGCGGATACGTGAAGTACAGATGGCTGTTCGACAGCTGGAAGAAGATATTCGGTATTTAGTACCACGTACCAGACGAGATGAATATGGCGATACCTCACCACTGATAGTCGGTGAAAGCAGTAGCGTGAATAGTTATCTGGAGTTTACGCGGGCCGGATGGCGAAACCCGGCAAAGCTATCTCGCAGCGAACTTCAGCATTTGAAGTATGAGTTTGTGGATGATGAGCTGTTGCGACATCATTGGATATATGTGGATCCAGCGCAGGATGGACAAGAGCTGACGCGCGTTATGTTGACGGGTGTTACAGAGTTTAAAGTGGAATTTCTGGAAGAGGATAATTGGAAAGAAGACTGGATTATTGATCGTGGTACTAAAGGAAGCATGCCAGAGGCAGTAAAAATAACAATTGAACTAGAGGATTTCGGTGTAATTTATCGACTGTTTCCAATGACAGATTTTGCTTCTAATGAACGAGGCGAGAGTGAGGATGAAAATGGTCGAGGTGGTGAATCTGGACCGGGCAATGACGGCGGTACTGATATAAGAGGCAGACGCTGATGAGTCCTCTATATACGGTAACCTCTTCCAGAAAAGTGAGTTTTAAATACCGCAAACAAAACGGTATTGCTTTGATTACGGTGCTGGTGATTTTTTCGGTACTGAGCATCATGGCAATTCATATTCTGTCTAATCAGCATATGAATAACCAAAGAACCGCCAACATAATCAATAGCTCAAGAGCTTACCAGTATATGTATGGGGCGGAAGAGTTCGCCAAAAGCTTATTACAGAATTACTTTGAAGAAAGCGACCAGGAGCGGGTCCACCGCAACCAGCCATGGGCACAAAATCCGATGATGTTTCCTATTGAGCAAAACATGGGGCAACTAGAAGGTTCGGTAAGAGACATGCATAGCTGCTTCAATCTCAATAGCATTATCATGGAGCCTGTTGTTCAGGCGGGAAGTGAAGAGAGCGGGCGAGGTAATGGTGGCGGCGGGCTGCAGGTTGTCGAAGAAACTGGTGGTCAGCCAGACGAGCAGCTACCGGGACAAAAGTTATTCGCAAAACTGATTGAGCCTTTGATAGAGCAAAGCGAGAGTTCGCCCCAAGCACTGGCAGCTGCTGTACGCGACTGGATTGACGATGATCTGGAGCCTGCAGGAATTGATGGTGCGGAAGACTATACTTACACAGGACTTACCAAGCCTTACCGTACGGCTAACACCTTCATGGCGCATACCAGTGAACTGATGGTGGTCAAAGGGTTTAATGCAGCAATCTATGACAGTATAAAAGACTACATTTGCGTGTTACCTACCGAGCAGGGCACCATCAATGTTAATACGGTAAAACCCGAGCAGGCAGAGTTAGTTTGGATTTTATTAGAGGACGTTGATCTGGCAACAGTAAGACAGGCGTTGGAACAACTGCCGGAGGATGGTTATGACGAAGCCACCTTTTTCGAGACCTTGGGCAGTGGTAAAGTGTCAAAAGATGGGCGTGGAAGATTAGTGTTTGATAGCCAGTATATGCAACTAACTGCCACGGCAATGGTTCAATCAGGTAGAGCCAAAGTGCAATCCTTGTTGATGAAGTCAGATAATAAATTTCAGGTGGTTGCACGCCACATTGGAGATTAGCAATGAAAGATCGGTTGTTTATTCGATTAAAGAGTGATGAGGAGTCATTAGAGTGGGGGCTCATGACTCAGGAAGAATCTGTTCCGAAGTTCAGGGAGCAAGGGGAGTTATTGCTGGATGACATGATTGCCCTAGCTGAGCAAGTGGCTCAGAATGAGGTTATTCTTATGCTGCCTGCCAGTCGAGTGAGATGTTTTAATGTAAAGGCGCCCACCCGTAATCGAAAGCAGCTAGAGAAAGCGGTACCTTATATTCTTGAGGAACAGGTACTGGATAACGTTGAGCAACAACTCTTCGCACTCGGTAGCATCAATTCCAGTGGGATGGTAGCAGTTAATGTAGTGGATAAAAGTTATCTTGAAGGCGTGCTGGAAAGACTTAAGAATGCCTCAATAGAGCCCGACCATGTTGTTTCTGATGCTGCCTGTTTGCCTTTATTCGAAGATGCCTGGTCTGTGCTGGAGCATGATGATTCGATTCTGGTGCGACAGTCAGCCAATGAGTATTGGTCTACAGAAGCCGATATGCTATCCGATCTGATGAGCTGGAATTTACAAACTCAGTTTGAAGAAAATCAGACAGTCTCGCAGGCGATCAGGATTTATAGCCCAGATGAAAATACTAACCTACTTGCAGGCCTTGCTGGTTTGGCAATACAAAAGATGCCAGTAGAAGATAGTTTCGAGTGGTTATGCAGTCAGTTCAATCATTCAACGCTTAATCTTTTGCAGCAGGAGTTTTCATCTCAGAAAAAGCACCAGGTAAACTTGGGACAATGGAAATTACCGGCGATTGCTGCAACGATTTTAATTGCGGTTGGGCTGGTTTATTTGATTAGTCAGATGATTGTGCTAAACCAACAAAAAAGTCAGTACGAGCAACAGATATTAACCAGTATTCAGCAAGTTTTCCCAAATGTTAATGATGTTAATACCGGTTTGATTCAAGTTTCCAATCGATTTTCTACCTTAGGTGGTGATGCCGCTTCAGCGAACAGCTTCATGCTATTGCTAGATAAATCTTTGGCTGCAATTGACCCGCAGACTATAAAAGTGTCACAACTGGAATATTTATCGAGCATGGCACAGTTAAGCTTTGATGTTGAAGCAAGTGATTACTCAACCTTAACTGCTGCTCAGAATAAACTGGAATCCACGGGGATGCAGGTTGAGATGCGTAATGCTTCGGAAAATGGTGGCACCTGGTCGGCACGAATTTCAGTGGGGGTAAAACAATGAGCGCTTTAAAAACCTGGTACTCCGGCTTACAGGAGAGGGAGAGAAATATGGTTATTGCACTGGGTGTTGCAATGGTCATCTTGCTGATTTTCTTATTAGTGGTGTTACCGCTTAAAAACTACTTTAAAAGTTTGAACGATGATCTCAGTTATTATGAAAATCAGGTCACGACAGTTCAGAAGCAGGTTGCAGCGATTAAAAGTGCAGGCCCAGGAAAAGTTACCAATGAAAATATTTCTCTGAATCAGTTGGTTAATCAGACTGCAAAAAGTTTTGGCCTGAGCTTTTCCAGAATCGAAGAGCGTGAAAGAAATAAAGAAATTCAGTTACGGCTTGATAATGTCGAGTTTGATCAACTATTGCGTTGGATTTCTTTATTAGAGCAGGGGCGTGGTCTGGTAGTTGATACCTTAAGAGTTTCAAAAAAGGATGCAGTAGGCAGAGTGGATGCTTCGATCAAATTGATTAAAGCTTCATGAAAAAACTGATATTGATTTTAATTTTTGGATTTTTATTGCTGCTAGGCTTTGTATTGGCATTGGCTCCGGCAAGAATAGTGTTACCCTGGTTCACACAGGGGCTACCCCAGTTAACAATAAACCAGCCATCAGGCTCTATCTGGGATGCTTCCCTGAGCTCTGTTAGTTTCCAAGACAAAAGTATCTACAACATCTCAGCACAAACCAGCTTCTGGTCTTTGTTGTTTGGTAATATTCATTCTGATATTCAGGTTGACGATCAACAGCTCTTCCTTGATGGCAGTATTCAACTGAATAGTCAGCAGATTTCTGTGGACAATACTGTTTATGAACTAGAGTCTGGGGCAGTTCTTGAATGGGTCAGATTGCCCATCACGCAGCTTTCCGGTCGCTTTACCGGTGAGATACGGTCTCTTGAATTAGCGGCAAGTGAGATAAAAGCATTAGATGCAGACGGTGTTTGGCAGAATGCAGTAGTAGGTTATCCGAATTCGGTACTGGAATTAGGCGACATTCACTTCACGATAGAGCCTACTGATGAAGGACGAGCGTTACTGACTATTACGGAAAATCCAGGAATGCTGGATCTGAAAGGAACATTAGAAGTAGGGTTTGATAAACAGTACCAGTTGAACCTCAGCACTCAGACTGACACGCCCGCACACATCAAACAATGGTTGACTCAACTGGGTCGCATTGAAAATAACAGAGTTATTATTAAATGGAATGGTCGCCTGCCTTAACAAAACAACAGTGGGATGATCTTGAGGCTATCTTATTGGATATGGATGGCACTCTTCTTGACCTGGCCTTTGATAATGACTTCTGGTTAAGACAGGTTCCCAGGTTATATGCAGAAAAGCTTGGTATAGAACCTGAGGTTGCTCAGCAACAGCTATTCGATTTATATCATGAATATAAAGGCACTCTTCAGTGGTATTGCACAGATTTCTGGAGTGATCAATTAGGCATTGATATCATCAAACATAAATATGATTTCGCCCATAATATTGCTCTCCGCCCAGGCACCGTAGAATTTCTAAATAAAGCTAAAGCTCATAATAAACGATTAATTCTTGTGACTAACGCTCACCCCGATACCTTAGCAGTGAAAATGGATCGTGTTTTAATTGCAAAATATTTTGATGATATTTTTTCTTCACATCAATTTTCAAGACCTAAGGAATCACCTGAGTTTTGGGAAAGGTTGCAGCAGGAAATTAACGTTTCGTTAAACAGATGCCTGTTTGTGGATGACTCAGAGGAAATTTTAATGGTAGCGCAACAATCAGGAGTTAAACTGGTTCTGTCAGTGAGTCAACCTGATTTATCATTGCCCATCAAGGATGGCATGAAATTTCCAAACATCAACCAACTAAATGAAATCATTGGATAAATACGACATGCGTAAACCACCCAAAATTAAAAACACCAAATTAATTGCACAGACAAGAATCTTTGGCGTGGAAGAAATGGAACTGGAGTTTTCAAATGGTGTTTATCGAATTTATGAACGGCTCAAAGCTGGTAAGCATGGTGCGGTAATGATTGTAGCTTTGCTGGATAGTGAAACCATGTTGCTGATTAAGGAGTATGCTGCCGGCGTTGAGCGTTATGAGTTGGCTTTCCCTAAAGGATTAATTGATGCCGGTGAAACCAGTGAGCAGGCAGCAAATCGCGAGCTTCAGGAAGAAGTTGGTTATGCAGCCGAACAGCTTCATGTGCTACGAAAGGTAAGTTTAGCTCCAGGCTATTTGGGCCATCAGATGGACATTGTTGTTGCTGAGGGGCTTTTTCCGAGCAAGCTTGAAGGCGATGAGCCTGAACCTATCGAAGTAGTTGAGTGGAAAATAAGTGATATGGATAGTCTGCTAGATATAGAAGAATTTAGTGAGGCACGAAGTATAGCGGCTTTGTACTTGTTGAAAGATTATTTAACAAAAAAGAGATAAAAAAACAGCGAGTTTCTACTCGCTGTTTTTTATAGGGGTATCATCGCTACTTTTCTTCGGCGGGCATGGAAATAACCTGTTCTCCATTATCTTCCTGCTCTAATGTGCCATTGATTTCAAGATACTCCTGGATAGGTTTGCTGCCCGCAACTATCTGAATAGCGATAGGTTTTTCATAGGCCACTGACAAGTCTTTGGCATAAATCGTCAGCAAATGGATTCCTTCTGTTTGCGGGACCACCGTAATAACCTGTTCTTCTGTTTGCTGAGCCTGGGAGCCAGCTTTAAAGGTCATCTGAGAGTTGCCGGATAGTAGCAAATTATCAGTGGTTTGTAGCCTTGCAGTAATATCTTGCTTTAAGCTGCTGGTTGAAAGGTAAACCTCTACCGCCTCACCCACGGCAACGCGCTCTTTGCTGACCCTGTAGTTGATGGATACTTTCGGACCAGGTTTGCCTGGGCTTTGATAGGTATGATTGCTTTTAACTGCTTCAGTTTGCTTGGCGCATGCAGTTAAAGGCAATACACCTAACATTAAACTGGCAGTAAGACTTAGGAATACTGAAATTGATTTCATAATAGGAGTCCTATTTAATTACTAATAAGTTCAACACGATAACAAGCGGCCGCGATATTTGTGCCACTTGAGTCATAGGCTAAGGTGTCTACGACATAGGTGTCTGCCTGTAAGTTTGTGGTGACATTGACTTGTCCAGTTCCGAAGTCCTCATTGAATGCAACTAAACTGCCGCGTGAATAGATATAAGCGTCAACATCATTTGTGTTTGCAACAGTGGGAGTCAGCCTTAAGGTATAACTACCACTGCTAGCTACGTTGAGCCTTAAGAATCGGTGATTGCCAAGCTTATTGCGATCATCTCCATTTGTCGTGTTGGTGCAGGCTTCAACTGGGCTATTGTTCGGGGAGATTGTGATATAGACCGGCAAGTTTTCAACGTTACCGCCGTTGTTCGTTTCATTAGTTCCCCAGATATCCGTATTGGTTACAATTTGCTGCTCACTAACCAGGCTATTAATTTGAGCCACCTGTGCAGGATTATTCTCCTTTAAGTAGGTAATAAAACTGAAAATGCTGGTGAATGCCTCGGTACCTTTCTGTTCATTGGTTAGTACCTCATAAATAGGGGCAAGGCCAAGATTTGTAGTGTCATCAACTAGACCATCATAAATATCATAGAGTATCGCCTGAACTGAGCCTTCACTAAACCAGCCTTTGTTAGAAACATTATTATTCTCAACATTAATGGCGAAACCTTGAGCCTGACTGGTACCATAGGAGTCTCGGTAGTATGGATCATCCGTGATGATTCCTGACCAGGCATTACCAAAGCCTTCACCAAATGCAACGCGCATATCCAGGCGGTCACCACCAGAATGAGAACCACCAATGCTGTCAGAGCGCGCTAATTTATCTTCAAAGTAATGCCCCCACTCATGAATGATGACATGACCATCATATTCGTCAGTGTCAGTATCTTCGGCTCCTAACAAGTAAATTTCACCGTTGCTATAAAAGGAGGTAGTAATCTGGCCTAACGTACGGTCCCCAGATTGCGGGACATTATTGACACTCCAGTTAATATCGAGTGCAGGCAGGTTAATTGAGTTATCTACCGACTCAAGCTTTTTGATAGTTTCATAAACACGATCAAGGATATGGAAAGGAGCCGCCGCACGCGTTGAAGTGTAGCTGGTGCCGCCCCAGCCTGAAGGAGCATTAAGGTTACGGGTCTGATTAGCAACGCCTGTTGAAAAAATAGCAGAATCCAGAACGTATAAGGCTTTATTGTTGGTATTATCGACAATTTGCACATCCCAGCTTGAGACACTGGCCTGGATAAGTTCAGCTCGAACACGAATTTTGACATCTGTTAAAGCGGGCAAATCAAAGCTGTAATTACCATCGGCGGTAGTCTTTGAGGTTGCGATAATGGTACTACCCTGTAAAACTTGAATCGTTGCACCTCGAACAGGATCTTGACTCGTATTGCTGTAATCCAATCCATTGGTCACAGTATTGTGCGGAACATTGTCGTAAGTGATCTTGCCAGAAACAGTGACTGTCTCAGGAGCATTTGCCGTGTTGACTGTGATGATAATGTCATCGCTATCGCTAGCGCCATCATCATCCGTAACTGTCAGCCGTAATGTAATCTGCAGGCTTGAGGTTGTTGCGGGTGCAGTAAAGCTTGTTGTGGCTGTGTTGGTTGAACTGAGGGTGATATTGGTGCCACCGACCTGAGTCCAGCTGTAGCTACTGATGGTTCCATCAGTATCAGTACCAGAACCTGATAATTCGACCAGCTCACCTTCGGTTACAGTGATGTCAGCTCCGGCATTAGCAGTGGGAGCCTGGTTCGTAGGTGGTTGGGTAGAGTCGCTGTCGCTGGAGCTGCCACTACAGGCTGCCAGCATCAGGACAGTAGCAATAAGCAGAATGCCACGGATAAGCTTCATTGATCTTCTCCAAACTAGATATAGCGTTAATACTAAATTATTAAAACTTTACCTAATATGAACAACTCAGCGTTTTATGTAAATGATTATTCTGTATCTCTGTGTTGCTAGAATAGTGGCTAATTTGACACAAAAAGAATAAATACAACCAAATATATTCAAAACAATCGCTTATGAGTGGATATTCAGGCTGTCAGGGAGTGTCGGATGATTGAATGGAAAGTAAGTGGGTTAATGCAGCCATTACCTGATTATCTCTTTGATAATTATCCATTACTTCACCTGCACGGGTAGCTAAGCGACCATTTTCAGACTCATCAAGTGTCTCAAACTCAATTAGATTGTCCGGTGTGATACCTGAACCCTGTATCGATTTTCCCGACGGCGTGTAGTAAAGAGCAGTGGTGAGTTTGACTGCGTTGCCGCCATGGATGGGGAGAATGGTCTGGACCATGGCTTTGCCATAGGATTGGCTGCCAATAATGGTGGCTCGGTGATGATCCTGCAAAGCGCCGGCAACAATTTCTGAGGCTGAGGCTGAACTTCCGTTTATTAACACTGCCATTGGTTTACCGCCAAGAATATCGCCGGAAGTTGCTGTGTAGGAGTCGTTACCTTCAGGCAGGCGCCCCTTAGTCGAAACAATCACACCCTCATTTAAGAAGAGATCACTAACTTCAATGGCGCCATCCAGTAAGCCACCAGGATTATTACGCAGATCGAGGATAAAACCTGTAAGAGGTTTTTTATTTTGCTTTTCCATTGCGCTAATAGCTTTACTCAGGTCATTGGCTGAGCGGATTTGAAACTCATTGATATGAGCGTAGCCAATACCTTGCTCCAGTAACTGATATCTGACACTGGTGGTGTGAATGATTTGGCGGGTAATGGTTATGATCTCTGTCTTATTATTTTTAGCTTTGATAACCGTGAGGGTGACTTTGCTACCGGGCGGGCCACGCATTAAGTCAGAACCTTCAACATCTGAAAGGCCTTTGGCAGAGGTATCGCCAATGGCAGTGATCACATCGTTAACTTCCAGACCCGATGCTTTGGCTGGAGAGTCTGCAACCACGGCCATGATTTTGATGCCATCTTCCAGGTGAAGTGCTTCAATGCCGATTCCGGCATAATCGCCCGTTGCAGTTTCTTCTAATTGGGCAAATTCATCAGCATTAAGATAGCTGGAGTAAGGGTCAAGGTTATACAGCATCCCTCGGATTGCCCCATCAAGGATTTCTTTATCGGTCAGCTCATGAACATACGACTTTTTTATTTCGGCATAGACATCCGCTAACGCTGCTAATTCATCAAGCGGGAGGGTCTCAATTGAAGGTTCGGGTTTTGGATTTTGAGATGAATCATCATGAGGGTGCTCTGCCAGGCCATTCATTGGCAGCATTATCAGCACCAGCATGCAACAGAATACAATGCGCTTCATCTAGTTCCCTCAATTCCAATTGTGCGTTTATTTAATCCAGTTGACTGGATTTTGTGGTTTGCCTTTATAGCGAATCTCAAAATAGAGTCCAGGTTCTGTGCTGCCACCACTTCGACCGACAGTGGCGACTGGCTCACCTGCTTCAACCCAATCCCCTGTTGATTTGAGCAGGCTTTCGTTTTGCCCGTATAGCGACATATAGCCCTGACCATGATCGATAATAACCATTAGTCCAAACCCGCGCAACCAATCAGCAAATACCACTTGCCCATTGTGGATAGACTGCACAATTTGTCCTGAGGATGCATTGATAACGATACCGTTCCACTTTACTTTGTTTTCAAATTTGTTGCTGCCAAAACGATGTTGGATGCTTCCTTTAACCGGCCAGTTTAATTTGTTTTTATATTGAGCCAGACCGTTAAGGGATTGCTTAGGAGCAAACTCTTCCAGAGTTTTCTGTAGTGAAGAAATAATGGCCTGTAATTCCTGCTCATCTTTTCTGAGCTGAGCAAGGCGGGTATTTTGGTTCTGGTAGTCTTTTTTGAGAGCTTTTAAAGCTTCAGTTTGCTCAGACTTTAAAGCAACTTGTTGATCAACTTGTTGCTTTTGTTGCGCTTCCAGCTGGGTCAATTCCAGTGTGGTTGAGTTGATTTGTTGTTCGACCTGCTCCAGTTCCTGCAATGTTTTCTGCAACGCCTCAATGTCACGAATACGTGCCTTGTTCAGGTAACGATAGTATTGCAACATGCGAGAGATTTTTGCGGGATCTTCCTGATTGAGTAGGAGTTTGATGTATTCTTCCTGCCCTGCGATATAGGCGCTTCGTAGCTGTGAAGCGAGCTGTTTGCGTTGTTTTTCTTTTAGGATATTTTTTTCAGTTTTCTGTGTCTTTAATTGGTTGAGTTGTCGCTTGTTTTGGGTGATTTTGGTTTGCGTATCGCGCAGCTCCTTGCTGACTGCAGATAGTTTTACGTCAATCGCCTGAATGGCCTTTTCGGTATCGCTTTGCTGACTGCGGTTTTC
Source organism: Kangiella sp. (assembly GCA_048268505.1). GTDB lineage: Bacteria > Pseudomonadota > Gammaproteobacteria > Enterobacterales > Kangiellaceae > Kangiella. The sequence continues at coordinate 28,320 of JBLWVK010000006.1, read as the reverse complement.
AGCGAGCTGTTTCTGCAGTTGGCTAATGACCTGCTTCAATTGTTCCAACTCCTGCTCGGCCTGCTCCTGGTCTTGAGCTGAGAGACTAAGAGGTGAAAAAAGAATAACAAGCACCAACAGAATGCACTGCGGTGCTTGCTTAAGTGACACTCGAAACAATAAATTAGTTAACTTCAAAGATTGGACGCCCCGTCATTTCTTCAGGAATCGGTAAGCCCATCAAGCTTAACATGGTGGGCGCCAAATCTGAGAGAACGCCATCCCTGATTTTAACCGTTGCATTTCGTCCAACATAAAGCAGCGGAACCGGTTCGCTGGTATGGGCAGTATGAGCTTGTCCGGTAGTAGCATCAGCCATTTTTTCAGCATTGCCGTGATCAGCAGTAATCAAGGCTTCGCCACCGACTTTTTCCAAAGCTTTAACGATGCGGCCAATACACACATCCAGTGCTTCGATGGCTTTGACCGTGGCTTCAAAATTGCCGGTGTGACCTACCATATCGGGGTTAGCAAAGTTGCAGATAATAACGTCATAGCTTTGATTTTCGATGACTTCAACCAAGTGGTCGGTGACCATGGCTGCGTTCATTTCAGGTTGTAAGTCATAAGTGGCAACCTGGGGAGATGGAATAAGTTTGCGGTCTTCGCCAGCAAAGGGTTCCTCGCGACCACCATTGAAGAAAAAGGTCACGTGAGCATACTTTTCCGTTTCGGCAATACGCAGCTGCTTCTTGCCAAGTTTCATCAAATGCTCGCCCAGCACATTAGTCATGGTGATGGGTGGGTAAGCGACGCTGGCTGGAATATCGGAAGCATATTCAGTCAGCATGACAAAGTCAGCAAGCTGTGGGCGAACTTTGCGTGTGAAGCCATCGAAGTCATCATTGACGAAAACTTTGCTTAACTGGCGCGCTCGATCTGCGCGGTAGTTCATGAAAATAACCGAATCACCATCTTCGATAGCGACTGGCTCACCGATGGTGGTAGCTTTTACAAACTCATCATTTTCATCGCGTGCGTAAGCAGCTTGCAAACCAGCAACGGCGTCATCGGCTTGATAAGCGGCTTTGCCTTCGGTGAGCATTTGGTAGGCTTCTTCGATGCGCTCCCAGCGATTGTCGCGATCCATCGCATAGTAGCGACCAATAATACTGGCAATGCGTCCAACTCCTTGCTGCTCGCACATCTGCTGCATCAGCTTTAGGCTGGCTTCTGCGCTTCTTGGCGGCATATCGCGTCCATCAAGAAAGGCATGAATATAAACTTTTTTAGCACCACGCTGATGACAGAGCTTAAGTGCGGCATGAAAATGATCTTCGTGACTATGCACGCCACCAGGCGAGAGCAATCCCATCAAGTGAACTGCCTTGTTTTGTGCTACAGCCTTATCTATGGCTGTAATCAAGGCTTGGTTTTCAAAGAAGTCGCCGTCGACTATGGCTTTACTGATGCGGGTGTAATCCTGATAGACCACACGACCAGCTCCCAAGTTTAAGTGGCCAACTTCTGAGTTACCCATTTGACCATCCGGTAAACCAACGTCGGTACCAGAACCAGAAATAAGCGTGTGGCTGTATTGTTGCCAGTATTTATCCCAGTTTGGGGTATGCGCAGCCATGATGGCATTATCGGTTGGATCTTCACTATAACCCCAACCATCAAGGATGATTAAGGCCATAGGTTTCGGCGTGTTACTCATGGATTCTTGAATTAGCTTGCTGAAAGTTGGCGCTATTGTACCTTTTGCCTCGATTCTAAGCCAGCCGGAGCCTTTAAGATAAACTTGATTACATAAAAACAATTGATTTCATTGTGAAAAACTACCTATAGTTAATGCTTTAACAATTCCAATAAACAAAGAGGATGATTTAATGGATGCAGGTCTAATAACTATAATTGTTCTAGTAGTTTTTGTCGTTTTTCTACTATTTTCGGGGATTAAAACCGTTAATCAGGGTTTTGAATATACGGTTGAGCGATTTGGTAAGTTCCGTAAAGTGCTGACGCCAGGATTACATGTCATTGTGCCTATCATGGATCAGGTCGCGGCCAAGGTTAATATGAAAGAGCAGGTTCTGGATATTCCTGCACAACAGGTTATTTCACAGGATAACGCTACCGTCACTATTGATGCGGTGTGTTTTTTCCAGGTGATCGATCCGATTAAGGCGACCTATGAAGTGAATCAGCTGCATAGAGCCATGCAGAACCTGGTACAGACCAATATCCGTACCGTATTGGGTAGCATGGATCTGGACTGGATGCTTTCCAAGCGTGATGAAATCAATGCGCGTATTTTGACGATTGTTGATGAAGCGACTAATCCTTGGGGCGTTAAAGTAACGCGTATCGAGATAAAGGACATTTTGCCGCCGCGTGATCTGGTCGATGCGATGGCACAACAGATGAAGGCCGAGCGTTTAAAGCGTGCCAAAATTCTGGAAGCGGAGGGCACCAAGCAGTCTGAAATTCTAACTGCTGAAGGTATGAAGCAGTCATCTATCTTGAAAGCGGAAGGTGAGAAAGAAGCAGCATTCCGCGAAGCAGAAGCGCGCGAGCGTCAGGCCGAAGCTGAGGCTAATGCGACGCAGATGGTATCGAAAGCGATAGCCGAAGGTAATGTGCAGGCGATTAACTACTTCGTTGCGCAGAAATACGTTGATGCTTTAGCGCAAATTGCCACCGCCGATAATCAGAAACTGTTGATGTTGCCGCTTGAGGCTTCTTCGGTGATTGGTTCGGTGGCCGGAATCGCTGAAATTGCTAAAGAATCCTTTAGCCAGAAATAAGGGGTAATGATGGAATTTTTTCAGCAAATGGAATATTGGCACTGGCTGGTGTTTGGGCTGGTGCTGTTAATCCTGGAAATGTTTGCTCCTGGCGCCATTTTATTGTGGTTCGGTGTGGGAGCTTTAGTGGTTGGTGTGTTGCAACTGATTGTGCCTGGTTTAATGCCTCCAGAAATGCAGTGGCTGGTGTTTTCTATTCTGTCTGTTGCCAGTCTTGTTCTATGGAAATCTTACGCCAAAAAGCACAAGCTGGATCAGGATGATGACAGCGGATCCCTCAATCAGCGCAGTAAGTCTTTGGTTGGTCGGGAGTTTACCTTGAGTAACGCCATCGAAAACGGTGTTGGCAAGGTTCGAGTCGGCGATACCTACTGGCGTGTAGAAGGACCTGAGCTTCCTGAGGGGCACAAAGTGAAAGTTACTGGCTTTGAAGGAGCGACCCTGAAAGTTGAACCGGTCAGCTCTGAGGTATAACGCTTAAATCAGGTGGCAACAATGGAGGCTATAGCTTCCATTGTTGCTTCAACAGCACGATAATTTGGCCATAGAAGCCTATAGGATCTAGGCCTTGCCGCTGTTTTGTGTATAATGCGCTGTCTCTATTTTGTGAAATCCAAAGGCTTATCAGCAGATGCAACAACTACTCGAGTTTTACGGCAATCATCCGATTTTGGGTACTGCCTGGCTGGCATTTACCCTATTGTTAATAATCAGCTTGATCAAAACCGCAACCAGCGGCTCTAAGTCATTGACTCCATTAGTAATGACACAAATGGTCAATAAGCAGAATGCCATCGTTGTGGATCTGAGAGCCATTGCTGATTTCAACAAAGGGCATATCCCAGGCTCGATCAATATTCCTTTCGGTAAACTGAAGGACCGAATCAAGGACCTTGAAAAACACAAAGAGGTCCCCATCATTATGGTCTGTAACGCAGGTGTGCAGGCGGGTAATGCCACGATGCAACTCAGAAAGCACGGTTTCACTGATGTACATAAATTGAAAGGTGGAATCCAGTCCTGGACTACAGAAAACTTGCCTTTAGCCAAAGGCTAGGCTAAAACATCCGACGATATTTGAGAACCACGATGTCACAAGTAACCATTTACACTACTCGTTACTGCCCATTTTGCGTGAGAGCGAAAGCGTTGTTAGATCAACTGCAGGTTGAATATAAAGAGATTCCTGTGGATGGGGATTCTGAGCTTAGAGCTCATATGGAGTCTCTTACCGGTGGCTACACGGTTCCTCAAATTATTATCAATGAGTGTGCAATAGGAGGTTGTGATGACCTGTATGCACTTCACCGCAAGGGTGAGTTATTACCTCTATTGCAGGACAATAATTAATATTAGTTAAAATTAAGAGAGAAGATTATGGCAGAGCAAGATCAAAGCATAGAAAATGGTAATGAACAAAAAGTTGAAACTCCAGAAGGAGCGCAACTTGTAATTCAGTCAGTTTATGCAAAAGACATATCATTTGAAGCTCCAAACTCACCAGAGGTTTTCCTTGAGCAATTTAAGCCAAGCATTAATGTTAACCTTAATAATCAAGTCAAAGATCTAAAAAATGACAGTTACGAAGTAGAGCTTCAAGTAACTATCACCGCAAAAAATGGTGAGAAAACTGCCTATATTGCCGAAGTAAAATATGGTGGTGTGTTCGGTATAAAAGGTCTTGAAGACGAAGTTAGAAGCCGTATGCTAAGAACTTTCTGTTGCGAGCAGATTCTTCCTTATGTGCGTGAGGCAGTATCAGAAATTATTGCTCGTGGCGGTTTCCCTCGCTTTACCTTACAACCAATTAACTTTAATGCTTTGTATGAGCAGGCAATGCAGCAAGCTCAACAACAACAGGCAGAACAAGGCGAAGCGAACGCTTAATGTCGGCGCAACTTTCCTTTGCGGTTCTTGGGGCTGGTTCTTACGGAACCGCATTGGCAGTGTTACTGGCCCGTAATGGACACACGGTTCGATTATGGGCTCGTAATGCTGAGCATGTTGCCGAAATGCAGCAGGCAAAGCAAAATACCAAATACCTTCCTGATGTCGCTTTCCCCGACAACTTATCAGTAACCGATCAGATTGAAACTGCGCTGGAGAATCATCCGATTATTCTGGTGGCAGTTCCAAGTCATGCCTTTCGCGATACGCTCAACCTGATAAAGTCATATGTTAATTCAGACAGCAAACTGGTCTGGGCCAGCAAAGGCCTTGACCCGGAAAGTGGTGATTTACTGGGTAATGTACTGAAAAGTATTTTAGGCGATGAGATGCCGCACGCCATTTTATCCGGCCCTACTTTTGCTAAAGAGATGGCTCTGGGTATGCCAACCGCTATCACGTTGGCTGCTAATAATGATGAGTTTGCGGAGCAGCTGGCTTTAGCTTTACACAATGAACGATTCCGGGTTTATACCAGCGATGATATTGTTGGTGTACAGGTTGGTGGCGCGGTAAAAAATGTGGTTGCCATTGGCGCAGGTATTGCCGATGGTCTGGGTTATGGCGCCAATGCACGTACGGCACTAATTACCCGAGGTCTGGTCGAAATGACTCGCCTGGGCGTGGCCGCAGGTGGCAAGCAGGAAACCTTTAACGGAATGGCTGGAATGGGCGATTTGGTATTAACCTGTACCGACAATCAATCGCGCAATCGCCGTTTTGGACTGGCTTTAGGCAAAGGCGCCAGTCGCGACGAGGCGGAGCATGCCATTGGTCAGGTGGTAGAAGGCGTTCGTAACGCCAAGGAAGTCAAAATGCTCGCAGAGCGTTTAAATGTCGAGATGCCAATCAGTGATGCCATCTATCGCATTATTTATGAAGGTGTTGATGCGCGTCAGGCGGCACACGAACTGTTAACGCGCGATCTCAAGTCAGAAGGCCTGGAATAGGTCTTCCGGCAATAGATTACAAAAAGCCCTCAAACTGCTCCTGTCGCAACACTTCGTAAGTCACAATAGCTACCGTATTCGAAAGGTTCAAACTACGGCTGTCGGGGCGCATAGGGATTCTCAGCAGGTGTTCCCCCATGTCTTCTAGTATTGGATCAGGTAATCCTCGCGTTTCAGGACCAAACATCAAATAGTCGCCATCCTCAAAAGCCACCTGGTGAAAATAGTTTTTGGCTTTGGTGCTTAAGCCAAATAGACGTTTTGGCTGCTCACTTTCAAGAAACGCTTGATAGTCTTCATGGATTTTGACTTGTGCCCACTCGTGGTAATCAAGCCCGGCCCGACGCATTCGCTTATCATCAATTTCAAAGCCAAGCGGTTTAATTAAATGAAGCTGAAAGCCAGTGTTTGCACATAAGCGAATGATATTACCGGTATTCGGTGGAATTTCAGGTTCAAATAAAACGATGTGGTACATTCAGTCGTCGTCCTGCTGTTGCCAGTGTTGAAGTTTTCGGGTCAGGGTGTTGCGTCCCCAGCCAAGTAGCTTGGCTGCTTTCTGTTTATGGCCCTGGGTCAGTCGCAGGGCATTGTCTACGATAAAGCGTTCAAAATCATCCTGAATTTGCTGCAATATCTCTGTCTGCCCCTGATGGTAATGCTGCTCAATGGTTTTGTGGATTTGTTGCTGCCAGGCCGGCAGGTGGGTATTCGGCAGCTGGCTATCCAGCGCTTTGCGACAGATTTCGATCACCTGATTAATATTAAATGGCTTGGGCAAATAATCAAAAGCGCCCAGCTCGTGAGTCTGACTACCAATATCAGTATCGGCATAAGCGGTAATCATGATGACAGGCAGGTTGGGATTAGATTGGTTTAGTTTTTGGAGCAACTCCAGACCACTCATGCCGGCCATTTGAATATCGGTTATGACAACATTTGGCTGATGAACTTTTACTAGCTCAAGTCCTTCAGCTCCGTTATCACACGAAATCACTTTAAACTCAGCATTATGTAATGCGCGAGCCAGCACCCAGCGAATAGAACTGTCGTCGTCTACTACAAGAATGGTTGCCTGCTCACTCATTAACTTGCACCCTGACTCTTGATGACGGGCAGATATATGGAAAATATTGTGCCAGCAGAATCACTGACAAACTCAATAATACCTTCCTGCTGCTGAATCAGACTTTGGGCAATGCCTAGTCCCAGGCCGCTACTTTGTTTGCCGCTGATAAGAGGCATAAAGACATTGGGCTGTAGTGAAGGATCGATTCCGGGACCATTATCAATGACATCAATGCGAATGGTCAGTGGGTATTGTTTAATACCGATGCTGTGGCGCGGAATAGCGCGGGTTTTTATCGTGATGCTTGATTGCTCCTGATCTGCGCAGGCTTCAATCGCGTTTTGCACCACATTGAGCAGCGCCTGATAGACTGATTCCGGAGCAATATTAAGTTCAGGCAGGCTAGGGTCATAATCTTTCTTGAGTTGAACTCCGGCGGGAAGGTTAATGCTGCAGAAATCGAAAACCTGTTCAGTGATCTCGTGAATGTTGATTTGCACCTTACTCGCTTTCTTGCCGCCAAGCAGCATGCGATCAACCAGCTTGGACAAGCGCTCGATTTCATGCTGAATAATATCGGTAAATTCCTGCTGTTCTTCGGGCAGCTCCTGTGCCAGAAGCTGAGCGGCACCGGCTATGCCGCTGAGCGGATTTTTGACTTCGTGCGCTAACTGCGCGAGAAGCTTATTATTAATCTGATTCTGTTGCAGAATCCCCAGTTCATGCTGATAACGTTTGATGCTTTGCCGATCCTGCCATTCGACCATCAAGTAGGGCTTATCCAGATGAATCCAGTGGCCACTGAAGTTAGCGATGATGTTTCGGCCATTGAGTAGCTCCAGTCGCAAATCATCCTGAGCAAAACTGCCATTGTCCTTAAGTGTTTTTAACAACTCTCGGAGGGGAAGGCTGTCACTGGCGATAAAATAGCTGTAACGCTGACCGAGCAGAACTTTAGAAGTTGTTCTTAATGCACTTTCTGCAGTTTGATTCAAATAGGCAAATCGACCATGCGTATCAAACAGCATGACAGCGGTGGAGAGCTGGTCGAGTAAAGCTGTGGTATTCATCGGACAACGAATAGGAAAAGAGGGCTAGTATAACAGGCCCCAACTAAAAGCGCACCAAAGTGGTGCGCTTTTAGACTAATAATTGGACATGTTTTAACGATTCAAGATCGATGTTCTAAGTACATGAAAAGTGACTGCTTTGCTGGTTTGAACAATTTCCTGTGTTTCATCATTGATAACCATTGCAACCAGCTCATGGGTACCACGATCGACGTTGCCTAAATTAAAATAGGGGATCTTTTGATCCTGACCTACCTGTGCACCGTCCATGTGTAACCTAATGCTATGATTGGGCTGTATTTGTGGAGATATACCTATCACAATATTGACTACCCCATCGTTTGCCCTGACTCCTTCATCATTACTGGGGCTATCGATTGCGAAAACCTCGTACAAGGAGTCCTGCTCTTCCTCTTCATTATCTGCTTGCTGATGATTACCAGGATTGATGCGTGGTGTTGAAACGATATTTTGATTTGTTTTAACGGTAATAGCTTCAGAGCCTTCAATTGGCTTGTCGGTATAGGTCACTTTGCCGTCTTTATCCACTTTCTTGTACAGGACAGTGGCATCAGCTTCAGTCATCCATAGTGCTGTGACAAAAAGGAGTGAAAGTTTTAAAAGGTGCGAAACTTTAACTAGCATTAAAATCTCCCTGTAATGAATTTACATAGTTAGACAAAGTATTAGGCAGTTTGTGCCATCTGTCAAAAATAAAAAAGCCCAGCTTGCGCCGGGCTTTAAAAGTTACTTTGTGAGCCGTTCTGATTACAAGCTGTAGTACATGTCAAACTCAACTGGGTGAGTGGTCATATTCAGGCGCTCAATATCAGCACGTTTAAGCTCAATGTAAGCGTCGATCATATCGTCCGAGAAAACACCACCACGAGTCAGGAACTCACGATCTGCATCAAGCGCATCCAAGGCCTGCTCCAAAGATTTGGCAACAGTAGGAATGGCTTTCGCTTCTTCAGCTGGTAAGTCGTATAAATCTTTATCCATGGAGTCACCGGGATGGATCTTGTTCTGGATACCATCAAGACCTGCCATCATCAGTGCTGCAAACGCAAGGTATGGGTTTGCCATAGGGTCGGGGAAGCGAACTTCAATACGACGTGCTTTAGCGCTGGTAACGTGTGGGATACGGATTGAAGCAGAGCGATTGTTTGCAGAGTAAGCCAACATTACTGGTGCCTCAAAACCAGGAACTAGACGCTTGTATGAGTTGGTTGATGGATTGGTAATTGCATTAAGAGCGCGAGCGTGCTTAATGATGCCGCCAACATAATATAGAGCTTCTTCAGATAGGCCAGAATATTTGTCGCCCGCAAAAAGGTTTTTACCATCTTTTGCCAAAGACATGTGAACGTGCATACCGGTACCGTTATCACCAACGATTGGCTTTGGCATGAAGGTTGCAGTTTTACCATAAGCATGAGCAACGTTATGAATTACGTACTTTAAGATCTGAACTTCGTCAGCTTTTAGCATCAGCGTATTAAATTCAGTAGCGATTTCGTTTTGGCCACCAGTTGCAACTTCATGGTGGTGAGCTTCAATGCGCAGACCCATTTGTTCCATTACCAGACACATTTGCGAACGAATATCTTGTGATGAGTCAACAGGAGGAACAGGGAAATAACCGCCTTTTACACGAGGACGGTGAGCATAGTTACCGCCTTCGTATGATTTATCTGAGTTCCATGCCGCTTCAGGATCGTCGATCTTAACGAATGAACCACTCATATCCGTTTTAAAACGAACATCTTCAAACATGAAAAATTCTGGCTCGGGACCAAAGTATGCGGTATCAGCGATGCCTGTTGATTTTAAGTATTCTTCAGCGCGACGAGCTACTGAGCGTGGATCACGATCATACCCAGTCATGGTTGATGGCTCTAGAATATCGCAACGCAAGTTCAATGTAGCGTCTTCAAAGAATGGATCCATCACAGCTGATGATGCATCCGGCATCAACACCATGTCGGATTCATTAATGCCTTTCCAACCAGCAATTGAAGAACCGTCGAACATCTTACCTTCGGTCAGCATTTCTTCATCAACAAGACGCGCCGGGATGGTTACGTGCTGCTCTTTACCTTTTGTATCGGTAAAGCGAAGGTCGACAAATTTAACATCCATTTCTTCAATCATTTTAAGAACGTTTTCAACTGACATTACTTGTGCTCCAGTGAGTCAAAAGGAATTTGATGACGGCTATTATAATAGGCTACCAAGATTAAGACTAATCAAAAGGCAAGGATCGCAAGAGAAGATTGCACCGAAATGGTGCAAAAAAGGCTGGCAACAGTATCATCCGGATAAGATATGAAAAAAAGAGATAAGGATATTTTTATTGCTTAAAAAAAGTACAGAGACAAATATTTTTTTAGACCCTATATCGACCTAAACCCCTTTCTCTATATGGGAAAATAGGGGAAGTGGCACTAGTCACATAAATGTAAAACTTGTTGACCGACCATAGAAAATTATGATAACTATAACATTCTCCAAGGCTGTGTTTGGCCGTGGTACTTTATTGTGGCACGATAAAATGCAGTTTTGGGCAAAAAGAAAGAAAATTTACCAACTTATCTATAGGTAGGATTTTATGACTAACAAGACAATGATAGCTAAAGCAGTTAAGTACGCTTTATATAGCGGCTTTGCAGCTTCTATGGCTGTTGCTGCTCCAGCTACTTTCGCTGCAGAAGAAGAAGCTGATGACGCAGAAACAGTTGTTGTAACGGGTTCTCGTTTAAAAAGAACTGACGTTGAAGGTGCAAACCCAGTTACTGTAATCACTCGTGAGCAAATCGAACTTTCTGGTGAGATTTCAGCGGCTGAATTACTACGTAACACAACTTTCAATACTACAGGTTCATTCCGTCCACAATCTGGTTCATCAGCGCAAGGTGTTGCAATGATCGACCTTCGTGGTATCGGTTCTTCTCGTTCACTAGTATTGGTTGACGGTCGTCGTTTGACTATGTCTCCATCTACTGGTTCTAGCCAGGATTTGAACTCAATCCCAATGGGCGCTATTGAGCGTGTTGAGATTTTGACTGATGGCGCATCAGCGATCTACGGTTCTGACGCAATCGGTGGTGTTGTAAACGTAATTACTCGTAAAGATTACAACGGCGCTGAAGTAAGCTTGCAAAAAGGCGAGCCAAGCATCCCAACTGAAGGTGGTGAGCGTGAAGCTGGTAGCGTTGTATTCGGTTCTTCTAACGATACTACAAGCCTATTAGGTGGTGTTTCTTGGAACAAGCGTGACATCGTTTTCCAACGTGCATTCCCATGGGTTGAGCCAGGCGCATCTATCTACGGTAACAACTGGGTTCGTACAGACTTCAGTAACGCATTCACTGCAATCCCAGGTGGCTGTAACGAAGATAACTTCTACGCAAACGGTTCTGCTTGTGCGTACAACTTCAACGCGACTAACGCAAACGAAGCATCTACTACCAATGAGTCTCTTTACTTAAAAGCTTCTCACATGGTAAATGATGATTGGTCAATCTATGCAAATGCTACAATTGCAAAAAATGACTCTTTCGGTCGTTACGCACCTGCTCCTGACTCAAACTATTTCTACAGTGGTTTGACTACTCCAGCAGACAGCTATAACAACCCAACTAACCCTGATGCTTGGATGTATGATCCAAACAACCCTAACGCGGTTGCATATGATGCTTCTATTGGTGCTAACGAGCCAATGTGGTTCTTCCACCGTTTCGCAGCAGCTGGTAACCGTGATAACACAGTACAAAACGAGAACATTGACTTCTTGTTCGGTACCACAGGTTATGTTGGTGATGTTGAGCTAGATTTCAGCGTACGTCGTGTACGTAACCAAACTGTTGAAATCGGTAACGGCTATCTGGCAGCACAAACTGCTTGGACATTCGTAAACGACTTCAACCCAGGTTATGAAGTTTACGGTGACAACACTTCTACATTCAATCCAGATTTGTACCGTTATGGTTATGATATTCAAAACCCATCGTCAAACCCAACAGATGTACTTCGCGGTTCTGTAGTAACTACTTCTCGTGTTAGTAACTTCGATTTCGACGAAATCTTTGCTTCTGCAGCATTTGATATCGGTGAGTTGGATGGCGGTACTATTCAGATGTTTGTTGGTGCTGACCGTCGTGAAGAATACTACTCAGACGCTTATGATGCTCAATCAGAAGCTGGTCTAGTTGGTGGTTCTGCTGGTAACTCAGCTGGTGGTGGCCGTGACGTAACTGCTGCTTACTTCGAAACATTGCTTCCATTTACAGAAGACTTAGAAGTGTCTGTAGCTGGCCGTTTCGATGATTATTCAGATTACGGTAATGACTTCTCTCCAAAAGTTTCTGTGCGTTATCAGCCAATGGACGAGTTGACACTTCGTGCGTCTTTCGGTCAAGGTTTCCGTGCGCCAACTTTGGACATCTTAACTCAGCAAACAGCATTCTCTGCTGACCCTGTTCAAGATGAGCAAACATGTATCGTGTTCGGTGAAGATCCAGACTGTGAAGTTCAAATCAATGCATACCGTATTGCTAACCCAGACCTAGAGTCTGAGCAATCAGATCAATATGCGTTCGGTTTAGCTTATCAGCCAACTGATTGGTTCAACTTCACTTTGGATTACTATAATATCCAGATTGATAACCGTATCGCGTTCTTCAGCTCTCAAAACTTGATTAACCGCGAGCTAGCTGGCGATCCAATTCCTCCAGGTCTTGGTGTAACTCGTCGTGACAATGGTTCAATCGCTCAAATCTTAACTGGTTATGGTAACGAGGGTGACCTTGAAACTGACGGTGTTGATTTGAATGCTCGTTTCAACTTTGACTTCGAAGACGCTGGTCGTTTGGCTTCAAACTTCCAAGTTTCTTGGATCAATGACTTGAGCATTGACGGTGGTCGTAACCTAACTCGTGACCCAGGTGTTCCACAATGGCGTGCAGTGTTACAAAACGTGTATAACATTAATGATTTTGTTATCGCATGGAACGTTAATACAATCGGTGGTCAATACACTGATGTAGTATCAACAACTGAGTATGCTAGTGGTGTTGGGCGTTACGGAAACATGGGCGTGTGGACTACACATGACCTACAAGTAAGCTATAACACTCCTTGGGATGGTCAAATCTCAGTGGGTGCGCAAAACGTTTTCGAAAAATATCCAACTATCGAAGACTTCGATGGTCGTGAGTACAACTACTACTTGTACAACGGCTATGGTCGCGTAGCTTACGTTCGTTATACTCAAACTTTCTAAGTTTAAGTTAACAAGCGAAACAAAAAAGGCGAGGTTTACCTCGCCTTTTTTTATGTTTATAAGAAATGAGTAGAACTAAAGACCATTATCGAATTTGGATAGACCATGCAAATAGTTTTTGCTGAACGGTGAAGGGATTCGATTGAGTTGTAAAATTTAAATCTAGCGACTTTTCTTTCAATATGTTGAGCCTTTCTTCTGTGAAAGTTGCTTTATCCTGCTCATCAAGTCGGATTCGGTGCTGTTCAAGCGCAGTAAATTGTTCTGCTAAATGCTGACGTAGATGCTGGGGATTGGAACTTGAGACTTTTTGTAGAATAGGAATAATTCGATTAAAGATGTCTTGAACCCAAGTAGCATATATAGGATCTTCGAGTTCTTTCTTTATTGCTCCGATAATCCACTTGATAGTTCTACTAATGGTGAGATTGTAGGGGTTACTATGCCAAGATTTATACTGTCCAGAATTATAGACCTGAGTTGCAATATCGAGCAAAAGATCGACTTGTAAAAACAGGGGGCTTTTGTGGAGAACTTTATCGAGAACATATAGGCCAGCCTTTGTATCCGCAGATATTATAGACTCAGGGTGATGAGCCATAATATGTATGGAACCATTGCTAGCAAGTGCTTTGTGACACTCAGAGATTGCTTTAGGGATATCTGCATATTCAAACCCAAATTGACTAATAAAAAGGTCAATCGAATTAGGTTTAAAGGGTAAGCTTTCAGCAGGAGTATTGGGATGGAAGGTTATTTCAGATAAAAGTTTTGAAAGTTTCTTATCATGCTTAAGGGAATCTAAAGGTTTAATATCCGCAGCATCAATCCCATGAACTTCAAAGTTGAGATTATTTAGATTGCTGTACTCTACTGCAAGACAAGCTAAAGCACCATTGCCACAACCAATATCTACGATTCTGCTATTGCTTTTTAAGGTTGAGAATATATCAAACCAGTATTGTTTAATTTCTCCAGTGTATCCAGATGACACATCGGATTCTGCAAAGCTATTAAGAGTTTTAGATGAGGACCAATAATTTGACCAGTGATTCATAATTAGAGATAGTATTGATATCAATTAAAACTCAGTATAAAAAAGATATATCAAAATGAACACAATAAAGAATGAAATAATTCCAATGTTTTCTGTTCCACTAGGGGTATCATATAACTCGGAGCAAGAGAGGCTTAATAAAGAGCTGGCAAATCTCTTTAAAAGCAGGGAGCGAAACAGCAAGACTGATCAACATGGTTTTGTTAAGAAAAACAAGCAAGTTTATGAGAGTGCCTTTGATCTTTTTAACTGGCAAGATGAGTGCGTTCAAGAGCTACAAAAATTTTGCTGGGGGCAGTTGTATCAATTAATTGGAACTCTAAATCAATATGATGTTAATACGTTAAAAAAACTTCACATAGCTTGTGAGAGTTGGTATCACATTACAAAAAAGGGCGGTTACTTTGGTATTCATAATCATCCTATGGCGTCATGGTCGGGTGTTTATTGTGTTGCAGCAGGAGATAACGTTGAGGATGATCCTGATAGCGGAGCTCTTAATATTATCTCCCCACACATTTCAACAACCAGCTTTATTGATAAATCTTGTTCGAGTTTGGGTGGCCAGTTTAGTCGAGGAAACAAATTAATCCATTTGCAGGACGGGCAACTGGTGTTATTTCCTTCATGGCTGTTACACGAAGTGAAGCCTTATTTTGGAGAGTCAGAGAGAATCACTGTCGCTTTTAATGCTTGGTTTAAATACTCAGGATAAGAAAAAACCGCTAACTAGCGGTTTTTTTTATGATGAAGATGATTAGATTGTCATGTTCTTTGATTTCGATCACTTCTTGCTGGTTTATTCGACACCAGGTTGGAATATCACTTAAGGTTCCCGGATCAGTGCAGGTAACTTCAAGTGTGTCACCAACATCAAGTGATTTCAGGGCATTCTGAGTACGAATTACAGGCATCGGGCATAGAAGGTTTGAGCAGTCTAAACTGTGTTTGCTACTCATACATGCCACTCCTCTTTAACTTCATGAGCTGGCATTGGTGGAACGTCCATTACATAAGAAGTGCCATTAAAGTTTTCGATTTGTACGGTAACGGCATCCGCACTTTTTCCGCCTGAGTAGCGAGCAACGATTTGTGCAGCTAATTTAATATCATCTTTATCAAATGAGCCGTCAAGCAAAGTTAAAGGGCCACCATGGCTGACGGTATGAATACTGGTGAACTGTTTTTTATAGCCCTGCAAGAAGTTGTTTTCACCTTCTTCACGGCTGACGATAAGCTTAAAGTTTGGTTTAGGGCGAATATGACGTCCAACCTTGAGTAGCATAATATCGTCAAGCTCATAGCGACGTTCGCCACGAGCTTCCCAAAGATCGGCAAGTTTGGCAGAGTAGTTGGCATCGGTCAGGAAGCAACAGCCGCCAGCTGGCTGAGCAAAGTCGTCAAAACCAAACTTTTTGGCCAATTCAAACTGAGGCTTACGGCTTCGGCCAGAGAAATCGTATAGTTTTTCACGGTCAACCCAGCCTTCACGCTCGGGGAGGGTTGGCATCAGGTTTTTAGCACACAGTGGACGTAACAGGCGATCATCTGCACCAGACTCACGAGCAATGATTGGCATGGTTTCTTTACGTTGCGATTTTGGACGTTGGCCTATGACTTCACCAGTGATGATAAAGTCAAAACCGTTTTCTTCGGCCCATGCCCAGGCCTGTGCCTGATTGACCATGAAAATTTTGCAGTCAAGACAAGGGTTCAGGTTTGCACCGTAACCATGCTTAGGGTTGAGCACAATATCTTTATATTCTTCTGAGATATCAATGATGTGAAGTTTAATACCTAGCTGCTCAGCAACCCACAGTGCATTATTTCGCTTTTGCTTGTCTTTATCCTTTTTACGAATAGCATGAGTATGACCTTCAACACAAAAGCCAGTATAGAAGTTAATGCCTTCAACATGAATTCCCTGTTCCTGAATCACTTTGGCGGCTAATAAGGAATCCAGTCCGCCTGAAATCAAAGCGACAGCTTTTCGTTGCTTTTGTGGGGCTGGAGTCGAAGTTTGTACAGAATTTGCTTGAGTCATAATCAAAAAATCAATAAGTTACGCAAATAGGAAGTGCTCAAAAAATGGACAGCGATTATATATTAGCAGGCTGCCATAGGCAAAGGTTCAGGCGAGAAAAGATGAGAAAAGCAAAGGCTGGGGCACTGTTGTGGGTGAGGATTGATTGAAAGGTGAAAAAAAGTTTGGTAAATCAGTTAATTAAGTTACTATGGAATTGCTAGCAACAGGAGGCAATTCTGGACACTAGAATAAAAAGACAACAATTATTGATAGAGCTTGGCTATGCATTGGCGTATGGCCTGATTGCTTTATTATTCAACAGCTTCCTTATAGCCCATCTCTACGGCAATCTCAGTCTTCATTTCGGTCAAATTTTCGTTATCTTCTGTCTGATAACCAGAGGATTGTATCCAGCGGCCCTGGCAGCACTAATTGGCTCTGTTGGCTTATACATTGAAACTCATAATCCTGCATTTTTCATCAATTCATTAATTGAAATTTTGGTGCTATACGCGCTAAGTAAGCGAGGCTGGGTATTATTGATTGCTGACGTAGCATATTGGCTGTTGATCGGAATTCCTATTACCTATGTGTTCGTAATCTATTTTTACGGGATCTCGTCAAGTGATTTCATTCAGGTGATCATGCTCAAACAGCTATTAAATGGTGTTTTGGTTGTCTCCGCTGCTTCGTTATTAAGGCCCTTCCTGCCGAGAAAATGGCATAAGTTACAGGCTAAGGTGCATTTGCCGAAGCTATCATACCGAATCTTTGAGCTTTCGATGATCAGTATTGTTTTGCCATCACTTGTGATCACTTTAATTCTATCAAATAACTCGGCAAAAATTGCTGAGCAACAGGCAAGTGACCTTTTGGGCGTTCAGGGGGAGCATTATGCAGAAATCACCAGCAACCATTTAACCCATCATCAAAGGATGGTGGATAATCTAGCCAACACCTTAAGCTGGCAATTTTACGATGGTGAACAGAAGTTAGAGCTGTTGCTCGATGCCCACAGCCAGTATCCGGATGTTTTTTCGATGCTGATTACCGATGAAACAGGATATGTAACCCATGGCGCTCCGCAAGAGTTTGAAGATACTCTCCAAGGTTTGTCCAGGGCTGAAAAAATGGTCAATGACAGATTATATTTCCAAGTGCCACTCTCAAGAAATAGTCACTACATCTCTGATGTATTCCAGGCGCGAGGCTTTGGAAATGACCCAATTGTTGCATTAAGCTCACCATACTTTGAGAAAGACCAATTTGCAGGCATCATCC
Organism: Kangiella sp.; assembly: GCA_048268505.1. Classification (GTDB taxonomy): domain Bacteria; phylum Pseudomonadota; class Gammaproteobacteria; order Enterobacterales; family Kangiellaceae; genus Kangiella. Next base: position 10,847 of record JBLWVK010000006.1, on the reverse strand, counting down.
AGGGAACTCTGAACTTGGCAAATTTCAAAAAGTTTGGAGCTGGTACTGGCGGATTGAAGGTACTTATGATTGTCACAGATTCGAAAAATAAGCTGGTCTATGCTTCCGAATCTTTAGGCCTTGAACCTCTTTCAGAATTTACTGCACAAGAAGTTGAACAGGTCTACACCGATGATTTGCCCCTGTTGGTGATAAGTAATGAGTATTACTTATATAAGAAAAACATCACGGACAGTGGTTGGAAAATCTATGCGTTAAGTTCTCCTGACTCATTAATTGATGCCTACAAGAATGACTTTTATAACCTGATTATCAGCTTACTTGTTATTGCGTCAATTGTGCTGCTGGTGGTACAAAAGTTTTCGAAACAAATTACACGACCGCTTGAGACTATTGTTAAACATTTTTCTTCGAACGAACCGATTCCGGCAAAAGCACGTTCAATTTATAGCAGCGCAGAAATTGAATCTGTCAGAGATCAGCTCCAGCAGGCACAGTTCTTTATGCTTGAGTATCAGAAAACATTGCAGGAGCAGGTTGAAGCTAAAACAAAAGAACTCCGGGAAGCCAATAAAAAACTGGCGTTAGTCAGCGTCCAGGATGAGTTAACTAAGATATATAACCGTCGTGGTTTTGATCAGAACGTAAAAAACGCCTTTGCGGTTTCGATACGACATGCAACACCTGTGACTATGGCGATTCTGGATATCGATCATTTCAAAGATGTAAATGACGAGTGGGGACATGCGGCTGGTGACCAGTGCATTATTATGGTTGCCGAAGAAATGAAGAAACGATTTAAACGAGACTCAGACTTCGTTGCTCGCTATGGAGGCGAAGAATTTGTAGTATTCATTGCGGGAGGGGACATAGAAATACACCGCAAGATGCTCGAAGAGCTTCGGCTTAACATTGCAAATCATGAAGTTTTTTACGAGGAGCAAATTATTTCGGTAACTGTCAGTATTGGAGCCTATAGCGTCAAAGATGACTTGAATATTACATACGATAAACTGGTATCAAACGCTGATAAACTGTTGTATCAAAGTAAGTCATCAGGTAGAAATAGACTGACTACTGATAAACAGTAGATTATTGATCAAGGAATATTCATTGGAGAAAACACTACAAAATAAACAGAGTGAAAATGTCCTTTTATGGGGGGCTTTATACGGACTATTAGGGCTAATTACTAATGCCTGGTTTATCATACCTTTGTATGGAAATTTAAGTCTCCACCTTGGCGAGGTATTTGTAATTGCCTGTTTAATAACTCGTGGTGCTTCTCCCGCAGTTATTGCTACATTATTAACAACTTCAGGGCTAGTTTATCATACAGGTAATTACGTTTTTTTTGCATCTGCGGTCCTCGAGATACTTGTACTCAATTATTTTCTTCGTAAGGGGATGTTGCTGTTATTGGCAGATGCTATCTTCTGGGTGATTTTAGGGATTCCGATCGTTTATTTAACCATCACTTATATTTATAAGTTAACCTCCGCTGACTTTATTCAGGTGATTTTACTTAAGCAAGCGGTAAATGGTGTCTTGATTGTTTCCATTGTTGCACTTTTAAAACCTTTTATACCCTTAAGATTGTTTTCACCGTCAGTGCATTCTAAGGTGCCGAAGTTATCTGATAGAGTATTTGAACTGGCATTAAATAGTATTTCTTTACCTGCATTAATTATTTCATTGTTCTTGTCAGACTCATCAGCAGATAATACCGAAAAACAAATGGAAAATGTGCTAAAGATTCGCACCGAACATTATGCTAGCTATCTTAATAATTATGTCGATTACCATCTAAATTCGCTTAGAAGTCTTGAGTCAGTCGTTTTAAAGGAAGATTTAACAGAAGTTAAGCGGAGTACCGTGTTAAATCAATGGAATCAGATTTACAGCGGATTTATTACAATGCTCGTCGCTAACCAATATGGGTTGGTAATTAGTGGTTCACCTGAAGAATTCTATGAGAAGTTAAAGTCTGAGTCGGAAGACAAAAGAACAATAGTTGATAGGGACTACTTTAAGGTTCCCAAAGAAGAGTTAAGAGAATATATTTCTGAAGTTTTTCAGGGACGAGGTTTTGGTGAGGATCCTATTGTCGCGATAAGCGTACCAATACTAGATGACAATAGAAATTTTTTAGGAATAGTGGAAGGTTCCTTGAATATTCCAAAGCTTGAGAATATTGAAGAAAGCATGCCAGTCTCCGATGGACATATTATCATCAAGGATCAAAAGAAAAATATCATTTACTCCTCACCGGAACTCGATTTAGAAACTTTGGAGCACTTCGAAATAGTTGACGTTACGCCTACCTTTACCAATAGAATGAGAGTGTTTGAGTTGAAGGGGAGTCAGTACCTATATCATTCTGATACAACCCATTATGGCTGGCGAGTAATTGCTCTGGCTGAACCTTCTATACTGATAGGATCCTATGGTGAAAACTTTTTACGGCTAACTGTTATATTACTTTTTATTGCTGTTCTATCTCTTGCCGTTACCAGACGCTTTTCAAAACAAATAACTAAGCCATTAGAAAATCTGGTTAAAAATTTTGCTGCCCATAGGCCAGTTCAGGATCCTGCAAGTAATATCCAAACCAGTCTCGAAATTGAATCAGTTCGTGAGCAGTTAAAAGAGGCGCAGTATCTCACGCTTGAATATCAGGAAAGTTTAAAAAGAGAAGTCGAAATTAAAACAGCCGAGCTGGTGGAAATGAATGAGAAACTAGAAAAGATGAGCGTTGAGGATGAGCTGACGAAAATATTTAATCGCCGAGGTTTTGAGAAGGCTGTATACGAGATTTTTAAGTTAGGATGTAGAAACAAAACGCCACTAACATTCGCAATTTTAGACGTTGATCACTTTAAGGTAGTGAATGATACCTGGGGGCATGGGGTAGGAGACGACTGTTTGGTTATGATCGCAAAAGAGCTGAAAGAGCACTTCCAAAGGGAAACAGATTTTGTTGCCAGGTATGGCGGAGAGGAATTTGTGGTCTTCTTATCAGGTGGCAACATTGATAAGCATTGGAGAATGTTAGAAGAGTTCAGGAAGAAAATCGCGAGTCGAAAAGTACCAGCTAACGGTCAAACAGTGAGTCTTACTGTGAGCATCGGAGTTTACAGTTTGGAGAACGATTTTGACATTGGTTACCACCACCTTGTCTCTAAAGCCGATGAACTCTTGTATCAGAGCAAGAATAACGGCAGAAACCGTATAACCTGCGGCAGTCAGTAAAATGTTACTGTTCTGACCAAACTAATTTTTAAACAGTGCATACCTATCTTGCTGATATCTATAGATAAACTCCTGAATCACTATCAAACCTGAAATAAAACTGACTATTTTCTGTGCGAATGGCGCTATCTAGTATAGAATATGCGCCATTTTTTCACCTTTGAGAAATTTATGATCGATAAGTTACGCAATATTGCGATTATTGCCCACGTTGACCACGGTAAAACAACTTTAGTTGATAAGCTGTTGGAGCAATCAGGCACTTTGGGCGAACGCGCTGGCCCTCAAGAGCGTGTAATGGATTCAAACGATCTTGAAAAAGAGCGTGGTATTACCATTCTGGCGAAAAATACCGCCATTAAATGGAATGATTACCGTATTAATATCGTCGACACCCCTGGACACGCTGACTTCGGTGGTGAAGTTGAGCGTGTAATGTCGATGGTGGATTCAGTATTGTTGTTAGTTGACGCCGCCGAAGGTCCGATGCCGCAAACCCGCTTTGTAACCCAGAAAGCATTTGCCCAGGGACTTAAGCCTATTCTGGTTATTAACAAGATTGATAAGCCAAGCGCACGCCCGGACTGGGTAATGGATCAGGTGTTTGACCTGTTCGATAACTTGGGTGCAACCGACGATCAGCTGGACTTCGAAGTGGTTTATGCTTCTGCCTTAAATGGCTGGGCGAGCCGTGATGCGGAAACCACTGGCACTGATATGCAGCCTTTGTTCGAAGCCATTGTTAACAATGTAGCACCGCCGCCAGCAAATGCTGAAGGTGGTTTCCAGATGCAAATTTCACAGCTGGATTATAACTCCTACGTTGGCGTTATCGGTGTTGGTCGTGTGAGCCGTGGTAGCGTAAAGCAGAACCAGCAGGTGACGATTGTGAGTGCCGATGGCACTAAACGAAATGGTAAAGTAGGTCAGGTACTTGGCTACCTTGGCCTTGATCGTCATGAAGTCGATTCGGCTGATGCTGGCGACATTATTGCGATTACTGGTTTGGGCGAGTTGAAAATTTCCGACACCATCTGTGATCAGAATGCAGTAGAAGCATTACCAGCGTTATCCGTTGATGAGCCTACTGTAACCATGACCTTCCAGGTTAATACTTCACCATTTGCCGGCAAAGAAGGTAAGTTTGTTACCTCGCGTAATATTCTTGAGCGTTTGCAGCAGGAGTTGGTACACAACGTTGCATTGCGTGTTGAAGAAACAGAAGACCCGGACAAATTCCGTGTTTCTGGTCGTGGTGAATTGCACCTTGGCATCCTGATCGAGAATATGCGCCGCGAAGGATTTGAGCTGGCAGTTTCTCGTCCTGAAGTTATCCTGAAAACCATTGATGGCCAGCTTCATGAGCCTTATGAGACAGTGACTATCGATGTTGAAGAGCAACATCAGGGCAGCGTGATGGAGCGAATGGGTACGCGCAAAGCGGAACTAACCAATATGTCTCCTGATGGCAAAGGCCGTATTCGTTTAGACTTTATGATGCCAAGTCGCGGTTTGATTGGTTTCCAGACCGAATTTATGACACTGACTTCTGGCTCAGGTTTGATGTACCACACGTTTGATCATTATGGTCTGCACAAAGGTGGTGACATTGGTCAAAGAGCCAGTGGTGTACTGATTGCTAACATGACCGGTAAAGCATTGACTAACGCCCTGTTTAACTTGCAGGAACGTGGTCGCCTATTTGCCAAGCATGGTGACGAAGTCTATGAAGGCCAGATCGTTGGTATCCATAGCCGTTCTAATGACCTGACAGTAAACTGCCTGAAAGGCAAGCAGCTGACCAACGTACGTGCTTCAGGTACTGATGAAGCGCAGGTATTGACGCCACCGGTCAAGTTGACACTTGAGCAGGCGTTAGAGTTCATCAATGATGATGAGCTGGTCGAGGTCACACCAAACAGTATCAGACTACGTAAAAAGCATTTGTCTGAAACTGACCGTAAGCGTGCCAGTCGTCCGCCAAAAGCGTCATAAGCTCCAAAAGCTTTAAAAGAGCCGTTAGCTGCTGTGCAGCTAGCGGTTTTTTTATGTCGCTGATTTATCAAATAGCAGCAATGAGTTAGCAATAAGTTAATAAAATCGTTACACTTTTTGCAACTGGCAAAAAAAAGTTGCAACCAATTAGGCTGTTGCCAATCATATAAGCAATAAATTACAAAAAGGTCATCTATGAAGCAGGTTAAATTATTGGCGCTTGGCGCCTCATTCGTTGTTATTTCAGCGTGCACTACTTCACAGGGAGTCGATGCCGCCAAGGCATTAAGCAAATTGTTTGGCGGTCCACCTGATCGAGCTCAGATGCTTGACGCAACCGTTGAAGAAGCTTTGCAGTATGAGTTTGACAAGTGCATGAATGGCAAAGAGTTTACCGCCGATTCTCAGTCCGAATGTATTCAGCTTGCTTACGCAACTGTTAAGGAAGACATGAACCTTGAAGAGCGTCCAGGTGAAGATGGCCGTGTGATTATCGAGCGTGTCGATGATGAGGACATGATCTATGAAGACAATGAAAACCGCGATGATAATCAAGAGTAACCGATGATTGCATTGTTACAACGGGTTCTGGAGTCAAAGGTTGTTGTTGAAGGCCAAACCATTGGTCAAATCAATCAGGGACTAATGGTTTTATTAGGCGTAGAAAAAAATGATGACCGAGCAGCCGCTGATAAGCTACTGCAACGTATACTGAAATATCGTGTGTTCAGTGACGCTGAGGACAGAATGAATTTATCTTTGCAGGACATTAAAGGTGGTTTGTTACTTGTGCCGCAGTTTACTCTGGCTGCAGATACGCAAAGTGGCTTGCGACCTAGTTTTTCTTCGGCTGCACCGCCGCAACAGGGTAAGGCGTTATTTGATTATTTTGTTGAACAGGCGAAAGCCAAATATGACAAGGTTGAGTGTGGTCAGTTTGGCGCAGATATGAAGGTCCATCTGATTAACGATGGACCTGTTACTTTTCAATTGAAGGTTTAAAGCTCAATCCCATCTTCATCTTCAAGTTTGTCAGGGTGAGTCGATTCAATTAACTTTTTCAGTTGCTCCAAATTGGATTGATTAACTTCCTCAATACTTCCCTGAATTAAGAATAAAATGGCATTTTGTACAATGCCCTTGCCGGAATACTGCTGAACCATGGTGACACTGGTTGTGCCGTCATTGTTAGCTTCAAAGGTAACAACTGTCTTTCCCGTAAGCCACTCATTTGAGTAATCATAGCCGACTTGCTGATTGGCTATGTACGAGGTCAAAGTGTGCTGCATGGTGATCAGGTTACCTTCAGTAGACTGGTAGTTCATCTTCCAGCTGCTGCCGACTTCATTCAGTGAGCCACTGACATTTTCGATGGAGTGAAATTCGGCCAGCCAATGATTGAGTAACAGAGGATTGTTATAAACCGCAAAGGTCTGCTCAACCGGTGCCTCAATAGTCACACTGGCTTTACTGTCAAAATCACGCTTAAAAATACCAATAGCGACCAGCACCATAAAAAGAGTGCCGATGAAAATAAAACCGTACTTTAAAACTTTCATAAGTAAGAGTTCCTGTTAAGGTTTGTTGTCGCGAAGTTCAGCCACCACTTGCTGCAGCGACTCTTTAGAAACATCCTGTGGCTGAATTGGCTCACCAACAACTAATGTTACCTTGGTTCTTAGGCGTTTTAAACGGTCAATAAATTTATTAACTGTTTTACGACTGAACAGACTTTGCCAGAGTCCCTGCAAAGCCATTGGAATAACCGGAACGGGTGTGGTTTCAATAATTCGCTCAATGCCTGATTTAAAGTCATTCATTTCACCATCAGAGGTTAATTTCCCTTCAGGGAAGATACAGACCACTTCACCGTTATCAAGCGCCTCTGCAATCTGATACATGGCTTTGTTCAAAAGCTCTTTATCTTCATTGGCGCCAGCAATCGGAATTGCTTTGGCGGTTCTGAATATAAAGCTTAATACCGGGATCTTGAAGATCTTATGGTACATCACAAAACGCACCGGGCGACGAATAGAGCCTGCAATGATCAGCGCATCCACATAGCTGACATGGTTACACACCAGAACATGGGCGCCTTCATCAGGAATATTATCGAGACCTTTCTTGCGCACACGGTAAATAGTGTGGATCAGAATCCAGACCAGGAAGCGCATCAGGAACTCAGGCACCAGCGTGAAGATATAGATGGCTACCAGAGCATTCATAATGGCCACCAGCAGGAAGAACTGCGGAATGGTCATGCCATTGCCCAGTAATACTGCACCCAACACTGCGGCTACCACCATAAACAAGGCATTAAGGATATTGTTACCCGCAATAACCCGCGACAGGTGCGAGCGTTCACAGCGTTCCTGAATCAATGCGTATAAAGGCACAATATAAAAACCGCCAAAGATACCGACAAAGGTGCAATTAAGTAATGTTCTAATGGAGCCATCTTGGTTCAGGTACTCCGTTGGAGATAGCAGCCCCTCATAACTGCTGGTTGGATTACCGAGAAATATGTCAATAGCAAACCAGGTCATGCCAATCGCACCGAAAGGTACCAACCCCAGCTCAACTTTGCGGCCTGAGAGTTTTTCACATAGAACTGAACCAATACCAATGCCAACTGAGAAGCAGGCTGAGATTAGTGTTGCTACGAGTTCATTACCATTTAAACTGACTCTGGTGAAGTTAGGTATCTGTGTTAGAAACACACTGCCGTAGAACCAGAACCAGGAAACACCAAGAATCGATAAAAAGACCACTCTCTGTTTTCTGGCGAATTTAAAAGTTTTCCAGGTTTCTGTAACTGGATTCCAGTTTATTTTTAAATCTGGTTGAGTTAAAGGAGTGGGGGGGATTCTCCTGCTAAATAGATAACCAATGAAGGCGAGTGTTATTAGTACTATGCTTAGTATTTGAGTTCCACTAGCACCGCGCTCCATTAAAACACCACCAATGATGGTGCCTATAATAATGGATAGAAAAGTACCCATCTCAACTAAACCATTACCTCCGAGGAGTTCACTGTCATCAAGATGCTGCGGTAAAATACTGTATTTAATTGGCCCAAATAAGCTGGACTGGAAGCCCATTAAAAAGAGAACAAATAATAGGAACCAAATGTTATTAAAATAAAAGCCAATCGCTGCAAAAAACATGACAATGATTTCAAACAGTTTTACTTTTCTGATAAGTGCTGACTTCTCGAACTTCTCTGCAATTTGGCCTGCAGTAGCAGAGAAAAGAAAAAACGGTAATATGAATAGGCCAGCAGCCATATTTGTCATTATGTTTTCACTAAAGTTAATTTCAGAAGCAACCTTGAATGAGATTAATATAATGATTGCTTGCCTGAATATATTGTCATTCATAGCCCCCAGTGCTTGAGTGACAAAATAGGATGAAAAGAATCGCTTTTTAAATAATGAAAATTGGTTAGCCACTTATTATCCCTCTTCTTGATCCTGTTCTAGTTTGGCAAATTGAAAAAAGTTTGTGCATTTTTATGGGTTTTTTCGGCAACATGCTCTAATGATTGCTGTCGACAGTCCGCTACTTTTTGCGCCACATGCGGCAGAAACATGGGTTCGTTGCGGCCATCTTTCGGTTTCGGCCGCAAATCTCTCGGCGTCAGCCAGGGCGCATCGGTTTCTATCATCAGCCTGTTATCAGGTACCCGGTGAACCATGCTTGCAAGCTCCTGTCCGCGCCTCTCATCGCATATCCAGCCAGTGACGCCAATGTACAGGCCAAACTCTAAATACCGCTCCAGAGCCTGCTCAGAGCCAGTGAAGCAATGAATAACCGCTGGTGGTAGCTCGCTTTGGTATTCCTGCAGCAGTTCAAGCATCGTATCGCTGGCATCGCGCTCATGCAGAAATAATGGCTTCTGCAGCTCGCAGGCCAGCTCTAACTGCTGTTTAAACACCCGAATCTGGCTCTCTGGGGTGGAGAAATTACGGTTAAAATCCAGCCCGCATTCACCAATGGCTACCACCTTGTCTGCTTTATGTAATGCCTTGATAGTGGCGAAGTCAGTGTCGCTCATGCGTTCAGCATCATGCGGATGGCAACCTGCTGTGGAGTAACAGTTATCAAATAAGCTGGCCATTTCAAGCGCCTGCTGGCTTTGTCGAGCGTTGGTGCCAGTGATGATCATCGCTGTAACACCTGCTTCTTGCGCACGCTCAAGCACCTGTTCTCGATCTTTGTCAAAGCGGTTGCTGGTCAGATTGACCCCAATATCAATAAATTGTATCTGTGCCCTTTGCGCCATAAAAGTCTGATTGGCATTAGAAAAAACCTTGTAAGATGTTATAAACTAATTCGACTATAAATCAAAGAGATAACAAAAAAGGGAATACCATGTCTGCAGAAACACCCAGAGTCACCAACGTATTGGTTGCAATCGCTGCGACCTTTTTAATCATTGCGGGATTGAAATCAGCCAGTAGCTTCGTGGTGCCGGTCATTTTGTCTTTGTTTGTTGCGATTATTTTAGGCCCGCTGTATTTTTTCTTTGCCAAGGTTAAACTGCCCATCATTAAAAAAGATATGCCCGATTGGCTGGCCATTATTTTAGTCGTTGTCATCATGAGCCTGTTCTTCTTTGTGATCGGTACGCTTGTCGGTAACTCGGTAGAGCAGTTCTCCAGTAACCTGCCGCGTTATGAAATGATGCTCAGAGCCAAGTTTGAAGGGCTTGTAGTCTGGCTGGCAGGACATGGCGTTGAAGTGCCGCAAACACCACTGGCTGAGCGATTTTCCCCTGGTGTGATGATGAACCTGTCGGCTTCGATCTTAAATGGCTTAGGAAGTGTTTTGAGTAATACTTTCCTGATAATTCTGACCTCAATTTTTCTGTTAATGGAAGCCAGTATTTTTGGTGACAAGATGCGCAGAGCATTTCCTGATGTGGAAAGCAAAGCCCATCTTGGTCTAGGCGAAGTGATCACCAAGATTAAACAATATGCATCCATCAAGTCAGTAGTTAGTTTATTAACCGGCGCGATTATCAGTCTGTGGCTGTGGGTGATTGGTGTTGAATATCCCTTCCTGTGGGGCTTGATTGCCTTCATGTTTAATTTCATTCCGAACATTGGCTCGATCATTGCCGCCATTCCTGCGGTATTGCTGGCCTGGCTAACCTCTGACAGTCTTACAACGCCACTACTTGCCGCAGCGGGCTATCTGGCGGTTAACTTTGTCGTTGGCAACATTGTAGAGCCGAAATTTATGGGCAAAGGCCTGGGGCTTTCTACCTTGGTTGTATTCTTATCATTATTATTCTGGGGCTGGGTGCTGGGACCGGTCGGCATGCTACTCTCAGTACCACTTACCATCATTGTAAAAATCTTCTTGGATGCGAATAAGGAAACTCAGTGGATTGGGATTATGTTGGGGGATAAATAGTACTGAAGATAGCTAATTGATGGGTTACGCCCTTCGAGCTAACCCATCCTATAACTTCCTATTAAATTCCAGACTACAACACTGACATTGATATATAAATTTATAGATACCATCTCTCCCAGCCGACCTCAAGCCACTTGAGGTCGGTATTCGCTTTGATGTTTTAATACACCATAGCA
>JBLWVK010000005.1:0-220749 GCA_048268505.1 Kangiella sp. | reverse complement strand
AGCCGCATCTCTTGTGACGAGTGGGTCTTGGACAGTCATTTCGTTCGAATGACTATTAATTCGATAGTTTAGAATTCCGAATAATATTGAAAAATAAGCTGGCCGGTAAGCCGCTTCTCTTGTAGAAAGTGCGTCTTGGACAGTCATTTCATACGAATGACTAACGCATAAGTTTTAACAGTTGAATACGAAAGTAAAAAATAAGCTGGCCGGTAAGCCGGATTCTGTCTAGGACAGTCATTCGTCTAGGCCATGGATCACTCCATGGCTCAAGCAACCTACCCGGTTCCAACGCGAGCCACGCCATACGGAACCCTATTTGGTCTTGCTTCGGGTGGGGTTTACCTCGCCACATACTGTTGCCAGCAGTGCGGTGCGCTCTTACCGCACCATTTCAACCTTACCTGTGAATCTTGCGATTCCATCGGCGGTATACTTTCTGTTGCACTTGCCGTCGGCTTGCGCCGCCCAGGCGTTACCTGGCACCCTGCTCTGTGAAGTCCGGACTTTCCTCTCCCTGCCAAAAGGCAGGCAGCGACTGTCTGGCCAGCTTGTGGGCAAGTTTAGTCTTCACCGCTGAAAAAGCAAGCAAAAATAAAAAGGCAGGCTCATTGGCCTGCCTTTAATCGCTGATTTAGCGAATTCTTATTTAAACTGGCTCTCGATATTCTCTTCAAACCACTGCTCGAACATATACTTTTCGTAATAAAAACCATCCTTGCGATACTGTGCAGGTGTCCGAATCCGATCCAGGAAGTTCATATCTTTTAAAGATTCTGAGCCTTCTTTGAGTATCTTGCCCTCGGCATCAACCAGCTGATAATCGAACTTCATTTTTGGGAAGTAGATTCTTTCCACCAGGCGATACTCGCGAATTCCGCCATATCGGACATCTCCAGCTAGATCGAGATCGGTAATCCTGAACTCGAATACCGCACCATCGGGCAGTTTCTCGCCTAGCTTAGCGAAAGACTTTTCTAAGCTGGTTTTGACGCGCTTATAAAAAGCGGATTTAGTTTCAGCAGCTGGCCTAACGTCGATAAAGTCATCAAACTCACCCCAGCTCACTTTAACCTCACCGGCAAACGCAAAAACAGGAAGTACCAATAAAGCGGCTACTGCTGATTTTAAATATTTCATAAATAACTCCAGTTCGGTTAGTTCTCAATAAATTCTTGGCTAAGAACTTTTCGTTACCTAGTAAGACTTGATTCAAGACTAAAAGGTGACACAAATCTCTTTTAGCCTTTTTGCTCCAACGCCCACTGGTATAAGATTTTTTTCTTTAAACCCGATACCTGAGCGGCAATTTTGGCAGCCTTATTGGGTGGTAATTCTTCCAATAGCGCCAGCATCAGCTTTTCAGTGGCGAGATCCATTGCTGCGGGCTTATCATCAGCACCAGCGACCATCACTACGAACTCCCCTTTCTGCTGGTCAAGATCCGTTGCCACCTTTTCGACCAGCGTCGAGGCTGTTCCGGATAAAATAGTTTCAAAGGTTTTGGTCAGTTCGCGAGCAATTACTAACTCTCTATCACCTAGCTCTTCGAGTAAATCTTTTAAACTATCCAGAATACGATGCGATGACTCATAAAAGACCAAGGTTTCCCTGTTCTGCGACAAATCATTGAAAACCTGCTTACGCCCAGAGGATTTTGCCGGCAAAAACCCCCAGAAGCTAAAACTGTCGGTAGCAAGGCCAGCAACACTTAAAGCGGTGATAATTGCACTTGGACCGGGGATCGGACTGATCCTGAATCCCTGCTTTCTTAGCTCACGAACCAGTTTAAAACCAGGATCTGAAATTAAGGGAGTACCCGCATCAGAAATCAGGGCGATAGTTTGTCCCTGCCTGAGTTTGTCAGAGATTTGCTCAATACGAGCCATTTCATTGTGCTCATGCAAAGACATCAAAGGCGTATTTATTTGATAATGTTGCATCAGTCGCTGGCTATGACGCGTATCTTCGGCGCAGATTATGTCAGCATCTTTAAGCGTGCGAATGGCCCGTGCAGAGATGTCTTCGATATTGCCAATTGGCGTGGCAACCACATATAAAGTGCCCAATTGTGCCGATGCTGTATCACTTTGTGCGAATTCTGCCATAGCTTTTTTGCCTTGCTGCGCCTAAGCGCCTAAAATACCGATAATTATTTGATGAGTATGGAATTATGACAAAAAAGCGTATGCATAAGAACCTCATATTAGTATTCACGGCATTATTTAGCGTATTGATGGTATCGGCCTGCACAACTACAGGTTCTCGTAAAACAGAATCTCCAGCAACAGCTGATTACGACATGCAACCAGCAGAGTTTTATCTAAAACAGGCTGAAGCCGCAGAAGAAGCTGATAGAGCTCCGTTTCTGTTACAGGCAGCAAAAGCCTATGTACAGAGAGAGCAATATGCCGAAGCTTACGATGTTTTGAATAGTTTCTACCCAACTCAACTACCTCTTGAGTTGCGAGCTGACTGGTACCTATTGGTGGGAGAGGTCGCCCTTACCCAGAACCAGCCCTTTGATTCCATTCGCGCTTTGCAGACCGTCCGTAATCCCGAGCAATTTAGCCCAGAGTGGCAGTCTCACTATTATCGACTGCTTGCCGATAGCCTGGCAGCCAACCAGCGCCATGCTGATGCGGCCATGACACGCATTGAGGCCATGCATTTGTTTACTGACCCAGACTTGCGTGAAGAGCAGGAGCGCAAAACCTGGATTGAGTTAATGACGTCACCCACTGGAGCCTTGGAAATCACTCGGAATCGTGCCAATGAGCATGACGAACTAGGCTGGTTGGACATGGCGATTATCCGACAGCAGTTTGCCAATAACCCAGCGGCTTTATCCACGGCCATGCAGGAGTGGAATGTGCTTTACCCAAACCACCCTGCTCTGTACTACATTGATATTGAAGTCCAACGCGAAACCGTGATAGTTGATATAGGTGCTCCAACTAAAATCGCCTTATTCCTGCCTACCAGCGGTCGCCTGGCCACTGTAGGCAACGTCATTCTTGATGGCTTCATGACCTCTTTTTATGACACCCAGATGATGGGCAGCGAAAAACCTGAAGTGATTGTTTACGATACTGCCAGCGATCCTGTTGAACTACTTTATCAACAAGCGTTAGCCGACGGTGTTGAATTTGTTATTGGCCCACTGCTAAAAAACAAAGCCGACGATATAGCACAATATCAGAGCTTACCGATTCCGACCATGGTCTTGAATCGCCTGGATAATAGTTATGCGCCAACAGGTATGTTTCAATTTGGACTGCCTATTGAAGATGAAGCAGAACAGATTGCACGTTTTGCGATTAACAAGGGGCAAACCCGTGCATTTATTATCAATGCCCATAAAACGGTTGGCAGCAGAGCGGTTGAAACCTTTAGTGATATATTCCAACGCCAGGGTGGCACAGTGGTTAGAAGCGCCGATCTGTCTCGTACACCGGACCCCAAAGTCGCCGTAATGCAGATGCTAGGTGCCGATCAGGCAGAGAAACGTAAGCGTGAATTGCAAAATCTGCTCAATCTTCCGATCGAGTCGTCTGCTCAGGTATCAACTACAGCAGATTTTATTTTTATGATAGCAGAACCGGAACAGGCTCGAATCATTAAACCTTATCTCAATTACTACTACGCCTACAATCTTCCTGTCTATGCCACATCAAACCTATATAACGGCAATAACAGGCGTGAGAATGATCTTAACGGTATCCAGTTTATCGATGCCCCATGGATGATTCCACAAACCGATGAGCAAGCCTCCAATAAACAAAAGATTGTGAAGATGTTTCCTGCCGCCGGTGGTAGCCTTGGACGTTTTTTTGCTCTTGGCTATGACTCGTTTTTACTGATCCCCGAAATTAGCCAACTGTCTGCCTTATCGGATTATTCCGTGGAGGGTTTATCAGGAGAGCTAACAATGGATTTTTATGGACGCATTGTACGCAAGTTAGCTTGGGCCAAATACCAGAATGGTCATTGGGTGCCAGTAACTCCCTGAGCAACAAATCCCTTAATAAATTAGTAATAAAGGAATTGTACTATTAATGAGTAGCCGACAGCGTGGTGATAAAGTTGAACTCTTCGCTGAAAATCATCTCAAAAAACAAGGACTGAAGTTAGCTGAGAAGAACTTCAATTCGCGGTATGGCGAGATTGACCTGATCATGCTCGATGGTTCAATCTTGGTGTTCGTTGAAGTTCGCTTTCGCGCCAATACCAGCTTCGGTAGTGGTGCTGAAACAGTGGATCACCGTAAGCAGCAAAAAATCATCAAAACAGCTCAACTGTATTTGCAATCCAACAAAAAAATGCAGCAACGTGATTGTCGTTTTGATGTAGTTTCCGTAACATTGGCATCACAAGAGCCAATGATAGAATGGCACAAGAATGCTTTTCAGGCCTCTGCCTGGTAAGTATTGTATCCGTGACTTGACCAGGTAAATTATGATAGAACGAATTCGTGATATTTTTACAGAAAGTATTCAAACTAAAATTGCAGCGGCTGACGCGCTTCCGGAGTCAATCGAAAAAGCTGGTCAAATCATGGTCAATAGCTTGCTTAATGGCCATAAAATACTTAGTTGTGGTAATGGTGGTTCTGCTGGTGACGCCCAGCACTTTTCTTCGGAGATGCTCAACCGCTTTGAACGTGAACGTCCAAGTTTGCCTGCAATAGCGCTAACAACCGACACTGGAACTTTAACATCAATATCCAACGACTATAGCTATAATGATGTTTTTGCTAAGCAGTTAAGAGCTTTGGGACAACCGGGTGATGTTTTACTTGCCATTTCGACCAGCGGTAATTCAAGAAATGTGATTAATGCCATGGAAACTGCGCTCAGCAAAGATATGCTGATCGTTGCCCTTACTGGTAAAGACGGAGGCGAAATGGCTGGCCTGATGGGGCCAAATGATATTGAAATTCGCGTCCCTTCCAATTCAACCGCTCGCATTCAAGAAGTACACCTGGTAGTTATTCATGCTCTTTGCGACTTTATTGATAACAGTTTATTTGGAACCGAGGTTTAATAATGCTAACTAAAAAATCACTCCATTTACTAATTTTAATTCCTACACTTCTGGTTGGCCTATCAGCCTGTACAACCTTTGGAACAGTCGCTGAAGACTCCAGCATAGAAGGTCGGGTCAAAGATAGAATTAACCCCATTCTAGAAAAAAACCAACCAAATGCAGTGGATGTCGTGAGCCATAATCTCTATGTACTGATTTATGGACAAGTTCCAAACGAAGAGGTTATCGCACAAATTTCAAACGTCATTAAAGGTGTGCCTGAAATGAAAAAGGCCTTTAATGAACTGCGTGTTGGCAACCCTGAAAATGTCAGCACTGCGTCTGATGTCTGGATTACAACCAAGGTAAAGTCGAGCCTTGCAGCTGAAAAAGGGCTGGACTCAAAACGCATCAAAGTCATCACCGAAGATAAAGAAGTATTTTTAATGGGTATGGTTACCCGAGAAGAAGGTGATAAAGCTGCTTTGGTTGCTCGTAATATCTCAGGTGTGAAAAAAGTCATTAAGATATTTGAATACATCAACTAGCCATCATCTCACACTCAATGTATAAAAAAGGCGAGTTTTAAACTCGCCTTTTTTATCACAAACCGCTTAAATAGATAACGCTTTACTATTTAACAACTTTCAACTTTGGCTTGCCTTTTGGTGGCTTAGGTGGCTCATCGTCAGGCCCATCATCGTCGTGTAAGTTAGTGTTATTTTCACCACTAACGGGCTCTAATTCAGGCTCACTCTCCTGATCTGCATACATGTTGGCTGAGAACATGATGCCCTGATCATTTTCACGTGCATAGATAGCAACAATGGAGCTGGTTGGAATATATAAGCTTAACGACTGGCCAGAAAAGCGTGCATTGAAGCTGACATAGTCATGATTTAGCTCAAAGTTTGCCACCGCGGTTGGAGCTATATTGAGAACAATCTTGCCGTCATTGGCAAACTGCATAGGTACATCAACTTGCGGATGAGACGTATCGACTAAGATTTGGGGAGTCCACTCGTTATCGAGTATCCACTCATAATAAGCGATTAATAGATAGGGTTGTAATGGCGAGTTGCCCGCCATTACATTAGACCCATTTTGATTTCGCGTTCTTCCTCAGTCAGACTGACTTTGAAAGATTCACGATCAAAAATACGCTCCATGTAGTCGTGGATTGCTTTGCTTCCACGGCCAGAGATCTCGATTCCCAACTGATCAGCACGCCATAACAAAGGTGCAATAACACAATCAACCAATGAGAACTCTTCACTCATGAAGTAAGGATTACTGGCAAACACTGGTGCCAAGGCCATAATGCTTTCCTGCAATTCCTTACGTGCTTTTTTTGCTTTTGCCTCAGTACCATTAACGATAATTTCGTATTGGCTGTACCACTCTTTTTGAATACGGTGCATCATCAAGCGGCTACGCCCGCGAGTTACCGGATAAACTGGCATCAATGGAGGATGCGGAAAACGCTCATCCAGATATTCCATGACAATGCTGGCTTCATACAATACTAAATCACGGTCAATTAAAGTTGGTACTGAACCGTAAGGATTCAGATCCAGCAAATCTTCCGGAACATTATCCGGGGTTACCTCGACCACTTCGTAATTTACCCCTTTTTCTGCTAACACGATACGAGCCTGGTGACTGTACACATCATTGCCAGAAAAAAGTGTCATAACTGAACGTTTGGCAACTACTGCCATACTGTTTTCTCCTGCGAATAACAAGAAAGCCTCAGTGAGGATTCACCGAGGCTTAGGATGCTGATTAATGAACGTCTTTCCAGAACTCTTTCTTTAAGAAATACGCAAATATTAATAGCACAAATAAGAACAATAGAACCCAGACACCCATGCGCTTACTTTCCAGCTTAACAGGGTTAGCTGTGTAAGCCATGAACGCAGTAAGATCACGAATATTTTCGTCATATTCTTCTGGAGTCATTTGTCCTTCTTTTATTTGAACAAACATTTTGCCCTCAGCAGCCAACTTAGCCATTGCTGCTTCTGCTTCGTGCTGCTTTTCTTCTGCTTCAGCTTTCGCTTCGTCACTGGCTTCAGAATCATTTAGCACCGCTTTCGCTTGAGCAATTTGCTCTTCAACAGAAAGTAGCTCATCACTCTTAGCCTGTAAGCCCTGCAGGTCAGCAAGAATATGTGGCATACCCACTTCTGGGAACACTGTGTTGTTCACACCAAAAGGACGCGATGGGTCTACGTAGAAAGAACGTAAGTAATTATAAACCCAGTCTTCACCACGTACGCGCGCAGCTAGTGAAAGATCCAGTGGGTTAACACCGAACCATTTTTTAGCTAAATCGCCGTTCATGCTTTTATCCATGGTATCACCGAACTTCTGATCACCAAGAATGAGATTGTTCACTGTTTGCTCTTCGGTTAAGCCCAGGTCTTGGGCAATACGCGAATAACGAACATATTCCATTGAGTGACAACCCAAACAGTAGTTCACGTACAATTTGGCACCATTTTGCAATGATGTTTTGTCCGACAAATCAATATTTGCCGGATCATTTGGATAAAATGTACCGCCGCCTGCAGCAAATGCAGATACAGGTAGCAGGAATAAAATAGCTGTAATTAACTTTTTCATTTGTCTGTTACCCTCTCTGGTACTGGTTTAGTTTTCTCGAACTTGGGCAAGAACCACAAGGCGATAAAGAAGAAGAAGTAATAGACCGTACAAATACGTCCTAGCCACTTAGTAAAATCTGTTACAGGGACAACACCCAGGATACCCAGAATGATGAATGAGATAACAAACAAGGCTAGTAAGATTTTGTATGAAGCACCACGATAACGGATTGACTTCACTTTTTGACGATCAAGCCAAGGTAACAAGAACAAAATCACAATTGCCAATGCCATCACAATGAAGCCACCGAATGGATCCGGTACAGCACGCAACATGGTATAGAATGGTGTGAAGTACCAAACTGGAGCAATGTGCGGAGGTGTTTTAAGCGGATTGGCCGGTTCAAAGTTTGGACGCTCTAGGAAATAGCCGCCAAAATCTGGAGCAAAGAAGACCACACCCAGGAAAATCATCATGAATACCACTACACCAACGATATCTTTTACAGTGTAGTAAGGATGGAAAGGAATACCGTCCAACGGGATACCGTTCTCATCTTTTTTCTCTTTGATTTCAACGCCATCTGGGTTGTTAGAACCTACTTTATGCAATGCAACCAGGTGTAAGAACACCATGGCAACTAGCGCTAGCGGAACAGCAACAACGTGCAATGCGAAGAAACGGTTTAATGTGGCTAATGACAAAGTAAAGTCACCACGAATCCATTCAACCAAATCAGGGCCTACAACGGGCACAGTACCGAACAGGTTAACAATCACCTGAGCTCCCCAGAAGGACATCTGCCCCCATGGTAGCAAGTAGCCCATAAAGGCTTCTGCCATCAATAGCACAAAGATGATCATACCGAAGATCCAGATCAACTCGCGAGGCTTCTTATAAGAACCGTACATGATGCCACGGAACATATGCAGATAAACTACAACAAAGAATGCTGAAGCACCCGTTGAGTGAAGGTATCGAAGGAGCCAACCATATTCAACATCACGCATGATGTATTCTACAGAAGCAAATGGCTCGCTTGGGCTGTAGAACATGGTTAACCAGATACCGGTAAGCAATTGGTTAACAAGCACCAACATTGCTAGTGAGCCAAAGAAATACCAGAAGTTGAAGTTCTTTGGTGCGTAATATTCAGCCAAATGCTCATTCCAGACTTTAGTCGCTGGGAAACGGGCATCAAGCCAAGTCATAAAATTCTTAAACATTAGGCACCTCCCTCTTCACCAATCACAATCATTTTAGCTGCTGTGTCGATAGTATAAGGAGGAACTTCCAAGTTGGCGTTTGCTGGAACACCGCTATAAACACGGCCAGCCAAATCAAACTTAGAACCGTGACATGGGCAGTAGTAACCACCTAGCCAGCCACCTTCTAAAGAACCTGCATCCGCAAACAACTGCGGTGAACAACCCAGGTGTGTACAAATACCGACTGCCACGAAGATATCAGGCTCGATTGAACGGTATTCATTTTTACAATACTCAGGCTGTTGTGGCTTTTCAGATCCGGGATCCGCTACAAACTCTTCACTTTTCGTGATGCTCTGTAACATTCTCTCGTCACGACGCATAACCCATACAGGCTTACCACGCCACTCCACAGTAATTTGCTGTCCTACCTCAAGTTTAGTGTAGTCATACGATACTGGAGCACCTGCAGACTGCGCCTTGGCGCTTGGTGCCCAGGAACGAACAAAAGGTACAGCCGCACCAATCACACCAACCGCACCGACTACTGAAGTAGCACCGATTAGCAGATTTCTGCGTCCTTTGTTGACGCCCTGATTACTCATTCGGTTAGTCTCCCCACGAAGAAATAGCACCACCCACCAATGGATGGCGTTGGAAAATCATGATTTAAGTTGATTCTGCAATGAAGCAAGCCAAAAAATTGCCTTCAAACACTTATTATTACTTCTACGGCAGAATACTGCGCAGGGATCATATAGGAAAATACCCACAAAAACAATGAGGTCAGACCAGAGTGACAGCTGTAACTTATTGAAAGTCGGAAAAATTCAGAAAGGATAAATAAAAAAAAACACCCGCAGTGTGCGGGTGTAAATAATGCCGGAGTTCCTCTCCGGCAATTCTTGTCTGAAACTTAACGTTTCGAGAACTGAGGGCGCTTACGTGCTTTATGTAGACCCACTTTCTTACGCTCAACTGCACGAGCGTCACGGGTAACAAAGCCAGCTTTACGCAATGGAGCACGCAATTCTTCATCATACTCCATTAATGCACGAGTGATACCGTGACGAATAGCACCGGCTTGACCAGTACCGCCGCCACCAGCAACAGTTACGTACACATCAAATTTTTCTAGAGTTTCAGTTAGCTCAAGCGGTTGACGAACCACCATACGCGATGTTTCACGACCAAAATACTCGTCAAGACTACGCTGGTTAACGGTAATCGCACCATTCCCAGGACGCAGGAAAACACGAGCTGTAGAGCTTTTACGACGACCTGTTCCGTAATATTGTTCAGCCATTGTTCTCACCTTAGATTTCTAATGGGATTGGTTGCTGAGCAGTATGATTGTGCTCAGTGCCAGCGTAAACTTTCAACTTGCGGAACATCGCACGGCCCAAAGGATTCTTAGGAAGCATGCCTTTTACCGCTTTCTCGATGATCATTTCAGGTTTAGTCGCCTGTAATTTCTCGAAGTTGGTTTCTTTAATGCCACCTGGATAACCAGAGTGACGATAATACATTTTGTCCTGTGCCTTGTTACCAGTCACAGTTACTTTCTCAGCGTTGATGATGATAATGTAGTCACCAGTATCAACGTGAGGCGTATATTCTGCTTTGTGTTTGCCTTTCAAACGGCGAGCAACTTCAGTCGCCAGGCGGCCTAAAGTCTTGCCGCTAGCGTCGACTACGAACCAGTCACGCTTAACAGTTTCAGGCTTTGCACTGTATGTTTTCATATTCTTTAAGCTCCAAAAAGCCATTTGCACCCGCAATAGGGAACCGATCACGGCCCTAAAAAAGAGAGCGCGAATTCTACAGAAATCACCCCTATAAAACAAGAGGCGACACCAGGATTTTCAAAAATTATCAAATGTCTCGGCCAAATTTATGAATTTTAAGTAAAATCCTGCGAAAAAGACTTTATTTACGGGGCTTTTAGCGCTATAAAAAGCGCTGATGGGGAGTCAATTTTGCAATACTCGCCAAGACGACCGATATTTTAACAGTCAACTAACATAAGAGGCAAAGGAAAAATGGCAGATAATAAAGCCCGCAAAGTTACAGCGGTTCAAGAAAAATTCACAAAAACTCAAATCCTTAACGAAATCTCAGCACAAACAGGCCTAACCAAGAAAGACGTGTCAGCGGTTTTAGACGAGCTAGGCGTCGTTATTGAGCGTCACGTCAAAAAACGTGCGGTAGGTGAATTCACGTTACCTGGCTTACTAAAAATCAGCACCGTTAAAAAGCCAGCGGTTAAAGCTCGCAAAGGTATCAACCCTTTCACAGGCGAAGAAACCATGTTTAAAGCCAAGCCTGCCAGCGTTGCGGTTAAAGTGCGCCCACTTAAGAAATTAAAGGATATGGTTAAGTAATTCTTCACTATTCCTTAGATCTCAAAAGCCGACTACACAGTCGGCTTTTGTTTAACCATCTTAATATGGAGAGCACCTATGATCAGTATGATTGCTTTTATTTTCGGAATTATAACTGGCGGGATTCTCAGTAGACATATGAATTTCACAGAAATCCCAGTTCTAGGAAAGCTATTCAATACGAAGCATGAACGTGAGTTAAAACAAAGTCATTCAGATTTACAAAAACAATTAGACTCCCTACAGCAAACTTTAAAAAGAGAAGTAGAAAACGAAAATCAAAATTATTTCAGCAAAGTTAGTAAACAAGTGAACTTCATGAAGAAACTTGCAAACGTAGATGGCGATTTTTGTGTTTATGAAAAAGACATGATAACCGCTTATATACTAAATCAAAGATTATCAGCAGAGGACAAACTTTTTTTAATAGAGTCATTACAATCACAAGAAAACATATTTCAGCAATTTCTAGCACTATTCAAAGACTCAAATCCTCGATCTATGTTTGATCATAAAGAAGAAGCAGAAGATTTTGTTGAATTTTTAAATGACTTAGCAACTGTGGATAATAAATTTGGAGATAAGGAAAAGCAATTAGTGGAAAAAATTAAAGCCGAGTACAGCATTCGTTGATTGACTCAGGAAAAGCTAAGCCAAATGCTCTTTGGCGAGATATTCCTTGCTTTGCATCTCCTGCAACCGACTGACAGTTCTTTCAAACTCGAAGGCCAAGCCTTTTCCAATATATAGTTCTTCCAAAGCGACTTCAGCAGAAAGAATTAACTTCACATGGCGCTCATAAAACTCATCAACCAAGGCGATAAAACGGCGTGTTGCATCATTGACGGAGTCATTGAGTTGCGGGATCTTGCTGACGAAAACTGTGTGGTAGTTACGGGATAACTCTATATAGTCGTTGGCCGAGCGCTCCGTTTTGCAGATGGCATCGAAGGTAAACCAGACTACATTGTCCGATAATCTCACCGCATCAATTAAACGACCTTCTACCTTGAGCTTGCAGTGCTGTTGCCCTTCCTCACCGGATAATTGCAGGAAGTATTGCTGCATATTTTTATCAGCAGCTTCGTCCAGCGGGTAATGATAGATTTCCGCCTTTTCCAAGGTTCGCATCCGGTAATCAGTGCCACCGTCCACATTTAATACCTGGCAATGCTGCTGTATCAGCTCAATCGCGGGTAGAAAACGCTCACGCTGCAAGCCATTCCAGTAAAGCCGCTCGGGCGGAATATTAGACGTTGCCACCAATACGATATTGCGTTCAAACAGTTCTTTAAACAAGCCACCAAGGATCATGGCATCGGTGATATCAGTAACAAAGAATTCATCGAAGCAGATGACACGCGCACGTTGCGATAACTGATCGGCAATTTTGACCAGAGGATTTTTCTCACCGGCCAAGGCTTTCAGCTCATGATGAACTTCATGCATAAAGCGGTGAAAATGCAGCCGGATTTTGCCTTTAATCGGCAGGCAATTAAAGAATGTATCCATCAGCCAGGTTTTACCACGACCGACGCCCCCCCACATATACAAGCCTTTGACGGGCTCCAGATCCGAAGACAGCCAGCGTTTGACCAGGTCCATAAAGCCACCACTGGGACGGCTATTGAGCAGATCATCATACACTCGTTGCAGAGCTGCTACTGCTTCAGCTTGCGCTGGGTCTTTTGCAAAACCATTGGCCAGATCCTGCTCATATTTTTCTAAAGGCGTTAAATCGATTGGACGCATAAATGAATACTTATAGTTCTTCAGGCAAATGTGACTGTAGACTTTCTTCAATTAATTCGCGCAATTCTACCAATCGGCTGTGAAAAAAGTGTCCAGCTCCTTGCATGCGAATCACATCAGGCTTGGTTGGTAACTCATCAAGCCATTTAAAGACAGCCTCGGGGTCAACCACTTCATCTGCATCACCCTGCACCACTAACCAAGGGCAGTCGGGAATTTCAAACTCATCAAAACTGAAACGATTGACCGGTGGCGCTATGCTGATTAACTGTTGAGCACCAAGCTTCTTGGCTTGTAGCGCTGCAATCCAGGAGCCAAAGCTAAAGCCAGCAAGCCACAAAGGACGCCCTGGATATTGCTGTTGCATCCACTCAACCACCTTGATCAGATCCTGCTGCTCACCCCTACCCTCGTCATACTTTCCTTCAGACTCGCCAACGCCGCGAAAGTTGAAGCGAACCGACGGAATGCCTAGTCCGGCCAGAGTTCTGGATACCGTATAAATCACTTTGTTGGTCATAGCGCCGCCATGTAAAGGATGCGGATGGCAACAGACAGCAATAGCATTTCTTTCGGGAGAATCGGGTTGATCAAGGGTTGCTTCTAGATGACCTGCAGCGCCTTCTATCAAGAAATGATTTTTATTCACTCGATTATTGGGGTTGATTAATATTGCCGGCTATTTTCGCACGTTTTGTCGATAGTTGGAACAAACCAGCCAGCCACAAAAAAAGAGGCCGAAGCCTCTTTTCTATGATTCGAAATGAAACCTTTAGTATTTGTTAGACGCTTTGTGCCCTTTCTTATCTTCTTCCAGGCGCTTCTTCTCATATTCGCCCTCTGCTTACTGTTGCTTTTTTAAGGCCTCCTGTTGTTCCTTATTCAACTCTCGCTCAGACTCGGCCCTGGCCTTCTCTTGCTCGCGAAGCATTTCTTCATAAGCTTTTCTATCTTCACGCTCAAGTTCTCGTAAATCCTTTTGGCGCTCCCTTTCGAGTTTCTCACGTTCTTTTAATAACTCCGCTCGCTCTTTGAGCAGCTCTTCACGTTTCTTCTCATCGTCAAATGCTGTGGCTGTATTGACCAAGCCAAGCATACTCACCAGACCTGCTACCAGAATTGCTTTCATAACTCTCACCTTTGTATCTATTCAAACAATGCCAGTTATTATTTTTCATCATTAATAAGATGAAAAGTGACAGCTTCATGTTTAACCGCAAAATGCCAAATGGTTTGCTTTAGGTAGTGCGACAGGCTCACAAGGTTTCCGGATTTGTAGACTGAGGAGTCAGGCTCTCATTCCACTCACGGGCAAAATCTCGCTGCCAGCGCCAATTGATGAATGCCACTGTCACCATGGCTATCAAAGCTCCCAAGCCTGCTAAAGCCATATCCTTATGGGCATCCCAGACGTCTCCCTGCGTACCAAGGTAAGCCGTGCCGACATCACCTCCGAATACAAGTGCAGCGGCCCACTCAATAAGTTCGTAAATTGCAGAAGTAGACAAAGTGAGATCCAAAGGTAAGAAGTATCCCCAGAATCCTCTAACCTTGACGACACGGATAAAAATTTCACGGATGGGATAAGCAAATAGCAAACCGTAGGCCAGATGCAGAAAGCGATCGTAATGATTACGTTCCCAGCCAAACCAGTCATTCAGTGGCGAACCAAAGATAGATTCACTCCATTGATTATAGGGAACAAGTGAATAGGTGTAGTGTGAACCGATTTCGTGAAAACACAGAAACAGGAAAATACAAAAATAGGAAATTCTGGACAGACGAAATTTTTTATAACTGGCTATAAGGCCTACTACTAACAGGAACATCAAAACATTTTCAAGGAGCCAGGTCGAGCGATCGACAGGATTAATTGCGCATAAAACAAAGACCACTAAAAAGATGCCGCTCAAAGTGAGTAAGAATTTTGTGTTATAGGTCATGAATCCTCTCGAACTTACGGCTATTTATTGTGTATCATAAGATCAAATCAGGGATTTAGGCAATTTTCGCTTAGACGACATTGACAGATTGAGGAATATAGATTCATGTCCAGTCCATTAATTATCTTCTTGCTCCTTATTGTCGCAGTTGGCGCATTCTTTTTCGGCCGTTGGCACGGCATGTCGCAACGCACCAAAGCATTATCCGAAGAATTAAAAGCCAAGGATGACGAACTCAACACATTAAAAGAAGACGTCAATAAGCATTTTGATGAAACCGCACGACTATTTAGTAACGTCACAGAAGAGTATAAGATGCTCTATCAGCACTTGGCTAGCAGCTCAAGTAAATTGAGCAATCGTAAATTTGAATTAAAGCTGAGTAGCAATACCGGAACCCTGGCAGGACTTAGCAGCCCATTGGAAAAAGAACTCAATGCTGATGTGATTGATAGCGAAGCTAAAGAAATTGCTGACTATGATGCAGGCCCTCAGCAACCCAGAGACTACGCAGATGATGATATGGACGATGATTATCATCCTGCCCATAGCACAGAAACCATAAAAGAGAATGTGTCTGACAAGGACCAGAGCAAAGAAACAGGGAACTCACAGCCAGAGTCAGAATCAGAGCTAAACGAAGAAACTGACGATAAAACAACAAAAGACAAACTTCACCCGAATTAATAACATCAGTTGTTTGACTGAAATTTGAGGAACCCATGCGATTTATTATTCTTATTGGCTACATTGTGAAATATTTACTGGTCGGTCTCGGCATCGCAGCCCTGTTTATTGTCTTCATGCCGGGCCGCTTCTCGATCAGCCCCCCAGTGCAGCAAACAAGCTCAGTCGAAGGTCAGCCCACCCCGAACACCACTCCATTTATGGGTTATGCAGAAATGCTGGACAAGGCGCGCCCTGCGGTGGTTAGCATTCAGGCTCGCTCAAAACTATTCCCACTGGCTGATCCAGAATGTCAAAACAGCTTAAGAGCAGTTCCAACGGGCACTAATGCCTGCGCCTTCCTGAATAATGGTTCGGGAGTATTCATTGATGAAGAGGGGCATATTGTGACCAATGCGCACGTTCTGGATAAGGCAGAGTCCATCATTGTTGAAATGATAAATAGCCAAAAGCTGGCGGCACAAGTCATTGGGCTGGATAAAGATTCGGATCTTGCGCTACTAAAAGTTGATCATCAGCCAAGGCATGTGCTACCACTTAGTCCAGAAGACAACAGCCGAGTCGGAGATATTGTATTTGCAATTGGTACGCCCTACATGGCCTTTGAACAAACCGTAACCCAGGGCATTATCAGTGCCAAATTTTTCTCACGGGTTTCTCACTATATCCAGACAGATGCTGCTCTTCGTTCCGGTAACTCCGGAGGGGCTTTGGTGAATAGTCAGGGTGAACTAGTAGGTATCACAGCCTTAAGTTCTCGTGACGAGTCTGGAGAAAAAACTTATCAGAACTTTGCCATTGTCGCTGCTGATGTGCAGCATGTTGTCAACGAGCTGTTGGAAAATGGAGAAGTTCAACGAGGATGGCTGGGCCTGAATGGCGACATGACCATCAACTTCCGCTCCATCGTTCAGGAAATGAGCCTGTCACCACAACAGCAACAGCAGCTGGCCAGCCAAATCGAGCAACTTCCCTTTGGTCAGGGCATTGTGATCACGGCAGTAAATGGCAATGGTCCGGCCGATAAAGCAGGACTACAACCACTAGACATTATTACCCAAGTCAACAGCCAATCAATCAATACTACCGCCGATCTGATGGCGGCGATCTGGAATGCGCCACCGACAACCAAAGTCGATATTGAATATTATCGCGACGGTCAGAAAGAGCAGACCGAGGTTGTGTTAGGCTATCGGAACTAGCTTTCCTAGAACCAGTTTTCGAAAATACTGCTTTCCAGAATCCAGATATCAAAAAAGGGCCAGTTGGCCCTTTTTCTTTACCGCTAATGATAATCTTATGATGCTAACCAATACGTTTAATGTAAGCACCCAGATTTTGTAGCTTCTCTTCAATGGTTTCATAACCACGATCAATGTGATAGATCCGATCCACTAAAGTTTCGCCTTCCGCACATAAACCGGCTAGAACCAGACTGGCCGATGCTCGTAAATCAGTTGCCATTACCTGTGCTCCCGAAAGATGCTCAACGCCACGACAGATGGCCGTATTACCCTCAATAGCAATGTCCGCACCCATGCGCTGCATTTCCAGAACATGCATAAAACGGTTTTCAAAGATAGTTTCGGTGATGGTACCAGTACCTTCTGCAACTGCATTCATGGCACAAAACTGCGCCTGCATATCAGTTGGAAAGCCAGGATAAGGAGCCGTTTTGATGTTTACTGCTTTCGGACGCTTGCCATGCATATCAAGCTCAATCCAGTCATCACCGGTCGTGACCTCTGCGCCAGCTTCTTTGAGCTTAACTAGCACTGCATCAAGAATATTCGGATCTGTGTTTCGGCAACGAATACGACCACGCGTCATAGCCGCAGCAACCAGGTAGGTACCGGTTTCAATACGATCCGGTAACACATCATGATGGCCGCTATGCAAACGTTCAACGCCTTCAATGGTAATCACCGATGTGCCTGCACCACTGATTTTCGCACCCATGCTATTTAAGAAGTTAGCCAGATCGACCACTTCAGGTTCTCGCGCAGCATTCTCGATCACCGAAGTGCCATCAGCCAGAGCCGCTGCCATAATCAGATTCTCGGTAGCGCCAACACTGACCATTTCCATGACAATTTTAGCGCCTTTTAAGCGGCCATTCGATTTTGCTTTTACGTAACCGGCCTCCACTTCGATATCAGCGCCCATCTCGCGCATACCTTCTATGTGCAGGTTCACTGGACGTGAACCAATGGCACAACCGCCCGGCAATGACACCACCGCCTCACCAAAGCGAGCCAGCAATGGGCCCAGAACCAGAATCGAAGCACGCATGGTTTTAACCAGCTCATAAGGTGCTTCATGGCTGTGGATATTACGGCTATCAATTTCAACATTGAATTTATCGTCAATGGTTAATTTAGCACCCAGACGCCCCATCAACTCCAAAGTTGTAGTCACATCATTCAAATGCGGTAGATTGCCGATAGTGGTTACGCCATCTACCAGCAAGGCGCCCATCAAAATAGGTAAGGCCGCATTTTTCGCACCAGAAATCTTGATCGAACCATCAAGAGGACCAGCATCTTTAATCAGTAGTTTATCCATGATTGCTCACTCAGGCTTAGGCAAAATGCTTGGCTTTTGACCATTCTTCAGGCGTGTAGGCCTTTATAGTCAAAGCATGGATATCGCCACTGGCAATATGCTCATTAACTGCGGCATAAACCATCTGTTGTTTTTTTACGCTACGCAAGCCTTCAAAGGCCTTGCTGACAACAATCACCTGAAAATGGCTACCATCGCCATCCACACGCAATTCTTCACACTCAATTTCTTTTTCAATCAGGGACTTAATCTGTTCAATCATTTGTCAAATACTTACGTTAATCGAAGTTATGGCCAAGCATGATAACGCCAAAAACTGCGTCAATATAGACACAAAAGTATGAATCATTAGCAAAGTTGGCACTAAAGTGGCGTGATTTTACCTGAATTCCCTATGATAAACACCTGTGAATGACATCAAACCCCTTTCGCTGTACAATGGCGCGCTTATTTGTCGCAATTTCACTTCAATATGGGCAATGCTTTGAAACAATTTCAATTTGTCAGTCAAAGTCATGCTTATCCTATAATAAGTTAAGCCCAGTTATTAATAACCCGAGCTCTCTAAGGTTTCCATGATAGAACACATTGCCTATATTCTGGTTGGTATTACGTTGCTGGTGTGGAGCGCTGACCGCTTTACTGACGGAGCAGCCGCCGTTGCGCAGAATTTCGGAGTTTCACGTCTGATAGTGGGTTTGACCATTGTCGCCATTGGCTCATCAGCCCCTGAAATCTTTGTGTCGATTCTTGATTCATTCAAAACCTGCCCGCCCGATGCAGAAAATTGTGGTCCCGAAGTTGCGATTGGTAATGCGATAGGCTCGAATATTACCAATGTCGCGCTGGTGCTGGGCATTACCGCCCTGGTCAAGCCACTGCTCATCAATTCAGGCATGATTAAGCGTGAAATCCCTATTCTGTTCGTGGTGTCGTTTGCAGTGCTCTATTTTTTCTGGGATCTGCGCCTTTCGCATATCGAAGGCATTATTTTACTGAGCTCACTGGTAGCCTATTTCATCTGGTTAGTTCACACCGGGATTAAGACCCGCGACAAAAATGACCGCATGCTGGAAGAGATTGTTGATGAGCTTCCAGAGAAAATGTCGAGCCCTAAGGCGATTTTCTGGTTGCTACTGGGACTCATATTATTAGTGGTCAGCTCAAAGATCTTAATCGTTGGCGCCAGTGGATTTGCCTTGCAGATGGGCGTTTCGGAAACCCTAATCGGCTTGACCATAGTGGCGCTGGGCACCAGCCTGCCTGAACTAGCAGCCTCAATCTCTGCAGTAATGAAAAACGAACACGAAATTGCGATTGGTAACGTCGTAGGTTCCAATATCTTCAACTTACTGGGTGTGTTGGGCATTCCCGCAGTGATTGCCGCGCCTATGGTTGAGAAGGAAATTCTGACCATTGATTATCCTGTGATGTTTGGACTTTGCATCCTGTTGGCCGTACTGGCCTATGGGATTCGCGGGCCGGGAAAAATCAATCGTTTGGCCGGTGCTATTTTACTTGCCGCCTTCATTGGGTATTATATAGTTCGCGTTTTCTAACTGGTTGATCTTAAAGCCACCAACGGTATCGTCAATGACTGACTCAAATCTGGAACAGCAAATTTTACACAGCGCCGAACGCGTTATCTCCATTGAAAGCAGCGCTGTGTCTAATCTTAAGCAGCAACTGGATCAGACCTTTGTTGCTGTTTGCAATAAGTTACTCGGCTGTCAGGGCAAAGTGGTGGTTATTGGTATGGGCAAGTCAGGCCATATCGGTAGTAAAATGGCAGCGACCTTTGCCAGCACCGGAACGCCTGCATTTTTCGTTCATCCGGCGGAAGCCAGCCATGGTGACCTGGGCATGATCAGCGAGCAGGATCTGGTAATCGCATTGTCCAATTCAGGCGAAACTCATGAAGTCACCGCCCTGCTTCCGGTTATCAAGCGCCGTGGTATCGAACTAATTTCAATCACCAGCAATGACAACTCCAGCTTAGCCAAAGCCAGCGACCTACATATCAAGGTGCAGGTTGAGCAGGAAGCCTGCCCACACAATCTGGCACCAACCGCTTCAACCACCGCGGTTTTAGCTTTAGGCGATGCCATTGCAGTGAGCCTGCTGGAAGCAAGAGGTTTTACACCGGACGACTTTGCGTTATCGCATCCTGGTGGCAGTCTCGGTAAGCGCCTGATCATGCAGGTTGATGATCTTATGCACAGCGGTGACTCCTTCCCTTCGGTCAAGCCCACTATTTCTATTCGCAACGCGCTGTTTGAAATGACCGACAAGCGCATGGGTATGACTACCGTCACCGATGAACAGGGCAACCTGCTGGGGATCTTCACCGATGGTGATTTGCGTCGTGCATTTGAGCGCGATGTGGACATTGATGCTCCCATTGGCGAGGTCATGACTAAAGGATGCAAAACCGTGAAGAGCCAAACTTTAGCGGTAGACGCCGTTAATCTGATGGAAGAAAGTAGCATTACTTCCCTGATCGTGGTTGATGATCATGACAAACCGCTGGGCGTTATTCACATGCATGACCTACTGAAAGCGGGAGTGGTGTAATGAGTAACCCAATGAGCAGACCCAGTTACTCGGATTCGGTTTTAGCCAAAGCCAAAAACATCAAGTTGCTGATTTGTGACGTTGACGGCGTGCTCAGTAATGGCCAGGTCATTATTGGCAATAATGGCGAAGAATTGAAAACCTTTAATATTAAAGACGGCTTTGGCATCAAGTGCCTGCAAAAGTCTGGCGTTCCAGTAGCCATTATCACTGGCCGCAATTCAAAAATTGTAGAAAAGCGCTGCCAGGAGCTGGGCATCGAACATTATTATCAGGGCCAGTCGAATAAGCAGGAAGCTTTTAATAGCCTATGCCAGAATCTGTCTGTGCAGCCGCATGAAGTCTGCCACATTGGTGATGACCTGCCGGATCTACCATTATTAATTCAGGCGGGGCTTGGAGTCACTGTTGCTGATGGTCATTGGCTGATGCAACAACACGCTGACTGGGTTACCCATAATAACGGCGGTTTTGGTGCGGTGCGTGAGCTGTGTGATTTAATCCTGACCAGCCAAAACAAACTGGAAGCAATTCATCAGCAATACCTTGCTGCTGACGAGGTTAAGGCATGACCTTTTTAAAAGGCCGTTCCATGCTGTGGCTGCTAGTCCCAGTAACCTTTGCCATTGCCTACTGGTGGGATCGCTCAACCGAACTGAAGCCCGAATTCGTTGAGGTTTCAACTAACCCAGATTATTACCTGGCCAATACAGAAACCGTCGAGTTTGATGCTAGTGGTCAGCTGCAACGCTCTTTCACTACTGAAAAAACTCTACATTACAAAGATATCATGCAGACTCACCTGTTAAAGCCGGTGATGAGATTTAATGATGATCAAAACCCTAGCTGGACTGTCAGTTCGGAAAAAGCCATCAGTAATGAACTGAGTGAACAACTCACTCTTGAAGGTAATGTTAAAGTTGAGCTAGAGCGCCAGCCCTCTCAGTCCAATGCTGTACTTTCGATGTCGCTCTTAAAAATTGACTTTGCATCGGAAACTGCTTTTACTGATGAGCCGATTGAACTGATTGATGGGCGCTTTAGAATGACTGCCAAGGGTATGCATGCTGACTTGCGTACTAACAACATTGAATTTTTATCCGAGGTCTTTACAGAAGAATTATGAAGTCCCGCCTCCTGACGCTGGCGTTTTTGCTAAGCTCACTATTAACAGTTTCGCCTGCTCAGGCAGCGACTCTGGAAAAATCTCGTTTACGTGCCGACAAGTCCAACCTGGATGTGCAGCGCAATATCGTCGTCTACCGCGAAAATGTTGTCTATGAGCATGGCAACATGACGATTTACGCTGACTCATTAACCAAACAGGGAGAAAATACTGGTACTATTACTGCACTCGGCAACCCGGTCAAAATTCATTATGTAGATGAAACGGGTGAAACAACCGACATCGACGCTCCGAAGATTATCTACCGCCAACAAAGCGGTGAGCTTTCAGCCAGCGGTGATATTAAAATTGTGCAATCATCTGGTCTTGATACTTTGACCCTGCTTGGAAATCAACTGACCGCAAATCAGGGTGTCAGCGAGGGCTTTGGCTTTGTGTTAAACGGCCTACCAACAGAATTCAGAATCCAGCAGCCAGATCAGCCAGCCATTTTTGCCACCGCCGATCAGCTTCGATCAAACGGCAAAGACAAGCAGACCGAGCTAGTTGGCAATGTAAAGTTGCAACAGGGCGACTCCAACATGACCGCCGCCTTCCTGACTTATGATGGCACCAGTAAAGTCATCTCAGCCGGCAAAAGCGCTAGTGGTGAGCAACGTGTTGAAACCGAATTTTTTTGGCAAAATGAAGAATCAAAGGCTTCTGCCGCTGAAACTGACTCTGAGCAGAAACCGGTAGTTGAGCAAACAGAACAAGAGAAGCAACAATGATTTCGCTACAGGCACGTCGTCTCGCAAAAAGCTATAAAGACCGCAAAGTGGTTGAAAATGTCTCTCTGGAAGTGAACCAGGGGCAGATTGTTGGTCTGCTTGGACCTAATGGTGCCGGGAAAACGACTTCTTTCTACATGATTGTTGGCCTGGTACCGTCCGATGGCGGACAAATCTTTCTAGGTGAAGACAACATCACCACCGACCCAATGCACACCCGCGCGAAAAAAGGTATAGGCTACCTGCCACAGGAAGCTTCCATTTTCCGCAAGCTATCAGTTGAAGACAACATCATGGCTATCTTGCAACTGCGCAAAGACCTGAACGCCAAACAGCGCGACGAAAAGCTCGACCAGCTATTGTCCGAATTTCACATAGAACATATTCGTCTAAGTCATGGTATGAGCCTGTCTGGCGGTGAGCGTCGTCGTGTCGAAATTGCCAGAGCTCTGGCTAATGACCCCAAGTTCATTCTATTGGACGAACCCTTTGCCGGGGTTGATCCCATTTCCGTGCTCGACATTAAAACCATCATCATCCAGTTAAAAGAGCGCGGTATTGGCGTTCTCATTACTGATCACAATGTTCGCGAAACTCTGGATGTCTGTGAGCAGGCCTATATCGTTGACTCAGGCAACATCATTGCCTCGGGAACTCCCGCAGAAGTACTATCCAATGAGCTGGTGAAGAAGCGTTATTTAGGCGAGCACTTCAAAATGTAACCTCTTGAAATACGGTCAATCAATCCTCAGTTAATTAATAAGCCCTTGCAACCCTGGTTCACTAGGAGTAATTTGTAGTTAAGGGACATATTAAAAGGCAAAGATTGGTAAACTTATTTCAATGAATCCAACTCTCCAGTTAAACCTTAGCCAACAACTGAAACTGAATCCCCAGTTACAACAGTCAATAAAGTTGTTACAGCTTTCGCAGTTGGCTTTGCAACAGGAGATACAATATCAACTCGATAGTAATCCCCTCCTAACTCTAATAGATGACAACTATCAAGAAGTAAGTGATATAACTGACGTTTTAACAGCACCCTCTGAAAAACAGATATTCGAGCATTACTCACAAAACAGCTACAACAGCCAGCCAGAACAGGCGGTTAGTCAGCCTTATTTTGATTTCGATCAAACCTCCTATCGCCAAGATTCAGCTACTATCAATGAAAGTCACTTCGAAAACCTGATGCAGGATAAAGTCGGACTTCGCGAACATCTTGAATGGCAAATCCAGATGTCACCACTGAACAGAGAGGATATGGAAATAGCTTATTATGTCATCGAAAATATCGATGATGCTGGCTTCTTAACAGCATCACCCGCAGAGATTGCAGCACAAGTTGCTACTGACTTTCATCACTCTGTTGAAGCCGATGAAGTTTGCACCATTATCCACCAGATTCAGCAGCTGGAACCTTTAGGTTGTGCCTGCAACGATCTACAGGAGTTTTTATTACTTCAGCTCCAAACCATAAAAAAAGATGCACCAACCCAGCAAGCTGACAAGATCACTCTAGCCATTAAGCTGGTCAAGCATCACTTTGACTCACTTCGCAAGCATCAATATCAGGCTTTGACACAGAGACTTTCGCTCACTGGGCAAGAAATGAACGAGGCGCTGGATGTGATTAAACACCTGCGAACTCAGCCTAACTATCAATACCTTGGTGAATCCACAGAATATATCAAACCTGATGTACTGGTTTATAAGCTGGGAAAGCAGTGGCAGGCGCAGCTTGCCGGGCACAGCACGCCCCACCTCGACATCAATCATCAATATGCCGAATATTTGCGCCAATCACGCAACCCTAATGATCACCAGTACTTGCAGGATAGACTACAGAAAGCCCGCTGGTTTATGCAGAGCATCGAAGCCAGAAATGATACGCTTAAGCGAGTTGCTGACTGGATTGTGCAGCATCAACAGAACTTTTTTGAGCAGGGAGAGTCAGCATTAAGACCAATGCGACTAAAAGATCTGGCACAGGATCTTAATTTGCATGAATCTACTATTTCACGTGCCTGCAGCGATAAATATCTGCAGTCACCCAAAGGAATTTACGAGTTGAAATATTTCTTCTCAAACGCGATTCCATCAACCCAAGGAGGTGAATGGTCATCTAAAGCAATTAAAAACAAAATTAAGCAGTTTGTTAACGCGGAACCTTCCCGCAAACCTTTGAGTGATATTAAACTTGCTGAATTATTAAAGCAGGAAGGAGTTTCAATCGCACGTCGCACCGTTTCTAAGTACCGCGAAGCCTTGAATATACCACCTGCCAGTCAGCGTAAGTTATTCACAAATTCTTAAACTATTCGATAGAAGGAATAAGCATTATGCAAATCAATCTAACTGGTCGTCACCTTGAAATCACTGATGCGTTAAGAGATTTTGTTAACGAAAAATTCGCTAAGCTTGAGCGACACTTTGATCATATCAATAATGTTTACGTCACACTCACTGTAGAAAAAGTGCGTCAGATTGCTGAAGCGACCTTACACGTTAATGGCGGAGAGATATTTGCCAACAGTGAATCAGAAGATATGTATGCCGCGATTGATTTATTGATTGATAAACTGGATAGACAAGTGATAAAACATAAGGAAAAGATGACACGTCATTAACCTTATGCATATTGAAGATGTTATTGCCCCCGAGCTGTGTGTGCTCGGGGCGCAAGCTACAAGCCGAAAAAAAGCGTTACAATTCATAGCTACCCTTTTCGCCGAACACAATTCACAATACGAACCATTCCTGCTACTAAAAGCTTTAGTTGCCCGCGAACAGATGGGAACTACAGCCATTGGTAATGGTGTGGCTTTGCCGCACGGAAGAGTCGTATCCTGTGAAGAACCCTTGGCAGCATTTGTCACTCTGGCTGAACCGATTAATTTTGATGCACCCGATCAGGACCCCGTGGACATTGTTTTTGCACTTATCGTCCCGAAGAAATTCGACTTTCAGGAACTCAATGGTCTTAATGGATTAATCGAAATCCTTAAAGATAAAAAGGTCTGTGCGCAGATTCGTCATGCTCACAACAACCAGGCGCTCTATGAAATTATAGAAACTGCAATTGCACAACACGAGAAAGCACAAGGCATTGAGAGAGCCAACAGAGAGAAATCCAAAGAGAAGAAAGAGATAGAAGGCAACGCATGAAGTTATTAATCGTCAGTGGTCGCTCGGGTTCAGGAAAGTCAGTCGCTCTCAAAGCACTTGAGGATATGGGTTATTACTGTATTGATAACCTACCCTTAAGCTTAACGTTGAATGTCATTAACGATCACATCCTGCGCAATGAGGATATTGCGATTGGAGTAGATGCACGTAATCGACATGATCTTGAACATTTCTCCGAAGAAATTACCCGTATCAAAAAAGAAGCACCACAGGCAAAAACTTTGTTCCTTGATGCTGATGAAAGCATACTACTCAAGCGTTTTAGCGAAACTCGCCGCCGCCACCCTCTTACCAACAGCGGCCTTTCCCTACGTGACGCCATCAAGGAAGAAAAGAAACTGCTCGAGCCAGTGCGAGCTTCAGCTGATCTTGTGGTTAACACCTCAGAGTTATCGCCCCATGAATTGCGCGAGCGACTGCGTGAACGGGTTAGTGGTGACAAAAGCCAGTCCATGGACATTCGGCTGGTTTCATTTGGCTTTAAGCATGGCGCCCCAAAAGACGCAGACTTCGTCTTTGATGTACGTTGTCTGCCCAATCCCTACTGGGATCCTGAGCTTAGAGATTTCACCGGGAAAGATCCGCAGATTCAATATTTCCTTGAGCAAAGCTCAATGGTCATGGAGTATACCTGGCAGCTTAAAGTTTTCTTTTCCACCTGGATTCCAGAGTTTAGCAAACAGGACCGTAGCTACTTTACCTGTGCCATCGGTTGCACCGGAGGTCGCCACCGCTCAGTTTATATGGTCGAAACTCTGGCCAAAGCCTTAAAGCCCCTTTACCCAAACATATCCATCGAACACCGTCAATTGGATAAAAAACTGTAAATTCATACAGCGTCATAGCCAGCAATGGCAAATCTGCGTTAGAATACCAACAAAATCAACCAGTAAGATGCAGCCATGGCGGAAACACAAGCGACACAAACACGTCAGGAACAGCTTCAGCTCTTAAATAATGCGCTGGACAGTGGCCATCTTATTCCGGTTAGAAATCTGCTGGAAGAACTTCGCTCAGCAGATATTGCTCACCTTCTCGAATCCACACCACCTCGAGTTCGCAATGTTATCTGGCAATTGCTGGATAAAGAGCGTGAAGGTGATGTTCTCCAGCACCTTAATGATGAAATACGCCAATCTTTCATTGAGCAGATGCAGCCACAGGAACTGGCCAACGCACTTGCTGATTTGGATACTGATGACGTCGTAGACATTCTGGGTGACCTTTCTCAGAACATCAGTAATCAGGTACTGCGTCTACTGGATGAACAGAACCGCGCGCAGATTGAGCACGCCCTATCCTATCCGGAGGATTCTGCCGGTGGTCTGATGAATATCGACACCATCATGATCCGCCCTCGAGTGTCGGTGGAAGTGGTACTTCGGTATTTAAGAATTCGTGGCAATATGCCACCCAACACTGACCATCTGTATGTGGTCGATTCACGTGATGTGCTGATTGGCTCGGTACCCATCAGTTCGATTCTGACCTGCGATCCTGATACGCCAATTACACAGATAGTCGATAAGGAAACCTTTACCATCCCGGTAGATATGCCTGAAACTGAAGTCGCGCAGATTTTCGAGCGCCACGACTTGGTTTCTGCGCCAGTACTGGATGAAAATGGACGCCTTCTTGGCCGTATCACCATTGATGACGTGGTCGACGTTATCCGTGAAGAAGCCGATCACTCGCTGATGTCGATGGCTGGTCTGGATGAGCTCGAAGATACATTCGGTAAAGTGGCTGCGACTGCTAAAAAACGTGCTATCTGGCTGGGTATTAATTTGCTGACCGTTATTCTTGCAGCGCTAGTAATCGGTCTTTTTGAAAAAACCATTGCCCAAGTCACTCTTCTAGCAGTCCTGTTGCCGATTGTGCCCAGTATGGGTGGCATTGCTGGCACCCAGACGCTGACGCTGGTCATTCGCGGTATGTCACTTGGGCATATTGGTGAAGGCAACAAAGGCTACCTGCTCAAGAAAGAGTTGGCCGTCAGTATTATCAATGGCGTACTGTGGGCGTTGGTTATTGCGGCTCTGGTTTATGGCTACTCTTACTACAAAGACTCAGGCATTAATCATTTACACCTCGCAATAACGATAGGTGGCGCCATGCTTTTCAACCTGGTTACAGGCGTCGTCAGTGGTGCCGTTTTACCACTGTTCCTGAAAAAGATAAATATTGACCCTGCTATCGCGGGTGGCGTAGTGCTTACCACTGTGACCGACGTAGCTGGCTTCTTTGCGTTATTGGGATTAGCGACACTCTTTTTTGGTTAGCAGCTTTTATCGACCAGTTGCTTTTTTGGCTAGCTGGCAACCATCATCCCTTCAATTGCCACCGAGCCGGTCAGAATACTTGAACGAGAATCCACATCATTGGATATAGCAACGATATTTTTGAGCATCTGCTCCAGATTTCCGGCAATGGTCAATTCCTGCGCGAAGTGCTTGATTTCGCCATTTTCGAACCAGAAACCGCTGGCCCCACGCGAGTAGTTGCCAGTAACTGTATTAACCCCCTGCCCCATCACTTCGGTTAGCAACAACCCCGACCCCAGTTGCTTCATCATATCCTGCAGCGAAAGCTCCATGGGCTTAATTAAAATATTATGAATACCACCTGCATTACCAGTTGTCTGCAACCCAAGGCGTCTCGCCGAGTAGCTGCTTAAAAAGTAATCCTTGAGAACACCATCGACTACGATATCCCGCTTTCTGGTAGCAACGCCATCACTGTCATAGTTACCGCTACCAAAGCCTTTGAGTAAAAAGGGATCTTCCTCAATCTGCACAAACTCCGGCAAAATCAGCTGGTCTTTTTTGTCCAGTAAGAAAGATGCTCTTTGATACAAGGCGGCTCCTTTTAATGCTGACAACATATGCGACCACAGACCACGAGCCAGCTCTGCACTAAAAATTACGGGATGATTTCCGGATGGCACCTCGCCCTGAACCAATTTATTCAGAACCCTATCTGCGGCCTCTTCACCGACAGCTTCAGGCGATAATAAATCTGCTACATCGCGACCAATGGTGTAATAGCCATCTCGAATCATGCCATTGTCAGTTTCTGCAATGACCGAATTAGATAAGCTGAAGCGGGTGGTATGGTTTGCACCTACAAAGCCATGACTATTGGCATACAGCGAAACCGAGCGATGACTATAGCTGCTGGCACCTTCTGACTGCTTGATTCGAGAGTCAGCCAAAGCTTTGGCTTCACACTGCCTGGCTGACTCGACCATTTGCGGGATAGTTAGGTCATTCGGATGATCCAGCTGTAAATCTTTAAACTGAGTGGCCATCAACGACTTATCGGCAAGCCCTGAGTAGGGATCTGGCTCAGTAAAGCCCGCTATGTCACAGGCTGCCTGCACCCCTTTATGCACCGCCGCCTCAGTAAGATCATTAATTGATATTGTTCCTTTACGCTGGCCAAAGTAGACATTGATACCAAAATGACTGTCCTGATTGAACTCAAGGGTTTCTAGCTCTACCTGACGCACCTCAATGCTGTTGCCCACCGTGTTATAGCACCAGATTTCCGACTGCTCCGCGCCAGCCTCTGCTGCCTGCTGCAGTGCTATCTGTACCATCAGGCGTAACTGCTGTTCGGTCGCAGCCTGTTGCTCAGCAATTTGAGTTAAAGTTAAATGTTTGTCAGCAGCCACACGGCACTCCAAGAATGAGTCAAAAAGTAGAGCCATTATAAGTGTTTGTTGGGTAAGGACAAAACTTGACTTAACTTATTAATTTGTAAAGAATGAGGACTGGTTTTACTTATGAAAAAATCATGGCCCAAAAGAAGTTGCTAACTACCCTCCTGGCATTGCTATTGGCCCCCAATGGCTACGCCTCGGAAGATACCGATAGTACCGACCTGTTCGGTGATGAACTGCCTACGGTATTATCAGCAACTCGCTTAGAACAATCTCAGGCAGAAACCCCAGCCTCAGTTACCATTATCGACCGTGAACTGATTGAAGCATCAGGCGCCCGCAATATTGTTGAGGCTTTACGTCTGGTACCGGGCATGAACATTGGCTATCTCAGTGGCAACACTCCTGAGGTAAGCATTCACGGCCTTCACACAGATTTTTCTCGTCGTTTACAAGTCTTGGTTGATGGGCGCTCAGTCTTTAAGCCGGCCCTTTCTCGCGTTCTTTGGGGGAACTTAACCCTTTCTATTGATGATGTAGAGCGCATAGAAGTCGTTCGTGGCCCTAACACCGTTACTTACGGCGCCAACTCCTTTTTAGGTGTCATAAATATCATAAGCCGTCACCCTTCCGATGTCGCTAACGATCAGGCAACCGTTACTATTGGCAATAAGGGCATTGCTGATGGCTCTTTACGAATCACCAGACAATCGGAAAACTTCAGCTATCGAGTGACCATAGGACGCCATAGTGACGATGGGTTTGACTTACAGCGTGATGGCACTGAGCGTTATGATGACCATGACACCAACTACCTCCGTGGCGATATGGTATTCAGTCCAACCCATGACGAACAGTGGCGCTTCATTTTTGGATACAGCCAGGCGGATGAGCAACAGGATTTATTAGACGTTTATCAAACTGAACCATTCCACATCAAGACAACGGATGATGGCTTCGCGCAACTTATATGGGATCGTCAGCTATCCGACAATCATGAAATCAAGTTAAATGCCCATTACAGTCAGGATTCTATCGAAGAAGAATGGCAAACCTGTCCACCCGCTTTATTTTTTACCAACGAGTTAGGTACGCTTTATGATTACGACCCGATATATACTGATGAATTGATTAATGCAATCGCTTCAGGTTCTCCGGTACCAACTCCAGTAACTCCCGAAGCAGCACTGTTGACACAGCAAGTGTATGCTCGCTTTTTGGAACTTGGCGATAGCTTGGTTTGTGGTACGGCCAACCAGGATATCGATGAGGATAAGTGGGAAATAGAATTACAAGACACTTATACCGTCAACGACAATATTAGAGTTGTATCGGGCCTAAGCTCAAGACGTGACAGTATTCGTGGCGAGTCATTCTTCGAGACAAAGCTCCACAATGACATTTATCGAGTATTTGGTAATTTAGAGTGGCGTCTGGCAGAAGATATTCTGATAAACATAGGCACCATGTACGAACACGATAAATTTGTGGGAGGAGAGTTTTCACCCCGCCTAGCACTTAATTATCTTGCAACTCCGCGCTCCTCCTGGCGCTTTATCCTGGCTAAAGGAACTCGAAACCCCGACTTCTATGAAGAAGCTGGGCATCGACGATATTTCGTTAGAAATTTAACTATGCCAGTAAATGGAACCGAAACGACTGCAATTTTCTATCAGACCCCACAAGCTATGGGCAATCTGGAGCCAGAAACAATCTTATCTCGTGAAATTGGCTGGTTCTATCGTCTTGGAAGCGATCTTAACTTTGATATTAAGTTCTATTACGACAGCTTAGATGACACCATTGATGGACTATTTGGACTTGAAGGCTATAACCCAACAAATGCCAATAGTTTCATATCCAAAGGAGTCGATATGCAGCTTGATTATCATCTTAGTCAGGACAGCCGATTATGGTTCAGTTATAGTTATCAGGACATTGAAGTTGAAACTGGCCGGAGTCTTCGTCACCAGGCTCCGGAGCAAACGGCATCGTTATTGTTCCACCATCAATTAACTGAGCAATTGGCTTTCAGTGGCGCTTACTACTTGCAAGATATGGCGGACGGAGAAGACTTCAAGAGAATTGATGCACGCATAAGCCACACTTTCCCTATTGATGACAAAGAGCTTTCCTTATCACTGGTAATCCAGCACAATATCAACGACCGCGCTTACTTTGACAGTAGTACCATCTGGGACTCGAAAAATATTGCCTTTATCAAAGCCAGCTTGAACTTCTGATATAATCGCTTCTTTTCAAGGCTTCTATTGCTGACACAATGCTATGACACACCAAGACGATCACGACATTACCGAAAAATCCAAGTCACAAGTTAAAAGAGAGCTGCTCGAGATCACGGAGCTTGGTGAGCGTTTGCTAGAAATTCCAGCATCGCTTCTGGCAAAACTGCCCTTATCGGAAACCTGCCTTAAGGCCATCAGAGAAGGCCAGAAAATCAACCATCACACCGGCAAAAAACGTCAAATCAAATACATTGGCAAAATTCTGCGTGATGAAGACCTTGATGGCATACGAGCTGAACTGGCTATTGCCGATCAATACCATCAACTTGAAGTTCGCAAACAACACCTGTTAGAACAATGGCGCGATCGCCTGATGAACGAAGGCGACACAGCAACCTTTGAACTGCTGCAACTCGAACCCAGCCTTGACCGCCAGCAGCTCAGACAAATGGTCCGCAACGCACAGAAAGAAAAGGAGCTTAATAAAGCCCCTAAATTTCAACGCGAACTGTTTCGCTACCTACGTGATAATATGCAGTTTAGTGAGGAAAATTAGTCGTTAAGACTAAACCTTAGTTCCACCCACAGTCATCTGATCAACTTTTAAGGTTGGCTGGCCAACGCAAACGGGAACGCTTTGTCCGTCTTTGCCACAAACGCCAATGCCTGGATCAAGTTTGCTGTCGTTGCCGACCATACTGACGCGCTTGAGAACTTCCGGGCCATTGCCAGTTAAGGTTGCGCCTTTTATTGGTGCGGTGATTTTTCCGTCCTCAATCAGGTAGGCTTCGCTGGCACTAAAGACGAAGTTACCGGATGTAATATCTACCTGACCACCGGCAAAATTAGGAGCATAAATCCCTTTCTTGACACTCCTGATGATTTCTTCAGGAGTTGATTCGCCAGACTTCATGTAAGTATTGGTCATTCGTGGCATTGGCAAGTGTGCATAAGACTCTCGGCGGCCATTGCCTGTCGGCAACTGCCCCATTAAACGGGCGTTATGCTTATCCTGCATATAGCCTTTGAGCACGCCATTCTCAATAAGCACAGTAGACTGAGTTACGGTACCTTCATCATCCACGCTCAATGAACCGCGCTGATCGGGCAAGGTGCCATCATCAACAACGGTACATAAACTGGAAGCCACTTGCTGACCAACTTTATTGGCATAGGCAGATGAGCCCTTGCGATTAAAGTCTCCTTCTAAACCATGACCAACAGCTTCATGTAAGAGCACCCCGGGCCAGCCACTACCTAATACAACCGGCATCATACCGGCTGGTGCATCAATGGCCTCTAGATTGATAAGAGCCTGACTGACCGCCGTTCTGGCCAACCCATCCAAATCTACCTGCATCAGTTTCTGCCAGTCATAACGTCCACCGAGTCCAGCACTTCCACGCTCTCTGCGCCCCTGATGTTCAACTATCACCGATACATTGAGTCGAATCATTGGCCTGATGTCAGCGGCAACCACACCATCGCTAGCCAATACCATCATCTGCTCATCCACTGCTGACAGGCTGACAATAACCTGCTGCACTTTTTCATCCAAATGTCTTGCCTTTGCATCCAGATCTCGCAGCAGGTCAATCTTCTGTTGTTGCTCCACATTGAACAAAACAGGCGTACTGGTGTATAAAGGTTTA
Source organism: Kangiella sp. (assembly GCA_048268505.1). Taxonomy (GTDB): domain Bacteria; phylum Pseudomonadota; class Gammaproteobacteria; order Enterobacterales; family Kangiellaceae; genus Kangiella. The sequence goes on along the minus strand of JBLWVK010000005.1, from coordinate 187,351 downwards.
GCGTTGGTAGAGTTGAAAGCAATTGTTTTTTCCTGACCGGAACGGCTCATACTTGAGGCAGCACTAATTGCATTTTCCAATGCCTGTAATTGCAATTGATTGGCATAGGCAAAACTGGTCTTTTCACCCTCAATTGCACGAACCCCAAGCCCTTTATTGAGATTAAAGCTGGCATCCTTAACAATACCATCTTCCAGCTGCCAGTACTGGTGCTGAACTTCCTGAATGAAAATATCAGAGTAATCGATATCGTATCCCTGAAGCTTCTGGATAGCTGTTTGTAAATTATTCAGGTGCAGATCGCTCTCCTGAAATAAATTCATTTCTACCTGTTCTAATAATGATTTCATTCAGTCTTAACTCATAAGTTTACGGTGTTGATGAACTGGGAATTTAGCTTTAATTGAATCGATGATTGATAAATCCAATTTACATAAAAGGCCTACTTCCTGCTCATCCAGAGCACCGACAATAGCACCCCACGGATCAACTGTCATGCTATGACCATAGGTTTTTCGCTGATTGTCATGAGTACCCGTTTGATTGGGAGCGACGACAAAAGCTAAGTTTTCAACTGCCCGAGCCTGTAATAATAATTTCCAGTGAACCTTGCCCGTAGCCAGAGTAAATGCTGAAGGGGCGAGAATCACTTCGACCTGCTGAGTTTGATAATGACGATACAGTTCGGGGAATCGTAAGTCATAACAAACTGAGCAACCAAATTTTATACCATGCCATTCAAACACCACCGGCTTCTCGCCTGGTAAAGTATTTGCTGATTCCGAATAGCTTTCACCTTCTTTAACCGACACATCAAACAAATGAATTTTGTCATAGTGAGTAAGCTCAATGCCCTGTTCGTCATATATATAACAACGTGCATAGGGACGGCTTTCAATGTCAGACTGTATAGCAATCGTTCCGCCAACCAATAGCACCTTCTGCTTTCTGGCAATCGAGGACATCCAGCTTTGAATGAGACCATTCCCATGCTGCTCGAGATGCTCCAGCTTCTGACCGTTATATTTTTCCATCAAGGCAAAACTTTCAGGCAACACAATGACTTCTGCACCCTGCTCAACCAGCTGTTCAATGATAGCTTCTGCCCTTTCGAGATTATCTTCTATACGGCTGGATGAAGTCATTTGTACTAAGCCAACCACTAATTGCTTATTCATTTCCATCATCCTTTTCTTTCTTTTGTGAAGGTTCGGTTTCCTGGCCAGATGGATCAGAGACAGGCGTATTATCCAATTTCAGTTCTTTAGGTTGTTCTTCCTGGTTTTCCTGATTATTGATCAGGTCGCTTTCGAGAATCGGTTCGCCTTCCACTTCGTCCAACAATTCTTCATCAGGCACTACAATTTCTTTCGACTTTTTATCAACCTCTATCACCTCTGGATTAGTCAGGTCACCCTTAATGTTGTATTCAATTCGCACCACAACATCTAAAACTGGCTCAAAAATCTTGTTAATTAATAACATAATCAAACCAGTCGTTGGCTCAATAGCCCAGCCCGCCAGAACCGGTAAACTCGATCCTAGTTTAGGTATCACTACAACATTCTGATCAACAGTGCTATTAACCAAATCAGTTGAGCCAGTGATGGTAACTTCAGCGGTAGCGCCATTTATCTGGACTCTGTCACTATGTACAACACCTTCTTTGATGGTGAAACTACCATTAATGGAATCGTAGAAGAAACCATCCTCAAACAAATCTCTAAAGTCCAGCGATAAGCGGCGGCGTAAACTTTGTAGTGAAAACAGACTAAAGACACGAGCCTGGCGATCGCTCAATTCACGCACCACCCCCTGACCTGTATTAACACTAAAACTACCGTTACTTTTGTTCAGCTCAAACTGATGCCAGCCACCCTGCCAGCTCAGTTCAAGCTTTCCTTCAGTGCTGGTATCCCGAATTCCATCACCATACCCCCAACGCTGCAATAATTGACCGGCATTGGGAGAAGTAAATGTGATATTGACCTTACTTAAATCTCCTTTCCAGCTTCCCTCAAGATAAGCCGATAAAAGTCCTTCAATTTTGCTATCGCCCTGAATGGAAACACCTTGCTCAGTTTTTTGGGTAACCAGTGTTAATACACCTGTATCGATACCATTAATACGACAGGAGGCACATTCAAGCTGCCAATTATAGAGCGACGACTTTTCCAGATTGATATCACTGTCAGATAACTTACTAAATGGTTCCAGCACTATATCCAGTTCATCCACCAAAACATGTTTTCGTCCATCATCGTAAAACGTTAAGCTTCCCTTACCTTCCTTAGCTGTCAGTCTGAACCGTAAATATTGACCAGCCAGCTGCTCATCAGTTATATGCACTTCATGTAATTTCTGTCCGGCTACATCAAGTGAAGGTGTTTTAATATCAATAGTATTTATCCATTTAGGCCAACTGAAGGTGCCACCCGTTTTAAATTGCAGACTATTGATCCAGTCATAACTTTTGATTTCATTAAACTCGCCTTGAATTGAAACCCCTTGTTGAGGAGCTGCAATTTTTTTAGTCGCAAGATTGCCTAGAGCAACAACGCCAGTAAGATCGTTCAAATCATCGCTACTAAATGCCAGTTGGGAAGAAATTGAGTTTCGATATATAGCACGCGACTGAACCTTGCCATCTGACTCAAAAAGAGTCACCAGCACATCTGCAATATCTTCTCTTGATTTGCTTAACCAGTCTGGGCCCTTTATTTCAGTTCCCTTTAAATCAGTGCGTACAATCAGTGACTGGTTAGCATTTTCAGCAACCCGATAACGCACCACTAAATCGCTACTTCCCGAAATACTCAAGGGCGATTGTAGTCTGTAGGCATCAAAAACTTTACCAACAGCAAAATCGGAGTTTGCATCAAGCTTGACTACATCATCATCGCCAGTGTATTCATCAACTTTGACATCTATTGCAAATTGATTGCCCCAGAGATTGCCGCGCAAATTTTCTGAATAGGCTCCCTTTTCCGAAAAGTGAATTAAACCACGTGTTCCATTCAGTTTAAGTGGGTAATCTTTTAATGAAATCTGGTGACCATCCAGAGGTATCACGCCTCTCAGCGTGGCAGGAACATCATTACCCAGCGGGATAGTTATTTCGAGGGTTGGATTAATCGGTTTGCTGATACTAAAGTCTGTAACGGCATCCCCAATATCTTCTTGCAAAGGAGAATTCTGATGCAATGCAAGATAACTACTGTCGGTAGCTAGTGCATCAACCGTAATCACCAACATGGAAACATCATTACTGAAAGAATCAATGGTAGCCGTTGCTTTATTGATCTGACTACCCAATAAATTTCCTGAGTCAGCAGCAATAGCCATGGTATCGTTATCAAAAATAACTTTAGCATTAAGCTGTTCAGCCTGGGGCCATTCTGGATCAAACTTGAAAGTGACATCGCGAGTATCCGCTTCGATGTAGAATTGTCCACTACCATCTATATACGGAAAGTCACCCAAGTTGCCACGCATCAGGAACTTAGCCTTTGTAACCGTCCCATCCAGTAGACTCATATTAAGATATTCAACCGTCTTCTGAGCCATACCTTTAACTGGCCAATAGTTTTGCAGCTCGGCAATACTGATATCAGTAGCCTCTGCGTAGAGAGCCATCTCAGCATCAAGCTGTCCCTGTTTATCTTCAACTAGTTCGACTATGCCCTCGGCTTTAATCGCCAGATCAGAATTAACAATTTCCAGTTGATCAATTTGAATACCGGTTTGCCGATCACTGGCTATCAGCCCATTAAAAGAAAGAGCATCAATTGCCACCGGTTTTATGAGCCAATGACTGCTGGAAAATAATGTATCCTGTGCATCAAGATTTACCCGCCACTTACCACTTTCGTCTTTAATAGCAAGATGCTTTACTTCGAAACCTGGAATATTTTTGTATTCCTGTACGGCCAAATCACTCAAAACGATATCAGCACGTACAGGTTTAAAAGCCTCTTCAGATTGCTCTGCTATCAGATGAAATTGATGGATGTGACCACTTGGCTTAATGCCATCAACCAGTTCAAAATAGTCTGGTGGCAGGAAAGGTTTGATTGAGGCCGTTAAATAGCTAACAGGGAAGTTATCAGCAGACATATCCCAGCTGGAACCTGTATCGTTTCGTTCGACAGTGACGCTAAACTGACTGTCGAACTTCAGCAGTTTCTCCTGAGCTCCTTCTTGTTGCTCTGTATCTGAGGGTGCTTCACGTTCAACCAAATGAAATCTCTCACTTGCCAATCGAAAGCCGGTATCATCTGAGTTAAACCTTATAGCTCCATCCAGCTGAGCAATTCTGGACTGGTCACCTGATGCGAGTATCTGACTATAACCAGCCACAGGGCGATCACCTTCGTAGGTCAACCATATCTGTGCATTGATTAAATCAACAGGATAATCTTGCTTGAGATTTAAAAACTTGGCTAAGGATTTAACGTCGGTATCTTCAAGTGATGCAAAGAGATCAACCTGGCTGTTTTCAGAAAGCGGCTGACCTATACTTTCAATGACAAAGCGTCCACTGGAAAATAACTCGCTGCGAGCATCGACAATCAGCTGACGCTCGTTACCAAGTTTTGTGTAAAGAATCAGAGGAGCGACCAGTGTTCGGCTGTTACCCTGGTGCCTCGTAGTCAAAGTAACATCGCGGAGCGAAATTTTACGTTGCTGTAAAAATTCCGGATGCATTTTTAAGGCAAGTTTTAATCGGTTTATTGAAAGGCCAGACAATTCATTCGAATCTTCTTCAGCAGTCAATTCATTAAGTGTATAACTCAGCTTTACACCATTAACTTCCACAGATTCCGTCTGCAAATACCCATCGATCAAACTCTGCCATAAGTTCAATTCTATGGTATTACGCTCACCGGTTACCTCAATTCTGTGGTCATCACTTTTCCAGCTTAATTCTTGCACATAAACCGTTGGTCTGAAACGAGTCCAGTCAACCACTAGCTCCTGATAGTCAAAGTCGCCACCAATCTGCTGCTCCACCAATTCTATAATGGTTTCTTTATCATCGAGCCAGTAAGGAAGAATCAGCTTAACTACGGACACCAATAACACAAAAAGGATCACCACAATAGAAGCCAGCCAAAGCAATTTGGTTAGCCATCTTCGGACAGTTGTGATGATACTTTTTAGCATTCGACTTCCGTATTACATCAATACAACGTCAAACTGATCAGGAGAGTACAAACTCTCTACCTGCAAACGAATAGGTTTATCTATTTCAACTTCCAGTTCAGCCAGACTGCTAGCCTCTTCGTCCAGTAAGCAATCGACCACTTCCTGATTAGCCAGAACTAAAAATTTTTGTACATCATAGGCGCGAGAAGCTCGACTAATTTCTCTGAATATTTCGTAACAAACCGTAACCGGCGTTTTGACAAAGCCACGTCCATTACACTGCTGGCAAGGCTCACACATTAGTCGCTCCAGACTTTCTCGAGATCGCTTACGAGTCATCTCAACCAGTCCTAAGGTCGACACTTCCGATATCGAAGTTTTAACGTGATCACGCTCTACGGCTTTTTCCAATGTGCGTAATACCTGGCGCTTATGCTCTTCATCCTGCATATCGATAAAATCAACAATGATGATACCACCAAGATTTCGTAAGCGGAGCTGACGAGCCAATGCAGTTGCTGCTTCCAGGTTAGTTCTGAAAATAGTTTCTTCCAGATTTTTATGACCAATAAATGCACCGGTATTAACATCCACTGTCGTCATGGCTTCGGTCTGATCAATGATCAGGTAACCACCAGATTTAAGTGGCACTTTCCGCTCCAATGCTTTTTTGATTTCTTCTTCGATATTGTAGAGATCAAAGATGGGACGCTCACCTTCATACAGTTCCACCCGATTTTTAATTTCAGGCAAAAACTCCATGACGAAATTCTGAATGCGCTTAAAACTATTCTGGTTATCCACTCTGACCCGCTCAATATCATCCTCAATAATATCACGCATGATTCTCAGTTCTAACGCGAGGTCTTCGTGAATAAGCTGAGGTGCTTTTGCGGTTTTGGCTTTCTCGCTGATACCACTCCACAATTTCGATAAAAACTTTACATCACGATCCAGCTCGATATCACTTGCGCCTTCCGCGGCCGTACGAATGATATAACCAGTATCACTACCAAAATCAGTATCGGCTAATAAATCTTTCAGTCTTGTACGCTCTTCTAAATCTTCAATTCGTTGAGAAACGCCAACATGAGGATTATCTGGCATCAACACCAGAAAGCGGGATGGAATAGTGATATGAGTTGTCAGTCGTGCGCCTTTACTACCGATTGGATCTTTAATAACCTGCACAATGATTTTCTGACCTTCGTGCAACAAGGTGGTAATGTCGGCTTCGTGCGATTGCTGCTTATCCAGCAGTTCCGACCCTTCTACCGCCTGCTTATTTTCATCACTCTTGATGGCTACAATATCCGCTACATGCAGGAAAGCAGCGCGGTCATGCCCGATATCGACAAAGGCTGCCTGCATACCCGGCATTACTCGACGGACAATACCTTTATAGATATTTCCGACAATACCACGATTGGTCGTGCGCTCCAGATGCACTTCCTGCAGAACACCATTTTCCACTAGCGCAACTCGCGTTTCCTGTGGTGTAACATTAATTAAAATTTCATCACGCATGACTATTAACGACCTCCTGCTTGAGGTAAGAGCTGAGGTGACGGCTTAGATGAAAGCAAATGCTGAACCTGCATCTGCTCTAACAACATTCTGGTTTCATATAATGGTAACCCAACAATCCCGCTGTAACTACCACTGATACCACTAACGAAACTACCAGCAATGCCCTGAATCGCGTATGAACCAGCTTTGCCCAAGGGTTCTTCAGTTGCGCAATAGGCATCAATCGTCTGCTCCGATAACTGACTAAAGGTCACGTCACTTTTTGATACTTGCCAATACTCTTTATCCTCGTGACAAAGACTGACGCCGCTATAAACCTGATGGGTATGGCCTGACAACTGGTGCAGCATTGACTTGGCTTCTTTCAGATCTTTAGGCTTACCTAAAAAGTTTCCGTTCAAAACAACAATCGTATCTGCCCCTAGAATAGGTAGGGATTTGTCAGGGTCACAAAATGGTTGTGCGGAACGCGCTTTACCAATCGCCAGGCGAGTCACATAGTCTGCGGCAGACTCATTGGTCAGTGGCGTTTCATCAAAATCGTTAGCCACCTGAATAAAAGACACACCAAGTTGAGTCAATAATTCTTTCCGGCGTGGAGAAGCGGAAGCCAAATAAATTTGGTCGAACATTAAGCCCCCTTAAATGACGTGCTTATACAAGATGCTTAGCCAATAGGTTTTCACAGCCTGTCTATACCACACGAAAATAACGACGAATATCACGCAATAGAATAAATAACCAGGGCCATAAGATGCCATTGGTTAAGGTCGCTAACCAGTACCAGCCATCACTTTCCGGCTTTCCTGTCAGGCGCGCCAGCCACAGAACCACAGCGAAATAAATGATGCTCAGAAAGACCATAGTAAAGGCCTGTTTCCATAACGGAAATAAACGAAGCCGTTGATGATTCAGCTGTAAAATAAAGGTCAGAATGGCCAGTGCAAAACTATGTAAACCAAGTGTGGTTCCGAGCAATGCATCCAGTGCCAGACCAGTAATGAATGCCCACAAGAGACCGATACGATGGGGTAACGCTATAACCCAGTAGCCAAGAATTAAAAAACTGAAACTCGGTCTAAATGGCTGCCAGCCCTCAGGTAACGGAAAAATATCCAGCAGCATGCCAATAATCAAGCTCAGTATAATCGCCCAGGTTCCATGTTTGGTTTCGTTATTCATGGTTTTCATTGCTTAATTCTCGGCTGCTTCCGGTTGTCCATCTTCAACGGAGTCACTGCTTGGCTCATAAGGCCATAACAACAGAACGTGATTAGCAGTATTAATATTGGCAGTTGGTTCTGCGATAATTTGCGCATAGGGTTGTGCCGACTGCTTGGTCACAGAAATGACCTTGGCAACCGGATAACCATCAGGAAACTTTTCACCTAGCCCAGAACTTAACAGCAAATCGCCCTCGCGAATATCCGTGGTGTTAGGAAGATGCCGCAGGAACAATAGCTGACCATCGCCCTGTGCTATCGCTCTCAGGCCATTGCGATCATTACGAATCGGGATAGCGTGCTTTTGATCATTGAGCAGTATCATACGACTGGTCGTTAGCGACACTTCAACAATCTGCCCCATAACCCCTTCTGAGTCCACTACCGGCTGCCCAACAAAAACCCCATCAGAACTGCCTTTATTTAATAACAACTCATTAGAAAAACGCTGACTGTCGATATTCAGCACTTCCGCAATCAAGCGTTTACCGCGAAAGGAACGCGATGAGCCTAATAAGGAGCGTAAGCGAGCATTTTCCGACTCAAGACCAATCAAACGCTGGTTCTGCGCTTTTAGAATCAAGACTTCGTCTTTCAGCTGGCGGTTTTCATCAATCAGATCATTACGGCTGACGATATTATTATCCGCCCAGGCCGCAAGCTCATTGGGTAAATTAGCGAGAAAGTATAAAGGAGAAAGGAATGTGGCCGTTGCCTTACGGGCACTGGTCAAATAGCCATATCGGTAGTCCAGAACCATCAGGACACAGGCCAGCACCAGCGTTATGATCAGCTGTAATACTAGCGATGGCCCCCTCGTAAATAGGTTTTTAATGACTGAACTCCTGAAGCAGATACAAAAATCGGGCTTAATTGCCCGATTTTCGTCAATATTTCTTTAAAAATCAATCGTATGAGAATAAATCGCCGCCATGTTCATCGATTGTTTCAAGAACCTTGCCGCCACCACGAGCAACACAGGTCAATGGATCTTCGGCAACAATCACAGGTAAACCTGTTTCTTCCATCAATAAGCGATCAATATCGCGAATTAAGGCGCCACCACCTGTTAACACCATACCACGTTCAGAAATATCTGCAGCTAGCTCAGGAGGCGATTGCTCAAGAACAGTTTTCACCGCACGAACGATACCGTGTAATGGATTCTGTAAAGCCTCAAGGACTTCGTTGCTGTTAATGGTAAAGCTTCTTGGAATACCTTCAGCCAGGTTACGACCGCGAACATCCAACTCACGAACTTCAGTACCCGGATAGGCTGTTCCGATTTCATGCTTGATACGCTCAGCTGTTGCTTCACCAATAATAGTGCCGTAGTTACGGCGAATATATTCGATGATAGCTTCGTCAAAGCGGTCACCACCAATACGCACCGAATCAGAATAAACCACACCATTCAAAGACAGGATTGCGATCTCAGTTGTACCACCACCGATATCAACTACCATTGAACCGCGCGCTTCGCCCACTGGCAAACCAGCACCTACGGCTGCAGCTACCGGCTCTTCAATCAGAAATACATCTCTAGCACCAGCGCCGAGAGCAGATTCTTTAATTGCACGACGCTCAACTTGAGTAGAGCCGCAAGGTACACAGATAAGAACTCGAGGGCTTGGACGGAAGAAGGTGTTGTCATGAACTTTGCGGATGAAGTGTTGAAGCATTTTTTCAGTCACTTCAAAGTCTGCAATCACACCATCTTTCAAAGGACGGATAGCAACGATATTGCCCGGCGTACGACCCAACATGCGCTTAGCAGCTTCACCAACTGCCGCAATTGATTTTGCCCCGCCAGCACGTTCCTGACGTATCGCAACCACCGACGGCTCGTTCAAGACGATGCCCTGGTCACGCACGTAAATCAAAGTGTTGGCAGTCCCCAAATCAATCGACAAGTCGGTTGAAAATAAACCACGTAATTTATTAAACATCTAAGGAAATTTCTCGCTAATTTCAAAAATAAGGATGATTATAGGATTCAGGCTTCGGTCTTACGCAGAAGCCAGCCTTACTACTTTATATTTGGGCTAACGCCAGTAATAGCAAGGCTTTTATGCTTATTACCCAATCGGGCTACTCTAACAATACTGACCTGTGTGAGCAAGCTAAAAACCTAATGCTTCACATATTTTTGTGAAGCGGTAATGGCTTTTAACTCGATTGGTGGTAATACAAGCAAAATACCTACATAAACAGACACTTTCGTCAGCGCTTGGTTCATCTCACACAAATTAAAGCGTAATTATCTTTTTCCCAAAGTCACGCGATCCTGACCCGCATAATCTTTAACGGTTTCTACCTCGGTAAAACCAGCCTTGCGCAATATCTCTCGAACGGCTTCGCCCTGGTCATAGCCATGCTCAAACAATAAGTAGCCGCCAGGTTTTAGGTGCTCGGTTGCCTGTTGGGTGATTTGGCGAATATCCGATAAACCTTTGTCTTCGGCAACCAGTGCCGTTACTGGCTCATAAACCAAATCTGCCAGGTGGGGATCGTTGGGAGCGACATACGGAGGATTGCTGACGATCATATCCAGCTGACCATGTTGCCAGTTGCTTAACCAACTGCCTTGCTCAAAAACCACATTATCAATCTTGTTGTTCTCAGCATTGGCTTGCGCAACATTTAAGGCGGGTTCGCTCATATCCAAAGCCCACACTGTCGCTTGTGGTCGTTCGCTGGCAATGGCCAATGCAATGGCTCCGCTGCCTGTACCGAGGTCGGCTACTTTAAAGTCACCGTTTTCTGGAATTCTTTGCAGCGCCTGTTCCACCAGAACCTCTGTTTCAGGTCGAGGAATCAAGGTGTCGCGTGTAACTTTAAAAGTCAGTGACCAGAATTCTTTTTCACCAACAAGATAAGCGGTTGGCTCACCTTTACTGCGACGACTAATTAAATCCTGGTAATGTGAAAGCTGTTTTTCGGAGAGGATATGCTCTGGCCAGGTTTTCAGCCAGGTGCGATTTTTGTCGATGGCGTGGGCCAATAAAATTTCAGCGTCTAACGCAGACTCATCCATTGCTTCGAGCTGCTCTTTTGCCCAGATTAGAGCCTGGGCAACGCTTAGCGCTTTCATTGCAGTTATGAACTTTGTCCTGATAATGCCGCCAGCTGATCTGCCTGATGCTCTTGAATGAGCGGGCCAACGATCTGATCGATATCACCTTCCATGATTTCATCAAGCTTATACAAGGTCAGATTGATTCGATGATCGGTCATACGGCCCTGCGGGAAATTATAAGTACGAATACGATCCGAACGATCACCGGTCCCGACCAGATTACGGCGCATTTCAGTTTGTTCCGACTGGGCTTTGGCCTGTTCGGCAGCCATCAGGCGAGCCTGCAATACGGACATGGCCTTGGCGCGGTTTTTATGTTGCGAACGCTCATCCTGACACTCAACCACAACACCTGTCGGTAAGTGAGTAATACGAATCGCCGAATCCGTTTTATTGACGTGCTGACCACCTGCGCCCGACGCACGGAAAGTATCCACTTTCAAGTCGGCTGGGTTGATCTCGATGGCATCCAGTTCATCCGCTTCCGGCATCACCGCCACGGTACAGGCTGAAGTATGAATACGACCTTGTGATTCAGTTTCAGGAACACGTTGCACACGGTGCGCGCCCGATTCGAATTTCAGATGCGAATAAACACTATCGCCACTGATGCGAACAATGATTTCTTTATAGCCACCATGTTCGCCTTCGCTTTCGCTGATCACTTCAACCTGCCAGCGTTTTTTCTCGGCATATTTGCTGTACATACGGAATAGATCGCCAGCGAAAATTGCCGCTTCATCACCACCGGTTCCAGCTCGAATTTCAAGGAAGGTATTTTTGTCATCATTCGGATCTCGCGGAAGCAGTAGCTTTTGCATCTCAACTTCAAGTTTTTCGATCTGCGCTTTGGCTTCTTTCATCTCTTCCTGCGCCATTTCACGCATATCCGGATCTTCATCCTTCAGCATTTCTTCGGCGGTCTGCAGACTTTCTTCGGTTTCCTGATAACGCTGAAAAGTATTCACCACCTCTTCCAGTTGCGAATACTCTTTGGATAAATCACGAAATTTGTTCTGGTCACCAATAACATCCGGATCGCCCAACAAAGCACTAATTTCTTCGTGGCGATCAACCAGACCCTGCAATTTTTCGATAATTGAATCTTGTAACATATCAACCTTGTTATCGTGTGCTGTCGCAAAATAACGACAGACTAAATCGGTAATAGACTATTCTTTCAGGCCACAATTACTCATCCAGATCAAATAACTTGCGGATCACTTCATGGGTATCCACTTCATCATCATCCTGGCGTAACCAGACCATAGGCTGGTGTAAAAACTTTTTGGTCAGGCGATGCGTTAACTGCTCCATCACCTGCTCAGGATCACCATCATTGGCCAGCTGTGCTTTAGCCCGCTGCAATTCATTATTGGCAATATCCGAATACTTTTGCTGCAACTCACGAACCGTATCGTGCTTTTGGCGACCCAGCTGCCATTGGCGGAATTCTTCGCTGAAATCTCGCAAAATATGCTCGGCTTCTGCGGCAGCTTCCTGCCTGGCCTGTATATTTTCCTGAATCACGCCTTCCAGATCATCTACGGTATAAAGGTAAACGTCATCCAGCTTGCCCACCGAGCTTTCAATGTCGCGCGGCACCGCCAGATCGACCATAAACATGCTTCTACGACGACGCTCTTTTACGGCCTGCTCAACCATGCCTTTGCCGATAATCGGCAACATACTGCCCGTTGAGGAAATCACGATATCTGCCTGCGATAAATAGTGCGGAATCGCTTCAAGGCCAATCGCCTTGCCTTCGAATTCTTTCGCCAGTTTCTGTGCATTGGCTAACGTGCGGTTAGCCATAATCATTTTGCCGACGCCCTGCTGCTGCAAGTGGCGAGCGGCCAGTTCAATGGTTTCGCCCGCGCCAACGTACATCACGGTCAGCTTGGAAAAATCGGCAAAAACGTGTTTCGCCAGGCTAACTGCGGCATAAGCCACCGACACCGGATTAGTGCCAATATCGGTTTCATGACGAACCCGTTTAGCGGCCGAAAAGGTTTTCTGAAACAGGCGCTCCATCACCTGATTAATGGTTCCGGCGCGGCGTGCCTTTTGGTAACTGGCTTTAAGCTGACCCAAAATTTGCGGCTCGCCCAGTACCATTGAGTCCAGCCCACTGGCCACGCGCATCAGGTGCAAAACGGCTTTGTCTTCATCATGGCAATAAATCGCCGAGTGCAAATCTTCCTGTAACTGTTTTTTAACCTGAAGCCAATGCAACAACTGCTCTCTTAATTGCTCAGGGGTCTGCTGATCGCTGGAAACATAAAACTCAACCCGATTGCAGGTGGACAAAACCGCCACTTCACTCTGATGCAGAGCTTCCGCCAATTCTGCCATGATTTCGCCCAGCTCATGATCGGCGAACGCGACTTTTTCGCGTACCGATAAAGAGGCAGTTTTATGGTTTATTCCTAATGCAATCAATGACATAGACAAGAAATTGTTGAGTTGTTGCAGCCCAGCCTAAAAATAACGAGAAATCAAAGGCTTATAATTGGCGCGAATTATAACACTGAGCCGTCATGTCCGCTAATCGAAAAAGTCATTGTGAAGGCAACAATTTACGTATTATGACAAATTATTCCTACCTCTTGTCATAAAGAGATTGTAGGATTGCAGAATGAACAAGCGTTATTATATCTTCCTTCTGCAATGGCTTGCCGCCCTGCTCCTGTTAACCGCCTGCTCCACCAAGCAGCCCATGACAGCTCAGATAGAGCAGCAATCAGCCCCTGATCCAGCGGTCTACCCTGACATTTCCCACATGTCAGCAGATCAGCGTAGCCAATTGTATTTCAGCATTCTACTGGCTAATATTGCCAGTCAGCAGAACCTTGAAGATATTGCGCAAAGCAACTTTTTAGACTCAGCCGAGCGCACCGGCAGTATCGCACTTGCCCGGCGAGCCGCAGTGGTCGCTCTTGAAAAGCACGACTACGAACAAGTCAGACACGCCCTTTCCATCTGGTTGAAGCACGCTCCTGATGATGCCAATGCACATAAAGTCAAACTACTAGCTTCAGTCGCCACCCAGAATTATGTAGCAGCCAATGACGAATTATTTCTACTATTGAAGTTGTTGCCACCCTCAATGGATGAGAAGCTCTATCATTTGGTGCAGGTAATGACCTATCAGGATAACGCTGACTTTGTTCATTACTTTAATCAAGAATCGACCAGGCTCAATCATCCCGTATTGAAAGCATTAGAAGCCCACCTGCTGCTCAATAGCCACAATCCACAATTCTATCAGGCACGAATCCATCGCCTGTTGGACAAGGTATTATCAGAGCATCCTACATTCCTGTCTGCCATTGAGCTGAAAGGCGAAGCCCTGGCGCTGGAATCAAGCGAGAAGCGAGCAGAATACCTTAATCAGATTGTTGACAGTCGCCGGCTCAATTCCCAACAGACTTTTGAGTTGGGCGAACTGCTTTACACTCAGAAAAACTACCCTGGTGCGGTTAAGGCCTTTGAGCAGGTTTTGCGAAAACAGCCTAAAAATTATCAGGCACAGTTTCTAATGGCCGGCAGCCTCTATGCAATGGAAGAATACGCTGAAAGTTCGGATAATTTTTGGCAACTAGCACGTAAAAGCTTCAAAAAAGATATCACCAGCTATTATTGTGCCGACTCAGCTTTGCGCAACGAGGACCCAGTTCGCGCTATTAGCTGTTATGAAATGGTACCTCCGGGCAACTATTTCTACACCGCTCGCACCCGATTGGCTCACCTGCTTCATGAACAGGGCAACTGGCGTTATGCCATGCAAAGTCTGCAACAGGCTCAGCAGCTGGTTAGCCTGCAGGAAAAACAGCGCTTATTACAATTTGAAATCAGCTTCCTGACTCAGATTCAACAATACGATCTGGCTGCCGAGCGCATAGAAAGTGCACTGCTGATCGAGCCCAATAAAACCTCACTCTATTACCAGAAACTGCAACTTCTCAACCAGACACAATCTGTCGAAGATCTGCTGGAATCGATCAGGCAACTACAGGCCAGTGTTCAAGATGAACAACTACACAAAGAAATAACCATTATTGGCGCTCGGATGTTGCAAAGTCGCCACAGCTATCTGTCTGCTTATAAGTTGCTGGATAAAGAGGTAAAGCAGATGCCAGAAGATGTCGATCTGCTGTATGTCAAAGCACTGGCTGCCGAACCCTTAGGTTATTTCCAGCAGATGGAACAGGACTTGCGAACCGTCCTGAAAATTAAGCCCGATCACCACGATGCCATGAATGCCCTGGGTTACACACTCGCGGATATGAACCGCTCACTGGAAGAAGCTCAGCAACTGATTGAAGCTGCCTATAAACACGACCCCGAAAACAGCGCAGTGCTCGACTCCATGGGCTGGATCCAATATCGCCTCGGCAACCTGCAAAAAGCGCTCGAATTCCTGCAAATGGCTTACCAGAAGCAGCCACTACCCGAAGTTGCCGCCCACCTAGGCGAAGTTTTATGGGTCATGAGCGAAAAAGAAAAAGCCACCGAGATCTGGCAAAGAGCCCTGCGCCAGAATCCCAATAACCGTTATTTGATGGAAGTCCTGCAACGTTTCCCAGAGGCTCAAGGGGCCGGGTAACATAAACCTATAAACCCTGTAGGGGCGAGCTGCGCTCGCCCAATTTCCAAACCCATTGATAAAGGTAGGGGCGGCGCCAATGTGCCCGCCCAGTTAAATCCCCGAGGTATGTCATTCCAAACTAGATTTGGAATCTGCTCTTTTCTTTTGATTAACAAAGAATCTCTTCGTATATCTAAGAAACAACCTGCCCTATGAAATCCCCCAAAGATGCAAGCCGTACTAAAAACAGGCATAATCTCGCCCATTGGAACTGAATAGTATTCCCTCAGTCCTATCTATTTAACGGTCTATTAAATGTCAACAATACAAGAATGAGATCCATTGAATGAGCTTAATGCTGCGCACACTATTAATCAGTTTCGCTTTATTATTGTCCGCCTGCGAAACCCTGCCCGAAAAACAGGACACCACCGTCTGGGACGATCCAAAGTGGCAAAAACAATACCAGGCTCTGAAAACCATTAAAGGCTTCACCACTCAGGGCCGTATCGGCATCACCCAGCCGAACGATAGTTTCTCCAGCAGCATCATGTGGAAACAGGCGGCCCGCGATACTTTAACCGTCCGTATGTATGGCACTTTCGGCACGACTTATGTGTTGCTTGATATCACGCCGCAACTGACCACTCTTAAAACTGGTGATGACCAGCACTTCGAAGGTTACAACGCCGAACAGCTTTTGTATGACGTTCTGGGCTGGGATTTACCGGTACATTATCTGCAGGACTGGGTGCTTGGGCTGCCGACCGGCATCAATCGCGACAATTTGAAAATTAATGCAGATGGTACTTTGCAGGAACTCAACTATCAGGATTATCAGGTGCTCTACCAAAAATACGACAGCCACCCCTGGCATCATGATAAGACCATTGCCCTGCCCCAGAAGATTAAAATTACCCAAGGTGACAACAAAATTATTTTGTCATTGCGCAGCTGGGATCTGACCTTATGAGTTTCACCGTTGCAACCGGCAGTCTCGATGAGCAGGGTTACAGCTATTGGCCCTCTCCAGCCAAACTCAATTTAGAACTTCGCGTACTCGGCCAACGCGCAGACGGTTATCATGAACTGCAAACCCTGTTTCAACTCCTAGACTTCGGCGACGACCTCTGGATAAAATCGAACGAAACCGGCGAACTGACTCTGGACAGTGAATACAACGAAGTGCCCAGTGAGCAGAACCTGATTATCAAAGCCGCCCGAATCCTACAACCATTCTGCAAAAGTGTATCTGGCGCGGATATCAAACTGACCAAGCGCCTGCCTTCCGGAGCCGGTTTAGGCGGCGGTAGTTCCAATGCCGCAACTACATTAGTCGCGCTCAATCAGCTTTGGAATTTACATCTTGATCAGCAACAATTGATCGATCTAGGGCGTCAGTTAGGTGCCGACGTCCCGGTTTTCGTCAATGGTCATAGCGCCTGGGCAGAAGGCATTGGCGAACTTTTAACCAACACCGATATCCCTGAAAAGTGGTATCTTATTGTCTATCCAAACGTTCATGTGAACACCGGCAAAATTTTTTCACATTCAGCGTTGACAAGAAACGACAAACCCATTAAATTACGCGCCACTCGCGAAGGGAGTTTGCCTGAAGTTGGTTACAACGCCATGCAAACGCTGGTTCTCGAACTTTATCCAGAGATAAAAGAAGCCTTTGAGCATCTGTCTCAATACGGAAAAGTGATGTTAACCGGAACCGGAAGTTGTCTCTTCTTAACCTTTGACAACGAGCGAGAAGTCCGTAAAATAGCGGCTCTGTGCAAGCAGCGCTGGCTAACTTTAGAAGCTAGAGGTATCAACACCTCGCCGCTGATAAAGTAAAAAATTGCAGGGGTATCGCCAAGCGGTAAGGCAGCGGCTTTTGATGCCGCCATTCGTTGGTTCAAATCCAGCTACCCCTGCCATCTTCTCTTCCTCCAGCTTTTATTCTGCTTGCTGTAACTTTTGGGGCTAATGTTACAGGGCTTTTCGATGTCTGATTTAATGCTTTTCAGTGGTAATGCCACACCTGATCTCGCCAAACGAATTTCTGATTACTTAAACGTACCACTGGGTAAAGCGCATACCGAACGCTTTAGTGATGGTGAGTGCAGCGTCGAAATTCTTGAAAATGTTCGTGGTAAAGACGTTTTCATCATTCAATCTACTTGCGCACCAACTAACGATAACTTGATGGAATTGATCATCATGGCCGACGCACTGAAACGTGCATCAGCCAAACGTATCACCGCAGTTATTCCTTACTATGGTTACGCTCGCCAGGATCGTCGCGTACGTTCAGCACGTGTACCAATCAGTGCAAAAGTAGTCGCCGACATGATCAGCGGCGTAGGTTTCGACCGCGTACTAACGGTTGACCTGCACGCAGACCAGATTCAGGGCTTCTTCAATATTCCAGTAGACAACGTCTACGCCACTCCAGTACTTCTCGAACACATCCAATCCAATATCGCCGGCAAAAACCTGATGGTAGTTTCGCCAGACGTTGGCGGTGTTGTTCGTGCACGCGCTATCGCCAAACGCCTAGACGACGCAGACTTATCGATTATCGATAAACGTCGCCCACGCGCTAACGAAGTCAGCGTCATGAACATCATTGGTGATGTATCAGGTCGCGATTGCGTGATTGTTGATGACATGGTCGACACCGCCGGCACACTTTGCCAGGCAGCGCAGGCACTAAAAGATCACGGTGCCAACAGCGTTTACGCTTATGCTACCCACGCAGTTCTATCCGGCAAAGCCATCAGCAACATCAATGGCTCAAGCCTCGATAAACTGGTCGTAACCAACACCATCCCGCTTTCAGAAGAAGCGCAAGGCTGTGACCGCATTGAAATTCTGGATCTTGCACCACTATTGGGTGAATCGATTCGTCGTGTTAACACCGAAGAATCTATCTCAACCATGTTTCTAGACTAAGATTTAGAAAAAGCGACACAAAAAAGCAGGCCCCGCGCCTGCTTTTTTATTGCCTGATGTTTCTGTACGGACAAGGGTCTGCCCCATCGGGTGCTCATGAGTTGTCCCTACGCCCGGGCGCACACACAGGTGCGCCCCTACCAACAAACACCATCATCCCTACTCCCCCTCCTCTACAGGCTTGTCATTTGACCCACAGGGATGTGGGGAATGCAGTAGCAATTCATGGAGAACTGCCTGCCCAAATGTGACCAAAGGGAATACCTTTAGGTAATTCAGGCGACCGAAGGGAATCCCTTTAGGGAATCTGCTCTTCCTCACAAAAGTCACTGGATCCCGCGGTCGAGCCGCGGGATGACAGAAATATTTGAACCTCTGTACGGGGCGATTCATGAATCGCCCCTACGAAATACACCACCAACCCAAAGTTTTGTCATTTGACCCACAGGGATATGGGAAATGCAGTAGCAATTCTTGGAGAATTGCTTGCCCGTGCTACGACACGGACAAAATCGCATGGAGCGATTTTGAACAGCGAAGCTGGCCTTTGGTGAAATACAGGTGACCAGAGGAAATCCCTTTAGGGAGATGTATTTCATAATCTGCTCTTAGCTACTATCTAAGCAATCATAAGACTACAATCGCTGCTTAATCTCTTTCATCGCCTCCTGCAAAACAGGATCTGACTCAGGCTCAACCAGTGGTGTTTTAATCACAATATAAGGCGTCACACCATCGCTTTCCCTATTCCCGCTTGGTCTAATAATATGAGCCTTTGGGAAACCAACATTAATGCCCGTATGAGTCAGCTTAAAATTCTCCATGGCGCCATAGGTAGTTGCCAGATCTGATGTTTTCTCACCAATAATCGTCGCAAACCCATAATCCTGTACCTGCGCAGCCACAGTCACAGCATTCGAATAAGAGTGGCGATTGACCAACACATAAACTGGCTTGTCGAAGGGTTCCTGCACAGGATTAACTAGTGGAAGTTGCCATGTAAATGTATCGCCCGGTTTCAACCCCTTGTAAGCAGCCTGATATTGTTCAGAAACCGATGCCCCAGAACCATCATTCTGACGACTGCTCGCCCTTTCCTCATTGGCTGCAATAAACTCATCGCTGACCTTAACGTGAAACTCTGAAGCGAATTTAAAATCTTGGTCGGCAAACTGCTTCACCATCAAATCACTGAACGAATTATCACCGCCCGGATTGTTGCGTAAATCAATCAGCAGAGCGTCAACATCTTCTTGTCTGAAGTATGTAAATGCCTGCTCAATAAAGCTGGCAAACTCACGGTTATCCCACACATTGTCCGCATCCGGTGCATAATTAAAAAATGGCCCGGGCCTTAAATAGCCAACTCCGTCTACGACCTCATAACTTCTCTCCCAGCTAAGTTGCAGCAAGCCATGTTGTGCATCTAGCTTGGTCACTAATTCCTGATAAGTAACAGCATCAAGCTCCGCCTCAACAACTTCCTGCTCCTGCCTAAGCTTCACATCAAAGGTATTCTGCGGGCCAAATTCAAGCCATAAGAACAGAGGAAGTTCAAGCTCTAAAAAACCATGAAACATATGATCCGTATCTGCTGATTTAAAGCGTCTCAAACGGTCAAAGAGCTGCTCGGTTGGCACGCCATTGATGGTCAACAACTCCATGCCAACGGCAACATCGGGATGATCACTGTAATTCTCAGCAACAATCACCTTACCATCCATCACCTTAATATAGAGAGGAAATGACTTACCGCCCTGCTTGCGGTACTCTCGATAATCATCGACAGGCAAATCAACTCTGGCATGGGCAATATTGCCAAAGGCCACGAATTCCTGAAATAACACTCGGATCTCAGACTCAGTCATGGAGCTGCTGATTTCTTTCTTGAGCTTCTCGAATAACTGGTCGTACTCTGCTTCGGTTCTATTGACGTACAAATTGTAATGCGCCATCTCAAGGCGGTTATACAACTCGGCAAAGTCCTCCCGAACCTGCTTTGCACTATAGATCTTCTCTTCCGAATTATCGCTGGCACCTACCGACAGGCCCACCACAAACGACAGCGCCATTCCCATCAATAAAGACTTTATAATTCTTTTTGCTAACATGTTAACTTGCTCCTGATAAATGTAATGTGTCAAAACAAGCTACTATCCTGAAAGCGAGTGGCTATAATATCCTGACATTTGTATCCTATTTCTCTGACTTTTTTATCTTTGATGGTTTGAGACTTTTAAAATCAATGAGTTAATAATACTAAAATGGCAAACCAAGATACCCTACAAATTCTGGAGTGGCGCTGCAATCTCTCGACCGGCGAGATCAGCAACGGCCAAAAAACGCAAACCCTAGAACCAAAATCCATCGAACTGCTGTTCTTTATGGCCGAAAATCACTCTCAGGTATTATCAAAAGATCAGATTATTGAAGCCGTCTGGAACAATGCCATCGTAAGCGACGATGTTTTGGCAAAAACCATTTCGAAGCTTCGAAAAGCACTGGACGACAATCCCAAAGAACCCAGGTTTATTGAAACCCTGCCCAAGCGCGGCTACCGCTTCAAGGTCGTTCCGAGCACAGAAGAGACAGCACAACCTATCCTGAATACTGAAAAGAAAAGCCGCATTAAATGGTTTGTGCCACTATCGTTATCCATTATCGTTATATCCCTGTTAACAGTCTTCAGCCAACGACAGGACCAAGAGCAGCAAACCTCTGAGCTCAGCCCTGAACTGCAAAACTTAAAAAAGCAGGCCGATGACTACTATTTTCAGTACACCCGCACCGATAACGAAAACGCCATTAAGCTTTACGAAAGAATTATTGCCGCAGAACCCGAATTTGGCCCAGCTCAGTCAGGCCTGGCCACCGCTCTAGTCCAGAAAGTTCTACGTTGGCCCAATGAACTGGGTACACCAGACATCAATCACTCATCTTTGACCGAAGCGCATCAGCAGCAACGTCTTTCAAGCCCAGAAGCCAAGCTCTACTTGTCCAGAGCCGAAGCATTAGCGGAAAGAGCGGTTCGCCTGAGCCCCAATGACTATGCGGTTCACCGCTCCCTTGGTCTGGTCTACGCGGCCCAGCAGAAATATGCAGAAGCGGAAAAACACTACGATAAAGCGATTGAACTCAACCCCAACGCCTGGGGCGCCATGATCAACAAAGCTGAGATTGCCCAGCTTAACGGCGATGATGAAAGCTACCTACAATTAATGGAACAGGCCTACCAAGCCATGACGACCGTTTATGATCAACAGATTGCCAAGGTTCGCCCCTGGTATCCGCGAATCGGCGTTGCCATCGGCGATAAATACGTGCAGCTAAATGAGCCACAGGAAGCCGAAATCTGGTATCGCACCGTTCTCAACTATTCACCGCTCGACAAAGAGGCAAATCTGGGACTCATGAACCTGATGAAAGCCAATGGACAAAAGGACACCTATCAGGAAATCTGCCAGCGCATTAGGTTATCCATAGATCCTGAGAATACCTGCGATGAGGGGCTTTAAAGCAAATCAAGACAAGTACCTCTTAATGGGCAAGCACACAGGCATTGCCCCATCCCCCCAATTGGCTAATAAATCCACATTTTCCCTAGCTTCTGCGACCCTTGCTGTTGTATAATTTCGCACCATTTTTGGGTCAATCCGGTCAAATCGACCTAAAACCCAAGAATTCATGCCTGTCTTTGGTCGCGAAGCCAGGTTTATACTAACCCTCAACTTGTGGAGTAACACAATGAGCGATTATACTTTTAACGCTGAATTGCGTAGCGATATGGGGAAAGGTGCGAGCCGCCGCCTACGTCGTGAAGCAGATCAAATTCCTGCTATCGTGTACGGTGGTAAGGAAGAACCTAAATCTATTTCTTTAAATCACAACCAGATCATCAACATGCTTGATGAAGAAGCTGTTTATTCTTCAATCATCAACCTTGATATCAACGGTACTGTTGAAGAAGTCGTGATCAAAGACATTCAGCGTCACCCTTTCAAACCTAAAGTTCTACACATGGATCTTAAGCGCGTTGTTCGTGGCGAAATCATGAACGCGACTGTTCCATTGCACTTCATCAACGAGAAATCAGCTCCTGGCGTTAAAGCTGGCGGCGTTATGTCTCACCAAATCACTAGCGTAGAAGTAGCGTGTCGTCCACGTAACCTACCTGAGTACATCGAAGTTGACCTAGGTGGCCTGGATCTTGGTGAAACTATCCACTTGTCTGATCTTAAATTGCCAGAAGGTGTTGAACTAACAGCACTTCAAGGCGAAGAGCACGACTTGTCTGTAGCGAACGTGGTTCGTCCAAGTGGCCCATCTGAAGATGAAGAAGCGGAAGCAGAAGCAGCTGATGAAGCAGCAGCAGAAGTTCCAGCATCTGCACAGAAAGGCGACGAAGAAGGCGAAGACAAAGAGTAATCTTTGTAGCTTAGCTAAGTCGGCCATTTCTGGCTATGATAAGACCTCGAAATCCTGCAAAGGGCAACCATTTCGGGGTCTTTTCTTTAAAAGCGCATAAAGAATAATTGGGGATAACGCTGTGTCGAGCATAAAGCTGATTGTTGGTCTGGCTAATCCAGGCACACAATACGAAGGAACCCGCCACAATGCCGGAGCCTGGTATGTGGAAGAGCTCGCGCGCGCCTATTCGATTCCCCTGAAAGTTGAAAGCAAGTTTCATGGACTCTATGGCAAAGGGTTTATCGACGGTCACGAAGTGATGCTGTTGATCCCGACCACCTTCATGAATCTCAGCGGCAAAGCCATACAGGCAGTTGCCAACTTTTATAAAGTCGAACCAGAACAGATTCTGGTCGCACACGACGAACTGGATATTCCTCCCGGCACCTTGAAGCTCAAGCGAGGCGGTGGTCACGGCGGTCATAACGGCCTGCGCGATACCATCGGCAAACTGGGAAACAATAAAGAATTCGTACGCTTACGAGTCGGCATCGGCCACCCCGGCCATAAAAGCCAGGTCACTGGCTATGTCCTCGGTAAGCCAAGTCCGGATGACCGTAACGCCATCAACATTGCGATTGATGAAGCGGTACGCGAAACCGGCACCGTATTGAGCGGAGATTGGGACAAGGCAGTACAGCGTTTACACAGCCTGACCCCACCCGCCAGTTAACCAGCAACACAACCTAAAGAGATGACGTCATGCCATTAAATTGCGGTATTGTAGGACTTCCGAACGTTGGTAAATCAACACTTTTCAACGCACTGACCGATGCGGGCATTGATGCGGCAAACTACCCGTTCTGCACCATCGAGCCGAACACCGGTGTCGTGCCGATCCCTGATCCACGTCTAGATGCGTTGGCCAATATCGTTAATCCACAGCGCGTATTACCCGCGACCATGGAATTCGTCGATATCGCCGGTCTGGTTGCTGGTGCGTCAAAAGGTGAAGGTCTGGGCAACAAGTTCCTGGCCAACATCCGCGAAACACATGCGATTGCCCACGTAGTACGCTGCTTTGCTAACGACGACGTGGTCCACGTTGCCGGTAAGGTTGACCCTATCGCCGACATCGAAACCATCAACACTGAGTTAGCGCTGGCTGACCTCGAAGCCGTTGAAAAACGTATCCTGAAAACCGCTAAAATCGCCAAAAGCGGCGACAAAGAAGCCAAAGCAGAATTAGCTGTTTTGGAAAAAGCAAAAGCCTGCCTAGACGAAGGTAATGCGCTGCGTACGCTGGACCTGGACAAAGATGAACAGAAAATCATGCGTAAATTCCAGCTCATCACCAACAAGCCAACCATGTATATCGCCAACGTGAGCGAAGACGGCTTTGAAGACAACCCATTGCTCGACAAAGTTCGTGAATTCGCTGCCGCCGAGCACTCGGAAGTGGTGCCAATCTGCGCTGCCATCGAAGCTGAAATTGCTGCGCTGGACGACGAAGACAAAGTCGAGTTCCTTGCTGATTTAGGCCAGGACGAGCCAGGCCTTAACCGCGTTATTCGCGCGGGTTACAACCTACTCAACCTACAGACCTACTTCACGGCAGGCGTAAAAGAAGTTCGCGCATGGCAGGTTAAAGTGGGCGCTACTGCACCACAGGCTGCCGGCGTAATCCACACCGACTTCGAAAAAGGCTTTATCCGTGCCGAAGTCATCGCCTACGACGACTACATCGCAGGCAACGGCGAAGCAGGCGCAAAAGAAGCCGGTAAATGGCGCTTGGAAGGTAAGGAATACATCGTCCAGGACGGCGATGTTATGCACTTCCGATTCAACGTTTAAGGCAATCTATAGTGTTAGGGGCAGCGCCAATGTGCCTGCCCTTGAAGAAAGCGCACACCCCGAAAGCATGTCATCCTGAACGGTGACCAAAGGGAATACCTTTAGGTAATTCAGGATCTGCTCTTTGCTTTTTCTCTTGGATAAGCATTGCCATGACCAAAGGAAGTCTTTTTAGGGGGAATACCATAGGTACAATCCCAGCCCAAAATTTTCGCGATACTTTTTAAAGACAAAGGCTTGACAAGAAGCCCCCAAATCACGAAAATACGCGCCACTGAATTATGGCTATGTAGCTCAGCTGGTTAGAGCACAGCATTCATAATGCTGGGGTCGGTGGTTCAAGTCCACCCATAGCTACCATATATAAGAAAGGCTTACAGAGAAATCTGTAAGCCTTTTTTGTTGGCTGGAATTTAGTAAGTCCACCGTAAGTCCAAGATATGAGTTTAATTTACTCTACCCTAATAATTTTCATTAGATTTTTATGCAGCTATTACTCTTAAATCGTCATAAATTTTTATTTTTTTACTAGTGATTAGAAGTTCTGTTCCAACCTTCTTAACTTGAGCGCTGTAATTTAAATTAAACTTATACTGGGGCAAATTTTTGTATAACTTTTGAATTTCACTTGCATCGTCATACGTTAAAATCCAAGGTGACTTCAGCTTACGTAGTAACTTAGCAATTTCAGCATGATCTTCTGGGTTGTAGAAGTTCGTATAAAGGGTTGAACCTTTATTGAAATAAGGAGGATCAACACAGTAAAACATCGTTCCTTTGGACTCTTCTTCTAACATCTTAATAAAATCTACTGCATCAAGATTGTAGAAGTTAATTCGGTGTTTATATTTAGCTATTCTTTGAATTTTGCTAATTAAAGTAGATTTTGTGAAACGACAATCTAACTTATAATTTCCATTTTGCGCTAACCCTCCGATCACCCCAGCTTTTTGTATCACACCAGATCTATTGGTTCTATTTAAAAAAAAGGTGGAAAACCCTAATTCAAGTTCATCTACAGTGTTCTTTCTTTCCTGAACTTCTTTCTGCTTATGCCATTCGTCTATTGTAACTGATGTGCTTTTTATCTTTTCAACAAAAGCATCTGTGTTAGTGAGTACCTGATTCCAGAAACTATATATCGACCTGTCTAAATCATTTAAATGTAGCTCATGAACGAAACCATTGAACATCAAAGACAGGGCAAGACCGCACCCACCCGCATACGGTTCAGCATAATTACAGAGATTAAGACCGTTATCCGAAATAATCCTAGAGACCATATTTTGTATAGAAGACTTCCCACCTGGATATCTGAGTGGTGTATGGGTTGCTGGCATAAATCCCTCCGTTTGCCTTATTTTATTCTAAGTATCATTTCTTGGCCACCAATATTGCATTATAGGTTATTCAATAAATACTCAATTATTGGCTCCATGTGATCCCATTGAACCTTAAGATCCTTAGGTTGTGGATGGTTACCAGCATGAGCGTATGCTCCAAATGATTTAAACGAATATATGTGGTTTGGATTTCCCTGAACTTTCTTAAGAGTTGCAAATGCCGAATCTTCTTTTTTGTTTAATTTTTTTGCTTTCTTATGACTTTCCAGTATCTTAATAACGTCTCTTAAAACTTCGTGCCCAGCACCATCAAATTTCCCTTCATGCTTTTCTTTATATAGCCTAAATATATTTTCTAGAAAAACACGCGTCAGCAAACATACAGCTAAAGGAGTATCGTCGACGTCTAATTTCTTTATCTCATTAAACACATACTTCAATGTTTTATTTGAAATTGTTGGCCTAAATGTAGAATCAAAGAGCTTCTTTCTTTTATCCGGATCCTGCTGCCCTCTACCTCCTGTTGTTGGCTTGACTGGGTTTACAGTATTAGGATTGTTTGTTGCTTTAGGTGGGTTATTTAATGGATAACTTTTTATATGCTTTCGTGTAGCCACTCCTTCTGCTAATAACTTCTTGGCGTAAATTACCCAGTCATCTTTCTTAGATCTTGAGTTAACTTCTGTATTTTCCATTAGGTCATGACAGAATCTCTCCAATACCATATCAAAGTTTTCCAAAGGTACATTAAGCTCAACATTCGGATTATT
Source organism: Kangiella sp. (assembly GCA_048268505.1). Lineage (GTDB taxonomy): Bacteria > Pseudomonadota > Gammaproteobacteria > Enterobacterales > Kangiellaceae > Kangiella. The sequence continues at coordinate 160,460 of JBLWVK010000005.1, read as the reverse complement.
TCTTTTGCTTACGATACCAAATGTATCTCTGACAAATTCATTACCCAAATATCTTGTGGCTGTAGTGAGTATCTTTTTCTTTTTTTTGTCTTCGTTAGCAATAAACCCTTTTGACGCAGCATAATCTAATAATGCCAATGCCAATGCATTATCATCTTTTATAGAGTTATTTAACCGGTTTCTTGATTTTTGAATGGCATCCCATTTTTTTACACCAACGCCATCCTGAAGACCAAGATGGCGACGGTCTATCCAAATTTGGGCATCTTTTCTACTATTGAAGACTACAACACTGACGGCTGTAGGAGCATTACCGTTCTTAGATAGGTCTTCAAAATATTTCGCATGCCCGTTTGGTGCTTTGTTAGGATCGTTGAGTAATGTCAAGGCACAGAGCCTTCGATTGCCCTCTAGAGAAATGTAGCGACCTTCTTTGTTCTTATATACCCCAATCAGCTCTAAAGGACTGGTACCATGCTCAGATATGTCCTTAGCTAATTGTCGAACATTCTCATTTTTAATTAAGTAATCAATGATTTCAGCTTGGTGTTTTATTGGATCATGGCGAGGGTTTTCCGTGTCTAAATATATATCCAATACATTTAATTGCTCTGTATCCATTATTGTTCCCCATAATTTTAGTAATGAAGCGCACCTAACTGTGGCAACTTTAATTAATCCTAAAATATTGTTTATTAGATGTTACAAATTGATTTAATTGGCTTTTCTGCACCTCAAGCCAAAATTCCAATACATTTCGTCCCTTTTATATTCCGCAACAATGTATACCATGTCACAATTTTTTACAACTGTACGTTTAATGCACAAATGCATTGCAACATATTGAATACACGAGTGAATTAATGGGGTCAGAATATATTTTTCCCCTTAATCTGCTTTTAACTTGAACCCTTCTTCTATTGGCTCAACCTGGCTCCAGCCTTTTATTTTCACTGCTTCAAAGTCTGTTCTGAGCTGCGGTTGCATTAAGTCGGTAAAAGCATCGGTATTGTGAAACTCTGGATCTACCCACATTTCTAGATCGTTTTCAGGGATCATGAGTGGCATGGCTTTGTTATGGATGCCTTCTAGTTTGGGATGTGGGGGAATGGTTATCATGGAAGCGGAGTAGACGGGGTTATCTTGGTCGCCCCAATTTTTGAAGAGTCCGCCGAAATAGATGGGGCTGTCGTCGGCGGGTTTAAGCAGGTGGTAGACTTTATTCATGCCTTCGACGAAGGCGCTAGCCGGGATGATGCAACGGCTTTCGCGATAAGCCTTAGTAAAGGATTTTTTAAAGCCCTGCCCTTCGTACCAACGGCTGTTAAAGGAGGTATATTTACTCGCTTTCCAATGGCCGTCTTTTTGTTCAAGCAGGAATTGCCAGAGGGCTTTGGTTACCTGATTGTTTTGTCCATTGTTATGAATAATCTGGATCGGGTGGTAGCAGCGAAAGGTTCCCAGCTCCAGAGGAACCTGTAAGTCGAGGGTCTTCTCGATTTTTTTCGCCGGCTTTTTATAAAGCTCTACCAGTCCGCACATGATTCGTCACTCCTTGAGACTATTTCATTATCTTAGCTCAATTAATGGGGTCAGAGTATATTTCAAAGACTTGGAAATAAATAACCTATGTAGGCTGCTATCATCAATAATGAAAGTTGGCTGAGGGTCATTATTGTATTTAAATGTGATTTCTTTTTAACTAATAAGATGTGTTCTGCCATCAGACGAATTACAAAACTCAATATGATTATTACTAAGATAATTCCTATGAATTGAAAGAGTGGCAAAACTATTTTTTGTGGGTCCACGTTATTTCCTTATAAATTAATAGACTATTGAGAGTAGTGTTTTCACTTAATCAGGTCAATTCTCCTACAAGTAACCTAATTTACATGGTAATCAGTTCAGAATATGGAATTAATGGGGTCAGGATTAATGGGGTCAGAGTACATTTAAGGATTTAACACATAAAAAAAGCCGTGCTAAGCACGGTTTTTTCGTTAAGTGGGAAAGCTTTAAATCTTTCGTGCTCTGAATTTTTTGCCTTTCATTTTGCCGTTGTTGAGCAATTGCACCGCGGTTTCGAGTACATCGGTTTTTACGGCGACGTAGGCCCAGCTGTTGGCGACCTGGATCTTGCCGACATCGCTACCTTCGATTCGGTAGTCTGCGGTTAGTGCGCCGAGGATATCGCCGGGACGAAGTTTCTGTTTTTTACCGCCATCGATCTGGATGGTCGACATCGGCGGTCTGAATGTAGGTTCTTTCAACAGCTGTCGATCAGGCAATGGTTGCGTGGTGATCTCCTGTCCCAGATAGTCAGCCAGTCGAGCGAGCTTGTGACTTTCTTTATTGATGACAATGGAGCAGGCATGGCCTTTGTTTCCCGCACGGCCAGTTCTTCCGATGCGATGCACATGCACTTCAGGATCGCTGGCGATGTGGTAGTTGATGACCAGATCGAGCGAGTCGATATCCAGTCCGCGCGCGGCGACGTCGGTCGCAACCATGATCGACACGCTGTTGTTGGAGAATCGAACTAACGCCTGATCGCGTTCTTTCTGTTCCAGATCACCATGTAGAGCAAGCACACTGAAACCGTAGTTTTTCAGTTCCTGTGTCAGCTCTTTAACATGTTTTTTGGTGTTACAGAAAATCACGGTAGAGTCTGGGCGATGTTTCAATAACAACAATCGGACGGCAACCCCGCGTTCGCCTTCGTCATTGATTTTATAGAAATCCTGCGCGATGCTGGCGTGGGTATGTTTGTCTATCGACTGCACCAGCACCGGCTGTTTCATCACGCGCTCGGCGATGGATTGAATTTGCGGCGGATAGGTCGCGCTGAATAATAAGTTCTGACGCTGAGTCGGCAGTTCTTCGATGATGGTGTCGAGCGCTGGCTGGAATCCCATATCGAGCATACGATCGGCTTCGTCCAGCACCAAGGTTGTGATGCCTTCTAAATCCAGCGTCTGCTTTTCCAGATGGTCCACCACCCTGCCCGGCGTTCCGACCACGATATGCGCGCCATGTTTTAGCGAGTCAGCCTGAGGTCTTAAAGGGGTGCCACCGCAAACAGTTAGAACTTTAACGTTAGCAATGGGGCGTGCCAGACGACGAATTTCTTCCGCCACCTGTTCAGCCAGTTCACGAGTAGGGCATAACACCAACGATTGCACCGAGAAGTTTTTCGTATCAAGCTTTTCAAGAATCGCCAGACCAAAAGCTGCGGTTTTACCAGAACCTGTTTTTGCCTGAGCAATCACATCCTTGCCCTCGAGAATATACGGCAATGCTTCGGACTGGATCGGCGTCATCCGTTCGAATCCAAGATCCGCCAGATTGGCAATTAATTCAGGTTGTAAGGCAAGGGTCGAAAAAGCAGCGTGGCTCATGGTGTTATCCTGGTTTTCTACAAATTGATGATGGTTACCGTAATGCGGTAACGGATAGAGCTGAGTGAATCTGTCGGAACTGAATTGGGATGAAGCAGTTTGGGAAAGAAGCAAGGCTCTTAAGCTGTGCGAATTATATACAGTTGCAGGTGGATGATAAAGGGATATCTTGGGGGGATTGGGTTTAGTTCTGTCTAGTAATGGTAGGGGCAGTGCCTATGTGTATGTCCTAAAGATCAAAGGCAGATCCTGAATCTAGTTCAGGATGACATGCCTTAAGGAACTTGCACTCTCGTTAAGGTTTGTCATTCCGTGCTACGACACGGACAAAATCGCATGGAGCGATTTTGAACAGCGAAGCTGGCCTTTGGTGAAATACAGGGATGTATTTCATAATCTGCTCTTTTCTTTCAATTCTTTAGGGCAGGCACATAGGCACTGCCCCTCCTCTCAGTTCTTTTCCTATTGCGTCAACGACTTCATATCAATGACAAAGCGGTACTTCACATCGGATTTAATCACTCTTTCGTAGGCATCATTGATGTTCTGGATATCGATCATTTCGACATCAGAAACGATGTTGTGCTCGGCACAGAAGTCGAGCATTTCCTGTGTTTCTTTGATGCCGCCAATCAATGAGCCTGCGATGCGTTTACGCTTCATGATCAGGCCGCCACCGTGGATATCGGGTAGTGGCGCAATCGCACCGACGATGACCATGGTTGAGTCGCGTTTAAGCAGAGCAACGTATGGATTGACGTCGTGCGGTACCGGAACCGTATTCAATAAGAAGTCGAAGCTGTTGGCATGCTGCTTCATGGCTTCTTTATCTTTTGAGATCAGGACTTCATCGGCACCAAGGCGCTTGGCGTCCTTACCTTTCTCTGGCGAAGTTGTGATCATCACCACTTCAGCGCCCATTGCTTTGGCCAGTTTGACACCCATGTGACCAAGACCACCCAAACCAATAACACCCACTTTATCGCCTTTCTTGACGTTCCATTGGCGAAGTGGCGAATAGGTCGTAATGCCCGCGCACAGTAACGGCGCGACAGCTTTGGTATCGAGCTTTTCAGAGACGCTTAAAACAAAGTCTTTATCGATCACAATCTTGTCGGAATAACCGCCTTGAGTAATACCACCTGAAATTGGGTCTTCGCTATTGTAGGTCGCGACCAAACCTTCCTCACAGTATTGTTCCAAGCCTTCTTCACAGGAGTGGCAATGGCGGCAGGAGTCGACCATGCAGCCAACACCGACTAACTGTCCGGCTTTAAAGTCTTTGACGTTACTGCCGACTTCCAGCACACGACCAATAATTTCGTGACCAGGGACAATCGGGTATTGAGTGCCATGCCAGTCATTGCGCGCGGTGTGGATGTCGCTGTGGCAGACACCACAGTATTCAATATCGATAAGAACATCATTCTCGCCAACGTCGCGGCGGTCGATGTCGTATGGAGCTAGATCTTCGGTTGCTGATGGAGCTGCATAAGCGGCTACTTTCATTTCTGTCTCCTTGATGTAATTTGTTAACCGTAAGAGCATATCACTTTCGCATGAAAGACGTGTGAAATTGATGGGGGTTTTAGATCCGTAGAGTGGGCCTTGGCCCACCAAAGAATAAAGTCACTGGATCCCGCGGTCAAGCCGCGGGATGACAGAGTTTAGTGATAGGCAAGCTATCTTGGTAGGGGCAGCGCCTGTGTGCCTGCCCAAGAGATAATACCGACTCGCTTGTCGATATTTGGTGGGCCAAGGCCCACCCTACTTCGGGGTTCCATTTAGCACCGCGTAGGGCGGGCCTTGGCCCGCCGGGAGAGTTGAGTCATATCTTCGAGAGAAAAGAGCAGATTCCAAATCAAGTTTGGAATGACAAACCTTAAAGAGAGTGCAAATACCACTAGGCATGTCATCCTGAACTGTGACCAAAGGGAATACCTTTAGGTAATTCAGGATCTGCTCTTATACGACGAAGGAGCACCAATTGCACATGCATGGTTTATCTTTATTGGAAAGTCATTGGATTATGATGGGAAGCGCTCTTTTGTAGGCTTAAGCTGGCCGAGCCCCACTCTCCCCTGCTAGGCAGATTATGATCTACTCACTTGCATCTTAGATTGGCCATACGTTAATGTATTCAGGGGATTCAGGCTGATAGGAGGTCAATGTGAACGATATATCGAGTCATTCGCGCGCTCAGGTGGAGCCGCCTGCGATTCTGGTGGAGTTAGCGGCAGAGGCTGGCGTCCGTTTTAACGGCTCTAACCCGTGGGATATTCAGGTGTTAGATGCGAGGGTCTATCGTCGTATTCTGACCCAGGGTTCGTTGGGGCTGGGCGAGGCATACATGGATGGTATGTGGGAGTGCGCTGCGCTGGATGAGCTGTTTACCCGTTTGTTGAGCGCCGATATCGAGCAGAAGTTGACGGGGATGGCGCGGCTCAGGGTGATCGGCGAGGCGCTGCTACAGAAGATCGTTAACCGCCAGAAGCGTGCTCGGGCTTATGAAGTCGGCGAAAAGCATTATGATACTGGCAATGATATTTTCGAGGCGATGCTCGATCCAACCATGAACTATTCCTGCGGTTACTGGGGGAAGGCCGATAACCTTGCGCAGGCGCAAGTCGATAAGCTGGATCTGATCTGCCGTAAGCTGGAATTGCAACCCGGTGAAAAAGTGTTGGATATTGGCTGTGGCTGGGGCGGCTTCGCGCAATACGCGGCTGAACATTATGGCGTTTCGGTGCACGGTGTTACGGTTTCCAAGGAGCAACAAAAATTAGCCCGCCAACGCTGCCAGGGTTTGCCGGTGACCATCGAGCTCAAGGATTATCGAGAGCTTGAGGGCGAGTTCGACAAGATTGTCTCCATCGGTATGTTTGAACATGTTGGCCCGAAAAATTATCCGACTTATTTCGATACCGCTTTACGACTATTAAAAGACGATGGTCTCTTTTTATTGCACACCATTGGCCTGCACCGCACCATCGCCAGAATCGATCCTTGGATCAATAAATACATCTTCCCCAACGGCAAAATCCCTTCCGCCTTACAAATGACCAAAGCTTTAGATGACCGCTTCGTTATTGAGGACTGGCATAATTTTGGCCCTGATTACGACAAGACAGTGATGGCCTGGTGGCAGAATTTTAACGATGCCTGGGGCAAGCTGTCGGAAAAATATGGCCTGCGTTTTTATCGAATGTGGAAATATTACCTGCATTGCAGCGCCGGATTTTTCCGCTCCAAGAACGGTCAGTTGTGGCAATTGGTTTTAGCGAAACGAGATCGGCCTGGACGTTACTATTCAGTTCGCTAGGTTTAGGGGTTGCATGTGGAAGATTGGCAGGGGCAGTGCCAATGCGCCGGCCTGCCCGCGGACGTAGGGACAAGGGTCTGCCCCGTTGGGTACTCATGAGTTGTCCCTACAGACACGAGTTAATATGCTAGATAGAGCAGATTCCGTGTCGTAGCATGGAATGACAAACCTTAAGAAAGTGCGTGAAACTGATTGGAGGAATGGGTCGGTAGGGGCAGTGCCTGTGTGCCTGCCAAAGATAAAATGTCAGATTCCCTAAAGGGATTCCCTTCGGTCGCCTGAATTAAATTCGGGATGACATCCCCTTTAATTTTGTGCATTATCCTTAAAGCTTGTCATTCCAAACTAGATTTGGAATCTGCTCTTATATGATGGAGGAGCACCACACACCCATAAGGTTATCCTGATAGAAAGAGCAAAGTCACTGGATTATGAAATACATCTCCCTAAAGGGATTTCCTTTGGTCACCTTTATTTCACCGAAGGCCAGCTTCGCTGTTCAAAAATCACTGACTGCCAGGGATGGCAGGAATGCAGAAAATGCTGGAAGCATTTATTCTGCCCTGCGATTTTGTCCGCGGTAAGCGACCGAAGGGAGTGCCCTCGGTACCACGGGATGACAGAGTTCAGTGATAGGTAACCTATATTGGTAGGGGCAGTGCCTGTGTGCCTGCCCGCGAGCGTACAGATAATATATTAATAGATTATGGTGCCCCTCTACCCCATAAAATCTTCGAAGAACCAGGCGGCGAATGCGTGACGTCCGGGTAGGTTGGCTTTTTGGTATATTTGCGAGGCTTGCTGGCGGACGGATTTTTCTTTAATGCCGCGGACTTCGGCAATTTCGTTGAAGCTGAGGCCTTTGAGCAATAGATAGGCGGTATCGATTTCGCTACCGGTGAGTTGCCATTCGTCAAACTGCTTACGAATCACTTCGCTGTATTCCTTACGCGCTTCCTGCATTTGCGATTTCTGTTCCTGAAGCAGCTGTTTACTTTCCTGCAGTTCTTTTTCGAGGCCTGCCACAGCTGTTCGCTGGCTAATGACCTGCATGATGAGGTAGATAATAACCAAAGCAGTGACCAGAATCATGAAGGCTTCGACGTATAAATGATCGACTTTCGCTTTCAGAGTGATATCGGTATAGAGATCGGAGATATCGAATGCAATGATGATCGTCAAAAACGCGATTAAGAACCAAATCTTGCTACTTTTCAATGTGATACCTTAGCTTGTTTATTTTCATAAAAGACGCTGTATAGACAAATGTACCCTATTTAAGTTCCTATCTCCAATAGCGCTTGTCTGGGCTATGGTCTTTTGTCCATTGTTGCAATCCTGGCAGGCCCCATGATTGACCTATATCAATTCAGGTTTAATCGCATGACGCTATTTATTCGTAGACAGCTTGGCTTTTTAGGGCAGTTCTTTTTGCTTGCCCTTATCCTTTTGACCCTTTCTCGTTTGGCATTTGTGTTATGGCAATGGCCACGAATTGAAGGGGCTGATGACATTTTGGCAATTTTTATCGGCGGCTTGCGCATTGATCTGGCGACTTTATCGCAGCTGCTATTCCTGCCGCTATTAGCCTTAGCTCTCCATACACTGACTCCATTCAAGGGGTTCTGGCTTTCGCGGGCTATAAAAGTCTACTGCTGGGTAATTCTGTTGCTGCTGGTTTTGATGGAGCTATCGACACCGACCTTCATTAGCGAGTACGACACACGCCCCAATCGTTTATTTTTCGAATATCTCAGCAGTCCCAATGAAGTATTTGGGATGCTCTTCAATGGCTACCTGCTTGAGCTAGTCGTTGGTACGCTTCTGTTAGTCGCAACTGGCTGGCTCACTCGTCAATGGCTAAAACGCCATCGCGGTGAGGTCGCTGTTTTCAGCCCAGCCAGCTCTTTATTCCTATTACCATTATTGGCTTTACTGTTGCTTGGCGCTCGCTCCGGTATCCAGCACCGCCCGATTAACCCGGCAATGGTCGCCTTTTCCAATGACCGAATGCTCAATACCTTGCCTCTGAATTCAACCTACAGTGTGATGTATGCTCTGTATCAAATGGGCAATGAATCTTCCGCGGCTAAGCTGTACGGTGAAATCCCTGAAGAAACCATGTTGGGTATTATTCGCCAGCAAACAGAAGCCTTAGGCCAGCCGGTGCCCTCTGATATGCCTAGTTTGCATCAACTGACGCCAAGCCAGCCTTTTCAGAAGCGCAACCTGATTATTGTGGTTGAAGAAAGCCTTGGCGCTCAGTTCGTGGGCTCCTTGGGTGGTAAGCCTTTAACTCCGAATATTGATCAATGGCGCGACAAAAGCTGGTTCTTCGAAAACCTTTATGCAACAGGCACTCGTTCTGCGCGTGGCTTAGAAGCCATTACCACTGGCTTTTTGCCCTCGCCTGCTCGCCCAGTATTGAAGCTACCTAAAGCACAGGGTAATTTTTTCAGCCTGGCCGGGCTTCTTTCAGAGTACGGTTACGAAAGTAGTTTTATTTATGGCGGCGAAAGTCACTTCGATAATATGAAGGGATTTTTTCTGAACAATGGTTTTGATCTGACTATCGATCAAAATGATTATGCCAATCCGTCTTTTGTCGGCAACTGGGGTGTCAGTGATGAAGATCTTTTTGATCAGGCACTAAACTATCTTCAATCAGAGACGGGACAGCCTAAATTCAGTTTGATTTTCACATCAACAAACCACACGCCGTTTGAGTTTCCGGATGACAAAATAGAACTTTATGAAGAACCTAAGCAGACGGTAAATAACGCAGTTAAATATGCAGACTATGCTTTGGGGAAATTTCTGGGTGAACTCGAGTCCTCAGGCATTATGAGAAACTCTGTGGTTATGGTGGTTGCTGATCATGATGCGCGAGTGTGGGGTGATTCTCTCGTTCCTATTGAGCACTTCCACATTCCCGGATTTATAATCAGCCCGGATTTAGAGCCTAAAATTGATAGCACACTGGTCAGTCAAATTGATTTGGCACCAACCCTGTTATCGCTACTGGGCATTGATCATCAGGTGCCCATGTTAGGTCATGATTTAACTCAGTTGCCTGCAAACTATCAAGGCCGAGCAATTATGCAGTATGGTGATAATCAGGCTTATTGGGATGGGCAGGAAGTAGTCATTCTCAGACCCAATCAACAACCAATTACTTACCCGTACACCGATGGGCATTTTGGCAAAGAGTCGGCTCATGACACTGAGCAGGAATTGCTGGCATTGGCTTATGCTCAATTTGCCAGCTGGGCTTATGACAAACAGAAGTACCGTTTGAATTGATACCGAAAGCTATTGATAGGGGCAGTGCCTTCAAACAGCACAACCCCCCCGCATAAAGATTAATAGTCGTATCAATCCTGCCTTATTCCTATTTCGTTTTTGATTTTTTCAATAAAGGACTCAACATCTGTTCGCATCAGTAAGTTTTTAGCCAGCACGACTTTTGTGCCGTTCGTTAGTTGCGCCGTGATGTGGAATATTTGTTTATTCCCCACACTGGCGTTACTTTGCGCGGTTATGCTTTCGATCTCATTGCGTTGTATGATTCTTGGCGCCGACATGAGCAGGTGCCCCGATGAAACCTGTAATTGCCCTGCTCTTACGGTCACTTCGCTTTTATGAGTTAGCTGTCTTAATCCCAGGATAAGAAACAGGAGGCCAAAGCCACCAAAAGCGATTAAGAAAATAATCGGGGCATCACCGAACAGAGTAACCCCAACACCAATAGAGCCAAATATCAAACCAAATACGAGAATGCTCAGGGCCATGCCTAAATGACGTAATGCTGGAAAATAATAACGATTACCCTGTGAAGTAACGGATTCTTCAACCCCCAGCTTTTTCCAGCCGTCTACGTTTGTTTGGCCACCCGAGCCGACTTCATCAAGAGCGGATGCGAACAAGTCCGTTTCTGTTTCTTCAAGTGCCACACGATGCGCTACTACGAAACCCGGAATGGTAAATTGTAATTTAAGATCAATACCCGGTTGTTGACGTTCAATTTGCAAGACCCATTCAACACAATTGCTTGGATTAGAATCATCGGATTGTGGCAATCCTTCCGGTACTTTGAACTCAAAAGCGTAGCTAGAAGTATTGTGCCCTGCAATCGTCGACTGAACACGACGGTCGTCCTGCCAGATAATCGTTGTTTTGGTACTACGATTTTTGCCACTGCCTGTGGTCACTTTTCGCTGACAGGTTAAGGTGATAACTGCTTCAAGCGGTTTGCCAAAGGATTGGTTATTGGCCTGGTCATTGGGTACTTCAATGGTGCCGCGATTAACTCCGCCAATGGCAATTGGGGTTTGCTGTAAAACCAGTTCACTCTGGCCATATTTTTTATGCCGCATGAATGCAATATAAGCTGCCACCAGTAAGCCAATACCAACCACCGGGAATAATAGAACAAACAGGATGGGATAATCGAAGGTTTTAAAAAATTCAATCATCGCCATAACCGATGCGGGTATGGAAATCAGATTCCAGAATATAGCGAAGCCAAGTAACACCTTAAATCCAGTTCCGGTATTTGCCTTGAAGCGATTGGTTTGCCATTCGCTCTTCCAGTTCCAGGGCTCATCAGGATAGAGTTGCTGTAATTCCTGCTCTTTTACTGCCTTCTTTTTCACATAACGGCTTGCAATTATGATGCCAAGCCCTACTCCGCCAAATACAAACAGGAATATCGACTGAAACCCTAGCATACCCCAGCGGATGTCTTTATCAATCACAGCCTCGGCAGGATTATCTGGATTAACGTATGCAGTAATGGTTCGCTGGTTGTCTTTGGTTCTTTGCAACTCGCCGTAAAAATCCAGCTGATAATCGCCGATATTGTCAGTGCCGGTATAGAAGTTGAGCTTGTTGGAAGTATAGCGTTTACCCTGATATTCATAATTAAAACTTCCTCTTACCCCGTAACTGGTGCTGTCATCGCCACGCGATATCACCTGTTCAACATGGATAATGGTCGCTTCGACTGGCTGCCAGTTACGGGCCTGGAAAGCATCATAAATCGATACCAGACCCCATAAGAAGATACCAACTCCAGCGATGAAAAAAATCGAGCCAAAAGCCGCTAAACAACCAGCTCCAGACTTATTACCACGCTTTTTATTGTTAATTGATACGTTCATTGATTTGCAACCCCAATTGCATTCTTATTATTAATCGTGAATTCAACAAGTTATCGAAGAATAGCATAGATTTGAACTTTGTCTCATCTTAGGCAGGCCTGGTTCACTTTGGTAGTACCTCTTTGCCCGCAAAAAACGGTACAATACGGCCATATTTTTGTCCGGAGATTAGTTTTTATGGTTATTAAGCCTAAAGTTCGTGGTTTCGTATGTACCACAGCACACCCACATGGCTGCGTTGCCCATGTTAATGAACAGATTGAATACGTTAAGAATAATATGCCAGCCGATGCAGAAGCTGGCCCTAAAAATGTTTTAGTCATTGGCTCATCAACTGGCTATGGCCTGGCGTCACGCATCGTTTCTGCTTTCGGTTATGGTGCCAAAACATTTGGTTTGTTCTTTGAAAAAGAACCAACTGAATCTAAGCCAGGAACCGCTGGCTGGTATAACAACCGTGGCTTTGAGATGGCTGCTGACAAAGCAGGCCTTTGGCACAAAAGCATCAATGGCGATGCTTTCTCGAATCAAGCCAAAGAAGATGCCATTAAAATCATTAAAGAAGAAATGGGTAAAATCGATATGGTGGTTTACTCATTGGCTTCTCCGCGTCGCCAGGACCCAGAAACGGGCGAAGTCTATAAATCAGTATTGAAGCCTATCGGCGAAGCGGTTACCGAGAAAACCTTAAATACCGATAAAGGCATCGTGCACGATGTCAGCATCGAGCCAGCTACTGAAGATGATATTCAAAATACCATCAAAGTTATGGGCGGCGAAGACTGGGAGCTTTGGATGAAAGCTCTGGATGAAGCTGGCGTTCTGGCTGATGGCGTTAAGACCGTTGCTTATACCTACATCGGTAAGAAACTGACCTGGCCAATTTATGGTCACGCCACTATCGGTAAAGCCAAAGAAGATCTCGATCGCGCTTCACATGCGATTCATAACCACCTTCAGGAAAAATACAATGGCACGGCCAACGTTGCCGTTCTTAAAGCTGTTGTCACGCAGGCAAGCTCGGCGATTCCGGTTATGCCGCTATACATTTCCTTGCTATACAAAGTCATGAAGGAAAACGGCGTACACGAAGATCCGATCCACCAGATTAAAGGCTTAATCATGGATCAGATGTATGGTGAAGATGCGATTTATGATGATACCCGTCGCTACCGTCTGGATCTGAAAGAGCTTGATGATGCGATTCAAAACAAGGTCGAAGAGCTGTGGCAGATTGCCAATACTGAAAACATCAATGAAATTTCAGACTATAAAGGTTATCAGCACGAATTCTTCAAGCTATTTGGCTTTGAAGTAGATGGCGTTGATTATGATGCGGACGTAGACCCACGTATCTGAGCCATTCTCTACTGACTGCTTAAAAAACCGGCAATTTTGCCGGTTTTTTTATGTTCCTTATAAATTTTCCTGATTGGCCATAACGCCTGTCATGCCGGCCTTCAGCGCATATTAGTGCTGACTTAATAACAAAATATGCTCTATTCCCTCCTCACTTTTGAAATAAATTTGGAACTCTTAAACTGAGACCTGTCGGACTTCATGAGGGCACGTTTGCCCAAAGTTTTTACTTGAAACCAAGATTTTGAAGTCACCAATGAGGAGATTTATGAGACTTACAACAAAACTTTTAGCACTTCCTTTAGCAACATTATTCGCCGTAGCGACGGTACAGGCGAATCAGCCACCAGCGGCGAAACAGCCAGCGCAAGTGGCAGTACAGCAGCAAGCAATACAACTTCAGGCTAAGCTGGCTAATGTGCAAAAACAAGTTATCGAAGAAAGTCCTGAGTTGAAAAAGAAACAGGAAAATCTGCAAGCCAGTTTCAATAGTGTCGCAGCAGAAGCAGGCTTCCCAAAAGAGAAAGAAAAGAAATTCGTAGAACTTCAGAAGAAATTACAAACAGCTGACCCAGCTTCAGAAGAAGCAAAGCAAATGCAGGCGCAATTGCAACAGTATCAGCAGGACTTCATGAAAGCTCGTACAGCGATTATGAACGACCCTGAGTTGCAGCAGAAGCAACAAGATTATCAGTCAAGCCTGCTAGCAGCCATGACTGAAAAAGAACCGAAAGTTCAAGCATGGATTCAAGAGTTGAACAGCATGCGTGGCGGCGTTCAGTAATCCAGACTTGATATCGACATAAGTTCAAAAATGCAAAAAGCCGTTTACTGCAAAGTAAGCGGCTTTTTTGATCTACTCATTATTCGCTTTTCGTAGGGGCAGGCCAATGTGCCTACCCTTGGGTGCAACAATTGGTATATTAAAAGGTGTTGGGATTCGCTTCGCCGGTTCTGCCCTTTGGGTGCATCACCAACCTACGATTACTGCCTCTACGTCATACAAAAAACGTAGCCCACCGATACAGATTTCCAATAACTTTCCACTTCCCCACACCGAACATTTCTTACAGACAAAAAAAGAGCCCACCTTTCGGTGGGCTAATGGCTTGCGCATTGATAAGCTGCTTTCTATTCAGCTTCTAGCAGAAAGCTAGGCCCAATAGAATTTAGCTGGGGATAAAACACAATTGCTGTGTTCATCTATAAAGTAAGCATAAAGCGTGCCAAAAATTTTATCTATTTGATTTAGTTGAAAAATGTTAACTGGTCGATCAGTTTTTGCATGCAAATTTGCAATGTTTGTAAAAGATTTTGACAAAATTACAGGTGAACTGGGTCTCAAGCTTTTTGGCTACTTCATCCAACCGAGCATTTGATACAACATGGCGATTCGTGTGTCGAGGCAACTTTCTTCGAGCACCGCCTGTTTTTGTCGTTCACTAATTGGCATGTATTCGGTTAGGCGTTCGAGCACAAAGCTCAGTTCCGTCCATCGTTCGGGCACATCAAGAATGTCGACCTGGGGATGTTTAGATAAATCACTGAGCAAATTCACCAGCTCAGACTGGTCATCTGTCATGGAGCGCTGTTCAATATTGTCGAGCCAGGAAACGTTAGCGGTGATAAGCCTGTCGGGCATGATGGTTTGGCTGTTGATGCGAAAACGTTGCTGACCAACACAAGTGATCAGCAGGAGTCCATTATCTTTCTGGTCAAAGTCGACAATTTCAACATAGGTTCCATATTCAAAAGGAGTTGCTGGAATGCCTGCTTCGTTGCCCTTTTTTATCAGGGTGACGCCGAAACCTTGTTGCTGTGATAATTGTTTGGCAATCATATCCAGATAGCGTTGCTCAAAGATTTGCAGTCTGAGCACGCTATCGGGAAAGACCACCCGCTGTAGCGGGAAAATAGGAATGACTCGATTGGCTTCCTGCTTAGGCACGCAGACCAGTACCTCGATTCAACAGATAAATGGAAAGACTGGTTAGCGCTGCAATAAATGCCAGGATCAGAACAAAGGCTACGGTAATATCAATATCTGATGCGCCAAGAAAGCCATAGCGGAAAGCGTTGACCATATAAATAATCGGGTTGGCTTTTGATACGCCCTGCCAGAATTCCGGCAACAAACTGATCGAGTAAAAAACACCACCCAGATAGGTTAATGGCGTCAGAATAAAGGTCGGAACAATCGCCACGTCATCAAACTTGCGAGCGAACAGCGCGTTAAGGAAACCGCCAATTGCGAATAACACTGACGTTAAAAAGACCACACTGACAACGACAAAAGCGTTATAGATTTTTAGTTCCACAAAGAACGAGGCGATGATAGTGACAATCAGGCCAGTCAATAAACCGCGCAAAACACCGCCGCCAACAAAGCCAAACAGAATGACCCAGTTAGATACTGGCGAAACCATCATTTCTTCGACCGAACGCTGATATTTGGCACTGAAAAATGAGGAGACTACGTTGCCGTATGAATTGGTTATCACCGACATCATAATCAGTCCAGGCACGATATATTCCATATAACCGAAACCGCCCATTTCGCCAACACGAGAGCCGATAAGGTTACCGAAAATCACAAAATAAAGGGTCATGGTAATCGCGGGCGGCAATAAGGTCTGGGTCCAGATGCGCGTCCAGCGAATGATTTCTTTGGTAACAATAGTTTGAAAAGCAACTAAATTCATGAGGCCTGCCCTCCTGCTTTATTTTCAGTCAGTCTGACAAACAATTCCTCAAGACGATTCGCCTTGTTGCGCATACTGAGTACCGTGATATTGTGCTGGCTCAGCGCAGCAAAGACACCATTAACGCCCGCGCCTTTATGCACATCCACTTCAAGGGTCGTATCGTCGCGACGACGCACTTCATAGCCCTGAATTTGTGGCAGTTGCTCCGGCAACCCAGTGGTATCCAGCACGAAAGTTTCCATGTCTAATTTTGCCAACAGCGATTTCATGTTGGTGTTTTCGACGATTTCACCATGATTAATAATCGCAATATTGCGACAGAGACTTTCGGCTTCTTCAAGATAGTGGGTAGTCAGCACAATAGTGGTGCCTTTTTCATTCAAGTCCTGCATGAACTCCCACATCGAGCGACGAATTTCGATATCCACGCCTGCAGTTGGCTCATCCAGAATTAATAACTTAGGATCATGAATCAAGCCGCGTGCAATCATCAGGCGACGCTTCATACCACCTGACAGTTCTCTGGCCGGACTTTTACGCTTGTCCCATAAACCCAGTTGTTCAAGCAAAGGCTGGGCACGCTTTTTGGCTTCTTTGCGACCAATGCCGTAATAACCGGCCTGTTGCCAGATAATCTGTTCAACACCCTCAAAGATATTGAAGTTAAACTCCTGCGGCACCAACCCCAACATTTTTTTCGCGTTGGTTAAGTCACTATCAATATCATGGCCAAACACCTCGACCTTACCGCCAGATTTATTAACCAGCGAACTGATAATACCAATAGTGGTGGATTTGCCGGCACCATTCGGCCCAAGCAATGCAAAGAAATCACCCTGCTCTACCTCCAGGTCAATCCCCTTCAAAGCCTGCACGCCGTTTTTATAGGTTTTGCTTAAATTCGAAATGGATAATGCTTTTGTCATTGATTTACCATGGTTGTGTTTGTTTCGGTGTGCCTTACAGGATCTGGCCCTTGGCTACATCCTACATATTAATAATATTGGGCAGGCACATTGGCCTGCCCCTACCTAGAGCGAGTCTGTGAAACTAATCTTTCGAATAACCCCACCTATGACCTAAGGTGTGGTCAATATCCAAATGATCAAGGATCCGCGCCACCACAAAATCGACCAGATCTTCAATGGTTTTCGGTTCGTTGTAGAAACCTGGCGAGGCCGGCATAATGGTTACGCCCATTTCCGACAACTTGGTCATATTCTGTAAATGAATGGTGTTATAGGGCATTTCGCGCGGCACCAGTAACAGTTGTCCGCGTTCTTTAAGTACCACGTCAGCGGCACGCTCAATCAAATTATCCGATGCGCCATGAGCAATTGCACTTAAGGTGCCGGTGCTGCAGGGGCAAATGATCATCTGTTTCGGAGCACTGGAGCCACTGGCTACCGGTGACATCCAATTATCGCTGGAGAAGGCCTTTATTTTTCCTTCCGCAATGTCCAGATGTTCAGTCAGTTCTTTTTCGATGACACTTGGTGCTTTGCTGACCTGTACTAGAACCTCAGTAGCAAACACTACTCGGGCTGCACTAGAGAGCATTAAGTAGACAGTGTCGTAATGGTGTGTCAGTTGTTCCAGCAAACGGAGTGCATAAGGAGCACCGGAAGCACCGGTCACCGCCAGAGTTATTGCCTTACCTGCTTGTTGTTTTGAGGATTCGCTCATTAAGCCGCCAGTTGTTGCAATAGTTTCTGATGAATGGCACCAAAGCCGCCATTGCTCATCACGAGAATGTTGTCGCCCGATTGTACCATTTCCTTCAATGAATTCAGTATCGAATCTACATCGGGCAATATTTGTAGATTATCGAACTGATTGACCTGCTCTATCGGAAATTGCCAGTCGTACTCGGTAGGCTTGTGAATGATCACCTGATCGGCACCTTTCAGCGAAGCCAGCAAGGTGTCTTTATGAACACCGGAGCGCATGGTCGCCGAACGCAAATCGACAATCGCAATCACGCGCTGATCGCCGACTTTGGCGCGGAAGCCGTCTAGCGTGGTTTTTACAGCGGTCGGATGATGCGCAAAATCATCATAGACCTTCACGCCACCAGCCTCGCCCTTGAGCTCCATTCGACGTTTAACGTTCCTAAATTCTGCCAGAGCATCACAGCAATGACTGGCAGGAACACCTGCATGACGTGCTGCAGCAATTGCGGCCAAGGCATTATTCACATTATGCAAACCGATTAAAGGCCAGTTCACCTCTCCCTGTTTTTGACCAGCGAAATACACCTCAAAATGACTACCGTCATCTTGTAGCAACTTATATTGCCAGCCCTGTTCGTCGCCAATCAGCTCTTTGCCTGACCATAGTCCACGGTCAACCACATCCTGCAAATTAGCATCAGCTTTAGGATAAATGACCAGACCATTGCCGGGAACGATGCGTAACAGGTGATGGAACTGGGTTTTAATCGCCTCAAGATTCGGGAAAATATCCGCATGGTCATATTCTAGATTATTCATGACCAAGGTACGCGGACGATAATGTACAAACTTGGAACGCTTGTCGAAAAATGCCGTGTCATACTCATCGGCTTCAACTACGAAAAAAGGTGACTCGGTCACTCGCGCCGACAAACCGAAGTTCTCAGGCACACCACCAATTAAAAAGCCTGGATTAAGATTGGCGTACTCCAATATCCAGGCCAGCATACTGGCGGTGGTTGTTTTGCCGTGAGTTCCTGACGCCGCCAGCACCCACTTGTCGTGGATGATATTCTCAGCCAGCCATTGCGGCCCTGAGCGGTACTTCAAGCCCTGCTCCAGCACATATTCCACCGAAGGATTACCGCGCGACATGGCATTTCCCACCACCACACAGTCGGTATGCTCAGGAATATGTTTCGGGTCAAAGCCCTGAATCAGCTCAATCCCCTGCTCTTCCAGCTGAGTGCTCATCGGTGGATAGACATTCTGATCGCTGCCACTGACTGAAATCCCACGCTGCTTCGCCAGCAGAGCAATACCGCCCATGAAAGTGCCGCAAATGCCAAGAATATGAATATGCATGTTATCGATCTTGTTTCTAAGATGTGGGGATAATCATAAGCGAAGCAGAAAAATCCGTCATCTATTGAAGCGATAATTCTCGAAATAAGGTAAAATCGCGTCAATTTTGTGGGTCTAATTGTCCTGCATTAACAAAATTCGATGAGGGCTCGCTCCCTCTCGATTGAAACTAAGTCAATAGAATGGCTCAATGGCGTTTCGAGCATTGCTTAGACAAGGCAGCGCTGATGACAAAAGGCGGAGTTTAGTAATCACTAAATGAGCATTTTTAGAATCAGCGCAACGCCGTATAAGCAAGCGCAGTAGTCATAGAGTCATTCTGATAAAGGGTACTATCGGGAAACATTATGGCTAAGAAAAAATACAACGCGTTCTACGCTCAGTCGGGCGGCGTAACGGCAGTAATTAATGCAACCGCATGTGGCGTCATTGAAGCGGCTCGCGCTTCTAAGAATATCGGTAAAGTGTACGCTGGCAAAAACGGTATTATCGGTGCGCTTCGTGAAGAGTTGATTGATACCAGCAAAGAGTCGAAGAAAGATATTGCTGGTCTTAAGTTCACCCCTTCCGGTGCATTCGGTTCTTGCCGTCATAAATTGAAAAGTATTGAAGAAAATAAAGCTGAATACGAGCGTTTGATAGAAGTCTTCAAGGCGCACGATATTCGCTATTTCTTCTATAACGGTGGCGGTGATTCGCAGGATACAGCACACAAGGTATCTCAGTTAAGTGAAACCATGGGCTACCCGATTACCTGTATCGGCATTCCTAAAACCGTTGATAACGATCTGCCGATTACCGATAACTGCCCGGGTTTTGGCTCAGTGGCCAAATATGTTGCAGTCTCTATTCGCGAAGCGGCTTTCGATGTTAAGTCGATGGCAGAAACTTCGACTAAGGTGTTCGTGATGGAAGTCATGGGCCGTCACGCTGGTTGGATTGCAGCGGCTGGTGGTTTAGCTTGCGAAAAAGAAGGCGACGCACCACACATCATCCTGTTCCCGGAAATTGCTTTCAATAAAGAAAAATTCCTTAAGAAAGTGGATCGCACCGTCAAGAAATTCGGTTACTGTGCGATTGTCGTTTCAGAAGGCACAGCCTACAAAGACGGCACCTTCCTGGCTGACGCGGGAACAGTTGATGCCTTTGGCCACAAGCAATTGGGTGGCGTAGCTCCCGTTGTTGCCAACATGATTAAAGATGAGCTTGGTTATAAATATCACTGGGCAGTATCCGATTACCTGCAACGCGCTGCGCGCCACATTGCTTCTGCGACCGACGTTGACCAGGCGTATGCCGTAGGTAAAGCCGCGGTTGAATTTGCTGATGCCGGTAAAAATGCTGTGATGCCAACCATTGTTCGCAAGAAAACCAAGAAATACAGCTGGACGATTGGCGAAGCCAAATTAGCCGATGTCGCCAATGTGGAAAAGATGATGCCACGCAGCTACATTACCCGCGATGGCTTTGGTATCACCGAAGAATGCCGCCAATATTTGCAGCCATTGATTCAAGGCGAATCATACCCACCGTACAAAAATGGTTTACCGCAGTATGTTGAACTTAAGAATGAATTGGTGAAAAAGAAGCTTAAAACCAAGTTTAAGGTTTAGGTTAGTATTGATCTAATTTCTCTCTTGTAGGGTGCGTCGTGACGCACCCTACAACGATTTGGTTGACCTCATAACTCTTGCTCCAGGTTAAACTCAATTTTAACCGTCTGTCCTTTAACAGACACTGGGGTTCCATTATCCATTGCCGGTCTGAATTTCCATTTTTTTAGCGCAGCAACTGCTTCGCGGTCAAATGTTCTTTTTGGCTTTGCATCCACCACCTTGATATTCGACAAGGCGCCACTGGTATCCACGTCATATTGCAGCAACACCCAACCTTCAATGCCCTGGCTTGCAGCAATAATAGGATAGTTAGGCTGGGCCTGAAACAATGGCAAAGCGCTTCTGTTATCCAATAATTCGGGAGCACCGAAAGCACCCGATGGCGTTGTCACACTGACGTCAAAAGGCTCAAAGTCCACTGTCGGGATGTCTGGCGTATCGACAATAGATGGCTGTAACGGCATAGCATCACCAGCCGATGGGGCCACTGCTGGTGGCTGTGGTTCGGCCGGCCTTTTAGTGGTTGGCTCCTTCTCCGGTGGCAACGGAGTCACTTCAACTGATAGCGATTCCTGTCTCTCTGGAGCTTGATGATCACTCTTGATCAACTTGCTCATTAATAGCAGCAAGACAGCGGTCAAGATTAAGCCAACAAAACTGGCGCTTATCATTTTCATACCCTTCTCCTTTGTTCTTATGAGGTTTGTTGTTCACTAATACAAACGGCTCTATTAGAAAAAAGGGTTAATTTATTTTTAACAAGACACTCAAAATCAGTTAGAGTAAGCCCTTCGAGGGAAATGAATAACTAGAACAATGCTACTAATACCAGCCGAAAACCGAATTTCAAAGCAAAATCCGCCAATTCTGACGATTCTTATCATTCTCGCAAATGTCATTGCGTTTTTTGCGTTACAGTCAAATGACGACGATATTTTCTATCAGGGTATCGAATACTACCTTGAACAAGACATGATGGATCTTGAGCGCCAAGCGCTTGAAGATTATGCATTAGAGGAGAGAGGTGAACTATACGATGCTCTTCGCAATCCGAATGTACCTGATGAATACCTTGTCCAATCAGTCTTGCTGGATCAGAAGTTTGCAAAATATATCAAATCTCGCACCGACTACTCGGTGGAATGGCGAAATAAGCGAGAGGAACTTGAGTCCATTCTCAATGAAGCATCCCTTTTCGAATACGCCTTCTTTCCATCAGACCCCAGTATTTTTACTGCCTTTACCCATATGTTCATGCATGGCGATATTAGTCACTTGATAGGCAACATGATCTTCCTGTTTTTGTTCGGCTATAACCTCGAATTATTAATGGGTCGCACCAAAATGTTTACCACTTATATCCTGTCAGGATTAGTAGCGGTAACCTTCTTCGCTATCACCACCGATGACAAGTTTGTGCCACTGGTTGGGGCATCGGGTGCAATTGCAGGTCTGATGGGAGGATTTGCCGCCTGGTATGGGCTGAAGAGTATTCGCTATTTCTACTGGGTTTTTGTGATCTTTAATTATGTTCGATTACCTGCTGCCTTAGTCTTGTTTTATTGGCTGGCAAAAGAATTAGTGCAAGACAGTATGAGCGATGACAATGTTGCTTATATGGCTCACTTTGGCGGTCTTCTGGGCGGCGCTATCTGTGTCTGGCTACTTAAGTTAATCAAATTCAATCCTAAAGCAGCCACCGCACAGGACACTACTGAATTTATTGACGTACCTGTAAAAGACGATTTAGCGGAACGTATTGATGAGCATTACCGTAAAGCTCTTGAGGCCACACAGAGCCTTAACTTCGAGCAGGCTAAGACTCATTTCTATGCAATTTTGCGCGATCAGCCTCATAACAAGGATGTGTTAAGCCGACTTTATAACCTGGAAAAAGCATCCCCGGAAACCGGTCGCTATACCAGTTTATGCGCTGATATTATGCAAGCCTCTGTCCATAATGACTCTTTGGCACCACTAGCCGACCAGTGTCTGAATGATTTAAAGCATAATGGTGTTGGCTTCAAGCCGAT
This sequence comes from Kangiella sp., assembly GCA_048268505.1. Taxonomy (GTDB): domain Bacteria; phylum Pseudomonadota; class Gammaproteobacteria; order Enterobacterales; family Kangiellaceae; genus Kangiella. Next base: position 137,824 of record JBLWVK010000005.1, on the reverse strand, counting down.
TCCAGCCAAAACCTTATTGGACTTTGCCCGTAAACAGGTTCGCCATAAAAAGACTGAACCCATCAAGCCGATCATTTCGTTGCTGGTTCAGCACTATAATGATTTGGAAAAATTGCCTGACCTGCTATTGCATTTTGCTTTTGCAGCCGGACACAATGGTGACTGGCAGGGCAAACAGAAAGTCTTAGCATTCGTCAGCAAAAAGTATCCTGATACCTTTGCTGGGCAGGAAGCAAAAAAAGCGCTACAGGAAAGTTAAACCTGTAACGCTTTTTCGTGATTATTGGCTGATCGATTTATTTGTTAGGGATTTATGTGTTAGGGCTTAATGTTTGCTTCATGTTCATACAAACGCCTAACAATCTTTCAGCCTCTACTTTGTGCTTACCGTGCGGGAATTTGGCAAGCAACTTGTTAAGCAAGTCTATCGCCTTATCATCATCATTCATCACTTCAGCATAAAACTTGGCTTCTGCTGAAAGTGCCTGCGCTAAAGCGGGATCCTGCTCGAGTTTTTCCTGCATATCGCTGGTCAACTTCTCTACCACAGGCAATAGCTTAGGGTTGCGAATGGCACCGATAAGCACAGCACGGGCATTAGCATTCATCGGCTTAAACCGCGGCTCAAAAGAATCAATCTCCTGATACAAAGCCAAAGCCTTTGGTGCATGTCTGAATAAATCTTTCTGATCGTAATAGGCTCGCGCGGCTTTAATGGTTGCCACTGGATTTTTACGCGCCATATTCAACTTAATCAGACGTTCCAAAGCCTGTGAGCTGTACTGCGGATTCTTAGCTGTTTCATATAAAACAGCTTCGGCATCCTCGAAGCGCCCTTCCTGAATATACACGTCGGAATGAGCGAGCTTTCTTAACTCAGCAACCTGCTGAACATTCTCATTATTCATGATCTGCTCAGCATCAATACCATAGCCCAGTTCTGCATGGTATTGATAAACCACATAACCAAGCATACTAAACATCATGATATGAAAGAATGCGAGGGCTCCATATATCAACGGATAGGATAGAAATTCAGGAAGCCAGAAATAGAGAGTACTCTGCGCAAACTCTAGTCCTACGCCGATTAAGTAGACAAATAAAACAAGCAATAAATAGGGCCAACCAATTCCTGTCACGGTTCTCATTAAATCCTGCGGGTTTAATGAGGCACCAACACTTTTAGTCATTGCTAAATTGATCATCATGGCTGGAAGGAAAAAGCCTATAAGCAATTGATACACATAAAGTGCTACGGCTCCAAACATCATATAATCCAAGATAGCAAATACAACAATACAAAAATACAGCGTTAAGACTTTGCCTGTCATATCATTTGAATTATTCATTGTGACTTCATCATAGCTCGGTGCCTCGAAATCACCTCTTGCTACTTTGGTAAGCACACTGAACACATAGGTTATACCAATTGAAAGTAGCAACAGTCTGGCCAATAAACTGACGAGCCAGAAATCAAGAAAGCCAACAATAATTCCCGCCACAAAGGCAATTGCCAGGAAAATTCCCAGAAACCTCATGGCATTTTGCTGGAACGGATAACCATTAAATAAGCTTAACTTATTCCAGAAAGGCTCAACCTGGTCGCTGATTCCATAAGAATCCATGTTATTACGACACAATAAACAACGCGGTGAATGCATACCGGGTTCAACGTCGCAGCAGTCAATACAGAAAGGTGTATCGCAGTGATTACAATGCCATAGTGCTTTTTTATGTAGATGATATTTACAGTTCATACCTAGTCCTTGAACATCAATTTATAAGAATAATTGGTTTTTATGATTATTTTTTGAGACGCACCAGCCACTTTAGCAAAGGTTAGGCAAAATATGAATTTTCTGCGTGTATCTAATTGTAGTTAGCAAGGACAAAGCAAACCCAAAACACCAGGTAGGGGCAGACCGATGTCTCTGCCCTATATAAAGCCAAGAGCAGATCCTGACTTTCGTCAGGATGACCAACTATGGGCTAGTGCCAAACTTAAAATAAAGGAAATAACTGTAGCCTCGAAGAAACTTCGAGGACCAGTGAATCAGCATTCGGAGTATGTCACAGAAGAAATCGGGCAGGCACACTGGCCTGCCCCTACCGCCCCCCACGCTGAGGGGTTTAATTACAGAATTGGGCTTGAGAAGCGAAATAAATTTGCCCTCTGGCGCGGCAAATGAGCTGGTTAATTGAGGATTTCACAAGATAGTGAATGACGAAATTAACCAGCAATACACCTACCCTAAAATGTGGGAAATAGTTCAAGTACGAGGCAAAACGTGAAGCGAGCTGGGAGTTTATAAAAATAAATGACCAAGCTCGCTGAAGGTTTTATTTACTGCACTAAGCTCAAGAAGCGAAATAAATTTGTCCTCTGGCGCGGCAAATTAACCAGCAATACACCTACCCTAAAATATGGGAAATAGTTCAAGTACGAGGCAAAACGTGAAGCGAGCTTGGGAGTTTATAAAAATAAATGACCAAGCTCGCTGAGGGTTTTAACAAAGTAATTGGGCTATTTAACCATTTTAGTTTATAGCAATGGGGCGATAACTAAGGAAACAATCGCCATAACATTAATAAGAATATTCATCGATGGCCCCGAAGTATCCTTGAAAGGATCGCCTACGGTATCGCCGACCACTGTCGCGGCATGAACATCCGAACCTTTACCACCGAAGTTGCCTTTCTCAACATGCTTCTTGGCATTGTCCCAGGCACCACCGGCATTGGCCATCATCAGCGCCAGCAATACGGCACTGACCAGAGCACCACCTAGCATGCCACCCAGCGCCTCGGCACCCAGCAGGAAACCGACCAATGGCGGTGCTGCAACGGCAATCACACCTGGCAGTATCATTTTCTTTAATGCTGCATCGGTTGCAATGGCGACGCATTTAGCTGTGTCTGGCTCGGCTTTGCCTTCGAGTAATCCTGTTATCTCTTTAAATTGACGGCGTATTTCATGAATCATGGCGAAGGCTGCATCACCGACCGCAGTCATGGTAATAGATGCAATCAGGAACGGTATCAGACCACCGATAAATAAGCCCATCAATACCTGCGGATCACCGATGTGCAAAATAAAGTCATCTGCACCGTATTTGGCGTTCACGGTTTCAACAAATGCTACGATAATCGCCAGGGCCGCCAGTGCTGCTGCACCGATGGCAAAACCTTTACCGATTGCTGCGGTAGTATTACCCAGCTCATCTAATGAGTCTGTGATCGCGCGCGTTTCTTTACCGAGACCACCCATTTCAGCGATTCCGCCTGCGTTATCGGCTACTGGTCCGTAAGCATCAATGGCCATGGTAATACCGACCGTTGCCAACATACCAACTGCAGCAATACCAACGCCATATACTCCGGCCAGCTCGGTGGAAATAAAGATAATGGCTGCCAGGGTCAACACTGGCACGACAACAGATTGCATACCTACAGCAAGCCCTGAAATCATCACGGTTGCAGCACCGGTTTCACCCGATTTAGCAATATGGCGAATCGGTGCACCTGAGGTGTAGTACTCTGTGACCAGGCCAATGATGATCCCACCCACGGCACCGCACAGTACTGCCAGCCATACATTGGTGGCGACTTCCATATTTTGTAGTAAGAAATAAGCGGCGATAACAAACAACACTGCCGCACCAATTGTGCCGACTCGCAGCGCCACTTCAGGCTTGTTGCTGGACATTAATTTGACCAACATGATTCCTAAAATAGAACAGACCAAACCGACTGAAGCTAATGCCAGCGGCGCAGCCATTAACACATTTTGCGCGCCCAGCTCTGAGGTAGCCATGGTTGCAGCAATCGCAATCGACGCGATCATAGCACCACAGTAGGATTCGAAAATATCCGAGCCCATACCGGCAACATCACCCACATTATCACCTACGTTATCAGCGATAACTCCAGGGTTACGCGGGTCATCTTCCGGGATACCTGCTTCGAGCTTGCCCACCAAGTCGGCGCCAACATCTGCTGACTTAGTGAAAATACCACCACCGACACGACTGAACAGCGCCACTGACGAGGCGCCCATACCGAAACCATGAATATAGTGAGCCGTTTCTGGGTCACCACCGAAATACCAGTAAAGACCACCCAAGCCCATCAAGCCCAGCGATGCAACGCAAAGGCCCATGATGGAACCACCAAAGAAGGCCACGCTTAATGCTTCAGCGGCGCCTTTGGTATGTGCGGCTGTAGTCGTTCTGACGTTGGCTTTAGTTGCTGTATACATACCGATATAGCCAGCCAATGCTGACGACACCGCACCCACAGCAAATGCCAAGGCGGTGTTGCCGCCCAGCGGAGAAAGCCACAGTATAATAAACAAAATGCCCGCAAACAGTGCGAGCATTCGGTATTCTCGGTGCATGAAAACCATGGCGCCCGAGTGAATGGCGTCACCGATTTTCTTAATCTTTTCGTCACCTTCTGGATATCTTTTTACGACGAAATAAATGATAAATGCAAAAGCCAAACCTATTAAGCCTAATAGTGGTGGCAATATCATGTTGTCTGTCATACATCCCCCATGCGTGTATTGATTACTGTTTATATCTTTGATTGTTATCGGTTTTTTAAAAACCTCGAATTCAGTCTATAGCAGTTTTTCAGTTTGTACAATTTTTACGCAAGATGTTCACCGATTATTCAATTTATTTTGTGAACAAAGGCCGTTATAATACGCGCCCTTCGAACACTGAACGGCCTGAACGCCACTTCGGCGACCGTTCTTTTGGGTAAAACTCCTAACACTGAAAGGTAAAACAATGAGCTTGGACAATGTAGGCCCGGGTAAAGACGCACCGGAAGAAATTAACGTCATTATCGAAATTCCAGCACACAGCGACCCGATCAAATACGAAGTCGATAAAGAAACCGGCGCTTTGTTTGTTGACCGCTTCATGGCAACTTGTATGCACTACCCGACCAACTACGGTTATGTAAACAAAACATTATCAAAAGATGGCGACCCTGTGGACGTATTGGTTCCAACACCTTTCCCATTGCTTCCAGGTTGTGTAATTTCATGTCGTCCAGTTGGCGTTTTGAAAATGAGTGACGAATCTGGTGAAGATGCCAAACTTGTTGCAATCCCAACAGGCAAACTAAGCTCAATGTATCAAGGCATTCACGAAATTGAAGAGATTCCTGAGTTGTTACGCAACCAGATCGAACACTTCTTCGAGCATTACAAAGATCTTGAGCCAGGCAAATGGGTTAAGATTGATGGCTGGGAAGGCTCAGAAGCCGCCAAGAAAGAAATTCTTGAAGGCATTGAAGCTTATAAAAATAGCTAATCCCTTTTCAAGTTCCATAAAAAAGCCTGCTCAAAGCAGGCTTTTTTGTTTCTGGATAATGTATCAGGCAATAATCTTTTTCAGAAGATGCCTTTCTTTTTGATACATCTCAATTAATTGCTGCTGTAGCTGTAAGTCATTCGGCTGTTGCTCGAGTGCAACGGCATATTGCTGTTGCGCGTTTCGTAAATCTTTCAGGGATTGACGAACCGAAGGATCGAGGCCTGCCTGTGACTGGTCTAACTGATAGCCTAACTTGGCGTAGTATTGGCTATTGGCTAATTGCAAACTGGCCACTGTCATATCGAAACTCGATGGATGTCCTTGGCTTGATTCACCATGACTTGCCACTTGTCGACTATCAATAACGCTCTGTTGCCAAGGTGAAATGGTATAGAAAGTTACTGCTAACACCAATGCAGCAGCAGCGGCCATTGGCTGCCAGAATTTGCGGTGCGTCTGAACGGTTTGCTCTGTGCTTTTTACTGATGTTTCGGGTTCAGCTGGTGACTGCTGTTCCAGCTTAGCCTGAATTTGCTGCCAACGGTCAGGCGCATCTATGGCATCAGGCAATTGCTGCAAACGCTCAACTAGCGCTTCAGTTTCCTGTTCTGTTAATTGCTTATCTGTCATACCATTACCTGTTCAAATTACTGATTACCGATTTCTGATTACACCAGTTTCGTTTATCTTTCCAATTGCTCTTTAAGTAACACTCTTGCTCGACTCAGGTGAGCCTTGCAGGTTCCACTGGCAATACCTAATGTGTCACCAATTTCCTCATGGGTCATGCCCATAATATCATGTAATAATAATACATTTCTGGCCTGCGCTGGCAATTTGACAATGGCCTTTTCCAGATCGATTTGCTGAGGATGGTGGGTTGCCGACAGTTGATCCTCAAAAGCCTGTTGCCAATCCTGATCCGCATGTATTTCAATGTGGTTCTTGCGCTGCTCGTTCAACACCACATTAACCGCAATCCGATAGACCCAGGTACTGAATTTACTGTTGCCTTCAAAGTTGCCCAATGCCTGCCAGGCCTTAATAAAAGCATCCTGCATGTGTTCCTCGGCCAACGCTGGACGTCCGGTCATCCGTAAACACAGCAGGTAAATCTTGTTACTGAACAACCGATACAGACTTTCAAACGCCTGCATATCACCCTGCTTGGCTTGTGCGACCAGCTGGTTTTCATCGTCTAAATCCATTTGTTTATGAGGCTGTACTTGCAAGGCTGTAATTATCGCTGTGTTTAACCTTTAGATGCTCAGTCTATCAAAATGGTTTAGTCACAGTCCTTTAATTTTTTGCACTATTCCCTAACACTTAAATCACCGCCTTCAGCCGCTTAGCTTTTCTTTACCTTTTTCTATCTTAGGGCACGCGTACTTGCGCCAAGTGTAGTTCGTCTACACTAAGCAAGTGCAACGCAGTATAAAGGAAAGCTAAGCGCTGAAAGAAAAAAAGGCCCTTGGGGAAGGGCCTAAAGGGGGATGTCATGCTCTCTCATAGAGAAGCGATAAGAGAGTGACTTCGCTTTCTACAGGGGGTAGAACTGTTGAGCGGGTGCATGACTTGGAGGTAACTCCTGAAACAGCCAGTATCCGCTTGTCTCAGGAATTATTATGCAAAATTGGGCTTAATTAATAAAATTGATTGTCTTTATAAAACTAATAGCTTTGAACTATAAGATATAAATAAAAGCTATGGCTAACCACCTTTTAATAAATCAATTAAATCAATCGTTGCGGCATTGGCGCGTGAAATATACGAAGACATAACCAGTGAGTGATTAGAGAAGAAACCAAACTCATCACCATTAAGAATCATCGGACTCCATATAGTTTCCTGCGTAGCTTCCAGTTCCATGATGATTTGCTGAAAGCTGGTACGTGCGTTTTTATCTTCCAGCACATGGGCAAAATCTTTCTCAATAGCTTTTAACAGCTGTATCTGTGCCCAGGTTGCGCCACGCGCTTCCCAGAATACATCATCAATCTCCATCCATGGTGTCTTTACGGTTACGATCTGGCTGGTTGGCGTCGATTGCTCGGCAGCAGCATCATTCGATAAGTCAGTGTTAATTCTTGAACGGCCTACGCTGGCACTCAAGCGTTGTGATAAACCTCCAAGACGCTTGCTGACCAGATATAACCAGGAACGTAGATTGTCAGAACGCGCGTAGAACTGTGTATTAGTATCTTGCGGATCGGCCAGGCGGTCACGATACTCTCTTAACAACTTCACGCCTTTACGATATTCGCGTTCCGCGCGCGGAAACATCCACTTTCGATGGTCAATATTAAAAGCAGGTTCTGCAAATTTTAGCGCCTCATCTTCCAAGGATTGTGACTGAGAGCGGCTCATGTCATTACGCAGTACCTGTGCCATATCTCGAACCTGCACCAGGGCGCCAAATTCAAAGGCTGGCATATTATCCATAAAGATACTGGGCGGCGTGATATCATTACTCAGGTAACCTCCACTTTTATCCAGCAGCTTCTCAACAATCTGTGCTGTCGTTTCTACCGTCACATAACCTCGTGGAATTTCCCCCACATAAGTTTTCTGTATGGCGTCTACATCCACCGGATCTGGCTCAGAGCTCCAGATAAAGATGAAAACCAACATCAGCACCACTAAGACCAGCAAAGTAGCCAAAATGGCCGTCCATTTCTTACGGCTTCTTCCGTTACCGCTTACTGCATCAAATTCAATATCAGATTCACTCATGCGTCGCGTATCCCTATGATTAGCTTAACTTAAGCTGTGTTTCTATTTAGCTTGACGAACTTTAAAGGCAACCTCAATAGGCTCCCTGTCCTTAAAATGTAAACGGATATTATAGCTCTTGCCTTCCACCAAAGGCTCTTTAACACCCATAATCATGATGTGCTTTGCGCCCGGCTGGAAAACCAGTTCATTTTCAATAACAAGTTCATCCAGGTGTTCCATCTTGGCCATACCATCGACTACTTTGGATTCATGCATCATGGCGTGGTTTGCCCAGTCCAGCGACACATCTTCTAACACAATTGGAGTGCCTGTATTGTTTTTTATGGACATAAAACCTGCCGTGCTACTAACGCCTTCCGGCATTAATCGTAGCCAGGGATCTTCAATTTCAATATCAGGCTTTGGTGCACAGCTTGCCAAAAAACTAGCAGCAATCAATAAAAAAACAGTTAATGTCTTTAACGGGTTCATAATCAGGCTTTCATTGGAAATATTGAAGTGATACGGGTATTGTACTGACAAACTCATATTAACTCTATGACCAACTTATGAAGAGCATTATCGATCCAGCCCCTATTCCCATGATACCCGTTATCAACGTGATTGACTCAGATAGTGATGAAGGCTTCTCCACTGGCTCAGAGCCGATTTATGAAAGCCAGTTCCCGGTCAGAAGAATCTATTGTGTTGGCAGAAACTATGCTGCCCATGCGCGTGAAATGGGCCATGATGAGCGTGAGGCGCCTTTCTTCTTCAGCAAGCCAGCGGACTCCATTGTTGTTAACCCTAAAAGACTCCCTTATCCGAGAATGACCAATGATTTGCACCACGAGGTTGAGCTGGTTGTAGCAATTGGTGAACCTGCGGAATCGGTTTCAGTAGAACAGGCAGAAAAGTGTATTTTAGGTTATGCACTGGGAATTGACCTGACCAAGCGCGACCTGCAAGCTGAAGCCAAAAGCAGAGGCCGTCCATGGGACCTGGCCAAAGGTTTTGACCAATCCGCGCCCATCAGCTCAATTATTCTAAAAGAAGAGTTGGGGTTAGTGACTTCTGGCAAAATATCCTTATCTGTTGATAACAAAATCAAGCAGTCAGCCGATATCAGCGACATGATCTGGTCGATCCCAGAAATCATCAGCGAACTGTCCAAACACATTGCCTTGCAGCCAGGTGATTTGATTTTTACCGGAACGCCGGAAGGCGTTGGCCCTATCCAGAAGGGGCAGCTTGTTCAGGCAGAAGTGCTGAATCGATTGAAACTGGCGTTTACGGTTGTTTAGCCTTTAATTGTTTCTCTAAATGTAACCTCAATAACTCATAGGGACGTCATCCCTGCGAAGGCGGGCATCCATAGTATCTATATGACATTCCTTGAGCTACTTTTTCGCTACTCAGCGAGACCCTTTTCTTTGCTTGTCCAAAGAAAAGGGACGAAAAGAAAGGACACCCCGTAATTGAGGTTTCGCTACACTCAACTCCCTTCGCATCCGCCAAGCCACTTAACGCACCGTAAAATACGTTCCATCCCTGGCCCGAATTTTACTATTCAAAACGTCCTGTTTTGAATTGCTATGTCTTGTCTACTACTCAGCTCAATCAAAGGGGCCTATAGGAGCAAGCCTGAAGAGTAATTAGTTTAAACTAACATCTAAGATCATAAGACCTATTAACCGACTCACAACGTCTGATAAATAAAGGTCACTATCTGATCCGGCTTGATAAAGTTTTTACCGTTTTCTTCATCGTATTTGGCACTTGGCTTTTCGGCTAACACTTCTTCCAAGCTCATGCCTTGGTCTTTCAACTTGGCAATAGAGTTGCGCAGGTCTTTGAGCATGGCTACAAATTCAGAGAGCTCTTTTTTATTCGACATTGGCCCATGGCCAGGAATAATTTGCGTCTCGTCATTGGCTAACGATAAGCCTTTTTCAACGGCTGCGATATAACCATCGACAGTGCCGCCGCTGCTGACATCAATAAAGGGATAACCAATATTGAAATAGCTGTCACCCATGTGCAACACATTGTCTTTTGCGAAATAAATAATGGAGTCGCCATCAGTGTGTGCATTGGCTACGTGATACACGCGCATTTCATCGCCATTCAGATGCAGGCTTAACTCTTTATCAAAAGTAATAACTGGCAGCGCACCTTCCGGTGATGGTTCTACTTTTCTGCCTAATGAAGACATTTCAAGGCCAGTACTCATGCGCTGTCTGACATTGTCGTGGGCCACTATTACAGTGCCGCTTTTGGCAAAGTTTTCATTGCCGCCAATATGGTCGCCATGCCAATGGGTATTGATCAGATAGCTTACCGGCTGGTCGGTAATTTCAGCAATGGCGGCTTTAATTTTGTCGCTCAACTGGCCGTACTGATCATCAATCATATAGACGCCATCATCACCCACTGACAGGCCGATATTGCCGCCTTGTCCAAACAGCACATAAATGCCATCCGTTAATTTCTGTGCTTTGATTTCTACTTCTGGGCCACTATCCGCGTGAGCATAAGCCTGTCCACTGAAGGCCAGCATCAAACTCGTCGCCGTCACCGATAACGTTGTTAATGTTCTTTTTAACATAGTCTTTCCCCACATTTGTTTACATTCGCGGTCTACAGTTTAACCGAAACTTATGTAAAATAATTGTGAATAGACCCAACAAACACTAAGAGACTTTTATGGATACCCAGAAGGCACAAGAGTTTATCGATAAAAAATGGGACGACGAGATTGTTCCCGAATTGATTGAATACATTAAAATTCCTAACAAATCTCCACATTTTGATCCGAAATGGGACGAGCACGGCTACATGGAGCAGGCAGTTCAGCAAATTGCCAACTGGTGCGAGGCTCAGGACATTCCGAACAAAACTCTCGAAATTGTCAGAATCCCCGGTAGAACACCGCTGATTTTCATGGAAATTGCCGCCAGCGACGGTACCAATAATTCAAGTGACGACACTATTTTGATGTATGGCCATTTGGATAAGCAGCCGGAAATGTCGGGCTGGGAAGAAGGCCTTGGTCCATGGATTCCGATCATGCGTGATGACAAGTTATATGGTCGTGGCGGCGCAGATGATGGCTACGCAGCCTATGCGTCGCTAACAGCGCTGATGGCCATTCAGAAGCAAGGGCTTCCACACGCTCGTACTGTTGTGATTATCGAAGCCTGCGAAGAATCAGGAAGTTATGACCTGCCCTACTACATCGACCAGCTGCGTGATCGTATCGGTGAGCCGTCATTGGTCATCTGTCTCGATTCTGGTGCCGGTAACTATGAGCAACTCTGGTGCACCATGAGTTTGCGCGGCATGGCCAGCGGCACACTAAAAGTCGATGTCTTGCGTGAAGGTATCCACTCAGGCATGGGCAGCGGCGTTGTTCCTTCATCCTTCCGAATCATTCGCCAGCTTCTGAACCGACTGGAAGATGACAAGAGTGGACGACTTTTGCCAAAAGAATTTTATGCCGACATCCCTCACCAACGACTAGAGCAGACACTAAAAGTAGCAGAAGTTTTGGGTGATAGCATCGTCGAAGCCTATCCGTTCGTCGAAGGTGTTGAACCGATGGCTGAAAACAACTTTGAGCGCCTACTCAATCGTAACTGGCGACCCGCACTTTCCTACACCGGAGCATCAGGAATGCCAGAGATTGAAAACGCTGGTAACGTCTTGCGACCGACTACTTCGCTGAAATTATCGCTACGCCTACCACCAACAGCAGACAGCGAAAAGGCAACCGAAGCACTAACCAAAATTCTAACCGAGAACCCACCAAGCAATGCCAAGGTCAGCTTCGAACCTGATCAGGCTGGTGACGGCTGGAATGCTCCGGATGTTGCACCTTGGCTAGCAGATTCGTTAGAACGTGGCTCGCAGAATGTCTATGGCAAACCTGCAATGTACATGGGCGAAGGCGGCACCATCCCCTTCATGGGCATGCTCGGCGAAAAATTCCCCAAAGCACAATTCATGATCACCGGCGTGTTAGGACCAAACTCAAATGCCCACGGCCCGAATGAATTCCTGCATATTCCATTCGCCAAAAAACTCACCACCTGCGTGTCTCAGGTGATAGTAGATCATTTCAACCGCAAATAAATTCAGCCTAAAAGAAAAGGCGCTAAAAAGCGCCTTTTCTTTGTCCTAAATTTACAACCAATCCGTCAACACAAACCCAACCCCAAGTCGATTAACGTGACGGTTATAATCAATCAAGCTTTCGCCATAACCGTTAAAATACTGAACATAACCACGCAACTTACCATCATCATCTAGCGGGAAGGTCCAATCCAATTGAATGGCACCTTTATTATCAGAACGCAGGTTGTTTCTAATCATAACCCCGAAGTTTTGCTCGTCCCATTTGTATGCGGTGTAAAGTTCGAAGTAGCCCATATAATCATCAATATCAGGGTTATCATCTCCATCGGGTTGCAAAGGATCATCTTTGCGTTCTTCCGGAATACGCCACCAGGGATTAAACAGCACAACCCAACGCTCTTTTTCAAAAGCCATTCTCGCATACAGCCGATTCCAGCTACGTGATTTTAATCCGCTTTGACCGTTCGACTGATGCGATACACCCGCTGAAAAAATAGGAATTTGCCATCCTCCTACTTTCCAGTCAGTAGCCCAGCTAATATACACTTCCGGTTCGTGATTGGTCTCACGGAATGGGCTCGACACATCTGAATTATAAGCCTGCCAATAGGACTGGCCAGTATAGGCAAAAAATAATGCAGTATTTTCTCCAAATGGCTCTTCCCAAATGGGCGTTTTAAAACTGACCTGAAACTTTACTTCCACATTATCCACATCGCGATCTTCACCAATTGCATCAAGGCTTTCTTGATTTGGTCTGTTATTGAATGTAACTGGTAATAAATAGTTGGGTTTGTGAGGTAAAATCGCAAAACGGTTGTCACTGGCCCGATACTCCAGACGTAATCGACTTTTAATAACGTCTGAATCTTCTGTCTCTGATTCGGAAGTATTTTCGCCAGTCTCTCCAGAAAAGCTGTCTTCATGAAGCAACTCTTTACTTGGACGATAAATGGCTAAATTACTATCCTTTGAACAGTAAGCCTTAATTTCAGAAATTGGTGTATCCTTGTCGCGCTTATCAAACTCCTGTAGCACACATCGGTCATAGTCTTCTTTAACCGCCTTCAATGCTTCTTTTGAGTGATCGAAGATATCTTTTTTCTCTTCTGCTTCATCTTCACTTGCTGCAAAAGAAGAAACAGAAATCATCGGCAAGACAATCGCGCAAACACAAAATAAAGTCTTAGACTTCATATCATCACTGATTAGTTAAAGTTAGGATGTTGAAAATTGTAGCAGATTAAAATGAAGACGACATGAATTGTTCTGATATCTGGGAACAGAAACAATAAGCTAAATAGGTAACCTCAACTTTGAGGCTACCTACCTAACTTACTGCCTACCCCTCCACAATCTTCTTGAGGTTATTTAAGCCTTTTTCGTACTGTGGGCCTACAGCTCCTTCCATCAGGAAGTAACCGACATAACGCCCCATCAAATCATTGCCAAAGTCCACATCAAAGGTCCATGTGACGCGAGTTTCCTCATAAGAAATTTCATCAAGAATAAAAGAGCTTTCTGCCGGCATTTGTTCCTGACCAAACTTCATCTCGAACTTAACAAGGTTAGGATAGTTACTTTCAATAATTTTGTAGGTGCCCGAACCTACTTCCTGCATCTGACTATCCCAGGCCATAGTGGCACCGACACCGGTAGAAGGGCCTGTAAAGGTGTAACTAGCATTGGGATCAATTTCCGCCCACGGAGACCAATTATTAAAGTTCTGGAGATTATTAACTTGATTGAACACTGTGTCTTTAGTGGCATTCACAGTAATAGAACGCTCGACATGACGGGTTTGCGGTAGGAGGAAACCAACCACCACAAGAACCACAGCGAGCACCGCGATAATGATTAGTAACCATTTAAGAAACTTCATAGAACCTCCAACATTCAGGGAGAGTTACTACTTTAGCTTAAACTAATGCAAATTTGCAAATTTAGTGACAGAGTTCACGTTTTGGCTAACAGCTGTGCGCTGATTGGGGTTACTGCAGATGGCAGTTCAGATAAGCGTTACCGTACTCTTCCAACTCCCCTTTGAGATAGTCGGGGTAAATTTCAAATCCATAATACTCGCGGTCATGTTCCCAACGCTCTTTTAGCCCCTGATAGATATTCTCAGCGTCAGATTCTATTTGTTTTCTAATCTCAGCATAGTCTTCCCGATCGGCATAGAGTCGCTGGATGCTATTTCTCCAACTCACTGAATCTAAAAACATACTTTTTAAAGCGGGATCACTCTGATGAATATCAAGCTGTAATTTTTCATAAGCTAAGCTTTTTGCAATCAGCTCTTGAATAACAGCCTGGTCACCAGACTTTGAATCTAATCGCTTCGCCGCCATATCAAGCAGCAAAGTCATCTCAAAAATCGCACCAACCTTACCAAAAACAGCTGCGTTATAGAGATAACTCTCCCCTTCATTAATGCCATCAAGATCGACTTTATGATTATTCACAATATCTTTGGTTTGCTGAGAACTACGATAGCGACTGTCAGGACCTGAGATTCTCACCCCTAAAGCCGAATACCAAATTTTCTCTGAGCCATAAACAATCATAGCTTTGGAGTCATTTGAATCAGCCAACACTTTCAGGGTTTCAAAAGGCATTCCTTGATACGCCCCCTCTCCTGCAAGCTCGTCCTCACTAAGGTAAAAGTCCTGAATCGTTTGATTCAACTGCTTATCAAGCTCTGGATACTGTTCGGCTAACTGCTCTTTGCAAATATTAGATGGGTGTTGTTCTTTTGTTTCTTCTAAGTCTTCATTTTCAAGAAGAATGGAATCATCGACTTGTTTCTGCTTTCTGGGAGTTTCTAGTTCTGTGGAAGAGGTAGATTTAGCTATTTTTTTAGACTCATCAAGATCCTGAACTTTACTCCCAATGGGTTTATTTTGAAACCATATGAATAACAATATGGCTGTGATCACCAGGCTAACTGACAATATTAGGATCTTCTTCATAGCAATATGTGCCTTTTATTTACTTACTAATTACTTTAGTCAGCTTTTTTATAACAAGCTTCCATTGCTTCACTATAATCCGTCAGCTCATCGGTAATGATTTTAGGGTGAACTGGGAGGCCATAATAGTTGCGTCGCTCTTGCCAGCGCTGATAAAGCATCTCAAATTCAGAATCAGCCTTTTTCTGAATGTCTTTCTTGAATGACTCAAAGTTTTCAAGCTCTACAAAAGGTTGCAATACTCTTCTCTCTATAGATTCTAACTGACTTTCCATTATTTCCTGGAGATAACCATCTTCACGATGAATTTCATGAGTCAGATCGGAATAAGCCATTACTTTTGCAATCAATTCTTTAACCCTTTCGTCCTCAGCATCACTTTTGCTTAGTCGTGTAAATCCCATACTGGTTAAAGACGAAATTTCAGCTAATGCACCAAGCTTTCCAAGGACTGCAGCACGAAATAAATACTCTTCTCCCTTTTTGATCAGCTCAAAGTCGAGCTCATGATTTTTGGTTACCTCTTTTCTTTCTTCACCGCTTAGTTTTGGTAAGTCACTATGCTCATTAACCATTAATCCCGTTGTTGCTAACCACATTGTTTCCTGGCCAAGCACAAATAGGGCATCAATGTCATCAGCTGCAGCAAGAGATTTTAAACTTGCTGTGGGCATTGTTTGATAAGGACTTCGACCAGCCGCAATTTCTCCATCAGCGTAAATCTTACTTGTTACCATATAAAACTGAAAATTCATACCAGGGTATTGGCTATCAACTTGCTCAATACACCGTCTTAAAGAAAATGGTTTGCTTGCAATTTTGTTATCTTTCGGTAATGGTTGTTCAACCTCATTATCAGTATCCATGACAGAGACTGACTCATCTGGAATACTCTGTGTCGATTGATTGACTTCCGGAGAAACCTCATTGTTTTTTTGAGTTATCGTTGCTTCTTGCTGACTGAAATATCCAATTGAAATTACGAGTAACAGGCTAACTAACAGTATCAAGATCTTCTTCATAAATCGCTAAAGCTCCTTCAAGCACTTCAAGTCCTGCGCCTTTTTTATAGGCGTTTTCACTAAGGTAACGGCGCCATAATTTGCCTTTAGGCTGGGCAAAAAACAGGCCGAGAATATGGCGGGTCATGTGGCCAAGATAAATATCCTGATCCAACTGACTTTGTACATAGTCCATATATTCACGGGCAATTTCAATACGGGATGGGATTGGATAATTTTTTCCGTAAAAACGATTGTCGACTTCGGCCAGAAAATACGGATTATGGTATGCCTCACGGCCAATCATGACGCCATCGGCGTGTTGCATGTGATCTTCAGCCTGCTCCAGAGTGTTTACTCCACCATTAACGATTATCTCCAGCTCAGGAAAATCTTTTTTAACCTGATAAGCAATATCGTATCTAAGGGGTGGAATTTCGCGATTCTCTTTAGGGCTGAGACCGCTGAGCCAGGCTTTTCTGGCATGAATGATAAAGGTTTTAACGCCGGCTGATTTAACGGTGTTAATAAAATGATGTAGATGTTCATAGGAATCGAGATCATCAATACCGATGCGGCTTTTTACGGTAACCGGTACATCAACGACATTAGCCATAGCTGACATACATTCTGCTACAAGCTCCGGTTCTGCCATCAGGCAAGCACCGAAACGACCATTCTGCACCCTGTCGCTTGGACAGCCGACATTCAGATTGATTTCATCATATCCATAGTCTTCGCAGATTTTAGCGCAGTGGGCCAAATCCTTAGGATCACTGCCGCCGAGCTGCACAGCAACCGGATGTTCTTCCTGATTATATTTCAGGTGACGTTCAGCTCCGCCATGAATAATGGCACCTGTAGTAATCATTTCAGTATAAAGCACCGCATGCTTGGTGATCAGGCGCATAAAACGGCGCTGATGACGGTCAGTCCAATCCAACATGGGGGCGATACAAATTTTACGGTCTAAGGCTTTTTCCACGATTCGATTACTATTAGGCGTTTGCGCTTTGGGGCGCTATTATATGATCCTTTGCGGCAAGACCCTAATCATGGGGCAGAATTTCTACCAAATTGGGCTTGTCAGGCAAACGGGGTTAGATTTGAGAAGGTACAGCATTGCTGTGCGGGAGAAAAAACTATGACAATACGATTATTACTCATTGGCGTTATCGCGGTAATTCTAAGTGGTTGCGCCACACTATCCGAAACAGAATGTGCTTCGGGCAACTGGTACCAGATCGGTTATCAGGACGGCAAATATGGCCGTGATTCTGACTATATTCTTAACCATGAGTCAGCTTGCGTTGAATACTGGGTACGCATAGACCGTAATCAATATGAACAGGGACGCCAAAAAGGCCTGGAAGTATTCTGCACACCGCATCATGGATTCCAACATGGCGTCAATGGCAACTACTCAAACCAAAACTGCATCGCAGGCTTCCCTGAATACTCAGCAAGCTATAAAGATGGTCTATTCTCTCGTCACGAAAATCTGCAAGTTCATTTAGATGAATTAATGCGTGAACACGAAATCCTGCGACAGGCCATTCGCCGCATCGAAGACGAGAAAGAAAAAGAACGCCTGAGCCTTGAGCTGGATGATATTGATAAAGAAATCAAGAGCACCAATAACCAGATCAGCCGAGTGAACTACCTATTGGATATGTATCGATAACTCTTTATCCATAAAAAAACGGGGCAAAGCCCCGTTTTTTTTACGCCAATACTTTTTGATTATCGATTACGTAACGCTTCAATACGTTGATCAAGCGGAGGATGCGACAGGAATAAACTACCGAACTTCTCCTGGAATGAGCCCGTACGACCATTCTTCAAACCAAATGCGGTGAATGTCTCACCCATATCTGATGGCATGTCATACTCGACTTTCAATTTCTCAAGCGCTGAAATCATGGCGCCTGTACCGGCCAATTGCGCACCTGCTTCATCAGCACGGAACTCACGACGACGCGAGAACCACATAACCACGATACTGGCCAGAATGGTCAATACGATTTGTGCGACCATCACCGAAATAAAGTAACCAATGCCATAACCACGTTCGTTCTTGAGAATCACGCGGTCAACAAAGTGACCAATCACGCGCGAGAAGAAGAGTACGAAGGTGTTCACAATACCCTGAATCAGAGTCAGGGTAATCATGTCGCCATTAGCTACGTGGCCGATTTCGTGCGCCAATACGGCACGAACTTCATCACGATTCATGCGCTGCAGCAATCCCTGGCTAACAGCAACCAGAGCTTTATCTTTGTTCCAGCCGGTAGCAAATGCATTTGACTGAGGCGATGGGAATATTCCCACTTCCGGCATACCAACATTGGCGTCTCTTGCCAAATCTGCAACAGTGTTTACCAGCCATTGCTCAGTTTCATTGCGCGGATTCTCGATAACCTGCACGTGCATGGAGCGCTTGGCCATCCACTTTGAAATAAGCAGGGAAATGATGGAACCACCAAAACCAAAAAGACCGCAGAAGATTAATAATGCCGTCAAATTCAGATCTACGCCATTGGCTTCCATGATACCGTTGAAGCCCAGAAGGTTCAGCACCACTCCGGCCAATAGCAAAATCGCAAAGTTGGTTAATAGGAATAAACCAATTCTTAACATCTGTTTCTCCGTTGGATTAAACAAGCTCAAGTCGAGCAAGGTCTACTGACTAATATATTGGGATTATACGCCAATAGACAAGTCAATTTCGGGTCAATGAATCATTAAAAGTTGTAAAGAAATATAAAGCTACAATAAGTAATTAAATATCAATAGCTTAATTAGCCAATATATTGCCAGGGCTGCAGCCAGAATCAGAATGATGATCTTGGTATTTTTGCTCAACTTTGGCATGACTTTACGCTTTGACCGCACGCGCCCTCTTCGGTTTCAGGAATACCATCTTGATAACGAGATAGAGACCGCTCAAGGACATAAACAGCGCTAAGAATGCAGCAAACACCACTAATGGGTGATTGAAATCGGTACGGTTTTTATAATCCATGATGTGCAGCATCCAGAAGAAGTCGAATACACGCCAGGTATCATTGCGTCTGGCAACCACTTCCCCACTGTCTGGCGAGATATAGACTCGGGTATTATCGCTGTCATTAAACTGAGCCTGCCAAATGGGTAGTCCTCTGCCGCGAACTTCACCAACTTCTTCGGACAGTAATGTGATTTCAGCAAGCTCGCCCTCACCACTAAAGTCAGCTACCGCAACTTGACGGGCCAGCGTTTCATCTAGAGGCGACAATTTCGCTCCAGTCATTGCATCGACTACGGCCTGTTTACCCTGCCCCTGTGCAATCCATACAGGCTTTCCGAGCAAGCCTTTTAAGGTCATACTTTCTGGTTCAAAATTAATCTGCTGCAACGCCTGGCTGGCGGTAATAGAAATATCTCCATTCAGTGCAAAAGCAGCAGGCTGCGCCATGGTATGTTCGCCACGCACTTTTTCGATATCAAAGAAAGTCATGACAAAGCCACCGGCCGCCCAGAACAACACCTGAATACCAATAATTAAGCCAAGCCATTTATGGAATTTACGGAAAAAAACAATCGGTTTCATAATGAATCACTGCTATGTGTAAATGAGTTTAATCGCTGATATGGATAACCAGCTGGCGATTATGACTACCGTGTCTGTGTTCCCAGAGATAAGTCCCCTGCCAGGTTCCAAGCGCTAACCTTCCATCCACAATCGGGATACTTAAAGTCGTTGCTGTCAGTGCTGCTTTGATGTGCGCAGGCATATCGTCTGCGCCTTCATAAATATGGGTATAGAGAGGATCGTTTTCAGGTACCAGTCGATTGAGCCAGTTTTCCAGATCATGCCTGGCGCTGGGATCAGCATTTTCCTGAATGATCAGACTGCAAGATGTATGACGCACAAAAATATGACAGATACCGATTGGCTTATTGGCTTTTCCGACCACAGTTTCCAGTTCATGAGTAAATTCATGCAGGCCTTGACCTTGAGTCTTAATCACTATGGTTTCAGAAAAACTCATGTCACATCTCGTTGGATTTGTCTTTGTAATAGAACCTGACTCGCTTGGTCACGCCACAGAACAAAGTATAGGGAATGGTATCCGCATGAGGAGCAACTCGCTCAGCCGGCAACTCTTTACCCCAAAGCACCACTCGGTCTCCAACTGCGTCCTGACAATCTGGACCTAAGTCCACTGCCAACATATCCATCGATACCCGGCCGACTATCGGTACAGTCCGACCATTAACCCAAATCGGCGTACCATTTTTAGCATGACGCGGATAACCGTCGCCATAACCAATCGCTACCAGACCTAAATGAGTATCGCGATCAGCAAACCAATGGCGGCCATAACCGGTAGACTCACCTTTCTTGATCGATTTGATAGCCAATATCTGTGACTCTAACGACATCACTGGTTTTAAATTGTATTCAGACGCTTCGCTGCCAATTAACGGCGAGCAGCCATAAAGCAATAGACCGGGACGCACCCAATCATAGTGTGCATCTTTCTGAGTTAATATACCGGCAGAGTTCGCCATCGATTTTTCGGTAGTGATGTGTTTGGTTGCCTGATCAAAAGCTTCCAGCTGAGTGGTCGAGAAATCATCCTCGGGATCGTCAGCCGAGGCAAAATGCGACATCAAACGAATCGGGTTGGCTAGACAGGAAATCTCAGCCAGAGTCGATTCAATCAGCGCCAGATCCTGCAATGCAAAGCCTAAACGGTGCATACCCGAATCCAGTTTGACCCAGACTTTAATCTGTTTATCGGTTTTGAAATTTTGCAGCGCTTCGATTTGTGGCCAATGATGCAGCACCACTTCAAGATCATGCTCGACCACCAGCTCTAAGTCTTTGGCATTGAATATGCCTTCGAGCAAAAGGATAGGCGTTTTGATTTCAGCTTTGCGCAGTGACAGCGCTTCTTGCACGGTCGCCACCGCGAACATATCCGCGTCATTTGTCAGTGCCTTGGCAATCTGGACCAGACCATGCCCATAGGCATTGGCTTTGACCACCGCCATGACTTTGCTGCCGCTGGCAATGGACTTAATGGTTCTGAGGTTATGGCGTAGTGCCGCCAAATCGATTACCGCTTTGGTTGAGCGCATAAAATCACCCGTTACTAATAGCCTTGCGCTTCGTAGTCTTGATGTGCGAGATTATCAAATCGACAGAACTGGCCCTGGAAGCTGAGTTCGACGCTACCAATAGGACCGTTACGCTGCTTACCAATTTTGATTTCAGCGATACCTTTGCGTTCCGTTTCAGGGTGATACACCTCATCGCGGTAAATAAATAGAATCAAATCCGCGTCCTGCTCAATCGCACCCGACTCACGCAAATCCGACATCACCGGACGACGGTCACTTCGTTGCTCCAGGGAACGGTTAAGCTGCGACAATGCAATCACTGGAACTTCCAGCTCTTTCGCCAGCGCTTTTAACGAGCGCGAAATCTCACTGACCTCAAGGGTACGGTTGTCGCTCATGCCGGGGACCTGCATCAACTGCAAATAGTCGACCATGATAAGTCCAACGCTACCATACTCACGCGCCACTCGACGCGAACGTGAGCGCATTTCTGCAGGCGACAGGCCGCCCGCATCATCAATTAATAATTTGGTATGGTTTTTCAGCTGCAGAACGCCGCTGTTGAATTTATCCCAGTCTTCGCTGGTTTGAATCTGTCCCGAACGGATCTTGTTCTGTTCCAGACGCCCCAGTGAAGAAATCGAACGCATGATAATCGACTCACTCGGCATCTCAAGACTGAACACTAGAACCGGCTTGTCCTGATTGAGCGCTACATTCTCGACAATGTTCATGGCAAAGGTGGTTTTACCCATCGACGGACGCGCTGCCACAATCACCAGATCACCCGCCTGCAAACCCGAGGTCATCTTATCCAGATCGGTAAAGCCAGTCGCCAGACCGGTAATACCGCCTTTATTCTTCTGAATGGTTTCAATACGCTGGATGGTGCTTTTCAGGATGTCTTCAACCTTGCTCGGACCTTCGCCGCTGGCCTCACGCGCCTGCGAAATGGCAAAGACCTTACGCTCCGCCATATCCATCAACTCCGCGAGGCTACGCCCCTTGGGATTGAAGCTGGCATCAGCAATTTCATTGGACGCTGAAATCAATTGGCGCATAATCGCCTTTTCGCGCACGATTTCAGCATAAGCCCGAATGTTAGCGGTACTTGGCGTGTTTTGCGCCAAGTCACCCAGAAACGCCAGACCGATATCAGTTTCGCCCTTATGCTCCAGATGCTCCGACAAAGTGATCACATCCATCGGCTTAGCCATATTGGCCAGCTCTTCCATCGCCTTGAAAATCTCACGATGGTTTTTCACATAAAAGTCCGTGGCGAGCAGCATCTCAGACACCATCTCCCACACCTCATTATCCAGCATGACACCACCAAGCACCGACTGCTCGGCCTCGATAGAATGCGGAGGAACTTTTAAGTCTTTGATTTTATTATCTGATTGATTGGCTGTAAGCATTTTAAGGTTCTAGCGTTAACAATAAGTTTTGGCCGTATTCAAAAAGCTGAACACGAACCCATTCATAAACCACAAGAGTTTACCACGTAAGCCATTTTAACTCTTATGCATTCAACAGCAATACAATAAAGCTTTGGATGACTTGAGGATAAGTTGTGGATAAATGCTTTGATGAAAAACTTGTCATTGCGAGGCTGTAGGCCGTGGTGACCGAAGGAAATGCCCGTGGTGCAATCTCGTTAAATTAAAGGTAAAGTCTATTTATCCAAACATAAATTCCCGCACCCAAGGGCATTTCCCTTGGTGAATCACACCAGTTGGCAACGTACAGTTCTGTAGGGTGCCGCCTTGGCGCACCGCTCTACTCTTTATTACTAATGACCACCCTCATAATCGACACTTGTATCAATAGACTAATGATAATAAAGTCTGAGTCTATTCGAAGAATAAAATGTTAAGTACTATGAAAAAAATAATTATTTTATTACTTATTACAGGGATATTGGGTTGTTCGTCCACCAAAAAGGAAGAAAGTAATTTTGAACACAAAGACACTTGGATATATACAAACACAAAAGGCGAGAAGCAGCCTATAACTGTTGAATATAATAAAACCGAATATAACAGCTATAAAGATATACCAAATGAATTTAAATCTGACTTAACTGAAAAATTTAACAAACTAAAGAAAGACATGACCCGTAAAGATGTTAGAAAGATTATGGGAGAACCACATGCTGAACGTTCAATGGCTGACATTTGGTTTTTAAATGGCCATGATAACTATAGGAGTCAACTTTGGATTAGTTATGACTTTTCTGGGGATATAACAATCACTGCGTTATGGCAAGATCTTGATTCTGGTGTTTATTTCCGACCATATCAATAGCAAGCGTAGCCTTGAAGGAACAGAGTGACTTCGAGGTTTTTATTCGATATCCCTCGACTAGCCTGATTTTAACCAAAGCTACAGCTACAAATTTGTTAAAAGGTAGTTCAAATGAGTAATGAGCAACACTATGTAGAATGCAGCGAACATGGACAGCAGCAGGCAACCTTTGTTTGCCAGCACATAGTCCAGAGTCTCCGAGATGGTAAGCCAAGAGGATTTTGGTCTTCAGAAGAGAGCCCTGACAACCCCAGACCAGATTCCTGGTGCTCAACATGCGAAGATGTAGTAAACCGCATTGGTGAATGGAATGACGAATCAGAATCTTTCGCTGGCATAAGCTTGTTGTGTGGCGTCTGTTACGACCGCGCAAAAGAAATGAATATATGAGACAGCACTCGTAGCCTCAAAGGAACAAAGTGGCTTCGAGGTTTTTTAATATTCCTCGATTACGACCAACGAAAGAACCAAACAAAACCTAACAAAGAGTTGCCTATGACCAAGTTTACGCTTGCACTTTTACTAACATTGATGAGCCCTATGTCATGGTCTTGTAGTTGTAATATTGGCGATGTTCCAGAGAAATTTAAGAACCATGTCAGTATTTTCCAAGGAGTAGTAACAGATTTAATCTTTTATGAGCAGCAAGATGCCTTTGGTGATCAGTATATAAAAGTTACCTTTGAAGTTGAAAAGCAGTGGAAAGGCGAATCAAATCAAAACCAACTATTAACGGTTTACAATGGTGCCTCATGCTTTGGTTATTGGTTTAAAGAAAAGCGGCGCTATATCATTTATGCCTTTGAAGAAGGCGAAACACTTAATGCCTGGTGGTGTGGAGGCGTGATTTCTGAATATGATAATAAAGAATCATTTGAAGAAGAAGTCTCTGCTCTCAACAAACTTACATCTAATGGAGCCGGAGAATAATGAGGTCAGAGTACACTAAAAAAGATATTACGGTGGTACAAAATGAAACGAATATGTCCAGCCTGTAATAACAAAGAGCTTTATTACAAGCCTTTCTTCTCTCACCCATATATGCTTTGCCTATCGTGCAACTCAGTTTTCACTCACACTAAATTAATGGGGTTTAGTTTCTTATTAGTCTGTTTGTTAATCGCCCTGATGCCAATATATCTCCATTACCTCTTCAATCTTTCTATTTATTATATTGCGCCAGTAGTTCTTATTATTTCGTTTTTTATAATCTATTTCATAAGGCAGTACTTCCCCGTCAAATCAGTAGAAAGGAGCGAAATAAATCTAGTACCTCCAACTTTTGTTGATTTTGAAAAAACTGACAGCGTAAGCGAAAATATTAGACGTTATAAAGAAGCTCAGAACATAGCTATTTATAAGAAACTCAAAGAATAACTAATGCCTACCAACCCAACCATACTCTTTGACGGTGAATGCAAGCTCTGCTCTGCATGGGTGCCTTTTGTGATTAAGCGTGATCCTGATGCTGTTTTTAAATTTTGTTCGGTTCAGTCACCCAAAGGACAGGAATTGTTATCAGATCATGGTCTTGATACTCAGAGTTTTGAAACCATGGTTTTGATAAAAGGTGATAAAGCTCTTTTCCGTTCAGAAGCTTTTTTCGAAATTATTAAACAGCTCAAAAAGCCTTGGCCGTGGCTTAGCGTTTTACGAATTTTTCCTGTAGGATTTCGCGACTGGTGTTATGACCGGATAGCTTTGAACCGCTATAAACTCTTTGGAAAGCTTGATTACTGCATTATTCCGAGCAAAGAGATTATGGATCGATTTTTATGATGAGTTTTTCAATGGCAAAACGTTGGCTACAGACCTTGGCCGTTATTCATATCATTGGCGGCTTATTATTACCAATATTGGTTTATACCCCACTTGCTGCGCCCTACTTTGCACAATTACAAAGCGCCTTCCCTGATAGTAATCCAGAGTCATTAAAGTTTCTGATTGGTGTCTTTGGGCCAACCGTCGCCAGTTGGGGCTTGTTATTTTTCTACGCGATTGGGAAAGCATTTGAAAGCAGAGCGAGGAAAGATTGGTGGGTATTAGTTAGTGCAGTTTTAATATGGAGTGTTTTAGATACAGCCTTCTCCATCGCTAATAATGTTTTTGCACATCTGTATCTGAATGGAATAGTATTGGTTTTGTTTTTAGTGCCATTATTACTCAGTAGAAAACGATTTAATCACATGTAGCAACTTGTAGGCTGGTGATAAGCGCAGCGAATCCCAGCAAACCCTGCCCTGTGGTGCAACAATTGATTTAAACAGCTGGGATTCACGCAGTTCATCCCAGCCTACGGCCATTGACCAAGAATTACCTCGAAAGTCAAATGGCCTAAATTATTTTTATAAGGCAGGAAGTCAGGCACTTAGTCTAAGAGGATACTATGCAAATTACAGGTTCATGTCTTTGTGGCGAAGTTCAGTTTGATATCAGTGATAATTTTGAAAGCTTTTATCTTTGCCATTGCTCCAGATGCAGAAAAGCAACTGGAACTGTTCACGGTGCAAACTTATTTAATGCTAAAGCTACTTTAAACTGGCTTCAAGGTAAGCAACTGGTAAAAAGATATAATTTGCCAAATACTCGCTTTACCAAAAGCTTTTGCTCAGAGTGCGGCTCACCAGTACCTACCGAAATCGGTGACAAAATTGTCATTGTTCCGGCGGGAAGTTTGAACTCTTCACCAAATATAAATCCTACTGCTCATATCTTTTGTGACGATAGAGCTAGCTGGGAAGATCTGCTGGGAGATACCAAGCGATTAGCTGTCTACCCACACAATAAATCTTAATAAGGATCTTACAATGAAAAAACTTTTAATTACTGTGCTTGTACTTGTGACTTTTGGCTGCCAAACAAACTCAAAGCAAGATAGCGACAATATTAATACCATCACCTCTTCTGAGGAATCACAAAAGCCCCTGTTCTACACACCTGAACAAATTCAAAAGCTCCAGTTCAGCGAACAGGCCGGTTATTTCATCTGGATAAAAGACTCTCTTGCTTGGACGGCAACAGATAAGGTCCGTGAAGAGATAGATCTAAGTAAGATTGAAAACCCACAAGGCTGGCTTGTACATCTTGATCCTGAAGGAAACCATCGAGTCAGTTTTTATCGTTCCACTAGAAACGAAGAAATCCTGTCATTCGCCGATGTATTCTATAATGACAGCTTTGAAATTTCTGGCTTTGAAGCCAATCCCAAGCGAACGGTTACAGAAGAAGAAAAGACTATGCTTGAAGCACTCTCAAGCGCTGGAAACAGTATTACCGAAGCTTGCTCAGAAAACCTTAACAGCGTAGTACTAGAAGATGATGCAGGCTGGAATGTTTTCTTTTTGACACCACCGACAGAGCCCGGCGTTATTCCGATTGGTGGAGCTCAAAGAATTTTAGTATCACGTGACGGCAAGACAGTCTTAGAGCAAGAGTCCTACTCTAAAAGTTGTATGCATTTACAACCCCAAGGAGAAGATGTACACGCGCTAATGATGACTCATATTGTTGATGAAATCCCCTCTCCAGTTCATGTCTTTACCAGTCTGAGTTATGACTACCCACTTTATGTAGCTACCTCACTGGGATTGTGGCGAGTTGTTGATGGTGATATCGAAGAAGTAAAGGATAAGAAATAATACTGAAATGGAACTGATGGATATATAAAGTATTGGCGACGATCAAACGTCAGAAAAAAGAAAAGGCACCCGAAGGTGCCTTTCTTACATAAGCTTTAAAACTATTAAGCTTGTTCTTCGCCAACAACAACAACTTTGATGTTAGCTTCAACTTCTGGGTGCAAGTGCACTTCAAAAGTGAATTCGCCAGTTTGACGAATCGCGCCTTCTGGCATACGAACTTCTTTTTTCTCAAGTTCAACGCCTTGGGCTGTAACTGCGTCAGCGATGTCAGCTGTGCCAACAGAACCGAACAATTTACCTTCGTCACCAGCGTTTGCTGCGATAGTCACAGTCAAGCCAGCTAGTTGCTCTGCACGCGCTTGTGCTTTAGCCAATTTCTCGTCAGCGGCAGCTTGTAGTTCAGCACGACGCTCTTCGAAATGTTGGATGTTTTCCTTAGTTGCAGGAACCGCTTTACCTTGTGGAATCAGGAAGTTACGACCATAGCCGGCAGCTACAGTTACGCTATCACCTAAGTCACCAAGATTGCGGATTTTTTCAAGTAGAATGACGTTCATCGTTATTTCCTCTTAAAAATGCCGCTTATTCGTGGCTGTCAGTGTAAGGCAACAAAGCCAAGAAACGAGCGCGTTTTACTGCAGACGCCAATTGACGTTGGTATTTTGCGCTTGTGCCTGTGATACGGCTAGGTACAATTTTGCCTGTTTCTGTGATGTAGTTTTTCAAGGTTGCTGTATCTTTGTAATCGATCTCAACAACACCTTCAGCCGAGAAACGGCAGAACTTACGACGACGATTAAAACGTGCCATGATATGTCTCCTTATTACTCAGCCGAAGCTTCTTCAGTTGATTCAGATTTCTCTTCTTTGGCTTCTTTACGAGGCTTCTCAGCTTTCTCGTCTTTTTTAGCAGCAGCCATAGGAGAGGCTTCGGTAACAGCTTCTTTACGACGCATTACCATGTTACGCAAGATTGCGTCATTGAAACGGAATGCATCTTCAAGCTCTTCGATGATTTCGCCTGTAGTTTCAACGTTCATTAAAACGTAGTGCGCTTTATGAAGTTTGTTGATTGGGTAGGCTAGTTGACGACGACCCCAGTCTTCTAAGCGGTGTACTGTGCCAGCCGCGTCTGTGATCATCTTTGTGTAACGTTCGATCATGCCAGGCACCTGATCAGATTGGTCAGGATGCACTAGGAATACGATTTCGTAGTGTCTCATTAAAGTCTCCTTTCGGTTTCCAGCCACCAGTAACTCTTTGATTTGTATAAAAAGTTAAAGGCAACAAGGAGTAAACCAGATTGTCAAAAAATTAGTGGATAGCCACTAAGGGCGCGTATTTTAAGGATTTTAGCCCTTTGGGTCAAGGTAAATTGACCTTGCTGGCCAGCTGTATTAGTATCGACTCAAACATGGATTTTAGAATTACAACTTTGGACTCTCTGCGCAAAAAATACCCTTTTCAGCTCGGCAAGAGCTTCTTTAAGGCCGATTCCTGGTTGAGCCTGGAAGTTGTGGCTGTGCTGGCGATTATCACGACGCTAAGCCTTTTGGGTCTGAAACTGACTGCTGACTATCTCTATAAGGTGGCTTTTGCCGCGCCTTTAAGTAACCAGTTTATTGAGTCACGCATCGAGCAGCAGGAGTATTATGCCTGGCACGGCACCTTTGATTCCACTCGCCGAGATTTTGAGCTACTGCTTTCTGACGATAATTTACCGCAGATTGATCAGCTGTATAGCCAGAATGGCCGGATGATTATCGCCATGCAGCCATTTCAGCAATATCCCTCGACACAAGTGACTCTGGTGTTAGATGATAGCCATAACTCGGTCATCAGGCCGGTCTGTACCGTTAAGCAGGATGAAACTTTCCATCTTATGCCTTTTGTCTGTAAAGAGGGCTCTTTAAAAAAGACATCTGTAAAAAAAGTGTCTGCAAACAAGCAGCTCACAATCAATCAAACACAATAAATTATTATGAAAAACAATAACTCACAATTTTATTTGCGCCAGTTTGTACACCTGATGGCTAAGGGCGAAGAGCCCCGAACGGCATTTAACATCATGGTTAACGAAGTTCCTGCGGAACAACGTGATCGCTGGCAGCAGGCGCACACTATCTATGAAGCGACCCAGAGTCTTGAGCGCGCTTTCGAAAAGCTGAATATCAAAAGCTCGCCAATTACTGAGCAATTACGTCGCGGCAAGGAGCTGGGCCTGAATGAGCTTGAAGTCCTGCAACATTACACCGCGGCCAACTCCAGCGAAATGCAGATTGCACAGATTATTAAAAGTCGTATTCTGCGCAGCACTGGCTATGCCGCTTTACTGAGCGTCATTGCCTTGATAGTGCTCGGAGTATTCAGTCTTTACCTGATACCGGCCTACAATAATATTGTCTTTGATGGCCAAATGTATTCATCCGGTTTCCAACAGCGAATGGATGTTTTGCAATTCAAATCCTGGTGGTCTTTACTGCTGTACTTGCCACCAGTTTTGATTATTGGCCTGTTTATTCTGGCCAACCTTGCTTCGGTTGAGTCTTATACCCAAAGCAAGCTATTGACTAAGCTGCCCATCATACGCGGCATTATGATGCAGTTGAGTCGAGTACGTTTTATTCATAATCTCAATGCATTTTACGAGCGCTTACCCGAGAATCAGGCCGAGCGGACAAAAGCACTCAACTCACCTTTCTTCAGCCAGTCAGAACAGCTGACTTTTGATCATATTTTCTATGCACAGGAAAAAGAGCAGCTGCTGGCTCTTTTCAAGCTACAGACCTTTGCTGAAGAAAGCCCTACTTTAATCAACACACTGGAAACACAGGCAATTGAGTCCACACATCGTAAAACTGGCATGATGGCTATTATTATGCACTTGCTAGTCATCGCCATCGTCTTCCAGGTTGTTCTTTCAATTTATTTACCAATTTTCCAGATGGGTTCAGGATTTTAATTATGAAACACACAATAAAAGCATTCACCCTACTCGAATTAATGGTGGTCGTGGCCATCATCGGCATTCTGGCTGCCATTTCTTTACCGGCATATCAGGATTATATCGTGCGAGCTAAAATTGCCGAGAGCATCACTCTGGCCAGCGAAGTTCAGAGCACGGTGAAGGAATATTATA
This sequence comes from Kangiella sp., assembly GCA_048268505.1. Classification (GTDB taxonomy): domain Bacteria; phylum Pseudomonadota; class Gammaproteobacteria; order Enterobacterales; family Kangiellaceae; genus Kangiella. Next base: position 107,473 of record JBLWVK010000005.1, on the reverse strand, counting down.
AGTATCACACCAAGTTCCCGGCTAATAACCTTGAAGCCGGAGCGCCTAAGCCGGAGCATTTACTGGGCAACTATGTCAAAGGCATACAAGTGGAAGATGGTGCGATTCACGTGACGCTGGGTAATAAGGTCAATCAACCATTGGAAGGTAAGGTCTTGAGCATTAGACCGATTTACGTGACAGCCAATCCTACCAGCCCAATTTCCTGGGTGTGTGGTGGCGATGAGCCGCCAGAGGGTATGACCGCTGCTGGGGAAAATAAAACTACCATTGAGGGCAAGTATCTGCCTTCAAGCTGTCGCTAAGATTTCAAACGGGCTAGTCTTAAAGAGCTTAAGGAGTCTTAAGAAATGCTCTTAATTTTCACAAAAGTTAAGAGCAGATCCTGAATTAAATTCAGGATGACAAGCTTTTGGCCATAAACTTACCTGTTAGAAAAGAGCTTTCGAAGACTAGCCTCTAAGTTAACAAACCATCAATATCCCTGTGGATTGGGTTTTGCAGGGATATCATGGTTTCCGTCGAGCGAACCTGCTCAATGGCCTGCAATTTATTAATCAAGACATCCTGAAAGGTTTCGATATTCGGTGTCACCACCTTGGTCAAAATACTGTATTGGCCAGTGGTGTAATAGGCCTCTATCACTTCCGGGATTTGCTCCAGTAAAGCCGCCACCGGCTGATAGTCCTTGGCACTCTTCAGGAAAATACCAACAAAACAGCAGACATCAAAGCCTAGCGCCTTGGGCTCAATTCTTACCTTGGTGCCTTTAATAATGCCAGCCTGACGCATTTTCTCGATTCGCACATGAATCGTTCCTGCACTGACATCCAGCTGTTCGGCAATTTTGGCGTAAGGTGTACGTGCCTCGAGCAACAACTCCGACAGTATCGATTTATCCAGATTGTCGATTTGATAATCTTTTTGCAATTCACAGCCCCTTTTTTAGATATTACCCAACAGAAACCCTATTAATTAGATCTTATATCGCTAACAAACTGTTTTATTAGACAGATATTGCATATTAACCCGACAAATTAGATAAATATAGCTCAATTAGTCAATTAGTTATCGATATAACAACGATTCATAGGAAAAGGGGTTCACCATGCAACAGTTACCACACCAGGCTTTTGTACAGGATCAAAAGCTGATACAAGCCATCAAAAGCCGCTTCACCGAAGCATTATGCGAGGCACTTTCCCTCGTCGAAGTCCAGGCGCCAATTCTAACCATCAAAGGCGACGGCGTGCAGGATGATCTGAATGGTGTCGAAAGGCCGGTGTCGGTATCGAGTAAAACACTCAATAAGCAGCTGGAAGTGGTGCAATCTCTGGCTAAGTGGAAACGACTGTTATTAGCGCGTGGTGGTTTTCAGGCTGGTCACGGTATTGTGGCTCAAATGCGCGCCTTGCGCCCCGATGAGGAATCACTGAGCGAACGCCACTCTTTATACGTGGATCAATGGGACTGGGAGAAAGTCATTACTGCTTCAGATAGAACAACTGACTATCTACAACAAACAGTCACGCAGATTTATGCAGCAATGCGTTCGATTGATTCAGTAGTCGCAGAGCAGATGGGACGCGAACCAATCCTGCCTGAACAGATCACTTTTATGCATAGCGAAACTCTCCGCCAGCGCTATCCTGAGTTGACCGCCAAGCAACGCGAACACGAAATTTGTAAGGAGTATGGCGCTGTCTTCCTGATGGGGATTGGCGGCGAATTAGCTGATGGCAGTATCCACGACGGCCGCGCACCCGACTATGATGACTGGAGCACACCAACCAACGAAGGCCTGCACGGTTTGAATGGTGATATTCTAATCTGGAACCCAATCCTCAAAGACGCCTTTGAAGTGTCTTCCATGGGTATTCGGGTATGTAAGGATGCACTTATACGACAGCTCGAACTACGCCAGTGCCAGTACCGCCTGCATATGCCCTGGCATCAAAAGCTGATACAGGGTGAATTGCCACTAACCATTGGCGGCGGTATTGGACAGTCACGTTTAATCATGTTGCTGTTGATGAAGGAGCACATAGGGCAGGTTCAATTCAGTGTATGGCCTGATGAAGTGGCGGTGGGATTGCTGTAAGTAATGAACGCCCTATGACAAAACAAAATGGTGTCATCCCGCGGTCAAGCCGCGGGATGACGTACAGTTTGGTAAATCCATAGTTCCAGATTCCGGTAGGGGCAGTGCCTATGTGCCTGCCCCTTTGGCCTCGCAATTTTAGACTATATATGAACATTTGTGTTATCGAACCAAAGAGCAGATCCTGACTTTCGTCAGGATGACATACCTTTTAGTAAGACACCACTAACAGGCTTGTCATTCCAAACTAGATTTGGAATCTGCTTTTATTTGAAGGTTTACGCTTTGCTAGGGCTGCCCTATTAGGTAACCCATCCTATAACCAGCAACAGAATCTGGTAGGGGCAGTGCCGGTGTGCCTGCCCGAAGAATTATTCTTCAGTGTCGGGTCTTGAAAGATAAACATACATCTCCCCTGACTCATCACCCATATTATCAGAAATAGTCACATATTTACTGTATTCGGATTCTCTGAGTTGTGATGAGACATCAAAAAAGGCAGTGATTTTGTGACCCATACCTTGCTCGTTCGGCGTTACTGAAACTCTACATTTGGTAGTTTTACATTCAATCCCATTAAAGCTCATGCTTAAAAGCAAATCAGACTCATGAATCATATCGGTAATATCGTCCTGCACTTTATATGCCCAGCTTGGGTCCACTTTTTCTGCCTTAAATTGCTCAATAACAGACTCCCTGTCTTGAATTGCTTCTTTAAAGTCCTTACTTTCTGGCAAGTCATTATTACTGCCGATCGTGGTCGACTGGGTAAATGATGAATTACCATCATTACTTTCTAATAATTCTTCCAACTCTAGAATTCGTGCTTGGTCAATTTTATTTTTAGAAGAAATTTCAGCAACTGTTAATTCTAACTCTTTAATTTTTGCTTTAAGAGCCAATGTATTTTCAGACTCGGGTGCTTGATTTTTATTATTTTGATTTGTCTGTTCTTTTGTCGGAGTGCTAATAACTTTCGTTATGCTCTGATCGTTTTGATTAAAAAAAAGATATGCATTTGCCGCTAAAGACAGAACCAAGCCTACGGTAAGGATTTTTTTCATTATTAACTCCATGTTTTATAAATATTGTTGGCTATGCTTTATACCCCATGACAATTCCTCATGCAAATAATTGCCTGACATATCAAATAGATGTAGGCTCATATAAAACGAAATGTGGACTATATGACAAAACGTAAATTCTCTTTTGGGCCTGCTACCTTAGTCACGGCCGCTTTTATTGGGCCCGGTACAGTTACGGTTGCCACCAAAGCCGGTGCCAGCTTCGGTTTTGTATTGTTATGGGCGCTGGTGTTTTCGGTTATAGCCACCATGATTCTGCAGGAGATGACTGCACGTCTCGGCGTGGTTGGTCGCAAAGGTTTGGGGGAATCTATTCGTGAGCAATTCACCAACCCTTTGGCTAAAGCCGTTGCAGTGTTACTGGTTATCAGCGCAATAGTAGTGGGCAATGCTGCTTACGAGGGAGGCAACATCGCGGGGGCAACGCTTGGTATTGATGCGGTCTTTGGCGAATGGTTTCTGGCTGGCACGCTGAACGGTTGGGCTTTACTGATTGGCATCATTGCTTTTGTCCTTTTATGGACAGGAAGTTACAAACTGATCGAGCGCTTTCTGATTGCCATTGTGTTGGTGATGAGTGTGTCTTTCCTTTTAACCTTTATCATCACTAAGCCTGATCTTGGTGAACTCTTTTCAGGCTTATTGATTCCATCTCTGCCAGATGGTGCAACGCTAACAGTCATCGCATTAATCGGTACCACAGTAGTTCCCTACAATTTATTTCTACACGCCAGTAGTGCCAAAAAGAAATGGCACAATGAGCAGGATTTGCCGGAAGCCCGTCGCGATCTCTGGATTTCCATTCCACTGGGCGGTTTGATTACCATGGCTATTATTTCGACCGCCGCCAGTGCATTTTTTACAAAGCAGATTGAGATTAATTCAGCTGCGGATATGGCGCTCAGCCTGGAGCCTTTGTTTGGGGCTAGCGCCAAATACCTGATGGCGCTGGGACTGTTTTCAGCCGGTATTACTTCGGCAATTACCGCTCCACTGGCTTCGGCGTACGCTCTTGCTGGCTTGATGCAGCTCGGCAATGATATGCGCTCTATCAAGTTTCGCGCAGTCTGGATCAGTATTTTGATTACTGGCGTGGTTTTAGCCTCCATTGGTTTTAAGCCAATTTCGATTATCTGGTTTGCACAAATTGCCAATGGCATCCTGTTGCCAGTTATTGCCATTTTCCTGTTATGGACCATGAACCAGTCATTTCTCGGTAAACACAAAAACTCGCTACTGCAAAACCTGTTGGGCGGCTTAGTGGTACTGGTAACTTTGATGCTCAGCGCACGGAGTCTGCTGTCTGCCTTCGGGTTTGTAAATTAAAGCCAGGAACAACAGCTGGACACCAAAGGAGTATGCTAGAATAGCAGGTTATGAGCACAAAGAAATTTATCGACATTAACTGCGACTTAGGCGAAAGCACTAATCGACAACAGTGGGAAACTGATGCCCACCTGATGCCTTATATTTCGTCCTGTAATATTGCCTGCGGTGGTCACGCCGGGAATTCTGAAAGTGTCAAGGTGACAGTTGCCAATGCCATTCATAATCAGTTAAAGATTGGTGCTCACCCTTCCTACCCAGACAAAGAAAACTTTGGTCGTATTTCAATAAATATTTCAGAGCCTGAGTTACGACAAACATTACGCCAGCAAATTGAAGCGATTGCCGAAGAGTGCGAACGCCAGCAAACAGAGCTTCATCATGTCAAACCGCATGGCGCTTTGTATAATGACGCTGCTGCTAACAAAGATCTCGCCTATATCATCGCTGATGAAATCAAAAACTTTGATTCTGACTTAAAGCTGATGGGGCTCGCTCAATCGAACCTGTATCAGGCAGCACAAGAACTTGATTTAGACTTTCTACATGAAGGTTTCATGGATAGAAATTACCACGCCAATACTCATCTGGTTCCAAGAGGTCATACCCAGGCATTACACAAAAGTCTTGATGAAAGTCTTAACCAGGCGCTGAAGCTGGCAATCGGCGAAGCTATTACTTCCATCGAAGGCTCTCCATTGAATCTGAAAGTAGACTCTATTTGCCTGCATGGTGATAATCCCAATGCCAAAGATATTGCTCAGCGACTCTATCAATTGTTGCGCGAACACGGGATTGAAATTATCTAGGTCACTTCAAGGATGCAGATTTTCGACTTTCAGATTTTTATTCATAGCGACCACTCCATTCTTATTGAATTCGATGGCTCAATTTCTGAGGATCTGTTGCGCTATATTTTGGGCGCTGCCGAAACAATCCAACACAATCCACCGGCAGGCTTTATTGAGTTAGTTCCTGCCTACAACAGTCTCCTCATCATATTTGACCCACTAAACTTCACTCCTGACACAGCCTTGTCACAAATCAAAAGCTCTATCAAAAAAGCTCGGGCGGTTAGTACTAAACAAAGTAACACGATTGAGATACCTGTCTGCTATGACTCGCGGGTTGCAGAGGATCTCGACTATGTGGCTGACTATTGTGGCATGACTGTTCAGGAGTTGATTGACGCTCACTCAAAACAGGAATACACCGTTTATATGCTGGGTTTTCTACCGGGCTTCCTTTATCTAGGCGATCTGGATAAGAGACTGCACTGCCCTCGCCGTGATAATCCCCGCACAAGAATAGAAGCAGGCTCTGTTGGAATTGGTGGCAGTCAAACAGGTGTCTACCCAATTACCAGTCCGGGCGGCTGGCAGATTATTGGGCGAACACCAATAGCAATGCTGGATGTAGAACAATCTCCTCCCGCCATCGCCAAACCACTGGATAAAATTCGCTTTGTGCCAATTAGTTTTGATGAGTTTGAAAAGTTGGATAAGGAGGAAGCATGAGCATTCGTTTCCTCAAAGCTGGCCTGCAAAGCAGTTTACAAGATTTGGGGCGTCATGGTTTCAGACGTTACGGAATTCCGAGCAATGGTGCGCTCGACCCAGTCAGCCTGCAAATAGCAAACTGGCTCGTAAACAAGCCTCTTAACTCTGCCTGCCTTGAAATAACCCAGGCCGGCCCAGTTATTGAGTTCACTGAGGACATGGCCATAGCCGTAACTGGTGCTCACTTTGAACTTTCTATTGATGATATTCCTGTCGACATGCATCAAACACTATTAGTGAGCAAAGGAGAACTGTTAACCTTTGGCAAGTTGGTTAATGGTGCCAGAGCCTATCTGGCTTTTTCTGCACAAGCTGATTTACCTAAAATAATGAACAGTTACTCAACAAACTTAATGGCTAACTTTGGCGGATTTGAAGGAAGAGCTTTTAACATTAACGACACCCTGACCTTGAAGAATCACTTCGTGCCAGAAGTAAAGGAAACACCCAAGGAGTTGCAGCTTCAGTTTGGTGATAATTATCAAATACGTTTTATACAAGGTAGAGAGTGGTCTAACTTTTCTAGCAACATGCAAAAGTCATTCATAGATTCAAGTTATCAGGTTAGCAGTCAAAGTAACCGCATGGGGATGCGTTTAAAAGGTGAAGTTTTAACAACAGAAAAGCCGTTATCAATGACTACGGCCCCCATCACTGCGGGCACGATTCAAATACCGCCCGATGGCCAACCAATAATTACTTTAGCGGATGGTCAAACAACCGGTGGTTATCCTAGAATTGGACAGGTTATCACAGCAGATTTACCGATATTAGGACAACTGAAAGCTAATGACTCGGTTAGCTTTCAGCGCATAGATATTGATGATGCGATTGAATTGTTAAAAGCAAAGACTAACTTACTGAAACAATTTCTTGATGTTTAATCTGACTCTTCTTCTGCAGGGTAGAAATAAATATCCAGCTCACCAGTTTCATCATTAGGAATAGACCGTGTGTGATAATCTTTAAACCTGTCTGAATCAAAGGCAAGCATACTTATTCCCATAAGAATTGAGACAGCTTCCTGATCGGAATCTTTATAGGGTGTGACTGTCAGCTTACACATACTTGTTTTGCAGGAAACTCCTTGCAAACTAAACTCAGAAATCAAATCAGAACTGGTAATCATGTCAGTGATATGCTCTTCAGAGTCATAAGCCCATCCAGGATTAACCTCCTCCGCCTGATACTGCTTAGCTTTTGCAAGGTTCTTCTGATCAATATCCTCGTATGTATACGCTTCCTTCTGAGGGCTCTTTAAGTCCTCATTAGGGTCAACCAGTGTAGATTCAGAATTATTACTCTCATGCCCAGACTCATACGCCGAACTTTTAGCTTCCTTTTCAGCTAGTGCTAGCCTATTTTTCAAACGAGTAATCTCAATGTTTAAATCTGCAAGTTCTGTCTGTGAGCTGTCACCAATATTACTTAGTGAGCCAGATTTTAACGACTCATCAGGCTCAACCTCTGATTGACCGAATAATAGAAAACCGTTAAGAGCCAAGGATGACAATAGTAATATTGTGTAAACTATTTTCATTATTATTCCTCAGAGGCTTCTTCATCTTCCTGATACAGATACATAAAGATTTCGTTCGTTTCCTCATCAAAAGTAGCTTGATTACTTAAGTTCTTTAACAAATCACTGCTATCGAATAATTGAGAAGCATCCATCATTGCCATCATTCTACTGGACTGCTTATCATCAAAGGTTTCCAGAGTGACTTTGCAAACAGTCGTTTTACAAGTGACATCTTTAAGATTTAATTGATTGGTAATGTCGGAATTGGCAAACAAATCATATACTTCGTCCTGCAGCCTAAATGCCCATGCAGGATCAACAGATTCTTTGTCAAAGTCCTCTTTTGGTTGGTTCATATCCAGTCTAAGCTTTTCCACCAACTCTTTGTCCATCTCCTTGCTGGTTTTAAATGTAATCGCACCTGTAGATTTTGAAGAAGAATCGGCTTGCTGTTGTTTGAGCATTGCGATTTTATTTTCAAGTTCGGCAATTTTATCAAGGTACAGTTGTTCTTGATTGCCTCCTTGATCTTCCTTGGCTCGTATCTGCTCAACGGTTATTTCTTCAAGCTGTGATTTAACCTCTGCTTTTTGTGTTGTTACTTCTTTAACTACCACCTTTTCTTTCTTCGAGTCGCTATTTACCAAGAAATAACCATTGGCTGCTAAAGACAAACCCAATAAAACATAAACAACTTTATTCATTATTATTTCCTTTCCTTCAGTTAACAGAATTATTTTATTCTTTGTCGCACCGCCTCAAATAGTGTCACACCAGTTGCAACTGAGACATTTAAACTGGATACTTCGCCAGCCATTGGAATCTTAATCAGGTAGTCACAGTTTTCACGAGTCAATCGACGCATCCCCTCGCCTTCGGCACCCATGACAATGGCCAATGGGCCAGTGAGATTGGCCTGATAGATATCCTGCTCAGCTTCGCCTGCAGTTCCTGCGATCCAGACACCAGCTTCCTGCAACTGTTTCATGGTTCGAACCAGATTAGTGACGGGGATAAATGGAACTGTTTCTGCTGCGCCACAGGCGACTTTACGCACCACATCGGTAATGCTGGCGGCATTATCTTTTGGTGCGATAACCATGTGCACGCCGGCGGCATCGGCGCTTCGCAAACAGGCGCCAAGGTTATGTGGGTCAGTAACGCCATCCAGGATCAGGATAAAAGGCGCTTCTTCAATGTGACTCAGTAATTCAGGAATATGCTTTTCATGGAAACTTTTCTTTTTCTCAGGACGACAAACCGCAATCACTCCCTGGTGACGTTGATCGGTCATTTCATCGAGCTCATCTCGGTCTTTTTGAATCACAGGAATGTGTTTATCCTGCGCCAGTTTTACCACTTTATGCGAACGCTGGTCATGACGATTGCTTTGAATATACAACCGCTCCACTCGTTCGCTACTACGCTTTAATAGGACTTCAACAGCATGAAGTCCATAGACTAGTTCTGACATGAGTAACTCTTTTAAATTAGATTAAAACTGCTATTTACTTTTTTTCTTACCATTCTTGCCGCGTTTTGGCTTGGTGTTTTTAGCACCTTTCTTGGCACTGCCAGAGCTTGGCTTACCACTTTTATCTGAGCCTTTTCTATAGTCGCGACGCTTTTTACCATCTTTCCCTTTCTTGCCATCTCCGCTGAGTGAACCTGATTTTTTAGCTTTGGCGTAGAGTTTTTTACGTTCCTGTCCTTTGGGCTCTTCGCGCTTAACGTACTCACGTTCGATCAATGTAAAATCAATATTTCGCTGTTCCATATCGACGTTGGCGACCTTAATTTTGACACGATCACCCACTCGGTAAGACTGTCGTTTATGCTCGCCAATCAGGCGCATTTTCAAGGCATCAAAATGATAATAATCATCACCCAGCTCACTAATATGGATTAGACCTTCAACGAACAATTCATCCAGCGCAACAAAGATTCCGAAGCTGGTGACACTGGAAATGGTTCCCCAATATTCTTCACCAACACGGGTCAGCATGTACTCACACTTCAGCCAGTCGACAACATCACGAGTCGCCAGGTCGGCACGGCGCTCGGTCATGGAGCTGTGCTCAGTAAAAGCTACCAGTTCTTTTTCTTCATAATCAATGCCACCATCTGTTCCGGGCATTTCAAATTCACGCGCCAATATTGCCTTGATGATGCGGTGAACCAGAAGATCAGGGTAACGACGAATTGGCGAGGTGAAGTGTGTATAGGAATCAAAAGCCAGACCAAAGTGTCCCTGATTATCAGGGCTGTACACTGCCTGCATCATGGAGCGCAGCATCATGGTCTGGATCAATTCCTGATCAGGTCGCTGTGCGATAGCATCGTGTAACTCGCGATAATGACGAGGTTCTGGAGTTGAGCCGCCAAACAGGAAAATACCTAATTCACCCAAAAACGCCCTGAATTTCTCCAGACGTTCTTCAGATGGCCCTTCGTGAATACGATAAACACCTGGCTTTTCATGTTTCTCAATAAACTCGGCCGCTGCCACATTGGCGCAGATCATGCACTCTTCGATAATCTTGTGCGCATCATTTCTGACTCGGCCAACGATCTTTTCAATTTTTTTATTTTCGTCGAAGATGATTTGCGTTTCAGTGGTTTCAAACTCAATCGCACCACGCGCTTCTTTTAACTTGAGTCTTGCTTTAAATAGTTCGTGCAGTTCTTTGAGATCGCCAACCAGTGGCGCATACTCTTTCTGTAAGGCTTCATCACCACTTAAAATACCCCACACCTTGTCATAGGTGAAACGAGCATGAGAATGCATGACGGCAGGATAAAACTTTGATGCTGTGACCTGACCTGTTGCCGTTAACGACATCTCAGCCACCATACACAGACGATCCACTTTTGGTTTCAATGAGCAAAGACCGTTCGATAACAGCTCAGGCAGCATCGGCACCACAAACTCTGGAAAGTAAACAGAGTTACCACGCTCGAGCGCTTCCTGATCCAACGCCGATCCAGGGCGCACATAATGACTGACATCAGCAATGGCGACCCACAAAGTCCAACCGCCTTTTCCTTTACGGCGACAGTAAACTGCATCATCAAAGTCGCGGGCATCTTCACCATCAATGGTAACCAGCGGCAGCTGACGCAAATCCACGCGGCCCTGCCAGTCTTTTTCTGTGACCTCAACGGGTAGTTCGCCAACCTCAGATAGAACATCATCAGGCCATTCGTGCGGGATCTGGTGATTTCGAATGGCGATCTCAATTTCCATGCCCGCAGACAAGTAATCACCCAATACTTCAGTGATAATGCCTCGCGCATGCTGATTTCGTTTTGGTCTTTGAACAATTTGTGCAACAACCACCTGACCGATTTCTGCATTCATGCAATCATCAGGGGCAATAATCAAATCGTGTAAAATTCTGGGGTCTTCTGCGGTGACAAATTTGAGTCCATTTTCTTCTTGCAGGCGCCCCACTATGTGGCTGGTTGAACCATCAAGAATCTCAACAATAGCACCTTCGGTACGGCCACGTCGGTCCACATTACGGACTCGCGCCAGCACTTTATCGCCATGAAAAACTGTCTGCATTTCTCGTGGTGACAGATACCAGTCGTCGCCACCTTTTTCCAGAGCCAGATAGCCGTAGCCATCTCGGTGCGCCAGGACTTTGCCTCGCACCAGATCAGTAGCATCCACCAGACAGTAGCGCCCTTTACGGTTACAAATTAATTGGCCGTCACGCTCCATGGCGTTTAAGCGTTTCTGCAACGCTTCGACCTGCTCAGGCTCCTTCATCTCCAATCGCTTGGCCAACTGGTCCAGCGACACGGGTTCACCCGCCTCTTCTAACTGACGCAGAATAAACTGGCGGCTTGCAATGGGGTTCTGATAACGCTGGGCTTCTAGCTCAGCTTGAGGATCCTGATTCTTTCTTTTTGACATATAGTATTCCTAGTTACAGAGCCATCAAATAATAGCTCTAAGCCATTGTAACGGTTATCCGTTATAAGGCCAATGTGTCCCGGCCAATATCTCCAGATAGTAAAAAGGCGACCAGAAGTCGCCTTTGACAATGACTCTTGCCAACTAGCCCTTCTTAGACTCCGCAATGTAATAACGTGCCTTATCCGCATTACTGACGCATGAGTCATAAGCTTCTACCGTCTGGCTGGTTTTTGCCGCAGTTAGCAGACTGGCAGCTTTGGTGTAGTTCACGGTACCCGCAAAGCCCTGACTTTCTGCAAAATTAAGTTCTTTATAGGCTACATCCAGCGCCTCACGACAGGTTTCGGCACTTTCGCTCTTTGCCGCACCGGCACAAGCAGTTAAGCCAATAGATGCAACGCTCAATACTGCAAACAATTGATATCTTTTCATTCTAGTTCTCCTGATTAGGAACGCAGTTTTACTATAATCCAGTCAATGATTACCGCCAGTACATTCTTCACAATTTTCTGATTAACTCTTACATGCCCGCCGACAAATGGGTATTATTACCGCAACATCAAGCAAAGACTGGGTTTGCCCCTTGAAAGTAACGCTACCTGACTTTTCCAAAGCAAAGATTTTAGTAATTGGCGACATTATGCTGGATCGCTACTGGCATGGTGGCACATCGCGCATCTCACCAGAAGCTCCTGTACCGGTGGTCAATGTTCAGGAAACCGAAGACAGAGCTGGCGGTGCCGGTAATGTGGCGCTGAATATTTCAGCTCTGGGTAGTCAGGTGACTCTATGCGGCATCACTGGTCAGGACGAAGCCGCAGATAGCCTCAGCAAATTGCTAGATGGTCATAATATCCAGTGCGCCTTTGATCAAAGAGCGCACCAGAACACCATTACCAAGCTGCGAATTATCAGCCGTCACCAACAACTGATTCGCCTCGATTTTGAAAAAGATTTTTCACTACAGTCAGGGGTAAATCTTGAACTGGTCGCCGACCTTATCAGCCAACATGACTTAATCGTATTGTCAGACTACGGCAAAGGCACCCTGCAGGATCCACAGTCGATCATTCAGGCCGCCAGAAAAGCAGGTAAGCCGATTGTGGTTGATCCCAAAGGTTCCGACTTCAGTAAATATCAGAATGCCACCGTCATAACGCCGAATCAGTCTGAATTTGATTTGATTGCAGGTAGCAGCAGTAGCGAAGAAGAATTCCTCAGCAAAGGTCAGACGCAAAGAGAAACCTTGCAGCTGGACGCCTTGTTGGTAACTCGCAGCGAAAAAGGCATGGCACTATTTGAGCATGACCATGAACCTTTCCTGCAACCGACTCAAGCGCGCGAAGTATTTGATGTGACAGGTGCAGGCGATACCGTAGTTGCAGCATTGGCGACAGGGCTTGCCAGCGGACTGGATCTGAAAACCGCAACCCAGATTGCCAATCTGGCTGCAGGCATTGTCGTTGCCAAACTGGGAACAGCAACTGCCACCCGCCAAGAACTGCTCAACGTCATGTTGCAGCACCAGCCACTATCGCAAGGTGTAGTCACTGAATCCGAATTGCTGGATCTTATTCAAAAATCCAAAGCCAGTGGCGAAACCATCGTCATGACCAACGGCTGTTTCGACATCCTGCACGCAGGCCATGTCACCTATCTCAAACAGGCCGCTGCCCTCGGTGATCGATTAATTGTCGCAGTTAATGGCGACGACTCAGTACGCAGGCTCAAAGGCGAAGGCAGACCTGTCAATCCAGTCGACCAACGCATGGAAGTCCTCGCAGGCCTCGCCAGCGTCGACTGGGTCGTAGAATTTAGCGAAGACACGCCCGCACGCCTCATTGGCGAATGTCTGCCAGATATCTTAGTTAAAGGCGGCGACTACAAACCAGAACAAATCGCCGGTGGCGAAGCTGTTATGAAAAACGGCGGACAGGTCATCATTCTCGATTTTGTGGATGGGGTTTCAACGACGAAGATCATTGAAAAGGCGCGGGGGTAGGCGAAAACCTCTAAGTCACTATAGTTCCTTCGAGGCTACACTACCTTGCTAGATGTCTTAGCTAACAACACAGATGCGCTCTTGTGACCATATAGTTGTGTGTAACCACAGATTACCTATAAGTCTAAATTCATGTCCACTATAGCCGCAACCGTTTCTATCGCCAGTATAAGCACAAGCACCGATGATACTTTGCTCATTTAAATACCAGATAATCCCACTGGGCTTCACTTCGAAACTTACTGACTCAAGCATCATTGCAGCCTCGGGCGGAGGTGAAATTCTTTTCCAGTCATCCCCCATGTACTCTTCACACATATTTAATTGCAGGCTCTCTGGCTGACGCAAGAAATTTGGTTTTGTTGTACATGATGCAACAAAAAATAAGGTAAATATTGAGCTGATTATTCGCATAGTAATTTTGTTTGTGTAGCCTCGATTAAATTTGTCGTACCAAGGTCAGGGCCACCCCCTTCGGGGACTTCCATTGGTCGTAATCGAGGTCTCAATATGCAAAACTTCGAAGTCACCATTGTTCCTTCGAGGCTACACTAGCTTCAGAGCCTTGTTAAATCCGCGTTAGTTTAATATTGAGCACTCCCTCGTAGTTAAGAGGTACGTCATAAGATTGAGCTCCTGATGATACGAACCCGCTACCAGACATTACTGTAATTCCTCCAGGAGTAACCCGGTATGTTTTGCCCACATCGGCTGGATCAGTATAAATTAACATATATTCTGCACTGGGAACCTCGCTCATATTTATATCTAATTCTAAACCAGAGGTAGACCACCAGGTGGAATATTCATAATCAGATTTTTGTTCCCATTGTATTTCATCATAGTTTTCATTAAGAAAAATTATCTTAGGGTAAAATATGTGCGCAGACAAAAGACTAGAAGAAAATCCAGCACTATCTGTATGCCAAGTCTGTAAACTCATAACGTATCGGTCGATATTATCTGGTAGGTCGAGCGCAACAAAAAAGCTTTTTCCTTCATTGAAGTTGAAGCTACTACCTGAACGGCCTACTACATATAATGCAATGGCTTCAATGCGTTGGGCGTATGGAGTGTAGATAATTCTTTCGTCAGTAAAATTTTTTTAAAGACACTGGATTGTCGGGTCAAGCCCGACAATGACAAGGTGTGAGGAGATTGGTAGGGGGGTACCTGTGTGTGCGCCCGACAATAAAGACGGTGGGATCTGTAGCCTCGATTGGCGAAGCATAACAAGAGTATCTCGAATCATGTATTAGCCCCATGAGTTTTTTATATTCAAAGACACAATTCTCCAATAATAAAAAAGCCAAAAGACTTGCATCCTTTGGCTTTCAAACTGACATTTATTGCTGTCTATTTACTACATGAGCCTTTTGCAGCCATGTCTAACTCACTAACTTCCTTTTTACCTTCTTCTTCGCTAACAACCTCTACACCAGCACCACCAACAAATACGCCCATTTTAATATACTGGCGTATGAAATAGAGCATGCCGCTTTTAGTGGCTAGTAGAATATCATTCGGTGAAAATTCAGATTCTGTCGAGATTTTATGTTCTGCATCACCCTCAACTTCATGGTAGAAGAATACGTTCGGTGCCGTTTCTCCTATACACTCGCCATCAACCCATACATCTTTCTTTAGTGCTCCACCAAAGCTTCCAGAACGATAGACATATATGCCAGCCTTTCCCTCGCTTGGAGCATTGAATTGCTTTGCTTCTGCAGATTTCTCAGGACTTTCCATTGGTACCGAAGCACATCCCCAAAATAAAGTTGAAACCAAAGCGATTATTGCAAACCTAGTAAACATTTTTATTCTCCTGTTTTTTTGAGCATGATTTTGCTCTTAGTAATTTTAATATCCGTTTCTAAAATTAACCCCGAATCAAAAAGGATATTATTGTTTTGATTTATCTTTTGAGACATCCATTTTTATTCAATGCACAAAAGATAGCAGCTAATAATAAATAAGTTTTTGGGTATTGCAATAGCTTTGTCCATTTGGTTGTTGTTGGGCGAGCCTGGTGCGGATAATCGTATATCAGTTTGGGCTGCTTAAAGGCATTGGATTGTCGGGGCAAGCCCGACAATGACGGGAGCGTGGAGATTGCTGGGCCAAACTCCACCCTACGGATGCTAATGGGTGGTAGCAGGGTACGTCGTGACGCAGGGTCTGCCCCCTTGGGTACCGATGAAATATCAGTCGCCTCTTTGGCTCAGTTTTGCAACTGCAAAAGGGCAGGCTTTGCTGGGATTCACTTTGTTCATCACCAGCCTACGGGTTACAGGTGCAATAACTTGTTTAATTTTCAGGCTTACGACAAACGGTGAGTTTTATCGGCCACTGTACTTTTTTCATGTGGTTGGTATCGCACCAGGCGAAGATTAATTTTTGCGATAGTTGGCTGATAGGGTTTTTCTGTTCTTGCTGGATATAGTTCTGGGTAGCTGACCAGCTGTTGAGGTAACCAATCACTTGATCGAATGACCAGGTTTTTTCCACTTTAAAATCTGGGGTTGGGATAGTCTGAAATGGGAATTGGTAATCGGCGAAGTGGTTTTCCAGCGTTTCTCGTTGCATTGCCCAATAGTCATTAAGTACATGGTCGTAAAGATGTCTGATGACAGCGTCTACTTCAAGATTGATTTGTAGTAGCTGATAGTTCCATACCGCTAAAATGCCACCGGGTTTTAGTATTCGCTTTGCTTCTGCAAAGAACTTATCGATATCAAACCAGTGCAGTGCCTGGGCAACAGTAATGATGTCCATGCTTTCATCGGGGAATTTACATTGCTCGGCTTTGCCGACGAAATATTTGATGTTTTTCCGTTGATGGGCATTTTCGAGCTGGCGTGTGCTGATATCGGAGGCATAGACTTTTGTAAAATGTTGAGCCAAGCCAATTGCGGCCTGACCATTGCCGGTTGCGACATCCCATGCATTTTCATGGTTGTCACTCAACATGGCCAGATAATGAAAAAGCTGATCCGGGTAATCCGGACGGTAGCGCCGATAATTTTCGGCATTTGAAGAGAAATTAAATCCTTTATATACAGAATCCATCGTATACCCCACTCCTGTTCCTCTGGAATTGTCGGCCATGGTTAGAATGACTAAGTGCCGACATGGCTTAGAATAGCGCGGAAACTGGGGAATTTCAAAAGTAATTATGGGGGGGTGTTTGCGGTTTGTGGTAGGGACAACTCATGAGTTGTCCGTACAAAGAGTTGGGGCAACGTCGAAAAACCAAGAGCAGATTCCGCATTACCTAAAGGTATTTCCGTTGGTCACAAGTGCGGAATGACAAGACTGTGGGTTCGGTAGGTGCGTACCTGTGTGCGCCCTAAGAGTGCATAATATGATGGTGGGCCAAGGCCTACCCTACGGCAGAGTCAGCATCGAGTCTCTGTTTTGTCGTAGGGACAAGGGTCTGCCCCATTGGGTACTCATGAGTTGTCCGTACACCATGTTGATTTTAGAAACTGGTGTTGCCAGAGGGCCAGCGTTTGCCCTCTGATAGTGATTAACGGGTAAAGACGGGGCCCATGCCGTTAGCCCAGAAGATAACGCTGATGGCTAGCACTGCCACAATCAGCACCAAGGCTACAGTGAGTATCGAGTTGGTGAATAAGATACCGCGGTCTTTGTCGATCCCCATCATGATTGGGGTTCCAGCAAACAATATTCTTAATGCCAAAGCGACGGCAACCAGAGTCAGCAAGGTGTTGAGCCATAACAATGGATAGGCACTGGTAATGCTGATAAGGAATAGTGGCATGCAGGAATAGGCGATCAGAACGAAAGAGTCGCTAACGGTCGCTTTTGAGTCGTATGTTTGCGCCATCCAATGAACCAGACGGGCAAAAATGTAGAGGCCAACCAAGATGGCTAAATAGGCCGCAATTGAAATAACCAGCGCACTTTGCCAGGTGAGTTTGACCGGCTCTTCATAGCCGATGCGCCACCCGCTGTATACTGCGCCAATAAAAGCGAAAACTGGTGGCAATAACGCCATCCAGATCACCATTCGTATATAAGCCTGTTTTACAGAAAAGTTTTCTTCTTTGAGTTGTTCCCAGGCTTTTGCTGGATTGTATAGAACGTTAAAACGATTTTTCATTGCCCTGCCCCCTTGTCCTTTCCGGTGTTTTTAGTCTATAGACTTTTAGTGGTGACACTTACTCCCGGCTAGAACGTTCAATTGATTGAAATCGGTAATCGTCACTTCTTTATCTTTTATGGCAATCAAACCATTCTGTTGAAGCTTGGTGAAGAGACGGCTGACAGTTTCTACTGCCAGACCTAAATAATTTGCAATGTCGCCACGCGTCATTACCAGGTTAAAACAGTTGCGTGATAGGCCGCGTTTGCCAAAGCGGCTGGATAGGTTAACAAGAAAAGCCGCCAGACGTTCATCTGCACTTTTCTTGTTGAGTAGCAGCATTAATTCCTGGTCATCATGAATTTCACGACTCATGACACGCACAAGCTGTTGTCTCAAACCTGGGATTTCACCCGATAACATTTCCAGCTTGTGATATGGAATGGTACACACCATTGAAGTTTCCAGCGCTTTTGCCATGCTTGGATGCTTGCCAGAACTGATGGCATCAAGACCAATGATTTCACCGGCCAAATGAAAGCCTGTGATCTGCTCTTCGCCACTTTCTGAAATGGTATACGACTTGATACAGCCCGAACGGACTGCATAAATAGCCTGAAATTCTTCACCGGCATGAAAAAGCATCTCATTCTTATTGAGAGGCTTTTTCCGCTGAATAATGCTGTCCAAATGCTCGACTTCGGACTCGGCCAGCATTACCGGCAAACATAACTGGTTGATACTACAACTCTGACACTTAATTGATGGCAATGCCATAAGATTCACACACCTGAAAATTTATCCCAGTTTAGTACATTCTGCCCATTTTTCAAACGAATTTAGGCGACCCTAGATAGCTTTAGAATAAGTCTGAATAATGCTAACTTCTTTGAAATAGGCATCAAAAGCCATGCAAATGTTACGAATTAGCAATCTGCCCGCGTCATTAACCTGTATACCTGTGTCAGTAAGGTTAAGCAGACCGTCTTCTTCGAAGCGAATCAGCGATTCCAGTTCTTCGGCAAAGTATTCTTTGAATTTGATATTAAAGGCTTTTTCGATGTCGCTGAAATCCAATTTGAAGTGGCAAATCAATTGCATGATCACTTCGCGACGTAACAGATCATCATCTTCCAGATAACAGCCACGCCATACCGCCAGCTCACCCGCTTCAATTCTTTCGTAATACTCATCAAGACCACGCATGCTCTGACTGTAGCTGTTGCCAACCTGGCTGATGGATGAGACGCCCAGTCCCACCAGGTCACATTCTGCGTGAGTAGTATAGCCTTGGAAGTTACGATGCAAATCGCCATGTTCTTGCGCCTGAGTCAACTCATCATGTGGCAAAGCAAAATGGTCCATGCCGATATAAACATAGCCTGCTTCGGTTAGCTTATTAATAGCCGATTCAAGAATTCGTAACTTCTCTTCTGGAGAAGGTAAATCATAGGCATTGATGCGACGTTGAGGCTTAAAACGATGCGGCAAGTGTGCGTAGTTAAATACCGACAAACGATCAGGCGCCATGGTGATTATTTTATCGATGGTCTCGTTAAATCTTTCGACTGTCTGATGTGGCAAGCCATAGATCAAATCAATATTGATGGAGTTAAAGCCATGACGACGCGCCTGCAATAATAGATGACGAGTGTCTTCTTCTGGTTGAATTCGATTTACTGCTTTTTGCACCTCAGGATTAAAGTCCTGCACACCCATGCTTAAACGGTTAAAACCTGCACGCGCCAGACTGGCCATGGTTTTGTTGTCGACGCTACGCGGATCGATCTCAATGGAGAATTCTCCATTATCGTCGTCAAAATCAAACAGTTCTCGTAATTGATTAACCAGCCCTTCAATCTGCTCATTCGACAGGAAGGTTGGCGTACCGCCACCCCAGTGGATCTGGGTCACTTTGCGACCTTTAACATAAGGCGCGATCATTTCCGCTTCTTTAATCAAAGCCTTTAAGTAGCGATCAGCTTTTGATTTGTCCTTAGTAATGACTTTATTACAGGCGCAGTAATAACAGATGTTTTCGCAGAAAGGGATATGCAAATATAAAGACAATGGCTTGCCTTGATTCGAGGTTTTCAGGGTATTGATAAAATCCTCAACACCAAAATCATCGCTGAACTGCAATGCGGTTGGATAAGATGTGTAACGAGGGCCGGCGATGTTGTATTTTTCAACAAGTTCGCGGTTCCAGATTGATGATTTAGGCATAGCCTGCACCTGTTTTGCTTTACGATGCATACAGGATAGGTAATTTAAGGAGCAAGCGGATTGATCTAGATCAATCGAATTTGAGTCTGGCAATTTATTTGTAATTCAAATAGTTATAAAGGTGTATTTTTAATGCTTTTTCTAATCTTTAGACCTGTTTCGGGTTACTTTTTATGTCCTGAAGAGGTAACTTGAAAGATTATTATTGCCGATTTTTTCTCTGCATCAGATTGCTATTGATAAATGTCAGTCTTTTGAAGCCACTCTTGCGAAACTAGTGCTGAGAGTGGTCCATTTCGGTTTGCATCTGATGATGCTGATGAGCGCTCTGTCCGCTCGAGTATTTACTAACTGCCTGATAAATATAGAAGCTTCCCCAGAGAATAAAAATAACGCCGAATATGGCTCGAATTTTCGGATTTCGGAAGAAGTTGACCAGCTTGTTGCTGAAGACACCGACGGCAAACATAGCCGGCAATGTTCCAAGACCGAAGGCAACCATGCTCGCGAAACCACCCAAAGCAGTACCCGAGGTGCTGGCCATGGCCAGCGCGCTGTAGACCAGTCCGCAAGGCAATAGTCCCCACAACAGTCCAACTACAGCAGCATGATGGAATTTTTTAATTGGCAGGAATCGACTTTGCACTGGGGAAACTTTCTTCCACAACTTACGGCCGATACTTTCAAAGTAAATCAGCAAGTTTTGCCAGCTTAAGAGATAGAAGCCCATCATGATTAGCATGATGCCGCCAAGAACGATCAAGACTGGAAAGTTGGTCCACTTGCTAAAAAGGTAGCCAAAGCCACCGACTAAAGCTCCAAGGATACCGTAACTGAGTACCCGGAAAATCTGGTAAGTGAAAGACAGGCGCAATGACTTTTCCTTGGCAGTACCGGTATTGAGCGCAACTGTTAAGCCACCGCACATGCCGATGCAGTGCGTCGATCCCAGAAAGCCCATGGCAAAAGCTGATACCAGTGCGGTTAAAACCTGCTCGCTAATCATGAGTGCTTCTCTGTTGGTTGATCGTCATTTTTAGAAGGTTGTTCTGAGGCAGTGCTCTCTTTACCTTTTTCTTCGAAGCCTTTTTCTTCGAAGCCTTTCTCTTCAAACCCCTTCTCTTCAAAAAGAATGCGACTCGCCTCTTTATCCAGATCCGAATACTGATCCGAATTAACCGCCCAGAAGAAAATGCCAACCGCTATGGCCAGGAAAACCAGAGTCAGTGGTATTAATAAATAAATCGCGTCCATAATTAGCTTATGCTCTTCTTCTTTTCACGTTTCAGTTTCAGTGAATTGACCACCACCACAATCGAACTGAGTGACATGCCAATAGCCGCAAGGTACGGTGGAATATAACCCATTGCCGCGAACGGAATCATAACCGCATTATAAAGTAGCGCCCAGCTAATGTTCTGTTTGATCACTGACTGAGTTTGACGGCTTTTCTGCAACACAAAAGGTATGTCCAATAAATTTTCCGACAACAGATAAGCATCTGCCGTGGTGCGCGTGAGGTCAGACGCTTTGGCCATGGCAATCGACGAATCGGCTGCTGACATCACTGGCGCATCATTCAATCCATCGCCGACCATCAATACGCGCTCGCCTCTTGTCTGCAAGGATTTTACATAAGACAGTTTCTGCTCTGGCGCCATCCCATTGGCCCAAAGCTCGATACCTAATTGTTTTGCTACCTGCTCAGTTTGTTCGCTGGGGTCGCCACTTAGAATGTGCAACCGATAGCCTTTCGCTTTCAACTGCTGGATCATATCCCTGGCCTGTTCACGAATCTTGTCCGTCAACACAAGATGCGCAATGATTGTCTGTCCGTCGTATAACCAGAGACCTGAGTTTTCCGAAGCAACCTTTTCAAAACGCCCACCGCATGACTCGATAAACTGACGGTTACCAAACCAATAAGTTTGCTCATTAATTTTTCCGGACACTCCGGCAAAGGAATGATGCTCGATATCATTAGCAATAATATCTTTAGACTGGTATTGATAAAAAGCTAAAGCGATGGGATGTTCCGATTGCGCTTCCAGTGCCGCAATGACAGCTAATACCTGAGCCTTTGAACGGTCAGCTAACAACTCAACCTTATCAACGGTAAAAGTCCCTTCGGTCAGGGTTCCTGTTTTATCAAAAATAACATCGGTAATATGGCTGGTATTTTGTAAAAAGTGCTGTCCTTTAATCAGTACGTTCCGCTGGTTGTGTGCCAGGGCGCCACAGGTCATGGCAATCGGTGTTGCCAGTCCAAGTGCGCAAGGACAACTCACCACCAGTACTGAAAGGGTAATCCATAACGCTTCCTGCGGTTCATGACGTAACCAATACCAGGCGACAACAGTTGCCAGCAGCAAAATAAACAACACGAAATAACGTGCAACCGTATCGGCCAGCAAGCCAATTTTTGGTTTCTCCAGCAGCGCTGCTTCCTGCATACTCAGTAGTTTTGCCCAATAGCTGTTGCTGGCGTTGCCAGAAACTTTAATACGAATAGCCTGATGCGTATTGACGCTACCGGCCATTACCATTTGCCCCTGGTGTTTATGGCGTGGCAAAAATTCACCGTTGAGCATGGCTTCGTTGACTTCCGCCTGTTCACTAATTAACTCACCATCAATAGGAACGGTGGCACCTGGACGAATCAAAATCTCATCCCCTTGCTGCAACTTTTTCAGCGAGACCATCTTGCCATGCGCTTCATTGCCAATCATTTTTTCGGCATAAACCGGCAGGCTGTTCTGTCCTTTATAAACTTTTTCACTGACCTGCTGACGCGCTCTAAACTCAAGATAACGTCCAATCAGCAGGAAGAAGACAAACATGGTTACCGAATCAAAATAGACTTCACCACTTTGCGTAATCACCGCCCAGATACTAGCTCCATAAGCCAGAAACAGCGCCAAAGTGATTGGCACATCCATATTCAGACGGAACTGTCTCAATGATTGGATAGCGCTAAAATAAAAAGGGAATCCAGCATAGAATAAAACTGGGGTGGCAATAAAAAAGCTTACCCAACGCAAGAAGTGACCATGCTGCTGATTAACGTCATCCCATGCGCCAAGATATAAACCTACCGCATACATCATTACCTGCATCATGCCGAGGCCCGCCAAACCTAAACGGCGCAACCAGCTTTTTTGTTGCTTAACATTGATAGCTAAGGCCTGCTCAGGTTTATAGGGTAACGCAGAATATCCAAGTTGGTGTAAACGCTTTAATATTTTACTGAGTTCAATGGTTTCGGGTTGCCATTGCAAATTAATGGTCTGTGCCGCGACATTGACCTGTACGCCTGTAACGCCATTCAGTTTTCTTAAGGTTCGCTCAATCAGCCAGGCACAGGCGCTACAGCGAATAGATTCGGACAGTAGAATAATTGAGGAGGACTTGTTGTCAGTAGCTGGGGCTTTATTTTGGTCGACCAGATATTCGGCTTGAATATCTTCTTCATCAAAGGCAATTAGCTCAGCAGGAAGCTCCTGATCAGGACGAATCGCCTGCTCGGTTCGAAATTGATAATAATCAGTTAGTCCATTATTAACGATGGTTTCTGCAACTGAGTAGCAGCCCACGCAACAAAACCCACGCTCTTTACCGAGTACTTCAAGAGTCTGATGATAGTTGGCAGGAATTGGCAAACCACAGTGAAAACACTCGCCGCGGACTTTCGCGTCCATATCAATAACCTAAGGTCAATTCACGCTTAGTGGGCAATGTCCATATCTGTTCCAGTTCCCATTCATCACCATGCGGGCGTAAAGTAACGTGCCACTTTCCCTGAGTATCTTTTTCAGAGCCATCAGCCATCAGTTCGGCATAATAGACGCCATTGGCATTCTGTTTTAATGCCAGCGAAAAATCACGCTCAGCCAAAGTTGCATGACGAAAATCCAGAAACAGGCTGTCTGTTATCGGTTGTTTTGACTCTAACTGAATCTCTAGGCGGGTTCCGGTTAGATCGACATCCGCTCGAATACCCATATCTTTCGCCAGCTGGCGTTTTTCAAGAATCTGGTTGATGGCTAAGCCTTCTTTGTAATAATCGTCCTTAACCATGCTGGCTGGATTGTTCACAGCAATCGTCACCAACAAAATTCCTGTCACCACCGAGCTGGCTGGAATGGCAATTACAAACCAGGGCCAAAATTGTTTGTACCAGGGTTTAGTATCGTGTTCTTGCACTTGATTCATGGATGTTCCGCGCGGTTAGCGTCTTCTAACTGGACCAATAAAATTGGTGCCTTGGTTGATAGCAATGGACTTATCATCCACGCTTTGCAAGCGAACGGTCAGCTTTTCAGTTGTACCCGTTAAATTAAATGGATCAATCGACACACGAACAGGTACTGATATTACAGCTCCTGCGGCAACCGTTACCGTTTCCGGGCCTTGGTAGACTAACTCCGAGTGGCCGCTAATCTCGATAGTATAAGTATGCGCTTGCTGATCTTTGTTGACGATCCGCAGGTTATAAATATTCTCGATAAAGCCTTCAGCGGTCGTTAAATATAAACGGTTGCGATCTTTAATAATGTCCAGCTCAAGCGGCGTGCGTAGCCATACTGACAGAACAAAGATCAAACTCATCAAAATGAGTATGGCACCGTAACCGATGGTCTTACCGCGTATCAGCTTTACCTCTTTGCCATTATCACGATTTTCTGTAGTGTAGCGAATCAAACCTGGCTCATAGCCCATCTTATCCATTACTTCATCGCAGGCATCAATACAGGCAGCGCAGGCAATACATTCGTACTGCAAGCCATCACGAATATCGATACCGGTTGGGCAGACATGAACACACTGCATACAGTCGATACAGTCGCCTAAACCCTTTGCTTCATACTCTTCCTTGGGCATATCCTTTTTACGCGGGCCACGATCTTCGCCACGCTTTTCATCATAAGCAATGATCAGCGTATCTTTATCGAACATCGAACTCTGGAAGCGCGCATAAGGACACATATAAATACAGACCTGCTCACGCAACATCCCGGCGTTGCCCCAGGTGGCAAAGCTGTAGAACAAGACCCAGAAGGTTTCCCAGGGTCCCGTGCTCAAAGTCAGGATTTTATCGGTGAGTTCTGTGATTGGCGTGAAATAGCCAACGAAGGTGTAACCGGTAAAGAGTGCAAAGATAATCCATAAAGCATGTTTGGCCAGTCGCTTGCGAATTTTTTCAAAGTTCCACGGCTGTTTATCCAGCTTCAACTGCTTGTTGCGGTCGCCTTCTACAAGACGTTCCATCCAGATAAACACTTCGGTCCAGACTGTTTGTGGACAGGCGTAACCACACCATAAGCGGCCCGCCACCGTTGTGAAGAAAAACAGCGCCATGGCGGCGATGATTAACAGCAGCGTCAGGAAAATAAAATCTTGCGGGAAAAAGGTCAGACCGAACAGATGAAATTTTCGTGCGGGAAGATCAAATAGAACGGCCTGCTGACCGTTCCAACTTAACCAGGGAAGACCATAATACAGGCCAAGCAATAACCAGACTGACAAGACTCGGAGATTGTTAAATCGTCCGGATACCTTTTTCGAAAACACTTTCTTGCGCTTTTCGTAAAGGCTCTGTTCGTCGCCAACGACGTATGTATCTTGCTGTTCACTCATTGCTCAAACCTGTATTAATGTTTGGACCAATATTATCGAGTACTACTTTTGGTTTTGCTCATCATCTGCATGAGACAAGCTATACACATAAGCAGTAACCAGGTGCGCTTTCTCTTTACCTAAGATTTTATCGTGGGCTGGCATATTGGCCTGAATACCATTTTCAATCACATCTTTGATCATGCTGATTGAACCACCGTGCAACCAGGTAGTGTCTTTAAGATTAGGCGCACCCATCGCAGTATTGCCACTTAAGTCTTTGCCATGACACACTGCACACATAGCTTCGAACTTGGTTTTTCCCTCTGCAACCAATTCCGGTTTGAAAGTACGCTCGGCTTCGTTTTCACTCAAGATATAGTGAACCACCTGCGAAACACCTTCCTCACCAAGTGGCCCGCCCCAGGCTGGCATTGCACCCTTACGACCTTCCATAATTGAGTACATGATGTCATCAGGTGTACCACCATATAACCAGTCGTCATCAGTCAGGTTCGGGAAACCGATACCACCACGTCCATCAGCGCCATGACAACCGAAACAGGTGTTGGCGAAGATTGACTGCCCCATCTGCAAGGCTTCTGGCTCATTCTGCAAATCTTTCACAGACATGGCTGCATACTTTTCAAATAGCGGCATATACTTGGCATCTGCTTCGGCAACTTCCTCTTCGTACTGGCTGATTTGCGACCAACCAAGTACGCCTTTGAACTTACCCAGGCCTGGATACAAGATCAGATAAACAATCGCAAATACGATAGTGATGTAGAACAACCACAACCACCAGCGTGGCAACGGATTGTCGTACTCTTCAATTCCGTCGTAGACGTGGCCAGTTGTTTTACCCTGCTGCCCACTTTGCTTCTTTTTACGAGTAAAGAATAATAAGGCCGCACAACCAATAATATTAATGGCAACGATCAGAATAATATAAAAACTCAGTGCATTACTCATGACTCATCACCTCTTTATGGTTATTGGCAGTTGACTCCTTATCACCTTCATCAAGAGCCATGCGTGCTGCCTGGTCATACATTGGCTTACGCTTTTTTGAATACACCCAAATACAGAGGCCGATAAAGAGCAGCATAATTATCAGGGTCATAACACCACGGAAAATATTGATATCCATTATTCACCTCCTGAATCTTGTACTGTGCCATGCTCATGACCAAGGGATTGCAAGTAGGCAATCAAAGCAGTGATTTCTTTTTCACCTGCGACCTGGTCTTTTGCATTAGCAATTTCTTCGTCGGTATAAGGCACACCCAGCTTACGCATGGTTTCCATCTTGGCAGCGGTTTTCTCGCCATCCAGAATGTTCTCATCCAACCATGGGAAAGCAGGCATGTTCGACTCAGGAACCGGGTCACGAGGATTCATCAGGTGAACATAGTGCCACTCATCCGAGTAACGACCACCAACGCGCGCCAGGTCAGGCCCAGTACGCTTCGAACCCCAAAGAAACGGATGTTCATAGACATCTTCACCCGCTACCGAGTAATGACCATAACGCTCAGTTTCTGCGCGGAACGGACGCACCATCTGGGTATGACACACGTGGCAACCTTCGCGGATATAAATGTCACGGCCTTCCAGCTCAAGCGCAGTATAAGGACGCAAAGTGGAAATCGGTTGCGTAGTATCTTTAAGGAAGAATAAGGGCACGATTTCGGCAAGGCCACCAAAGCTGATGGCGACCACAATCAAAATACCCATTAAACCAACATTTTTTTCGACTTTTTCATGATTCATCTGTGTGCCCTCCTAGTGCGCTGGTTGTGGGATACGAGTATCCGCATTTTTAGCGCCGGAAATCGTCTTCATCACGTTGTATGCCATTACGAACATACCCGCCAGGAAGATGATGCCGCCGAGCAAACGAATACCATAGTATGGGTAGGTTGCTTCCAGACTCTGCACGAATGAGTAAGTCAAAGTACCGTCAGAGTTAGTAGCGCGCCACATCAAGCCTTGAGTCACACCCGCAATCCACATCGCTGCGATATAAAGCACCACACCAATCGTCGACAACCAGAAGTGCATATTGATCAAGCTGATACTGTGCATCTTCTCTTTACCGAAGATGGAAGGAATCATGGCGTAAAGAGCACCAATCGAAACCATCGCTACCCAGCCTAATGCGCCAGCGTGAACGTGGCCCACGGTCCAGTCAGTGTTATGTGATAAAGCATTCACGGTTTTGATAGACATCATTGGGCCTTCGAAGGTTGACATACCGTAGAAGGACAGAGAAACGATCAGGAACTTGATGATTGGGTCAGTGCGAAGCTTATGCCATGCGCCAGATAAGGTCATGATACCGTTGATCATGCCCCCCCAGGATGGAGCAAGCAGAATCAAGGAGAAGACCATACCTAATGACTGAGCCCAATCAGGCAATGAGCTGTAATGCAAGTGGTGAGGACCCGCCCACATATAAATCGCAATCAATGCCCAGAAGTGAACAATCGACAGACGGTATGAGTAGATCGGGCGCCCCGCCTGCTTTGGCACATAGTAATACATGATGCCCAGGAAGCCAGCGGTCAGATAGAAGCCAACCGCGTTATGGCCGTACCACCACTGAACCATCGCATCAATTGCACCTGAGTAAACTGAATAAGACTTCCACGAAGTCCAGTCAATTGGAAGCGACGCACTGTTCACAATATGTAATACTGCTATAGTGATGATGAACGCGCCAAAGAACCAGTTCGCAACATAAATGTGCGACACCTTACGCTTCATGATGGTGCCGAAGAAGAGCACTGCATAAGCAACCCACACGATAGCGATCAGGATATCAATTGGCCACTCAAGCTCAGCGTATTCTTTAGTAGTCGTTAGACCCATTGGCAAGGTAATCGCCGCCAACACAATCACCAGCTGCCAGCCCCAGAATACAAACGCCGCCAGCTTATCGCTGATCAGACGCGCATAACTGGTGCGCTGAACACAGTGAAGTGAGGTTGCCATCAACACACAGCCGCCGAAAGCGAAAATAACCGCGTTAGTGTGAAGAGGACGAAGACGGCCAAAATGCAGCCAGGAGGTATCGAAATTCAATGCTGGGAACATCAACTGGGCAGCGATTAAAACCCCAACCGCCATGCCGACAATTCCCCAAACTACAGACATAATGGCAAACTGCCTTATGACCTTATAGTTATAATTATCTTTTTTTAACTCACTCATCATAACCTTCCTTATAAACCAAGGACTTACATAAACTCAGGGTGTTTTAGCAAAGAGATCATAAGGAAGGACCGATATTGAATACTTGATCTGGATCAAGCGAATCCATAAAGGCCTGTTTTAATTCATATATGAAGCGATAGGCAATAACTATAGCGCAGAAAACACCGCCTCTACCGAATCCATACATGAACCTTAAGTCACTCTTTCATAAAGAAATATCCCTAAGCGTAGTCGAGTTATTACCAACAGGACTCAGCTTAACATAAGATTCTAATATAAGAAGTATTGGATTGGCATTTTTACAAGCGATTATTCGCACGAAGATTTTTAAGGTATTAGCCCAGAAAAGATTAATTATTTTAGAAATAATTAAACGTAATGAAAATGATAATCATCCCGCTGCTGGTACACCTTAAGCAGCGAGATATTTAACTTTAAGTGCTGTGAAATTCTATCGAGAAATACGCGCTATTAACTTCGCTATTGATTTGCAAAAAAACGTCATTAAAAGTGCCAACACAAACTCTAGAATTGTAGCTGCAATTCCGGCCTGCTGATCATAAGTCAATGACATCATTGTATATGGTGGTTCAGACATCATGTTATATAGTCTTACCCAGTAAAAACCATCGATTATAGAGTTAAAAAGATAAAATATTCCTACTGAAGCAATCAATACAGCAAGAATCCCTTTGGGATTTACTGGCTCGAACTCTCTTTCTTCTGCTCCTAGGATTTTTTGAGCAACGGTTAAAGGGAAAAACCAGAGTAATGCTGCCAGTGTTATTGGAATAATCGCAACAAACAACGCGACAAGGAGAGAGTCTTCATTTGAAAAGCCATATACTGGAGAAAAAATTACTTGGATTAGGTTAGAAACACCATATACCATTAAATAAATTGCAAAAAGGCGAACCACTAACCCCAGATAATGAATTGGTTTCATGCTTTATCCCTTTTATTTTATTGAATTATTAAAATTTTTCCCGAGTATAGTGTTTCAATTAGATAATTGAAAGGTTTGCATCTACTGCAACGGCTTGGTCTCCGATAACATTTCTTACAAATCCCCGCTTGCTCAATTGCCCAATATTGCTAGGCTGTTGAGTTAAGTTTTTTTCATGTGTTGTTATTTGGGGAATTTTGATGAAAATTGCAGTCCTGTTGTTGAGTATGAGCTTATCTCTTAGCGTATTTGCCGCTGAAGAAAAGTCAGAAGCACCGAATCCGTATCCTGAAGAGAAAACCGTTATTACCGAGCATTCAACCAAAGTTGGAGGCAAGACCATCAACTATAAGGCTGAAACGGGTAACTCCTTTGTCTATAACGAAAACAACGAAGTGATCGGTTCTATTTTCTTCACCGCCTACACTCAGAAAGGTGCAAAAGCCAAAAACCGTCCGATTACTTTTGCCTACAATGGTGGCCCGGGCTCAGCATCTGTCTGGTTGCATATGGGCACACTTGGACCTAAGCGCGTGGTGATGGATAAAGAAGGATTCCCATTAAAACCACCGTTCGAGATGGTCGACAATGAATACTCATTGCTGGATTTAACCGATATCGTGTTTATCGATCCAGTGGGCACAGGTTACAGCCGAGCGCACGACAAGGGCACTAACGAAGACTTCCACGGTGTCTGGGAAGATATTTCGACGGTCTCTGAGTTTATTCGTCTGTATATGACGCGCAACGAACGTTGGAGCTCGCCGAAGTTCCTGATCGGCGAAAGTTACGGTACCACTCGTTCTGCCGGTATCGCCTATCACATGGGTCAGAACCATGGTGTTTATTTCAAT
Source organism: Kangiella sp. (assembly GCA_048268505.1). Lineage (GTDB taxonomy): Bacteria > Pseudomonadota > Gammaproteobacteria > Enterobacterales > Kangiellaceae > Kangiella. The sequence continues at coordinate 76,981 of JBLWVK010000005.1, read as the reverse complement.
GGTATTATGCTGGTATCCAGCGTGCTTAACTTCCAGCTGGATGACTTTAATGATCAGATGGATCTGCTACCGCCGATAACAATGCTACCAAGCTACACCGCTGCTGCCTGGTATCACAAAAAACTGAAAGCTCCACTGGATGCCAATTTGCAAAATGCTATTGAGCAGGCTAAAGAGTTTGCCTTAAACGAATATGCGTTGGCTTTGTTGCAGGGCGATAACCTTGAGCCTCGCAAAAAGCGCGCTATTGCAGAAAGAGTTGCCGACTTTACTGGCCTTTCTGTTGATCTGGTGATGGAGAAAGACTTACGCATTTCTCTGAATGACTTTGTGCATAACATTAAGCGCGCAGAAGGCGAAACTATTGGTCGCCTGGATAGCCGTTTCACCACGCCTGAGCTGGATGCTTTGAGCAAAGCTGGTTATCGCGACCCGAGCTACATGGCGATTCACGGCACTTACACCGAAAACCTGATGACCTATCTTTCTACTGAGCTAAATTATAAGTCTGACTTGCCGTATTACATTTTAGGCGGCGGTGTAAAAAGCTGGAACTACGAAGATTTTTATCGTCAGAATCGCGACATCAGCGACAAGCTAACCGCAGCCATGTTGCGCAACCCAGACATGCAGGTTTATGTGGGCAACGGCTACTATGATTTTGCAACACCTTTCTTCGCAACTGAGTACACCTTCTCGCACATGGGCTTACCAAAACAGCTCAAAGACAATGTACACATGTACTACTACGAATCTGGTCACATGATGTATATCCGTGAGCACGATTTGATCAAGTTGAAGAAAGATTTAACCGAGTTTTTTAAGAAGTCACTGTAAGCCGCCTATCCTTTAATTAGAACGATTGGGCGGACACACAGGTCCGCCCTTACCTAACAAGCTGTCATCCTGAAATTTGACCAGTGGGAATCCCCCAAGGGGGAGGCCCTGCCCTCGGGTAATTCAGGACCTTGGGCGACCACATTGGGTCGCCCCTACCTTTCCAAGTTTGTCATCCCGCGGCTAGACCGCGGGATCCAGTGACTTTAGCTTTTTGAAATAAACTCTGCATCAAAGAGCAGATTCCAAATCTAGTTTGGACAGGCAACTCTCCAGGAGTTGCCTCTGCATTTCCCACATCCCTGTGGGTCAAATGGCAAACCTAAAGGTAGTGTAAATATCTTTAGGTAACTCAAGATGTTGCCCCCTTACTTACCAGCCACTCATTTATTTCCATCCCCCTATTCCCAATATCCTGACATCCTCATACAATATGCCCAATTTTTTAACCTCTATAAATTGAGAGTTCATCATGGCAAAAGCAAGTGATATCAAGCGCAACATGGCGGTTGAATACAACGGCAAGTTGTTGGTTGTTAAGAATATTGAAGTCAGCAGCCCCAGCGCGCGCGGTGCTGCAACCCTGTATAAAATGCGTTTTAGCGACGTTCAGACTGGCTTAAAAGTTGAAGAACGTTTCAAAGGCGATGATCAGATCACCACTGTTGACCTGACTAAACGCCCAGCGACATTCTCCTATACAGAAGGCGATAGCGTCATCTTCATGGACAGCGAAGACTACAGCCAGTATACCTTCAACAAAGAAGACATCGAAGACGAGTTACTGTTCATTACAGAAGACATCGAAGATTTGCGAGTAGTGCTAGTTAACGACAAAGTCATTGGCCTTGAGTTACCACAATCTGTAGAAATGGTGATCGAGCAAACCGACCCTTCAATTAAAGGCGCTTCAGCCACTGCCCGAACAAAGCCCGCATCTTTTGCAACAGGCTTGACTATTCAAGTTCCAGAGTACATCGCCAACGGCGAGAAAGTTAAAATCAACGTTGAAGAAAAGAAATTCATGAGCCGCGCGGATTAATTCCGCGCTTTTTTATTCCGGCTCTAACTAGTGTAGGATGTCTCTACACATTTGATGTTCATAATTTCTAATGAAGAAAATTGTTGTTCTTGGTGGCTATGGTAATTTTGGTAAGCGCATCGTTGAGGAGCTTTCTCAACTCACTGATATTGAGCTCTACGTGGCTGGAAGAAATATACAAAAAGCCAAACATCTTATAGACCAGCTTTCAAGCAAGTCAAAGGCAAAATTACAACCTTTACTCATTGATATAACCGCTACCGATTTCAAAGAACGACTACAAGCTTTATCCCCATTCTTAATCATTCATACCAGTGGGCCGTTTCAAGGACAAGATTACCGAGTGCCTGAAACCTGTATTGATATAGGTGCTCATTACATTGACTTGGCCGATGATCGACGATTTGTTTGTGATATCAAACGGCTCAATACCAAAGCCAGTATTAACCACGTATTAACCGTTAGCGGTGCCAGCTCTGTGCCGGGCTTGTCATCAGTTATTCTTGACCATTATCATCCCGAATTTTCACAAATTGATGCTATTGATATTTCCATTGCCCCCGGAAACAAAGCTGAAAGAGGCGAAGCCACTATTCGTGGCATTCTTTCCTATACCGGACATCCTTTTCCAATCTTTAAAGATGGAAGCTGGGTAAACGGCTATGGCTGGATGGACTCACGCAGGATTAACTTTAATGATGACGATGAAATACGCGCACTTGCGAATGTAGATGTGCCCGATTTAGAACTTTTCCCCGAGCGATACTCAGTAACTGATACAGTAAAGTTTCAGGCAGGACTTGAGCTTAACCTACTACACCAAACGATGGTCTTTATGGCCTGGCTTGCAAAAAAGAAGATCGTCAAGAACTGGGCGCCTCTGACTAAGCCCATTATACAAGCGAGCAATTTACTGAAATCATTTGGCACAGACAGGGGTTATATGCGAGTCCTTATTGAAGGGAAAGACCTACGACTCAAGCCGAGAACAATCAAATGGACTCTCACTGCTGATAAAGGTGTTGGCCCCTACATCCCCACTCTATCTGCTGTTATCATCGCAAAAAAGTTGATAAATGATCAGCTGGATATTCGTGGCGCCATGCCTTGCCTGGGGCTCTATAGTCTCGATGAATTATTACCCTATGCAAAACTATTAGGTCTTCAAATCAGGGAGCAGGAAATTGGATAACTACTTTCTACTAAGATTGCTGCACATACTATCAGCAATAGTGGTCATGGGCACTGGCGCCGGAATTGCATTCTTCATGTTCATGGCATATCGCTCCAAGAATATTAACGCGATAATAGTAACAGCAAAAAATGTCATCTTGGGCGACTGGTTTTTTACCTTCCCTGCAGTGATTACTCAATTTGTAACTGGTTTATTACTTATGGGTACGCTTAATTACTCTTTTACATCACTCTGGTTTTATTGGGTCATCGGCCTGTTTGCATTTATCGGAGCTTGTTGGATTCCTGTAATCCGAATCCAATATTTATTATTTGCTCAAGCAAAAATTTCATTATCCCAAGGAAAGCTCACCACCAAGTTTAATCGATATATGAATATGTGGATAAGACTTGGCATCCCAGCGTTCATTGCTATTTTTGCGTTACTTTTCATTATGGTTTTTAAGCCATTTCCAATCGTATGATCAAGCTCATGAAGGCTGACAACTTAATAAACTTAGCTCGTTACTCGCTAGCCCTTCTCTGGGTATTCACAGGGTTAACTTCTACCTTTTTTGATTATCAAACGGGATATGAGCTTCTAATCAATTTCGGCTTTGATGGGCCGACCACTCGCGCTTTAATTTACAGCGCCGCTATTTTAGATATTGGCTTAGGATTCTGGATACTTAGCAACAGAAAGATGAAGCTATGTTATGTCATTCAAATCGTAGTTATAGCAAGTTATACCATCCTGCTGACTATCATTGAGCCATCCTATTGGCTGCATCCTTTTGGCCCAGTGAGCAAAAATCTACCCATAATTATGCTAATCTTAATCCTCCACTCCATAACCGACGATTACTCCAGCGGAAAAGCGTTATGAAAATCATTCTACTACCCGGTGTTGATGGTTCGGGGATCTTGTTTGAACCTTTCGTAAAGATATTCAAACCTGAAGCACCCGTTGAAGTCATGCCATTAACGGATGATTCTGATCAGAGTATTTTGCATCAGGTGTCGATTATTGAGGATGCGGTTGGTGATGAGGAAATTATCCTGATTGTTGAGTCTTATTCGGGCTTACTGGCTTATGAACTGGCGAGGCGCAACAAAATTCGGATTAAACAAATCTTCTTCTTTGGTTGCTTTCTACAGCCACCGAGCTTGATTGGTAAGATTGGTCGCTTTCTTCCGGTACGACTTCTTAACATGATTCCTAATAAAGTGCTGGCTCATATTCTGTTTAATCGCTGGTCATCACCTGAGCTCAACCAATTACTAAGCCAAGCCATACATAGCATTAACTTTTCCAATATAAAAAAACGTTTTAAAACCATCGCGACTGTTCAAAAGCCAAGTCAGTTTATTGATGTGCCCTGTGTTTATGTCCAAGCGACTATGGATAACCTTGTCAGCGCCTATAACCTCAAAGCTTTTGAGGAATTGTGCAGTAACTTACAGGTCGAAGTTGTTGAAGCAACACATATGCTTTTGCAAACACAACCGGAAGCTATGTCTCAGTTAATTCATAAACATATTCAATTATAACAATAGCGCACAGTGACTATGTGCAGTGGGTTATAGTCTCTTCAGGTAATTGTCAGTTACCATTAGGGTAACTTAATTAATGGATTTAATATGGCTGCGCAAAAAGCAACGATTGCATACATTTCTCACGGCGGCGGTCCGCTACCTCTACTTGGTGACCCAGCCCATCAGGAGATGGTTGACAATCTTCAATCATTAGCCAAAGAGTTACGCAAACCTGAAGCTATCGTCGTATTCAGTGCTCATTGGGAAGAACCTGAAGTGAGCATTATTTCTAATCCACGTCCTTCACTTTATTATGATTATTACGGCTTTCCAGAAGAGTCATATCATATTCAATATCCGGTTGCTGGCAATCCTGCATTAGCAGAGAAAATAAAATCTCTACTTTCGCAAAAACATATTCCTACTGAAATGGAGTCTGCTCGAGGCTTGGATCACGGTGTCTTTGTTCCTTTAAAGATTATGTATCCTGAGGCTGATATTCCGGTCATTCAGATTTCGTTATTGAACGGACTCGATCCTGAGAAACATATCCAGTTAGGCCGAGTCCTCAGAAGCCTGCTATCTGAAAATATACTGATTCTTGGTTCAGGATTCTCTTTTCATAACCTTAAGGCATTTTTTGGTGCCCGCGATCAACAGTCTCGACAACTCAACGAAGCTTTTGACAACTGGCTCACTGAAACCTGTATGAGTGCCTCATTACATGAGTTTGATCGCGCAGAGAGATTAATGGAGTGGCAGAATGCTCCTGGAGCACTCTATTGTCACCCGCGAGAAGAACACTTGTTACCACTGCATATATGTTATGGATTTGCTCAAAAAGCCGCTGATAAACGATTAAGTTTTGACGTGATGGGTAAAAAAGCCAGCTGTTTTATCTGGAGTTAGTTAAGCGCATTATTTTTCTTCAACAAGCTCAAAGCGTTTTACTTGCTCACCATCAACTTCAATGGTCTCTAGAAACATTTCCAAAGGTCGGATCCAGGTATCGAATTCACCATAGAGCGTTTTATACACAACAAAATATTCCAAAGTTTCTGAGTGTCTTGCCACGTCCAGCACTTCGTAAAACTTACCTTTGTAATGCTTGTATTTTCCCTTAACTATTTTCTCGCTCATTATGCTCGCCCCCAGCTATAGCCTTTTCGCCATACGGTTTCTAATGGTCCCTGCTTAAAGTATTGGAACCACAACTTCACAAACATGATTTGTATCGCCCAGATTGCCAGCGTAAGCAAGACTAACTCACTGCGCGAAACTTCTCCATACATATCAAGTCCATAACCGTAGAAAATAAGTCCGCAAATAACACTTTGCATTATATAAAGAGTAAAAGCCATCCGCCCTACTCTAGACATTATGTTTTGCAGTCCCTGCGCAAAACTAGACTTTGCCCAGACTATGAATAAACAGAGATAAGCCATGGCCAGCACAAGCCCACCGATATAAAAACTAATCGAGAGATAACTGTTAAAAAACTGGTACGAAAATTCGCTCTCAATATAAAGCCAGGCGGTTATTAACGAAAGCGGAAGTCCTACTAACAGGCATGCCCACATAATAGGCCTATGATTACGCTGACCATTAAAAAAGCCAACTTTAACCAACCCCATACCAACCATCATCAATCCTGAGGTACGCCATAATGTGAAATATAGGAAATCCCAGGTTTGACGACCAAAGGCTTCTTCAATGCGGCTTGGTGTTAATTGCCACCAACTACCCTTAAATGCATTTAACATCTTAGTCTGGGTCTCAGTATCTGCTGACCAATAAGGACTGGTTTGAGGAGGATCGAATATGGCTAAGATTGAATCGTAAATAAAAGGTGTCACTGATCCCAATGCGAGCAGGAAACCAACAGTTATGAGTAATGCAGGTCTGAGATTTCGAAGCCAGAAAACCAGCATGCCGCATAAAGCATAAGCCACTAGAATATCACCATCCCAGATCAAATAAGCATGTAGCAAACCAAAAGCCAACAACAATATAGAACGCATGAAAAATGGCTTGGTTGGTGTTTGGCCTTGCTTGATATATTTATTTGCGAACAGAACAATTCCGGCCCCGTACAAGATCGACAATAATGCCATAAATCTCTGCTTTACCAACGCATATTCAAACAACCATGTCCATTTATCGGCTTCGGTGAATTCACCAAATGCCATTGGGTTGTATCGAAGCAGGCTCGGTGTGGAAAAGTAATTAATATTGATTACAAGTATCATCAAGATGACCACACCACGCATTAAGTCGATGCTACTGATACGGTCATTGCTAGAGACAAACATATTAATCCTTTTTTTTATTATTACTTTGTAAAACTAGAAGTCATAAAAAAAGCGACCCGCAGGTCGCTTTCGATGTTTATCTATTAAGCTTCAAAAGGATGACGCTTAATAATAGTCTCGACGCGGTCTGGGCCAGTTGAAATAATGTCGACGGGAACGCCAACCAATTCTTCAACTTTGGCGATAAAGTCGACCGCATTTTTCGGTAGTTCAGCAATTGATTTAGCACCGAATGTCGATTCTTTCCAGCCTGGTAGCTCTATATAAACAGGCTTTAAACGCTCATAGTCTTCCGCGCAGCTTGGTGTATTGTGCATTACGCCATTGACTGGGCAATCATATTCAACGGCAATTTTGACCGTCTCAAGACCATCCAGGACATCCAGTTTAGTCATGCACAAACCAGAAACACTGTTGATATCAACTGCGCGTTTTAGGGCTACCGCATCGAGCCAGCCGCAACGACGTGGGCGACCCGTAGTTGCGCCAAATTCGTTACCCACTTTTGCCAGGTGCTTGCCGGTATCGTCGAATAATTCGGTTGGGAATGGTCCACCGCCAACACGCGTAGTGTAGGCTTTAGTGATACCGAGCACATAATCAATATGACGTGGGCCAACGCCGGAACCGGTCGCTACACCACCAGCTGTAGTATTTGAAGAAGTCACGAAAGGATAGGTGCCGTGATCAATATCCAGCAAAGTCCCTTGTGCACCCTCAAACATCAATTTTTTACCTGCGCGGCGCATGTCAGCAAGAATAGCTGGCACATCAGAAACCATAGGTTTTAGCCACTTGGCGTATTCTTTACACAGCGCAAAAGTCTCATCAAAGTCAATTGGCTCAGCTTTGTAGTATTCGGTTAGCACAAAGTTGTGCAGCTTCATAACATCGCGAAGCTTTTCTTCCAGGCGCGGAAGGTCGAACAAGTCTTCAACACGTAAACCACGACGAGAAACCTTATCCTCATAGGCAGGACCGATACCACGGCCGGTAGTGCCAATTTTTTTCTGCTCAGTGCGCGAAGCTTCACGGGCATTATCCAAAGCCACGTGGTAAGGAAGAATTAAAGGACAGGCAGGGCTTACGCGCAAACGCTCCATAACAGGCACGTTTCGCTCAAGCAACATATCCATTTCCTTGCGTAAGGCATCTGGGGCAAGCACCACACCGTTACCGATGTAACACATAACACCGTCATTCAGGATCCCCGATGGAATCAAGTGAAGTACAGTTTTCTCGCCTTTGATGACCAGTGTATGACCTGCATTATGACCACCCTGGTAGCGCACGACAGCGCTCGCCTGTTCAGTCAACAAGTCAACGATTTTACCTTTACCTTCGTCACCCCACTGGGTGCCTAGTACCACAACGCTTTGTGCCATTTTTAACTCTTTCTCTACTTAGTAGATTGATCGGTTTATTGCCACGAAAAAGGACAGGAAACCGCGCATTTTACCGTCAAAAAACGCGAAAATCCCCCTTTTTTTGAAAAAATCGAGCTCTGCTATTAAAACAGAGTGTGCCACCTGAAATATCAATAAGTTAGATATGGAAATCAGAGACTTTCTAGCTCTCGGGTACAGCCTTTTAGCTTATAACACCCAAAAGACCCAGGCCAGACCGGCCAGCATCGTTAAAAAACCGCCAATTCGTACACTGCTGTCGGGTCGTTTCATCACTTCCCACATCATCCGTTTCCATGCTTTTGGCATCACTGCTGGCAAAAAACCTTCAAATACCAGCAACAGGCCTAAGGCTATCATGATTTCCTGTGTCATAAGATCACCCGCTCAGTTTTAATTAACCAGCTATCGACCCATTAAAAAAGGCCAGCTAAGCTGGCCCTTACCTTGATGGAAAGTTTTATTTTCCATCCATGTCTTTGAAATACTTAAAGAATTCACTGTCTGGCTTAATGACGATAACATCGTCTTCGCTTTTGAATGATTCTTTATAAGCATCCAAACTGCGCAAGAATGCATAAAACTCTGGGTTCTTGCCGTAAGTTTTAGCGTATATTTCCGCAGCTTCGGCATCCGCCTGACCACGAATCTCACGAGCTTCACGATCCGCGCTGGCTAAAATGCGCTGAATTTCAGCATCAGTTTCAGCAACGATAATCTGACGATCTTTTTCACCTTCCGAACGATGCGCATTGGCAATTTTTACCCGCTCGTTACGCATACGGTTATAAATTGACTCGCTCACTTCCGTAGGCAGGTTAATCGTTTTGACACGAATATCGACCACCTCAATACCCAGATCAGGTGCAATCTTCTGAGTCTCAGTTAGCATCAAGCCCATGACTTCTTCACGTTCGCCGGAAACCACCTGTGTACGTGTGCGCTTACCGAACTCTTCACGTAGGGCGTTCTCAACAGTGTTATCCAATAAACGTTCAGCCACACGATAGTTAGCACCGGTACGACGGTAGAAATGGTCAAAGTCTTTAATGCGCCATTTGATATAGCTATCAACGATCAGATCTTTCTGTTCAGTAGTAGCAATACGATCAGACTCACCATCAAAGGTCTGGATTCGCTTATCCATCATAATGACTTCGTCCGCAATGGGCCACTTGAAATGGAAGCCACGTTGATACAACTTTGCGGTATCATCGTCATTTTTCTTAATATCACCGAATTGCAGCACAATCGCCGTTTCCCATTCTTTTACCTTAAAAGTACAGGTCATGATGACGATGGCAGCAATAATGAGTACTACAATTAATGAAATTAGCTTATTCATGTTCGTCTCCTATTGCTGCTTTTGATTGCTGTTATCAGTGTTTGAAGTCTTGCTACGCTTCATAATACTGTCGAGCGGGATGTAGGTCATATTATTACCACCTTCGACATCAAGCATAACCTTGCTGGTTTTGCTCAATACGCTCTCAATGGTTTCAATATACAAACGCTGACGAGTCACCACCGGAGCCGCCGTATATTCTGGCAATAATTTCTCGAAACGAGCTACCTCACCAGCAGCTTTCTCAATCACGCGGGCGCGATAGGCGTTGGCTTGCTGTATGAGTTGTTGTGCCTGACCTTCGGCAAGAGGAATCTGTTTACTGCGATAGGCCTGGCCCTGTTCAAGATAGGCACGCTGATCTTCTTCCGCTTTGATAGCGTCATCAAAGGCCGGCTTAACTGACGGTGGAACATCTACGTTACCGATTAAGTTCAAACGAAAGATTTCAATACCAGCATTATAAGGTTTAAGAATTGATTTCAATTCATTCTCAACATTCTTACGAACATCTTCTTTCTTATCAGTACGAGCATCCTGCAAAAGAGTGTGTCCGATAACCTGGCGCAGCGCTGCTTCGGTGGCATGCTTCAAAGTTTCAACAGGATCGACAACATTGAACTTATAATCCAATGGATCATTAACACGATATTGAACTTTAACCTTAACCGTCGCTACGTTATCGTCTTTGGTTAACATCAGGCCTTCAACTTCAACATCCTTGATGCTTTCAACGTCGATTAAATAGACCTGCTGAATCGGAGGGAACGCAAAGTGTAAACCAGCCGTATCGGTACGAGTATGCTTACCCAGTGTCAATACAATAGCATTCTGCTTTTCATCAACAGTGTAAGCTGATTTAAACAGATAAATTGCCACCAACACCAACAAGCCAATGATAAATGAGGCATTACCACCTGAACTGCCCTTACCATTGCCTTTGCCACCGCCGAAAATACCGCCGAACTTTTCTCCAGCCTGTTTCAGCAGCTTATCAAGGTCATTGTTATTATTAGGGCGTTTTTTGCCCCAAGGGTCTTGATCGTTGTTATTACCCGGTTCATTCCAGGCCATAGTCATCTCCAGTTCACTATTAAAAAAATCTATCCCGAATTGTAGGGAGCAGTAGCCTCCCTTTCAAGGCAAATCGGGCATTCTGTTACAAAACGATGGTTTTAAGGGTTCACCACAAAAGGCGTCAAATCTTTTTCAAGCTGCCTTCCCAGACGAACCCAGTCTGATTTTGGCAAACTGACCGTCAATAAAATGTCGCCATTATCACCTGTATCTTCTGACTCAACAGCCTGTAATTCGTAAAGCAATCCGCGCAAACGCCCCTGATGCGGAGGTATGCGCAGTTCAGCATTAAACTGCTCTTCCTGGGCCAGCTCTTCTATCGCTTCTCTTAACAGCTCAATGCCCTGCTCTTTAAGCACCGAAATCCAAACGCGAATCGGCCGACCTTTGTCATCCCGATCAATATGGGGTTCCGCACCTTCAATCAGGTCAATTTTGTTATAAATTTCAAGGCGAGGGATCGTTTCAGCACCGATTTCCGTCAGAACCTCCTCTACCTGCTCCATATTCTCTTCGCGACGCTCGCTTGCTGCATCAATCACATGCAGCAAGACATCCGCTTCCACCGACTCTTCAAGCGTCGCGCGGAAAGCGGCAACCAGTTCGTGGGGCAAATGGCGAATAAAGCCCACCGTATCGGCAATTATCACATCGGTTCCCTGCGGCAGGCTGATGCGGCGCAAAGTGGGATCCAGAGTCGCAAACAGCTTATCCTCCGCGAGTACGCCAGCAGTGGTTAAGTAATTGAATAATGTGGATTTTCCGGCGTTGGTATAGCCAACGATAGAAACCGTTTTGATATTGGCGCGTTTTCTTGAGCGACGCCCCTGCTCACGCTGTTTGGATACTTTTTCCAGACGCTTATCAATATACTTGATCCTTTCACGCAGCAAACGACGGTCCGTTTCCAGCTGGGTTTCACCCGGACCGCGTAAACCAATACCACCTTTTTGTCGTTCCAGGTGAGTCCAGCCTCGAATTAACCTAGTGGATAAATGACGCAACTGAGCCAGCTCAACCTGCAACTTACCTTCAAAGGTCGAAGCTCGCTGGGCAAAGATATCCAGAATTAGACCTATACGGTCAATCACCCGCGCTTCAACCGCGCGCTCAATGTTACGTTCCTGCGCTGGAGAAAGATTATGGTTAAAGATGATGACATTGGCTTCGGTTGCCTGTTTAGCGCTTTTGATTTCATCAATTTTTCCGCTGCCAATAAAATACTTGGGATCAGGGCTGGAGCGCTTGGCAGTAATGATGTCCATGACTTCAAGACCTGCGGAGCGGACTAACTCCACAAATTCCTGTAGATCTTCCTGATGTTTATCCTGACTTACGGACTGCTGAAAATCGATATGTACCAAGATAGCAGATTCGCCACCACTGTGTCGGTCAAACAAGAAATCACCTCAACATGCGAACTCGTTCGCTGTGAAAACAAAGAAAGGGATTGATGAGTAAATCATAAAGAATTTAAGACAACAAAGCCACCGGCCGATAACTATCGGCAGATGGCTTTGTGTAAAACTAAAAAGATCTTTGTTTTGGTAGGAATTAAGAACTACATTCCGCCCATTGGTCCGCTGCCGGTACCGTATCCACCACCTGTCATAGGACCGGGGCCCATACCGCCACCTTGAGGACCCATGTTGTGATCGTTACCTGGACCACCATTGCCGTTATCGCCATTCTGGCCATAATGACCTCGAACATTGCGAATTGGAACAACAGTTGAAACTGCGTGCTTATAAACCATTTGGCTAACAGTGTTTTTCAACAGAATGACAAATTGATCGAAAGACTCAATCTGGCCCTGAAGTTTAATGCCGTTAACGAGGTAAATTGAGACAGGCACTTTCTCACGACGTAATGCGTTCAAGAAAGGGTCTTGTAGTGATTGCCCTTTTGACATAGCTCTCTCCTGTGTGTTTTATGTATTTTCATTATTGGGGCCACTTCTAACTCAGGCCTTAATCAATAATTCATTTTTCTACAAATCAAATCTTAAGTAAGCTCAATGAAGTTTAAGCTCGCTAAAAGTGTACACGAATTAATCAGTCAGATCGAGATATATCAATAGGATAGCGTCACATTACATAGAATTTAACAATTGGACAGTTTCTTGATATAGTTTCTCTATTGGCTGCCTTGATTCGATCCAGTGCAGCTCTTTCCAACTTCTGAGCCAGGTAAATTGGCGCTTAGCTAACTGGCGGGTAGCGATAATACCCCGCTCAATGGCTTCCTCTAATGACAGCTCGCCTTCAAGGTATTGCCACATCTGGCGATAGCCTACAGACTTAATCGAGGGCAGATCTGGATTTAAATCACCGCGCTGATAAAGTGACTCTACTTCCTGCAAAAAGCCCTGCTCCATCATCTGATGAAAGCGCTTTTCAATTCTTTGGTGCAAATAGCTTCTATCTTCAGGTGCCAGCGCGATTTGCAATGTGCGATAGGGAAAATCATTTTGTTCCTGCTCCGCATGTAATTGGCTTAAAGGCTTTCCAGTAATTTCGAAAACCTCTAACGCTCGCAAGGTGCGCTGCGGATCATTTTCATGGATGCGACCGGCCGACTCAGGATCAATTTTCGCCAGTTCCTGATGCAAACTGGCTAGGCCCTCCGTCTCCAGGCGTTGTTGTAAGTTAGCACGCACTTTCGGATCTGAGTCTGGCAGGTTATGCATCCCTTCCAGTAAGGCCTTGTAGTAAAGCATGGTGCCGCCGACCAGTAGCGGAGTCTTGCCCTGGCTTACAATATCCGCCATCTCACGCAAAGCATCATCGCGAAACCGTGCAGCAGAATAAGGATCGGCAGGGTCACAAATATCAATCAAACGATGCGGTGCTCGCGCCAGTTCTTCAGCCGAAGGTTTGGCCGAACCTATATCCATCCCTTTATAGACCATGGCCGAATCAACACTGATGATGTCGGCATTGAGCCTTTCTACCAGCTCAATGGCTAAATCGGTTTTGCCAGAAGCCGTCGGCCCCATCACAAAGATGGCTAACGGTTTTTGTTTGGATTCGCCAGAAGAATGCATTAAATAACCTGGATTAATCATCGCCGTTAATGAGGGCTTACCAGCAACTCAAGTAACTGCTCACTTGAATAAGACTTGCAGAAGGAAGATTCAGCCCAGGGTAAGTGAGACAATTCTTCCAGCCAATGAGTCTGCCTTTCTGGCGCCCAGTGATTTGCCAATGTTTGCAACAACTTAGCTTGCCAGTCCTTAGCGGATAAATTACTGCTAACCGCCTGATAGATAGCTTCCTGTAGCCATTGCTGCAAGTCGATATGCGAAATACAGCTTGGCACTTTTCTGACCACCAGAGTTTTTGGGCCAGTCAGAGTCAGGTCAAAACCAGCCGCCTGCCAATCACGAATAAAGCCTTCACTGACACTATCGACAGGAATGCCCAGTCTTAAGGGAAACAACATCAGCCGCTGTTTCACCTCGTCAGTTTGCCATTCATCTTGCAGACACTGACTGATATGACTACAAAAATAGCCCTTCAGATCAAGCGCCTTAATACCCTGTTCGGTCTGTTGCAACAGCAAACGATCATGCAATAACCAGAAATCACCTTGAGCCATTCTTGCGGCCAGTTTTGGCTTTTGTGCCCATTGGCGACTAGGCTCAGCAGAGTAAGCAGCGGAACCGCTATCTTTAACCTGTTCCGCAAAGGCGCCGGCCTGATTGCGCGGCGTGAAATAAGGGTCTGCTTTGGTATGGGGTTGAACCACAGACAAGGAGGGTTTCATATAAACCAGATTGTCCTCGGTATCGTCAATGTGTCTGGTTGGCTCTAACATTTCGCCCTGCTCCAGCAGTGCTTCTTCAACTGCTCGACTCATGAAGTCATGTACCTGACGGCCATTGGAAAAGCGCACTTCATGCTTAGTCGGATGCACATTGACATCCACCTGCGAGGCTTCGAGTTCCAGGTACAAAACATATGCTGGCATGCGCCCTGCTGGCAGACGGTCGTGATAGGCCTGACGTATGGCGTGATTCAGGGTGCGATCACGCACGGCACGGCCATTAACAAACACATACTGACCGAGGCTTGAACTCTGGTGCCACTCGACCGGCGACAACCAGCCGTACAGACGAGTTGATTCAATTGAGCTATCCAGCATAATCGCTTCGCGCAAAAATGAAGCGCCAAGAATTGAGCCAATCCGTTGCTGATGCTGCTCACTGTTATGGGCAGCAGGTACTCGCTTCACCACCTTACTGTTATGTCTCAAGGTGATGGCCACATGCGGTGAGCCAAGTGCAATGCGTTTAACCGTTTCCTCAATGTGGACAAATTCGGTACGTTCTGCTCGCAGAAATTTTTGCCGGGCAGGCGTGTTGAAAAATAAATCACGAACTTCAACGATGGTGCCAGCAGGCAATGATTGAGGTTGCAATTTAACCTCCATATCAAGCCCCTCCGCAACCGCTGACCAGCCCATGTCCTGCGCCTGAGGCCTTGAACTTAATTTCAGCTTAGCGACGGAGCTGATACTGGCCAATGCCTCACCACGAAAGCCTAAGGTGTAGATGGCTTTCAGATCATCAGAGTGCTCAATTTTGCTGGTAGCATGGCGGGCCAAAGCAAGCTCAAGTTCATCGCGGCCAATACCTTCCCCATTATCGGTTACGCGAATTAAACGCGTTCCACCTCTCTCAATATCAATTTGAATTCGGTCAGCTTTGGCGTCAATGGCATTTTCCAGTAACTCCTTAACCACCGACGCTGGTCGCTCAACCACTTCACCCGCGGCGATCTGGTTGGCAACTAATGGGGAAAGCTTATGAATGGGCATTGAGGTAGCTTAGTGATTGAAACGTAAAGCCGAATAACAGCATTATTCGGCAGTTGGAATAACCAGTTTTTGACCAATTTTTACCACATTGGTCGAAAGCTGATTGGCATTTTTTAAATCTCGAACAGAAACGTTAAAGCGGCGAGCCACCTTGATCAAACTGTCACCACGTTGCACATGATAAATATTCTGGCGGTAGCGAGCGGCAAATAAGGTGCCGTCAGGTGCATGCTGCTTGAAGTAATCAACGATGCCATCGCCAACGCCTCTGGCCAGCTTTTTACGATAGGAAGCCGTTTTCATCAGGGCTTCTTCCTGTGGATTAGTGATAAAACCAAGCTCAACCAGTATCGATGGGATATCCGGGTTTTTCAGTACCAGCAAGGAGTTTTCTTCAACGTGTTTTTTATGCATTTTTGGCACCACTTTACTCATGGCACCATGCACAATATTGGCGACTTTGGTGCTTTCAGTAATCGAGTTTTCCATCTGTAGATCCAGCAGTACCGATTTCACTGAATTGTCATAATTAGACAAGACCACCGAGCTATCAACACCACCTAACAGCTCAGACTTTTCTTCCTGCATCTGCATCCAGCGAGCAACTTCTGATTTGGCACCATGTAAATTTAAAACCCACACAGAAGCGCCTCTGGCTTTTGGGCTTTTGAAACCATCAGCATGTACTGATACAAACAGATCCGCTCGCTGCATTCTGGCCAAATCGGTGCGCTTACGGTGTGGTAAATAATAATCCCCGGTACGGGTCAAAAAGGCTTTGATACCTTCAATTTTATTAAGCTCTGCCACCAACTCTTTCGACAGCGCCAGCACAATATCTTTTTCCTTGGTACCGCGACCACCCATGGCGCCAGGGTCTTCGCCGCCATGGCCAGCATCAACTGCCACCACAATATCGCGATCACTGCCGCGACTGGCTACCGGTGTCGTCACTTCCTGACGGCTTTCATCGAACAGGTCGATGACCAGTCGATCCCCGTATTCCTGATAAGGCTTTAGAGAAAAACTTTTCGGTTCGGCAGCTTTATTCAGATCGAGCACCAGGCGTAACACACCATCACGAGGCGGTGAACTTTTACGCACGCGCTTGACCAGATCGCTTTGAATCTCGAGACGATTAAGATCGACGTTGACATTGGCACCGGGAATGTCCACCACAATCCGATGAGGATTTTGCAGAATACTGATCTCATGAGTGACGGGAGATGATAAATCGAGGACAACACGGGTCGATTCCGGCGATTGCCAGAAACGCATGCTTTGTATCACCGCTGCCTCAGCAGCGGCTGTACTTAGCGTGAGCATAAGCATGCTCATAAATATTGTCAGCCACTTTCTCATCATATCGTTATAGTTAGCCACTTAGTCCCAGTGCTTTAGCTTGATTTTGGCATAAAATCACAGCTTTTTTCCAGTTTTTGCATCAACTTAGGATGTTCGGATGACAATGTTACGGTTCGTCCGTCATTCTTATAATCCAGCTCGATCATCAAATCTGGCCTGGGGATCATGCCTTGCCCTTTATCTGGCCACTCAATCAGCATGATGGAATCCGGCTGTTGATACTCACGGATACCAATAAACTCCAGCTCTTCAGGATCGGCCAGTCGGTAAAGATCAAAATGGTATATCGTTACCCCTACCAGCTCATAGGGCTCCACCAAAGTGTAGGTTGGACTTTTGGTAGCGCCCTGATAACCAAAGCCGCGCAGGATACCGCGCACCAGAGTAGTTTTTCCAGCGCCCAGTTCTCCTTTAAAATAAATCGTCATGGGTGCTTTAATACAGGCAGCCAACTTCTGCCCCATTCGCACGGTTTGTGATTCATCAACTAATTCAACGGTAATTTTTTGCATTCACTCAAGTCCGAACCAAAGGGTTAATCCATCATCGATTAACCAGATAATTAATTGCTTCAATCAATTCCGAAGCCAACATGCCGCGACTTCGCTCACCAGCCGCTTCGACGCCAGCCGCAAAGTGAATCGAGGTTGCTACTCGCGTTGCATCCCAGACTGACATCCCCTGCACTACTAATGAACCAATCAGTCCACTGAGCACATCGCCGAGCCCAGCAGTTGCCATGGCCGGATGAGCGCCAGCGGCTATCACCACCTGCTGCCCATCTGCCAGAATCGTTCCAGCACCTTTTAATAAGCAGATGCAGTGATAACGATCAGCAATAGCTTTTGCGGCAGTAACTCTATCCTCGCTAACTTTGCCTGTATCCCAGCTTAACAAACGTGCAGCCTCACCTGGGTGCGGCGTCACAATCAATGCCTGTGGCAATGCCAAGTTTTCATCTTGCTCAATCAGCTGCTGCAGCCAGAAAAGCCCATCACCATCAATCAGACAAGGCAGTTTTTGTTCCACAGCATAGCTAAATGACTGCTCAAAAACCTGCCGTGCCCATTCGCTTTTGCCTAAACCTGGTCCCAGCACAACAGCGTCATACTGTTTAGGGCTTGCTTCAATCAGGCTGTTAAAACTCAGCTCTTCAAAAGCAACACCATGCCACATGGCTTCCGGACAAAATCCCAAAGCTGCACTTCGATTATCCGGATGCAGGAAAGTGGTCACCAGACCCGCACCAGCTCGCAGCGCCGTCTCGGTAGCCAGCATAATGGCGCCGCCCATGGTGAAATCGCCACCAATACACAGCAAGTGGCCACAGGCCTGCTTATAGGTTGTCGCGCTGCGCTCAGGGATTTCATCAATCACATCAGCATAAGACTGTTTCCAGGCAATTGGCTGTTGCTGATAAAACTGCGACTGACTGACACCTAAAGTTGCTAAGTGCAATTCCCCCTGCGCAGCCAAACCTTCATTAATGACCTGGCACACTTTATAGAAAATAAAGCTCACCGTATGGTCAGCCTTGATATGAGGATCAGCGCACAGGCCTGAATCAGCATAAACACCGCTGGGCAAATCCAGGGCTAATATTGGCATACCTGATTGATTAATCTGTTCAATTACCTGCGCATACTCATCACGCAATTTGCCTTTGAAGCCAGTACCCAGCAAAGCATCAACAATCACATCAGCCTGCTCAAACAAAGACTGACTCGGCTCCTTGATGCTGATATTTTTATCCTTTAGCTGTTGCCAGGCTTTTGCCGCGTCGCCGGATAAATTCTCCAACGGTCTTATCGGTACTAAGGTTACCTGCATCCCGACACGCAGCGCCAGGCCAGCTAGAATCAATCCATCGCCAGCATTGTTGCCAGAGCCAGTCACAATCACTACTCTATGTGCCAATGGCCACTCTCGTTCCATGCAGTCAAATGCTGCTCGCCCAGCCCGCTCCATCAGTTCAAACAGAGCAAAACCCTGCGCTTTGGCAGCTTCCTGCTCAATGACTTTTATACTGTCTGCTGTAAATATGGGATGCATACACTTTCCTTAGGGCATGTTGGTTCTTTGTGGATCGCTATGTCAGATCAATAAAATGCTCACGGTAATAACGACACTCCTCGATAGACTCTCGAATATCGTCCAGTGCCAAGTGAGTTGCCGCCTTAGTCAAACCGTTCAATATGGACGGCTTCCAGCGGCGAGCCAGCTCTTTCAGGGTGCTAACGTCAATATGACGGTAGTGGAAGTAGGACTCCAGCTTTGGCATATACTTGACCATAAAGCGACGATCCTGACAGATGCTGTTGCCACACATCGGCGACTTGCCTTCATTCACCCACTGCTGCAAAAACTCTAAAGTCAGTTCGCTGGCTTTCTCTTCATCAATGGCGCTTTGACGCACACGCTCGGTCAGTCCGGACTTGCCATGCTGCACCACGCACCACTCATTCATATTGTCGAGCACCTCATCCGGCTGATGAATCGCTATCACCGGACCTTCTGCTAATATATTTAGATCCTTATCGGTGACAATAGTTGCAATCTCAATAACCACATCAGTTTCCGGGTCCAGTCCCGTCATTTCCAGATCAACCCAGATCAAATTATCGTCATTTTTTGTCAAAACCAGCTCCTAATCGTTACAATAACAGTCATTATACTCAGCTTAGCTCCATACCACTGAAGTTTTCAGCTATTATAGTCGCAGTTTTTGCGCTCGTATGGAAGCGCCTGAACGGGTAACTCAAACCGGTTCACAGATAACAGCTAATAGATTAACAGGAGATACTATGCAACTGACACAGCAGCAATGCGTTCATAACGATGAAGCAAGAAGTCCGCTTGATGAAGACAAGCGCCAACAGTTAATGAATGAACAGTTGAGCAACTGGCAATTTGATAAAGACACGGGAGCCATTTTCCGCAAGTTCAAATTCAAAAATTATTATCACACCATGGCCTTCGTCAATGCGGTGGCCTGGATTGCTAACAAGCAGGCACACCACCCTGACCTTGAAGTCAGCTATGGCCACTGCCTGGTTCGCTACACCACTCACGATGCGGGCAACAGCGTCTGCCTGAATGATTTAATTTGTGCAGCCCATATCGATGCTCTTGAAAACAGTGGCAATTTTGGTCCTAATTTTCAGGAAGACTAATTTCTCCTTTATTGATAAAAACAGGTAACTTGCTTTGGCTAAACCCGAAAACAAATCCTCCAAGCGTTGGCGTAAAAAGCCCAATAAGCAGGTTAACTACACAAAACAGACCGTCGATCGCCACATTGATGAAGAAAGCCTGCTCGATCCTGAGCAAGGGATAGTGATCAGTCGCTTTGGACAGCAGGTTGACATAGCCGATCAGGCTTTCGAAACTATCCGCTGTTTTTTACGCAAATCGAACGAAGTTCCGGTGGTTGGTGATCGGGTCTGGTTTCGACGCCAGAAGGATCTGCCCACCGGCATTCTGGTTGAACTGCAACCTCGCCATTCTCTGCTCAAGCGCCCCACTCCACACCACGGAGTTAAACCGGTAGCAGCCAACATTGATCTGATAGCACTTTTACTGGCGCCAGAGCCAGCCTTCTCAGAGGTGTTATTGGATCGTTACCTGGTGGCAGCTCAGTCCAGCGAGTTGCCAGTCTGGATTATCATGAACAAGTGGGACACGGTTGAAGAAAGCCAAAAAGACGCGATCAAAAATCGCTTAAAACTGTATCAGGATTTAGGCTATCCGGTTTACTACATCAGCTCCAAAACTGGTGAAGGTGTTAATGAGCTGGTCAATGACTTAACAGGTAAGCAGCTGTTGCTGGCTGGCCAGTCAGGCGTCGGAAAATCAACTCTGATTGGCTATCTGTTTCCTGACATGCAAATCGCCACCGGTGAAGTTTCCGAAACCTCTGGCCTTGGCACTCATACCACTACCGCCTCAAGACTTTACAGACTCAATACCGACACCTACCTGGTCGACTCACCGGGTGTTCGCGAGTTTGGTTTATGGCACCTGGAAGATGACGACATCAAGCAGGGCTTTATTGAAATCTCTCAGATCGGCGAGCAATGCAAATTCCGCGACTGCAAACATCTTAATGAACCAGGTTGTGCCGTACTGGCCGCCGCTAAAGAAGGTACCATTGCCGCCAGCCGTCTGAAGAATTACCAGCATCTGATCCAGCACTTTGATCAGCCTTATATCTGAGGCTCCTGCCATAGAATTGTAGGTTGGAAAAGCAAAGCGTCTTCCAACATTATAATGAGTGTCGGAAGACGCTTCGCTTTTCCGACCTACGGCATCACTTAACGCTGGCCCCTCATTGATTCGCCAATAGTCTGAGCCTTTTATTTAGGCTACAATATGCCCAATTATCATTGGATTACTTAAAACCCATGTCCGACACATTAAAAGTATTATCGCAATATCTGATTCCCCAACACGGCATCTCACTGCTGATGGGAAAAATTGCCGAAAGCGAAAACGTCAAAATAAAAAATGCCTTCATCAAGTGGTTTATTAAAAAATACGGCATCGATATGAGTATTGCCGAGCGTGAAAAGCCAGAAGACTATAAAACCTTCAATGACTTTTTCACCCGCTCATTAAAGGCCGATGTCAGACCCATCGACTCAGATGAAAAATCGATTGTTCATCCAGCCGATGGCGCTATCAGCCAGTTGGGCAGCATTGATAATGGTTATATCTTTCAGGCTAAAGGCCACACCTATTCAGCAAAAACTTTGCTGGGTGGCGACGCTGAATTAGCAAAACCATTTCAGGATGGGGAATTCGCAACTGTCTATCTTGCTCCAAAAGATTATCACCGCCTGCACATGCCAATTGATGGCGAGCTGACCAAAATGATTCATGTTCCGGGCAAATTATTCAGTGTTAATCCTTTAACCGCACGCAAGGTTCCCAATCTATTTGCTCGTAATGAACGCGTGGTCGCCATGTTTGAAACTGAACTTGGTCCAATGGCGATGGTGCTGGTTGGTGCAACGATTGTCGGTAGCGTCGAAACTGCCTGGCATGGCACGGTTACCCCACCCACTCGCAAAGAAGTGCGTAGCTGGGATTATGAAAAAGGCGAAGTCACATTAAAGAAAGGCGAAGAAATGGGGCGCTTTAAACTAGGTTCTACCATCGTACTGCTATTCCCAAAAGATACGCTTGAATGGCATAAAAACATGAAGGCCTATGCGCCAACAGTTATGGGACAACCAATAGCCTATAAAAAATAGCCTCAAATTTTGGCTGGGTTTTCGATTTCAATAATCAACCCAGCCTGATTAACTCACAATAACCTTCCCTTCTTCTGCACTTGCTATTTTCCCATGAAGCATTTTATATTGATGCTTCATAACCAAATGGGGAAAACGTTATGCAAGAAAAATACTCACTGACAATGCGGATACTGCACTGGCTGATCGGACTGATGCTGCTGGTGATGATAGCTGTTGGCTGGTATATGGCTGAATTACCGATGGAAAGCGAACTCAAATACGAACTTTTAGAACTCCACAAATCATTTGGTGTCACGGTACTCGGACTAGTTATTATAAGAATCTTTGTAAGATTATTCTCGAAGACTCCGCCCTTACCTGCTGGTCTGGCGACCTGGGAAAAATGGCTGACAAAGATTACTCACTTCCTGTTCTATGTATTAATGGTAGCAATTCCAGTTGTTGGCTATCTATCATCAGACTACCAGGGCTTTGATGTTGAATGGTTTGGTATCCCAATTCCGGGCTTGGTACCTGATAATGAGGATACCGCTCATCTGATGCATGAGCTACATGAAATCTTCGCTTACTTCCTTTTATTACTGATTATTTTACACTTAGCAGGAACAATTAAACATCGCTGGTTTGATAAAGGATCTGACACTGATGTTTTAAAACGGATGCTCTAAGTTCTAAAATTTTCAGTCAAACCAACCTATCCGAAAGGCTTCTTATTTGATAGAAGCCTTTTGTCACTTTAAGCAACAGATCATTGGATATCAATAGCGCTGGATCACTGTAAAGTATCTCAACTTTTCTCGTCATCAAAGTAAAACAAACTGACACTTTTTGTGTTTAATTAAAATGGATTTTCATTACGTTTATCCAACAAATTCTAGGCTTGCAAAATTGTTATTTGGTATAATAGTAGCCTCATAACGGTGAAGCCTATTGTTATAAATTCAATCAGGCTTTTATTAGTTTCTTGATTTAGATTGGGAGGCAAGGAATGCTCGACCACTCTCCTAACCATAGTCGCTCGCTCCTAATCTTTGGGAAAGGCGACTCAGCGAACGAACTCAGCGAACTGTTGAAAGATAATGGCTGGCAAATCTTTTTTACTCAAGAAAAAAGTCAGTTTAAAAAACTGTTCCAGCATCATCTATTTGAAGTTGTTGTCATTTTTTTATCGGCAGAGCCGGAGCCCGCTATTACCGAATACGAAGAACTGGCTTCTCTGAACATGGCAACCAAGTGGATAGCTATTATCCCTCATGAAAACTGGCTGGAAGATCACCCCAACTTTTTGTTCTCACATCTGTTTTATGACTACCATCGTGAGCCACTTCGTTATGATTATTTTCTGGCAACGGTTGGTCACGCTTTCGGCATGGCGGAATTGCAGAACAAACAACTCAATCAGCTACAGGTTCCTCAGGGAAGCGACGACATTATCGGTCGCTCTCAGGCGACTCTTCTTGTTAAGCGAACTATAAATAAAATAGCTATGGAGGACGCCACTGTTTTAATAACCGGTGAAAGCGGCACAGGAAAGGAACTTGCTGCGCGTAAGATTCACCAGAAATCTCGTCGCAAACAAGGTCCTTTTATTGCCATTAACTGTGCAGCCATTCCCGAGACATTATTTTACTCAGAATTATTTGGTCATGAGAAAGGTGCTTTTACCAACGCTGACAGCAAAAAAATAGGTCGTATTGAAGCTGCTGATGGTGGCACTGTGTTTCTTGATGAAATTGGTGATTTGCCGCTTAACCTTCAGGTCAATTTATTGCGATTTCTGGAACTCAATCAAATCGAACGATTAGGTAGCGTCAAAAGCATTACCGTCGACTGTCGGATTATCGTAGCAACCAATGTGAATCTTGAGAAAGCTGTAGAAGAAGGCCTGTTCCGTGAGGATTTATTTCATCGTATCAATGTGCTTACTCTGCATATGCCTGCTCTTCGCCATCGCCGTGAAGACATCCCAGAGCTTGCCAATCATTTTTTAAGCCAATTCTGTGAAGGTCATATGCACAAAACTTTTACCCAGCGCTGTTTAAATGCCATGAATCAATACCGTTGGCCCGGTAATGTCCGCGAGCTGATGAATCGTATCCGCCGTGCGGTCATTCTTTCTGAAGGAAATTTAATTACCGAGAAGCACATGGACTTGTCTTTCAGTAATAATCAGAACATTATCAGTTTGAAAGAAGCAAAAGACAAAGCGGAGAAAGAAACATTGATTCTGTCTATTGAAAAATCCGGCTACAATCACACCTTAGCTGCTAAAAATCTAGGTATCTCAAGAACCAGTCTCTATCGGCTGTTAAATAAACACAACATCCCTATGTAATAAAATTGGGAAAAACGCCTTAACCATCACAAGCCTCACTCAGGCCAGCTCTCATTTTGTGCAAAATTCAATCAATTGTTCGATTCTGTCATTTATTTTTACAATTGACTTTCCTATGATTGGCTCCGTGAATCATCCTTTCCAACTACCTTAAGAGGTCAATCATGAGTTATCTTTTAAAAGGCGCTTTAGCGTCTGCAGGCATCTTTGTGTCTTTATTTTGTGCAGGGAGCTATGCAAAGGATAATGTCGTGGAAGGAACCATTACAATCAACATTGAAGATGACTTCGTGAATAAGCGAAGTGAACTGTCTTATCGACTGGTCAACAGTCAGGGAAAAGCTACCGAAGTGGTATTTGATAAAGTTCCACATTGGTTAGCCTCCAATCAAAAAGTCAGAATCCACGGCCAGCTGAATGATAAAGGAAAATTAGCTGCATCTGCTGACTCGATCAGTTTATTGCTTGATGAGTCAACCACTTCATCCATTAACGCAACCACTGGGTCGCAGCAGGCTATTGGTACTCATCAGCTATTAGTTGCAGAAGTGAATTTCGCCATTAATCCCATTGTGCGTTTTACTTCTGATCAACTACACGATGCCCTGTTCAACACGGCGCATCAGTATTTTCTGGAAAGTTCCTATCAACAGTTCGGACTAACCGGCCAGGCGCTGGCCCCCATCACTGTCGATGTCGATGTCAGCAGCTGCGATACCTACGCCATCAGTAACGCTGCCGATGCAGTCATTCGTCAGCGTGGCTATGAGCCAGCGAATTATGCTCATGTGATGTACTTGATTCCAACACACCCAAACTGTACCTGGTCGGGTAAAGCCAATGTGCAGGGTTCTTTGTCATGGATTAAACGTTTTGAGTCCGATGTCATTCACCATGAGCTGGGCCACAACCTTGGTCTTTATCATGCTCACAGTAAAGATTGCGGAAGCCAGGTGACAGCTGACTCAGGTTGCGCCGTCGGAGATTATGGCGACTACATCAGTGGCATGGGTAACGCTCGCGAAACCAATCACTTTAATGCTTTCCAAAAAGAGCAGCTGGGCTGGATAACCAACAAAGTTGAAACCCTGACCCAAAATGGCCAGGTGGTACTATCTCCATTGGAAAGCAATGACTCCAACACCAAGGCGGCTAAAATTTTCAAACAGACAAAAGCCAGTGGTCAGAACGAATGGTATTACCTGGAGTATCGTCAGGCTATTGGTTTTGATGCGCATCTTGCAGACAGTTACCCGCAATTTTTAACCGGCGTTCGTTTGCGTGAAGGAACTGACAATGCTCCTAACGATAGTTACCTTTTAGATACTACACCAGAAACATTAAGCTGGACTGATATCAGCTTACAACCGGGCCAGACGTTTCATGACTCTGCCAATGATGTCAGTATCAGTCTAATGGCAAGCGATGCAGGCAGTGCAGTTATTGAAGTCAATTACGGTAAAGCTCCGGCAGTGTGTCAGAATCAAGCTCCAACCATTGAGCCACTAAGCAGCCCGTCCATAGCAACCAGCGCAGGCAGTAACCTTGAGCTGGTCTATAAAGTCACCAATCAGGATAGTTCTGAGTGTAGCTCTTCGAATTTTAATCTATCTTCAAGCATGGATAGTTATATCAATGGTAACTTTAATTATGCGAGTATCATTCTTGCACCGGGTACGAGTCTGGAAGTCAGATTATCACTTGCGATTGATAGCAATGCGCCTGCTGGTGAATATGCAATAAGCAGTCAAGTCTCGCACGGGCAGACAGCACAAAGCGATCAACATGCTGCTTTTGTTACTGTGGAAGAGCAAACCGTGATCAGCAATACCGCTCCGGTTGCCAACAATGACAATGTGCTGTTGCCAAGTAAAACCAGCATGACCTTTTCTCCGTTGAATAATGATTATGATCCTGATGGCGATAAGATTACCATCATTGGAGTTGAGCAAGGTTCAAAAGGCGATGTTATTTTAAATTCTGATAACAGCCTGACCTATATTCCAGGCAAGCCTTTTAAGGACAGCGATAGTTTCAGCTACACCATCAATGATGGACAGCTCACTGCAACGGCAATGGTTCAGATCAGTCTTGATAGCGGAACTGGTGACAATTCGGACTCCACAACTGGAGGGGGTAAAGGCGGAAATAAAGGTGGTGGTAGAAATAAATAAAGCTAACCTTTATAGCAAGGAATGTAGCAAAGAAACGGGGGCCGAAGCCCCCGTTGTGCTGCGCCTGGAATCCTACTCCTCTGGTTGAGGTAGAGGGCACAAGTCACAGGTTGCTGAATCAGAATCCTGAATCGGATTCGATGCAGAGCCGATATCACCAGGGGCCGCAACAGGTGATGTTGCAGAAACCGAAGCCTGGTTTGTCAGGTTACCATCACTACCGACAGGTAGTTCTGATGGTAGGTAAGTTCCTGTTCGGGTTTCACAGACGTTACCACCGAAGTTACCTTCAAGGAAACCGTCTCCATCTTCACAGAAGCCACCAGCATTACAGGTATATCCTGCACCACAATCAACATCAATCAGACAGGTTTTAGGGAAATCGAGCGAGAAGCTTTCATTCAAAGCTAAATCCTTATTATCAGTTAATAACACATCAAGTGGTGTATCACCGGTGTTACAAACATCAACTGAATAGTCTTTTTGGACAGCTACCAGATTTCCAGTTTGAGTTAATGACAGATCACACTGTTTGACGATTGAGATCGCAGGAGAGAGTGATAGCGAATCACAACCTATAGTGTATTGATCTGCAGTAATACTCGAACTGCCGAAAGTTACTGAAGCGTCAACGGTATTCATGCCACCGTTAACATCAGAGACATATTGTCCTGAAACTTGCAGTACTTCATTTGGTGCCCAACCATCAGCACCACCGGTTAAGCTGCTAACTGCAGGAGTTAATTGGAATGCCGCGCCGTCACTTGGCTGGTCATCAATAGTGATGACTTCACCAGCACCAATACTACCAACGCCTGTATTGGTCAGGCTAATGGTGTAGTCAATGGTGAACTTGTTGTCGGCGGTTAAGGCAGAAGCGCTACAAGTTTTCGCCACCTCAATACTACACAATGGGAACTGACCTCCGAGGAAGTCTTTCAACTGTGCAGTCTCAGAACGAGAAGAACGAGTTTCGATCAGAAAACTACTAAAGCAAGGTACTTCACTTACCCCCGCGTTTAGCAGAGCCTGAGTGACGTTCAAGCGTCCTTCAAAAAGAGATTCATGAGGATAAGCATCAGGGATTCCCGATTTGTTCTCATAAGGCCACAAACCGTTCGCCACTCCCGCCAACTCTTGGTTGTCATTGGTAATCGCACAGGCTACACCAGCATCCGTAGCCGTATTACATTTGGAACCTGCGTCGCCTGAAGAATATAACAGTTGTAAATTATCATCGACGTCGCCTCCACTATTGACCCAGCGCATGACTTGTACAAATGGCTGAGCATTAGAGCCCTGTGGGTATTCCATCACAATAAATAAATCATTCTCTTTGTGCTCTCCGGTGAAACGGTTATTGCCATCAGGGCCTACCTGATCCTGGAAAAACCAGAAGCCCATAATTGCATCACCATTATTTGCGTAACGCTCCGCACCGAAATAGAAGACCAGGTCATTACCGCCACCCATTTTGGGAAGAAAATAAGCAGCTGCATAACCATTTCTTAAATCATCTTTATCCGGAACAGAACCATCTTTATACCACCACTGAGTGACGTCTTCAGTATCCTTCGAGCCACCTTTCCAGAATATGGTTGCCGGTGGTAAATCACTAACCACACCAGTAGCCACTGCGGCTGAACTTACGCCTAAATTTATATTTTGCCAATCATCCAGAGCTGTGTTTTTGATCGCATTACCGTCTAATTCAACGCTATCCGCGGGGTCCAATGCATAAGCACCGGCTGCGGTAAATAACGCCATCGAACAGGCAAGCGTCCATCGTTTAATGTTCATAGTAAATCCTCCTTTTTGATCCTATGAATACCGACCTTCCAGTAGTCGACTGTGTCGATTCCAGGTCAGACACTAGTAATACAAGCAAGGATCGTGCCAAGAAGGCTAACTACTTAATAACTCAGGAAAAAGATAAGTTGTGGTGAAAGGTTTACAGCAAGCTATCAGTTACTTCTGTTTCAGATATGGCACAGCATATTGCTCGCAACGTCAAAGCTATTAAAAATCAGACAGTTGAATAAATTTGGACTGTTCCGTTCTTGAAACAGCAGAGGATTGATAAGAGCCGAAGAATGATGATTTTGTGCTCAAATACTCTATAAGACAAGCAGTTAGATAATTTCCTAAAGATGGGAATAAGGAGCAGGTAACTTGAAAGTTAGCCCCCTTTTCCATAAAGCTCTTTTTGCTTTTGCAGAATCATTTCGCGTAAATTGGTGCCCTCTTCAATCTGCAAAATATCCAGCAAGGTTTCACGCTTTTTCTTATCTTCTACTTCGTCGAGATATAAACCGAGTCGGCCCATCATTAAAGTTGCGGTAATTGGCAGGAGAATTTCAAGTGTATCCTGTTCTATGCCAGTGCGGCGAGAAACATCGGTTGCCAGATCGCGGCTTACGTCCTTTTCCTTTAGAACATGTCCAAGAATATAGTTGCCGTTATCAATCGCTTTTGACTCTATAATCTGGTGAGGATATTTTAAAAATTCTTCGCTCTCGTTACGAGCTAGCGCATCCATTAAAGCATCCAGGCCGCCATAACTGACATTGTCTTTCAAACCTTTTTGCAATGCGTTTAGATACAGCTCCATAACTCTATGCAACTGGTCTTGATGTAAGCTTAGTTGAATCCCAATTTCCTGCAATGGTCTTTGATCCATTGGCATCTTTTCGTTGCCAAAAATTAATTCCATCAGCGTTACCATTGCCACCTCCTCTTCTTGATGTTTTGACATCAGGGTCTGATAATTTCCACTATATTCCTCAAAGTGGATATAATCAAACCACTTTTGTGCTATTGAATTCAAGCTCTGATACAGATCAAGGTATTGATATGACTGATAATTCCGGTAACAGACATCAACCGACGACATCTTCCGCCAGCGAGGATCGGATGCAGCATTTTCGTCAGCAAGTATATTATTGGGTTAAGCAGATTCCTCAGGGAAAAGTCAGCAGCTACGGACGTATTGCCAAGCTGGCAGGCTTTCCACGTCACGCACGCCATGTCAGCAAAGCGCTTGGCCAGGCACATAATGATTTACAGCTACCTTGGTTTCGCGTGATTGGTTCAGATGGGCGTATTGCTTTCGATTCAGACAGCCCTTATTACACAGAACAGTTAAACCGGCTTACAAAGGAAGGAGTGCAATTTATAAAAGGAAAGATTACCGTTGACAGTTTCTGGTCGCCACATGCTGATGGTGATAGCGATATTTCAGCCGAGGAGTTTTTCCGCTGATATTATCATTATTCCTGATGACGTAAACGCTCTTCCTTATAAGCCTGGCAGTCGAGGCAAAGTTCAGTTTCGGGCGCGACGTCCAGTCGCTTCTCACTGATTGGCTCATCACATTCAAGACAGAAACCATATTGTTCATCTTCAATTCGCTTAAGTGCTTTTCTTACCGCAACCAGTCGCTGTTTATCACGCTCAACACCGGCTTCTGACATGGCCTGATCCATCAAGGCTGTGCCACGCGAAACACGACCAAAACGCGCCTGATCCAGCTCAACCTTTTCATTGACCTCTTCCGCCAAACCCAAAGCCTCGACCAGCTCCTTTTCGATCTGTAACAGCTCACTTTTAAAATGAGCAATCTTTTTATCGTTGATCATGATTCACCTACTATCTAGTGCAGATGGCTTAAATGCGAAATTTCATCAAACTTTCTGAGCAGCTCAATTAGCGATCTGAGCTCCGGCTGATCTTTATAGACTTCTTCCGCCATAGGAGTAATCTGTGCGGGACCAGGAGGCAAGCGCTCTTCCTCTACATACTCACGCATTTTTGGCAGAAACACAAACTGAATCCATTCTTCCAGTTGCAAGGTATCGACACAGAAAGGCATGCTACTTTGCAGTTTGTGATGACCTGGATGCGACTCTGCCCATAGCTCAAGTTCAACCATGTGCTCTTCAATCCGGTCAAAAATTTCGATGTACTTGGTAACCCAGTCGATACTACTCATCATCTACCTCATTAATCTTTAACTGTTGCCCACGATATTTCTCTGGCCAGAACTCTTTAATAATTTCATTGCTATCTGAAAAGCTATGGCAAGAATTCAACACATTATCACTAATCGGAAAACGACCATCCTCAGAAAAATTCAAGTAAGGGTAAATGGTCTGAATGGCTGTTGTTGCCATCGGTCTCAATAATTCTAACAGGTGCGAGCAGCCTTCTACACCACCCACCAAGTCTTTTGCCTTCTGCGTCCAGCCACGGCCAATTTGCAAACCAACCAAGCGTTTATAATTAGTCTCTATCTGCGAACAAATCCGAAACGGTGTAATCGGCATTGAAGCTTCAACATCCTGAATCACCAGGTGATTATCCAGCGTCAATCGAAGCCACAGTTCATGAACCAGTTCACCAGGTTGTAACACGCCTCGTTGCAAGGTCGGAAAAGGATAACCCTTATCATCAGTCAGGTGCGCCTCAATATCCCACAGACCATCTTCTCTGAGATAGCCATTACACTGAATATGTCGGTAATGAATAGGTTTACGCTGTTGCGGTTTTGATAGTGCCATTATAGATGCCATTAAAAGTTATCATCACCCGACTATCATAACCCAGTTTATTCCTACTTAAAAAAGCAGAACTTAAATAGCTGGACATAAAACTCTGGACATAAAAAAAGCCCGCCGAAGCGGGCCTGTATCATATTGGCTCAATGTGACCACTCTCAAGTCAACGAGCCTAGGGAGAGACTAACATCGTTATTATTATCATTAACTTCCAATGACTAAGACAGTAAGCGCCTAGAAGTTAAACTTCACACCAACTCGCGCTGATCTTGGTTTATCGGGACGTGCACCATAAGGTTCACGTGCAACAATCGAGTCATCATCTAATACGTTATCAATCGTTGCGTAGATGCTGGTGCTGTCGTTGATATCAAACTCGGATGCTAAATCAACGATGAAGCGGTCTTCAGTTTGCTGAAAGACGCCACAGGCTGGTTTAGTACAAGTACCATCAACATAGTTCAGGTTAGTGAAAAGATTCCACTCTGAATTGTCATAGCCTACAGATAGTTGCATCTGATTTTCAGGGATGTATGGAATAGGCTGACCAGTTTCTACCGGGCCCCAGACATTACTGTCAAAGGTTGAAGCAAATTCTGTGTCAGTGTAGGTGTAGCTGAAGCTACCCAACCAGTTTTCTGCAAACTCACCGACAACACGAAGTTCAATACCTTTAACTTCGGCAGCACCACCGTTAAAGCGATCACCGATTTCATCAATGCTACAGCCGCTGTTTGACAGAGTACACTCGCCCAACAGGTTGTCATAATCACTATAGAAAGCGATTAATTCGCTGTTGTAGCTTTCACCCGCAAAGCGCACGCCCATTTCATAGTTCCAGCTTTCCTCTGGTTTATCCGTTGGGCTGTTTCCTGGAGGAGCAAAGCCTTTGTTCACACCAAATAGTAAGCTGGTGTTATCATTAAGTAACCACAAGGCACCAAAGCCAGGTAGAACTTCTGAGGCACTGTTCGTACGCACGCTTGGTGCAGCACTGCGGTCGGTTGCATTAGCCCAGTCTTCGCGCTTTAAATCCACATCTTCGTAGCGAACACCTGGCGTGAATATCCAGTCGCCATATGTAATGGTGTCTACCAGGTAGTAAGAGTTTGCTTCTGCTGAAGAAATACGGTTACCAGCGGTTCCCCAGGCATCTGCCTGATCAAATACCAAAGTACCGCCCTGCTGAATGAAATAGCTGTTACGTTGAAAGCGATCTTCTTCATCTTCATGAACACGCAAGCCTAACTGCAAATCATGCTGTGCTTCACCGACTGTAAAATCCCACTCGAAACTTGCCTGAATGCCTTCACTCAAGTAATTACGATTGTTGTCAGTGATTTCAATACGGTCATTAGGTGCATCAGCACCATCCAGAATAGACTGGAAGTAAGCTGCGTTAGCACCACCGATGTTGATTTCATTGATAATATTTGACCAGCTGTAACGAGTCGAAGTGCCTGGATTTAGCGGGTCATCCATAATGAAGGCACCAGTTTTATACCAGTTGCGTGCCGTTTCATTGCGATACGCTGTAACACGCAAGTCAAAACTATCCGTTAAGTCCGCGTAGTAGCTCAATACATATTGATCGTGCTCGCCGTCAAAATTATCCAGCGCTGAAACGCCATACATGCGATAAGGATTAGCGGCAAAATCAGCATCGGTCAAACCAAGATACGACTGATCGGAATCTTCGGTTGAATGCTGAATTTTGATGTCCAATTGCTGATAAACATCTGCTGAGTAATCTGAGTTAAAACGGAACTTGGCAACATAGTCATCTTTGTCGAAGCCAGTTTCATCACCGTGGCGGTCAATCGTTTTAAAGCCATCAGTCACGTGTTTATTAGCTTCAAGCAAGTAACCAAAGTTATCGCTACTGTCGCCATAATAGACATAGCCACGGCGCTCATTATTCTCGCCAACTTCTAACTTTAACTGACCTTCAGCATCAACTGGAATTTGACGCGAAATCAGATTGACTGCACCACCAACGGTGAAAGGACCGTGTTTAATAGCCGCTGGGCCTTTCAATACTTCGATGCCGGTAATGCGGTCAAAGGTTGGGAAATAATAAGCTGATGAGGCTGAATAAGGTGCTGGCGCGATTAAGACACCATCTTCCATCAAGGTCACGCGACCAGAACGGCCCGTTCCGGTGCCACGAATACCAATATTAGGCCGCAAACCCAAACCATCTTCAAGCTGGATGTAAACACCTGGAACCTGCTGTAAGGCACGGTTAACATCAGTATATTTGAATTCTTCCAGTTCGGTTTCCGAAACCACGTGCGCAGAACCCGGCACTTTTTGTGCAGCCTGGCTGTCGCCAATAATTTTTATAGTTTCGACTTGATCGCCTTTTTTCAGGTCATCGGCTGAAGCGATGTGAGGAGCAGAAAATGCCATCGTCATGGCAACGGCAAGCGCGTTGAAAGTAAATCGAGGTTGCATTGTTATACCCTGTAATGTGTTTGTAAGTGAACAACGCGCGCATTATAGATCTAAATGAGAACGATTATCAACATCGTTACTATTTGTTTTTGGGTTTTTTTAACAATTTCCTCTGTAAGGTTCTGCGGTGCATGCCTAATGCCCTTGCAGTGGCTGAAATGTTACCCTGATGCTGAGCCAATACAGTCTGGATATGCTCCCACTGCAGACGTTCAACCGACAGAATATCCTGCTGCGCTTCAGCATGACTCTCTGCTTCCGGTTGCTCCGCACTCTTCTGCTGGCTGGGTTCGGTTAATTCAATTGACTCTTGAGTCAGGGCATTCAGTATCTGGGTGGCATTGGCAGGTTTAGGCAGGTAATTATCGGCACCCAGCTTCATCGCCTGTACCGTGGTTGCTATGCTGGCATAACCGGTCAGCACCAGAATACTGGCTTTGGGATAGCGTTGCCTCAGTTGCGGTAAGATGCTTAGTCCCGACTCACCGTCCAGATACAAATCGAGCACTATGGAATCGAAATCTTCTGGCAGTTCCGCTGCTGATGCTTGCTCAAGGGTACTGACATGCATGCAGTTGATACCGCGCTTTTGTAGCGAGTTTTGCAACACCTGAGCGAACACCGCATCATCCTCAATCAATAGCAGATGAGTAGTCATAATCTAATACCCGTTTTCCGCTGATGCTTGCCACTGAATAGGTAAGCTTACCGTTACCACAGCGCCTTTGGCATGATTAGCTATCTCAATGGTGCCATCCATCAATTCAATGCTGGCGCTGGAGATCAGGCTGCCGGTACCCATCCCCTGCTGTGAGTTAAGGTTAGGCACATAACCATAGTTCTCTAACTGCTGCCCGGCGAGCCCATCGCCAAAATCAAAAATTCGCAGAATGAGGTATGACTGCTGACTCTCATTCCTGTTAATCTCACAAGACAAGCTGATACGTGACTGTTGATTCAGCTGCGAAGCCTTGGCCGCGTTATCCATGATATTTAGCAAGGCACTGATAAAGCCTAGGTGGCTGTTTAACTGATACTGGTTGCTATCGCAGTCAGCTTGAGTATCCAGTTCCAGCCTGACTTCCGGGTGAAGTAGCCGAAAGCTGGAAGTGACCTGACTTAACAGGTCGCCCACCGAAAGCGTTTGGTACTGACGCTGCTTTAATTGTTCAAACTGTTGCTGAATATTCTGCGTAATCTTCTGGCAGCGACTGATCTGCTGCTCCATTAACGTCTTATCATCCGATTCGGGCATGTCATCAAGCATCACTGCCATACTGGATAAAGGAGTATTTAACTGATGCGCTGCATCAGCAGCCGAAACCCCCAATGCCAGCAAATAGTCATCGCGCAACTGACGTTGCTTCTGCTGCTCCAACTCTAGCTGTTGTGCGCGAGTGGCGGCCACTAGCCGAACCACCAGGTAATAAAGCAATATGGCGCTGGCAATAAACACCAGCCACATCCCGATCAGATGTGAATTAAAACTATGATGGGCCTGATGTTCCGAAACCTGACTGAGTAACAGGCTATAACCGGCTATGGAAACCACCAGCAAGCTTAATGCGTAGCGTGGCCTGAGCATCAAAGAAGCGGTTGCTACAGGCAGCAGCAACAGCGAGACCAGAGGGTTTGCAATTCCCCCAGTGAGATAGACATAAGCAATTAACAATAACGCGTCAAATAGCAAGGCAATAAAAATACCCTGCTCGCTGACTGAGCCGCGGCTGGCCACCAGTGTATGGAGCAATATCATGGCCTGAGAAGACAAAATGACCCAGATAACCGGTGACGGCAACTGCTGAAGCCAGAACAGGTATAGCGCCTGCAATAATAAAGCAACCCCTCGCCCCCAGCTCAGCGGTGCCATAATCTGTTGGTTAAAATTCGCAGCAGCCATAAGTATCTCGGAAAATAGGTATATCAGAGAATTATAATAGACAGATACTAAATTCCCTAATCTGAGGACATTGGGCAAAGGCTCAAGACTTGTTAGCTGCAACTGCGCTATCATGAGGAACAATTGGATTCATAGGAGTTCTACTATGTACAAATACTTTTCAATACTATTGATCGTCGTCGCTTTAAGCGCCTGCTCAAACGAAGAGAAAGAATCAGACAAGCTACTGTCGGACTATAAAAATCAACAGCTTGATAAAGCAAGGCAAGTTGAAGAAGAAATGCAAAAGCGCGTGGATAATCTTGACCAGCAATTAAACGACGGCACTGAAAGCAAAGAAGACGATCAACCTAACTAACACTGACCATGCAAAGATCCAATTTAATCACCGCCGCCGGTGCGGTGCGCCTGCGCAATGAACTTGCCTATTTATGGAAAACCCTGCGCCCTGAAGTTACCCGCGCCATCAATGCCGCCGCCGCAGAGGGAGATCGCAGCGAAAACGCTGAATACATTTACCGCAAGAAACAACTGCGTGAAATTGATCGCCGTGTTCGTTACCTGCAAAAACGTACAGCCGAACTCAGAGTGATAGAACACACCCCACAAGAGAAAGATAAAGTCTTCTTTGGCGCACTAGTGACTCTAGAAGATGAGAATGGTCAGGAAATAATTTATCGCCTGGTGGGCTCCGACGAATTTGACCACAAGCCACACTACATAAGCATCGACTCACCGATGGCGCGCGCGCTGCTGAAAAAACAGATTGATGATGAAGTGAAACTAAGACTGCCAGATGGTGAAAAGTTATTCTGGATAATCAACATTGACTATCCATCACCGCATGAAGACTAAAAGGACTCAACAGAGTCCTTTTTAATTGATACTTAAAGTCGATAACTAATACTCAAAGACCCAAACCGAGCGTTGCCCTTTCGTTCCTCAAAGGTGCTGGTGGTTTCGGCTATCGAAAACAATAGCCCCCAGTCTTTCCAGTTCCAGACAAAACCGGTTGAATAGATCAGTCTTTCGTTTTTGATGGTAACCGATGGGCTATCTCGGAAGGTATTGCCGTCGACAAAAATATCATTGAAGACATAGCGCGGCTGAACACCGAAAAAGACGTAATACTCTTCAGAGTTGGTGCCAGCCAAAGGATTAATGCCGCGCCCAGGTAACACGCTGATAGAGGCATGCGTTCGAGCTAGATTTAATCCCCAGCGCACCATATAAGTTCCTGCGACATAAGAGGTATAGTTACCGCCACTTGCTTCCAGAATGCCGATAAAATCAACCCCATGACCATCGCCATTGCTGATTTCATGACGCCAGCTGCGTCGCGCCTGTAGGGCAAAAACAGGCTCATTATGTAACTGGTAATCCCAGCCCATAGGCTCGTCAGAACCGGTCATTTTATGCACCACTTTCTGTGATTGCTCTGCTAATGAAGCAGGGCCAACCATACCCAACACCAGATTAAACTGGTCCGCTCTATATTCAGTCCAGGAATGGACAGTGCCACGCCAGCCGAGAATACCGGCGTAAGGTAAATCATTGGACTCAAAATCGGGGTTATTAATATCAGCAGGAGTTTGTATGCCTTGAAAAATACTATAGGTCGCTGCATTGAAATGCTGAGGGTCATCGTGAACACCAAAAGCGTGTGCCATTGATTGTAGCCATTCTGGGCTATTAGTCTCTTCCATAGTCTGGTAAGGCCCGCGCCCCCAGCTGTAGCCAATTCCATTAGTGTAACCGCCATCCCTACCGGCGAATAAATCATTTTCGACGGTGATGGTGACGAAAGTATCAGGATCTTTGAGTTCCTGCTCTGCAAAAGGTTGGTCACTGGCTGCCAATGAAAGCTGGCTAAACCACAAGGCCACGCAGCCAATCACTGCTGGTCTCTTGTTAACATACATACAAAATCCTTCTATTGGGATTACGACTTTTAGTGGTTGCCGCGGTTGTTAAACCTCTCTTTAACCTTGTTCACCACCTGCTCAGAATATTCCCCATTTTTCACTTCCTTGCGAATAGTTTCTTCGACAATATTTACTGCATCGTCTATCGTCATATAACCCTTTTTGTATGAACGACGGTGTTTAAATAAGTTGATATGGTGGTCGCTACGTCGGCCCCAGGCCATTAATCGATTCCAATAGCTTGGCTGGTCTTTATCTCGCTCACCGAAGTCCAAAATATAACAAAAAAGTGCCACTGGCATTAAGACGAAATCACGAATAGCGTCTATACCTAATTTGACTTGCAATAAGATTAACTCTCTGGTTCTGTCCCAGGTATCCTTGTTAGCACTAGATTGCTCTTCTTCCTGTTCAGTTTCCAGCTCGATTAACTCTTTCTTATTTGAACCTTTATCCATCCTATTATCCTCATTTTACTGTAATTAGGCTCCTGTGCTTTATTACAGCTTCTTACCAAATCCTTTATTAAACAGTTCCCGGTTGATCTGTTTTTCTTCATCATTTTTCTTAAGCAAAACATAGACTGAACCCAGTCCACCATGCTGCTTCTGAGCCGAATGAAAAGCCAGAACATACTCGTGCTGTTTCAACCAATGATTAACATGGCTTTTAAGTACTGCCTGCGGATGACTTCGCTCGCCTTTGCCATGGGTTATCAAGACCGTCCGTTTACCACGCTTCAAACTGCCATTGATAAAATAGAACACATCATCGCGTGCTTCCTTTACACTACGACGATGTAAATCAATATGTGCATCAATCGGATACTTACCCAGTCGCAGCTTCTTATAAACCCCTTCCTGAACACCATCTTTTTTATATTCGAGCCAATCGTTCGGCAAAACCGGCTCAACAAAGTCAGTACTTAAATAATTAGGGTCCACATTGGGCTTGCGTCCCAGAGCTGCTTCTCTTCGCGCCTGCTGAGCTATGCTTGGCCCTTCTTTCGATTGGTGCAAATTAACACGATCATTTACCAGGCGCTGAACATCGGACAACTCTTTTTTAAAAAGCTCAAAATCATCTTGTGACATACAACACCTCAATTCACTTGTAACTACTTTTTAACGACAGCTTTAGATGCCGTTCTTCATTGCTTCCAGTGTTTCCCAACGCTCAAACTTCTGCTCCAGCTCTGCTTCTAGCTGCTCTAACTCTTCTTTGGTCTGAGCAATCTTATCCCCATCCTGATGATAAAATTCAGGCTCGCTCATTTGAGCATGAACCTCTTCAATTTTTTGTTCAAGCTCAGCCAATACTTCGGGTAACTTATCCAGTTCAAGCTGATCTTTGTAACTTAACTTCTTCGTTTTCTTTTGATTCTTCTGAACCGGTTTTACGGATTGAGCAGAATCTTTCTGTTTTTCCTGTGCCAGCTTATTACCTGACGAAGCTGTTTTGTCCGCAGGCTTTTGTCGTAGCCAGTCGTCATAACCACCCACGTACTCTTTAACAATACCATTTCCCTCAAAGGCAATTGTGCTGGTCACCACATTATTCAAAAAATCACGATCGTGTGAGACCAACATTAAAGTACCCGGATAGTTATCCAGCATTTCTTCGAGCAGCTCTAAAGTTTCGATATCCAGATCATTGGTTGGCTCATCCAGAATTAACAGGTTCGAAGGCTTGGCTAATATTTTGGCCAGCAACAGTCGATTTCGCTCACCACCCGACAATGCGGTAATCGGTGCGCGGGCGCGCTCAGGAGTAAACAAAAAGTCCTGCAAGTAGCTGATGACATGACGCGGCTGGCCATTAATAGTCATCAAGTCTTTGCCACCCGACACATTGTCCATCGCAGATTGCTTTTCATCCAACTGAGCACGATGCTGATCAAAGTAGGCAATTTCCAGTTTAGTGCCTAGCTTCACCTCACCACGATCTGGCTTTAACTCACCCAGCAAAATATTAATCAGGGTCGTTTTACCGACACCGTTCGGGCCTATAATACCGATTCGATCGCCGCGCATAATCAGGGTAGAAAAGTCCTCGACTAAAGTTCGTCCTTCGTAGCCATGATGAATGTTTTTGGCTTCGATAACCTTTTTGCCAGACGCTTCCACATCCTGCGCCTGCATTTTCACATTGCCAATCAAGTTACGGCGTTCGGCGCGCTCTTTTCTGGCTGCCTCCAATCTTCTGACACGACCTTCGTTACGAGTCCGGCGCGCTTTAATGCCCTGACGAATCCACACTTCTTCCTGAGCCAGCTTTTTATCAAAGTCCTGATTTTGCTTTTCTTCAGCGGCTAACTGCTCAGCTTTTCGACGCAAAAAATTGTCATAATCGCCCGGCCATGAGGTTAATTGCCCACGATCGACTTCAACAATTCGAGTCGCCAGATTTTTAAGGAAGCGACGGTCATGGGTAATAAACAGCAAACTGCCTTCGTAGGCTTTGAGGAAATTTTCCAGCCATTCAATAGACTCTACATCCAAATGGTTAGTCGGCTCATCCAGCAATAAGATATCAGGCTGTTCCACCAGAGCTTTGGCCAACAGGACCCGTCTTTTCATACCACCCGACAATTCATCAAAAGACTTCTCAGCATCAAGACTTAATCGGTTAATCACCGTCTCGACTTTCTGATCCATCGCCCAGCCGTTAATCTCTTCGATCTTTTCCTGCACTCGTGCCAACTTCTGCATCGATGCATCGTCGGTGGATTGGGTTAAATGGTGAAATTCTTTAATCAGCGCCCCTGCTTCGCCCAGACCTTCTGCCACAACATCAAACACGCTACCGCTGGTGCCTGATGGAACTTCCTGGGTGAGCTTTGCGACTTTAATGCCCTGTACAAAACGGATATCACCATCATCCGGAACAATCTCGCGGTTGATAACTTTGAGCAGCGTTGATTTACCCACACCATTGCGCCCAATAAGACATACCCGTTCACCGGGTTCAATGCTGAAATCGACTTTGTTGAGTAAGGCGGGACCGCCATAACTGACTTCGACTTGTTGTAATGTAACTAATGCCATTAAAATGATACTTTTCGTGTTTGCGCTATTTTAACGTAAAAGATTGCCGATGACTTGCCCTCTTTGCCTGAACCACCAAACTTTGCACTTTCATACCGACAAACAGCGGGATTACTTGCAGTGTCAGGTTTGCGACCTGGTGTTTGTACCCAAACATCAGCTGTTATCGGCCACTGAGGAGAAGTCTCAATACGATCTCCATCAAAACTCACCGGATGATGAGGGCTACCGACAGTTCCTCAGTCGATTATTGGATCCATTGACCGAATTTCTGCCAAGGCAGGCCAAGGGCCTTGATTTTGGCTGCGGGCCGGGCCCTACCATATCTATAATGATGTCTGAACGCGGCTTTTCAATGGAGAACTATGATCACTTCTATGCCAATCGCTCAGCGCTGCTCGAGCGAAACTACGACTTTATCACCAGTACCGAAGTCTTCGAGCACCTACATCAACCCTCCGAAACCATCCCGCTGCTTATACAAATGCTCAAACCCGGAGGTATTCTCGGCGTCATGACCAAACGCTGGATTGATAGAGATGCCTTTGCGCGCTGGCATTACAAAAATGACCCAACCCATGTCTGCTTCTACTCGGATCAAACCTTTCAATGGATAGCCGATCAGTGGGACTTAAGATTAAAAATCATTTCGGCCGATACAGTGCTTCTTTTTAAACAATAAACAACAGCCACAAAAAAGGCGGATTCAATATTAAATCCGCCAATCTAGTCTCAAACGATGACTAAGGGGTGTTCAACTCTTTCACTTTCCAGCTTATCGATTAATTCTTACGAAGCTCAATATCGCCATTAACCGTATCAAATGACAAGTTAGCGCCACCACCATTGTAGGTACCGTTCATTTCAGCCCCAACATACTCACCTTCATCCACTTCAATACCGAATTCATTACTCAGGTCGCCATTTAGGGTTTCTGAGGACAACTTGAAAGAAGCATCGGCAGGAGCGAACAGTGTGATATCACCATTTACGCTATCAGCGCTCACTCTTTGCGAGGAGCCTAAACGGTTCATACGAATAACGATTTTGCCGTTGACTGTATCGGCAGATACATCACCGGATGAACCTTCAATGGTAATTTTTCCGTTAACTGCATCGGCCTGAACATCACTGCGCATATCCTTAATGGTTATTGCGCCATTGACTGAATCAATTGAATTTAGCTTGGCTTTATTGGGTACTTTCAAGACAAAATCAACTTCACCGGAACCACCACCCCAGCTAAACATGCCTCTACTTTTAAAATCGACTTCGACATCAAAATCTTTTTCGCTATGGTCAATGATGACTTCGATACGCTCCAGATCTTTCTGGTTGTCCGCTGTAATAACATACTCCAGCGCGATCTCATCTTTGTCCCAACCACTGATATCAATGCTGCCGTTGATATTTTCTACCGAGACAGAGCCGGTAGCACTGAAATCATAAGTTTGTGAAAAGCTTTTGCTTTCTTCTGCCTGAGCAGCTGCACCAAAAACCGATAAAGCGACTATGGCACCTGTGTAGACTAATGTTTTCATTGTTAACCCTCATTATTTGTTAATACACCTTTTTGATGCCTTTCATTGGCAAAGGGTTTAGTTGCTTTTAAACCATTTAACAAAACGCCCTCAAATGAGGGCGCATAAAGTGACGATAGTGACACTATTGATTACTAACGTTTCTTTTTCAGAAAGTCACCGAGCTTATCCTCCAGCTCATCTTTTACTTTGTCTTCCAGCTCTTCTTTTTTCTCATCAATTTTTTCCTGATACTCTGCCTTGATAATTGCCTCATAATCAATATTGGCCTTCGGCTCAGCCCAGGTCCCTTTCAGTTCAAAAGGTAGCTTCTTATCCTTTAATTTAGGATATTTAGCTTCGACCTGCTCTTTCAGAGCGCCTTTCAAGACCAGCTGGAAACTACCACCGATACTTTCTTTATTGGCATCGGTCATGGCCTTGCCGACCAGATCAAAGACGGGTGAGTTAATGGCAAAATTGGACAGGTCAATCACCCCATTGTTAGCTTTCAGGTCGCCTTTTAAGCCAGCAAATACAGTTTTACCACTGTAACTTTCTTTATTC
The DNA here is from genome assembly GCA_048268505.1 of Kangiella sp. GTDB lineage: Bacteria > Pseudomonadota > Gammaproteobacteria > Enterobacterales > Kangiellaceae > Kangiella. The sequence goes on along the minus strand of JBLWVK010000005.1, from coordinate 34,328 downwards.
AGGCTCTGTAGACTTAAACCGGAAGTAATCAGCTTCTCGATATCAATCCCCATCAGGGCGCCATCTGACAGGCTGATATGGCCGGTTCCATTGAGGTTCTGCAACATCTGTTTAACGTCGGCACCTTTGGTTTTCATGTCCAGATCCAGTGCTCCGAGTCCTGATAGCCGCTCAAAGTCAAAGAATGCCGCTAGCAAATCTCCAATCTGGATATTGTTTAAGTCAGGCTGAATAGCCAGTGCCAATGGCTTGCTGGCGAAGTCTACACTGGCGGTAGTTGCCAGATTGCCCTGGAATGCCTGCGCCTTGAAAGGGTCAAGGTGCAAAGTAGCTCCTTTGTTATAGAGCTTTGCTGATACCTGGGTGAACTGGGTATTTTTCAGGTTGAGGCTACCAATCGTCAGGTCACCCTGAATGCGAGACTGCTTGAGAAAGTCCGCCACTGGTGATAAATCAGCTTCCGCTTGAGCTTTGGTCTCTTGTTTACCACTGGTTGCCATGAACTGATCCAGGGTCAAGCTATCTGCTGAAACACTGACTTTAATGTCGTTTACCTTACCCAGGCCAGCAGATGCTGTTAGCTGAGCGGACTGGTTATCAAAAGTTACGGTGCCTTTATGCTCAATTTGTGTGAATTGATTTGCCTGTGAAACTGACAATAGTCCCTTTAAGCCAACCGATTGAACGCTGCTTGAAACATTATCAACAGTGGCTTCCATTTTCTGTAAATCAATTTGCTTAAAGTCAGAACTGACCTTTAAATCACCCGCCACAGCCCACTTCATAACAGGCTTATTCGCTTCACTGGCAATCTTGCCGCTGGCAGTCACTGGACTGAACTCTCCCGGACGGAAGTCCTCGATCATGAGCTGCTCTAAAGTAAAGCTTTGACTGAGCTTGTTACTGGCATCGAATTGATTGACGGTAAAATTGTTGAGTTCCAGCTTCTGCAGACTGAGCTCCATTGTTTTGCTTTCTGCACTTGCTTCCTGCTCGGTGGGTTCTGATTCTGCTTTTTGCAAGGCTTCAGTAAAAGCCTGTAAATTCGATTTACCCTGTGGCCCCTTAGTCATATTCAAAGTGGCATCACTCACTGATACGGCGCCAACTTCAATATCACCGCTGAACAAAGGCATCAACTTGATACTGGCAGATACCGCGTCAATGGTCAGCGCGGGATTCTGGTCTGGGAATAATGGCGGTTGGGATAAACTAATGCCGCCGGTTTCAATCGCCAACCACGGAAAGAAGGATAAGCTTAAATCCTGTTCAATCACCAGTTCTGCACCGGTCTTTTCTTTAACCTGCTTGGTTAAGGTTGTTTTGAGCTGATCACTATTGAAGAAAATCATTAACGCCACAGCCGCCACAATAAACAGCGCCACCACGGCAATAATCAGTCTAAGACTCCATTTAAATAAGGTTTTCATCACTAATTCCTGTAGAAATCAAACGGTTATCATTAGATTAACAGTTATTTATGATAGTTCCATGGATCTTTTGGCAAATATTTTGAACTTTTTTGCATACTGGCTGACAAACTTAACAGATAAGTTGTCATTGTTAGTTCATGGAATGTTACTTTTTAGACAAGCTTTTAGACCTAGCTCTTAGATATCAGAACCCTCAGAACTAGTCCCCCTAAAAGAGTTAAGGCCAATCGAAAGATTGGCCTTTTTATTTTGTGGGCTTTATGTAAGTTAAATTAAGAGTTTGCTTCTTTATCCGACCAGGAGTCGCGCAAGGTTACCGTGCGATTAAAGACCAGATTATCTTCCGAAAACTCATAACGATCTGCCGTGAAATAACCTTCGCGCTCAAACTGGAAACGATCTTCCGGCTTTGCTTGAGCAAGGCTTGGTTCAACCATCGCTGTAATCACTTCCAGCGAGTCTGGGTTTAGCGCCTCGAGGAAGTTATCCATCGCGCCAGGATTAGGCACATTAAACAGGCGATCATACAAACGAATTGTCGCTTTCTTACCATGTTTAGCAGAAACCCAGTGAATCACACCACGCACTTTTCGACCTTCCGGGTTCTTGCCTAAAGTATCCGGGTCATAAGTACAGTGCAGTTCCTTAACTTCGCCATTCTCATCCAGAATCGCTTCATTGGCTTTAATCACATAAGCATTACGCAGGCGAACTTCGCCATCTTTAACCAGACGCTTATATTTTTTATTGGCCGACTCGCGATAGTCCGCACGATCAATATAAACTTCGCGGCTAAATGGTAACTCGCGAGTACCCATTTCTTCGAACTTCGGATGGTTGTTACCGGTCAGGATTTCTTCTTTATCTTCTGGATAGTTGGTAATAATGACCTTGATCGGATCGAGCACCGCCATACGGCGCTCAGTAGATTTATCCAGATCATCACGCACATTATCTTCCAGCAACGTCATGTCGGTAACGCTGTTGACCTTGCTGATACCAATGGCATCGCAGAAGTTACGGATTGATGCAGGCGTATAGCCACGACGACGCATACCTGAAATGGTAGGCATCCGCGGGTCATCCCAGCCGTCAACGCGCTTTTCTTCAACTAACTGGGTCAGCTTACGCTTCGAAGTGATGGTGTAAGCCAGGTTCAGGCGTGAAAACTCAATCTGTTGCGGATGACAATCAATGGTGATGTTATCCAGTACCCAGTCATAGAGCGGACGATTCACTTCAAATTCAAGCGTACACAAAGAATGAGTAATGCCTTCCAGCGCATCAGAAATACAGTGGGTAAAGTCGTACATTGGATAAATGCACCACTTGTCACCGGTACGAATATGATGGAAACGCTTGATGCGGTATAAGACCGGATCACGCATCAACATGTTCGGATGCGACATATCAATTTTGGCACGCAACACCATTTGCCCATCGGCAAACTCGCCGGCTTTCATCCGATGAAATTTGTCCAAACTCTCTTCAACCGGACGGTCACGATAAGGGCTTTCTTTACCTGGAGTCTGGAAGTTGCCACGATTTTCAGCAATTTTATCGGCAGACTGTTCATCCACATAAGCCTTGCCTTTTTGAATCAATTCTTCTGCGAAAGCATACAACTGATCAAAATAATCTGAGGCATGGCGCACTTCGCCTTCCCATTCAAAGCCGAGCCAGTGCACATCTTCCTGAATCGCTTTGGCAAATTCTTCGCTTTCTTTTTCTGGATTGGTGTCGTCAAAACGCAAATTACAGGGCGCGTCATAGTCACGCGCGATACCGAAATTCAGGCAAATGGATTTGGCATGACCCACGTGCAGATAGCCATTTGGCTCGGGTGGAAAACGCGTATGCACTCGCCCTTCATTTTTATTGTTGGCAATATCTTCGTTGATCTTGTTACGAATAAAATTGGTCGGAGTGACTTTTTCCGCATTGCTCGTAGCATTAGCCGAACCATTGTCTTTAGTCTTGTCAGTCGCTGAACTCATGAATCTGCCATTAGGCGCAATATTGCGCGAATTAAGTAAATGTCTAGGATAGGTGGGGATTTTAGCGATATTTACAAGCTAATGCGACACTTGAGCCTGCCGAGTGCGACTTTTTTTACTGAAACGCCTCTGCCTTAAGCGACTTGGGCCAGCGCTTTCCTTTTGTAGACCAATATAGGACAATAAGGCCAGTTTTCACATCCAAACTTCGACTAAACACTTATGCCTGAGAAAAAAGCGTCTACAGCCAAAAAAGCCACCAGTGTTAACTTTGAAAGCCAGTTACAGCAACTGGAGACCATTGTTGAGCAGCTAGAAGGCGGCGAACTGCCCCTCGATGAAGCTCTCAAGGTATTTGAAAAAGGCGTTAAGCTCTCCCGTCAATGCCAACAGCTACTCGCTGAAGCCGAGCAGAAAGTGACGATTCTGATGGAGAATCAAGAACAGGCCTTCGAAGTAGACGACCAATAATTTCTAGCCTCAATGACCATTTCTCAACAACTTGAACGCTGGCAAGACCGGATTTATCAGCTATTAACCACGCGTCTGCCAAGCGATAACAATATTCCACAAAGCTTACATCAGGCCATGCGCTACGGTGCGCTTAATGGCGGCAAACGTATTCGCCCAACGCTGGTTTATATGACCGGGCAGGCACTTGGTGCCGAACTTGCCGATTTAGACAGCCCTGCGCTGGCGGTGGAGCTGATCCACTGCTATTCGCTGGTACATGACGACCTGCCAGCGATGGATGATGATGATTTACGCCGTGGCAAACCGACCTGTCATATTCAGTTTGACGAAGCAACGGCTATTCTGGCCGGTGATGCGCTGCATACTCAGGCTTTTGAAGAGCTGGCCAGCCATCCGTTTTCGGGCAAAGCCAAGCCTCAACAGCTACAGATGATTCAACTGCTGGCGCGCGCCAGTGGTTCATTAGGCATGGGCGGGGGTCAGGCCATTGACCTGGAATCCACATCAAAGGTCATAGACCTGGCAACGCTGGAACAGATGCACCGCATGAAAACCGGTGCGCTGATCAAAGCTAGTGTACTATTGGGTGCCCTCTGTGCAGGCCAGCTGAATGAGCAGGAACAAAACGCTCTTGAGCAATATGCCGATGCGATTGGGCTGGCGTTTCAGGTTAAAGACGACATTCTGGATATTGAGTCAGACACCAGCACCCTCGGTAAACCGCAGGGCTCTGATCTGGCCAAGGATAAAAACACCTATCCCGCCCTGCTTGGCCTCGATGGTTCCAAGCAAAAATTAGCCGATTTATTGGATTTATCCCTACAAGCACTGGCTAAGTTGCCGTACAATACCGAGTCCCTCGCCGAGTTGGCGAACTATATAGTCAATCGTAACGCTTAATTGCTGCAAAACCCTATGAGCTCTGAAAAATACCCATTATTAATGCATATTGACTCGCCTGTTGACCTCAGGCAGTTGGAAAAGTCGCAACTGAACGAAGTTGCCGACGAGCTACGTCAGTACCTCATAGATACGATTAGCCAGTGTGGCGGTCACTTTGCGGCAGGTTTAGGAACGGTTGAGCTTACCGTAGCCCTGCACTATATGTTTAATACGCCGGATGATCGTATTGTGTGGGACGTGGGCCATCAGGCTTATCCGCACAAGGTTCTGACTGGTCGCCGTGATCAACTACAGACTATTCGCCAAACCGATGGCTTACACCCTTTCCCGGTGCGTACCGAGTCTGAATACGATACTTTCGCAGTCGGCCACTCCAGCACCTCAATCAGCGCAGCCCTGGGCATGGCGCTGGCGGCCAAACAACAGGGCGAAAACCGCCACTGTGTTGCAGTTATTGGTGACGGTGCTCTGACTGGCGGTATGGCCTTTGAAGCCATGAACCACGCAGCCGATACCGACGCTAATCTGTTAGTCATTCTGAACGATAATGAAATGTCTATTTCAGAAAATGTCGGCGGTATGAATAAATATCTGGCCAAGTTACTGGCCGGGCGTTTTTACCAGCGCGTTCGCGAAACCGGCAAAAAAGCATTACACAATATTAAGCCGCTGTCTGACTTTGTCAGCCGTGCCGAAGAACACATGAAAGGCATGGTCTTGCCGGGCACTTTGTTCGAGGAGTTAGGTTTTAATTATAATGGCCCAATTGATGGTCATGATCTGCCTACTCTATTAAATACTCTGAACAATATTAAAGAGCTGCAAGGCCCGCAGTTTTTACACATCGTTACCCGCAAAGGTAAAGGCTATGAGCCAGCGGAAAATGATCCGATTGCCTATCACGGCGTACCGATTTTTGATCCAAAAGACAGCAGTCTGCCGAAAGGTAAAAAGCCTAAAACCTATTCCAACATCTTTGGTGATTTTTTGTGTGATATCGCCGCCAAAGATGAACGCGTCGTTGGCATAACACCAGCCATGCGCGAAGGTTCCGACCTGATTCGTTTCTCGCGAGAATTCCCCGAGCGTTATTATGATGTCGGGATTGCTGAACAGCATGCAGTGACAGTTTCTGCTGGTTTGGCTTGCGAAGGATTAAAACCAGTTTGTGCGATTTATTCGACCTTTTTACAACGCGGCTATGACCAATTGATCCACGATGTCGCCTTGCAAAATCTTGATGTGTTATTTGCCATAGATCGTGGCGGATTAGTCGGTGGCGATGGCGCCACTCATAACGGCGCATTCGATCTAAGTTATCTGCGCTGTATTCCTAACATGGTCATCATGACACCGAGTGACGAAAACGAATGTCGCCAATGTTTATACACCGGTTATTTGTATGAAGGCCCAGCAGCCGTACGTTATCCGCGCGGCATGGGTAGCGGCATTGAACCGGAACAAACCTTCATCCCATTCCCGATTGGTAAAGGCAGCATCAAACGTCGTGGAGAAAAAGTAGCAATACTAGCCTTTGGCTCAATGGTGCAAACCGCCATGCAAGCCGCCGAGCAAATCCACGCCACCGTCGCCGACATGCGCTTCGTTAAACCATTGGATGAAGACTTAATCAGACAATTAGCCGAAACCCACGAACAGTTCATCACTATCGAAGAAAACGCCATCATGGGCGGCGCAGGATCAGCCATCAACGAATTCCTGCTCAACAATGGGATTAACATCAAGGTTAAAAACTTAGGAATCCCCGATAGATTCGTTGAACATGGTGATACTAAAGAATTGTTTAAAAGAATTGGATTGACCGCGGACGATATTATTAAGATTTTGTAAGTTTATTCAGTGTCTTATTTAGGTTGGGTTTGCCTGTTGGGCACCCCAACCTAAATTTTACTTCTTCACCTACCAGCGAACTCAGATAGCTTAACTTTTTCCTTACTATCCTTTATCAACACCTTACTTATATCAATTGGTTCGGATAACTTAATAACCACTTTATTCACATCTCCCTGCTCTGCTTTGGCAGCAACATCACACTCTTCCTTTATGCCACATCTAACGACTTCAATTTCCAACTCACCATCGCTTGATAATATGTAATTGATACCAGGTGAATAGTATAAAGTTTCAAGAGGTGTTTGATACTCAAGCTCTAATTGGTTTTGACTCATTTCATACTTAACATTATTAACATCGCTTATTGGATAGACCATGCCATTTACCTCCATGCTACACCCCCATAAAAAAACACAAACCATTAGTAAATATTTATTCATCTTAAACTACTCCTTCTAGGCCGATACAAAGCGGGATTAGCTCTTGAAGTTGGCCGCTCAGACTCTAACTCAAGAATATGCTCACCTAGCTCTCTAGGCGTTTCAAAACCAGCCCAGTCATCTGCATCAATATCAACTCCTACAACTTCTTCAATAAGTTCGCTTGCCCATGAGGCGCAAGTATTGGTGTAACGCCAAGTAACATTTCTTTTTAATGCTTGCTCTAACTTTAAGGTTTGCAGAGATGTTAATTGATAGAAGCGACTTGCTTTGGGAAATCTTGTTCCCTCTAAACCAACACGAATATCGGTTTGATCACCGTTATCCACTGTTCTTGGATGCTCATCAGGCCACAGCCCATAAGCGGTGACTTGACCGCCACGAGTTACCGTTATCCACGCATGACCAGAGGTAAAACCATTCGCATTCCCTGCAACATTGCTATGGATACCTAAGGTAACCCTCTCTCTATTTTGCATATAATTCTCCCTTTTTAGAAAAGCAAGAAATTATAATCTAAAATAAATCTCAAAGTTAGTCTATTGATTCAACTTTTAATAATTATTTCTCTAAAGAGAATTGTTCGAGTTAGAGGGTTCTAGATTCTGTGTGCAACTTGCCTTCCGACAGTTAAAAAGTGATCAACACTATCCCCTGCAACACAAGCCACGCAAAGACACCGGCCAACAAATCGTCAATCATGATGCCAAAGCCGCCGTGGACTTTTTTGTCGAGCCATTTAATCGGCCAGGGTTTGATGATGTCGAAAATGCGGAACATAATGAAACCGATGATAGGCCAAATCCAGCCTGTTGGTGCTGCGATCATGGTCACAAAATAGCCGCAAAACTCGTCCCAGACGATGCCTGGATGATCATGCACTCCAAGTTTCTTGGCGCTGTAATGACAAATGCCGATACCGAGAATGCTTAATAGTATAGTTGCTGCGATATACCAGGGAAGGCTTAACAATGACAAGCCATACCAGAGTGGAACGGCAACCAGAGTTCCCCAGGTGCCGGGGGCTTTTGGCAGCAGTCCTGAACCAAAACCAAAGGCGAGGAAGTGAATGGGATTTTTAAATACGGTTTGGCTCAATGACATGATAAGTTCACTATTAATTTATTCGGAGAAATGTTGCCAGCCCTGGCGCTTTGGTTTGTAAGGCTTGCCATCCAGCATCAATTGAATTTCAGCTTCTTCGCCAGCCGTTATCGAGCCGATACGATGGACATTGATGTTAAGGTCTTCTGCCAGGTTGAGGATCTTGTTGCGCATGCTGGATTTAGCGGTAAAGCATAATTCGTAGTCATCACCACCATTCAGTGCAAACTCACGAGCACCTTCCAGTCCTGCAAATTCAGTTAACTGCTCAGATAAAGGTAATGACGAAACTTTGATTTTTGCTGAGCAATGACTCTGTTCAAGAATATGCCCAAGATCTGCCAATAGGCCATCGGAAACATCAATGGCAGCATGTGCCAGCTTGGCCAGCTTTTTAGCAAAAGCAATTGGCGGCTCTGGTCGCAACAATCTTTGCCATAAATAGTGCTCAGCATTATTGAGCTGTTGCTCCTGCGTTTTGTTATGCAGACCTAAAGCCGCGGCAGCGTCTCCGAGATAACCGGTAACCCAGATATCATCGTCCAGCAGAGCTGATTTTCGTAGCAAGGCTCTGTCAGTTTTTACCGTACCCAGCACATTGATGGTAATGGTTAATGGGCCCTTGGTGGTATCACCACCAATCAGTGGAATATCAAATGCTGTGCTCGCTTGTTGCAGACCAGAGCTAAAAGATTGAAGCCATTCGGTGTCCACTTTAGGCAAAGCAATCGCCAGAGTAAAACCCAAAGGATTAGCGCCCATAGCCGCCAAGTCGCTAACATTGACGACTAAGGATTTATAGGCAATATCGGCTGGATTAATGTCTGAAAAAAAATGAACACCCTCAACCAGCGTATCGACGGAAGTGACCAGCTGGCGCTTATCGGGAATGGAAAGCACAGCACAGTCATCACCTACTCCTTCGATCACTGCGCCTGATTGGGATTGGCTAAAACTGAAAAACTCCTTGATCAGCTCAAACTCTTTCATGATAAGACTTTATTGTTTTATTCGTGTGGACGTAAATCTTTGCTGATTTTATCGAGCACACCATTCACGAATTTATGGCCATCGGTAGCACCAAAAGTTTTCGCCAGCTCAATTCCCTCGTTGATAACCACTTTCTTCGGTACATCAATGCGCTTTTTCAATTCAAATGCTGACAGGCGAATAATGGCTCGCTCAATCGGATCGATACCTTCGATGTCTCTCTCCAGTGCTGGAGCCAATGCCGTATCGATTTCATCTAGATTGGTTAATACGCCAGAAAACAACTCCTGGAAGTAAACCGTATCGACTTTTTTAGCATTCATGGTAGTCAAATACTGGGCTTCGATCTCATTCAAGGGATTGCCAGTCATTTGCCACTGATAGATTGCCTGGATAGCATATTCTCTTGCACGGCGACGCATAGCGGGTTTAAAGGTTGTACTCATGAGCGTTTCTCTTTTAGTGCGCGAGTTAAATTAATCATTTCGACAGCTGTTGCCGCGGCTTCACCACCCTTGTTCATTTTTGCCGGGTTAGCGCGTTCTTCAGCCTGCGCTTCTGTATTAACGGTTAAGATTCCGAAAATAACCGGGATGTCGTTATCCAATGATGCGCGCATCAAGCCAGAACTCGACTCAGCGCAGACATAATCAAAATGCGGCGTATCACCACGAATCACTACGCCAACCGCAATCACTGCGTCAAACTGACCCGTTTTGGCAACCTGTTGTACTGCGTAGGGTAATTCATAAGCCCCCGCCACATCAAATAACTCAATATTCTCAGACGGAACTTTAAGTTCCTGCAAACGCTCTTTCGCGCCAGTAATCATCTGGTTAATGATAGGAAGATTAAAGCGGGCATGCACAATAGCAATACGGCCGCCCTGATATTGTGTTGCAGAAAAGTCTAACTTGAAGTCGCTCATAACACTGTAAATTACGAAAAATTATCGCGTATTGTAATATGAATAGCCCCCTTTGAGTATGATTATCTTGAAGAATCCTATATATTACGCCTGTTCTACGCTTTATATGGCACCAAGGACACAATAAAAAAATATATTGAATATATCGTAATAAGGAATACTAATAATGAAACTTCCAAAACCTAACTTTTCATTTGCCAGCCTGTATAAAAATAGCAAACTGCTGATTGGTGCTGGTGTGGTTTTTGTACTCTACATAGTCTTACGCAACTCAGTGTTTTACGCAGAACCGGGCTATGTCTATCACGTTCGAACAATTTTGGGGAATGAACACGCAGTCAGCGATGTTGGCTACCAGTTTTTCTTCTTTGGTCGCTGGAATTCATGGAAACGTGCGACAACAGTTCAGGCAGTACTGGGCGGCCATAATAACAATGTCAGTGCTGAAGATGAATCAGCACAAGGCGGTAGTGCCAGTCTTCCGCCGCTGAACATCATGTTTCTCGATCAGGTCGATGCTGACGCTCAGGCAACCGTTAGATTCTCGATCCCGACCGACCAGGAAGGCTTCCTGAATCTTGCCCATGAGTACCGTACGCCTGACAATTTCCTGCGTACAGCACTCATTCCAGCTTTCAAGGAAACATTACAGGCTACGGCATCGCTGATGAGCGCAGAAGATTACTACTCAGGCGGTCGTACCGAGTTTAATACCGAATTCGAAAACCAGATGGCTAATGGCATCTACATAGTTCGTCGCGAAGAGCGTCGTGAAAGCGTACAAAGAGAACGACTATCATCGGCTAACGCCACCTTGGGCAAGGATCAAAAAGAGTACGATGACGAGATTAAAATCTCTTTTGAAGTGAAAAAACGCTTAGACGAGGATGGCATTCCAATACGCAAAAAGCAGAAATTCACCGGCTTTGGGGTACAGGTTGTTGATGCTCGTGTTACCGATATGCGTCCGAACTCTCGGTTCATAGACCGCATGCAGTTAAAGCAGAAAGCATCCGCTGATCGTGCTATTGCTCGCGAACAGCGTATTCAGGAAGAAGAGCAACGCCTGCTTGCCATTGCTCGTGGTGAGCGTGAAGTTGCAGAACGCCAGGCCGAAGCCAAAGTGAACCAGATTCAGAAAACCACAGATGCAGAGACGGAAAAGCAATTAGCTTTAACAGAAGCACAGAAGTTTAAGGAACAGGCAGAAATTCAAAAAGTCACGGCTGAAATCCAGCTGGAAAAAGCGCGCATCGAAGCCGAAACCAAGCGTACTTTGGCTGACGCCGAAGCCTATCAGAAGAAAGTCATTCTGGAAGCTGATAACGCACTTGCGCAAAAGCTTGAAGCTGAGATTGAAATCCAGAAGTTGTGGGCGGATGCCTTTGCTAAACGTCAGGTTCCGACCAATGTCTTTGGCAGCAATGGCACCACGCCAACCGGCTCTGACTCGGAAACAAAAGCCTTTATGCAGATGCTGACTCTGGATGCGGCCAAGAGACTGAGCTACGACAGAGATATTAAAAAGTAATTGTTTAAAGTTAAGCAAAAAAATCCCGCCAATTGGCGGGATTTTTTTCAGACTCCGTCAATAATTTACTGTTCTGACGCTATTGTTCCGGTGCTATGTTCTCAACAATTTCCAGACCATAACCCGCCAAACCAGTGTATTGGCTACCCGAACTAAGCAGACGCATTTTATGCACACCCAGATCAGCCAGAATTTGCGAACCAATACCAACAGTGCGTTTTTTCTGGCGCTTTTGTTCTTGAGTCAAAGGCTCGCCTTTATCTTCCTGCTCAAAGCGACGGATTCGATTAAGAACTTCTTCGCTGGACTCTTTATTGGCTAGCACTACCACAACGCCCTCACCTTCTTTGGCAATACGCTCAATAGCTTTACTTAAACCCCAGCCCGGTTTTCTACCACGTTGAGCTTCCAACAAGTCGCCAAGGCTATCAGTTAAGTGAACACGTACTAACGTTGAAGTATCATTCTTTGGGTTGCCTTTAACTAAAGCAAAATGAACCTGTCCATCAATAGTGTCACGGTAGGTGTGCAAACGGAATTCACCATGCTCGGTTGGCCAATGACACTCACTGACTTTCTCAACGGTTTTCTCTTTGGTGGAGCGATATTCGATTAAATCGGCAATAGTGCCCATTTTGAGATTATGTTCCTGAGCAAACTTTTCCAAGTCAGGACGACGCGCCATGGTGCCGTCTTCATTTAGAATTTCAACAATCACTGCGGCTGGTTCAAAACCTGCCAAGCGCGCTAAATCACAGCTTGCCTCAGTGTGACCGGCACGATTCAGAACACCACCGGGTTTCGCCATAATCGGGAAGATATGACCCGGCTGTACGATGTCCGATGGTTTTGCATTCGGCGCAACAGCCATTTGCACGGTACGCGCACGATCAGCCGCTGAAATACCAGTCGAAACACCTTCGGCGGCTTCAATGGACACCGTAAAATTGGTGCTAAAACGTGCGCCGTTCTGTTGCGACATCAGTGGCAGGTTTAATTGCTCGCAACGCTCACGCGTCATCGGCAAACAGATTAGTCCGCGTCCATAACGCGCCATAAAATTAATATCTTCCGGGCGTACCTGAGTGGCGGCCATCACCAAATCGCCTTCATTCTCACGATCTTCGTCATCCATCAGAATGACCATTTTGCCCTGACGGATATCTTCAATAATTTCTTCGATGCTATTTAATTGCATAGTTCTCACACTTATTGAGGTTTAACAGCTCCAGTCTGCATCAAGCGCTCTAAATATCGAGCAATGAGGTCAATCTCCAGATTGACCCTGGTTCCCACCTGATAACTGTCTGCAATGGTTTCTTGCAGTGTATGTGGGACCAGATTGAGGAAAAAACAATCCTCGTTCAATTGGTTGACGGTCAAGCTGGTGCCATCAACCGTAATCGAGCCTTTAATGGCGATATAGTGTAACACGTCTTTTGGTGCTCGAATGGTGTATTGAATTGAACGTCCGGCATCTTCAATCGCCACTACTTCGCCAATACCATCCACGTGGCCACTGACCATGTGACCGCCGAAACGGGTCGTTGGCAGCATAGCCTTTTCGAAATTAACCGGCTGATGCTCCTTGTAGTGAGCAAAGCAGGTGACTTTAATGGTTTCTACCGACACATCCGCTGCAAAGCCGTCCTGGTATTTCTCGATCACAGTCAGGCAGACACCATTGCAGGCAATGCTGTCGCCCAGCTCTACGTCGGACAAATCCAATTTACCCGTCTGAAAACGGTAACGCGCATCACCACCCTTGGGCTCAATGGCGGCAATATAACCAGTAGCTTCAATAATTCCGGTAAACATAACTAAACCTTTTTAAAATGATAGGTTAGGCGCAAATCATCGCCTATCTGCCGAACATCACTCAGCGACAGTTCGATATTCTGCTGCATGGCTTGAAATGGTAATTGCATCATTGGCCTGGCGGCACTGCCCATCAGTTTTGGTGCCATATACACCGCCAGCTCATCAAGCAGCCCCTGCTCAGCAAAAGCACCCACCAGACCACTGCCAGCTTCAATCAACACATCATTGATTCCAGCGTCCGCCAGCATGGTCAGCAAAACCTTTAAATCTACTTTATGGTGACTAACACCATTCTTTCCTGGCAATAAGCCAACTTGTTTCTGCTCAACATTGGCGGGATAGTCTTTGGTCGATACATTGCCGGTAATCAACCAGCAAGCACCTTCGTTAGCGAATATGTTTGCATCCGGTTCGACAAGATTTTGTGAATCTATGATGACTCTTAAGGGCTGGACAAAATGAGGGTTAGCGGTATAGGCCTGTTCGCGAACATTCATGGAAGGGTTATCAATAACCACAGTACCTGAGCCAGTAATAATGGCGTCTGATTCAGCTCGTAAGCGCTGCACATCACGTCGAGCCGCCGCCCCGGTAATCCATTGACTTTCACCGCTTGCCATGGCGGTCCGCCCATCAAGACTTACAGCAACCTTAGCCACCACTCTGGGTAGGCCTGTTGTCATACGCTTGATAAAACCCGGATTGAGCTTTTCAGCTTCTATCTGCATCAGGCTGTGCTCAACCTTTATTCCAGCTTTTTGCAGTATCTGCATACCTTTGCCAGCCACCAATGGATTTGGATCCAGCATGGCCACAACAACCCGCACCACTCCTGCTTTAACAAGAGCCTCAGCACATGGCCCAGTTTTACCCTGGTGAGCACAAGGCTCCAAAGTCACATAGGCGGTAGCACCTTTCGCAGATTCGCCAGCAAAATTGAGTGCATTGATTTCGGCGTGAGCAAAACCCGGCTTTTCGTGCCAGCCTTCGCCAATGATTTGCCCGTCTTTTACCAGAACACAGCCCACCCTCGGATTGGTACGGGTCGTAAACCAGCCTTTACGGGCCAGTTGAATGGCCCGTGCCATATAGCTGGAGTCTTGTGAGGTAAAAGACATATCAGGTTTGAATGACCTCGGACATGAAGGAGATTTGAAGTTGAACAGAGTGTAAGTGGCTACTTACCATCACTTTGCAGTTTATCGATTTCTTCGCGGAAAGCGTTAACATCCTTGAAGCGACGATAAACCGATGCAAAGCGAACATAAGCCACTTCATCAAGTCCACGAAGAGCTTCAATGACCAGCTCTCCTACCACCGTAGAAGGCACTTCGCGCTCACCCAGAGCGCGAATTTGCGATAAAATTTTATTGATAGCAGCTTCAAGATCTTCAACACTGACTGGACGCTTTTCAACGGCTTTTGCCAAACCCATTCGTAGTTTAGCTTCATTGAAAGGCTCACGAGTTCCGTCAGTTTTAATGATCTTGGGCATCACCAGTTCAGCACTTTCAAAGGTCGTGTAGCGCTCGCCACAGGCAAGACATTCTCTGCGGCGACGAACCTGGCTACCGTCAGCCACTAAACGCGAATCAATAACCTTGGTATCTGGATGGGCGCAAAACGGGCAATGCATAACAGCTCCTTATGTTGCCAATAGCGTGCTTATCAATTAACTGCGATAGACCGGAAAGCGGGCAGCCAGTTTCAAGGCTTTTGCTTTCACATCCGCAATGGTCTGCTCATTCGTAATGTCGTCAAGAATATCACAGATCCAACCGGCAAGCTCTGTCGCCTCGGCTTCTTTAAAGCCACGCGTGGTTATCGCTGGTGTACCCATACGCAATCCGCTGGTTACGAATGGTGAACGAGGTTCATTAGGCACAGTATTTTTGTTTACTGTGATATTCGCTCGACCAAGAGCAGCTTCCGCATCCTTACCGGTAATGTCTTTATCGATTAAATCAATCAGGAACAGGTGGTTATCGGTGCCGCCGGAAACAATTTTGTAGCCACGCTCCATCAACACTTTTGTCATCGCCTGAGCGTTAATTTTGACCTGCTTTTGCAAAGCCTTGAATTCATCGCTTAGGGCTTCTTTGAAAGCAACTGCCTTTGCCGCAATAACGTGCATTAAAGGGCCACCCTGGCCGCCTGGGAAAACCGCTGAATTGAGCTTTTTCTCAAGATCAGGATTTGAACGGGCAATGATGATACCGCCACGAGGACCAGCAAGTGTTTTATGGGTAGTGGAAGTCACAACATCCGCATAAGGAACCGGATTTGGATATTCGCCTGCGGCAATCAGACCCGCAACGTGCGCCATATCCACAAACAGGAAGGCACCGACTTTATCAGCGATCTCACGGAACTTGGCCCAGTCAACCACACGCGAATAGGCCGAGAAGCCAGCAACGATCATTTTAGGTTTATGCTCAAGCGCTAAAGCTTCAACCTGGGCATAGTCGATGTAACCATTTTCATCAACGCCATATTCGATCGAATGATAGATTTTACCTGAGAAGTTAACTTTTGAACCATGCGTCAGGTGGCCACCGTCAGACAGGCTCATGCCTAGAATGGTATCGCCAGGTTTGACTAAAGCCATATAAACTGCGGCATTAGCTTGCGAACCAGAGTGAGGCTGCACATTAGCGTAGTCAGCGCCAAACAATTCTTTCAGACGCTCAATGGCCAGTTTCTCGGCAATATCCACATACTCACAGCCACCGTAATAGCGTTTATCTGGGTAACCTTCAGCATACTTGTTGGTTAACACTGAACCCTGGGCTTCCATCACGCGCTGACTGGTATAATTTTCCGATGCAATCAGTTCAATGTGCTCTTCTTGGCGCTTCTTTTCAGCTTCAATTGATGCGAAAAGTTCAGGATCAAACTCTTTTAATGGCGTTGTGTTGCCCAACATGTGCTAAACCTCAATTATGTTCATTAAATAGAATGCATTTAAGCATTGAGAAGTGGCGCTATTTTAACCTATCCATGGTCGAAATGTCCTACAAAAATAGATAATTAATGGTTATAACTGTTATGTCTAGAACCATCCGCGGTTAGACTCTAATTCGGCCTGGCACCGCTTATATTGAGCAGCATAAGCCAGTGACTGAGCTTTAACTTTATCAGCAACCTTGATTAACCAGCCTTTAGAGTTATAGGTTTTCCGCTTATAGCCGCCCCAGCCTTCATGATAGGCAAGGTACTGGGCACGTGCGTCCCACTTTGAAATGCCCAGCTTTTTATGACTATTAGCGGTGTACCAGCCGATAAAATCTATGGCGTCATCAAAATTATCACGCTTGGCACCATGATTACCGGTTGAGGTGCGGTAAGCATCCCATGTTCCTTCCAGTGCCTGCGCATAGCCATAAGCATTGGAAGGCCTGAACCCAGGGATGAAACCTAAATACCACTTACGGGCAGGTCGAATATCCTGCTGGAATTTCGACTCCTGATGCATTATGGCTAACTGAACATGAATGGGAGTTCCCCAGCGCTCCTGTGAATCAAGCGCAGCCTCATACCAATCTTCATCTTCCAGAATACTGCAAGCATTGTTAACATTGCTCGGTTGAAAAGTCGAACAGCCTTCAAGCATGAGCAGCATGACACTACTTGTCAGTAAAATTAACAATTTTGAATGCAAACCTGTTTCCTCTCACAAATTGCTCTTTTTTTAGTAAATTTTAATATACCTAACAAAAATCAATGATAAAATAAATCAATCAGTTACCTTAACTTTTCTTAACTTATATTAATAAACTATGAGCGCCATTCTTCTCGTTGATGACAATCGTGAAATTTTAGCGAATACTGCGCAACAGTTAACGGCCGCCGGCCACGATTATCATTTAGTCGCTGACTATAAAGACGCTCTTAATTATATTCGTCTTAACCGACCACAGATCCGAATCGTGGTCGTGGCTCTCAATAATGCGCTTGGCTACCCATCGTTGCGTAAGATCAAAAGCGGTATGTCCGAACGCGCCACCATTATTGTCTATTCGGACAACAAAGACCAGACCATTGCCAACTGGGTGAAAAAGCTGGGAATAGACCTGTTTTATGAGCATGACCGCCAGGAAATTGATCTATTTAACCGAATCAAACGGAGCCTGTTCCAGAAAGGAATGTTTTTCACCAGTCAACAACTCAAGGATTTAATCGTAACTCTGTCTAAATACACTCAAGATGCCGAAAAACTAGTTAAAGAAACAGCGCCTCAATCAAAAAGCTTGCAGGAACTGCAGCATAAACTGGCAAGAAGGCTGGAAGGTATCGAGAATCAGCGCGGTTTTTTACTGGAAGCCCAAAAACAATAGTTTTATACAAGGCTACAAGCGTCTTCGCTTTCCTGGCAAATACCAACCTCCACCTGAATCGTTGCATGGCCAACTCCATGTTCCTCTTTAAGCAACTGTAACATCTCTTCTAATAATCGATCGCTATCAATGCCGGGATTGACTAAAGCATGGAAAGTCATCATCGGCTCATCCTCACTCAGGCTCCAGGCATGCATATGATGAATATCTTCAACACCTTCAAGGCTCATCAAATCCCGGCGAATACTTTTCAAACTAATATCAAACGGTATCCCCTCCAATAGGATATGACTCGCATCCTTGATGATGTAGTAAGCACTCCGCAAAATTAGTAAAGCGACAA
This sequence comes from Kangiella sp., assembly GCA_048268505.1. Classification (GTDB taxonomy): domain Bacteria; phylum Pseudomonadota; class Gammaproteobacteria; order Enterobacterales; family Kangiellaceae; genus Kangiella. Next base: position 16,173 of record JBLWVK010000005.1, on the reverse strand, counting down.
AAACTGATAGCAAAGGATCGACCCACAAAAGCCCCCAAATCCATATAACGATGGCTGCAATGATTGCTCCAACAGAGCCTAACAAATCTCCTAGAACATGTAGTAAGGCGCTACGTATATTGATATTAGACTCGCCGGCACTGTGTAAGATCTTGAACACCAACAAATTGACGATAAGGCCGATCACAGCCACCGTGAACATACTGACGCTCTGGATAGGATTTGGCTCAATGAAGCGATGGATCGCCTCCCAGATAATCCAGGCGGTCAACAACATCAGGAATACGCCATTAGTGTAGGCTGCCAATACTTGTAACCTCCCATATCCAAAGGTTCGCTTGCTGTCAGCAGGTTTAGCTGCAAAATACAAAGCCGAATAAGCAAGTAATAGCGCAGCCGTATCAGTTAGCATATGGCCAGCATCAGCCAATAAAGCCAAAGAGCCCGAAATAAGCCCACCAATCACCTCGACCACCATAAAGGTCCCGGTTAAGGATAATGCCCACAATAGATTTTTTTTGCTGGTTACATTCCTGCCGTGTGTCTCATCATCGTTCAGATGATTATGACCATGATGTCTGCCCATTAATTGGTTGCCAGTTAATCGGTAATGCTCAGAGTGTAACAAACATCAGAAACAGACAAAAAGACAATTTATACTCAGTACTCTTTGGATGGCCGATGATGAACTTAACAATGAGACTAAAAGTCCTTACACTTAACAGTCAATCTCACCAATTGACTCAACTATGCCTGAACTGCAAGAATTACCCGAAGAGCATATTTTTCAAGCCTACGGTATTTTACTGCTGGAAAATAAACATCGCTTCGTTAAAAAACTTAAGAAGCATTACACCCCATCCATTCATGGCCATAAAACCTGGAACAGTAGCTTTTTGCTGATGGACTACTTTCTACATAGCCAGATACTGAACAGTAATCAAAAGGTATTGGAACTTGGCTGTGGCTGGGGTCCCACCAGTATTTTCTGCGCTCACCATGCAAAATGCCAAGTAACAGGCACCGATAGAGATGATGAAGTATTCCCGTTTCTTGAACTTCAGGCAGCGTTGAATGAAGTCGAAATCAAAACCGAAGCCATCAGCTTCGAAAAGCTTACAAAGAAATACTTAGGCGGCTACGATATTGTGTTTGGTACAGACATATGCTTCTGGGATGACTTGGCAAAAATACACTATAACTTGATTAATCGGGCCAAACAGGCAGGAGTTAAGCACATCTTACTGGCCGACCCAGGCAGGCAACCTTTTTTTGATCTCGCAGAACGCGTTCTTTCAAAACACGAAGCAGAGCTTCTTGACTGGTACTGTACAGAGCCGGAAAACTTTGAGGGCTACATATTGCATGTGACGCTTTAGATAGGCTCGCCAGGAATGGATATGCTAAGCTAATCGAACAAGATCGATTAAATTTGGGGACCGATAATGGACAATATCAATTATTATGCTGTAGTAGTTTCTGCACTATTGGCTTTTGCAGTGGGCGGCCTTTGGTACTCACCCTTTCTTTTTGGCAAAATGTGGCTGGAGGAAATGCAGCTAAAGGCTGAGGATATTCGACAAAAGCCCAGTGTATTTATTGTCAGCCTGGTATTCTCGTTGATTGCCGTATTTATCATTGCCGATTTACTCGGCCCCAAACCAGAACTGATCCACGCTATCACCATTTCTGGCCTGATAGGCGCGGTGGTATTTTTGGCGCTGGGTATTACCTATCAATTCAGCAACAGAAGCCTGAGGCACCTATTGATTGACGGAGGTTACCACCTGGTCATATTTACTTTATTTGGTTTAATCCTTGGCAGCTGGCACTAGAGTTCCTGGCAAGATACTGTATAAATGAAAAAGCCCGCTATAAAGCGGGCTTTTAGTGTCACAACAAAGAATTACTCTTCAGTAACTACTTCGTCTAAATCGACATCGTCTTCAACCACTGGGCGGTCAACTAACTCAACGTATGCCATAGGTGCGTTATCGCCTGGGCGATTGCCACACTTAAGAATACGCAAGTAGCCACCTGGGCGCTCTTGGTAACGAGGACCAAGCTCAGCAAAAAGCTTCGCAACTGCTGCATTGTTACGTAGACGAGCAAAAGCTAGACGACGATTCGCAACAGAGTCTGTTTTAGCAAGAGTAATCAAAGGCTCAGCCACACGACGTAGCTCTTTTGCTTTTGGCAAAGTAGTACGAATAAGCTCGTGTTCGATCAATGACGCTGTCATATTACGGAACATAGCCTTACGGTGTGAGCTATTACGGTTTAATTTACGACCTGATTTTTGATGACGCATATTGAGTTCCTCACTCTATTTAATTGTAGCCTGCTGTAGTACTACAAAAACTTTCTTAGCTGCTACATTACTTTATAGCTTTGCTAAAATTTATCGCTTATTCATGTCATTTACTTAAGTAAACTCCATTCAACGCTGTAAATTTTGCCGCGCTCTAAAGCAATCTATCTAGCTAGCACTAACCAATAGAATATCTATTGAGTAATCAGGTAACTGTCTGAATAAATTCAAAAAATTACCAAAGGGTTTCATAGCAAGCTATGAATAAAAAGGCGCAAGACAATGCTTGCGCCTAATTCTTACAAACAAGAATTAGTCACCAAGGATACTTGATGGTGGCCAATTCTCTAAACGCATACCTAAAGACAAACCACGTGAAGCAAGAACGTCTTTGATTTCTGTCAATGACTTCTTACCAAGGTTAGGAGTTTTAAGTAACTCAACTTCGGTGCGCTGTACCAAGTCACCAATATAATGGATATTCTCAGTTTTAAGACAGTTAGCAGAACGTACTGTCAATTCTAAGTCATCAACCGGACGCAATAGAATTGGGTCGATTTCTGGCTCTTCTTTCTCTGGCTCTGCCTGTTTCTCGTCTTTTAGATCAACGAACGCTGCCAATTGTTCCTGAAGAATTGTCGCACTACGGCGGATCGCTTCTTCTGGATCTATAGTGCCATTCGTTTCAAGGTCAAGAACAAGCTTGTCCAAATCAGTACGCTGCTCTACACGAGCCGATTCGACCGTGTAAGAAACTTTCTTCATTGGGCTGAAAGAAGCATCAACTTGTAATACGCCAATCGGTTTATCTTCGCCTTCAGGCTGCTTACGAGTATTTGAAGCCTCGTAACCACGACCAAGACGAACCTTGATACGCATGTTCAAGGCGCCACCTTTATTCAAGGTAGCAATGTAGTGATCTTTATTGACCACTTCGGTACCTGATACTTCTTCAATGTCAGCAGCAGTTACGACGCCCTCACCTTTTTTCTGAAGAGTCAAAGTTGCTACTTCTTTATCTTCAAGGCGAACAGCCAACCCTTTTAAGTTCAAAAGGATATCGATAACGTCTTCTTGAACGCCCTCAATAGCTGAGTACTCATGAAGAACACCGTCGATTTCTACTTCTGTCACTGCAGCACCTGGCATAGAAGATAGCAAGATGCGACGCAATGAGTTACCCAAAGTGTGTCCAAATCCGCGTTCGAAAGGTTCAAGTACCACTCGGGCTTTAGTGCCTTCGCTTGATTCAACCTTAATTTGGCGCGGAGTCAGAAATTCAGTCGCTGACATATGATCCCTCTCAAGGATTAAAATTACTTAGAGTACAACTCTACGATTAGGTTTTCATTGATGCTGGCGTCAAGTTCTGAACGCTCTGGTACACGCTTAAACTGACCTTCCATTTTCTTACCATCAACTTCAATCCACTCTGGCTTGTCACGCTGTGCAGCCAATTCCAGTGCAGCAACGATACGTGCCTGCTTTTGTGATTTCTCACGAACAGAAACAACGTCTTCAGCTTTAACTGTGTAAGAAGGAATATTGACTGTTTCGCCGTTTACCAAGATAGCCTTGTGGCTAACTAACTGACGTGCTTCGCCACGAGTAGCGGCATAACCCATACGATAAACAACATTATCCAAGCGAGATTCTAAAAGCTGTAACAAGTTAACACCTGTCGCACCTTTTAGACGATCAGCTTCTTTGTAGTAGTTGCGGAATTGACGCTCAAGTACGCCATAAATACGACGAACTTTTTGCTTTTCACGTAACTGTAAGCCGTAATCAGACAAGCGGCTACGACGCGCGCCATGTTGACCAGGGGCTACTTCAATTTTACATTTAGTCTCAATTGCACGAACGCCAGACTTGTGTCCTAAATCGACACCTTCACGACGCGACAATTTGAGTTTTGGACCTAGATATCTAGCCATTTCAAACTCCCGTTAATCTCTTATACACGACGCTTTTTAGGCGGACGACAACCATTATGAGGAATAGGTGTCACGTCAGTAATGTTAGTGATCTTGAAGCCAGCTGCATTCAAAGCACGTACTGCTGATTCACGACCTGGTCCAGGACCTTTAACAAATACTTCAACGTTCTTCATACCCATTTCTTTCACTACTTGAGCAGCGCGATCAGCAGCTACCTGTGCAGCAAATGGAGTCGATTTACGTGAACCACGGAAGCCAGAACCACCAGAAGTTGCCCATGCAAGAGCATTACCTTGGCGGTCTGTGATCGTTACGATGGTGTTATTGAAAGACGCGTGAATGTGCGCCATCCCATCGACAACGTGCTTTTTAACTTTCTTTTTGGTACTACGAGGTGATTTAGCCATGTGTTAATTCCACCATAACCATTATTTCTTGATTGGTTTACGAGGACCTTTACGGGTACGGGCATTTGTCTTCGTACGTTGACCGCGCAATGGCAGGTTACGACGATGACGGATACCACGGAAACAACCCAAGTCCATCAAACGTTTAATATTCATGTTGATTTCGCGACGCAAATCACCTTCAACGGTAAATTTGCTCACCTCGTTACGTAGATTCTCAATTTGGTCTTCGTTCAAATCTTTGATCTTTGCAGTAGTTTCAATTCCTGCAGCAGCACAAATTTTTTGTGCACGAGGACGACCGATACCATAGATAGCGGTCAAGGCGACATCAGCATGCTTATGTACCGGAATGTTAATACCAGCTATACGAGCCATTTAACAATTTCTCCTAAATTTAATAAGCAGGCGTGAAAGGCCGCGTATTCTAGCCACATCACGCCTAAAAATCAACCAATTAAATGACTAACCTTGACGCTGTTTATGGCGTGGGTCAGTACAAATAACGCGAACACTGCCGTGACGACGAATCACTTTGCAGTTACGGCACATTTTTTTTACAGAAGCACGAACTTTCATTTGCTACTCCAACATGCTTTAGCGACGAACACGACCCGACGGGCCATGCTTCTTAAGATTCGCTTTCTTAAGTACTGAATCATATTGCTGCGACATAAGGTGAGCTTGCACCTGAGCCATAAAATCTATGGCAACAACAACGATGATCAGCAGTGAAGTTCCACCGAAGTAGAACGGGTAATTAAAGAACAGGATCAGGAATTCTGGCATCAAACAGACAGCTGTCATGTACAGAGCACTCCAGAAAGTCAAACGAGTTGTGACTTTATCAAGATACTGAGCTGTTTGTTGACCAGGACGAATACCTGGAATAAATGCACCTGATTTCTTTAAGTTATCAGCAGTATCTCTTGGGTTTTGCGTCAATGCAGTATAGAAGAACGCAAAGAAGATAATGCCGACAGCATACAACATAATGTATACAGGTTTTCCTGGCTGAAGATTTTGCGCCATAGTTGTTAACCAGGTCACTTCACCGGAACCGCTACCAAACCAGGACAATAATGTACCTGGGAATAGCACGATGCTCGAAGCAAAGATCGCAGGAATAACACCAGCCATGTTGAGTTTCATTGGTAAGAAACTACTTTGCGCTGCAAAAACCTTATTACCTTGCTGGCGTTTTGCATAATTGATAGTGATTCTACGCTGAGCTCTTTCAAACCAGACAATAAAATAGACTACCGCCAATGCGAAAATACCAAATACAAGAACACCAAGAATGTTACGGTCTCCATCATAAGCCTGACCAAAAATCTGGCTGATAGCCTGCGGGAAACCGGCAACAATACCTACCAAGATAATGATAGAGATACCATTACCTATACCGCGTTCAGTAATTTGCTCACCTAACCACATTAAGAACATGGTACCTGTGACCAAGGTTACAACCGCGATAAAGTAGAATGAAAAATCAGGGTTTGTCACTAAGCCAGGAATAATACCTGGTAATTGAGTAGACATACCTACCGCCTGAACGGTTGCAAGAGCAACAGTCAAGTAACGAGTATACTGATTAATTTTACGGCGACCGCTTTCGCCTTCCTTCTTGATCTCTTTCAGACGCGGATCAACGAAGCTCAAAATTTGCATGATAATCGAAGCCGAAATATACGGCATGATACCTAATGCAAAAACAGAAGCACGCTCAAGCGCCCCTCCTGAGAACACGTTGAACATCGTAAAGATAGTTCCACCCTGGTTTTCCAAGAAAGCTTGCAAAACAGAGCCGTCAACGCCCGGAACTGGAATAAAAGAGCCAATCCGGAAAACAATAATAGCCATGAGCACAAACAGCAAACGCTGTTTGAGCTCACTTAAACCACCGCCTTTAGCAATTTGCTGTGGTGATAATGCCATTATTCTTCAACCTTTCCACCAGCTGCTTCAATAGCAGCTTTAGCGCCCTTGGACACACGAACGCCGCCAGATACAGTTACTGCGCGCTCGATGTTACCTGATAGCATGATTTTAGCATTTTCGATGTTGTTAGTGATAAGGCCAGCTTTTTTCAAACTCAACATATCAACAACTTCACCTTCAACTTTAGCCAACTCACTAAGACGAATCTCAGCAGTTACTAAAGCTTTACGCGATTTAAAACCAAACTTAGGCAAACGCTGCTTCAAAGGCATCTGACCGCCTTCAAAACCGATCTTATTGAAACCACCTGAACGTGATTTCTGACCTTTGTGACCACGACCAGCAGTTTTACCGTCAGTAGAACCGATACCGCGACCAACGCGTTTGCGATCTTTTTTACTACCAGGAGCTGGCATCAATGTATTTAAACGCATGATCTTACTCCTCTACACTAACCATGTAGTAAACTTTATTTACCATACCGCGAGTTGAGGCAGTGTCTTCAACTTCAACAGTATGACCGATACGACGCAAACCCAGGCCACGCAAGCAAGCCTTATGGCTGTCCAAGCGACCGATGCTTGAACGCGTCTGCGTTACTTTCATCATTTTCTTTGCCATGGTCTTAGTCCAAAATCTCTTCTACAGTTTTACCACGCTTGGCAGCCATATCTTCTGGAGAAGTCATTTGCTTCAAACCATTAATAGTTGCGCGAACAATATTAATAGGGTTTGTAGAGCCAATGCTTTTTGCCAAGATATTTTGGATACCTAGCACTTCAAATACCGCACGCATCGCACCACCGGCGATAATACCAGTACCTTCGGAGGCTGGTTGCATATAAACTTTAGATGCACCGTGCGCAGCTTTGATTGGATGTTGCAAAGTATGGCCGTCTTTCAATTCAACTTGAATCATATTACGACGAGCCTGTTCCATTGCTTTTTGAATCGCAACTGGAACTTCTTTCGCTTTACCACGACCAAAGCCAACTTTACCTTTACCATCACCAACAACAGTCAAAGCTGTGAAGCCGAAAATACGACCACCTTTAACCACCTTGGCAACGCGGTTTACGTTGACCAATTTCTCAACTAAACCTTCTTGGTTATTCATATCTTTTGCCATGCTTCACACCTTAGAATTGTAAGCCTTTCTCACGAGCCGCATCAGCTAAAGCCTGAACGCGACCATGATATTTAAAACCACTACGGTCGAAAGCAACCTGCTTTACACCCGCTTCCAAGGCACGCTCAGCAACTAAGGTACCAACATGCTTTGCAGCATCTACGTTACCTGTTGACTTAACGTCACCGCGAACTGTCTTCTCAACAGTCGAAGCGCTAGCGATCACATTACCGTTCTCACCGCTGATTACTTGTGCGTAAATGTGGCGAGGGGTTCTGTTAATAACTAGACGGTTAACGCCTAGTTCATGCATTTTGGCACGGCTTTTAGCCGCACGACGCAAACGTTGAATTTTCTTCTTCATAACCCTGCCCTACTATTTCTTCTTGGCTTCTTTACGGACAATACGTTCGTCAGCATAGCGAACACCTTTGCCTTTGTATGGCTCTGGTGGACGATAGGCACGAATGTTTGCCGCAACCTGACCCACGACTTGTTTGTCAGCACCTTTAACAAGTAATTCTGTTTGCGAAGGCGCTTCAATAGTAATGCCCTCTGGTGCTTCGTACTCTACTGGGTGAGAGAAACCTAGGCTTAAGTTCAATTTTTTACCTTGAACCTGCGCACGATAACCAACACCAACAAGCTGAAGTTTCTTTTCGAAACCATTGGTAACGCCTGTAATCATGTTGTTGACTAACGCACGATATGTACCAGCCATAGCCCAGCTTTCTGCGCCTGCTGAAGGAGCGAAAGTAACTTCGCCGTCTTCAACTTTTAACTCAACGTCAGAATGCAAAGCTTGTTCTAGCTGACCTTTTGAACCTTTTACACTGATCACGCCATCTTTGATGTTTACTTCAACACCTGAAGGGATAGATACAGCGCTTTTTGCTACACGTGACATCTTAAATCTCCCCTTACGCTACAGTGCAAAGAACTTCACCGCCGTGGCCGTTTTTACGAGCCGCGCGGTCAGTCATAACACCTTTAGAAGTAGAAATGATCGCAACGCCAAGACCACCAATAACTTTTGGTAGCTCGTCTACTTTCTTATAGATACGTAGACCAGGACGACTTACACGTTTCAATTCTTCGATAACCGGACGACCTTGATAGTATTTCAATTCAACGGTCATTGTCGGCTTTGAGCCTTCTTCTACGCTAAAGCCAGCGATGAAACCTTCATCAACTAATACTTGAGCGATAGCTTTTTTTAATTTAGATGCAGGGATGGCGACAGTTTTCTTCGCAGCGGTCTGGCCGTTACGAATACGAGTCAACATATCTGCAATAGGATCTTGCATACTCATTGTGATTCTCCCAAGCCTTACCAGCTAGCCTTAACCAAACCAGGAACGTCACCTTTCATAGCATGCTCACGAAGCTTATTACGGCATAAGCCGAATTTGCGTAGGTAAGCATGTGGACGTCCAGTTACACGACAACGATTACGTTGACGCACAGGATTTGCATTACGTGGTAGCTTTTGAAGCTTCACCTGAGCTTCCCATACTTCTTCTTCTGAAGAGTTAGGATTCTTGATGATTGCTTTAAGCTCAGCGCGTTTTGCAGCGTACTTTTCTACAGTCTTCGCACGCTTTAATTCACGCTCAATCATTGATGTTTTAGCCATAGCGTGCCCCTTATGATTTCAATGGGAAGTTAAACGCATCTAACAATGCGCGACCTTCATCATTGGTAGTTGCCGTGGTGGTAATAGTAATATCCATACCGCGGATTTTATCTACTTTATCGTAGTCGATTTCAGGGAAAATAATTTGTTCCTTGATACCTACTGAGTAGTTGCCGCGACCGTCAAACGATTTAGGATTCAAACCACGGAAGTCACGAATACGTGGAACCGCGATAGAGATCAATCTCTCCAGGAATTCCCACATACGCTCGCCACGCAGAGTCACTTTACAGCCAATTGGGTAACCGTCACGAATCTTAAAGCCTGCAATAGATTTGCGTGCTTTAGTGATGACCGGCTTTTGGCCTGAGATAGCTGTCATGTCATTGACTGCGTGCTCAAGAATTTTCTTGTCCGCAATAGCTTCACCCAGACCCATGTTTAATGTGATCTTGGTAATGCGTGGGACTTGCATAACTGATTTGTACTCAAACTTCTCTAGAAGCTGAGGTACAACAGTTTCTTTGTAAAAGTTGTGCAGTTTCGCCATCATTAATTACCTGAATATTAACAAATTAAATTGCTTCGCCAGTTTTCTTAAAGAAGCGTGATTTTTTGCCTTCTTCTACTTTAAAGCCCACACGATCTGCTTTACCCGTAGAAGGGTTATAAATCGCTACGTTAGAAATATCTAACGATGCTTCTTTATCGATAATTCCACCTTCATTGATAGAACCATCCGGATTTTGACTTGGCTTGGTGTGTTTCTTCACCAAATTGATGCCATCAACAATCACACGACCATTTGATAAAACACGCTTAACGTTACCGCGCTTACCTTTATCTTTGCCTGCGATTACGATGACTTCGTCGCCACTTTTAATCTTTTGCATGATTCTCGTCTCTCTACAGTACTTCCGGTGCCAAAGACACGATCTTCATAAACTTGTCACCACGTAGTTCACGTGTAACAGGTCCAAAGATACGAGTACCAATCGGCTGTAAGTTGTTGTTCAAAATAACAGCAGCATTGCCATCAAAACGGATCAAAGAACCGTCTGGACGACGTACACCTTTACGAGTACGTACTACAACTGCGTTTAGAACGTCACCTTTTTTCACCTTACCGCGTGGGATCGCTTCTTTTACGCTCACTTTGATTACGTCACCAATGTTGGCGTAACGGCGATGCGAACCACCCAGTACTTTAATACACATTACTCGACGAGCGCCTGAGTTATCAGCTACGTCTAGCATTGATTGCATCTGGATCATGGTTTTCTCCGCTTAAACCCGCGCTAAAATGGCGCGAGAGTATACCATTAAATTACTTAAATTCCTAACCCCGAGAAAAACAATTTGCTCGGGGCCGGCTTATCCAAACTTAGTTAGCGCGTTCAACTATCTCAACTAACTTAAATGACTTAGTTTTTGAGATAGGACGACACTCAACGATTCGGACCACATCACCTGCTTTACACTCGTTTGATTCATCATGAGCGTGGATTTTAGTCGAACGCTTGATGAACTTACCGTATAGCGGGTGTTTTACCTGGCGTTCAATCAATACAGTGATAGATTTATCCATCTTGTCGCTGATGACTTTGCCCTGTAATGTGCGTTGAATAGTATCAGTGCTCATTATGAACCCGCCTTTTGGTTGATGATGGTTTTAACACGAGCAATGTCACGACGAAGTGCACGCATTTTGTGCGTTTCAGTCATCTGGCCCGTAGCCTTTTCCATACGTAACTTGAATTGATCTTGTAACAATTCGTGCAACGTTACGTTGAGCTCTTCAACGCTCTTGTCTTTCAATTCTGTCGCTTTCATTACATCACCGTCCGTTTAACAAAGGTAGTTTTGAAAGGAAGCTTTGCCGCAGCCAAAGCAAATGCTTCGCGCGCCAATTCCTCAGAAATACCCTCAACTTCATATAACATACGGCCTGGCTGAATTTGTGCAACCCAGTACTCAACGCTACCTTTACCTTTACCCATACGCACTTCAAGAGGCTTCTTGGTAATTGGCTTGTCAGGAAATACACGAATGTAAACCTTACCGGCACGTTTCATATGACGGGTCATTGCACGACGAGCAGCCTCAATTTGGCGTGCTGTCATACGACCGCGACCTGTCGCTTTCAAACCGAATTCACCGAAGCTCACATCATGAGCTACTGTGCCACGGTTACGCAGCTTGTGCTGCTTGCGATATTTCGTTCTTTTAGGCAATAACATACTTGCTCACCCCTACTTCTTAGCTTTAGGAGCAGGTTTTCTGCGGCGAGGTTTCTTATCTTCTTTTGGCTCAACTTTTTCTTGGCCAGGAAGAACTTCACCTTTGAAAATCCATACTTTAATGCCGATGATTCCGTAAGTTGTCAAAGCTTCTGAGGTTGCGTAATCAATGTCCGCACGCAATGTATGCAACGGTACACGACCTTCACGATACCACTCTGTACGAGCGATCTCGGCGCCACCTAAACGACCACTTACTTCGATTTTGATACCTTCAGCACCAAGACGCATTGCGTTTTGTACAGCGCGCTTCATAGCACGACGGAACATAACACGACGCTCAAGCTGTTGAGCAACATTGTCACCTACAAGTTGGGCATCCAACTCAGGCTTACGAACTTGCTCTACAGAAACTTGGGCTGAAACGCCTGCCATATTGGCAATCTTTGCACGCAATTTCTCGATATCTTCACCTTTCTTGCCGATGACGATACCTGGGCGGGCAGTGTGAATAGTCACACGAATTGCTTTTGCAGGGCGTTCGATATCAACACGCGATACAGAGGCGTTCTTTAATTCTTTGAACAACCACTTACGGATGTTGATATCACTTTCAAGGTTATCCGCAAAATCGCCGCGCTCAGCATACCAGGTTGCAGTATGCTTCTTTACGATACCTAAGCGGATACCAGTAGGATGTACTTTTTGACCCATTACCTTCTCCTAGTTATCCGATACTTTAACGGTTACGTGGCTAGAACGCTTCAAAATACGGTCGCCACGACCTTTAGCGCGCGGACGCATACGCTTGGCAGTTGGGCCTTCATCAACGAATACAGTTGAAACTTTCAACTCGTCGATATCTGCGCCTTCATTGTGCTCAGCGTTAGCAATCGCAGACTCAAGAACTTTCTTAATTAAGCGAGCCGCCTTTTTGGGGCTAAACTCAAGAACGTTCAACGCTTTCTCTACTGGCAAGCCACGAATCTGGTCGGCGACGAGACGCATTTTCTGTGCCGAGATGCTAGCATTGCGCAATTTAGCTGCTACTTCCATCTTTCACTCCTCGCCTTACTTCTTCTTCTTGGCTTTCTTGTCAACATCATGGCCAAAGTAAGTACGAGTCAATACAAACTCACCTAACTTATGACCTACCATGTCTTCGTTTACGAAAACAGGTACGTGTTGACGACCATTGTGAACGGCAATCGTCAAGCCAACCATTTCAGGAAAAACAGTTGAACGACGAGACCACGTTTTAATCGGTTTCTTGTTACCAGAGGCCGCAGCTTCTTCAACCTTCTTCAATAAATGAAGGTCAATGAATGGGCCTTTCTTTAACGAACGTGCCACAGTGCTATCCTCTATCGTTTGTTGCGGCGACGGACAATCAACTTGTCAGTGCGCTTATTACTACGGGTTTTCTTACCTTTGGTTGGAACACCCCATGGAGTTACAGGATGACGACCACCAGAGGTACGACCTTCACCACCACCATGTGGGTGGTCTACCGGGTTCATCGCGACGCCTCGAACTGTTGGGCGAACACCACGCCAGCGCTTAGCACCAGCTTTACCCAAGCTACGTAACATGTGTTCAGAGTTACCCACTTCACCAACGGTGGCGCGGCATTCTGAAAGCACTTTACGCATTTCGCCCGAACGCAAACGTAGAGTTACGTATGCACTATCACGTGCAACGATTTGTGCATAAGCACCTGCGCTACGAACCATTTGCGCACCTTTACCAGGCTTAAGTTCGATGTTGTGAACAACAGAACCAACTGGAATGTTGCGCATTGGCAATGTGTTACCTGTTTTAATAGGTGCTGCATCGCCAGAAATGATTTGATCACCAGCTTTCATGCCTTTTGGAGCGATAATGTAACGACGCTCACCATCTGAGTAACAAACCAACGCGATGTGCGCGCTACGGTTTGGATCATACTCAAGACGCTCAACTTTCGCTGGGATACCATCTTTATTACGTTTAAAGTCGATAACACGGTAGTGTTGCTTATGACCACCACCAACGTGACGCACAGTGATGCGACCGTTGTTGTTACGACCACCATTTTTGGATTTCTTCTCCAACAAACTTGCTTCAGGTTTACCCTTGTGCAAATCTGGGTTGACCACTTTTACGACAAAGCGGCGTCCAGGAGAAGTTGGTTTAGCTTTTACAATTGCCATTTACTTGTCTCCTTCTTACTCGCCGCCTGCAAAGTCAAGGTCTTGACCAGGCTTCAATGATACGTAAGCTTTTTTCCAGTTTGGACGACGGCCTTCAACAAGACCAAAACGCTTACGTTTACCTTTCATGTTCAAAGTGCGGACAGATTCCACTTCAACCTCAAACAAGGTCTCAACGGCTTTCTTGATTTCACGCTTGTTAGCATCTTTGGCCACTTTAAATACAAACTGACCATCTCGCTCAGCCAAAATCGTCGCTTTCTCTGAAACGTGAGGGGCCAGAAGAACTTTTAAGATACGCTCTTGGTTCATCCTAACATCTCCTCTATTTTCTTAACCGCAGGAACCGTCATGATCACCTTGTCGAAGCCAATTAGGCTAACAGGGTCAAGTGCGTTCACATCGCGTACATCAACTTTATGCAAGTTGCGAGAAGCTAAGAACAAATTCTCATCAACAGAATCAGTAACGATAAGTGCTTCTTTAGTATCCAGCTCTTTCAACTTAGCAGCCAACTCTTTAGTTTTTGGCGCTGATACCGAGAAGTCTTCAACAACGATTAAACGTTCTTGACGTACTAGCTCAGAAAGAATGCTCTGGATAGCTCCGCGATACATTTTGCGGTTAACTTTTTGTGTATAGTCTTGTGGTTGTGCAGCGAAAGTTACACCACCTTTACGCCATAATGGGCTACGGATAGTACCCGCACGGGCACGACCTGTACCTTTTTGACGCCATGGTTTTTTACCACCACCGCTAACAGCGCTACGGTTCTTCTGTGCACGAGTACCGGCACGCGCAGCCGCTAGATAAGCAACGACTACTTGGTGAACTAATGATTCGTTAAACTCACGACCAAAAGCCACTTCAGAAACCTTGATTGCGCCGCCAGATGTTAAACTAAGTTCCATAGTCAACTCCTCTTGGCCTAGGCTTTCTCAGCAGGACGTACGATAACGTCACCACCGGTAGCGCCTGGGACGGCACCTTTGATTAACAACAAATTGCGCTCAGCATCAACACGTACAACTTCTAGAGTCTGTACTGTTACACGCTCAGCACCCATGTGACCTGACATCTTTTTGCCTTTGAAAACGCGACCAGGTGTTTGGTTTTGACCAATAGAGCCTGGAGCACGGTGCGACAAAGAGTTACCGTGAGTGCTATCTTGACCACGGAAGTTCCAACGCTTGATAGCGCCAGCGTAACCTTTACCTTTAGAGGTGCCGGTTACATCAACTTTTTGACCCGCTTCAAAGATATCTACTTTAACTTCGCCACCAACTTCAAAGCCGTCTAAAGAATTCACACGGAATTCCCACAAACCACGACCTGCTTCAACGCCAGCTTTCTTATAATGACCAGCTTCCGCCTTAGAGATGCGGTTTGCCTTACGGCTTCCTGTAGTAATCTGTACCGCTTCATAACCGTCAACGTCAGTTGTTTTCAACTGCGCGATGCGGTTTGGATCGGCTTCTACTACGGTAACCGGGATAGACACGCCGTCTTCAGTGAAGACACGAGTCATACCTCGTTTTATACCTACTATTCCGATAGCCATGTTTTAAACCTCAACCGAAATGGTTATCTACCTTGCTTCTAGTGTTGCCTTAAGAAAGGCTAATTTGTACATCAACACCAGCAGCCAAATCCAACTTCATCAAAGCATCAACTGTTTTTTCTGTTGGCTCGATGATGTCCACCAAACGCTTATGCGTACGAATTTCATACTGATCACGCGCATCTTTGTTAACGTGCGGAGAAATCAGGATGGTGAAACGCTCTTTACGAGTTGGTAAAGGGATTGGACCTTTTACCTGAGCACCTGTACGTTTAGCGGTATTTACGATCTCTGAAGTCGATTGGTCAATCAACTTGTGATCAAACGCTTTCAATCTGATTCGAATACGTTGCTTTGCCATTGCAAAGAACTCCACTTTTAAAATTAAAGAACATAAAAAACCGCTCCACCCTACTGCAGCGAGGGGTGCGGTTACCAAACTTTAATCAGACTCCAATCGAGCCTGTTGTTAGCAAAATCAATAACTTACTTTATAAAAAGTCTGAAATTGCTTCGCAAGAACAACCCTAATAGTGGCCGTTACGCCTACGAAGGGACGCGCATTATATGGCAAAAAGCCTAATAGGACAAGCCTTTTAGCAAATAAGTCGCTTAATCTTACAAATAAAAAAGCGAGTCCGAAGACTCGCTTTTAAAGTGCTGCTTATCGATTACTCGATAATTTTAGCAACAACACCAGCACCTACTGTACGACCGCCTTCACGGATCGCAAAGCGCAAACCTTCGTCCATCGCAATCGGTGCGATCAACTCTACGTTCATTTTGATGTTATCGCCTGGCATTACCATCTCTACG
>JBLWVK010000004.1:0-274230 GCA_048268505.1 Kangiella sp. | reverse complement strand
GGGTTCAAACTCACTCAGCTTTGGGCGATAGAAAGATAGCTAATCATTCTATCAGGAGAGATACAAGGATGGGTTAGGCATTCGCCGTAACCCATCAAGTTCTTTCAGTAAGTTCTCTCAGTAGACACCATTACTCGCTTTCTTGCACTAGAGTATCCCCACCACCAAGCGCTTTATATAGAGTTACAGTGTTAGCCAGTCGGGCGCGTTCGCTTTCCAGTTTGGCCTGCTCTGCCGCAAAGAGATCCTGTTGCGCACTGAGCACTTCAAGGTAGCTGGCGAGACCTGCTTTATATTTGGCTTCCGCTAGATACAAACGGCGTTTTTGCGCCTTGACCAGATCAAGATTGGCATTTAGCTCTGCATCATAACTCTTGCGATTAACCATCAATTGATAGACTTCGGCGAAGGCTTGCTGAATGGTTTGTTCGTAGGTGGCAACCATTTGTTCCTTCTGTGCTTTCGCAACATCGAGCTGTGCATTTAAGGCATTACCAAAAATCGGCACTGATATTGATGGCATAAAAGTCCAGGTCTCGGAGTCACCGTCAAACAGGTTATCAAACTCGGTGCTGGCAAAGCCAAAATCGCCAGTCAGACGTAAGCTGGGGAAGTAAGCAGCACGTGCCGCACCGATGTTACCGTTAGCCGCGTACAGCTGATGCTCGGCGGCTAATACGTCAGGACGGCTTAGCAGAACGTTTGAACTGATATTGTCTGGCAATTCAAGGTTCATCAATGCTGGCATCTGTTGGTTGTCAGTCAATGAGACCTGAGAGAGTGGTGTGCCAATTAAAAGCTCAAGGTTGGTTTTCGATACTGCATATAAGCGTTCGAGTTGCGACTTGCGCGCTGAAACCTGTGCCAAAGCAGCCTGGGCCTGTGCTAAATCCAGATCACTGGCTATGCCATTGTCCTTACGCTTTTGAATCAGATCCAGACTTTCCTGGCGACTATCAAGAGTTTGCTGGGCAAGGCTCAGGTTTTCTTTCGCTGACAGCCATGAATAATAGGCATTGGCGGTTTCTGCGATGACAGATATTTTGACGAAGCGCTTGGCTTGCTCGGTAGCATAAAACTGGTTGAGTGCAGCATCACTTAATGAGCGAATGCGACCAAACAAATCGAGCTCGTAAGAAACGAGTCCGACTGATGCATCGTAGCGATTGAACATGACGCTACCGCCCGTAAAGGTCGATAAATCTCTGCCTCGGGTCTGGCTGACCTCGCCGCGGAATCCAGGGACAAACTCTTCCCACTGGATCTGATAGCGTCCTTTAACTTCGGCCACGCGCGCGGTTGCTATGCGTAAGTCACGATTATGTTCCAATGCCTGGCTAATCAGTGCCTTGGCATTTTCGTCGGTGAAAAAGCTTTGCCATTCACGTAAAACGAGCTGTTCGGCAGCCTGCGACTGCTGATCGGAAATGGTCAGGTTCTGCGCTACCGGTAATTCAGGGCGCTCATTATCGGGTGCCATGGACAGACAGCCCGATAATATGAATAGTGCCGCTAAAGGCGTTAAACTTCTTTTAATCATCATTAATCTCCATTCCTCTGGCAGCCATTTCATAATGCTTGAGTTTGCGTGGGAAAATCTTGCGCACCAGTAAGTAGAATACTGGCACAAAGAAGATTGAGAACACCGCAGCAGCGAACATACCACTGACCACGCCGGTACCAATCGCTTGACGGCTGGCAGAACCTGCGCCGCTGGCCAGTGCCATTGGTAAAACACCCATGATAAATGCCAGTGAAGTCATCAGGATTGGGCGCAAACGAATTTTGCAGGCTTCGATTACGGCCTCCAGCGGCGACTTGCCATCTGACTGGGCTTCTCGAGCAAATTCTACGATTAGGATAGCATTTTTTGCTGATAGCCCAATGATGGTGATCAATCCCACCTTAAAGTAAATATCGTTTGGCATGCCACGTATATCCATACCGATGATACAACCCAGAATACCCAGCGGCACCATCAGTACCACCGCCATTGGTACTGACCAGCTCTCATAAAGTGCTGCCAGCACCAGGAACACGACCAGGAAAGATAGCGCAAATAGCAATGCGGTCTGGTTGCCGGCAACTTTCTCTTCCAGAGACTGACCTGACCATTCGTAGGCAATTCCCGAAGGCAGGTCAGCGGCGAACTGTTCCATCAGATCCATGACCACACCAGAACTGACGCCCTCGGCACCTGAGCCGGTTAACGGCAATGATGGCAGGCCATTGTAACGCGTCAGCTTGGCCGGAGCCTCGCCCCAGGATGCGGTAGCGATTTCCGATAGATTGACCAGATCACCCTGTTGGTTGCTAATTTGCAGGCTCATGATTTCTTCGGGAGTAGAGCGGGTTTGCGCATCCGCCTGCACCCAGACCTGGCGCACCTTACCGTTGTCAATATAGTCATTGACATAGGATGAGCCCAGCGCAATCTGTAATGTACTATTCAGCGTCGGGATATCGATACCCATTGCCCGCGCCTTAACCCGATCCACGTCCAGAGTCAGCATCGGTGCCGCCGGCAAGGTATCCGGGCGAACCTCGGCAAATTTGCCAGTCTGTTGTGCAGCGCCAATAATCTGGAATGCTGCTGCAAACAGAGCATCCTGACCACCGCTGCCACGGTTCTGTAACTGGAAGTCAAAACCACTGCTGTTACCAAGACCGGGAATTGGCGGCATGTTAAAGGCAAAAGTATTACCTTCCGAGAATTTCTGGAATTCAGCACTCGCCGCAGCCGCAAACTCATCGGCATTACGCATGCCTTCGCGCTCACCCCATGGCTTGAAGTTGACGAAGGTAATGGCGGTATTCTGGCCACTACCGAAGAAACTGAAACCGGCAACCGTGATCACACGAACCACTTCCGGCTGCTCTAAAAACCAGGCATCGGTTTTTTGCGTCAGTTCAAGAGTACGCTCGCGAGTCGCTCCCGGCGGTAATAACGTATTGGATACGATGAAGCCCTGATCTTCGGATGGTACAAAAGCGGTTGGCATATAAATAAAGCGGGTTACCACATAACCGCACAGCAGTACGAACACAACCATGGCCGCTATCATGCCTTTTTTGCTGAAGAGCTTTTGCACAGAGTTCATGTAGAAGTTTCTAAAGGCGTCAAACCCGCGGTTGAACCAGCGGAAGAAAGCCCACTCCTTTTTGACCTTGTTGCCTTCGGCATCGCGCTTTTCGAGTTTCAATAAGCCCTGCGCAATCGCTGGACTTAAGGACAGTGACAGGAAAGCGGAGATGGCTACCGAGATAACAATGGTTAAGGAGAACTGCTGATAAATTCGGCCGACAGAACCCGGGAAGAAGGCCATGGGGATGAATACCGCAATCAATACCGCAGTGGTACCAATGATGGCGCCCGAAATCTGTTTCATGGCTTTTTTCGTTGCCTGGTAAGGTTTCAGACCTTCTTCATCCATCACCCGCTTGACGTTTTCGACCACGATAATGGCATCGTCCACCACAATACCAATCGCCAACACCATCGCAAACATGGTCAGCATATTGATCGAGAAACCGAACAGTTGCAGACCGATACCTGCACCAATCAGAGAAACCGGCACAACAATCAATGGAATCAAGGTGGCGCGCCAGCTTTGCAGGAACAGGAACATTACGACAGTCACCAGTACTACCGCTTCAAGCAATGTTTTAACGACTTCACTGATCGACTCATCAACGAATATCGAAGCATCGAAAGGCACAACCCAGGCCATGTCATCCGGGAAAAACTGTTCCAGCTCTTTCATCTTGGCTTTGACCGCATCGGCTGTTTCCAGGGCATTACCAGTATTGCTTAATTTAATCGCAAAGGCGGCAGCATCCTGGCCACTCAAAAAGGCCTGCGAACCATAGCTGTTAGCGCCGCGTTCAATGGTCGCCACGTCTTTTAGCCTGACAATTGCACCTTCAGCAGAAGAGCGCAGAATGATATTGCCGAATTCTTCAACCGTTGAAAGCTGCGCCGGAACCAGCACGGTAGCATTCATCTGTTGATTGCCGGGCGAGGGCAGAGAGCCTAGCTCACCTGTTGCCAGCTGAGCATTCTGGCTGCTGACCGCTGCATTCACTTCCGCTGGTGAAATGCCATAGGCCGCCATCTGTTTCGGATCGAGCCACACGCGCATGGCGTAACGAGAACCAAACTGCTGGGCACTACCGACGCCATCAATGCGGCGCACATCACTTAAAATGGCGCGATCCAGGTAGTCGCCAAGATCGGTACTGTTAAAAGTACCATTGGGTGAATAAAGCGAAACCACCATCAGGAAGTCACGACGCGCCTTGTCCACGGCAACACCTTGAGTACGCACTGAGGAGGGCAGGCGAGCTTCAACCCGCTTGAGTCGGTTTTGCACCTCAACCCCGGCAATATCAATATCAGTGCCCGTATCAAAAGTCAGATTGATGGTGCCAGAACCGGTACGCGAGCTTTCTGAGCGAATGTATTTTAAGCCTTCAATACCATTCATCTCTTCTTCGATGATGGTAGTCACCGTATCTTCGATTACCTGCGCAGAAGCGCCAGGATAAGTAGCGGTTACCGAAATCTGTGGCGGTGAAATATCCGGATAGGACATTACTGGCAACTGCTGGATAGCGAGCGTACCGCCAAGCAAGATGAGTAATGCAATAACCCAGGCAAAAATTGGTCGGTTGATAAAAAACTGAGCCATGAATTACTCCTGAGTCTGCTTCTGATCGGTGCCAGCAGGTTGCTTCATTGCTGTGACCGGAGTTCCCGGTTGCAGGAACTGGGTATTGCTTACAATCACCTGGTCACCGCGTTGAAGCCCACTTTTTACGACCCAGTTGGAACCAACCATTGGTCCAAGTTCAACTGGCTGAACAGCCAGTTTACCGTCTTTGATTAACTTTACCGTTGCCCCATTGGCTGACATGGTAACGGCTTTTTGTGGTACCTGGAGCAGGCTGTCAGACTCTCCAACCGGCAATTTCACGCGTACAAACATACCCGGCAATAAGAGGTGGTCTGGGTTATCAACAACGGCTCTTAATTGAACCGAGCCAGTATCTGGTTCAACCGACCAGCTGGAGAACTCAAGTTTGCCCGAGCCGGGATATTGAGTGCCGTCATTATAGAAAATCTGCACGGTTGTAGAGCTGGCGTTGGAACTTTGGCCAGATTCGAAAAGCTTACGCAGCTCCATCATTTCTGAGCTGGAGCGGGTGAAATCTACATAAACCTGGTCAAGTTGTTCGATGGTGGCCAGATGGGTTGATTCTGCTGCACGAACCAGCGCGCCTTCGGTGACCATGGCGCGACCAATACGGCCTGAGATCGGCGCCGTTACGGTGGCATACTCAAACTGGATCTGAGCATTTCTAAGGTTAGACTTAGCCAGTTCAACGCGAGCCTTGGCCTGTTGATTCTGTGCTGAAAAGGTATCGAACTCCTGCTGACTGACAGCGCCAAGTTCAAGCAGCTTGGTGTAGCGCTCCAAGGTTTGCTGATTCAACTTCTGTTGGGCGATGGCATCACTCAGGTTGGCCTGGGCCGCCTGCACGTCAGCCTGTAACTGGCGCCTATCAATCTGAAACAAAGCATCGCCCTGTTTGACCATTGCCCCTTCTGTAAAGACTCTTTTCTCGATAATTCCGTCAACGCGCGCGCGGACCTCGGCGGTGCGGATGGCATTAACTCTACCGGGTAAATCCTGAGTAAAGGTGGTGACACCTTCAGCAACAGTACTGACTTCAACAGGCACAGGTTGCCCTCCCTGTTCGGCAGCAAGGCTGCTGAATGTCAGGGTTGAAGCAATTAGCCCCAGCAGTGTGCTTTTTAAGAGCATATTGGTTTTCATGTGATTTTTTTTCATTAAGCTTTTCTTCATAAAATTCTGGTTCATAAAGTAATCCTAAAGGGTATTGGTGGGACTTTTGATTGCATCCCAGGCAAATTCGATCATTTCCTCAATCAGTTCTTCATCCATGGTGTTGTGATTGACAAACTGCCAATGGATGAAATAACTGAAGCCGCCGTAAATCTGGATGTTCACGTCGGGAATTCGTATATTTTTTAAGACTCCCGCCTCTTTGGCGTCCTGATATAGTTTGATAAAAGGCTCAAACACGATATGCAGCTTTTCACGAGTCTGATCTTCTATGGCTGAGGAGAATCCGTAGAGGTGGCTGAAGCGGAAATACAGGCAATTATCCAGCATAAAGCGGATACCGGCCCGTAAAAGAGCCTTGATTGCCTCTTCGTAACTGCTGTCGGGTCGGTGATTTTCAAGCAAAAAGTCAGCTTCTTTTTGTTTTACATACAAAAAGATTTCATTAATCAGCTGTTCTTTACTTTCAAAGTAGTTGTAGACACTGCCCGTCGCCACATTAGCTTCTTTAGCAAGTAAAGACATGGAAGTGCCCTGCAGGCCTCGTTCAACAAATAAACGAATCCCTGCCTCAAGAATTTGTGCTCTTTTGGGCATGGAGAAAGTTTGAAAATGAATGTTCATTCATTTTAGTGATTGTGCTGCCCAGGTACAAGCTCCAACCAGTAAAATAAATGTAAAAAGATGTTTATGTGCTCTTTTTAGTAGTGCTTAATCTGCCAGAAAAACCTTGTTTCCTTGCTGATTCTTCGCCACATACATCGCCTGATCAGCGGTCTGGATTAGCTCCAGTACCGTGTTGCCGTGATCCGGGTATAAGGCGATACCGATACTGCAGGAGATATTAATGTTGATACTATTGATACGGTACGGGCTGGAAATAGCGTCCAATAATTTCTCCGCAATATGGCTGCTATCGCTACCAGACTCGACATGGGGCAGTAGCACCAGAAATTCATCGCCACCAATTCTACCGACGGTATCCGAATCACGCAGGCAATCACGCATGCGCTGGGCAACCTGTTGCAGAAGGATGTCGCCAATGGCATGGCCATAATTGTCATTGACCGGTTTGAATTTATCTAAATCTACAAATAGAACCGCAAGTTTTTCCTGCTGACGATGGGCAAGCCTGATGGCCTGCTCAAGACGATCCGAGAATAAAGAGCGATTGGGCAAATCGGTCAGGGTGTCGTAATGTGCCTGGTGTTCGATTTGCTGCTCGATAAACTTGCGTTCGGTGATATCGCGGGCTATGCCGACAGTGGAAGTAATGCGTCCTTCTTCATCAAAGATCGGTGAAGCATTGGTGGTGTGCCAGCACCAGTAGTTGTGCTTATGGCGCACACGGTATTCCAGACCACTTTTCTTTTTGCCGTCCTGATAAAGCTGGATCAGGAATTGGGTGCAGCGTTCAACATCATCGGCGTGGACGAAATGGGTAAAGTGTTGGCCTATGACTTCAGAGGGATCGTGCCCCAGCTTCTCCTTCCAGTTAGGAGAGACATAAGTGAAGTGACCGTCAGGAGAAACACTGTAGATAATGTCATTGGCGGTTTCGACATAGGCTCTAAATTTAGCTTCACTTTCTTCTAAAGCCTTATGCAGATCTTTATGTTCCGTATTATCAATAACATAGCCGGTCCAGATAATAGAACCATCTTCATACACCTGTGGCCGATCATAGGCGGCTACCCAGATGGTACGTCCATCCTTGAGGCACATTCTAAACTCACCATGCCAGACTATACCATGCTGTGCAGTTTCCAGACTTTCATTAATGACCCGGTCATAATCATCAGGGTGAATCAGGGAAAAAATAGCATTAATGTCGCTAAGGGCCTGCTCGGGAGTGACGCCACATAACTGCTCAATGCCGTCGCTGAAATAGAGAAAACGGAATTCATCGCCCTTATATTCGAGTCGGTAGACAGCTCCGGGTAACGTTGCGATAAGCTGTGCTGCCAAGTCTTTGTTGACAAAAGGTAGATTCATTAAGCCCTTCCCCAGATTTGAGATGAGACACAAAATGTGAATTGCGTCATGTTTTATGCTAGCGCATTTTTTAAACAATTCCTAAGAATTTTATCAAGAAATAATGAATCGATTGTTGGCAAATGAAGAATATTGCAGGTTTGATAAATCACTTCTTGCAAGGATAAACATTGTGGTACGGTTGTATGCTTTGGACACTATTACAGGCCAACTGGGGGAATAAAATGAACATAGTTGCGCGCTTGTTGCTGGCTTTAACTCTGTTGTCCGTTATCAACATTGCTCAGGCGAAAAATTTTGAGCAGGGTGTCAATGGGACTCAGGTGCCACAGGTGTTGGCTCATCGAGATCGCGCTGAGCCAATCAATCAAATGTTAAAACATCGACTGGACGAACTGCTGCCTGAGTTGATGGCGGAGTCTGAGCTGGATATGTGGCTGGTGATTAACCGTGAATATGGCGAGGATGCATTGTTTTATACCCTGGTACCGGAACCCACCTTTGCCGCCCGTCGAACTACGCTACTGGTCTTTGTCAGAAATGAAGAGGGTATCGAGCGGTTTAGCGTCAGCCGCTACCCGATTGCTGGCTTTTATGAAAGCCGTTGGCAGGGTGGCACGGAGCTGCAGCAATGGCAGCGTCTGGCGGAGATTATCAAGGAATATGACCCACAAAAAATCGGCATTAACGTCAGTGAAGAGTGGGCTGTTGCAGACGGTTTGTCGCAAGGGCTGTATTCTACTTTAATGAGCAACTTGCCAACGGAGTACCAGAAGCGGGTGGTCAGTTCCGAAGAGTTAGTTATTCGTTGGTTTGAAACGCGCACCGAGCCCGAAAAAGAGGTTTATCCGCAGATAGTGGCGATTGCCCGTGGTGTGATTGCCGAAGCCTTCTCAAGCAAGGTCATCACGCCAGGAGTGACAACCGAAAAGGATGTGTCCTGGTATATTCGCGAGCGCTTTGAGGAACTTCGTGTTAAGCCCTGGTTCCAGCCTTATGTGACTGTGCAGCGCAAGGGTGATCAGAATGAGCCTGACTCGCCCTTCTTCGGCAGGGCCGATCGCGTGATCATGCCGGGTGATATCATCCATACTGATGTTGGCCTATGTTATTTGAAACTATGTACCGACACACAGGAGATGGGATATGTCGCTCGCTTCGGAGAATATGAGGTGCCAAAAGGTTTAAAAGAAGCATTGGCGAAAGGCAATCAGTGGCAGGATATTTTGACTGCACAGTTTAAGACGGGCCGCACCGGTAATGAGATTCTACAAGCAACTCAGATTGCCTCTGGTAAGAAAAAGCTTAAATCCAGTACTTATACGCATCCACTAGGCTTTGTTGGGCATGCGGTAGGACCTACCATCGGTATGTGGGATAACCAGGGACCAACGCCAGTGAAAGGTGATCGTAAACTCTATCCCAATACTGCTTATGCCATAGAAGGCAATGTTAAAGTAAAGCTGCCTGAATGGGATAATCAGCTGGTACAAATTATGCTTGAACAGTCAGCCTTATTTGATGGCAAGCAGGTTATTTATCTGGCCGGCAGACAAACCGAATGGCACTTCATTCGATAATTCCTAAATATTGAAAAGCCGACCGTAAATGAGTCGGCTTTTTATTTGGCTGACTCTTTTCTGGCGATATGTATGGTCTTCCAGACTTTGGCAATAAGCTGGCCATCTTCGTCGTGGATATCCACTTCAAAAACAGGCTCAATAACATCCTGCTCCTTGAGCTGCAGATTAATATCCAGCAGATCCTGTTCGCTTAATTTGAATTCTGCATAGACATCTTTTCGGCCGGGTCTGATGAATTTGATCTCTGCCTTTTTATCCCACACCACATAATCGCGTCCAAGGTTATGCAGTAGCAATAGCATATAGAAAGGATCGGTCATTGAGAAAAGCGCACCGCCATAGTGGGTATTGACATAGTTGCGGTTAAACCAGTATTTGCGCAGGCGGATTTTAGCGTACTGCCAGTTTTCATCCAGCTCGAGAACCTTGATACCCGAACCCCAGAATGGAGGCCACAGGTTCATCAGTAACTTCAATTTTTTGGCGCTTAAATGTTTCATGGGTTAAGACTTTAAGAATTGGAATCGTCAGCGGTTTCCTGCTTATGATCCTGTGCGGCCGTCTCAGCAGCCTTAGGTGCATAGACCCTGGCAAAAATTAATCCCAGTTCAAAGAGAACCCACATGGGGATGCCAAGCAATACTTGTGAGATAACATCCGGGGGCGTCAACAACATGGCAAAGATAAAAATGCCTACAACGATATAGGGGCGCTTATCAGCCAGGGCTTGATGGCTGGTCATTCCTGACCAGATCAGCAGCATAGTGGCAATGGGAATCTCAAAAGCCAGTCCGAACGCAAAGAACAGTTTAAGTGCAATCGACAAAACGCTGTTGATATCCGGCAGATAATTAACGCCCTCCGGACCAATGCCGGACAGGAAGCCAAAAATAATCGGGAAAATTAAATAGTAAGCAAAAGCAATACCAGCGTAAAACAGGATGATGCTGGATAATAATAACGGAATGGCAAAGCGTTTCTCATGCTGATAAAGCCCGGGTGAAATGAACATCCAGATTTGATGCAGCACATAGGGCATGGCAATAAAAAAAGCAGCGACAAAAGCCAGCTTAAAGGGGGCAAATAAAGGCGATGTTACATCGGTCGCAATTAAGCTGGAGCCATAGGGTAATTGTTCGATCAACGGCTTGGCCAGCCATAGATAAAGCTCATTGGCGACAAAAGCCAGTCCAATGAACAGGACAACTATGACAAGCACAATACGCAGCAGGCGATTGCGCAGTTCCAACAGGTGGGAAATCAAGGGTTGTTCTGAATCTTGGCTCATCAGGATGACTTGTCTGGATTAGCAGTGGATGATTTTAGTTTTTGTTGCTCATTGGCCAGAACCTGCTCGCTCTGTTTCAAGGCCTTCTCAGCTTTGGCAATGGTAGCCTGGGCTTCTTCGCGCAGACGTTTGAGCTCTTCGTCGGACTCAGCCTGCTCCATGATCATTTTCTCATGTTCGGCTATACGCTTTTTCATTTCTTCAAGCTCTAGCTCACGCGTGACCTGTTGATTGAATTGGCTAAAGCCACGCTTGGCTTTGCCGATCCAGCGACCGACAGTATGCATGGCCTTGGGCAGTCGCTCTGGCCCCAGTACCACCAGGGCTATAACCACGATCAGCAATAGTTCGAAGAAACCAATATCAAAAGGCATAGTAACTTAAGAAAGGAGGACTATTTTTTTGAGTCTGTTGCTTCAGAGCTTTGCTCTGAGTTTTGTTTTTGGCTTTGTTCAGTGCTTTCAAAGTCAGCATCTTTAGACTTGTCTTCGACCTGCTTATCTTCGTCTTTAACTGCTTTTTTGAAGTTCTTGAAGGCTGAGCCAATGTCACCACCGGCATTGCGCAATTTTTTGGTGCCAAATAACAACAAAATAATAACTAAGAGTATGAGTAATTCCCAAATACCAGGTTTCATGCTTTTACCTCAAGCGTTAATGCTTATGCAAATGGCAGCCGACCACCGCCACCTACGATGTGAATATGAATATGATACACTTCCTGACCGCCATCATCACCTGTATTTATGATCGTTCTGAATCCATTGCTTAGCCCAGCGTCTTCGGCAAGTCGTGGAACTTTGGTCATCATGTAGCCTAGAATGTCGGCATCTTCTGCAGTAACTTCCGCCAGACTTGGTATGTGCTGTTTGGGTATCATCAGCAGATGGGTAGGAGCTTTAGGAGCAATATCCTTAAAAACCAGAATCTTATCGTCTTCGTAAACTTTATCGCTCGGAATGTCGCCAGCAATAATTTTGCAAAAAATACAGTCGCTCATAACTTCTCCTTTAGTTGCAATTGAAAAGCAGCCAGTTATTTAGTTGGCCAGAGACTTTTAATCAAGAACCAGCCAGCACCTGCTCCCAAAATAGCGGCAGGCCACCAGTCTGTAGGAACCGCAAGATAGCTAATACCACTCAATATTGCCAGAGAGCCACCAATAAATGCGTGTTTAAGTGCATATTGTTGCTGAAGCTTGTGTCTTTCAAGTTCTGTAAACTGGCTTTTCAGTTGTTCGAACTGATTCAGTGAGTGGCCAACTCTATGCAGGTTATCAAACAACAGCCCTGGGAGCTTAGGTGCCTTGTTCAGCCAGTCAGGGAATTGACGTTTAATGTCTTCGAACATGGCTTTAGGACCAATCTGCTCGCGTACCCATTGTTTTAGGTAAGGTTGTGCAGTCTGCCATAAATTGAGTTGTGGATATAGCTGACGCCCCAACCCTTCGATGTAGAGAAGAGTTTTTTGCAAAAGAACCAACTGAGGTTGAACCTGCATATTAAAACGGCGTGCGGTCTGGAACAGTTGAATCAGGAAGTGACCAAATGAAATCTCCGCCAACGACTTGCCAAAAATAGGTTCGCATGCGGCACGGATTGCTGATTCAAACTCAGGGATTGAAACATCGGCATCAATCCAACCAGACTCAACGTGTAGCTCAGCAATGCGTCGGTAGTTACGATCAAAGAAGGCAAGAAAGTTGTCAGCTAGATAGCGTTTATCATTTTCGTCCAGCGTGCCCATAATGCCACAATCGATAGCGATGTATTGGGGAGCATTGGGGTTGCTTACATTGACGAAAATATTGCCGGGATGCATATCCGCATGGAAAAAACTGTCGCGGAATACCTGAGTGAAGAATATCTCTACACCGCGATCAGCCAATGCCTTCATATCAACCCCACTGGCACGCAGAGCCTCGATATTACCAATTGGTATACCTGATATTTTTTCCATGACCAGCATTTTTACTCGGGTATAATCCCAGTAAATTTTAGGTACATATAGTAAGTCTGAATTTTCAAAATTGTGGCGAAGGTGTGAAGTATTAGCTGCTTCAATTCTTAAATCGATTTCTCGAGCCAAGGTGCTGTCATATTCCTTAACTACTTCGATAACTCGCAAGCGTCTGGCTTCGCTGGAATACTTTTCAGCCCAGCGCGCCATAGAATGCATCATCTGCATATCACGCATGATCTTTTGACGAATTCCGGGACGTAGAATTTTTACTACGACTTCTTCGCCGCTATTTAATGTAGCTTCATGTACCTGCGCGATTGAAGCAGAAGCCAGCGGCGTATCATTGAAGTTGGAAAATACGTCGTCTATAGCTGTGGCAAGTTGTTTCTCAACAATTGAGCGGGCAATGTTAGAATCAAAAGGTGGGACCTGATCCTGCAGTTTTGCCAGTTCGTCTGCGATATCTGGTGGAACCAGGTCGCGTCGAGTAGAAAGCATTTGTCCTAGCTTGACGTAAATAGGGCCAAGTTCAGTTAGAGCCAAACGTAATCTTTCGCCTCGTGATTTATCTTTAGCTTTACGGCGCAAGCTCAACGAGAAAAGTTTAGCCAGCGGTCTGAACCTGGCCAGGGGAGTTGGAGCAAGAAATTCATCCAAGCCATAGTGAACCAGTGTACGGTTAATTTTAAGTGCATGGTGTAATTGTCTAATGGCATTCATGCTGTGTCTCGTTATTCGATTCCTGGCTAATGAGGTTTTGGTTCTCTATTGGCTAATATTTGCGAAAGACGGTCAACTTTTTGTTTTAGTCGTTCGCTATCGGATTTTAAATCAGCTATCGCATCATAAAAGTTTTCAAGCTCAATAGATGCAGGTGATAACTTTGCTTCGAAGCGAATATATTCACTAAGGTTTTGTTGTGCACTTGTGACTGTTTTTTGCAGCCAGCTAGTGACGGTTTTGCTGCCGCTTATTAGCTGATGAGCGACGATATCACCAGTATATTTTGCTAAGTGTTCTTCCCAGTCGATATCAAGTTGATTGAAAAAATTCTGGAAGTTTTGCGCCGTTCCAATTTCACCGGCAAAGTGAACCTCGCCTTTAAAAATTGAGTCCGAACCTTTTTCATTTAAGGCCAGGTTAAAGAAACTACTGGAGGAGCCGGTTAATTCAGCGTTGGCTTGTTTATCCAGTTCTGCTTTAACCAAAATCAGACTGTCTTCAATCACAATATAAAAACTGATGTTAATATCGGTCAGTGTGACCTTAATGATTTTCCCTTCCAGCGATGCAAGACGTAACTGAGCATCAGAGTCCAGTCTGATTGCCTGATTGATGATTATCTCAATGGCTGGAGTAAATAGCGATAACATCATGAGTCAGTTCGGTTTATGAGTGCAGTTTAAAATTTCTTGCCAATATGCAGAGCTACAATGCCACCAGTCAGATTGGTGTACTCCACCTCATCAAAACCAGCATCGGACATCATCTGTTTCAGAGTTTCCTGATCGGGGTGCATACGTATTGACTCGGCTAAATATTTATAGCTTTCGGAATCATTGGCAACCACCTTGCCCATTGCCGGCAACAATGAGAACGAATATACATCATAGACTTTGGATAGAGCAGGTAGCGCTGGCTTGGAAAACTCAAGCACCAACAATTTGCCACCTGGTTTTAGAATGCGATACATTGACTCCAGAGCTTTTTCTTTTTCGGTAACATTACGCAGACCAAAGGCAATGGTGATTCGGTCAAAGTAGTTATCAGGGAAAGGCAAGCACTCGGCATTGGCCTGCACATATTCAACGTTCCCGACAATGCCGCTATCCACCAGTTTATTGCGACCGACTTTGAGCATGGACTCGTTAATATCGGCTAACACCACTTTGCCGGTTGGGCCGACAATTTTGGAGAACTTTGCGGTTAGGTCACCGGTTCCGCCTGCGATATCCAGAATGGTCTGGCCGGGGCGGGCAGCGGCACGCTCGATGGTGTAGCGCTTCCAGATTCTGTGCACACCGAAAGACATGAGATCATTCATCACATCATATTTGGCTGCTACCGAATGGAACACTTCGGCAACCTTGGCCGCTTTTTGACTTTTTTCTACGGTCTGATAACCAAAGTGAGTGGTGTCTGCTGATGTTTTTTTGTCATGCTCTGTCATAGTATTGGGCTTCGCTGATTAATCACTGTACTTAGGATTGAAAGTTTTAACCGCAGTATCACTGCTACGTGTCAGTCCGGCTGCTTCGAGTCGATGCAGATATTGTTGCCAGTTTGATGAGTAGTTCTGGCCAAGTTCTAATAAGGTTTGCCAAGTATACAGACCACTGTCATGTCCGTCATCAAAGGTCAGCTTAATGGCGTATCGACCCACTGCCTCAATATTGGTTATCTGAACATTTTTCTTACCGCCGATTAAAGTCATTTGCTGATTGCCATGCCCTCTGACTTCTGCCGAGGGCGAAAATACACGAAGGTACTCATAGGGCAATAAGTAGGTGTTGCCCGGGAAGGCGACTTCTAATTGTTGGCTTTTTTGATGCAGCTTAATCGCTGTGGGTATTGGAGAACCTGTTTGCGGCATGTCGCATAAGCTTTATGGGCTAAATTGACTAGATTGTAACAGAAATATCGAGATGGGTTGTAAGGATAAATGGGGTTTTGATGCCACCAGAATCAAGTGGTCTCCATAAAAAGCACTCAGCCATAAAAAAAGCTGACCCGTAGGTCAGCTTTCTCAGTTATCACCTAAGTGATAATTATTGCCAGTCAACCTGTAGAGTTACACCTGAGTAAGCAGAGTAACCACGGATGCTGATGTACCAACGATCTTGAGCTGGGTTAGAGAATGAGCAGCTCTCGTTGTTACCATACTTATATGGACGGCAATCATAGCTTGATGTAGTAGGTTGTGAACCACGGCGTACATACAAGTCTGCGTCACCTGAACCACCACTCATTTGAACATTCAAGCTGCTCATGCCAGCAGGAATGTCAACGTAGTAGTGAGTGAAGCTGCCTGAAGCACCTGAAAGGTTTTCAAGAGTTGCACTGCCACCCGCTGGAGGAGGGTTAGTGCCGCCACCGTCGTGAGTAGCCACTAAGTTAACATTAGAGTAGCTAGTGTAACCACGAACCATCACATAATAAGTACCAGTTTGTGCTGAGAAGTCACAAGACTCAGTGTTACCGTTTTTGTATGGACGACAGTCATAGCTTGAAGTTGTTGGTGCGCTACCAAACTTAACGTATAGGTCAGCATCACCTGAACCACCAGTCATATCGAAGCTTACGTTAGAAGCATCAGAAGGAACTTCGAAAGTATAGTCAGTTTCTGAACCCGATGCGCCAGAGAAGCTTACTGATACACCATTCTCAAGCTCATTGCCGCCTGGAGGTGGTGGTGGAGGTGTTGAACCATCAAACAAGCTGTACAACAACAAGTTTGGCGAACCTGTTTTTGCATCAGATACTTTGCCTGAGGTTGCAGCATTTTCAATTGCAGCTTCAACCTGGCTTGGTGTCGCGGTTGGGTTGTCAGCTAAGTAAAGAGCTGCAACACCCGCTACGTGTGGAGAAGCCATTGAAGTACCGCTGATAGTGTTGGTACCACCATTTGACCATGCTGAAGTGATGCTAGAACCTGGTGCGTAGATGTCCAAGCAAGAACCGTAGTTAGAGAAGCTTGAACGAGCATCAGTTGAAGTCGTAGAACCTACAGTGATTGCACTTGGTTCACGAGCTGGCGAGTAGTTACAGGCATTGCTGTTATCGTTACCTGCAGCAACTGCAACAGTTACACCTGAAGCAACAAGGTTGGCAACAGCGCTATCTGTAGCAGAGGAAGCACCGCCACCTAAACTCATGTTAGCAACAGCCGGTTTAACGTGGTTGTTAGCAACCCAGTCAATACCAGCAATAACGCCAGAGTTAGTACCGCTACCGTCACAGCCTAGAACTTTCAAGCCATAAAGCTTAACGCCTTTTGCTACACCGTAAGTAGAGCCACCTACCGTACCTGCAACGTGTGTACCGTGACCATTACAGTCATTCGGGTTGCTATCGTTATCAACGAAGTCATAACCACCCATAAAGCGACCGCTAAACTCACTGTGCGAGCCTAGGATACCGGTATCGATGATGTATGCGTTAACGTTGCTTGCAGTAGTGTTGTAAGTGTAAGAACCACTTAGAGGAAGGTTGCGTTGGTCAATGCGGTCAAGGCCCCAAGTGGCATTGTTTTGAGTTGCATTGATGCTAACAATTTGGTCTTCTTCAACTATCAGTACGCTAGGATCCTGAGCAAGCTTTTGTGCAGCTTTCTCAGACATGTTAAAGACACCGCCTTTGACGGCTTTCTTAAAGGTGCGCTGAACTTGAGCTTGGTATTTACGGCTCAGGTTGTCGCTTACCATAGCAATAGCTTGTTCATTAGCATTGCTTGAGAATAATCCCATATTAGCAGCCACTGCATCGTCCTTGAGGACAACAATGTATTGCCCTTTGATGGCTTTTTCAGGTTGAGCTGCAGCTTTGAACTCACCAGCATATGCGCCAGTTACGCCCGTCGCTAGCAGAACACCTGCGACTACTTGGTTTAGTTTCATGTTAAAACACCCCTTAGTGTTGTTTATTTTATATTCCTCGAAAATCGAGGTCTTAGGACTCTACTAAAATTATCTTGTTCGGAACAATAAAATTTATGCATTTAGGGTGATCTAATAAGTATTTTTAGACAAAAGTCTAATTTGTACAGAACGTTACAAAACAATTACAAATCATAATGTTAGTGCTCACTACGCCCAAATCTATTGTGCGCAATGCATTTGTGCTTTATTTGTAAGTTGTTTTTGATATGAGGGCTGATTGAAGAATCTTTTGGTATTTATCTTAGATAGTTTCTGTCAGGCTGGTTTTTGCAATTAAAAATCTAATGCAAAATAAAAGTCTTGAGAATCAATGTGTTGCAAGTTTATTTGGAAACTGGCTCATAAAAAAAGCCCGAAATTAATCGGGCTTTCTCTTATAGAAAATATTGATTGTCAAAGGATAAAGCGGCTGAGGTCTTCGTCATCAGCCAACTCGGACAGTTGTTTGGTCACGTAAGCATCATCAATAAGTAATGTTTCGTGATCTTCACTGGCATCAAAGGAGACCTCATCAAGCAAGCGTTCCATCACTGTGTGCAAACGGCGAGCTCCAATGTTTTCGGTGGTTTCGTTAACCTGGAAGGCGTATTCGGCAATTTTAGCGATACCGCTCTCTGCGAACTCTATCTTCTTGCCTTCGGTTTCCAGTAGCGCCTGATACTGTTTGGTCAATGCTGCATCTGGCTCAGTTAGGATGCGTTTAAAGTCGTCCGGTGTCAAAGCGCGTAGCTCAACACGGATCGGTAAACGACCCTGTAACTCAGGAATCAGATCAGACGGTTTTGACAGGTGGAAAGCGCCTGACGCAATAAAAAGTATATGGTCTGTTTTTAGCATGCCGTACTTAGTATTGACGGTGCAACCTTCGACTAACGGCAGAAGGTCGCGTTGCACACCTTCGCGTGATACGCCACCGTCATTATGTTCGCCACGCTTGGCCACTTTATCAATTTCATCAAGGAACACGATGCCATGCTGTTCCACCGCTTCAACCGCCTTGATCTTGAGTTCTTCCTGATCAATCAGTTTGGCAGCTTCTTCTTCGGTCAGCATTTTCAGCGCGTCTTTGACTTTCAGTTTACGCTTCTTACTTTTGCTGGGAGCCATGTTTTGGAACATGGATTGCAATTGGCTGGTCATATCCTCCATACCAGGAGGTGCCATAATGTCGATGCCGACCGCCATTTGCGCCACATCAATCTCAATATCCTTGTCGTCCAGCTCACCTTGACGCAGTTTCTTGCGGAAAATCTGACGAGCAGAGGAGTCTTGTGATTCAGCAGGCTGATCCCACTCGCTGTCACTGGATTTACGCGGTGGTGGCAGCAGTGCATCGAGGACCTTTTCCTCAGCGGCATCTTGGGCACGATTTTGTACTTTGGCCATTTCCTGCTCACGCAGCATTTTAAAGGCGGCGTCTACCAGGTCGCGGATAATGGATTCAACATCACGGCCCACATAGCCTACTTCGGTGAACTTGGTGGCCTCGACCTTAATAAAGGGTGCATTGGCCAGTTTTGCCAGGCGGCGGGCAATTTCAGTTTTACCGACGCCGGTAGGGCCAATCATCAGGATATTCTTGGGGGTGATTTCGTTGCGCAGTTCTTCGCTGACCTGCATTCTGCGCCAGCGATTACGCAAGGCAATGGCCACGGATCGTTTGGCGTCTTTCTGGCCAATGATGTGCTTATCCAATTCATGGACAATTTCACGAGGTGTCATAGACATAATGTAATACTCTTTATTGAAATGCTTTAATTCTGCTTAAGTTGGTGCTTACTTCAAGGTATAGCCTTTAATAGCTAAGCTCTTCTATGGTCTGATTATGATTGGTGTAAATGCAGACATCACCGGCAATAGTTAAGCCTGTTTCAACAATCTCACGTGCACTCAAATCAGTTTTCTGTAACAGAGCCTTGGCCGCAGATTGTGCAAATGGGCCACCGGAACCAATAGCGATTAGATCGTCCTCAGGTTGAATCACATCACCATTACCGGTAATGATCAGTGAATTTTCCTTATCAGCGACAGCTAGCAAGGCTTCAAGGCGGCGCAGGGCGCGATCGGTGCGCCAGTCTTTGGCCAGCTCGACCGCTGCGCGCATCAATTTACCACCGTGTGCTTCCAACTTTTTCTCGAAACGCTCAAAGAGAGTGAAGGCATCAGCAGTACCGCCAGCGAATCCTGCAATTACCTGATCGTTATATAAACGACGTACCTTGCGGGCGTTACCTTTCATGATGGTGTTGCCCAGCGACACCTGGCCATCGCCACCGATCACAACAGTGCCATTGCGACGCACTGATAAAATAGTTGTTCCACGATATTGTTCCAAAATATTCTCCGGAGTCAGTCTTATTCTTGGCAATAGTGGCTAGATGGGGGCTGGGGCAGTAAATTCAAGGAGCAATCGGTGGGAGTTAAATCTAAATGTGGAATGAGGATTATGGAAGTTTTCGTTAAGTTGTTACTTTTTAGGCTTGCTCAAATTCTCCCCTTAGATTGAGCTGAGAAGTAGTAAAGACATAGCAATTCAAATCTGTGACTGAAAGGAATCCCTTCAGGGAGATGATTTGAATAGCAAAATTCGGGCAGGTGACCGAAGGAAATCCCTTTAGGGAGATGGAACGTATTTTGCGGTACCCAAGGGAGCAGACCCTGCGTTAAATGGCTTTACGGATGCGAAGGAAGTTGAGCGGGGCGAAACCTCAATCTCGGGGCGCCGTTCTTTTTATGAAGTACATCCGTGTACTTCACCCTGCGGGCTAGCGGTGCTATTCAAAATCGTTCCCGACGATTTTGTGGTTCCTTTGTTAAGACAAATTTGTAAGGAACAAATTTGAACAGCGGAGTAAAGCGACGCTGGCTTTAGCGGAATACAGGGAAGTATTCCGTAAAAAGGAACTCGCCGAGGGGCGAAACATATATATATAACAGCATTGCCCACTCAATATTCAAAATCTAATAAATAATCGCACATAACTTAGAAACTGAAGTTAATAGTAAACTTAGTTGATTACCAAATCCGACAATCCTGATAATCATTATCCTGTAATTTATGGCGATCACTTTCTGCGGCACGTTTGGAGTTATAAGGACCAAGTCGCACCCGATACCAGCCATCTTTCTCTTCAACATTGGCCTGGAAGCCGATAAATGCCATTTCAACTTTCATGGCCTCGGCATCTTCCTGTTTTCTGAATGCACCACATTGCATGATATAGGAGACATTGCTATTGGTCGTTGTTGTGACTTGAGTAGCATCTACCTTAATTTCCTTATTGGTTAAGGTTTCATGATAAGTGTACTCAGGCTCGGTACTGGTCTCTTCCTGCTCCTTCTCTGGGGCTTTCTCACTGCTCGTGACAGTTTGCTCAGGCTCTTTGACCGGGATAACTTCCTTGATCATTTCCGGTTTTTTGACCAGTAGCCACAGGAAAATCGCGAACAAGGTGATCAGGACACCGCCAATAAATACCAGAACAGGCGATATAGGTTTGCGAGGTGCTGACTTTTGACGCGGGCTGCGCTTATTGCTTTTGCGCGCTGTTTTACGTTTCTTGGCGTAATCCTTGGTCATTCTTATACTCTTAAAAAAATACGGCTAAAAGATATCAATGCAAAAGGCCCATTGGGCAATGGCTTATTGTATGTGCTATTAGCGGGTTAGCCAACTGACAAAAGGAATAAAGTGTGAGATGGTGACGGAAGCGGCTCACAAATGATCTGCACATATTTAAAAAGGATCTTGTGGATCGATATCGACTGACCAGCGTACCTTGCGCGCACTGGGAAATTGTTCGATTTGCGATATTGCGGGCTTTAAAGCTCGCTGGATCAGACCGCGTTGTTGCGCCTGGCATAAAAGTTGCGCTCGCATCTTGCCTGCCCGTTTAGCCATAGGCGCCGGAAAAGGACCGAAACAATCCATACCAGTTATCCGGCCCAGGGACTGGCTGACTTCTTTTAGAAACTCCATCGGATATTGCAAGGTGGTTGCTTCTGCACGAAAAAGTGCCATTGAGCAGTAGGGCGGCAGCATACCCGCTTCGCGTTCCGCTAAGATCTGCTGACTGAGAGACTGATAGTCCTGAGTAAAGAGGTTTAGCAGCAAAGGGTGTTCTGGATGATGGGTCTGAATCACCACCTCGCCGGGTTGATCGGCTCGTCCAGCCCGCCCTGCAACCTGGGTCAGCAACTGAGCAGTTCGTTCGGTCGCCCGAAAATCGGCGCTGAACAGACAGCCATCAATATCCACGACGGCCACCATGGTCAGGTTGGGAAAGTGATGGCCTTTGGCCAACATCTGAGTGCCCACCAGAATATCCACTTCATTATTCTTAATGGCGGTGACATAGTCCTGCATGGCCTGTTTGCGGCGGGTGCTGTCGCGATCAATGCGCACAACCTTTTTATTGGGGAAGGCTGCGATTAAAGCCTGCTCAAGACGTTCTGTGCCTAAGCCGACCGGAAATAGATCGGGCGCGCCGCACTCGGGACACTTTTTCGGCATGAACACCTGTTTGTCGCAATGATGGCAATGCAGTCGCTTCTGTTGTAGATGCAGCGTCATGTGTTTATCGCAACGCTGGCAATCGGCTATCCAGCCGCAGCCGTGGCACATCAAACTTGGTGCAAAGCCGCGCCGGTTCAGAAAGACCAGACACTGATTGCCATTATCGAGATGACGCTGCATGTTCTCTAATAAAGGTTGCGACAGACCATTGTTGAGCGGACGTTGGCGAATATCGAGCACCTTGATATGAGGTGGCTTGGCGTTTGCTGCGCGCTTGCGTAATGTCAGGTGGGTTAGTTTCCCTTGATTGACATTATGAACAGACTCCATGGATGGGGTGGCACTGCCAAGCACCACTGGCGCCTGTTCGTCTCGAGCGCGCAGAATCGCAAGATCACGAGCCGAATAGCGGAATCCATCCTGTTGTTTATAGGAAACGTCGTGTTCCTCGTCGACCACGATCAGGCCCAGATCGGCAAAGGGAGTAAACAGCGCAGAGCGAGTACCAATAACAATGGAAGTAAGTCCTTGCTTCGCTTTGAGCCAAATATTCAGGCGTTGTCGGTCAGTCAGTCCTGAGTGCAGCATGGCTATGTCGCAATCAAAGCGACGCTTGAAGCGCTGTACGGTTTGCGGCGTCAGACCAATCTCAGGAACCAGCACCAGCACCTGCTGATGATTGAGCAGCACCTTTTCTATCAGCTGCAAGTAAACTTCGGTTTTGCCACTACCGGTAACGCCGTCCAGTAGAAAGCCATGAAATTGACCTATGTCTTTTTGCATGGTTTCGACTGCCTGCTGCTGCTCCTGGTTGAGTTCCAGCGAGTTGGAACTCTGGACGAAGCCTTGTGCGGACGGCTCGATAATCTCTTTGCTTAGCCAGCCTTTGTCGATCAGTGGCTTGAGCTCACTGGGAATCAACTCCAGCTGCTCAAGATCGGAGGCCTGAATTATCCCTTGATGCTCCATGGCCCAGTTTAGAATCTTGTGCTGCTTGACGGCATTTTTATTCAGGTTGGCAAAGGCCGCTTCGCCGTCCTTAGTTAACTTCCAGCAGTACTCAGGCTCGAGTACTGCCGGCTCGCCTTTATTTAACAGGCTCGGCAGGCAGGTCGTAAATACATCGCCGATAGGATGCTGATAATAATCGGCAGCCCAAACTAATAAATTGAATAGACTATCAGGCAGCAAAGGTTCTCTATCAATGACTTCCTGGATAGGCTTGAGCTTGTTGGCAGGAGTGGTTGATTGATCAGTATGTGCGACAACAATGCCAATTAATTGTTGGCGGCCAAAGGATACCCGCACTCGGGTGCCAACTGGAGGCGCAGTATGGTGGCCAACCAGATAGTCGAAACTACGACGCAAAGGCGTTGGAACAGCGACTTTTAAGATAGGCTTTGATTGAGGCATGAGCGCACATTTGATTGAAGTTGGGCTAAGCATAGAAAGACTGCGCTACTAAGGCAACATTAAATTATGAGCCTTGGCCTGACTGGTACGACTTGTGTTCAAGAAAAAGTCTGCTAATGTAGCTATGGTTACAAGATTTGCTAAAAATATGTCATAAGGATACAAGATATACGAAATGTATAACATCAACACAAATGGGGGTAATCTATGAAAATCGGTACTTTAGCTTTTTTAGCCGGCCTGGTCATCGCGGTCATCGGAGCGTTTGTTAATGTTAGCTGGTTCCCGGCTTTGCTAGCTATCTTGGGTGTAGTAGTAGGCATCTTAAATATTTCAGGTGGCGAAACGCGTCGTTTCCTGATCGCCGCGATTGCATTCATGATGTCCGCTTATTCGCTTGATAACTTCCCAATGATCGGAGAGATGATTGGTAATATCATGCACAATATTGGTTTCTTTGTTGGTTCGGCTACCTTAGTTGTAGCTATCAAAGCACTATTTGAACTCAGCAAAGACTAGTTCGTTGACTCGAGTTACACCTAATTAGTTTTATAATAGTAATAATTGTACATAACTTTCAACGACCCAGACGGGTCGTTTTTTTATGGGTTTTCCTGTCAAGTAGTTTATTCTAACTAATTCAAATATAAAGAAATAGCAAGTCAAATATGCATTGCCCTGTTTAAAATATAACCAGTTGATTTTTATCGTTTGTATCAAAATGTATCAAAATCTGCGTACAAAATTCATACAAAAAGTAATGCGGATCTGACTCGATCTTTTCTTTGTTTATGTGATACAGTTCGCAAAACTCGACTCGATAGAGGTTATCTCCCATGAAATATTTGAAAAGAACTGCTTTAGCTTTTGGTTTATTACCAGCTTTTATGGCTGCTCCTGTTACCAATGCAGCTTCACTAGACGTTGATGTAGACATCGCCCTACCGAACGTTGTAATTCTTTACGGTTATACAGACATTGATTTGACCATGACTGCTGATCAGTTTGGTCCTCTACTTGATTCAAACTGTACTACTGATGACTGTTCAGTGGCTGACACAGCTCCTAAATCAGGCGTTTTGAATGGTGGTACTGTTGACTTGGCATTTACTAACAATGCTGCAGGCACTAATCCAACGATTACATTGGACAACAGCTGGGGTGTTCGTAGCTTTGGTTACACTGCGTTGACTCCAACTATTACAGATAATGGTAGTGATGCACCAGTTGGCAACCTTGCTATTGAGCAAATCACTACGCCTTCTGCTTCATTACAAACTGGTTCTGTATCATTTGATTTAGACTTGTCGCAAATCAGCACGAATAACGTGCGTGCTAGCTACACTATTACTGTAGTAGGCTCTTAATATCGAGTTTGCAGGTCTATTCAAATGTTTGCCTGTGCAAAAAAGCCGAGCATGAGTTGTTCGGCTTTTTTTGTCTTAAGCCTGATAACATCGCTCAGTTTACTGGGCGCTGGTAAGGCTGGCGCTGCTCAGCAGGAAACTGCTCGCTGCGAGTCCTCGCGCTTATCCATTCAGCTCAGACGTGGTGATTTGGCCGGCACCGGAAACAATAGCGCTTCTCAATCCATTGGCATCAATACAACCAAAACTGGTCAGGTGACCATTGGCACGCCAATTGATCTTAATATTGCCGCCGATGTAAGCAGCAGCTTTAATGGTATTGTCACAACCGACACCAGTGATTGGGTCTGGAGAGCGACATCTACCAGTGGTGGTGGATTTAAAGGCTTTTTAACCGCCCAATTTGTTTTTAGTGGTCTGGCGATTGGTGACAACAAAATCTGTAGTGGTCCGAATTCTTGTCTTACTGTGACCAATGTGGAAAGCATCGTAACTAACCTGGAATACAAGCAAGGAAGCGGCAAGCTAATATCTGCAGAGGGCAGAGTGCGACTAACCGTAGATGTTAGCCAGGCGAATGAATCGGGTAATTATCGCTCAAATTTATCTGTCAGCATTTATGATAATTGGAACGGTAACCAAGCGCTGATAGACTGTATTTAGTCTTCAGAATTAATAAGAGCCCGGTATGAAATCCCAATATCACCATTACACTTCATTAAAAACATTGGCAATT
Source organism: Kangiella sp. (assembly GCA_048268505.1). Lineage (GTDB taxonomy): Bacteria > Pseudomonadota > Gammaproteobacteria > Enterobacterales > Kangiellaceae > Kangiella. Next base: position 248,843 of record JBLWVK010000004.1, on the reverse strand, counting down.
ACGCTTTTTCTGCTTCTAATATCGGAGGGCGTTGTTGCTGCTCAAAACTTAGAGCCAAAGTTAGCGATTTCACCGTCACGTATTGAAATGTCGCCAGATAAAAAGGCAACAGAAAGTATTACGGTGCTTAACCTTGGTAGCACTCCAATGCAGGTAGAAGTTTATGTTCAAAACTGGGATTTTGACGCCAATAACAATTATCGGGCATTACCACCAAATGAACAAAGTCTCGACCAGTGGCTGATCATTAATCCGGTTCGTCTAACTATCCCAGCCAAAAGCCAGCAGACCGTGCGCCTGGCAGTTCGTCCCAGAGTAAAGCCAGATGACGGTGAGCATAGAGCTATGGTCTTTTTCCGTCAGCTCAATGATCAGGGCAAAGGATTAAATTATAAGTTTAATGTCGGTGTACCAATTTATGCGTATTTTGGTGAGGTGAAGCGCCAAGTTGATTTGCTGGGGATGGAGTTTGATCCCATCAAACTACAGTTTGTATTTGATATCGCCAGCAAAGGTAACGCCTATGTGCGACCTGAAGGGGTCTTTATTGCGATGAAAGCTTCCGAAGCTGGTTCTGATGAAGAGATCCTTAAAAGACTTGATTTAAACAAACTGTCAGTGGACGGTTTGGGCGCTTTAGCCAGCGGAAAGTTGTCGGTCAAACCGGTGTTTGCAGGCACTCGCCGCCAAGTTACTTCTCCTGTGCCAATTAAAGAAATATTGAATGAGTCCTATGTGGTAGCAATTAAAGCTACTGTTGGCGAACAAACATTTGCAGAAGTCTATCGAATTAACATTGGGGAATAAGTCTTACATTGAAAACGATTTTATGGACAAAATTGCTTTTGTCGGGGGTGCTATTGTGCGCGTCCACGGCTGCTTATTCCCAAAATCAAGATAACACCTTTCCCGATAAGTCTGCGAAAGATCCTCTGGAACTCCATCGTCCTGTAGAAGTTCAAAATGCTTATTTTGACGCGGCCAGTGCCGGTTATGGCGGTGGTCGCTCCTACGGTTTCCGCAAAATTCTGGTCGGTCTTGAAGTCAATAATAAAGAAGTTCTGGTGCTGGATATTGTTCAGACCGAAAGTGACTATCTGGTGCCCATCAAAGAAGTTTTCCCTGTTATTCAAGCAACTTATACCTTAGAGCACGGCGTTTTAACGATACGCGTGCCGGGTAGCGAGGTTGAAATGTCATCGCGAGTGACCTATCGCATTGATGGGGAATTGTGGGCATCACTTGGTACGCTGAATGAGTATCTAAAAGTAAATGCCCGTTTTGATCCAGCTAAATATGCAGTGACTTTTTTGCCTCCCTGGCAGGAAGAGACTAAAAAGCAGGACGCACCGGCCGAGTCCTTAGAAGTTGAATTTGGGCCGGATCCCTTTAGCTTGCGGCAGATTCGTTTATCGCACGAAGTCTTGGGCGTAGAAAAGGATGACGAGGCGCTGGAATTTGATGTTATTACTGAGCGTAGCGAGCTGGTGGCAACAGGGGCTGCCGCAGAAGGATCCTGGTTGATTGATGCCGAAAAATTGAATGATGAAAGTTGGAAGCTGGATGACTATTTCTGGACAAAAAGAACCGATCACCATCAATGGCTAATCGGTAAGCAGACGGTCAGTCCATCGGTAATTTCGCCTGCTGTGACTATGACTGGCGGACAATATTTTTATAGTAATCAGGCCATTCCTTATAACGCCTACCAGGACATTTCACAATCGAGTTTTTTTCGCGAATTAGGTAATTCAGTACAACGAATTCGAGGTACTGCTGAGCCGGGTGCAATCGCCGAGCTTTATGTTAATAATCAATTGGTTGGTGAAACCTTTGTGCGGCTAGACGGTACCTATGATTTTGGTGAGTTTAGAACGGAATCGAGCCTGTTTAATGAAATTGAAGTGGTCATTCTTGACCCGGTGAATCGCTCTGAGCTGGAAAGACAGCTAAAAACGCGTGCCAGTTCAGATTATTTGCTGAATGAAGGGCAGGTGGTGACCAGTGTCGCTATGGGTAAGAAAGGCAATTGGCTGGATCCTGATTACGTTAATCAGGGTGAAGCAGGCATGTTCCTGTATCGTTATGGGGTCACTGATGAAACTACCGTCGAGGCCGGTTATTTACTTGACGACACTTCAGTGACCACAACAGGAGTTGTTTCATCTCTGGGGAATAATTTTGTAGGGGCGCTGCGTATTGCTAATCGAAACGATGCAACAGCGACACAGTTAGAACTGGATGGTTTTGGCCAAAATTGGCGAATGTCGACTTTCGTTCGGCAAGAAGAGGCGAGCTTTTATGAAGGACGTGATGAAAAAGTTACTGCTGCTAATGGCTACTACTATTACACCCCTGATCCGTCTTTAAGACTAGAGCTGTTGGGGCGCTATCAGGAGGCTGGCAGCGAAGTCAGTTACATCAAACCGGGTATTTTTTATAGTCCCAGCCCTAGTTTATCAGTTGGAACACGCCCGGATGCAGATGGCGATTATCGAACCGAACTTTTTTATCGACCATATCAAAGCGCCCGTTTTCGTATTACCCATAAGCCGGAAGAGCAAACAGGGCGGTTCGAATGGAACGCCTCGGATAATGTGAATGGTTATATGTCTGGTCGTATGTACAGGGATACAATTGGCGAGCGGACCTATGAAAATACGATTATTGAAAGTGCGTTGGGCTTCTATTGGTATCCGGATAGCTGGACTGACTATCGACAGTTCCGATTTGAATTGAATCACTCGAATGAATACGGGGTTGGCATATTCACTGAGTATCGTACTCAGCTGATGCCCGGCGTTTATTTCGATCTTAGGTTGCGTGATGCAGACCCCCAGTTTGACGGTGGTTTATCGGCATTTGCGAGGATTTCCATGGACTTCGCGGTGGCTAAAGGCAGTCTGGTACCCAGTAGCAATCGCCTTGCCTATAATACTGCGGGTACCATTGCCGGCACTTTGAAAACAGATGGGGATTGCTCCCAGCTTGAACATGTCAGTGTACTATTGAATGGTGTGGCCTATAAGGTGCCCGTCAAGGCCTGTACTTTTTATCTGGATTATGTCACTCCGGGGCTCTACAAAATCATGCTTGATGGAGAGTTTATGCCGATTGATATGGTTCCAGAAGAAAAGAGTCATGTGATTAAAGTGGCACCCTCATCTGTGACACATGTTGAATTCACAGTGAAGTCTGAGTATAGCGCTATGGGACAGCTGAAATCAGCAAATGGGCAGGCTTTGTCCAATGTTAGATTGACGCTGTTTAACGCTAAGGGGGAGGTAATGACTGAAACGCTGACTGATCAGTTTGGCTACTATCGAGTTGATGGGCTAGTTAAAGGTAACTATACCATTAGTGTTGTGGGCATTGGTGGTCAAAAACTTGCAGAACGTGCGTTCTCCATTGATGATGACTTCCTGTTCGGAGTCGATATCCTAATGCCGCCATCATTACCCCGACAGTAAGAAATTGACCGATAAATCAGGCCTTGAGGCTTGATCTGAGTGGTCTGTAAGCGTATGATCGCGCTTCTTCAAATCTTGAGTGGTGTTTGGCGCAGTAATCAATCTGTTGCCCGAATGGCGACTCGCAACAAGAGAGCACTATTATGAAACAAGGTATTCACCCAGATTATAAAACTGTAACTGCAACTTGCAGCTGCGGTAATGTTATCGAAGTTGGCTCAACAGGTTCTGATATCAACTTGGACGTATGTTCAGCATGCCACCCTTTCTATACTGGTAAGCAGAAGATTGTTGATTCAGGCGGCCGTGTAGACCGTTTCCGTAAGCGTTTCGGTAGCCGTAAATTGAAATAAGCAATCGATACATTTACGCGATAGACACAAAAAAGGCACTTTTTTAAGTGCCTTTTTTATTGCTGTTGTTTAAAAACAATTTAGCTAAAGTTAGAAAATTGAACCAGGATCAGTTGTCTCGTCCTGCTCATCTTCCTTATCAGATTGGTTCTGTAACTGTTTAAGCTCTTCATCCAGTTGCTTCTCCAAAGCTTCCTGGCTAGTCTCATTTGAGTTTTCACTGTCGGTGGGTGACTCTTCCAAAAGACGCATTAATTCATCATCAAACAGCTGATCAACTGGCTCTTCGCGCTGCTGGGTATTGTAGATGGTATTAAAGTCTTCCTGATCTTGCTGTGCCACCTCAGTCGGTACATTGTCATCACGGAAGTATTCAAATATCGCATTGGTTTGGCCAAGTGCTGCTAGTTTACCTGTTTCAGGATCAATCTTAGTCGAAACCACTCCTGGTGGCTGGATCATTTCTTTTGAAGGTGTGCCTTCAAGAACTTGCTCCATGAAGGTTGCCCAGATCGGCAAGGCTGCTCGTCCGCCATATTCGTACTGGCCAAGACTGCGTCGGTGATCTGAGAAGCCAACCCAGGCACTGGCCACAATTTCACGATTGAATCCTGAGAACCAGGCATCCTTATAATCATTTGCGGTTCCCGTCTTACCAGCGAGATCGTTACGCTTCAGTAAAGGACTATTCCGACGAGCCAGCTGTGTGGTGGCGGTGCCACTGTGAATAACATCCTTCATCATGTCATAAATAATAAAGGCATCTCTTGGGTCTACAACCTGCTTTGCAATACGATCTTGGGGCATTGGCAATGCTGGCTCGTTGCGAATTTCAGGAGAATACTTCTGTTCACGGATCTGATTATCAATTCGCATTTGCTCGCACTCATTACAGACCAGCATAGGGCTAGCCCGATATAAAATATCGCCAACAGATGAGCTAATCTCTTTAATATAGTAGGGGTCAACCTGATAGCCGCCGTTGGCAAGCACAGCATAAGCCGAGGCCATCTCTAAAGGAGTGAAGCTAGCGGTACCTAATGCTAACGACTGATAAGGATCCATATGTTCATCGGGTAAGCCGAGGTTAACCAGGAATTTCTCGGTATAATCTGCACCAATTGAATCAATCAGACGGGTGGATATGGTGTTTATAGAACGCTTTAAGCCTACTCTTAATCGGGTTGGGCCATTGTACTTAAGATTATCGTTTTGAGGGCGCCAGACTTCGTCAATAGACTCATTAACCCTTACAAATGGCGCATCATTAACCAGACTCGCCGGCGTATAGCCTTTAGAGAATGCTGCAGCATAAATAAAAGGTTTTATATTTGAACCCGGTTGACGGCGTGCTTGTGTGACCAGATTAAATTTATTGGATGCAAAGTCGAAGCCGCCGACCAGAGCTGTAATTGAACCATCATGGGGACTAATTGCCACAAAGCCTGCTGATGCTTCGGGAATTTGCGATAAATGCCACTCTTCTTCATTGACCTGCAAAAGTCGAACGATGCTTCCGGCACTAACAATATCAGTAGCTTTTTCCGGCTTATTGCCAATGCGTGAATCGCTGATAAATTTAGCGGCCCACTCAAGCCCCGCCCAGTTAATGGTCAAAACCTGATTACCTTTGCTTAGGACTTCTATCGACTTGTCATCAACATTAAGCACTACTGCTGGTAATAAAGGTCCGATAGTTGGCGTACTCTCGAGTAAGGTGAGAAGGCCTTCTCTATCATTAGCATCAAACTCTTCTAAAACCAATTCAGGGCCTTTGTAGCCATGACGACGGTCATATTCAAGCAGACCTTGGCGTAATGCTTCATTGGCAACCTTTTGTTGCTTCGAGTCAATGGTGGTCTGAACGATAAGCCCCTGATTATAGGCTACTTCTCGACCAAATTTGTTGATGACATCAATTCGCGCCATTTCAGCAACATAAGGTGCTTCTAAATCAAGGTCTGCGGTATGTTTTTTTGCAGTTAAAGGAGTTGCAATGGCTTCTTCGTAAGCTACTTGGTCAATGTAGTCCTGTTCAGCCATACGGCTAAGCACCAGGTTGCGGCGTTGGAAAGCTCGCTCAGGATTTGAAATCGGGTTGTAGGCAGATTCCCCTTTGAGCAAGCCAGCCATCATAGCGGCCTGCGGTAGGGTCAGTTCGGTCAGCTCCTTGCCGTAATAAACTTGTGCTGCGGCGCCCAGCCCATAGGCACGGTGGCTAAAGTGAACCTTATTCACGTAAATCTCAAGAATTTCTTCCTTGCTGAGCTCATCTTCCATTTTGATAGCCAGGAACATCTCGACCAGTTTACGTTGGAGACGCTGATCGCGGGTTAGGAACATGTTGCGCGCAGTCTGCATGGTCAGAGTACTGGCGCCCTCAGAAAACTCGCCACTAAAGAGAGCAACCTTGATTACGCGCAATAAACCTTGAATATCAACACCGCCATGTTCAAAAAAACGTTGATCTTCTGTCGCAATAAGCGCATTAATAAAGTCACGAGGAACTTGCTCCAGCTCAACAGGAATTCGGCGCACGTCACCAAATTCGCCGATCAGTTTCCCGTCAGCAGTATAAATACGCATTGGGGTCTGAAATTTTACATTCTTGAGAGAATCAATCGCAGGCACTTGGGGCGCCGCAAAGAGGTATGCACCAAGAACGATTAAAACCATAAATATTGTGAGTAGACTCACAAAAAAGGCTAATTTCTTCAATATATTGATGGTCATTTTTTCAGAAAGTTTTATTGTGGGCTGTGAAAGCTCGGGAAATAATTGAGCACCAGTATACCTTTTTCTAAAAAAAAGGCTGAATTTTTTTGTAAATCAGTGTAAATATAGTATCTTAGAGACGTTAGTTAATAAAAAAGTTTAACTTTCGTGATGAAAAAGTATGCACTTTTTTGGGGACAAGTCTAAGATAGATAACGCATAGGGAAGATGTTGAACCAACTTAATGAGGCATAGGATTTATGGTTCTGGGGTTATTCAAAAAGAAACAAGTACCAGTCATCGGTATCGATATCAGCTCGACAGCTGTTAAGGTACTCCAGCTTGGCAAAGTGGGGAATCGTTACAGAGTTGACCGCTATGCGGTAGAACCATTACCACAAGGCGTAGTGGTTGAGCGTGATATTCGAGATACTGAAGCCGTCGGCAATGCTATTAAAAAAGCGGTGGATAAAGCTCGTACTACTACAAAATATGCAGCCGTAGCCGTTTCCGGTTCTGCGGTTATCACTCGCTCTATCCAGATGGAAAAGGGGCTGACCGACCAGGAGATGGAAGATCTCATCAAGGTCGAAGCAGATCAATATATCCCTTATCCTTTGGAAGAGGTAAACCTGGACTTTCAGGTTCTGGGCGATTCTGAAGTTAATGATAATCAGGTCGATGTACTACTGGCAGCGTCTCGAAGCGTGAACGTTGATTCTCGTGTTGATGCGCTGGAAATTGCTGGCCTGATTCCAAAAGTAGTTGATATTGAAGCCTACGCCATTGAGCGTGCTTATCAGTTAACCAAAAAGAAAACCGTTGAACATATTGAAAACTCGGTGGTAGCAATCGTTGATATCGGTGCCACCATGACTAGTTTGAATGTGCTGCGTAATGGCCAGGTTATTTATAACCGCGAGCAGTTGTTTGGCGGTAATCAGCTGACAGAAGAAATTCAAAGCCGTTATGGATTATCCTATCAAGAAGCTGGTCTGGCGAAAAAGCAAGGCAGTTTGCCTGATGATTATGAAACAGAAGTTCTTATTCCTTTCGCGGAAATTATTACTCAGCAAGTAGGGCGTGCATTGCAGTTCTTCTTCTCTGCGAGCGAATTTAATTCTGTGAATGAAATTATATTGGCAGGTGGTTGCGCCTCAATCGATGGCCTTGATGGCATGATTCAGGAGCACCTTGGAACCCCAACACGTGTTGCTAATCCATTTGCTGAAATGTCGATTTCTTCTCATGTGAACACTCAGGCTTTAAGTGCAGACGCTCCAGCAATGATGATTAGCTGTGGACTAGCACTAAGGAGTTTCGACTAATGGCACGCATTAACTTACTCGACTGGCGTGAGGAACTGCGTCAGGAACGACAAAAAGAATTCTTTATTACCTTGTTTTTGATGGCAATTCTGGCTGGCCTAATTTGGTTCTTGGTGCACACTGTGATGGCTTCAAGAATCGAGAGTCAGCAACAGCGTAACCAGTTTCTAGAAACTGAGTTAAGGCAGCTGGATCGTCAGATCGCAGAAATTAACAAACTCGAGAAACAGCGTGAAGAGTTAATCAAGCGTATGGATCTGATACAGGGCTTGCAGCAAAGCCGCCCAGAAGTGGTACGCATGTTTGACGAGCTGGTAAACGTTGTTCCAGAGGGTATCAACTTAACAACCTGGGAGCGTAAGGGCACTAATCTAACCTTTACCGGTCAGGCAGAAACCAACCCTCGAATATCAGAGTTTATGCGTAAAATGGACGCTGCTGAGCGCTTGAATACTAAAGCGTTAAGAGATGTTAAGAGAGATGAAAAAGGTATGCCAGCACAAATTTTTGTTTTGGATGCCGAGCAAATAACACCAGGCCTTGAAAATAATGGCCAGCAGGAAGGAGGTCAATAATGGCTGATTTAAGTCAATATCAAGACTTTAATAATATTGGTTCTTGGCCTCTTCCAGGCAAAATCTTTGTTATCGTGGCTGTGATGTTACTGGTATTGGGTGCTGGTTACTACTTTGATACTAATAAGCAAGTAAGTGCTCTAGAATCAGCACAGACTAAAGAGTCTCAGCTTATAGAAGAGTTCAAGACAAAGTATAAGAAAGCTGCAAATTTGCAGGCCTATCGTGACCAGATGGCTGAAATGCAAGAAACTTTCAAAGGCTTATTGCAACAGCTTCCTCGTAATACAGAAATTCCGGGGCTGCTGGATGAAATTTCTTATGCGGCAACTGGTGCCGGGGTTGAGCTTTTGTCGCACAAATATCTGGATGAGGTGAAACAGGAATTTTACATCGAAAAGCCAATTCAAATTTTAGCGACTGGAAGTTATCACCAAATCGCTGATTTCGTCAGTCGCATTTCCGGCTTACCTCGAATTGTAACTTTGCATGACTTTAAGATTGAACCTGCACGTTCAGCTGCAAATAACAGAAGAGGTGGGCAACCGGATTCTGAGGGGGCAGAGCGCTTAAGCTTCAGTGTACTTGCCAAAACTTATCGTTATGAATCAGAGGATGAGCAGCAGTGAGTTACCGTAATAACAAAATAGCAACCCTACTTGGGTTGTCAGTGATGATGGGGATGCTTGCAGGTTGTGATGATGCTGACTTATCCAGCTTACAGGCACGAGTTCAACAGATAAAAGATGAAACACCGACTAGCGTGCCTCCGTTGCCGGAAGTGAAGCCGTATGAGCCATTCTCTTACTCAGCATCGGATATGCGCAGTCCTTTCGCAAGATTAGATCCTGAGTTTGAAAGCAGGCTACTGCAAATCGACGCAGACTGTGTTTCTGATGTGAAGCCTGATCCGAATCGTCGCAAACATGAATTAGAAAAATATGGTCTTGATGCATTGCAATATGTAGGCCTGATTTCCAATAACAAAGAACACCGCGGTCTAGTTAAGATTTTAAGTGGTGACAGTGCAGGCGTAATACAACCTGTTCATGAAGGTGAGTATCTTGGCTTAGATGATGGTCGCATCACTAAGATTGATAGCAACCAAATCACCATTGAAGCCATAGTTCCCAATGGTCGTGGGTGTTGGGAAGCTCGCACACAATACCTTGTCTTAGGGCAGTAGGGGGCTGGACTATGAAGAATACAAACCATTTATGGACAAACAAGTCACAATTGGGTAAATCGACTATGTTGACAAAGACTACTACATTTATGAAAAGTTGCTCAGTGTTTGCTTTTGCGATGCTTGCATCCTGGGGCGTACATGCCAGTCAGCTTGAATCTATTAATTACAACGTACTGCCGGGTGATAAGGTACAGCTGAGAATGACTTACTCAGACGTTCCTCCTACACCTCAGGAGTTTACGACCGCAAATCCAGCGAGAATCTCGATGGACTTTGAAGGTGTTGACTCAGGCCTTGACTTTAAAACCAAGGATATTGGTGTTGGCGTTGTTAACTCTGTAACGGCTATCCAGGCTCAAAATAGAACGCGAGTAGTCATTAATTTGTCTGAACTGGTTTCTTATAATAGCCAAATCGAGGGTACTGACTACGTTGTTACCTTGGACCAGGGTAGCGTTGCCTCGGCTTCTGATAGCAAACCTGCGCGTACAGCGAGTTACAGTGCTGGTTCGGGCTACGATATATCTGGCGTTGATTTCCGTCGTGGTGTCAATGGAGAAGGTCGAGTCTTAGTCAATCTTGGTAACCCCAATGTTTCGGTTGATTTACGTCAGGAAGGTAGAACCGTTATCGCCGACTTCATGGGCGCTGACATTGACCCTGCCTTTATCCGTAGATTAGATGTGATTGATTTTGGTACCCCTGCCCAAATCGTTGAAACTTCTTCACGCGGAAACGGCGTTCGTTTGGCCATTCGTGCTAATGATACATTTGAATATCTTGCCTACCAGGCAAATGATCAATACACCATTGAGTTAAAGCCTTTAACTCAACAGGAAATAGAAAAGCGTGAACGTGAACAACCAAAATATACTGGCGAAACCTTAACACTACAATTCCAGGATATGGACTTGAAAGCCATTTTGCATACTTTGGGTGACTTTGCTGGCATTAACATTGTAATCAGTGATGACGTGCAGGGTTCAATGGCTCTTAACCTGGTCAATGTACCTTGGGATCAGGCTCTAGATATCATCTTAAAGTCCAAAGGCTTAGGTAAGCGTCAGGAAGGTAATGTCATGATGATTGCACCTGCTGATATTATTGCGCAGCGTGAGCAGCAAGAGTTGGAAGCGAATAAACAGCAGGAAGAATTAGCGCCATTACGTACTGAGCTGATTCAGGTTAACTATGCAAAAGCGGCTGAAATTGCTGGTATTCTGCAAGCTGGCTTAGGTGGGGGGGCTGGTGATGGTAAATCAGTTGGCATTCTTTCAGAGCGTGGTTCAGTTACCATTGATCAAAGAACTAATACAATTCTAGTACAGGATGTCGCAACAAAAATTGAAGATGTCAGACGATTAGTTGCACAACTGGATATCCCAGTTAGACAGGTGCTAATTGAAGCGCGTATCGTAACTGCTGATGACGGCTTTGCTCGCGACCTTGGCTCTCGCTTTGGAGTGAGTGATGTTATGAATTCTGGTGAAGTTAATGGTGACTTCAACGTTAATCTACCGATTGCTAACCCTGCGGGTTCGCTTGGACTATCATTTGCTCGCTTACAAGATGGAATTGTAGTCGATATGGAACTTTCGGCCCTTGAGTCTGAGAATCGTGGTGAGGTAGTAGCTAGTCCTAAAGTAATTACGGCTAACCAGAAAGAAGCTTATATCAAGGCTGGTGAAGAGATTCCATACCTTCAGGGTGCTTCCTCTGGTGCATCAAACGTACAGTTCAAAGAAGCTGTGCTCGAGCTCAAGGTTACACCTCAAATTACTCCAGATGGTCGTGTTATTTTGGACTTGGCAATTACTCAGGATACACGAGGTGAGAATGTAATTTTCACAAACCCTGATGGTGGTGGCAGCGCCGGTGCACCAGCAATTAATACTCAAGAGATCGGTACTCAGGTATTAGTTGACAATGGTGAGACTATTGTTCTTGGTGGTATTTTCCAACATAGAACAACTTACGATGAGTCGAAGGTACCATTGCTAGGTGATATTCCATTGTTGGGCTGGTTATTTAAAAACACCCAGCGGGAAGATACCAAGCAAGAGTTGCTCATATTCGTAACACCAAAAATTATTGAGCAGGGCTTGAAAAACTAATCCCTCGTACCCAATTACTGAAAACCCAGGTATAATTCGCACGCCTGGGTTTTTGGTTTTTATCTGTTTTGGTAATCGAAGAGTTCAAAAAATACAATGAAAGGTAAGCGCAATATCTTTTTAGTGGGACCAATGGGTGCCGGTAAAACAACAATTGGCAAGCAGTTGGCCGAAATTCTTAAACTTGAGTTTGTGGATAGTGACCATGAGCTTGAGGATCGTACGGGTGCTCCTATTGATTGGATCTTTGATATCGAAGGCGAAGATGGCTTTCGAAAAAGAGAAGAGGCTATTTTAGAAGAGCTAACTCAGCGCCAAGGTATTGTGCTTGCAACTGGTGGTGGTGCTATAGTCTCAGATAAAAGCCGAAACTTCCTGGCAGCAAGAGGCGTTGTTGTTTATCTTGAAACCTCGATAGAGCAACAGTTAGAAAGAACTCGACGAGATAAAAGAAGACCATTAATTCAAAATGATAATCCGCGTGAAACATTAGAAGCATTAATGAAGGAACGTGAGCCGCTGTACTTAGAGATTGCCGACCTGACGGTTGCAACCAATATTAGTTCTGTAAAATCAGTGGCAAAAGAAATCGTTGAATTGATGGAGCAACCTATCGCTTAAAAGTTATAAGCCATTGAAAAACATTGACTTATCTTTCGAATCTGAACAATTCAATTATAAGATCCTTATAGGCAAAGATCTTTTCAAAAAAGAGATCTTTGCTGATTACATTAAAGGTAGTTCTGTCTTTATTGTATCCAATGAAACAGTCGCTCCTATTTATCTAGAAAAGCTCACTCCTGCTCTTTCCGACTATAGTGTACATACCTATTTTTTACCCGATGGCGAAGAATATAAAAGTTTAGAGTCATGGCAGGACCTATTGAATTCAATGATTTCCGTTGGTTTGCGTCGGAATGATACGGTTATAGCTCTAGGTGGTGGCGTAGTAGGAGATCTAGCTGGATTTGCAGCTGCAACGCTCAATCGTGGTATGTCGATAATTCAAGTCCCCACAACACTCTTATCTCAGGTTGATTCTTCCGTTGGGGGTAAAACTGCAGTCAATCATCCGCTAGGAAAGAACCTCATTGGAGCATTTCATCAGCCTAGTCTGGTTGTTTCCGATATATCGACTCTGAAGACTTTGCCAAGAAGGGAGTTTTTAGTTGGTATCAGTGAAATCATTAAAGCTGCAATTATTGCCAATAACGACTTCTTTGACTGGCTTGCAGAAAATACAACCCAAATACTCGAGCATAACGAAGTTGCTTTGACTGCGATGATAGAGACAGCCTGTCGAATAAAAGCAGGCATAGTAGCTCAGGATGCAAAAGAGAAAGGGATTCGAGCTTGGTTGAATTTGGGTCATACATTTGGACATGCCATTGAAACCTGTGCTGGTTATGGAAAGTTGCTACACGGTGAAGCGGTTGCCATAGGTATGTGCTTGGCAGCAAAGTTCAGCCTGAACCAACAAGTTTTATCTGATTCTAACTTTGAGCGGATTATTGGCTTAATCGAAAAATTCGGGCTTCCTACCACAGCGCCAGGTTATCTTAATGCCAGTGAGTTAACCAATGCCATGTGCCTTGACAAGAAAAACATCAGTGAAAACATCACCTTAGTTTTGCCTGAAAAAGTTGGTCAGGTTATGATTAACAAAAATGTCTCTCTAAGTGAGATAGACAAGTTTTTAACCAAACAGATAGGTTAATCATAAAAACTATGGCACTCCAATTGGCGAAAGATAATAATCCGTTTGCCGCAGAACACAGAGTTCTGTTCCTTCCCGAAAGTTGGAAGCGACTTATATCTGTGATTCGACACAAAGCCTTGAATGGTGGCTATACCTTGGTCGAAGGCGACTTTGGAGCGGGCAAGAGTACCTTCGGGTTGATACTTGAGAAACGGCTTCTATTAGATGAGTCGGTTGATTGCCAGCGTGTTCAGGTACACCCTCTTAGTACCTTTGATCAGATTTACAACCAGTTACCCAGAGAACGCACAAAACCTTTAATTGTTGTAGTTGATGACGCGCATGAAGCCTCAACCAGTCTGTTGGTTCATCTTACAGAGGCTACCGACAATGTATTTTGGCTGTTGTTGGGCGAGATTGGTACTAGTGAGCGGTTGTCGGATTTCTATAATAATCATGTCACATTGCCACTTTTCTCGAAGCAAGACAGTTATCAATTCTTGCTCAAGCAATTGCACGATCAGCCAAAAATGATGCAGCTGTCGCAGATGCAAAGCGATACCATCTGGTATGCCTCAAAAGGCTTACCAAAACTGATTGTGGAACATGCTGAAAAAAGTATGAAGAAACTAGTCAGTGGCTACGAGAGCAGCGAGTCATTTGAACAGGCCAGCAAAGGATGGTGGACAACAGCTATATTAGCAGTAGCCGCTATTGTCTTTGTCATCGCACTGATTGTGTCCGACTCCGAAGAACCACAAAGCAATGACTTGCAAAATCAGCGATTGGAAGTTGTTGAGAAGATAGATACCGCTGATGAGAAAGAAAAGTCGCGACTTGTTCAAGGTGTTAGCAACGAGGGTAGTGAGGCTGTCGTAACTCAGGATTCAGAAGACACTCAGATGCCAGAGGATATTCAGGTACCAGAAGAAAATCAGGCATTAGATCCTATTGCTGAAATTGCATTGTCAGATCCCGAGCCTGCGAAAACAGAGCTTGTCGTCGCGACAAAACCAACTTTTGAGCAATGGTTCGAAGCACAATCGCGTGACCGTTACAGTATCCAGTTATACTCTAATACCAGGCAGCAGGCAGCCGATGAGTTTCAACGATCCCTGGACCTTGCTGATAGCTATGTTTACAAAGCTGATGTTAACAATGAGATTCGTTATCGAGTTTTATGGGGCTCTTACCTGACACGCGCGGAAGCTGAGCAGGCAATCTTGTCCCTGCCTCCTCATATTTTGAATCAGCAACCGTGGATTCGCCCCTTTTCTGCGATTGCCAGTGAGATAAGTCAGTAAAATATCAGATTGGGCTGTTTTAGGCGGTTATAACCTTTATAATGGCGGCCATGACAACGGCTAACTGACTGAACTATGAGCCATCCGCTAAAAAACGATCGTTATCTTAAAGCCTGCTTACAACAACCTGTCGATAGAACTCCAATCTGGATGATGCGCCAGGCAGGACGTTATTTACCAGAATACCGTCAATTGCGAGCAGAAGCCGGAAGTTTTATGGATTTGTGTACCAATCCTGAGCTTGCCTGTGAAGTTACTCTACAGCCCCTGCGTCGTTACCCTTTGGATGCAGCCATTTTATTTTCAGACATCTTAACCATTCCTGATGCGATGGGTTTGGGTCTATATTTTACGCCAGGCGAAGGCCCCGCATTCCGTAAGCCGGTTAAAAGTGAGGCAGATGTTAAAGCATTGCCGATTCCTGATCCTCATCAGGAGTTAAAGTATGTTACTGATGCGGTTTCCACCATTCGTAGAGAGCTTAAAGGCGAGGTGCCTCTGATTGGCTTCTCAGGAAGCCCCTGGACACTAGCTACTTATATGGTTGAAGGCGGTACGACCAAGAACTTTTCTGAAGTTAAGGGCATGATGTATCGTGAGCCAGCAGTTATGCATCAATTGCTGGACAAGTTGGCCGACTCGATTATTCTTTATCTGAATGCACAAGTGGAATCAGGTGCACAGGCATTGATGATTTTTGATACCTGGGGTGGTGTTTTAAGCCCAAGAGACTATCAGGAATTTTCGCTGCGTTATATGCAGAAAATAGTAGATGGATTAAAGCGTGACCATCAAGGCCAAACGATTCCAGTCACCCTGTTTACCAAAGGTGGTGGTGCCTGGTTGGATGTAATGGCTGCTACTGGCTGCGATTGCCTGGGTGTCGACTGGACAACAGACTTAGCCGATGCACGTGCTAAAGTAGCAGGCAAGGTGGCATTGCAGGGCAATATGGATCCTTCGATTTTATATGCTTCGGATGAGCGAATTCGTGAAGAAGTTGCCGCTATTTTGGCAAGCTATGGCAAGGGTTCTGGTCATGTGTTTAACTTAGGGCATGGCATTCATCAGACTGTTGAGCCAGAAAAAGCTGGCGTATTTATTCAGTCAGTACACGAGTTGAGTAAGGCCTATCATTCATAACAGTAAACTAAGGTATTATGCGCAAGGAAAGTGACTTCAATCCGCCATGGTGGCTCAGTAATCGCCATCTACAAACCTTCTGGGCTCCCTTGAGCCCAAAGATACCGCTTCCTGATCTTAAAAGAGAAAGGGTGGAACTTAATGATGGTGACTTTATCGATATCGACTGGCTTAATCCCGGTCGTAATACCCCTACTGTAGTATTGCTACATGGGCTGGAGGGCGGAATTGATTCACCCTACCTGCGTCGCATGCTGTTTAAAATACACCAGCGCCGCTGGCGGGGGGTATTAGTTTACTGGCGTGGCTGTAGCGGTGAAATGAATCGGCTGGATAAAACCTATCATTCCGGTCGTAGCGAAGACCTGGATCAGGTCATTCAGCATATACATGCTGAAAAACATCCTGAAAAATTGTTTGTTGCCGGCTACTCACTTGGCGCAAATATCTTGTTAAAGTGGCTTGGTGAGCAGGGCGATAAAGCAGATATTACAGCAGGCTGTGCAGTCTCAACGCCGTTCAACCTGTCTGTTTGTGCCGATTCCATTGATCAGGGCTTTTCTAAAATTTATAAACATTACCTGTTAACGGCGCTGAAGCGTAAGATCGCCACAAAGTTTACCCAGGAACAGTTGCTGAAAAAACTTAATCTAACGCTAAAGGACTTAATGCTAATCAGCTCGTTCAGGGAGTTTGATAATCGTGTAACCTCACGCCTTAATGAGTTTGAAGATGCGGAAGATTATTACCGCACAGCATCCAGTATTTATTATCTGAAAACCATCACCAAGCCGGCTTTAGTATTACATGCTGAAGATGATCCTTTCATGTCTCCAGCAATTATTCCGAAAGATAGTCAGATGTCTGACACTCTGGAGTTAAGAGTGAGTTCACACGGTGGTCATGTCGGCTTTGTCAACGAAGCCAGTATATCCAATGCCAGCTTTTTCCTCGAAAAAACGATTTTAGACTATTTTGATCGCTTTCTTTAACCAAGCCGCCTTACTTGTATAAGCATAAAATTGCTTATAGATTTCCATCGAAAATTTGCTATGCTGAATCCACCGTAAAATCAGATGACGCATGGCAATGGAAAAGGTCTTTCAGCATTTCAAACAACTGGCTTTTGAACAGCCTTACCCTGCAATTAAACAGCGACGAATCATTTTAAAGCAACTGAAAAAAATGTTGCTGAAGAATGAGCAGGCAATCATAGAAGCCATTGATAAAGACTTTTCCTACCGCGAGCCATTTGAAACTCAGATCGCGGAAATTTTTCCTTCCGTCAAAAGTATCCAGCATTCCAGCAAACATCTGGCATTCTGGGTGTGCCCAGAAAAGCGTAAAGTCAGCATCTGGTTTAAACCTGCGACTGCTCAAGTCATGTATCAGCCTTTAGGTGTGGTTGGGATCATTGTTCCCTGGAATTACCCACTGTATCTAGCGATTGGCCCAATTGTAGCGGCTATTACTGCGGGGAATAGGGTAATGGTTAAAATGTCAGAGTTCACTCCTCACTTTAGTCAACTTTTTGCCGAGCTTTGTGATAAACATATTGATGGAGACTGGATCAGTGTTGTCAATGGCGACGCAGAGGTTGCGGCAAATTTTGCCTCGCTGCCGTTCGATCATATTTTGTTTACCGGTTCGACGGATATTGGAAAAAAAGTCATGGCTGCGGCGAGTAAAAATTTAACACCGGTTACTTTAGAGTTAGGTGGTAAGTCGCCGACCATTGTTGATGAGGGTTATCCGTTAGATAAAGCTGTCGAAAAAATACTGTTTGGCAAGCTGCTCAACTCTGGGCAAACTTGTTTAGCGCCCGACTATGTTTATGTCCATAGCTCGCACAAAGACAAATTCGTAGCCAGTTGCCAGTCCGTTGCCCAGCAGTTTTATCCCGACTGGAAGCGTGCCCACTACACTGCAATGATTAATAACAAACAGTGGGAGCGACATCAGGAGCTTCTGGATGATGCAGTGGACAAAGGCGCACAGCTGATTCCTCTTTTTAAAGATGCGGAAACCACTGGGCGTAAGCAGCCGCCACATCTGGTTCTAAATGCCAATGACAATATGCTCATCATGCAACAGGAAATCTTCGGTCCCTCCTTGCCGGTTTTCTTTTATGACTCACTGGATGATGTGATCGCTGCTATTAAAAACAGGCCACGACCTTTGGCACTTTATTTGTTATCGAATAACAAAGTTCTTTTTCAGCGATTAATGATCGAAACACATTCGGGTGGCGTGACAGTTAATGATACGATTTTGCATGTTAGTCAGGAGAACCTTCCTTTTGGAGGGATTGGTTCGAGCGGTATGGGAAATTATCATGGCATCGAAGGGTTTAGAACCTTTTCGCATGCTAAAAGTATCTTTAAGCAGTCTCGAATTGCCAGTTCAAAATTGATTTATCCGCCTTATGGTAAGCTCAGTAAATTCCTTTATCGATTGATGCGAGGTCGGTAGTGGACAAGCAGAAAGGTAAAGCGATCAAAAACCCTTCGCGACGACAGCTATTAAAAGGAGCTCTGTGGGGGAGTTTGGCCGTAGCTTCGGGTGTCAGTCTCTGGCAGTTTTCGTTAACTGAGTCGGTAGAAGCTGTTGAAGCTGATGCTTATTTTTATCGATTTCTAACTTTGGACGAACGTTTACTGTTATGGGCAATCATTCCCGCCTATCTGCACCCAGCCCTGGAGAAAGACGATCAGGAATCCAAACTGATCGTCTTGCACAATATTGATGGTGCAATCAGTGGATTGCCTCAATCTACGCAGGATGAGCTACGACAACTGTTCAGTCTGCTTAGCTTTCAGTTAGGCAAGGCTTTGGTAGCCGGTATCTGGACACGCTGGAATCAGGCCGATATCACTGCATTGCAGTCGTTCCTTGTCTCCTGGCAAGAAAGCTATCTGGCACTCTTGCGCACAGGCTATCTGGGACTGCATCAGATCATTCTGGGTTCCTACTATGGCGAGCCGATGAGCTGGTCGGCGATTGGTTATCCCGGTCCACCACAATTGAATTTGCCTGAGTCGTTTTATGAAGCTAACTAATACAATTGATGCTGTAACTTTACAGAAGCAGGCGCTTGCAGCAGATGTAGTGATTGTCGGAACTGGCGCGGGAGGTGGGGTCAGTGCAGAGATATTTGCTGCAGCGGGTTACCGAGTTTTAATGATAGAAGAGGGGCCGTTAAAAACCGCGCGTGACTTTAAGATGCGCGAAAAAGAAGCCTACCCACAACTGTATCAGGAGTCTGCCGGACGCAAGACTTTAGATAAGGCGATAAACATTTTACAGGGGCGCTCTGTTGGTGGTTCGACAACCGTTAACTGGACTACCAGCTTTAGAACTCCTAAGCAGACTCTCGAACATTGGCGCAGTCAGTTTGGTATGCAAAAGCATAGTAAGGAATCGCTGGCTCCCTGGTTCAAAAAAATGGAACAGCGATTGAGTATCGCGCCATGGCAAATACCAGCTAATCAAAATAACCAGTCCATTGCTAAGGGCGCAAAAAAATTAGGCTGGTCATTTTCATCAATCGCGCGCAATGTGAAAGGATGCGCCAATCTGGGCTATTGCGGTCTGGGCTGTCCCATCAACGCCAAGCAATCGATGCTGGTCACGACCATACCTGCTGCACTGCAGGCAGGGGCCAGACTGATCTATAAGGCCAGAGTCGAGCGAATCACTTATGAAAATGGCGCTGTGACTGGTTGTGAGCTGATCGCAATGGATGAGTTTGGTCAGCCAATGCATAATCGCGTTATCACCGTAACAGCGCCATTGGTTGTGTTAAGTGCCGGTGCCATTGGCTCGCCCGCAGTATTGTTACGCTCAAAAGTGCCAGACCCGAATGAGCTTATTGGTAAGCGCACATTCTTACATCCCACCCTGATTAGTGCGGCAGTGATGCCAGAAGCGGTTAACGGTTATGCCGGTGCCCCACAAAGTATCTACAGCGATCATTTTTTATGGCCTGAAACCAATGAAATGGGGTTTAAGATAGAAGCAGCGCCACTGCATCCGTTGTTGACCTCAACCGTATTAACAAGCTTTGGACAGCAGCACTTTTCACTCATGCAGCAGTTTCCATATATTCAGGGCTCTATTGCTTTATTGCGCGATGGCTTTGATGCGCAAAGTGTCGGTGGTGAAGTGGTGCTGGATGACTATGGTTTTCCTAAGCTGAATTACAAGCTGAATGATTATTTCTGGAGGAGCGCTCGCAAGGCGCTGCAGGCCATGGCTGAAATGCAGTTTGCCGCAGGTGCAACGCAGGTCTTGCCAATTCACCTGCACGCCAAGCCATATCGTAGTTGGCAAGAGGCGAAAAGGGCCATTGAGCAGTTACCTATGGAGCCGCTTAAAGCCTTGGTGTTCAGTGCCCACGTGATGGGTGGCTGTGCAATGGGTGTTGATGCCAGAAGCTCTGTCGTAGATGAAGACGGGCGCTATCACCATCTGAGCGGGCTTTATATTTTTGATGGCTCCATATTTCCAACCAGTATCGGTGCCAATCCGCAACTTTCGATTTACGGGATGGTCGCGAGACTGGCCAGCGAGTTGGTCGCCAGCTCTAGGATCTCATAGCACTTTTCAGTAAGATGGCCTTTTGATTGACTGTCAATATTATGAAGAAAACCGTTTTATACCCAGGAACTTTTGATCCTATTACCAAAGGCCACATGGACTTGGTGGATCGTGCCTGTCGCCTGTTCGATAGAGTGGTTATTGCCATTGCGCATAGCCCTGCTAAAAAGCCTTTGTTTAGTCTGGATGAGCGGGTTGATATGGTGCGCATGATCTTCGCGGATAACCCACAGGTGGAAGTGCTAGGTTTTCGTGGATTGCTGGCCAATTTTGCTAAAGAGAACGATGCGATAGCTGTTTTGCGTGGTATTCGCGCGGTTTCAGATTTTGAGTTTGAGTTTCAGTTGGCCAATATGAACCGCCATCTGGATCCCGATCTTGAGTCAATTTTCCTGACCCCGTCGGAAAAATACTCCTATATCTCTTCATCGCTGGTTCGAGAAGTGGCGTCGCTGGGTGGTGATATTTCGGCATTTGTCGACGAGCGCGTTGAACAGGCGCTGTTTGATAAGTTTAAGTCTTGAATGGTCGAAGATGCATAAAAAATAATCTGGCTTGAATACTCGAACTTGAGCCTTATATAAGCGATAATAGCAAGGCGATTTGCGTAATAGAGATTAAAGATCCTTATGGCATTAAAAATTACTGACGAATGTATTAACTGTGATGTTTGTGAGCCGGAATGTCCCAACGAGGCCATTTATCAGGGCGAAGAGATTTATGAAATCGACCCTAATAAATGTACCGAATGTGTTGGACATTATGATGAGCCGCAATGTCAGCAGGTGTGTCCGGTAGATTGCATCCCATTAGATGAGGAGCACCCTGAGACACAAGAAGAATTAATCATTAAGTATGAAAATCTTACCGGCAATAAATTTGTCGGTTAAGAGCTTTTCACAGACTAATTGAGGGCGACGATAGTCGCCTTTTTTATCTCATCCATCCAATGTCTAGACCCTTACTCAGAGAGTGGCTTGCTGAAGAGCCCTTTACCCTAACCTTATCATCGGGTTTTTTTGGTTTCTTCGCGCATGCCGGAGTATTGCAGGCGCTGGAAGAAGCAAATTTATTGCCACAAAAACTGACCGGTTCCAGTGCGGGAGCTTTGATTGCTGGCTGTTGGGCTGGTGGCATGAGCTCTAAAGATATCAAGGAACTGCTGTTTCGGCTTAAACGCCCTGATTTCTGGGATCCCGGTTTGGGCCTCGGACTGCTTAAAGGCCACAAATTTCGTCAGCTGTTAGCCGGTTCATTAACAGCGAATCAATTTTCAGACTGTCGAGCTGCTCTATCATTGTCAGCTTATTCGATGGACACTAAGCAAACGATTGTCCTAAATGATGGTGATCTGGTATCAGCCATTTATGCTTCCTGCGCCATTCCTGTAATGTTCCAACCCATTGTTATTGATAGCCATCGTTTGCTGGATGGTGGTATTCAGGACAGGCCAGCGCTTGAAGGTACTGAGCAGGGGGAGCGAATCTTCTATCATCATATAGCTTCAAAATCGCCCTGGCGCCGTAAAAACTCTTCTGCCATACAAATCCCTGCTCGTGACAATTTAACCAGTCTGGTGATTTATGATTTGCCGCGTTCCGGACCCTTTAAACTGGAGTTTGGCAAGACTGCTTATCATCAAGCTTATCAGGCAGCGAAGCGAGCGCTGGACATGCCCATCGCGGGCGGTAATATCAGTCTGGTGCCTTAGCTTTCAGAGCTTTTATCACTGGCAATCAAAAGAGTTATAGACAAGTTTCTTTGGGCTCATTTAGAATAACGGCTCCTTTGTTGTGTGACTGTTTGGCGTCCTGTTGAGCGATGAGCACGAATCCAAATCCTTGTATTACTTGCGGTGCATGTTGCGCCACCTATCGAGTGTCTTTTTATTGGGGTGAAACCACTCTGGCTCCCTATGGCCAGGTTCCAGCGGAGTTAACCGAAAAAATTAGCCCACAACGAGTCTGCATGTCTGGAACTCAGGGGGCTGAGCCGCGCTGTATCGCACTGCAAGGCACTGTCGGTCAGGATGCGACCTGTGGCATCTATGGTGACAGGCCAAGTCCCTGTCGTGACTTTGAGATAAACTTTGATGGCGTAAACCCTGCTTGCGATCGCGCGCGTGCGCGTTATGGACTGGTTCCGATACACGTGGTGCAGATAGAGCCAGAAAATAACGATCTTGAAATAGTTGCCTAAAGATTGCTGCCTAGGGCCTATTAGCAGAGTTAGGCTCTTGAGGCGATTCCATTTCTACAATAATGGGCCATCGCCCCTGCATGATGACGTGCCCGACGTAGCGTTTAGCGCCGTCAGTAGCAAACTCAAACTGGTATCGGCGTAAAAATCGCAATTTGCCATCAGCGCCTCTGTCAAAATAGATCTTCTTTAAAGCAACATAACCATCCAGATTCTGGACATAGGCATCCTGACAGGATTTAAGAGCTGTTTTATGCGCCTGTTCGCGGATACGGCTATTGTAGAGCCAGAAACCAATACCAAGAGCAATAGCCAGGATAATAAGTAAGTTAAGCATGGTTAGTTAAGTCGTTAGCAAAATGAAAAGTTATTAGCCCAGATAAGATAAAGGCGGCCAAAGCCGCCTTTATCTTTATAGCTACTTGGGGTTGTTACTTGCCAACGATCCATTTAGCAACATTGACTTTCTCAACGCCGGCTTCCTTGGCCTGGTCAACCGCAGCAATCAATACTTCGTTGTAAGCATCTTCATGAACACGAACCAGAACCGGAGAACGAGGGTCTACGGCAAGTTGGGTTTCGATGTTCGCACGAATTGCTTCTTTATCAACAGTACGATCATTGATAATGACATTGCTTGATTCATCGATTGATACAACAATCAACGGTGGAGGGTTTTCAGGTGGTGTCGTGTCCTGGTTAGTTGTCGGACGCGCCAAATCCACAGCTGATTCTTTAACAAATGAAGTTGTTACGATGAAGAAAATCAACATGATAAACACGATGTCTAGCATCGGTGTCATATCAATGGAGGTTTCATCATCTTCTCTATTTTTTCTACGCATATTTCTCTAATCCTATCGCTCTGCCTATTTGTTTGGCGGTACTGGTTTATCCAGAAGTGGCCAACAAAGTTACATCTGGGCGACAAATTCACCAATTAAGTTAGTATAGCTGGCACATTAAATGTGATCCAGAGCTAAATGTCTAGTGTAAATTTAGCAAAACCCAGTCAGCTAACAACGCTTACCAGCGGGTAACGCTAACTTTTTGAATTCCGGCCTGTTTTGCCTGGTCTAAAGCGCCGATAAGAGTTTCGTGCAGAGCCATTTCATTGACTCTAATCAGTAACGGGGCATCTGGTGAGTTGACCAGCTGACCTTCAATATTGGCTTGTACAGATTCTATGTCAATGATTCTATTATCAAAAATTATCTGGCTGTCTTCGTTAATGCTGACCAGTATTGGCCTGATATCCTCTTGGCAATTATTTTGGCACTGGTTGGTGGCCTGTTTCATATCAAGAGCCTGAGTTTTGATAAAGCTGGTGGTAACAATAAAGAAAAGTAGCATGATAAAGACGATATCGAGCAGGGAGGTCATATCCACTTTGGCTTCACTGCTAATTGCTTGAGCGGTCTTTGTTTTTGATGGCTTAAACATGGCGAGCTCCTTGTGATTCTAATGGTTGACAAGCCTTCTGGACGTCTATTCGTCAGGCTCGTTTTCAACTTAACAGAAGTTTTGGGAGGAAGCCAGTGTTGCTTGCCAGCTTACCGCTGGCATTTAGGGCAGTAAAAGCTGGAGCGTTGGCCGATAACCTGTTTTTTTATCAGGCTGCCGCATTGATTGCATGGAAGGTCGGCACGCCCATAAACATTGAGTTGCTGAGCGAAGTAGCCAGGCGAGCCGTCGGTCTGGATAAAGTCTTTTAAGGTGGTGCCGCCTTCGCCAATGGCTTTTTCCAGAACCGCTTTAATAAACCCGGCCAGCAGGTTACAGCGCGCCAGACTGACTTTGTTGGCTGCGCGCTTGGGGTGGATGCCGCTCATGAATAGTGACTCACTGGCATAGATATTACCGACGCCAACCACTACTTTATTATCCATGATGGCATTTTTAATGGCCCCTTTGCGTTTGGCTAACATCTGATGCAGATATTGGCCGTTAAAGTCATCGCTTAAGGGTTCTGGGCCGAGCTGACTGAGCACGCTTAAGGTTTCGCCTTTCGGCTGCCACAGGATAGCGCCGAAGCGACGCGGATCGTTAAAGCGCAATGCGCTCTTGTCGTCAAACACCACTTCAAAATGGTCGTGTTTTTTCAGTGCTGTCTGAGTGCTGACCACTCGCATGGTGCCGGACATGCCAAGGTGCATGACCAGGCTGCCTTGAGGGAAGTGCCATAGCATATATTTAGCTCGGCGTTCAATCTCACCGGACTTGATGCCCACCAAATCTTTAGCTTCTACTGCAATAGGCCAGCGAAGCTGAGGTTGGTAGATATTAACAGCCGTGATGCGTTTGCCGACGATGTGTGGGGCAAGGCCATTCTTGGTGGTTTCGACTTCAGGTAACTCAGGCATGGGAATATAAAAAAAGGGCAGTAATAAAAGTTGGCTAATAATATCGAGTACAACGCAAAAAGCCCAGAGTTAACTGGGCTTTTCGATACATAGAAGCGTTTTCTTGGAGGCAGAAAACTTAAAGTGATTTAACCATCTTTTAGAAAAAGCTTTTCTTAAAAAAGCTTGAGGATGGCTAAATTAAATTACTTAATTTTAGCTTCTTTGTAGATAACATGCTTGCGAATGGTTGGATCAAACTTTTTGATCTCCATTTTGCCTGGCATGTTTTTCTTGTTTTTGTCTGTAGTGTAGAAGTGGCCAGTACCGGCACTTGATACTAAACGGATTTTATCGCGCATCTCTATTGCTCCTTATACTTTTTCGCCACGAGCACGCAATTCAGCTAGCACAGTATCGATACCTTTTTTATCGATAACGCGCATACCTTTTGCAGATACACGTAATCTAACGAAACGCTTCTCGCTCTCAACCCAGAAACGGTGAGAATGTAGATTAGGTAAGAAGCGACGCTTGGTTCTGTTCTTCGCGTGTGACACATTGTTACCGGTCACAGGACGCTTACCTGTTACCTGACAAACCTTAGCCATGGATAGCCTCCAAAAAAATAACTCAAAAAAACGGTTTAAGGGCACGATGTTGGTAATTGGAACATCGCAGCTCTTCAAATTGGGCGCACTTTATACCAGAAAGCAGCCTGCTTGACAACAAAACTGATAGCAAATGACCTGTTTCTAACCTAATTTGTTGAATTTGGCCATTTGCTGACGATTTTCGGCCTCAGCCGCTAATTATAGTAGTCCATGCTCGGCAAAGGAATAGCTGCCTCCCTGGGCCACGATAATATGATCCAGAGTGCGGATATCCAGTAGGCTCAGGGCTTCCTGAATTTTATCGGTAATGTGGCGATCGGAGGGGCTGGGCTCGAGCGAACCACTGGGGTGGTTATGGGCGAGGATCACCGCTGCGGAGTGGTAGGTCAGGGCTTTTTCGACAACCACTCGGGGATGCACTTCGGAGCTGTTAATGGTGCCCTGAAACAGGGTTTCTGAGGCAAGCAGTTGATGTTGATTATTCAGGAACAGCACCACGAACTGTTCACGCTTGTGATGGCTCAGCAGGCTTTTCAGATAGAGTTTGACGTCGTTGGGGTTGCTGAAAGACTGGCTGTGTTGCAGGCTTTCTTGCAGGTAGCGCTTGGAAAGCTCCAAACAGGCCTGTAACTGACAATATTTGGCACTGCCAAGGCCAAGGTGGCTGGTGAAGTTTTTCAGGTCAGCCTCAAGCAGCGCTCGCAGGCTTCCAAACTCGCCGAGTAAGTGGCGAGCCAGATCCACCGCATTCAGGCCTTGTGTTCCAGTGCGCAGGAAAATGGCTAAAAGCTCGGCATCTGAAAGGCTTTGTGGCCCCTGGCGTAATAAGCGTTCTCTTGGCCGTTCGTCCTGCGGCCACTCCATTATTTTCATGGTCATCCCTGTAATAACTGCAAACTATTGAGAGTCACGAATGATAATTAACCCAAGCAAAACTGTAATTAGGATTTTCGCTATAAATTTTGTGCGTAAAGGCGTAAACTGTGCCCAATATCATAAGTTAAGTTAAATCAATCGGTTAGCATGAAATTGCAAGGAAAAAAAGTCCTTCTGGGCATTACGGGTGGTATCGCTGCCTACAAGAGTGCAGAGCTGTGTCGTAACCTGAAAAAAGCAGGGGCTGAAGTGCGAGTGGTGATGACTAAAGGCGCACAGGCTTTTATCACGCCTTTGACGCTACAGGCGCTTAGTGGCAACCCGGTTCATCACGATCTGCTTGATCCTGCCGCTGAAGCAGCTATGGGTCATATTGAGTTGGCTCGATGGGCGGATTTTATTGTTATTGCACCGGCTTCTGCAGACTTTATGGCGCGGCTGAATGCTGGAATGGCCGATGATTTATTGACTACTTTGTGTCTGGCCACTGACAGCCCAATTGCGGTAGCGCCGGCCATGAACCAGCAGATGTGGGCCAATGCGGCTACCCAAAATAATGTTCAGCAGCTTATCCAAAAAGGCATCGAAATATGGGGGCCGGATGAGGGCGATCAGGCCTGTGGTGATGTTGGTCCAGGCCGGATGCTGGAACCTGCCGATTTATTAAACCGGATTGATGAGCATTTTAATGATAAGCCTTTACAGGGCCAGCGCTGGTTAATTACCGCAGGACCGACTGTGGAGCCGATTGACCCGGTGCGTTATCTGGCGAATCGTAGCTCTGGCAAAATGGGCTTTGCCATTGCTGAAGCGGCAGCCAAAGCTGGGGCTGAAGTCATTCTGGTCACAGGCCCCGTCAAGCTTAACGCTAGCGTGGCCATTAAGCGCATTGATGTACAGACAGCAGAGCAAATGTTTGAAGCAGTGCAAAGTGAGTTTAATGGCGTCGATACTTTTGTCGCCTGTGCGGCGGTGTCTGATTACCGTCCGAAAGAAACGGCCACGCAAAAGCTCAAGAAGCATTCCGACGAGGGTTTAACCATCGAGTTGACACAAAACCCGGATATCCTGAAGTGGGCTGCTGAGCAAAATAGTGCATTTTGTGTCGGTTTTGCTGCAGAAACTAACAATATCGAAGAATATGCCGAAGCAAAAATGGCCAAGAAAGGCATCAACGTCATTTGTGCCAATGATGTCAGTCGAAAAGACATCGGTTTTTCGAGTGACAATAACGAAGTGAGTGTTTACTATAAAAACAATGGAACTATGCAGGTTGAACGATTAGGGCCTGCGTTAAAGTCAGTCATTGCACAGCAGCTGGTGAGCTTTTTATCTGGTTTGAAGTAGCTCATTGACTGTTAGAGCCTTATGGCGTTGTGTCATACCCAAAAGGGCTCAGTACTTTATTAATGCAAAAATAGACCGCGAAGGATCTACAAGGGGGATGCATGGGGAAAGGTAAAAGTCTGGTTAGCTTTTTTCTACTACCACTAATTATAGGCTTGGCCCTGTTATGTGTAGTTGGAGCAGTGCTCTATTATTTGGGGATTCAGCAGCCGCTGGAGACCCAGGCCAAACAACTGATTGGCTCACAGATTGAAGAGCGCGCTGATCTCATTGAACAAAAGATTAATCAAATTCAGAAGACCATCGCAGTTGCAAGCCAGTCCGGCGGACAGTCTGATGAAGCCCAGCTAGTTCGAGACCTAAAAGCATCTGCTCCGCAGATTGATCAGATCCAGTTTTTTTCACCTGAAGATTTGCAGGTGAACCTGGACAATCGTCCTGTCATTACGCATGTAGTGGTAGATTTGTTAAGAAAAGAACTGGCCGGGGAAGAAGTCCCACCTGAGTTGATACTGAATAAAGGCCAGCCAGATTATGTGGCTTTTGTGCATAAATTGAATGACCAGCGAGCTTTGATGGCAACGGTTCAACCGAGCCAGATGATGGGGCTGATGGGAACTGCTGATCCCGGTACCTATTTCGAGCTGCGTCAGAGTTTTGCTGAATCGCATCACACAATTGCTTCTGTTGGCACAAATCCAGGCGCAGGGCAGCCGCTAGTTGTCTCTCCATCTTTCGGCGCAAACTGGACCGTTGCTTTTTGGCAGGGCACCGGTAATTTTTTAGCTACTGCAGGTTTATTGCCAATACTGCTGATGTTGGGTGCGGTAATTGCGCTTTTAATTGCTGCCCTGATGCCAATGTTAAGTTTGCAACGGCTGCTCAATAAAGATGCCAGAGAGTTTATTCAGGGCATAAATGACCAGCATATGCCAAATCACTTTAGCCTTAAGTTCTTTAATGATATAGCTTCCAGTTACCGACGACTGGCTGGTTTGAAAGATCCTGTAGCAGGGGAGCAGAGTGGCGATGAGATTGAAGAAAGCGGCCTACAGGTTGAAGATAATTCCAATGTAGATGGTGAAGTGAGCGCGACACCCCAAAAAGCGGCCCCAGGCAGCAAAAACCATGATCTGGAAACTATTAGTCACTCGATCAGTGCCGACATTTTCCGCGAGTATGATGTGCGTGGTCGAGTAGACAAAGATTTTGACGCAGATGTTGTATATGCGCTGGGGTTAGCCATTGGTAGCGAAGCTTATGCTCGAGGTGAACAAAAAGTCGTTGTGGCTCGGGATGGACGAATTTCCAGTCCTGAACTACATGAGGCTTTGAAGCAGGGGTTGGTTGAAAGTGGTCGTGATGTGATTGATTTGGGTATGGTACCCACACCCTTACTCTATTTTGCGACCCATAAGCTGGATACCCACTCGGGTGTGATGCTGACCGGAAGTCATAACCCAACTAACCATAATGGTCTTAAAATTGTATTAGCTGGAGAAACTCTGCATGGAAAAGACGTTAAGGCGCTTTATACGCGTATACGAGAGCAGGATTTCTTAAGCGGCCATGGCCAGGTATCGGAATATAAGATTGAGCAGCAGTATCTGGAAGAAGTTGCTTCAAATGTAAAAGTTGATAAGCCATTAAAATTGGTTATTGATAGTGGCAATGGAGTGACTGGTAATATTGCCCCACGTTTATTCCAGGCATTGGGCTGCGATGTCATCGGTCTGCATACAAAAATCGATGGAAACTTTCCTAACCATCATCCCGATCCGAATCATGCCAAAAACCTGCAGGATGTAATCGCTATGGTATTGCAGGAAAAAGCTGATATTGGTTTAGCTTTTGATGGTGACGGTGACAGACTCGGTGTGATTGATAATCAGGGCAATGTTATCTGGACCGATAGACTGATGATGTTGTTAGCTATGGATGTACTGTCACGTAAAAATGGCGCTGAAATTGTTTATGATGTTAAGTGTACCCGCCATTTGCCGGACATGATCAAGAAACACGGTGGTCACCCCATAATCTGGAAAACCGGACATTCGCTGATGAAAGCCAAAATGCAGGAAACTGGTGCCCAGCTTGGCGGGGAAGGAAGCGGTCATATTTATTTCAAAGAACGCTGGTATGGTTTTGATGATGCGCTCTACGCCGCCGCTCGTTTGCTGGAGATTTTAGGTAAGGATCCTCGTTCTTTGGCTGAAATTTTTGAACAGTTACCACAAAGCCTGGAAACTGAAGAAATTAACGTGCCGGTTGCTGACAAAATTAAGTTTAAGTTAATTGAGGTGCTGATTAAAAAAGGTCAGTTTGGTGAGGGAAGAGTTTCGACGATAGACGGTATTAGAGTAGAGTATCCTGATCGTTGGTTATTGGCCCGGGCATCAAATACAACGCCTAGCATTGTAGTTAAGTTCGAGGCTGATTCCAGCGAAGCGCTGGAGCAGGTCAAAACACTGCTGAGGGAGCAGTTATTAGCCGTTGCACCAAAGCTGAAAGTAAACTTTTAATTGATTTAACCTAGGGTCAGCGGACCCTAAATAATAAGTTGGAAAAATAGAGAGTATTATGACAACCAAGAAGAACTCAAAGCGCAAAGAAGAAATCTTGCAAGCTTTGGCCTTAATGTTAGAAAAAGGCCCCGGGGAAAGAATAACTACGGCGAAACTAGCGCAGGAAGTTGGCGTTTCGGAAGCGGCTCTATATCGCCACTTCCCCAGTAAGGCTCGGATGTTTGAGGGGCTGATTGAGTTTAGTGAAGAGGCGCTTTTTTCGAGAATCAATCGCATCAGCAAAGAACAGGATGATATTCGCGAGCAATGCTTTCAAATTATGACGCTGGTTCTAACCTTCGCCAGTCGCAATCCTGGCATTTGCCGCTTACTTACCGGTGAAGCGCTGGCTGGTGAGCATGAGCGATTAAGAGGTCGCATCAGCCAGCTGTTTAACCGTATTGAAACCCAGCTTAAACAGCAGTTAAGACAGCATGAGGTTGCGGTAAATGGTAAGTTTAACCCTGACGTTGCCAGTCGCGCTAATTTATTAATGGCTATTGTGGAAGGGCGTATACAGCAGTATGTTCGTACCGACTTTCTGCAATCTCCTTTGGCAAGCTGGGACCAGCAGTGGTCTCTGCTCAGTAATATGGTCGCCTTAAACTAGGAAGGTTCTATTTATAGCGATTCCCTTTCGGTCAGGTAGTCGACAAACTGATTTTTAAGGTTTGTGACTTCCTGGCTGGCACATAGTTTTGCTCCAGCTTCAGAAGCATGACAACTCACTTCCATAACGATTTGCATACTCTCACCTTCTCCAGGTATGCGTGTAATCGATAATGAAATCTGATTTTCTGACTGAGCTTTGCCTGATACGATTAATGTGTCTGTAACAATTTCCAGTTTATTTGAAGCATTTTCATGGGCAAATATCTGGGTGAATTTCCAGGCTTTGTCGCAGGATGCCCGATCTGGGCAGCTATAGACTGCTCCAATATTTGATGAGTCACCGTTGGTGCGATTGCGCTCAATAAGTTGTTGTGCCTGAAGTTCTTTAAATCTAATTAAATCGCTCTGAAACTGGACTTCGATATTTTTAATTTTGTCTTCGTAGCGTGTAATTGAGGCTTTGTTAGTTTCGATCTGTGACTTGGTTGCTTCGATTTCTTTTAGTGTGTTCTTAGGTACGGATTTACCCTGGCGCTCAAAATTGGCAGCTCTGCCCTGAAGTTCTTCAAGTTTATCGTTCAGATTTGAAATGTGGCCGTTGAGTAGATCAATATTGGCCCGCAGGGCTGCGGTTTGATTTTTTTCTGTTCGCTTGATGTCTTCAATGGTTTTGTATTGACGCATTAAAAGAATATCGCGGCGTCTTTCTTCCATTTGCTTTTTCTGTAGTGCTTCAAGCTGTTCTTCTTTTATGCGGGCTGCCTCTTTTTCCTCGGCAGTCAATTCGGGAGGAACCACCTGCAAAACTCGTCCCTGCTCATTGATCACTTCATAGCCGACAATGACCGCTTCATCTGGTAAATAATCTTTTACGATGAGTCGCCCATCGCTATCTTTATAACGATAAAAGTTTTTGCCGAATGCAACCTGGCTAACCAGTAGTAGTGTCAGAAAAACAAGCAGTGATTTTTTCATAGAGCTCCAGTTACGAATGGTTATGACGAAACGCCGTAGGTTTGACGATATTCGAGCACTTTATCATAGAAGTCGCCAAATTCCGTGTTCTGCTGCAGATAGTTGACCAGATCGTCTAGCTTGATAATTGAATAGACCGGAATACCATAGTCGCGTTCAACTTCCTGAACTGCAGAAAGCTCGCCCTGACCTCGCTCCTGTCTATCCAGCGCAATCAAAACACCACAGGGCTCTGCACCATTGACCCTTATGATATCAATCGATTCACGGATCGCCGTGCCTGCGGAAATGACGTCATCTATGATGAGTACCTTGCCATGTAGTGCACTGCCAACAATATTACCTCCCTCACCGTGGTCCTTTTTTTCCTTTCGGTTAAAGCTATAGGGAGTGTTGATGTTGTGGTGTTCCGATAGTGCAACTGAGGTAGTGCTGACTAGCGGAATACCTTTATAAGCAGGGCCAAATAGAAGATCGAAAGTGATCTTATGGTCAACGATAGTTTGCGCATAGCAGCGTCCCAGCTGAGCGAGATCATAGCCGCTATCGAATAATCCTGTATTAAAAAAGTAGGGGCTTTTACGTCCACTCTTAAGAGTGAACTCACCAAATTTAAGGACATTTTTACTTAGCGCTAGCTCAATAAATTGTTTTTGATAGTCTTGCATTGGGGGTGATAATGGACTGGTGATTGATGTGAGCATGATAGCCCGTACCGATATAAAAAAAAAGCATCGGTCATAAAGAAGCAGGGTTCTAAGCGGAGCAGAGTGTTACCGGATGTGGAGGTCTATTATTGAGGTTAGACGAATTCCAGCGCTATTTTTTCGTCATCAACACGCACAACCCGCATTGGGTGTAAAATCATTTTGCTTTCGTCTTCACCAAGAATCCCTTCGATATGTACCTTCACTACATCACCTGAATTGACTCTGTCACCGAGGTTATTTTTAATGAGGACGCCGCCTTCAGAGATATCAAGGCTTTCGGTTAGGAATACTTGCGAGTCATGCTGGCGAACAGCGACGGGCAGGTGAACGGTTACGCGATAAAAACGACGAGCATCTTCCATATAAGGTACTGTGTTAGATTTCATACTCATATCCTTGAGTGGTTTCCGTGAATTCCATAATAATCAAAGACGCCAATAGTGTAAAGAGGCAAAATTGTTGGTCAAACAAACACTTAATCTGCTTGGTTTGATTCAATTTTGCGGCAGATATCGACAAATTGTGCTAATGACAGCTGTTCTGCTCGTTCAGTGGGCTTTATGCCCAGCTGTTCGAGGCCAGCCTCATCAATAAAGTTTTTCAGGCTGTTACGCAAGGTTTTGCGGCGTTGACCAAAAGCAGCGGTGACTATCTGATTCAATAGCTTTTCATCTCCAACCGGAAAAGGTAGTTCGTCGTAAGGCTGCAGTCTAACAATGGCCGACTCGACCTTCGGCGGAGGCTGGAAAGCACCCGGCGGCACTAAAAATAACAGATCGGCCTGACAGTAAT
Source organism: Kangiella sp. (assembly GCA_048268505.1). Classification (GTDB taxonomy): domain Bacteria; phylum Pseudomonadota; class Gammaproteobacteria; order Enterobacterales; family Kangiellaceae; genus Kangiella. The sequence goes on along the minus strand of JBLWVK010000004.1, from coordinate 215,323 downwards.
ACTGAGTCATGACGCTCAGGCGTCCGTAGGAGCCGGTGCCTGGCTGGGCGCAGATGCGCTCTACCACTTCTTTTTGCAGCATGAAATACATGTCTTTAATGCTTTCACGCTGGTTTAGTAAGTGAAAGATTAACGGTGTTGAAATATTGTAGGGCAGGTTACCAACGACTCTGATCTGCTGATTATCTGCCAATTGGCTGAAATCGAACTTAAGGGCATCGCTGTGGTGGATGGTGAAGTTGTCATGTCCTGCGAACTTCTGTTCGAGCCGTGGAATTAAATCCCGATCCAGCTCGACGACATGCAATTCGGCAACCTTATCGACCAGGTGTTCGGTGATAGCGCCAAGGCCTGGCCCAATTTCCACCAGACGATCATTGGCCTGGGCTGCAATCGACTCGACGATTCGCTGAATATAGTGATTATCCGATAAAAAATTCTGACCGAATCGTTTGCGGGCCTGGTGCCCCTGAACCATACGAGATTTTGACATGAGCTGATAACTTAACGGGTTAGTTCGATTTGCTGTTACGAATCAATTGTTGGGTGAATTGTAGCGCATATTGCATGCTACCGATATCGGCAAGATTCTGCCCGGCAATATCCAGTCCTGTGCCATGATCAACCGAAGTTCGAATGTAAGGGAGGCCCAGGGTTAAATTGATGGCTTTGCCGAAGCCTTTGTACTTCAAGGTTGGCAGGCCCTGATCATGGTACATGGCCAAAACGGTGTCGACCTGCTCTAACCATTTAGGCTGGAACGCAGTATCGGCAGGAATAGGACCAATCAGTTCGGCATTGACTTTAGTTCTCAATGTATCAAGAGTCGGGATGATAGTGTCAATTTCTTCGCGTCCCAAATGACCGTCTTCGCCAGCATGCGGGTTGAGGCCACATACCAGTATTTTGGGGCGCTCAAGGCCAAACTTACTGTGTAAGTCCTGCGTCAAAATGGTGACCACTTCGCTTAGAAGCTGTGGCGTGATCGCATCAGGAACTGCTTTAAGCGGAAGGTGCGTAGTGGCAAGAGCCACCCGTAATCCTTCAGTTGCCAGCATCATGACCACTTTACTGACCTGACTCTTTTCGGCAAAAAATTCTGTGTGCCCGGTAAAACTCAGGCCTGCCTGATTAATAATGCCCTTGTGTACAGGGCCCGTCAGAATGGCGTCAACCCTGTTTTCAGAGGCTAACTGGTGGGCTATTTCCAATGTTTTGATCACGTATGCCGAATTGGCCTGATTAAGACTTCCAGCAACTGCGGGAGCCTGTAGCTCAACGGGAACCACCCATAGGTGTCCCTTCTGGTGAGCTGTAGGCGCCTGCGCTGGGTCAAATTCAGATAAGGTCAGAGGAAGCTGCAGTTGCTGTGCTGTTTCTTTCAGAAGTGTAGGAGAGGCACAAACAAGAAGTTGGTCACTATGTTCTAGCTGCGCCAATTTTACGACAATTTCAGGGCCGATTCCGGCAGGCTCACCTGCCGTTATCAGAATTCTTGCGGGTTTTATCAAGCGTCTTCTTCCACGATTTTCTTAACGTAGGCTTCATCACGCAGCTCGCGAATCCAGTTCTCGACTTCCTCGCCAAATTTTCGCTGCTGCAGAATACGCATTGCTTGCTGACGTTTCATGGCATCTGTTTGGTCATCGGTACGACGGCCCAGTAATTGGACGATGTGCCAGCCGAAACTCGATTGGAAGGGCTCGCTGATTTCATTAACTTCTAAACTCGCCAGAGTTTGTTCGAAAACAGGGTCATAGACGCCGAGATTATTCCAGCCAAGATCGCCACCAAGCTTAGCAGATCCAGGATCGTCAGAATGTTTCTTTGCTTCATCAGAAAAATCTGCTTCACCGGCTAATACGCGTTGGCGAATATTAGATAATTGCTGCTTTGCATCGGCTTCGGTAGTAATGGCATCGGGACGAATCAGGATGTGGCGAGCGTTGGTTTGCTGAACCAGGTGCTGCTGTTCACCACGCTTGTCCTTAATTTTTAAGATATGAAAACCCGATGGGCTACGAATTGGCTGTGATATCTCGCCTTTTCTTAAAAAGGTTACCACATTGGCAAACAGGTTCGGCATGTTGCTTTCTGTACGCCAGCCGAAGTCACCGCCTTCCGCCGCATCTGGGGCATTGGAAACTGCTTTAGCGGTTTCGGCAAAGTCGGCACCCGCTTTAAGCTCTTTAATAACGGCAAAGGCTTTCTGTTTGGCTTCGCTTTCAGTTTGTTCGTCGGCGTTTTCAGGCACTGCAATAAGGATATGTCCCAGGTTGTATTCAACTTGATTTTGAGCATTCATTGACTGAATCAGTGACTCAATTTCTTTATCGCTAATTTTAATACGACGAGCCACAAACGCATCGCGTAGCTGGCCAGTTAAAATCTCCTTACGAAGGTCATCAAGGAATACCTCGTAAGAAATACCCTGTTGCGCCAAGCTAAGACGAAATTCATCTAAAGACATGCCGTTGTTCTGTGCCACCTGGCTAGCATACTGCTGTAATTCTGCAGGCTGAATTTGCATACCTGAGCGTTGTGCCATCTGATATTGCAGGCTTTGAATAATCAGCTGCTCAAGAAGCTCTTTTCTCAATACTTCTTCAGAAGGAAGCTGACCGCCACGAGAGCGAATTTGCTGCTTGGCCTGAATCACTTTGCGATCCAGTTCGCTTTGCAGGATCACATCCTCATCCACATGAGCAATCACTTTATCAATGACTTCAGCCTGAAGTGAAAATGCCGCAAGGCATAAAGTAAAACCAATTAATGCTTTTTTAAGAATCATAGATTATTTGCCTAATAAATCTTCGTAACCGTAAATGCTGTCTTCTAAAAATTCTGTGGTGCTGCCGCGCAGACTACCAATCCCTTTTAAGACAAACTGTAAAAAGACGCCGGAGTTATGTTCATCTTCTTGCCCCGGCAAGATAAATCCTTCGCTGTCGAGCTGAATATTCAAATAACGACGCGCCACTAAACGCACTGCCCAACAGCACGACTCATACTCTAGACCAAGAAAGGAGTCATTGGTTCGATTTTCAATCAAATCCTGATTATAGCGGCCTAAAAGTCGCCAATTATCTTTGATCGGCCAGGCAAAAGCCAGCTCTGCTTCTTCCTGCTTGCGGTCGAGCCGTTCGCGATAGCGGTGTCCGAGATTGATAATATGGTTCGGTTCTGGCTCATAGTGCATATTAATGAGGCCATGGGTGGTGTTATTGGTCTGATCATCCCACTCGATAACCGACTTAAATTCGATGGAGTCGGTCCAACGCCAGTTGACCTCAGCCAGCAACCCGGACTGCTTATCCGTTTCGCGCCCAATGGTATCAACAAGCTGCACCTGACGGTCTGATAAATACACAATGCGTCCTAGCGACATGGAGACTTTTTCACGTCCCTGCGAATCGAGGATACGGCTGGTCAGGGCGCCGCTGATCTGGTTGGCATCACCAATACGATCAATGCCGCTGAAGCGGTTGCTGCTGAACAGCTGAGTAAAGTTGAATGTCGGTAGGCTGGTGTCATAGACGCCAATCTCATTTTGCGCTTCGTAGGGTGTGTAAAGATAGAATAGACGTGGTTCCAGTGTATGCGTATAACGCTCGTCGTCTCCATCAATGAATCGTTCAAAGTACAGACCCGTGTCCAGCGAAGCTGTAGGTAGTGTGCGAGTCAGGTGCTCGACATTGCCTGTCAGATCTTCTTGCTGATAATGGGTTACAGAGTATTTGAGTTGCGGACGAAAGAAGCTATACAGCGTTTCGTGACTCCAGCCTATATTTGGCTCAAGGTGATAACGATTGGCCGTTACTGCATTATCTTTATCGAAACGAGTTAGCTCGGTATGGATATTGGCATGAAAGCCATTTTCATCCGGCTCGAAAAAACGTGTCATCTGCATGCGTGGCGCTATGGTATAACGCTCCACGGGGCTGTTCAGCAGTTGCCAATCTTTGTATTCAGTGCGAAAAAACCAGTCCTTGCTACGATGTTGAACGTATAAGTTTTGTGACAGAATATCCTGGTTGCTGTTTTCCAGACTGCCGCCAAAGTCCTGGTAATAGCCATCATCGCTAACTTTGCGAGCATTAATACCCGTTGTCCAGTCATCCCCCAGATCAGAGAAATGCTTCACATCGTATTGCCAGCGTTTATCGCCCAGAGCATTAGGATCTTTATCATTGGGAAGAGCTTCAAAGAACAGCTCGCCATTACTGGCTTCAGTTAGATAACGAAACTCAGTGCCCAGCATGGAACCGCGTGAGGTCATGTAACGCGGGGTCAGGGTCAGGTCGTAGTTGGGAGCCAGATTAAAATAATAGGGCACACTGACATCGCGACCATTACGGTCTGAATTGCTAAAGGATGGAGGCAGAATTCCGCTTTTGCGGCGGTCATCGATTGGAAATGTAATGTAAGGTAGCCAGAATACCGGCACGTCGGCTACTTTGACTACGCTGTTGTAAGCCTTCCCCCAGCCGCTTTCTCGATCAATCACAATTTCATCGGACTCAAAGGCCCAGCTACGTTGATTGGTTGGGCAGGTCGAAAATTCTGAATTAGATAGGGTCAGCAGTTGGTTGTTATCAATGGTGATGGTCTCCGCTGAGCCATTACCATTATTGCTGTATAGGTGAAACCGTGTGTTGCTGATTTCAGTACTGCCCTCTAATGCCTGGTAAGTCAGGTAATCAGCACCTACCACAAAATTTTGATTGGTAAACAGCAGATCGCCTTCGGCCTTGTAGCTTTGGGATAGGTTATCAGCGGTCAGGCTGTTGGCAGTCAGTTGCTGGCCATCCTGAGAGACGACAACATTTCCTGTTAACAGCGCTGTATCGCCTTCACGCACGGCGCTATCGGAATAGACTTTTATTGGGCCTTTTTCTTTACTTTGCACCGCCTGATAACGGATTGGCTCCATGGGTTCACTGGGGCAGGTATAGAATTCGGGAAACTTAAAGCCAACATCTTTGCTGACCAGGTCATTATCTTTGGCTGCTTCATCCTGAGTTTCAGCAACTGACGCTGATTCTGGTTCGCCTACCGGATTTTCAGCAGCCGTAACAATTGCCGGCATACTCGATGCCGCAAATAAGAAGCCTGTTGCTAAAAAAGGGTGTACCCAGGGAGTTTTCTTGCTTACCATGTATCCGTTATTTTACCTTCCGCTATGCGCCACTATCGCTTTGTTACATAGGTTCAAGGCGCGGAAAGTGACCAAGTGATAGAATGGCACAATGATAAACGCTTATTTGCAAGAATGAAAACCTATAATGGAAAAAGATAGCCGACAAGAAGCTCTTAAATTCTGGGCATACGCCGAAATTCGCAAGTTAAATCCCCGTGTTGCAACAATGCAATGGAGTATGGTTTCCGGTGATGCCAGTTTCAGGCGTTATTTTCGCTGGGGCAATGAGCAGGAAAGCTGGATCTGTGTTGATGCGCCGCCAGAGCACGAAAATTCAGAACAATTCATTAAAGTGGCTAATATGCTTAACACAGTCAATGCGCCGAAGGTATTAGCCTATGATCTTGCTGATGGTTTTATGCTGCTGTCTGATTTGGGTGATCAGCTTTACTTGCCACTGTTAAAGAACCCTTCTGAATCAAACCCAAGTGTAGACATGCTCTACAAAAGCGCCATTGACAGCCTGGTCAGCATGCAACTAATCCCCAATGCCAGTGCGTTGCCAGCCTATGACAGTACCTTATTGAATACCGAGATGGAGCTATTCCGAGAATGGTTTCTGGGTCGCTATCTGAATTACGACCTGTCTGAAGGTGAGCATCAGTTACTGGATCGAACTTTCGCCCAGTTAACTCAAAGCGCTTTGGAACAACCGCAGGCTTTTGTGCATCGTGATTATCATTCGCGTAATATCATGTACCGCGAAGGCGAGAAGCCGGGCATTATTGATTTTCAGGATGCAGTGTATGGACCGATTACTTATGACTTATTGTCCTTGCTGCGGGACTGTTATATTCAATGGCCACAGCAGAAAGTGCTGGAATGGGTTGATTACTATATTGAGCAGTCGCCGTTTCCACTTGAAAAACAGGCCCTTATCAAATGGTTCGACTGGATGGGGCTACAGCGTCACATCAAGGTAGCGGGTATCTTTTCTCGATTGAATTTCCGAGATGGCAAGTCTGGTTACTTGAAAGACATACCATTAACCCTCAACTATATACTTCAACAAGCCAAAAATTATCCTGAAATGGCTAACTTCCATCAGTGGTTACAAGACACCATCATGCCGCTCTATCGTAAACGCATTGAAGAAGATGCGTTGGGAGTCGGTGCATGAAAGCTATGATTCTGGCAGCGGGACGCGGTGAGCGGATGCGTCCGCTGACTGACGAACGCCCCAAGCCACTGCTTAAGGTCAATGGCAAGGCGCTGATTGAATGGCATATCGAAGCGCTTAAAGACGCCGGCATTCGCGACATCATTATCAATACCTCATGGCTTGGCGATCTGATCCCGGAATATCTGGGCGATGGTGCTTACTGGGGGGTGAACCTGACTTTTTCACCGGAAGAGCAGGCGCTGGAAACTGCTGGCGGTATCCGTAATGCTCTGCACTTTTTCGAGGAGCAACCTTTCATTGTGGTTAATGGCGATGTCTGGACCGATATGGACTACACGACTATTGCCAAAGCTCCGGAGAACAGCGCCCATATCGTTTTAGTACCCAATCCTGAGCATCATCCTGAAGGCGATTTCTGCGTCACCGAAGGTGGTAAGGTAAAGTCAGAAGGCGAGCCGAAGTTAACTTTTTCGGGGATTGGTGTTTATCATCCACACGTATTTAAAGAGTTGCCAGAAAATGAAGCTGTCCCATTAGGGCCGTTATTGCGAGAACTGATGGCACAGGAAGAAGTGACTTATGAGCTGCATGAGGGGCGTTGGCACGATATTGGCACACCGGAACGTTTGCAGAAACTAAACGAAAGTTTTCAGCGTAAATTGAAAACCATTGAATTTAACTTATGAATTTAATTTAGAGAACGATAATTAAAGATGAGCTGGTTTGGAAAATTATTAGGTGGTGTCATTGGCTTCTCGCTGGGAGGCCCGATTGGTGCCGTTCTCGGCGGCGTGGTCGGCCATCAAATCGATAAGAAGGGGCAGGAACATTTAGAGCCAGGTTCGCAGGAACGGGTGCAGGCTGCCTTTTTCACCGCTACATTTTCAGTAATGGGGCATATTGCTAAAGCAGATGGTCGCGTTACCGAAAATGAAATACGTCATGCTGAAGAAGTCATGCGCCGTATGGGTCTCGATCAAACGGCCCGCAAATTGGCGATTGATTTATTCAGTCAGGGTAAAGAGCCAGATTTCGATTTGCATGGGGTGCTTGAGCAGTTTAAGCGCGAGTGCCACAGACGCCGCAATCTGATGCAAATGTTCATGGAAGTTCAGATAAGTATGGCGATGGCCGATGGCATTGTGCATCAACAGGAAAGAACCGTGTTGCATGAGGTGGGTAAGTCACTTGGCTTCCCTACATTTATGATCGACCAGTTAATTAAAATGGTTCAGGCCCAGCAACGATTTTATCAACACTCAAGACAACAGGGCGGCGAACATGGTGGCCCAGGTTATCAGGCAGCCAGCGGTCCCAGTGTCGATCAGGCCTACCAAGTGTTAGGCGTGAAATCTAGCGATGACCAGCAAACTGTAAAAAGAGCTTATCGTCGGCTGATGTCACAGCATCATCCTGATAAACTGGTAGCTAAAGGATTGCCAGAACAGATGATCAAAATGGCCACCGAAAAGACGCAGGAAATTAAAGCCGCTTACGAATTGATTAAACGCCATAAAAATTGGTAAAAAATACAGGAATACTCAGGGGTAAATTATGCCAGATAAACACACAATGATTAGACAGATTGCCGTGATGCTGGAAATGCAGAACGCAATGAATTCAAAAGTACATGAGCAATGGTTCGAACAGGGCTTTGAATGGTATCGAGCCATCTGGATCGAATGTGCTGAAATGTTGGAGCACTATGGTTGGAAATGGTGGAAGCATCAGAAGCCAGACGCTGAACAGGTGAAAATGGAACTGGTGGATATTTTTCACTTCGGATTAAGTTCGCGTATTGATGGTGAAGCTTCTTTCGAAGACATCGCTGAAGAGCTGGCTAACGAAATGCTCGAGCCAACGGTTAAAGATGATTTTAAACAAACGCTTGAAGTGATGGCTGGTCAGGCAGTGATGTATCAGCATTTTGATGGCTCAAGTTTTGCTGGCTGTATGCAACAGATGGAAATGCCATTCGAAGAATTGTTCAAAAGCTATGTTGGTAAAAATACTCTTAATTTCTTCCGTCAGGACAATGGTTACAAAGAAGGCACTTACGTTAAAGAATGGCATGGCCGGGAAGATAATGAAGTGTTAGTAGAAATCCTCGACAAGTTAGATTCAACAGAAGACGATTTCAGACACATGCTTTATCAGGAGCTGGCTGATAACTATCCGCGCCCTGATAGCAAATAAACGTGATAGCAAATCAACTTAGATAGTAAAAAATAACTTAATGTACATCGAGCAGGAAGTTCTCGATCTTATCAAAAGTGCCAAGCGCGTCTGTATCTTAACAGGCGCCGGCGTCTCAGCGGAGAGCGGCATAGCCACTTTTCGCGATGCGCAACAAGGCAAAGGCTTATGGAGTCAATACGATCCGCAACAACTGGCCAGTATCGATGGCTTCCTTAACGATCCGCAAACCGTCTGGCAATGGTATCAATGGCGAAGAGACGTCAACAAAGATAAACAACCCAACCCAGCCCACCTCGCCATAGCTCAATGGCAAAAACGAACACAGCAAAACGGCAATCAACTTGTCAGCTTAATTACCCAAAATGTCGATGGACTGCATCAGAAAGCAGGCTCCGATCCTGTTACTGAACTACACGGTAATATCTGGCGTAATCATTGTCTGCAATGCGGTCAGATGCATCAAGATTCCGTTGAAGGGATAGAGCAAGTTCCCGAGTGCCAACATTGTGGCGGCCAGATTCGGCCCTCAGTGGTATGGTTTGGTGAAGCCCTTCCCGAACAAGCCTGGCGTGAAGCAGAAAGCGCTGCTTATTCTTGTGACCTCTTTTTATCCGTAGGAACATCCAGCCAGGTTTATCCCGCAGCAGGACTCGCCGCACTGGCTAAAAGCCAAGGAGCAAAAGTGATAGAGATAAACCCCGAACCAACCAATAGTTCAGTCGTGGATTATCAGATAGCTGGGAAGGCGGGAGAGGTTATGTCTAAGCTGATATAAGAAAAAAATGACAAGGATTGTTTATGGATAAAAATTATTATGTGTATATTTTGGCAAAAGAGCGAAATGGAGTTTTGTATATTGGAGTAACGTCTGATCTCATTAAACGAGTATGGGAACACAAAAATAATGTCATGGAAGGTTTTACAAAACGATATCAGGTGCATGATTTAGTTTATTACGAAGAGTATGGTTCGGTTGAAGTAGCACTGAATAGAGAGAAACGATTAAAAGAATGGAAGCGGCAATGGAAGATTGATCTAATTGAATCAACCAACCCATACTGGAATGACCTTTATCCTAAAATAATCTAAAGGTTTGTTAAAAGAAAAGTCACTGGATCCCGCGGTCAAGCCGCGGGATGACAGTTATCTGATATGGTTGAGTCTAAATTAGACAAAGTATCCTTTGATGTTACAAAGAGCTCCTTCTACGAAGTTATACTCAGTGTTTATAAATTACCGTCATCCCGCGGCTTGACCGCGGGATCCAGTGACTTTAAAAAAATTTAAAGGTGGGGTGATAGTGGCTTCGTATGTCTGAATTTAGTTTAGAAGATGCTATTTTATGAAATATCAAAGTAATCCTTTGCGAATTTATCCGCGGTACCTAAAGGTACTTCCTTCGGTCACTTACCGCGGGATCCAGTGTCCAGTGACTTTAAATAAAAAAGGCGGGATAACCCGCCTTTCTCTTTTCAGTTTTAAATTTTATTAATCAACCAGTTTAAACTCGTCTTTTAAAATCTTAATAATTTCTGCTTTTGGATTATCAGACAATTCAATTTTCTTGCCGGTAATCTTTTCAGCGATGCCAATATAAGTTCTGGAAACATCCATCAATGCATCAACAGGAAGGGCGTTGTCGCGGGCTAGTGCTTGGCGCTCGTCCATGCGGTTTTTGTTCAAGAGAATGTCTGAGTCTTCAAAGTGGTTTAACAAGAACTGGCGGAAGCCTTCTTTTGAGTTTTCGACCACTTTGCCTTCTTCACGGAATGCTTTGCCGTCCCAGATGCGCGATGAATCTGGTGTTCCCACTTCGTCCATGTAGATTAATTTTTCGTTGCCGTCTTTGTCGGTGACATAACCGAATTCAAATTTGGTATCAACGAACATCTGGTCTAATTTTTCCAGTTCGCTGCTGATGACGTCGAAACCTTCTTTCAGCAATTTCTCGTACAAGTCGATATCGTCTTTGTTACGGAAGTTGAAGGCTTGATAGTTGTCGTCAATGTTTTGACGCGTGATGTTAACGTCATCTGCTTCAGGCACGCCTGGGATGCCTTTCAGAATACCTTTGGTTGATGGAGTGATCAGCAGCTCATCAAGTTTCTGATCTTTTTGCAGACCATCCGGAATACGAATGCCGCAGAATTCACGTTCGCCTTTGGCATAGGCGCGCCACATGGAGCCTGTGATGTATTGGCGGGCAATCGCTTCGATCATGACTGGACGTGCTTTCTGTACGATCCAGACGAATGGGTGCGGAATTTCTAGAATGTGGCTGTCGGCCAGGCCGTTTTCACGGAATAGCTTGAACCAGTGGTTTGAGATAGCGTTTAGCGCTGCGCCTTTGCCCGGTACGCCATTTAAGCCGTCTTCACCGTGCCAGATGGCATCGAAGGCAGAGATACGGTCACTGATAACCATAATGGCCAGTGGCGCGTCTGCTGCGACGTTATAGCCACGCTCCTGAATCAGGCGTTTGCTGTCTTCTTCCGTTAGCCAATAAACGGAACGAACTTTTCCGCTATGGACAGGTTGGTTTGTACGAATGGGAAGGTCGTTGTTAACGGCTAAAACTTTTTGTGCAAGGCTCATACCAGGGTGTCCTATTCCAGAAATTGAAAAGCCACTCCCTGACTGGGATGGCTGGTGAATTTAAAGCGCATATGATACCAGAATCCTGTTGATAGGCTAGTTTTCGAGCAAGTTCACGCTCATTAATTAAAACTATGACAAAGCTCCAATAAGCACACATTTTACAAGGGTTTATTTCCAAAGTGGGGCGGGTTTGCGCTATAGTGATACGAATATAACTGTCTGATTTAACGATCTTTTAATGGATAGGGAGACAAGAATGAGCAACTTAGCGCAAGATTGTAAGCAGCAACTCAAAGTAGGTGGTCAAAATTTTGATATCTGGAGTTTGGCTGCTTTAGACCAGAAAGGTCATGGCATCAAAAAGCTTCCTTTCTCAATCCGAATTCTTTTAGAAAACGCCTTACGTAATCACGATGGTTTGGGCGTTACCGATGAGCATATTGAAACGTTACTGGGCTGGGAGCCGATGCCGAAGCAGGAAGAGGTTCCTTTTAAGCCTGCGCGCGTTCTGATGCAGGATTTCACCGGTGTGCCGGCAGTAGTTGACTTGGCATCCTTACGTCAGGAAGCCAGTCGTCATGGTGTCGATGCCAAGAAAATCAATCCACTGATTCCAGTGGATCTGGTGGTAGATCATTCGGTGCAGGTTGATTTTTTTGGTAGCAAAACATCGCTCGAACAGAATATTGATATGGAATATGAGCGCAACCGCGAGCGCTATCAATTCCTCAAGTGGGCACAAACGGCGTTTAATAATTTTACCGTAGTGCCACCGGGTATGGGTATTTGTCACCAGGTTAACCTCGAGTATCTGGCGCAAGGCGTGGTTGAGCGTGATGGTGCTTTATTTCCGGATACTTTAGTTGGCACCGATTCGCATACGCCAATGGTGAACGGGATTGGCGTATTGGCCTGGGGTGTTGGCGGTATTGAGGCCGAAGCTTCGATTCTGGGACAGCCGATTTATTTCCTGATGCCAGAAGTGGTTGGCTTGAAGCTGACCGGTAATTTGCCATTGGGAACAACCGCCACTGACTTGGTGTTAACCATTACAGAATTACTGCGTAAGCACGGTGTGGTTGGCAAATTTGTTGAAGTATTCGGTGATGGATTGGACGGTTTAGCAGTCACTGATCGCGCAACCATTTCCAATATGTCGCCAGAGTTTGGTTGTACCGTGACCTATTTCCCGATTGATAATCGCACCTTGGATTACATGCGTGATACCAATCGTGATGAATCAGTGATTAAGCGCGTTGAAACCTATTGCAAAAATAATATGTTGTGGCGTGAAGATGAAGACCAGATCCGTTATAGCAGCGTGGTTGAGTTGGACTTGAGTTCTGTCGTTCCGACGGTGTCTGGCCCAAAACGTCCGCAAGATAAAATTGAAGTGACCAATTTAAAAACTCAGTTCCAATCATTGATGGAGCTGAATTATGGTCGTAAGTATCAATTGCTGGAAGACCGCTCTACTGCGGATAACAAAAAAGGCTTGATTAAAACGGTTGATGTACCGGGTGAGAATTATCAGTTGCACGATGGTTCGATTGCGATAGCCGCTATTACTTCCTGTACCAATACCTCCAATCCAAGCGTGATGTTAGGTGCCGGTTTGGTTGCAAAAAAAGCCAATGATTTAGGTTTAAAAGTGAAGCCATGGGTTAAAACCTCATTAGCACCTGGCTCGAAAGTGGTAACAGATTATCTGGAACATTCGGGGCTAATGGATGATCTGGAAGCACTTAACTTCTTCTTGGTGGGTTATGGCTGTACTTCCTGTATTGGTAATTCCGGGCCTTTGCCAGAGCCAGTCGCTAAAGCGGTTAAAGAGAATGACTTGGTCGTGTCATCGGTATTATCGGGTAACCGTAACTTCGAGGCTCGTGTGCATCCTGATGTCAAAATGAACTTTCTGATGTCGCCGATGCTGGTGGTTATTTACGCCTTAGCCGGGCGCGTCGATATTGATTTCAAAAGCGAACCTGTCACATACACGGTTGATGATAAGCCGGTTTATTTTAAGGATTTATGGCCATCCAATGAAGAAATCGGCGCAGTGATGAGCGAAGTATTAACGCCCGCCGATTATGCAAAAAGTTATGGCGAAATTTTCGAAGGTAACGAGCAATGGCGCAATATGGAGGTTTCAAAAGATAAAGTTTATCAATGGGATGATAAATCAACGTACATCAAGCAGGCGCCATTCTTCCAGGGTTTAAAACCTGAAATTGAGCAGCCCGGCAACATCGAAGGAGCAAGAGTGCTTCTCAAACTGGGCGATTCAATTACCACCGACCATATTTCACCAGCAGGCGGCTTCTCTGAGAATTCACCAGCCGGCCAGTACCTTACGCAGAAGGGCGTTGAAAAACGATTGTTCAATTCGTACGGTTCGCGTCGTGGTAATGACGAGGTGATGGTGCGAGGCACTTTCGCCAATGTACGCATTAAAAATCAGCTGGTGGATAAAGAGGGCGGTTACACACGCTTTATTCCAACCGGCGAAACCATGACAGTGTTTGATGCAGCGACCAGGTATCACGAATCAAACACACCTTTAGTGGTGTTGGCCGGAAAAGAGTACGGCAGCGGTTCCTCGCGTGACTGGGCAGCCAAAGGCACTACCTTGCTTGGGGTCAAGGCAGTGATTGCCGAAAGTTATGAGCGAATTCACCGCAGCAACCTGGTTGGTATGGGCGTTCTGCCATTGCAGTTTAAGCCGGGCGAAGATGCAGAAACTTTAGGCCTACGCGGTGATGAAACCTTCAACATCCTTGGCCTTGATAAAGGGATTGAAACTGGGCAAACGGTTCAGGTTGAAGCCGTTGCCAATGACGAATCAGGCAAAGTCATCAAGTTCGAAGTGGTTTCAAGACTCGACTCACGCGTAGAACTCGAATACTACAAAAACGGCGGTATTCTGCATTACGTACTGCGCCAGTTTATTAATCAGGCTTAAAAGATAATCATATCAAAATAAGTATTGTCACTCCCGCCTTCGCGGGAGTGACATTAAATAAGCTAATTAAGTAACTATTTATCGCAGGAGTTTTATGACTGAGTCATCAAAAGCTCAATCCAACTCAAACGATACCGCCTCCACTCTGGAGGCGGTTTATCAATCCCTCACTTCAGAAGACGATGGTCGCGTCTGCAAAGATATTCCCGACTCGGCCTGCCGTCATCAACCTAAAAACGTTGTTACTCACGTCATTTCGCTAACCTCAACAAAGATAGCGGATGGGCTGATTGATCCTAAACTCATATTGAGTTGGTTACTGTCAGTGCTGGGTGCATCGTCTTTTATGATCGGTTTGTTAGTGCCTATTCGCGAGGCGGGCGCTCTGTTGCCGCAGCTGTTTACTGCGGGTGCGCTTCGCCAAATGCCACAACGAAAATGGGCCTGGGCGGCAGGCAGTTTTGTGCAGGGGGCCTGCGCAGCCGGAATGGCGTTAAGCGCTTTATTTCTTGAAGCGAAAACGGCGGGCTGGGCAATTTTAATCTTACTGGCTATTCTGGCGGTTGCCAGAAGCGTCTGCTCGGTATCCTATAAAGATGTGTTGGGCAAAACGGTTTCCAAATCAATGCGCGGCCGTACAACAGGCTTGGCTGCTTCGATTGCCGCAGGAGCAGTCATTGCCTATGCACTTTTGCTCAGTTCCGGTTGGCTGGAAAGACAAAGTCTGGTTATTGGTGGTTTATTGGTGGCCGGAGCTTTATGGATTTTTGCCAGCGTCATTTTTACCAGCCTGGCCGAAGAAAAAGGTGCGACCGAAGGTGGCGGTAATCCGTTAACGGTAGCGCGTGAAAATTTTTCTCTGTTAGCAAAAGATAAGCAGCTGGTTCGCTTTATTAGTGTACGAGGATTGCTTATTGCGACGGCACTTGCTCCTCCGTTTATGGTGACTCTCGGTGGAGAGAGTATGGCTGGGGATAGTTTGAAGCAGAGCGGCATGGGCAATGTGCTGAGTGGTCTGGGGCCGCTGGTCTTAGCCTCTGCGCTGGCAAGTTTATTAAGTAGTTATGTTTGGGGGCATTTATCGGATCGTTCGAGTCGTAGAGTTTTGATTTACTCCGGGCTATTCGCAGCATTGGCACTGGCTCTAACTGCCATATTTCACTGGCAAGATTTATTGCAACAATCCATTATTCTCCCAACGTTGCTATTCATATTGATGATTGCCTATCACGGCGTTCGACTGGGTCGCTCAACTCATCTGGTCGACATGGCCGATGCAGAAAATCGTGCAGCCTATACCGCTTTGTCTAATACCATCATTGGCCTTTTGCTACTGGCTGGTGCCGTGTTTAGTGTCATTGCAGAATACTTTGGGTTGCGGGCAGTGATGATTGTCATGACCGTAATGTGTTTGTTGTCATCATGGATAGCGGTAGGTCTAAATGAAGTGCAGAAAGAAGTACAAGGCGACAAATCCGATTGATGAATCAATAAATATTAAGGTATAACGAAAGGATTTATAAATAACAGTAACAACTAAAGGGGGAATAAAGATGAACAGATTACCTATGTGGTTTTGGATTATCGGGATACTGGCTTTAATCTGGAATCTGGTTGGGGTCTATCAATATATTAGTATGCGGCTGATTACACCTGAGCAGTTTGCGCAGATGGATGAAGCTTTGCAGCAGTTGCATAATGCTACTCCTTCCTGGGTGGTGGCGGCTTTCGCTACGGCGGTTTTTTCAGGGGCTTTGGCTAGCGTGCTTTTGCTTCTTAAAAAGAGTGTGGCTCAGTTGTTCTTTCTGATCTCGTTGTTGGCAATTCTGGTTCAGGCAAGTTATATCCTGTTTATGAGTGAAAGTATTGAGCTACTCGGCACTCAGGCGGCAATATTGCCAGCGGTATTGGCTGTTGTGGGTATTTTCCTACTGTGGTTCTCGAACTTTAGTAAAAGTCGAGGCTGGCTTTCATAATGCTTTCGTACTTGAGGCTTCTGGAAAAGGCACTATCGGTGCCTTTTTTATTGAGAATGTTTTTGCTCTGTTAGAGATCTGATGTAACTACCTCTATAATACGCGACCACAGTCACTATTGAACTTTACGTTCCCTTTCTATGAATTATCTTCAGTTTGTTAAATCCAACAAATACTTACTGCTGTTTGGTTTTCTCTGTGTCTTCCTGGGCAACCTGGGGCAGACCTTTTTTATCTCGCTGTTTAATAAGGATTTAATCGCTAACCTGTTGTTAGAGAAGGATAATCTGAGTCTGGTTTATTCGGTGGCGACTTTGATAAGTGGTTTTACGCTGTTTTTCGTCGGTGCCAAGATTGATGATATTCCGGTGAAAAAGTTCACGACTTTGGTGGTTATCGGCCTGGTTGTGGCTTGTGTGATTTTTGCCAACAGCACGAATCTCTGGATGTTGTTTTTTGCTTACCTGGGTATTCGATTATGTGGGCAGGGTTTGATGACCCATATCGCTGTGACCACCTTAATGCGCTATATCCCAAATCATCGCGGTAAAGCGGTGAGTTTAGCATTGCAGGGTATGGGGGCCGGTGAGATTGTGTTGCCGATAATGGCGGTGCATTTATTACTAAATTATGGGCATACCAGTAGCTGGCATTTGTATGCTTTGGTCAGCAGTATTGTGATGTTCCCCTTTATGATGTGGTGTTTGCACAAAGCCAAGCTGGAGCCGATTAAGCGTGACACGGATGGAGTGGAAGCGCTTGCTGAGAATAATGACTGGAGTCGCAGGCAGGTAATGGCTGATTGGCGCTTTTGGCTGATATTGCCAGCGATTATTGCCCCTGCTTTTCTGATCACCGGTATTTTCTTCCATCAGACTTTGCTGGTAGATGGTAAAGGCTGGGAGATTGAATGGCTGTCTATCACTCTGGCCACTTATGGCGTTATCCATGTGGTCGGAGCCTTAGTGACCGGCCCGCTGGTCGACGCCTCTCACCCGCGTAAATTTCTACGCTGGTATTTATTGCCATTGATACTGGGCGTGGCCTGTCTCTGGTATGGTCAAAGCGACTGGTGGTTGTTGGCCTTTATGATTCTGGCAGGGACCACGGTTGCAGCCAATGGCCCAGTGGTCAATTCCTTTTATGCTGAAGTGTTTGGCAATACACACCTTGGCGCCATTCGCGCGCTGGTTTCAGCCGTTATGATTATTTCTACCGGAATTGCGCCTTATCTGTTTTCACTGTTTGATGACATCAATGTATTTTTAGCCTTTGCTTTTGCCTATGGGTCTGTTTGCATGCTGCTGATTCAAAAGAAAATATTGGCGGAGAAGACGTAACAAAGTAGACATAAAAAAAAGCGCTCGAAAGAGCGCTTTTGATTGTGTGAATTATTTACTGTGAAGCTTGCTGATTAATATACTCTTCAACGCCATCTGAATGGTGCTCAACTTTGGCAATACAAAGCTCTATGTTTTCAACTGCCTGGTTGAAAGAGCGCGGAGCACCGGCAAGTTCCTGCACGATCGGTTCAAAGAAGGCGATAAAGTCTTTCTTCTTTTCCTCGGAACAGAACATGTTGCCAACGACTGGTAAGCGATTTTGGCCGAACGGCGGGATTCTTGATTTGACGCCCTCAAAATTTTCCTTAAACCAGTCCCACATGGCATCCTGAAGATTCGGGTCTTGCATCTGCCCCATCAGAATGTAGTAGATCTCGTTATCACGCAATGAGTCAGAGACAATAAGTTCGCGTAGCTCAGTTGCAAACTCAGCATCCTGTACTGAGCCCAGGCCGATTAACATTCGACCACGCACTGTGCCGTCGTTTGATTCGTTTAGCTGTGTCAACAAATGTTCCGCAAATGGAACACCAAGCTCTTCGACTGCAACGGCCATGGCGGTATTGATTACATTACTATCAGCCTTTTCTGGGTGCAATGTACTGTCGCTCTGATAACCTGTGTAGTCGGTTGCCATTTTGGTCAGGTAATGACGCAGATTTTTATCCTGTCCTTTTTGCGAAAGAAAAGCGACCAGCGCATTACGCATCTGAACCTGATCAACGGAATCTTCTTTGCGGGTACTAAGGCCCAGCTCTTGAAGTTTATGCTGATATAAGTCGCGATTTAAACTGGCCAGGAGTTGCTTATCTTCATCGGAGCTTACGACTTTTTCATAAACGAAGCTCAACAAGTCAGTGGGTGCCATGGCCACTCGTGGCGATTCGGAATCAATGATTTGTGGAGCAATGTTGATTAGGTCAAGGAAGCTTAACTTGCCGGCGTTAATCGCTGCAGAGAAGCTGTCATTCACGGAGATCATGTCTTCAGTCGAAAGCTGGTCCTTGTTTTCCAGCAACTTCTGCCAGTTCTGACCAGACATCGAGAAGCGGTAATAACCCGCGCCTTCAGAGTTGGGCATAACATAATCAGGGCAGCCTGCTTCTGGAATCTCAAAGCTGTATTCAGCGCTGTCAATCACGCTGCAATATTGGTGCTGATTGCCGTCAATGGCATATTCAATACAGGCCGGTACTTCCCAGCTTTGCTGACTGGAGCCTTTTGAGCCAATCGGCAGGTAGCGCGACTGAGTGAGATTAACGGTGGCCTGTTCATTGTCACAGCTCAAGTCGATCCCTAAATATGGAATACCTGGCTGTTCAAGAAAGCTGTTGAAGGCGGAGCGGATAGTCTCCACCGGAACCTTGGTCGATTTCTCGCCAATCGCAGTAATAAAGTCGTCAGCAGTCGCAACGCCAAATTCGTGCTTTTTCATGTAGTGCTGAATGCCTGCTCGGAATTCTTCCGGCGTCATGAAAGATTCAATCATGCTCAGAACACCACCGCCTTTTGAGTAGGTAATGCTGTCAAAAGCAGACTGAATATCATGGTTGCTGGCAATCGGTTGACGGATCTGACGCGCATGGATCAGGCTGTCCTGGCGCATGGCTCCCAATGAGCGTTCCAGCAGGGTCTGGCGGAATTTCTGTTCTGGATAAACATTGTTGTTGGACACATGGGCCATCCAGGTTGCGAAAGCCTCATTCAGCCAGATGTCGTCCCACCACTCTGGGGTGACCAGGTTGCCGAACCATTGGTGCGCCAGCTCATGAGCATGCACATTGATGTAGGCACGCTTTTGATCAAGCGAAATAGTGTCATCGAATAATAGCAGCTGTTCGCGGTAGGTAATCAGGCCAACATTCTCCATGGCCCCGAAGTTGAAATCCGGTACTGCAACGATGTCGAGCTTGGCGTAGGGGTAGGGAATCTGAAAGTAATCCTCAAGACCGTTTAAGATGTCTTTGGTGTTTTCAAGCGCAAAGGTTAATTTTTTGCCTTTACCTTTAGTTGCAATGCCACGTAGAGGTATTTCACGATCGCGCACTTCGGTTGGCGGAATGGCTTTCCACTCAACAACATCAAAATCACCAACGGCAAACGCTACAAGATAGGTCGGCATAGGCTTGGAGCGTGCATAGACAATTTTCTTCCAGCCATCCCCGAGATCGGTTTCCGACACTGCCGGTGTGCTGGTAAAGGCTTTGTGCTCGGTGCGAACCGTTATCGTATAGTTGAAAGGAACTTTAAAGGCTGGCTCATCAAAGCCTGGGAAGGCCAGTCGGGCTGATGTGGCTTCAAACTGAGTGAAGGCATAATTTAAACCGCCATCGTTAACGCGGTATAGCCCTTCCAGAGACTCATTAAAAGGCGCCTGGTAACTGATAGTCAGATCAAACTGACCAGCAGGAAGTGGATTATTAAAAGTCAGTTTGGCAACGCCGGTTGGGTCTACTTCTTCATAGCGGCCATTAATCATGGTGCCATCAGTCAGCTTGGCTGAAACCGACTGGGTGGTAATATCGCGGCCATGCAGCCAGAGGTGCTGAGAGGGAGTGTCCAGCTCAACATTGATGGTGACTTTACCGCTAAAATTGGGCTGATCCGGATCGACAGTAAGCTCAAGCCAATACATGGTTGGGCGGGCCAGCTCAGGTAAGCGGCCGGTTGGTATGTCGGATGGATAATCGCTCTCAAACGATGCAGTAGTTACATCAGATACTTCTTCCTGAGCTTCAGTTTCCGAATTGGCGATAGGCTTGACCAGGGTTTCATGCTCCGAAACCTGAGTCTTTTGGCTATCATCCTGTTGATTGTCCTCTGGCTGGCAGCCTGCTGCCAATAAAGTAGCCAGAAAACAGATAGTGGGCAAATATGCTTTGCTCATTGTTATCCCCTTAAGTGTGTTTTACCTCTTCATTTAGACTAACCCTCTGTTATTAGGTTTGTTTGAGGAAATAGCCTGACTCTCTTGCAAGCATAATACTCTATAGATGGTAAATTTGGAGAGGTTTCTTAATATCCTGTTACAATTAATGTTTCAGGGCACCCATCAGATGAGCAAGTTTCCAGTAAAATTGCCCCTTAAATTGATAAAGCCCATATCAGCCGTGGTGTTTCACGTTTTTTTCATAACGGAGCACTATAGTGAGCTGAGCTAACCATGCACCATCTTTGGAAATTTATGCCTTATGTCCGAGCCGAAATCATCTAGCAGCAAAGCCAGAACATCAACTATCTGGCTGAAATATATTTTGCCACTGCTTATTCTGGTGGTTGCTATTGTGGTTATCTACCGTATGTTGAACAGCAAGCCCGTTGCATTTAACCGACCTGCTATAGAGCAGGTGGAAGTAGTAGATGTTGAAGCATTGGAGTTGGTCGATCATCAGATATTTGTTGATTCTTACGGAACCATCGAGCCGACGACTTCCGGTAATCTGATTGCTCAGGCTTCGGGTATAGTGACCTGGGTTGCCCCTAATTTTGAAAGTGGTCGCCCGTTTAGCAGAGGCGATGCACTGCTGCGAATCGATAGCCGCGATTATGAGATCGAAGTGACCATTGCGCGTGCAGAAGTAGCCACGGCTCAGTTGGCCTTGAATGAGGAAGTTGCTCGTTCAGAACAGGCCCTGAAAGACTGGAAAAAAATCAATCCCAACCGCGAGGCAACCGATCTGGTCTTGCGTAAACCACAATTAGCCTCAGCCCAGGCAAAATTGGCAGCCGCACAGGCACGCCTTAGTAAAGCACAACTCAATCTTAGCCGCACCGAAGTTAAGGCTCCCTACGATGGATATCTGATTGAAAAACTGGCGGATCTGGGGCAGCTCATCAGTTCTAATACGCCAGTTGCCAGTATTTTTGCCAGTGATTCACTGGAAGTACGCCTGCCGGTGCCGAGTAACCGAGTGCGCTTTTTGCAGCTGGGCGATGAAGAAGATAAACCGCAGGTGCGTCTGGTGGCTGATTTTGCCGGTGAGCAGAAAGTCTGGCTGGCAGAGCTTGACCGCACCGATAGCGTGATTGATAACGCGACACGTCAATGGTTCGTTACGGCAAAATTACCCGGCTCGATTCTGAAAGAAGAAGCTTACCTAAAAGCAGGACAATTCGTCAGCGCACAAATTGAAGGTCGCTTGCTGGAAAATGTGTTTGTCATTCCTTCCAAGTTGATTTCGCAGAATAATGAAGTCTTTATCTTTAGCGAAGGCCGGCTGCTTCGTCAGAAGGTTGCCGTGATCTGGAAAGGGGATGATCGCAGTGTTATTGATCCTGACAATTCAGGCGAACTGGTCAAAGAAGGCAGCTTGCTGGTCAGCAATGTTCTGAGTTTTGTGGCAGATGGTGCAAAAGCCAGAGTGCGTGGCGAAGCGGTTAAGAGTTCGTCCAAGGCGGGAGTTGAGAATGGACAGGAGGCGAAACTATGATCGCATGGTTTGCGCGTAATCCAGTGGCGGCCAACCTGTTGATGGTGGTCATCCTTGTCGCTGGCTTCTATACCATTACCAAACGCGTTCCGATTGAAACTTTCCCCACTACAGAACTTCAGTACATCAATGTGGTTGTGCCTTTTCGTGGTGCGACCCCGGAAGAAGTTGAGCAGACCATTTCGACCCGAATTGAAGAGGCCATTTATGATCTCGATGGCATCAAACAATTAACTTCACGTTCTTCGGAAAATGTTTCGCGCGTAACGATTGAAGTCGAAGAAGACTTCGAAGTTAAAGAATTGCTGGATGAAATTAAGAGTCGAGTGGGGGCGCTGAATACGCTTCCTTTAGAAGCTGAAAGACCGATAATTCAGCAGGTTGAAAGACGCCGTGAAACTATCAGTGTGGTAGTTAGTGGCAACCTGCCTGAGAAAGAATTACGCCAGTACTCTGAAATTATTCAGGAAGAGCTTTCTTCGATACCAGGGCTGACGCAAATTGAAACGTCCGGTGCACGCGCTTTTGAAATTGCTATTGAAGTCAACCAAAGCCTACTCAACGAATATCGACTGACATTGCAAGATATCGCCAATGCGATTAATAGTCACTCGCTGGACTTATCCGCTGGACAGGTAAAATCGGAACGCGGTGAAATTCTCTTAAGGCTCAAGGCCCAATCTTACACCCAGGAAGAATTTGAACAGGTACCGATTCTGACTCGGGAAGACGGCACCATTTTGATGTTGAAAGACTTGGCTGTGATTAAAGATGGCTTTGAGGAAGAAAGCCTCAACACACGCTTTGATGGAAAGCCCTCGATTGAACTGGAAATTTTCCGAACCGGTGATCAGAGTGCAATCGAAGTCGCTCAGCGAGTTAAGGATTATGTAGCGGAGAAACAGGCGGATTTGCCAGCTGGGGTTAATTTATCCATTTGGCGCGATCGCTCCAAAAGTGTCAATGCTCGTCTGAATACTCTAATAAGCAGCGCTGTGCAGGGCGGCTTGCTGGTTATTTTATTGCTGGCGCTATTCTTGCGACCCAGTATTGCGATGTGGGTCAGCCTTGGTATTCCGATTGCGTTTGCTGGCGGTATGGCGCTGATGCCAGAAATGGGTGTGACGGTAAACCTGATCAGTCTGTTTGCCTTTATTCTGGTACTCGGCATCGTGGTTGATGATGCGATTGTTACTGGTGAAAATATTTATAATCACCTCAATCGAGGCGCGAGTCCACTGGATGCTGCGATTAACGGCACCAAGGAAGTGGCAGTACCTGTGACCTTTGGTGTGATCACGACCATGGCTGCGTTTGTGCCATTGAGCTTTATTGGTGGTGGCTGGGGAACCTTCTATTCCTCGATTCCATTAATTGTGATTCCAGTTTTGATCTTCTCGCTGGTAGAGTCCAAGCTGATTTTGCCGGCTCATATCGGGCACATGAAAAAGCTCAATGCAAAAAATGATAATAAGCTGGTTCAGTATCAACAAAAGTTTGCCAAAGGCTTTGAAAATTTTGTACTCAGGTTCTATAAACCCGCACTCAAGTTTGCTCTGGCTCATTGGCAGCTGACATTGGCTATCTTTCTGGCCTTTGCCTTGTTTGTCTGGGCAGCAGTTAGCAGTGGTCTGACACGATTTATTTTCTTCCCTCGCATTCAATCCGAAATTGCGCGCGCCACCTTGGTGATGCCTGAAGGAACGCCTTTTGAACTGACTGATAGCTATATTGAGCGGATGACGGAAGCCGCGCTAGAGCTTAAGGACAAGTATCGCGAAGAAGACGGTAGCAGTATCGTTGAGCATATTTTCTCGGTCAGTGGCTACGGTGGTGGCGGTGGTGCTGTCAGCTCCAGCAATGGCCTGGTGATGTTTGAAATTACTGCACCAGAAGAGCGCGAGAGTGACATAACCAGTGCTGAGCTGGTCAATGAATGGCGTAAGTTAATTGGGCCTTTGCCGGGAGTAGAAAGCTTAACCTACCGAGCCGAGATAGGTCGTAACCGTGATCCGATTGATGTGCAATTACGAGGTTCCAATATTCAGCGCTTAAGTGGCGCAGCATTGGAAATCAAAGAAATGCTGGGAGACATCAGCGGAGTCTTTGATGTTGCTGACAGTTTCTCCAAAGGTAAGCAGGAAATTCAGTTCCGTCTCAAGCCACAGGCAGAAACCCTGGGGCTGACCTTGAGTGATTTGGCGCGACAGGTTCGCAGCTCCTACTTCGGTGTTGAGGTACAGCGTATTCAACGCGGGCGTGAAGATGTTCGTGTGATGTTGCGTTTGGCCAAAGAAGAGCGTAGTACCCTCGATGGTTTGAATAGCTTGCTGATTCAAACACCTTCTGGTGCCAAGGTTCCGTTGGAACAGTTGGCTGAGTTATCTTATGGCAATAGCCCTTCAAGTATTACTCGAATCAATCGCCAGCGAACTTTGAATATTACTGCGGACGTGGAAAAAGAAACGGCTGACATTGAAGCGATTAAACGACGAATTCATCGTGAAGCGACAGAAATTCTTGAGCGTTATCCCGGAGTGTCCTATTCGCTTGAAGGGGAGGCTCGTGAGCAGGAAGAGTCAACCAGCAGATTAACGACCAGTCTCTATTTCGTACTGTTTGCAATTTATATTTTGCTGGCCATTCCATTCAAATCTTATATCCAGCCTTTTATTGTCATGTCGGTGATTCCATTCGGTGCCTGTATGGCGATTGTCGGTCACTGGATCATGGGTATGTCATTAAGTGTCATGAGTCTGATGGGCATGCTGGCGTTAACTGGTGTAGTGGTCAACGACAGCCTGGTGCTCGTTGATTACATCAATCAGCAACGGCGAAAGCATGGCGAAAGTCTTCTTGATGCGGTGTTACATGCTGGGGTAAGACGTTTACGTCCGGTAATGCTGACCTCGCTTACTACTTTTGCTGGTTTGATGCCGTTGATTTTCGAAAAATCTACCCAGGCCCAGTTCCTGATCCCAATGGGCGTTTCGCTAGGTTTTGGTATTTTGTTCTCCACTATGATCACTCTGGTACTGGTGCCACTGCTTTACTATAAATCTGCGCAGGTAAAACACTTCTTTAAGCGGAAACTGGCTTAATTTCTCATTGTTTAAAGTCTGGCTCTAAACCATACAAGTTTTAGAGCCAGAACTAATCTCTTTATTAATAAGCAAAAGATAGCTTTTGCCTATTCTGGAATTACTCAAATCTATCAAAATAAATAAATTAATAGCTTTCACGGATATTTCACAAAAAAAGTGACATAGTTCACATCTCTTGATTGGTTGGAGCAGAGTTAAATCTACTCAAGCTCAGTCCAGTCGATTTGTAGAATTATTAAAGCCGAGTGAGGCAACTATGTCATCCGTAAAAGATTATATGTGGAACACTATCTGCATGCCTGATTTGCACCCTGAGTTGAAGGGCATGCTATTCAAGCTTGAGCAGTGGCCAGATTTCGGAAGGCTAACCTATAACCAGAATTTCATCGATCTGTGTGCCTTACTGTCTACCCGATACGTAAGCCTGGGGCAGCTCAAGGCTTTCGCCGGTTCGAATGATGACACTATTCATCATTTGCTCAACACACTTAAGGCTTCCAATTTGCTTAGCATCAGGCCAGGCGAAAATACCAATACGCACGGTAGCAAAGAATTAACCTGGGCAAGTTACAAGCAAAAGCTGATGAGCTTTATTCGCTCTGCGTATCGCAAGACCGAACAGCTCAATGCTAGCGCAGCCTGAGGAAATAGCTGTGTATCGCAAGTTAGTGGTTATTGGTGATGTGGGCGCTGGGAAAAGCACCATGATCCGGACATTGAGCGAGATCGAAACGGTGGATACCGACGTTGCCTCCAGTAAAAACATTGGCAAGCCGTTGACCACTGTGGGTATTGATTATGGTCGCATTTCGCTTGGCGAAGATGATGCCATTGGCCTTTATGGTGTGCCGGGACAGAAACGTTACTCCTTTATATGGGACATGGTTAAAGAAGATATCTGGGGTTGTGTCTTGTTGCTGAAAAGCGGTCAGATGCCAAACCCTGAGAAAATCTTGGAACTGGTTAATATCTTTATTGACGACCCTGACAAGACTCCATTGGTGATTGGGCTCACCCATACCGACATACAGGATGCCAATATAGGGGGCTTGCACGCTGCGCTGAAAGCACAGGGTATCAATGCCCCCATTTACTCCGTGGATGCACGAAAAAAACAGAGTTCAATTTTGCTGCTACACACAGTACTAAGCATGCAAAACGCCTTTGAGTATTCACAAAAACAAACATTGTCATGATAAGAGAAACGAGCATGAAAAAAGAGGTTGTTAATCAGCTTTTTGAAGGTTTACTGGATAAGTACTTCGACCTGAAAATGGTGTCCTTGTGTACCAGTGATGGCTTTGGCGTATTACATAAAACAAAGCTGGATGATGAGGTCGAACTGGATCGAGTTTCAGCGATAACTAGCTCATTGGTCTCGCTGGGTAACGCCAGCTCTAAGCAAATCATAGGCGGCAATTTACATTCCACCATAGTCGAAACCGATAGCGGAAATTTACTGATCAAAAAATTAAAGCTGGCTGAAAAAGAATTAGTTCTCTCCATCGTGACCAGCAAGAAGATGTTGCTGGGAGAGGCGAATTATTTGATCAGCCAATGTGCAAAAAATCTGGCGCAGTTATAAATCAACTGCACAAACATTCATTTTTATTTCAAATCTATGAGGAAATACACATGTCAAATATTCAAGAATCGTTAAATGCATTGATGGGAATTGATGGTGCTGTTGGTACCGCATTGGTGGACTATGAGTCAGGCATGGTACTGGGAACTGAAGGCGGTGGTGTTGATCTGGAGCTTGCTGGCGCTGGTAATACCGAAGTCGTAAAAGCGAAGATGGCGACCATGGATTCATTAGGAATTGATGGCGGTATTGAAGATATTCTGATCACGCTGGATAAGCAGCTGCATATTATCCGCCCAACCGCGAATCCAACTGGCCTGTTTATTTACCTGGTTCTAGATAAATCAAAGGCCAATCTTGCACTTGCCCGTCGCAAAGTACAAAGCATCGAAACCACCTTAGAGATCTAATCCAGAAAGGCTGCATCAATAACCGATGACTTGAACTGGTCGTCGGTTTTTTTATGAGTAGCTCTGGCTAACTATACATAGCAGGCGTAGTATTTATAGATCTTAATCTAACGACTTGGGTTCGTTATGCTGAAAATCACGGATGATTGCTCTAACCAAATCTTTTCTTCTTTTCCTGTATCATTACAGAAGCGGCTTTGTACAACCATAAAACAGCTAGAGCTTTCGGCAGGTAAAATACTGTTCTCAAGTCAGGAAACTATGAGCTACCTCTATTTTCCTATTGATTGTGTTATTCACATGATATACGAGATAGACGATGGAGATGAGGTACAAATAGCCTGTCTTGGACCTGGCGATATTTGTGGAGAGGCTATTTTCTTTGGGCACAAAAAGTCGCTGGTAAGAGCCCAGGTACTATCGGCTGGTGAGGCTTTATTATTACCTGCCAAGGAGGCGCTTTACTGGTTTAACAATGAGCGAGAATTTCGAGAGCCAATACTAAAAGCTTGCGGCAGGATAAATCAGCAAATGATGCAGAAAGTGGCTTGTTACCGGTTTCATAATATCCACCAGCAGCTGTGTTGCTGGTTATTAGAGGTGGCCGATCAGTTTGATGCTCATATCTTAGATGTTACCCATGAACATATTGCAAATCTATTAGGTGTCAGGCGAGAAGGGATTTCTGAAGCGGCCCATAAACTACAAGTAGAAGGCATAATCGATTATAAAAGAGGTCATATAAAAATACTCAACCGTAAGCGATTGGAGCAATTAACGTGCGAGTGTTACCACGATCTGAAACATTTAAGAACTCTATAAATAAAATACCCCGAAAGAGAGCTTTCGAGGTACTTAACGATTTAACTTTGCGTTTGATTAGCTTTATTTTTGTTGACTACGACTAGGCGCGCCTTTTTCAGCTTTTATGCCTTGCTGCTTTTCTGAATCGTGTTTCGGGTTTGCCTGCTTTTGAGGGCTTTTGCTTGTGGGAGCTTGTTTTTCTTTGTTGGGATTACCATAACTATTACTCATAAGATTCTCCTTGAAGTACTTGAGTACTCAGCGAGCAACAGAATGCTGTACGCCGATACAGCTACTATGCACTAAGATGCAGTTTTTATCTGTACGTTGGCGAACACAGTCGAGAAGCTATCCAGCTTGATTTTTTGCCTTCATCTTCAACAAAGTAATTTTTGCTATATTTTCATAGGCTTGAGTAATTCAAGAGCTTGGCATGTCAGCTTTATCACACCTTTAAAGTAATAACCGGTCTAAAGAAAACGCCCCGAAAGCGAGCTTTCGAGGCGTTGAATGTTTGAACTATGCTTTGACGGGATTATTTTTTGCCGCTGCGGCTAGGAGCACCTTTTGCTGGATTTTGCTTGGGTGCAGCTTGCTTAGGGGCACTTTTGCTAGCTGGAGCTTGCTTCGCTTTATTACTCATAGGATTCTCCTTAAAGTTCATGAGTTACCAGCCCAACACCATGTTGAAACTGATGGATATACTGTCTTCCTTATTGCATTATTTATCTGTACGCTAGCGTACACAATATAAATAATTTTGACTCTCTAAACAGGTTTTCTGATTTGGAGCAACTAGTAAGACTTTATGTCCTGCTGCTCAGAATTTGATTTAGCGTCTGTGATAGAGCTGACCTCTTTTTTTACCAGTGCCTGAAACACTGACGTAAACTGAGGGAGCTGTGAATCTTGTTGACTAAGTTCCAAATAGCGATCGACAAAATGTCTAGGGCCACTCTGTAAAAGTTGTCCTATTGCCTGAGTCCCATCGTGCTCTACAATCGTTTCCGATATTACTTTACCAACCTCATAAGCAAAGTTATCCCATTGGCTCATAAATCCGATTTGGTAAAGCTGACCAAGATCTGCATCTGCATCATGCGCAGCTCTGAAAACCAAGGTTTCAAATAGTAGAAAGGCGGATTGGATTCTTTCCCTATTTTTCACTTGCTTAGAAACTGTGGATTTTAATAACTCACCTTCCTGCTGAATGCCGGTAAAATCATCAAATAAACTAGCTGTTCCTTCCATCATCAAAGCCGTTAGTAAAGCATCAACTCGATCTGCCGAAACTGTTGCATCACCTTGCCTATCAGGCATTAACTGCTCCTGAGCCACATGAAAAATTTCATGTGCCATTGTGTTCTCGATAACTTCTATTGGATCATTGATGTGTTGGTCTAGCCCTACCTGGAAATTACCACTGTTATTGGTCCAGCCCGAAGAGGGGCCACCAACCACTAGAATCACTTTAGTGGTAAGCTTAAAATCCTTCGGCAGATAGGAAGACAGTCTTTCTAGAACGTTTTGATTAATTGCCTCATCAGAAGAGATGCTATCTATCAACTTGGATAACTCAGTTCTGTGCTTTTTGGTATACCAGAAATAATAGGGGTCCTCATCCAAGGCTTCACCTTTTGCAGCTCTTGATAAAGCCTTCTTCAGAAGCCCTTTGTTTGACTCTTCAGTGTATTGTGTCACTTTGTTGATAAGAGCTTTAGCGCCTTCGGTTGTAGCAATATCTTCCAACTGCTGCTCAGTGATAGTTTCAGCCTCAAATAAAGCTATAACCTTACGAGGAAATTCATCATCTATCGATACGTCTATAGAGGCATAAGCAGCTTGATGTGGTGTTAGAGCCGTGACGAAAATGACTAGCGGAATGAAGGAAGTTACTAAAGAGCGTAGCCACTTGCCGGGTGTCACTATATTGATGACCATATTGGTATCCTCTAAGTAATGACCAATTAATTAATAAACGATACAGACTAAACAGTGATTAACCTTTTGCACGATTGAGGTTATGGAACACAATTTTAGGTTCTCTCTTTTTAACATAGATGACTTTGTCAACTTGAGAAACCACAGCTCCATTTTCATCCAAAATGTCGACCGTGAAATTGGGGCGATAAGTATGCTCTGTATTTGCTTTTGATCTGACCTCCTGAACCTGTTGTTCAGTGAGATGAAATCTTGCCGTTACTTTTCCTGTTGCAGGCTTCTTAAAGGTAATAGAACTTGCCTGATCCCAGATAATATATCCTCTGCCTAAGTTATATATCAGTATAAGAACGAAGAAAGGGTCGGTCATACTCGAGAGATTGCCGCCGAAATGGGAACCCATCATGTTTCGGTTATACCAGCGAAGCTTCATCTCAACGTCAAAAGTCCTGAAATCATTGCTGATATGCTTGACACGGATCCCCGCACCGAGGTACGGGGGAAACAGGTTTAATAAAAATTTTAGCAAACGGGGGCGCATACCTATTACTTCCTATTTATAAAGTACACGTTAAAAGGATCATGCTCTAATTTATGCTTTTCGATCTTGCTGAAACCAGCCGCCTGCAGCATACCTGTAGCCAGTTCTTCTCCCCACATGGTTCCTAATCCCGGGCCTCCCTGCCCTAGTGACACCGGAGTACAATGAGCACAAGAAATACTGTAAAGAAGTGGTCCAAGAGGATGATCCAGGTTGTTTTCCAGGTAGCTTGAGCCAGCAATATCCTGCATTAAATATGCACCTCTAGGACGCAATGCACGATAAATACCGTCTAATAAAGCTTGTGGATCTGCCTGGTCATGAACAGCATCAAATGATGCAATAAAATCAAAGCTTTCAGGCTCATGAAAGTCTCTTAGATCGCGAGCATGAAATTCAATATTAGTTAAGCGAAGCGCCTTGGCATGCTCTATTGTTTCTGCAAATGCGTCTTCACAAAGATCATAGCCAACGAAATGACTGTTAGGGAACTCTTGTGCTAATTTTAAGAGCGCAAGCCCCTTTCCACATCCAGCATCAAGAACTCGTATACCCCATTGTAATCTCTCTGTCATGTCTTCCATTAAAGGAAGAATGTGATCAAATAAAGCACAGACAACTGTTTGATAACTATCTTCAGCCATTACAGAATGGAAACATGGGTAGTCAGAGTATTGAAGGCCATCTCCGCTTCTG
Organism: Kangiella sp.; assembly: GCA_048268505.1. Lineage (GTDB taxonomy): Bacteria > Pseudomonadota > Gammaproteobacteria > Enterobacterales > Kangiellaceae > Kangiella. The sequence continues at coordinate 184,411 of JBLWVK010000004.1, read as the reverse complement.
AAACTTTGCTCTAGTTGTGGAAGCATCTGGCCCATCAGGGGAATAAACTGACTGGTCACAGCAATATTGTCTGGTGAATATTTGCGACATAAAAACATCGCGTAGTTCTTAGGTAAGGTATAAGTCTTATGCATTGGATTAAAACTTATAATTTTTGCGGTAACCATCACTGACAGCCACTCACGGATATAGCGTTCGTTACATCCAGAATGATCCGACAGCTCTTTCGATGAGACGATTTCTAACTCTTCCAGAGAGTCAAACAAGCCTAGTTTGTGGCCTAAAGCAATCATCACTGTAGTGGATGCATGATTTAACATTAAAACGAGATGTTCTGCGAACATCTCAGGAGTATGGGATTCTTGGATGGTCATAAAGTGTCCTTTGAGTTCCAATAATGAGCTGTAATTCTATTCCTGTACCAACAAAACCATTAAAGTTGAAAAGTACAATTTCAGGACAAATGTGCCATAATTAAATTAATTTGAGTCTGTAGGATGAATACCATGACTAAAAACGCAGTGTCTGAAAGTTCTCAAGAATTAAAAAGGCCTATGGAAGTAGCTATCCTCGCTATTTCTCAGGCTACGCCATCCACAGTGTATGGAATGAATGACCTCCTATGTTCTGTAGGGCGTGACTGGCCATTTGTAACTCGAGGAGAGCTAGGACCCTCATTAATTAAACCCTCAATCGTTTCTTTGACAGGCCAACCAATTAATTCAGTCAATCATGGATATATTCATCCACACCGAAAGTTGACGGAAGATTATCACCCCGATGCTGTCTGTGTGCTGGAAGTCTTTGTTGACCCAAAAGTTAAACCCTCACAGCTGACTGAAGACTTTAAGGGAGAGCTGCAATGGCTGAGAAATTATTGGAAGAAAGGTGGCACTATTGCTGCCGCCTGTACCGGCTCTTTGCTATTGGCAGCTGCGGGCTTGCTTGAAGATCAGGAAGCCACGACACACTGGGCCTACTGTGAATTCTTCCAGAATAATTACCCCAAAATTCATCTTGCACCAAATAGAGCATTAGTCACTGCGGGCGAAGGACAGCGGCTTATTATGGCAGGTGGGGGGACGTCCTGGATGGATCTTGGTTTGTATTTAATTTCCAGGTTTGTTGGAGTCGAGGAAGCGATTAAAACAGCAAAAGTGCAAATTATTGAATGGCATGAGCATGGACAACAACCTTACGTTTACTTAAATCGTGCAAGACAATCAGAAGATGCCGTTATTGCTGACAGCCAGGTGTGGCTAGCACAAAACTACGAACATCCTGCGCCAGTTAGCGAAGTAGTTAAGCGTAGCGGACTAACTGAGCGAACTTTCAAGCGCCGCTTCAAGCTGGCAACTGGAATGAGCCCCATTGAATATGTGCTGACCCTGCGTATTGAAGAAGCTAAGCAAATGCTTGAAACTTCAACCCTGCCCGTGGAAGCAATCGCTAACGAAGTTGGTTACCAGGATGCCAGCTTCTTTGGCCGAAAATTCAACAAAATGGTTGGTATAACTCCTGCGCAATACCGGAAAAAATTCGCCATGTTGCGAAAACATCTCAAGTAAGCAAGTCAAACAGGACATTGTCTGGTTTTTCGGGCCAAATGGAATTGTGCAACAAATAGAACCGCTGCATAGTGAACTTCATAGAATTAACTATCAAGCCAGTGAGTGCTTTGTCTAAGAGAGATAATTACAGATAAACCATTCTTTGATGGAAAGCATCAAACTGGAATATGAAACAGTTTTGGAGTTCACAATGATAAGAAATATAGTCAAAGTTGCTTGTATTGTAGTAATTACCTTTCAAGGTACAGTATATTCACAAGAAGATACAGAAAATGTAACCGGACATCTAATTTTAGATGATGCTGAGCGATTTGCTGAGCTTATTCAGAAGTCAGAAGGTGACCTTACAGCAGAGTTGCTTCAGTCAGGCTATATAGAGACAGGAACCGATGGCATATCGATTTTTACTCCAAAAAGAATAATCAATGGTGAAAATCTGGCAAAAAACATTGCAGCCTCTAATGCTGATTATCGAAAAGCTATTGATGTTTGTTTGCCAGCTGCAAGAAACCTGAAGAATAATGCTGATAGAGTTCTGAACAAGGTAGCGCACCTGCTAGGAGAAAGCGAGGTTGCTCCGGCCTATATCCTTTTTGGCGCTAACAATTCTGGTGGAACCGCAGACCATAAAGGTTTAGGAATTGGTTTAGAGGTTATTTGTCAATTTGTAAATAATGAGGAAGACGCGGTAAAACTTCTTGAAGATCTCTTAGCGCATGAAATTGTTCATGTGTATCAAGCCCGAAATGATAAGTATCGAACTGAAAAAAATGCTTCATTGCTAGAGATATCAATTGTAGAGGGTTTTGCCAGTTTTATTATGGAAATGGTTTTGGACAGAGAAAGCGTTGCCAGTTTAGATAGTGCGAATTACGGGAAAAAGCATGAAGCTATACTATGGCAAGAGTTCCAACATGACATCAAAGAAAATAACGGATATGGTGACTGGCTCTATAATCAGAAGCCAAAAAATGGACGTCCAGCAGATCTTGGCTATTGGATTGGTAAGAGAATTTGCGAAGCATTCTATGCAAAAGCAAGCAATAAGTCATTAGCACTGCGCCAGTTGTTAGAGCTTGAGGATGCAAAGTCTATTTTAGAAGCAAGTGGGTATGGCGCGGAATTTTAACCAGGTAACCATTGTACTTCGCTCTGGTATATCAGATTAGTTTTCAAAAAGGAGAAGGTGTGCGTTTAATAATATATTTAGTTGCCTCTTGTTTTATGAGTGTTTCGTCAATCGTGGTGGCAGCAGATAACAGTAAAAGCTGTAATCAAAACATGAGCTGGCTAATTGAAACTTTCTCAGAAAACGATGCAGGTTACCAGTATGTTGTGGATAAAAAAGGTGAGCATTCAATTAATAAGTATAATGCCAGACATCTTGAGCATGCTGCATTGATCGAAAGTTCAACAGAGTGCGAAGCGTTAATGAGAGCGTGGTTGGATTATTTTCGAACAGGTCATATCGGAATACGCTATCAAGGAAACCAATCTTCGCAACAGACATTAAGTGATGAGCAATTAAAGCAACAGTTCGAGAAGTTTCCAAAATACCCAATTAATATTGCAGAGTTTAAAGACAATGTCAGTAATCTTAAAGGTAATAGCATTGAAGGGAGCTGGAAATCCGGTACTTATACGATTGGAATCACTAAAGCTGATAATAAGCACATTGGATTCATTATTGAGGCAGATGGTATCTATTGGCACCCAGCCCAAATTAAACTGCACTTTGAGCAGCAGAACTCAAAGTGGTCAGGTGTTTTTTATATGCGTGACCACAGCTCTCGACCAATAGACTCGGTAAAGCTTATCTCTGATAACATCCTAAAAATAGGATTCTCCACCTGGTATCGTGTTAAACCTGAGGTTAAATTAAGCAAGGAAGAAGAGCAGTATATAGAGCTTACAGAAAGTAGTGATCCATACTTCAAAATACTTTCTAACAGTACCAGCTATATCAGAATTCCGTCTTTTGCCTATGAGCATAAAGTTAAGATAGATAGTCTTATTAAAGAAAGCATAGATCTCATTACAGCTCGCGAAAACCTGATCATAGACATTCGAGGTAATGGCGGCGGCAGTGATGCCAGTTATTCAGCACTAATCACATTGCTTTATACCAACCCGATACAAACCGTTGGTACCAGGCTTCTCTCGACGCCCCTCAATAACTCAAAGTATGAGCAGATCTTAAATAGCGATACCTGGTCAGACGAAGATAAAAAATGGATCAAGAGTCTTCATGACAAGTTAATTCAGAACATTGGCGGTTTCGTTAGACCAAACCAATATGCAATCAGCGTACATGAAGAAGAAACCATCATGGCAAATCCTGCTAAGGTTGCCATTATTATTGATGAGGGTAACGGTAGTACCGCAGAGCAGTTTCTATTAGCTGCCAAGCAGAGCCATAAGGTAAAGCTTTTTGGCCAAACAACCATGGGCGTTCTTGATGTGTCAAATGTGCATCAGGTTGATTCACCTGATGGACAGTTCAGGTTATGGTACGCCACCTCTCTAACTGAAAGACTTCCCGACTTTCCAATCGATAACATCGGCATACAGCCAGACTACTTTATGCATGATTCAACTCCAGAGCATTTGTGGGTAGAGTCTGTACAGAGAAAACTAGAGCTGAACAATTGATTCAGCTCTAGTTACCAGCTAATGGATCTTGAAAGAATGAACTGATGATGGTGGTCGCATTAATAGAATTATTGACCGAACCAAGAAAGCCAGGAAACTTAAATTGACTGCCTGGCCAAGTATGACCTCCTTCTATTAATCGATAAGATATTATCTTTTGTCCTGGTGAGTCGATTTAGAAGAACGCGTTAATGACGGTAAGAAAGGTGGCACCTCTTTCTGATATTTAACATACTGGGGACCGATGGCTTTAACAAGATCCTTTTCTTCATGTGGAGTTGCTACAAGAATATATAGTGTAACCCCTAGCGAAAAAACTAAATGGCCTACAGTCATCACTGGAGTGCACCAGGCAATTAAGATCCAGCAGCTTGATATTGGATGTCTGATAAGTCCGTATAGAAACATTCTTGAAAAGGCAGGCTCAGCATTGTGTTTATTAAGAAAATTATTCCAAGCCTGAGCTAAACCTAACAGGTGGAAATGACCGATGTGAAACGAGCTGAGCACCATGATAACCCACAGCGAAAAGTACATAGAGAGAATAACTTTCACTATGATAGGGTGTTCTATCTGCCAAATGGTTAAATCTATGGGCTGCCAGAAGAAAACCAATAGAGCAGTCATCATTGCCGTAAGGTAAAGATAGGTTGCTCTTTGTGCTGGAATAGGAATATAGGTGCTAAGCCAATTTTTAAAAGTAGTTCGAGCTGTGAGCGAATGATGTAAACCAAATAAGGTAATCAGGACTGAATTGATGGCGATAGACCACAACATTGAATAGGATTCCCCATCATCAATACCTTTAGGCACGCCGATATTAATAATGAATCCCATCAAATACAGGAGGCTTGCTATACCAGCAAGATAGCCGCCTATTGCATAAAGAAGGAGCAATGTCTTTTTAGTCACCTGTGTCACCCTGGCAAATTGAAATTATGGAGTCAGTTAAAACTAAAAGTAGAGCCCAGCCCTGAGGTTGATCAGACCAACAGGGCCAGGAGTCGAGAGAGTTCAAGTTTTACTTAGATTGATTAGCGGAAAAGACCGTTTAGATAGGAAGAGCCGTTGGTTACCGTGATATAACGACAAGAACCTGACTCATACATCTGAAGATAGATTGAGCTTGCTGCATTAATTGTTCCTAGAATACGGGATGCCTTCGCATAATCAATATTCCCATAGCATGAGACGCGCTTTCCATATGAGTTCTTTGCATAACAATAAAAGCCATTATCGTAAAGATTACTTTTACAAGTCAGATAGGCTCCCTGCTGCTTTTGTGCTATATCTGTGATTGAGCCGCTAACCGTATATACTTTTGTGCTGCCGATATAATACTCGCCGATGTAAACCCCGCCATTAGCTGATGCTCCAAACGAAGCTAAAGACAAAGCGATAGAAAGTAAGATTTTTTTCATGGTTCTAACCTTTAAGTTTAGTTAATAAATGCAATATCAAAATTAATATTGCCTTTGTTGGATTCAACAATGAGTTTTCGCATGACAGCCTGATAGTCTTCGCGACTTAGTTGATGTAGCCCGCTACTCACCTCTTGTATTTGCTCAAAGGAGCTATTCTCTGAAAGACCGAGAAACTGATTAAATGTGTAAGTGGCTGCTTCGGATAGTTTTAGCTGCGCTGAAGATTCTGCCCGACTAAAGACTTCGTTCTTTTCTGAATCTTCAACAACCTGTGTTTCCGTCTTCATATTCTCCTGTGCATTAGTTGGGCGGTATCGAGTGATTGCTGTATCGTCTATAACGTCAACCTGGTTTGGACGAACCTCTTCATGTCTCTCTTCATAATCACCTGAAGAGTAGAGGTCTGGGTTGTCACGTATATGCTTGCCGAGATTCTTGCTTTCTTGGCTTAACTCAAAGATAAGATATGCTTGAAATGCAATTGCAATCACCAACAAAGTGATTATGGCTTTCATGGTTTCTCCTCGCGATAGTCGGCACAGGTGCTAATGATTTTCCGAGCAACTCAATTTGTTTGAGTCATTCGTGGTGAAGTCATGGCGAGGATTCTAGTGCAGAATAAAAAAGATCATTAAAGTGAAAAAATACAAATTAGGGACATTTGTGCCATAGAAGAATAGCTTTATTAATTAATGGAGGGATTTAGATTTAAGTAGGGAGCTGAGCACGAACATGTGCTCAGCCTGCTTTCACAATCAAAGGTGGTCTAGATTAAGGCCAAGGGTAGTAGCCGTAGGCTTGTTCAATAAGTGGAGCTAGAGGTTCGATTGGTGTTGTTTGACTGTAACCCCCGAAGGCGTCTTCGTACTTAACTCCAATCAAGTAATCAACAAACCCATCAGGCATTTGATGAGATTCAATTTCCAGCCCGATCGCATTGAACATATGTGAATCAGACATTGGGAATGGTGCTGGCAGATAAATGGTTCTCTGACCATAACCATGCCAGTTAGTGATTAACTTGAAGCCTTCTCCTTCCATTCCTGACTTTGCACGTTTAAACAGCTGAATGGTCATATTCTTGCCATCTAAAACAATGGTCTCCTGATCGACTAGAACATCAGGTGTGACGTCTTCCAGAATACCATGTGCATCATAAATCGGTTGTCCATGACTCATGTTGACGTCATCCAGCACACCTTCAAACTCAACAACGTTCAAGGAGACATAAATGTCCTTACCAGGTGCCAGCTGGTCTGGTGTCATGACCTCTACATACACCTTACGATAAATCCAGACATCCTCAACAATAGCTCTGTAGGAGCCATTAGTATTCTTGAAGTTGTTTGCTTTAAAGTTGGTAGCGTTTTCGAAAACAATCTCAAGCTCATCAATCTCCAGCATAGGCTCGTAATAAGAATTAGAGGCTTTGATTTTAAGTTTCTTGGCATAGTTTAAATCTAAACCAGGGTAAGAATGGCTGCTCCCTCCTGCAGGGTGGGGTACTTCAAACTCAATGGTTTCAGCTTGGGTGGTGGTAGAAAAAAGGGTTATTACAGTAAGAAAAGCAATAATAGCTTTCATGGTTTTCTCCTTCAATTATTTGAATAATTAGTCCTGATTGTGAAAGCCATTGAATGTTAGCACGGCTTAAAAAATATCAATATTAAAAAAATGTACAGATGGAATTATTGCTTGATGTGAGTAGGGCAGACTGACAAGATGGGACAATCTTGGTTTAGCATATGAATGCGGATGACACATAAATTTAGAATTGGACTATTGCTGTTAGCAGGCTTGATTGCATTTGAGACAGCAGCAAACAATAGGATACTCATCAAAAACACCAAAGTTATTGACTCAATCTCCATACATAAAGATGTTGATGTGCTGGTGTCCAACGGTGTGATTCAAGCTGTAGAGCCAAGCCTTTCAGTTGATGGCGATGTTCGACTTATTGACGGATCTAACACAACACTCATCCCTGGCTTTGTCGCCACCCATAACCATCTGCACATGCCCGGTGCAACTTTTCTCGGTGAAGCGGGCGCGAGACTTTATCTTGCTGGTGGTGTAACGACCATGCAGACTACAGGCGCTGCTGAGCCCTTACAAGAGTTGCAACTTAAGCAAGACATTGAGAAGGGAAAAGTTGCAGGCCCGGATATTGTGGCAACGGGGCCATACTTCACTGGGCCTGATGGTAATGCCGTCATGTTGCGTATGACAGATGCCGAAGCTATCGATAAAGAGATTGGCAAGTGGGTCGATAGAGGCGTGAGCTGGTTTAAGGTCTACCGTCACACCACCGAAGCTCAATTGAAAGCCATTATTGAATCTGCGCATAAACGAGGCGCAAAAGTTACAGGACATTTGTGCTCAATCACTATGCAGCAGGCATCTGAATGGAGCATTGATGCAATTGAGCATGGATTTATTCATGCCTATGATTTCGCGGAAGGTAAATCAGCCGGGGAGTGCGATGGCAGTAATAGTTTCAGAAGTTCGCTTGATATTCAGGGGGAGGCATTAGAACAGCTGCATAGGACACTAATTGATAACAATGTAGCTATCAGCTCCACCCCGTCTATATTTGAAGCGCAAACTCCAAAGACATCAGTCAATCCTGCTTATAAATCCTATCTCGCGCCTCATCTTTTAGAGCGGGCCGAAAACTATCTCCAGCGACGCGAGAATTCGGCTGAAACCTGGTACTTCAAGCGTGACTGGCTGGATAAAACCTTACAGCATGATCGATTGTTTCTTAAACGTGGAGGCTTGCTGACTATTGGCCCAGACCCAGGATTACACAGTATGCCCGGTTTTGCCGACCAGCGAAATTTTGAACTGCTTGTTGAGGGTGGCTTTACTACTCAGGAAGCTATTCATGTGATGAGTGCCAATGGCGCTAAGCTGTTAGGATTTAAAGATAGAGGTTATATCAAAGAAGGCTATCGTGCTGATTTGATTATCGTAAAGGGCGATTTAGAAAGCGCACCGCAGAATATTAATGATATTAAACTGGTTATTAAGAATGGCGTGGTATACACGCCGGAAGATTTGCGAAAAGGTTTGGAAGGTCAATTAGGAAAAGAGTTACGAAGTGATTCAGAAGGAGGGTCAGAGAATGAATATTAAAAGAATTGGAATTTTGTTATTAGTTTTTTGTATGGCCTTCTTCTCAGCTTCAAGTATTGCTAGTTCCAATAAAAAAATAGCCATAACAATCGACGACCTGCCGTTTACAGCGAGTACCAGCAAGTCACTGGAAGAAAAGACTGAATTGACTAAGCAGCTACTTGCCAGTCTAAAGAAACATAACATTGAAGCTGTAGGCTTTGTGAATGAGCAAAAACTATTGGTAGAGGGTGAAGTTGATGGCCATATCGCCATTCTTGAACAGTGGCTCCAAGCGGGAATGGAACTGGGTAATCATACATTCGATCATTCTGGAATGAATCAAACCCCATTAGACGCCATGAAAGAATCGGTTATTAAAGGCCGAGTTGTTAGCGACTGGTTATCCAAAAAATACAACAAACCCTATCGTTACTTCAGGCACCCCTTCACTCAGACCGGCAACAGCATTGAAGAGAAAGAAGCGTTTGAAAACTTTTTAAAACAACAGGGACTCGAAGTCGCACCATTTACCATCGAACACACCGATTACTTGTTTTCCTGCGCCTATGATAGATCTAGAGAGTCCGAAGAGAATATTGCTCAGATCAAAAAAGACTACCTCTTGCACTTAAGCGATGCGCTGGATGCTTTCGAAACCATGAGCGATGAATTATTCAATCGGCAAATTCCGCAAATATGGTTAATTCACGCCAACACCATCAATGCAGAAACACTTGATAAGCAATTGGAACTCCTCAAAGACAGAGGCTATGAATTTGTAACGCTAGAACAGGCTATGAAAGATCCCGCCTATCAAATCGAAACCGCACCCAGCAAACGCTTCGGCCCCTCATGGTTAATGCGCTGGGCGAAACATCAAAAGAAAAAGCTATCAGTGTATGGCCAGCCAGAGCCACCTGAAGGAGTAATGGCACTGTATAAAGAGTTGTGTCAGTAAAATAGCAATTAGGAATTGGTGATTTTAAGAGAGTGATGCCTGAAAGCATGCAAAGCTAGTTATTTGCAAAACTGACTTCTACTTATTAGTATGACCTGAATAATACGAAGAAATATAGCCTGACAGGCATAATGGATAACTATTCAGGACACAATATGAAAACTAAATACCTTCTCGCTTTTCTTTTGGTTTTGCCGCTCTACGCACACGCGACCTCCGTCATTTACTCTGAGGAATTGCAGTTCGATAATTGTAGTACACCCAAAGAGGTTCCTATTGTTTACTGTAAAAAAGACGAAGATATAGCGATCATTCAGATTGATGAAAGTGGCAAACTAATAGGTATTATCCTTGGTATCAATGCACCAAAACCATTTTCTGTTAAGCCCTTATCAGAAAATGGCACAACAAAATATTTCAATATCCTCAGTGAGAAAATCTATGAGGATGTTAAGGTTCCTGAATATGAGACGCCCATAACAATATTAAAGAGCTTGGAAGAGCAGACTAATAGTCTCAACAAGAATATTGTTTCCGCAAAGCAATACCAGCCTGAGATAGTCAGTGAACTGACTGCACTACAAGAGCTACTTGCTAAGAATACTCGAAGATTCGCAGGGCGCGTTGTCGATGCAAGGGGCGTTATGTTTTTGTTCTCGAAAGGAAACGGCCATCAAGAATGCGAAGAACTGACTCCCGGCACCTGTCCTTTTATGTCCTGTGGTGACAACCATTATCTATTATTTGATCTCGAAAAAGAGCTCTTCTTGCCCATTAGCTACACTCGAAACAGTAAGGGAGAAGCTACATTCACTAAAAATGACCCAGAAGCCTTGACGGTTTGGGGCTTGTATACAACTTTTATACGATATAACGAAGAGTATAAGCACTCTCGTCTTACTGCTGCTCGTAAGGTTCCTGAAAATCTGCAGAATAATGCCACCGCCTACTTTACTTTTCAGGATCCAGACTTCAGCGAGTATCTTAAGGACATCATTCCACAGTGCCCATCAAGCTTCAAAGATGACATCATCTCTCTGGGTGTTCAGACCAATGAAGTGCGCTCAGCACTGCACTATGTTCACCTGGTTGAAAAAGTAAACGGCAATATCACCAGTCAGTACATAAATAAGGCATTCCTACCCGCTGGCATTAGCCGTAAAGACAATACCTATTACACACACGAAGCCTTAAAGGATATGCCCAAATTTGAACCAGACTCCATTAAGACTATATCTGCAAACAAGGCCAAAAATCTTTTTACAAAAGCTAAAGCAATGAAAAATATGGCCTGGTCACAAGCTCAAAATGGTGCTTTTGCCCGTACTGAGTTAATGGTGGATATGTTTGAAAAAGAGGGAGTCATTGCTGATAAGGCGTGGGCTTCCGGTTACCTCAAAAGTAAAATAAATAAAAATCCCTGGACTTACCATGTTGCACCTATCGTCTATGTTAAAGGAAGCAGTGGAAACGTTGATAAAATGATCATTGATCCTCTTATCGCTGATCAGCCAGTAACAATCGCTCAATGGTTGTCATTAATGGGCATTACTAACCCAGATACCGTATATAGTGTCGGATTCCCCGTGTCTTTGGATGCCAAAGATGTGGGAAAGATTTCATTTACTATCACCAATCGTGACGCATTTCACCCGACAGTGGTAAAGAGTTTTTCTAAAGAGGAAAGGCTAGAAGAAGCGCGCAGAGTGCTGGCTAACCTGGAGAAAGGGTGATAAGTGAGAATATATAAATGAGAAAACTTGCGATTATACTGATTTTGATATTTGTAGTTGTTGGGAGTTATTCAGCTGTAATTTATTACATGGTTTCAAAGACACCATTAACCTATACAGAAACTGATATCAATAAGGACGGTTTTGTCTCATTATCAGAAATAGAATATGTAAGTAATTTTGCAGTTCGTACTATTATAAGAAATGGCCATGAATGTATTGAATACTATGCCCAAAAAGATGGGCTGACATTGAAAGTAGAATGTAATAAATAGTGACCACACTAAGTTTGCTTTTGTAAGACTATTGCACGAATACTTTCTTATAGTAATTTTGCCTTAAAAAGGGGTTTTAATGCCTTACAAATCTAATGACAAACTACCTGATAGCGTTCGGAAAAACTTACCTGAGCATGCCCAGGAGATTTACCGAAAAGCTTTTAATTCAGCTTGGGATGAATACAAGAACCCCGAGGATCGCAGGGGAAATGACAGTCGCGAAGAAGTTGCTCACAAAGTCGCCTGGTCCGCCGTGAAGAAAGAGTATCACAAGGAAGATGGGAAGTGGGTAAGGGATGAATCATAGGGGGCAAATGATTGGTCGAGCTAAATTTGTCTCAGGTTGAATCAGTAATTAACTCTGATCTCATTGATTATGAGCATGAGATTGATGAGCAGAAACTTACATACTATCGCTTTTTAACACTGAAGATTGGTATAAAGTTACCGGTTTAGCGTGTTAATCCCTACCCCCTCATTTATCTTTACCCAAATTCATAGTGTAAGTCTCTTAAGGCGGTTAAACAGGGAGAAGAAAGCAAGCAAATCCCTTTCTTCTCCAATTGAGCTGGAAGTTCTTGAGTTATTGATAACCCTTTGCTTTGCCTTTACAACCAACGGTTCGAAGTTCAAGTTCTCTTTCGAAACTATCATCTGCTATCTGACCACTCAGTGTTAAAAGTGTGTCGCCACATGTCGCTCCTGTCTCCTGGCCAGCGAACTTCACGAGTAAATCCATGTAACCATCCTCGTTAACGTCTGAAGTCGTGATAGTCGCTCCCAATGCGTTACCGAGCGTTAGTGAACTAACGTTTATTCTTGCAACATTGTTAGAACCTGAACCAAGGAATACTCCAAGCAAGGGTTTGGCGCTTTTCGGATTAAGCACCCAGGCATTCAGGCTATAAAACTCCAATGGCTCCGCTTCAGGTTCAAGAGGAGGAACTACTGAGCAGGCCGATAGCTCCGAACTTCCGTCAGCAGAAGAAACAGTGGCAGTGATAAAACGACCTTCGGGAATAATATTTAATCCTGGCGTTGTAAAAAGGTTACTACCTGAGTTATCACTAATGTCGCTTCCACAAAATAAGTTGAATTCGGCTTGCGAGACATCTGAGGGACATGTTGTGGATACTGAAAGACAGTAGGTTAGCTCAGTATTGGCAAATTCAGGATCGTTAAACTCGGCTTTGAACAGTTGAGCGCCATTTTGATTAACAACGTCAATCGTTGGAGGGTTAACTATCCCATCAGGACTGACTTGGTTTACCAGACCATCATTCATGACATCAATCGCTAAGCCAGCGTTACCGACCAAGACGTTCCTTTCAATGACATTATTCGGCAATGTTGTCGCAATACCAGAGTTACCATTATTCATCAGTTGATTGAAGAGAACTATTGCATCCTGGCTGCCCTCAAGGTAGATACCATTTACGGCGTTACCATTGGACGAGTTGTCAGTATATAGGTTGTTTGTGCCGTCTATGGACCAAATGCCGTGGCCAGCAACACCATTAATGGCTACTGCACCATTACCTGTTTGCTCTCCCGTATTACCAATACGGTTATTAGTAATACTAGAGTCTGAAAGGCCAGTCAGATATAAGCCAGCTAGGTAGCCATGAGTAGTGTTACCCTCAATAAGTACTTCAGAGCCAGCAGCCCCAATTCCCACGCTACTTGTACCCGTAGCTGCTGAGCCGGTCTCATCAAAGCCAATGATGTTATTGCGAACGATACTTCCAATGTTCGTATCACCTGTAAAAGATCCTGCTACGTTAATAGCAACGAAGGATGAAGTGTTGTAGACCCTATTGCCCTCAATCACGCTATAACTATTTCTTGAGCTAACTCCGGCGCCATCTCGTACTATGTTATTGCTAAATGTTTGGCTTTCTGCTTCAAGTACTAAGTTTCTAAACCCAACAAACTCAATCCCTGAAATGATGGAGCCATCTCCACGCCACCGAAGATTATCGTTAACACTTTGTATGGTCACTCCTGCTCCGCGCAACTCTAATGGTTGTTCAAAATCAACTGAGGAGACATCTATGGTGCCATTGATATTGGTCAGATCAATGATGTCAAATGTTGGGCTTGACTCGGCCTCAACAATAGCTGCCACGAAAGTACAAACTCCAGAAGTTGTTAGACACTCTCCATCGCCGATGGTATCGAATTGCTCTTGTTCATTGCTCGTTGAATTGACGACAAAGGTTGCAGCACTCAGCGGGAGTGAAAATAGCGTAAATAAAATGGAAAAAATAGCGATGTTTGTATTAAGACAGAATTTAAGCCTCTGAATATTATGCAAGATTTTAGAATGGGAAAGATAGAGTCGTGGGTGTGAGAAACTGGTACTTAAGTATTTAATAAATATTGCATAAATGGCTTGCATGACTATCTCCTTTGTCTATTTGTGCTCCATCCAGGAAAAACCAGTATAAAGAAAATAACTAGGTAACTCAAACCGCCAGTTCGGCCGATGCCTCAAACTAAAGGAGTAAAGAGTATCTACAAGCTATAATTCAGAGGTCATTTCCCGGGTAACAACAAATTCAAGTAGCAGACGTTTAGAAGAAAGCAGAGTAAAAGAGGAGTGTTTGGTGAATCAGAAATATGCGAGCAGGAAGTGTTATTGGTCAGGAAAAATGGTGGGCCTTCCCAGACTTGAACTGGGGACCTACCGATTATGAGTCGGGTGCTCTAACCAACTGAGCTAAAGGCCCATTTTTCCATGTGTAGTGAATCAGGCGATGCCTAATTGCTCTACAAATTTAGGATGTGTTTCTTGAAAAAGAACGCGCAGGAGTTTACGAGAAATCTCCTGCGCTTGCAATATTTTGCTTTGTTTTATTCGTCTTGCTTATTCGTCAAGCCTACTCGTCAAGATAGGTACGAAGCTTTTCCGAACGGCTTGGGTGGCGTAGTTTACGCAGTGCCTTGGCTTCGATCTGACGAATACGCTCACGGGTTACGTCGAACTGCTTGCCGACTTCTTCCAGTGTGTGGTCTGTATTCATGTCGATACCGAAACGCATACGCAAGACTTTCGCTTCTCGTGCCGTTAGACCCGCCAGGATTTCATCAGTGACTTCTTTCAAGCTTTCGCCTGTCGCTGCGTCAACTGGTGAATCGATGGTGGTGTCTTCTATAAAATCACCTAAATGCGAATCTTCATCATCACCGATTGGCGTTTCCATGGAGATTGGCTCTTTGGCAATCTTAAGAACTTTGCGGATTTTGTCTTCCGGCATTTCCATACGCTCAGCCAACTCTTCAGGTTGTGGCTCGCGGCCCATTTCCTGTAGCATCTGGCGAGAAATACGGTTCAATTTATTGATGGTTTCAATCATGTGAACCGGAATACGGATGGTACGCGCCTGGTCAGCAATCGAACGCGTGATTGCCTGACGAATCCACCAAGTGGCGTAAGTCGAGAACTTATAACCACGGCGGTATTCGAATTTGTCGACCGCTTTCATCAGGCCGATGTTACCTTCCTGAATCAAATCGAGGAATTGCAAACCGCGGTTGGTGTATTTCTTAGCGATAGAGATAACCAGACGTAGGTTAGCTTCGACCATTTCTTTCTTGGCGCGGCGTGCTTTGGCTTCACCAATCGACATTTCGCGGTTGGCTTCTTTAATTTCCATCACGCTCAGGCTACAGCTTTCTTCAATTAATTGAAGTTTACGCTGTGCTTTTAGAATCTCTTCGGCGTGTTCAGCCAAAGGTTCTGAGTATTTGCTTTTCTTTTTGACGTGCTGCTCAATCCAGGTTGGATCGGCTTCTGAACCTGAGAAGGTTGAGATAAAGGTTTTACGCGGCATACGCGCACCGTTCACGGCAAGCATCATGATGTAACGCTCTTGCTCACGGATACCGTCCATTTTCTCACGCAAGTTAGTAACCAGCTGCTCAAACATTCTTGGAGCAAGACGAAGCTGCATGAACATTTCTTTCATGGCATCCAGCTGCTTGATTGCTGATTTGTGCGTACGGCCATATTTCTCAACGGCTTTAACGGTTTTGTCGTATTGCTTTTTCAGTTCAGCAAAACGGGCTGCCGCTTCTTCTGGATCCGGGCCAGTATCGACTTCGGTTTCTTCTTCGTCATCGTCATCGTCGTCATCCACATCATCGTCAGTGTCCAGTTCTTCGCTGGCATTGGCGATTTGCGCTGCTTCTGATTCTTCCTGTACGAACTCGGCTTCTTCGCCGTCAGTGAAACCGGTTACGATCTCGGTCAGACGAACCTGCTCTTCTTCGTAAAGCGCATATTCTTCTAACAGGATACGGATGGTGTCGGGATAGTTGGCGATAGCGCCCAGAACCTGGCGGATGCCTTCTTCGATACGTTTTGCGATATCAATCTCGCCTTCGCGAGTCAGTAGCTCAACGCTACCCATTTCTCGCATGTACATACGAACCGGGTCAGTCGTTCGACCAAATTCGCTGTCTACGCTGGCCAATGCAGCAGCAGCTTCTTCAGCGGCTTCTTCATCGGTTACCGATTCGTCATTCATCAACAGCTCATCAGCATCAGGGGTGGTTTCATACACCTGAATACCCATGTCATTGATCATGCGAATAATGTCTTCGATTTGCTCGGGATCAACGATATCCGGTGGTAAGTGGTCATTCACTTCGGCATAAGTGAGGTAACCTTGTTCTTTACCGCGAGCGATAAGTAACTTTAATTGTGACTGTTGCGAATTCTCTGACATCTAGAATAACCTTTGTAGGGCTCGCAAGACATTTTGCGAGTCAAAAACCAAGCGACGGCTTGCGCATAGCGAACCGCTAATTATACAGAATTTGCCCCAGCTACAGCAAGCGCTACTTATTTGGCGCTATTGCCGTTGGAGCCTTGTTTGGCCAGCAATAGTAATTGCCGGTATTCAGACTTTTCCTGATTGGTTAGACCGTGTTCTGCTGCTTTCTGTTGCAAATAATCCACCCGAATTTTACGGGCGTGCAATAACAGGCGATTTACACAGTCCTGTAATTCCTGCTGCTCCTGACCTTGAATGCGCTCTTCGCGCTCGGTCATGGCTAAACTGGCCAGGCGATCATACAGCTTTGGGTTGTCGCGCCAGTTTTCAAGCAGCAAACTAGTATTGATCTTGGGGGTTTTATGAATAATTTCAAGCAATTGGTGCAAAAGTTTTGAGCCTTTATCGGGCAAAGTCAGCAACCAGTCGTAATTTTTGATAGTTAAGGCAAGGCTTGGCTTCTGCAGTAGCAGGGTAATCGCCAATTGCAGGGTTTTATTGGTTTTTGTGCTCTGAGGCTTGTTTTGTAGCGGCTTGCGAGACGGTTGTGACTGAGTTGGGGCCTCAATAATTGCCGCCAGCTTGCTCTCTGAGAGCTTGGCTTTTTCGGCCAGAGCGCTGCTGAAAAACTCGTGATAGATAGGATCTGTAATTTTATCCAGATATGGCTTGGCCAGATGGACCAGCTGGCCGCGGCCTGACACTGAGCCCAAATCGACCTGTGCTGACAGGTGCTCAAGGATGAATTCGAACAATGGCGTGGCCTTACCGATCATTTCCTCGAACTGCTCTTTGCCCACTTTACGGACCATTGAATCCGGATCTTCTCCATCGGGCAGGAACATCAGGCGGATTTCACGGCCTTCGCGCATCTGTTGTAGTCCGTGCTCAATGGCACGCAGGGCGGCATCACGACCGGCGCGGTCGCCATCAAAGCAAAGCACCAGCTCACGCGTGGCGCGGAAGAGTTGCTGTAAATGGCTGGCGGTGGTCGCTGTGCCAAGGGTTGCCACTGCATAGTTGATGCCAAACTGTGCCAGAGCGACAACGTCCATATAGCCTTCGACGATCAATAATCGACTCAGTTTGCGGTTAGCCTGACGTGCCTGATACAGGCCATAGAGCTCATTACTTTTGTGGAAAATCGGGGTTTCCGGTGAGTTCAGGTATTTTGGCTCGCCCTGGCCCATCACGCGGCCACCAAAAGCAATCACACGACCGCGCTTGTCCTTGATCGGGAACATGATACGGTCACGGAAACGGTCATACAGCGAATTGTCTTTGCGGATCATCAGGCCGCAGTCGACCAGCTGTTGCTGTAGTTTCTTATCCTGTTGCAGTTTGGGGAAAACGGCTTCCAGATTACGCCATTCACCGGGCACATAGCCGATAGCAAACTGCTTGGCGATTTCGCCGCTCAGACCACGGCCTTTAAGGTAGTCTATGGCACCTTTGTTGGATTTTAGCTGCTTTTGGTAGTAATTAGCTGCCTTTTCCATGATGTCGTACAGTGTGGTATCGACTTTAGGCTTGTTGGATACCGTTTCTTCACGCGGCACTTCCATGCCCATCATGGCAGCCAGTTCTTCAACCGCATCCGGGAACTCCAAGCGGTCGTACTCCATTAAAAAGCCAATCGCATTGCCATGAACGCCACAACCGAAGCAATGGTAGAACTGCTTGTCCTGACTTACCGTAAACGATGGGGTCTTCTCACCATGAAAAGGGCAGCAAGCCTTGTAATTGGCACCCGCTTTTTTTAAAGGCACACGCGAATCAATCAGGTCAACAATATCAACCCGAGCTAATAATTCGTGAATAAAGTGTTGCGGGATAAGGCCCATTGAGTACTTATAATTAGGTAAGGCTTAATTGGGCAATCATAGCAGAGCTACCGGTTTTTACATAGTCTACGGATTGGAATAGTTCTTTGGGTGGGGTGTTGGAGATAAAGATTCGGTAGTGGCAGATAGCACCAATAATCCCTACGAGTTTGAAGTAGATCTAAGCAATTTTTTGTGAAAAATTAAGAGCAGATCCTGACTTTCGTCAGGATGACAGGCCTTAGGGAAGTGAGTTTTCTGAGGGTAAGGTTCATTACGTAAGTTTAATATGAGTATCTCGGGGAATAGCAGCGAAACGAATCCAAGCGAAGCCTGGCTACTTGCAACAATACCCTTAAAAGTATCTTCTACAGATATAGCATCAAACCATAGTTTGTCATCCTGACGAAAGTCAGGATCTGCTCTTGAGAAATTTATAGAACAGATTGACGAAGTAGTGCTTTAGTAAGAAAGAGGGTTGCCACGGTATGACGGAACAAAAGTAGTCATAAAGAGAGGTACAGATACGTAGGCTGTATCAGTAAATAACAACTGTTTTTTCCGAAAAGATTAAAGTTGCCAAGATATGACGATACGTATTTTTTAACGGTGGGTGTAAACTAACCTAGGCGGCTTTTAATTTTTCCGCTGACTTGGCCCATATCGGCACGGCCTTGTAATTGTGGCTTGAGGATGCCCATTACTTTGCCCATGTCTTTGATGGATTCTGCGCCGGTGCTGCTGATGGCTTGCTCGATAAGTTCGGCAATTTCGTCATCAGTTAATGGCTTTGGAAGGAATTCTTGAAGAACTTCGATCTCAGCGTGTTCGACGTCGGCCAGTTCTTGGCGGCCTGCATCTTCGTATTGCTTGATCGATTCGCGACGCTGTTTGACCATCTTATCTAGAATGGCAAGGATCGCGGTATCGTCTAACTCGGCTCGAGTATCGACTTCGACTTGTTT
This sequence comes from Kangiella sp., assembly GCA_048268505.1. Lineage (GTDB taxonomy): Bacteria > Pseudomonadota > Gammaproteobacteria > Enterobacterales > Kangiellaceae > Kangiella. The sequence goes on along the minus strand of JBLWVK010000004.1, from coordinate 165,106 downwards.
GATTGCTGACAGGATTAAACGGATGGTTGACAGGCGGGCCTTATCTTTGGCGCGCATGGCATCTTTCATGGCTTCTTTAATTTGATCGTTAAGAGCAGACATGTGTTAATCCTTATAGCTAATAGAATTTAGGCTCTTCTCTAGCTTCCTAAAGAAAAGCCCAAACAACTATTAATACAAGCGGATACGACGAGCGTTTTCGCGAGATACTTTTTTCGCTGCACGTTTTACTGCCGCAGCTTTTTCGCGCTTACGAACAGATGTTGGCTTCTCGTAGTATTCACGCTTACGAACTTCAGCCAAAATACCTGCTTTCTCGCACGAACGCTTGAAGCGACGTAATGCAACGTCAAATGGCTCGTTTTCTTTAACTCTTACGCTTGGCATTAAAAATCACCTAACCTTAAAATGTATGTTTATTAAAAAGTAAATAAAATCAGTACGTTACCATTGGCGAAACGAGAGAATCACCAAGAGGGCGCAAATTTTAATCATTTTTTGATCAAAAAGCAAAGATAAACCCATTAAATATTGATTTAATCTGGACTTTGCCTGGCAAGGGATATGGGGACGAAACTCGCTAAATAAAGCAAACTCCATTAAAATTGCCGATTCTTTGGTGGCTGCTTGGGTCGCCCTGGTGATTAACCTGCTTATATAAGGTAGTAACTTCATGAAAATCCTTGGTATTGAAACATCCTGTGATGAAACCGGTATTGCTATTTATGATAGCGAGCAGGGCATTATTGCAGATGCGTTGTTTAGCCAGGTGAAGCTGCATGCTGAATATGGCGGGGTAGTGCCTGAACTGGCGTCGCGTGACCATGTGCGCAAGACGATTCCTTTGATTAAAAAGGTCATGGCTGACTCAGGGTGTACGCCCGCTGATATCGATGCCATTGCCTACACTAAAGGCCCAGGTCTGATTGGGGCGCTGTTTGTCGGCGTCGGTATTGGTCGAAGTCTCGCTTATGCCTGGGATGTGCCAGCGATTGGCGTGCATCACATGGAAGGTCATTTATTAGCCCCGATGCTGGAGGATGAGCAGCCTGAGTTTCCTTTTGTGGCGCTGTTGGTTTCTGGTGGACATACCTTATTAGTCGATGTGCAGGGGTTAGGGCAATACACCATTTTAGGCGAGTCGATTGATGATGCGGCCGGAGAAGCCTTTGATAAGACCGCGAAAATTATGGGCCTGGGTTATCCCGGCGGACCTGCGTTGGCAAAGCTAGCCGAACAGGGGCGTCCCGGGATCTATAAATTGCCTCGCCCTATGACCGATCGTCCGGGGCTGGATTTTAGTTTTAGCGGTTTGAAAACGGCGGTGGCCAACTTGTACCGTGATTCGGACAAATCGGAACAGGATCTGGCCGATATTGCTCACGCCTTTCAGGAAGCGGTGGTAGACACCATCTATATCAAATGTCGCCGTGCATTAGAGCAGACGGGTTATAAGTATCTAGTTGTTTCAGGCGGAGTGAGCGCTAACATAGCACTGCGCCAGAAGTTATCGGATTTACTGGAAGGTAAGGGCGGTAAGGCCTATTATCCGCGACCACAGTTCTGTACCGATAATGGCGCCATGATAGCTTATGCAGGCTATTGTCGTTATCAGGCAATTCTCAATCAGCAGGGACAATTTGAAGAGCCAGTCATTCGGGCACAACCACGTTGGCCGATAGCGGATTTGAGTTAGACTGTTTTTTAAAATCAAGTACTACATGGAGTGAAAAATGAGTATTGATGCAACTTTTGCGGCCAATGTAATTTTCGTGTGGGTTTTAATTGCCACCCCTTTGGCCTATTTTCTGGCAAAAACTCGGTTTAAAAGTGTTATCCCTGTAACTATCGTTCATTTTTTTCTGGCGTTTGTTCCACCGTTAAGCCTTATAGCACTGGTTATATTGAGCTTTATGAAGGAAAAAAACGCTGGCTCCACACCATCTGAGCAAGCATAAGGCTTTTAAGATTGAAGGATGGGTTACGGCTTGCGCCTGATTCTGCTACTACAATCACATCAAGGGCCTACATCAAGCATCATTCGTAGGGGCGCCTGCGGTAGCCCGATCCATTGTTGGAAGGTAACTCGTTCCGAGTTATTCCCAACCTGCAAGACGGTTATAACGACCAGAAAACTAAATGAAGATGCGTGATTTTAATTCCCTAGGGCTCTTCAGCCTATGACCTTTCTCCCTGCAAACAATATTTTCTCTTCCGTAAGTTTTAGATACGTCCACAAGTTCGCAGTCTTCGAATAATTTGTCTTTGGTTGCCTAGTGGCAATTCCATAATCTCTTCTGCGGTCAATCCGTCCAGTGGGTTGCTAGTTAGTAATAGGTAATATTTTTTTGTAACAGATATTTTTATTGATATACCTTAAGAAGTTTACCTTTGCTATAGCACTAATTTTTTGATTACAACAAAAATCAAAAGAGGGATTGATCTAAGTCAAGTTGTCGTGTTTTTTTTTGAATATTTCTGTAGTGACTTCTCTTATGCAGGTATATTCAGATATCTTATGGGGGTAAGGTTATGAAAACTATAATATTTAAATCAAAAAAATATACTTGCAAGAATCATGAAACGGTACTCGAGGCTTTGCTAAGGAATGGGGTTGATATACCTTACTCATGTAAAGCCGGAATTTGTGATACCTGCTCAATGCACTTACTTGATGGTAAGCTTGAACGTAAGAGCGAAATCTTTTCTGTTAACCCAAAACTAAGTGCTTCCACTTTTTTACCCTGCGTATGTAAACCTACAACGGATATAATTATTGAGCCAGCGGTGGATAGCAAAAAATTTAAGGGACTGGTGGTAAGCAAGGAGCTAGTTGCACCGGATATTATTCGTCTTCTAATTAAGCCTGAAACTATGATTGGCTATCAGGGTGGGCAATTCGTAAATATAACAAGTCCCACAGGGGTTACTCGAAGTTATTCAATTGCCAGTATTTTTAATGAGTATCAGGATAGCTGTCTTGAACTCCACATAAAACGTGTACCTTCTGGCCAAATGACGGAATGGATTTTTAATGAGCTAGACTTGGGGCAGGAGCTTGATTTGGCTGGTCCTTATGGAAGTTGTCATTATCAATTTAACGAGGTTAAAAAACTGTTGCTTATTGGTGCAGGAACAGGGCTTGCACCGCTGCTGGGTGTCATTAAAGATGCTCTAAGATATGAGCATAAAGCAGACATTGTGCTTTATCATAATGCTAGCCATGAGTCAGGTTTCTATTTGAGGAATAAACTTAGTGACCTAGCCAATAAACATGCTAATTTTTCTTACCATCTGGTGCTGGCTAATAATTCAGAAAATGAAAGTCTGGGAGTCATTACTAATCAATTCACCCATCGAGCGATTAAGGATGTTTCTGATTTCGAGAATTGGGATGTGTTTGTATGTGGCGCTCCTGATATGGTTTATAAAACCCATGCACAGGTAATAGCAGCAGGTGCAAAACCTGAATCAATATATATTGATGCATTTGAAACTGCTCCGCGAGATGAGACTGGGGCGCTTGCTAACAACCATGACGAAGGTGATATTTATCCTGAACCAGATATGGATATTTGGGAAGAATTACAAGAGGGGGTATTGCTAAGGAAAATACTTGAAGAGTTTTATGAGCAGGTCTATGAAGATCCAGTCTTGTCACCATTTTTTGCCGATGTGAGTAAACAGCATGCGATAAGTAAGCAATATTCATTTCTCTATAAATTGTTTACTGGAGAGGATGTTTATTTTGGTGATAGACCGCGAAATGCTCATCATTGGATGGTAATAACAGATGAAATATTTGACCATCGAGAAGCTTTATTTGAAAAAGTATTGATACAAAATGATGTGTCAGAAGGTACACGCCAAAAATGGTTGGATATGCATGAAAGCTATAGGAAATATATGGTAAAAGAAAAACCCTGGCCAAGAATAATACAGGGTATTGTGCAGCCGATCAGTGGCTTCAGCAGAATTAAGCTTGAAATTGATTATATCTGTGATAGCTGTAACGCAGAATTAAGTGCCGGAGCATCCGTGCTTTATAATCTTGATGCTGGACAGCTCTACTGTGCCGATTGCAGTAATAGTGCTGCATTAGGTTGAGCGCAGTATTGTGCAAAGTCTTCAATAAACTGTAGCTGTTCATCACTTTGTATATAACGATAAAAGACAGTTCTAACTCGCTCGATTGCTTTTGGCGCGGTCTCACCCATAAATACCAGGCAGCATGCCAGCATCGTTCCTGTTCTTCCTATACCTGCTTTGCAGTGAAAAATAGCACTTTTCTTATTGCGAAGTTCAGGGGTGAGTTTTTTTAGAAAATTATAAGTAGCTTCTAGTGATGGTGCTTTCATATCAATAATTGGGAAATGCAAACCTTTTATTTCGTTAAAAGGATACTTGCCGACCTCGACAGGTTTTTGAGTTAAGCTAATTAAGTAGTCAACTTTTATAGCATTGAGCCTACGAATATCCTCCTCTTCATCTGAAAGGAGGCCTGGCTTTTGAACACCGCCAATCATCCCTGGAATAATCCAGTAGAAGCTTGAAAGCCTGGGAAATTGCTTCTTCAGTTTTAACTCTTGTGGCAAGTCCACGTCGTTACTTGAACTTTCTACAGATACATCTGGCCAAGCACTACCCGATAAAAGAAATTGCTTGGAGAGCTGCTGTTTGGGGTTCGAAAAAAAGCATTTTGCTGAGGTGTGTTCTATTAGCTGTCCTCCACTAAGGAGTACAATTTCATCACAAATAGACTTGGCATGCTTCTTATTGTGTGTAACCAATAGAATTCCAAACCTTTTTTTTAATTTACGCAATAATGATATTAATAGGGGTTCTTCAACAATAGCAAAGTCTCTAAAAGGTTCATCGATAAGAATATATGCAGGATTTTTTGCGCAAAGTTTGGCTATCATTATTAACTTGTGGAAACCTAGTGACATTTCTAAAATTGAATTGTTCAGGTGTGGCTCTATAATTTCCCATAGGCCAATGGGTTTGCAGAGTAAGTAGCATAACCTAATAATGCGTTTCTCGGTCAGTAAATTGATGTTTACAATACCATCTAGAATACACTCAAAAACCTTTCCACCATAGAATCTTGCTTTCTGTTGCAAAATTACAATTTGTCCTTCTGCCCATTTTATATTGTTGTCTTCAAGTATATTTTTGGAATCAAGAACCGCAGTTCCCTGAGACCATAAGATTGGATTATTCTGATCGAGTCTCGAAAGGAGCTTTAAGAAAGTCGACTTTCCTCCACCTGAAGGACCAAGAATGCCTGTAATTATTTTTCTTCTTAGTACTAGATGATTAATATTTAGTATTGTTTCAGTTCCATAACCTAGTTGGAGGTTATCAATAACTATATGCTTTCTAGAATCTGCCACTGTTACATCTCAAGGATATTCTTAATTTTGTCCGCGTATAATTGTCCCTGTGTAACAAGTTGGCCAAGATTTACCATTTTACTAGTTACAATACCAAGTATTAAAGAATTGCTTGAGTCTTTAATCTTCAATAAGCTTAATACACATTCCTTGGTTCTTATGATGGTATTTTCTAGCTCACCTTTATTGAGTAAGCTCGAAAGTGTTTCAGATATTGCAATGAGAGATCCAGACATTGGAGACAGTGGCTCCAGCTCTAAGTCTGCTCTATCACGGTAAACAAGTAGGTGTCCATCCATTGTGCTGATAAAGGCCGCTTGCGAGCGGCCAATATTATCAATGCAACTATTTAGTTCCTTCTTTATCACGCTTAAAAAGTCAATGTTTGATTCTATTTGTGACATGTTAGGGTCCTAATAGTTAAGTAGTTTAAATGTCGACTTTGCCAGCAATCGTGCGCATTTTTGTTAACGCCATGCCTAGGTTTGAACTGGCACGACAAACAGCTGTCAATACGATACTTTCATTGCTTGGTATACGAAGAAATACGTGGATTAAATTTGTAGAGTTAACAATGATTTCCTTAAAGTAACGGAAAGTGTTGTCCTCTTCACCACGAGCTTTTTTAAACATGTCTTCAATTTGCGTAACCATCTCGCCTTCAAACAAGTCTTTAGTTGCTGCTGCGAGCATGTCAAGAACCTGCGAAGGGTGTGAATCTGTAGTTTTTACGTCTAGCAACATTCCTGACTCCATATCGATAACGCCTGCGGCCACTGATTTTGGAACCTCAGATAAGATTGCTGTACATATTTCTTCTACATTCATTATATTACCTACCTAATTTGTAATTGATATTGAAGGAGATATAAACTCAAGTAGAGATTGCTTATTACGAGGATCTACTTGGTTTATATGGGTTTTAGTATCACTACCTATAATTTTTATAATTTCTTCCTTTGAAAAACTAAAGTCATCATAAAGATCTGCATGTGAAATCCCAATTAGGACAATCTGATCTTTATAATGGTCTTGAATTATTCTCCAGTATTTACCCAAATCATCGAGCATTTCTGGACTGGTTGAATCTAGTAGCAGAAAAAAAACATCTGCATTTCTACATGTAATATCCCACATGTAGTTAAATCTATTTTGGCCAGGGTTTCCAAACATCTTCACCTTAACGCCATTAATCATGGTTTCACCATAATCTAGCGCTACTGTTGTTTCTGATTTGATAAAGTGCAATGAATCTTTGGCTGTTACCTCGGTATTGATAACTTTTGAATCACTGAGAGATCTTATGGATGTTGTTTTGCCGGAACCGGGTGTCCCAAGAAATACAATATTGCAGATGTTCTGAGTGCTTGAGAGTCTGCTCTTAATCAGCTTCAGCTTTTCTTGCTGAAGAGTCTGTTCGTTAATCTGTCTTTGGTCTCTTGCTTCTCTTTTATTTTTGCTTTCACCAAGGAAGCTCTTGAAGAAACTCAGTGCTTTTGATTTTTTTGTTTTCAAAATACTGACATCTTCAGACTCTTCTCTATTTTTGTCAGTATATTCTGAGCTATGTAGCAAAGACCCCAATTTGTTGAGAAGAAAAATAAAATCGTTTGCTTTGATGGGATATTTTAAAAATAACTCCGAGGTTTCTTTAAGTTTTGAGAGTTCAACTATTTTATGAGTATGTTTTTTTGCTTTCTCTGCCACATAGTTTTCATAAATAAAGCAAACATGCGACTTGCTGGGTTTAGTAGTAATTAACCACGAATGATTTAATCGACTGGATAGAAGTATTCCTAAAGACTTTACAAGCTTTTGGTCATTTTCTTTAAGCAATGCAGTACACAGGACAAATTTGTCACTGTCACTTAACTCTATGCGCATTCACTCCCCCATTTAGAGTTCTTTAGCTCTAATCTTTGTCTTTTGTTAGTTTTCCAACTTTCTAAGCTTAAATTAGCTTAAGCTGTTGCAAGGTAGGTTCTGTTATTGATTGTTGCTACTACAAAAAGTTAACTACCTATAATACCCATATTTTTTTTATGGGTATGCAGTCTTGCATCAATATAAGGCCATACTAAATTAAATGCAACTAAATTATTTTCCACTCATTTAAGGAAGATTTTTTTTGCTTTGTGGTTCAATGAAAATACACAAGAAGTAAAAAGTTTGGATAAAAATCTATATTTTAAGCGGGTACAAAGCAGGGGAAGTTTCCAAGCCTGTTCTAATAAACATGCTTCGGTTATTGGTAGCTCTAGCTATAATATGATTTACATGTAGTGTTGATGCTGTTGATTTGTGTTTTAAATACGATCCCAGGCTCTAAATCTTCGAACTGACTGTTTAATTTGCTTGGATGGTAACTGTAATACCTGCTCTGCGGTCAATCCGTCCAGCGGGTTGCTGGTAGGCAGCAAGCTATATTCTTTCTGTATTCTGTAGGTTTCCAATGTATACCGGATAGTTTTGTCAAACCGGTTGAGTCTAGTTTCATCTACCTGTGCCCGAACCTGTTGCAAGCTTGAGCTAAAGGATTGCTGACTGCTGGTGTTGAGGCGAGGTTTTTCATTGTGTTGCTGGCAGCCGACTGTGATTCCAGTACTGAAAATGAGTCCAATAAGTACTAATCGTGTTGCTCCATTCATCCTTTTTCTCCGTTGCTATATTTAATCATCTTGCTGTTATGTTTTATCGCAAGTTTGTTTCGATAATTTGTAATAATTATTGTTATTCCATGACCGCCAAAAAAGCCGACTCAAAAGAGTCGGCGGAGTCACTGAAAAATTAGCGGGGTAGTTTGCTGTCTACTTTATGACTATGTCTCGAGCTTCCTAATTCTGGACAACTGTGCGTGTTTTTCGGCTGTTGATGTCTTGGATAACCCAACCAAGGCTTTTGTCGTTGGCACGCATATAGTCTTCAGCGGTTAGTTCAATGGCTACGTCTGGGAAAACGGCGTCCATATCTCCGTCTTTAAAACGGTACATTCTTTTTGAATAGGTTACGATCAGGCCTGAATTTGGCAGGCTGAACTGCCACATATCCTGATAGCCGTTTGGTTTTGAGCCTGTAGGCTGGCCAACCAGGGTTGCATTAAGTAACTGTGAAAATTGAGCCGCATTTGACATGGCTGCTGAGTAGGTATTGTTGTCAATCATGACGTAAACACCTGACTTCCAATTAATGGTGTTAGCAAGTACTAACACCTGAGCCAGCTTAAGTCCGATAAAGAAGTCGCCGCCCTGATTACCGCGAAGGTCAATGATTAGATTCTCGGTTTTGTAATGATTGATGAAGCGCAACAGCTCGGCAGACATCTCGTCCATTTTGGACATGGAGCTGTACTTTTCAAAGTTGATGTAAACGGTTTTGCCTTTGTCGGCAGCGCCATACCAGAGGTGATCATCAACACCGCCATAAGGCTTGAAAGGCAGCTTTTGCTTGAAGTTGATGCGTTGCGTAATCTGATTCTGAGTGCTGGCAGCCATGTTGTATTTGAAGCTTTGTTCAAAGTTCTTGAAGGTAAATTCAACCGAATCCAGGCTGTCGATAATACCGAAGCCACGCAATAGCTCGGCGGTTAGCATATAGTCAGCTACTCGAATAGGGGTTGAGTAGTCATTTTCAGCAAATGGCACGATCTGCGCGAACAGCTCATAGACTTTTTCGATGGGCGTATCATTAATCGCAACTAGTTGATTGCCAATCAGGTTGGCGTACTCATTGGATGAGCCGGTTACAAGCACTTCATTGTTAATGACTTTCAGCTCGATCGGGAATTTACTTAACTGTTGATCCCATAACGGAATCGTAGTGTGGCCATCGCCGACTTTGTGGGTCAGGCGCATTAGCTCAATAATGATTTCTTCATGAGTCAGCGCAGGAAGCTGGCTTTTGATAGTGTTGATTTCGCGCTCGAAATCTTTGTAGGTCAGTCTGTGATAAAGGTCGATATGTTTTTCTTCAAGGATTCTCCAGTAAGCATCAATGTCCTGGCTCCATTTATCAGCATCAGCCTGACTAACCGCAACTGCAGTATGAGAAGTCATAGCCGCTAGTAGGGGTAGGGCTAATAGGAACGATAAGGCTTTTTTGCTGAAAATCTTCATCTGGACCCTCCTGGTCGGTTACCTAGTTGAAGAAGTTGTATTAATCACTAAAACTGTCAGGATTTTTTACATCTGTCTGATGTCTATAATATACCTGTCAGAATTTTTTACAACTAATTCCATCCATAAAATGTAAAAATTTTTGACACTTTTCGCGGAAGTCTCTTTTGCCTGTTGGAATATTGACTAATATTTAACCATATAATCATCTATTTAGTATGAATATCAAATGAACTTTGCCGATCAAATGTAAAACTTGCTTGAGTAAACAAAGCGTTGGCAGATTTGAAGTGTGATTATCCTAAAAACAATGGGTTAGGTAAGGTGCAGTCGACGTCTGACTAATTGTACGATCATGACGATGGCAACGGATGCAAACATCAAAATGGCGAAATTTAGCGGTGTTCCATCGAATAATAGTGCCAGAATCGGCCCTGCCAGAGCACCGCTGCCAAAGCGTAAGGTGCCGATTACTGCGGTGGCAGTACCGGTTTGCTGGGGGAATTGATTGAGAATCAGGCCATCTGAATTGACGGTTATCAGAGCCAGCGAGCCAATTAACGGGAATAAAGCAGCCACAGTCCAATACAAAGACCAGTCAAACAGGGTGATCAGCAGCAGGCTCAGGGCGAAAATATTGGCAATAACTGTACCGATCATCAGCATTCTGGCGGAGCCCGCTCGTTCAACGGTTCGAGTATTAATAATGTTGGTGATCATTAGTGCAACAACATTGGCGCCAAACAAGATACTAAACTTGCCTTCGCTGATACCAAAATACTCGATATAGACGAATGAAATGGTGGTGATATAGCAGAAGAAACCAAAAGAGCCCATCATGGAGCTGATGATGTTAAGTCTGGAGGCGGGATGACTGAAGACCAGTTTGTAGTTGCTAGCAAACTCATGCAGCCATTTACGATTCGAGCGTAAAGGCAGGCCGTGCGGTAGCTTCCATAGGACCAACAGTAGAATCAGAATCGCGTATCCGGCAAGGCTCAGGAAAATGGTACGCCAGACCGATAGCTCCAGAATAAAGCTGCCAATACCGGGCGCGATCATCGGTGCCACCATCATAATCAGGCTGACGTAAGACAAACCTTTTGCAGTGTGCTCTTTATACAGATCGCGAATAATGCCCGGCACAACCACCGTAGCGCCGCTACCGAAGGCTGCCTGCACGAAGCGATAAGCCAGGAATTGATTGACCGATTCGGTAAAGGCCAGTAACAGGGAAGTGATAATAAAGCCGGTCAAACCGACCAGCGCAACCTTGCGTCGACCAATGCGGTCAGCGATGGGACCGAACAGCATCATCCCCAACGCATAACCTGCGAGATAGAGACTCAGTGAAACCTGAATAGCACTCGACGTAGTGCCAAGCTCCTTTGCAATAATCGGCATCGCAGGCAAATACATATCAATGGCCAATGGCGTGATCGCCACCATTGAGGCGAGTAAAGGTAAAAGGTGGGCAATATGTATTTTACTGCGGCTCATTGTTTCTCTTATCTGTAATTTTGCGTTCGGTGCCGTTCCACAGGTTTCGGATGTTGCGATGATGTCTGGCGGTTAATATCAGGAACATGGCAAACAGCGGAAAGAAGTACTTATGATCCAGATAAAAGCCGAAGGCAGCAACAGCAAAACTGGATAGTATGGATGCCAGTGACGCATAGCGGGTAAAGAAAGCGGTGACCAGCCAGGTCACAATGCAGTAGGCGAGTAGTAATGGCGACAGCGCCACCAGAGCACCAAAGTAGGTGGCCATGCCTTTGCCGCCCTTGAAGCCAAAATAGATGGGGTACAGGTGGCCGATAAATGCCATAAAGCCAACCCAGCCCAGATTTCGGTTGTGCAACTCTAGAGCATAACCAATCAGGATAGGAATAATCGCTTTCAGCATATCACCGAGCAGAGTAAAGATTGCCGCCTTTTTACCGCCCAGCCTTAGTACATTGGTCGCGCCAGGGTTATGCGAGCCAAAATCACGCGGATCCGGCAAGCCCATAATGCGACAGACAATAACCGCACTTGAGATAGAGCCAGTTAGATAGGCCAGCACCCAAAGAGCAACGATTTCCCATTCCATTGTTAATTATTATCCCTTGCGCAGCGTTTCGTGTTCACAACAGCAGACATTAGCCAGACAAACTCCATCTTATTGACCGACGTTTTGGCCGGTGAAACCAAAGCGTCAGTGGATTTGTTATAGGATACTGTTATTTTTTAATCAGGTCATGGGAATAGTGCCAATTAGTTAAAACCAAAGCATGTTCATTAGGTTAATTAAATGATCGAACGGAGTTGTTTAAGAACTCATGTTCAGGCATACGCCAACAACCCCCATTTGATTGAGCTGAGTAGTAGCCAAGACATAGCAATTCAAAACAGGAAGTTTTGAATAGTAAAATTCGGGCCAAGGATGGAACGAATTTTACGGTGCGTTAAGTGGCTTGGTGGAGACGAAGGGAGTTGAGTGGAGCGAAACCTCAATCACGGGGTGGTCTTCTTTTGGTTACTTTTCTTGACCACGCAAGAAAAGTAACTCGCCGAGAGGCGAAAAGCTAAAATATGGACGGTTTAATATAATCCTTGGATTCCCGCCTTCGCGGGCGACCGCAGGAAGTGGTCGTGGTGAATGAAGAATAAGAATCAGTAATTCTATTAATCAAATGCCCGTTTCTTTGCTATCCTATGGCCCACATCAAATTTAATCATTACATCAAGAGACGCCTGTGGACATCGTTTTTATTGAAGATTTAAAAGTAGATACGGTCATTGGGATTTATGACTGGGAACGACAAATCCGTCAAACCATCAGCATTGATCTGGAAATGGCGCATGATATTCAGCCTGCGGCACAGGAAGATACCATTGATAAGTGTCTTGATTATAAGTCGGTGGCCAAACGAATAATCGCATTTGTTGAAGAGTCAGAGTTTCAGCTGGTGGAAACTCTGGCGGAAAAAATCGCTGAGATTGTGCGTAATGAATTCAATGTGCCGTGGCTTAGATTAAAGCTCAGTAAACCTGGCGCAGTTCGTGGCTCAAAGAATGTTGGCGTTATTATCGAGCGTGGCACCAAATAACTTATGGCTACCATTTTTATCAGTATCGGCAGTAATCAGGATGCGGCGCGCCAGATTCGTTTTGGCGTGCAGCGGCTTGATGAGATGTTCAGTCATTTAAAACTGTCGAAGGTTTATGAAAGTGAGGCGGTGGGTTTTAAAGGCGATAATTTTCTTAATCTGGTGGCGAGAGCGGAAACCCAGATGACCATTGCTCAGGTCGAGCAGATTTTTAAAGCGATAGAAAAAGAAGCCGGACGTCGTCGCGATGTGCCTAAGTTTAGCGATCGGGCTTTGGATATTGATCTGTTGCTGTATGACGATATTGTTTGCGATAAGCCAATCCGTTTGCCGCGTGGTGAGAGCTTGCATCATGCCTTTGTGTTGCAGCCTTTAGCGGAAATTGAGCCAGATAGAAAGCATCCGGTTGTGCAGCAAAGTTACCAGGATTTATGGCAGGCTTTCGATAAGAAAGACCAGCAGAAACTGTGGTCCATTGATTTCGATTGGCAACCAGAAAAAGGTCAATAAGCATGAGTCAGCAGAAAGTTGCCATCATAACCGGCGGTGCCATTCGAGTAGGGCGAGCCATCACACTGGAGCTGGCTAAGCAGGGCTTTGCCATTGCGTTGCACTATAATCATTCGGCTGAGAAAGCTCGGCAAACTGCCAGCGAGATTGAAGCACTTGGCGCTCCTGTTAAATTGATTCAGGCAAATCTTGCTAACCCTGATAGCTGTGCTGATGTGGTGACACAGGCAGCAGAGTTGGGTGAGCTATTCGTCTTAATTAACAGCGCTGCGATTTTCCCGGAAAATGACACTTTGGCCGATGACCTGTCCCATTGGGATCAGGTGATGAATCTTAACTTACGAGCACCACTGTTATTAAGTCAGGCGTTTGCGGCAAGCAAACCCCGGCAGGCTCATATCATCAATATCCTTGATGCCCGTATCAATCATCCGGCAGGTGACCACATTGTATATCGTTTGTCGAAAGCTGGACTGTGGCATTTGACCGAGTCGCTGGCGCGTGAATTGGCACCAGAGATTCAGGTTAATGGACTGGCGCTGGGCGCTATCTTGCCACCGCCAGGTGCGGATGCTGATCATTTTGCGCGCATGGCCGAGCAGATCCCGCTCAAGCGAACCGGTAATCCACAGGCAATTGCAGACGCAGTCGCATTTCTGATTAAACAATCCTTTATCACCGGAACCGTCATTCCGGTCGATGGCGGTGAGTTTCTCTAATCAAGATTATTTAAAGCTATGGTGCAATTCTTAAAGGACTATCCAACCTATTTTGACTGGCTTACGCAACAGTGTCGGGCTCTGAAAGTGCCTTCGGTTAATGGCGTGCAGGGCAAAGCCAGCTATCGCCTGAGCCAGACGATTGCCGGCGAAATAGAAAAAACAGGTGCAATTCCTTTCAGTCAGTTTATGCACCAAGCTCTTTATGAACCTGGTTTGGGTTATTACAGCGCTGGTAGCCATAAGCTTGGCGAGGGCGGTGACTTTGTAACTGCGCCGGAACTGTCGCCTTTATTTGCTCAGACTCTGGCCAAGAGTTTTATCAAGATTTTTGCACAAAGCGAGGCGGCTGTATTAGAGCTGGGCGCGGGCAGCGGAGCATTTGCGGTAGAGCTGATGAAAGAGCTCGAAGCGCAGAACCAGCTGCCGCACAAATACGCAATTCTGGAAGTGTCAGCAGATTTAAAGCAGCGCCAAAGACAGGTTATTGAGCAGGCTATTCCACACCTGGTTGATCGTTTCGAATGGTTGGATAGATTGCCCAGCCAGTTTGCTGGTGTGATCTTTGCCAATGAGGTGGCGGACGCCTTGCCCGTGGACCTGGTGCGCAAGCAAAAAGAGGAAGCGCAAAAGGCGCAGGTCAAGCTGGATGACTCTGGCTTCAGACTAAGCTGGCAGGACGCGGGCTCAATCCTGGAAATTAATCCCTATATTCGCCAGTGGCCACATGGTTACACCACCGAACATCACCTACAAACCGAATTCTGGTTGGCCGAGCTGGTGGAGTCGCTGACCAAGGGCGCTTTAATCCTGATTGACTATGGCTATAGCGCCGATGAGTATTATGCGCCGCAAAGAGCGCAGGGCACTTTGCAATGTTATTACCGTCAGCACAAACACAATGACCCACTGATGTTGCCCGGATTGCAGGATATAACGGCTTCAGTTAATTTCAGTCAGCTGGCCTATACCGCGCATAAGTTAGGCGCAGAGATTATCGGTTACTGCGAACAAGCCCTGTTTTTGATGTCCAGTGGCATTGAAAGACAGGCCGCAAAGCTAGCCGAAACCCTCGGATCTGATACAATGGCGCAGGTTAAAATCAGCCAGCAACTCAAAAAATTGCTGATGCCGGACGAGATGGGCGAAAACTGCAAGGTCCTGATCGCCGCTAAAAATTGTCCCGTTCAACTAAAAGGTTTTGCGCTGAGCAATAAATTACACCGACTATGAACATCATCACTAAATTACTGACCGCCATTGCGCTACTGTTATTGCCCCAACTGGCGTTCGCCGCCAGCAGCAAAGATAACTGGTACTGGCTGGTCGGCCTGGCTGTCATCAACTCAGCCTTAATATCAAGCATCCTGGTCTGGAAAAGTAAAAAACTCGATACCTTCACCACCAAAGCCGTCGGCTTCGGTGCCTGGTTTTGGTTTTTGATTTTTATTCAGGTTATGTTGTATGGGTTTTATGTTGGATTAACCAAATAGTTTTGCTGGTTATTTTGTCCTTAAACTTTGTTGGAGTAAAAAGTTAAAAAAGTCATTTATTAGAATAAACTCCTTTTTTATCCTTTTTCCTCCACCGCGTCTAAGAACAAAATCCCTCAGCAAAATGGACTTGCTAATTTTTGTAGGGGCAATTCATGAATTGCCCTTACGTTTAAATAGATTCGTAGGTTGGAAAAGACCAAGTATTGGTCGTCTTCCGACAAAAAACAGCAGTTTAAAAGCTTGAGTTTTAACACTAAGTTAAAGTGTTGGATGGCGCTGCTTTGCAGCTTATCCAACCTACACTAATATTCCAGGCAATAGAAAAAAACATTAACCGGAAAATAATATGGATTGGCTTCAAGCATTATTTCTAGCATTAATTCAGGGCTTAACTGAATTCCTTCCGATCTCGAGTTCGGCGCATTTGATTCTGACGTCTAAGGTTTTGCAATGGCAGGATCAGGGCCTGGCGTTTGATGTGGCGGTGCATGTGGGCACGCTGACGGCGGTGTTGGTTTATTTCCGTAAGGAAGTGGCTGAGATGATTGGTGCCTGGTTTAAGGCGGTGCTTGGTGGTAAGCCAACGCCTAATTCGCGTCTGGCCTGGGCGGTGATTTTCGGTACCATTCCTGTTGGTTTGTTCGGTTTGTTTTTGGAAGCGTTTGATATTGTCGATTTATATCTGCGTGAGACTTATGTGATCGCAATTACCACCATTATTTTTGGTTTGTTGTTGTGGTATGCGGAGCGTCAATACAAGGGCAAATCACCTGAGCAGTTTAAGGATGAGTATCAACTGCGCTGGCGCGATATTTTTGCTATTGGTGGTGCGCAGGCGTTGGCTTTGATTCCGGGCACATCGCGTTCCGGTATTACCATGACTGCGGCGGCTTTATTAGGTTTTTCTCGCACTGCTGCCGCACGCTACTCTTTCCTGTTATCGATTCCGGCGATTGTCTTGCCCGGTGGTTTGAAGGGCATTCAGCTGGCTCAGGAAGGCGCTAAGTTTGATTGGGACTTTTTGATTTTAGGCATTGTAGTTTCGGCGCTGAGTGCTTTTGCCTGTATCCATCTGTTCCTGAAATGGCTTGAGAAAATTGGCTTTATGCCATTCGTCTGGTATCGCCTGATTCTCGGTGTGGTTTTATTCGCTATCGTATTTATGGGGTAGAGCGTGTTACTCTTTGAGATTCGTTTTTGCAGCAGTGTGTTTGGTTTTTATACAAGGCATTGCGTGTGAAGGTGGAGTCACTCTCCATCCACGAGCGATAACGCAGTATAAGAACCAAACAAACGCTGCCCTTCGGGTTCAATCAAAAGCGTCCTGCTCTTTGTTGCTCTTCATTAGCTTAGAATGACTAGGCTACATAACGAGCGTCGCGATCAGAACACTTTTGTCTTGAACAAAAAGTGAATATCAAAGAGCAACACGCTCTTTATACTCCTTTATAGCTTTTAGTCGAGCTAGGTCGATGGCTTCGCCGAGCTTGGCTCCTTCATATCCCTTCTCAATTAACGACTGAACATCAACGGTTTCAGATACCTTGAAGCATTGTCTGAGCAAGTTACCTTGCGTATAAGGCTTATCTTCATTGCCCAGGCGTCCATTAAAATCTGCTTCACAGGTCAGAATAAAGGCTTCTAAAAAGTCAGGATTGCGATAAGCGCTTAGGCCTTTCAGCATTTTCAATATGGTACTGGGGCGTAGCTCGAACATTTTATGACTGTGTAAATGATAGCGGGAGACCTGAGTCGCCAGCTGTTCGTATACTTTTGGGATTTTTAGTCGTTTGCAGAGTTTTTTGATAATTGGTACGCCAGACTCTTCATGGCCGCGGTGTTGCGGCCATTGCTCACGGGGAGTCGCACCCTTGCCCAGATCATGAACTGCCGCAGCAAAACGGACTCGTAAGTCAGCTGTTTTTTTCGTCGCCTGCTCAATAACCATCAGAGTATGGATGCCGGTATCAATTTCAGGATGCCACTTTTCAGGATTGGGAATACCCCATAGACAATCCAGCTCAGGCATCAAGACTGCAAGAGCACCGCATTGATGAAGCACGTCAAAATAGACCTGGGGTGATTCGGTGGCTAAAGCTTTTTCCGTTTCTGCCCACACTCTCTCAGGAGTGAGGTGTTTTAATTCATCACCAAAGGAAAGCTCTTGCATTAGAGCAAATGTTTCATCGGCAATAATAAAACCAAGGTGAGCGAATCGCGCAGCGAAGCGAGCTACTCGCAACACCCTTAATGGGTCTTCGGCAAAAGCAGGAGAAACATGACGTAGAGTTTTGGCCTTGAGATCCTGTTGGCCCTGAAACGGATCGATAATGTTGCCCGCTTCATCCTCTGCCATGGCGTTAATGGTCAGGTCGCGACGGATAAGATCCTGTTCCAGAGTAATGTCAGGTGAGAAATCGACGTTAAAGCCTTTGTAGCCCTTGCCGGACTTGCGCTCGGTTCTGGCCAGTGCATATTCTTCGCCAGTTTTTGGATGCAGATAGACAGGAAAATCTTTGCCCACTTCCTTGAATCCCTTGGCCAGCATCTGCTCAGGAGTTGCACCAACCACCACATGGTCGTGATCGACAACCTTGAGTCCGAGTAATCTGTCTCTAACTGCGCCACCAACCAGGTAGATTTGCATATTGGCCTTATCGAATGAGCGAAAGGAGCTATTTAATACAGCTTCTAGCGTCTTTATTTTGTGCAATACAGTTTAGCAAAGAGCGGTCTTGAGGTTCAGCTTTTCTGCAATTATCAGGCCTGGTGATGAGTTTTAAATCATCGAGTTTGGCCAGCCCCTGAGCAAACTGTTCATCATTGATTTCTTTATTGGCCAGTTTTTCCACTAATTGGCCGCGATATAATGGCTCGGTATGCTTAAGATTATCAATTGCCGCCTGGCACTGACCAGCAGTCAAAGCGGTCTGTCTTTGCGAACGAGGCATGCTGGTAACTGTTAATTTGCTACTATCAATCTTTTGCTCTTCGACCTTAACTGATTGATCTTTTGGTGGTTTATCCGAGAAGTGGATTTTCCCATCCTTGTCAGTCCATTTGTAAATTTTGCCCTCAAAAGCCTGACTTGCCGTCGTAAAGCAAAGGATGATTATCAAAGTAAATGTGAGTAAAAGTCCGTGCATCTTTACACGCTATCCCTTAGATTGAGAGGTATTAATTTATGGTTCATAATATGCAAAGCACAATAACTATACAATATTCAATAGGGAACTTTGGGAAATAGGCCAGATATGTATAACGATTTCTTTGGATTAAAAGAAACACCCTTCACAATCGCCCCCGATCCTCGCTATCTGTTTATGAGCGAGCGGCATCGTGATGCGCTGGCGCACCTGTTGTATGGGATTGGTGCCGGTGGTGGTTTTGTGCTGCTGACCGGCGAAGTAGGAACCGGTAAGACAACCGTCTGCCGCTGCCTGCTGGAGCAGTTGCCTGCCAATGTTCGCCTTGCCTACATTCTTAATCCAAAGCTCAATGCCATCGAGCTGATGGCGACCATGTGTGATGAGTTGGGTATTGAATATGACTATAAAGAGTCGAGCTTAAAAACCTTTACCGATTTGCTTAGCCGCCGTTTATTGGACAACCATGAACAGGGTTTGAATACAGTGCTGATGATTGATGAAGCGCAGAACCTGAGTGTTGAGGTTCTGGAGCAGATTCGATTACTGACCAATCTTGAAACCAATCAGAAAAAGCTTCTGCAAATTATTCTAATCGGCCAACCCGAATTACAGGAGTTGCTGGCCAAAAAAGAGCTGCGTCAATTGGCTCAACGAATTACTGCCCGATATCACCTTCGTCCTTTATCCCTCAATGAAACAAAATCTTACCTGGAGCATCGCTTACGAATTGCTGGCGTCATGCGTCCGGTCTTTAAAGGGAAGGCGATTAAGTTGATTCACAAGGCAAGTGGTGGCATTCCGCGCCTGATTAACGTGATCAGTGATCGTGCCATGCTGGGTGCTTTTGCTGAAAATTTGCATCATGTGGATGTGCGAACGGTTAATAAGGCAGTAGCTGAAGTGCTGGGTGACATGGCAGACACGCAACAGAAAAGTTCTGTCATCAATCATTGGAAGTGGGCCGTGCCTGCACTTGTGGTTGGTTTAACCTTGGGTGTGACTGCCTGGTCGTTTGGTTTGTTTAGCGAGAAACAAGAGAAAGTTTCTGAGTTAACAACGGAGCAACCAGTTGTCAGTCAGAGCAAACAGCAAGTGACCGACTCAGACACTAATGCGGAGATAAACGAGTTAAGCCTGCCCACAGCCAAAGAATCCCTGCTAAACAGTGC
Organism: Kangiella sp.; assembly: GCA_048268505.1. Lineage (GTDB taxonomy): Bacteria > Pseudomonadota > Gammaproteobacteria > Enterobacterales > Kangiellaceae > Kangiella. The sequence goes on along the minus strand of JBLWVK010000004.1, from coordinate 145,463 downwards.
CATCAGTAAAAGTCCAAGTGAGCTGGCGGAAGAGTTCTGGGGTGAGCAAAGTTGGGATCGCACAGGCGCAATCGCCAGTCAGAATTTATTGGCCTTGTGGGGTGTCAGTTATCTGCCGTTTCAGTCGACCGACGCTTGCGCTTATGCGGCAACTTATAACCTAGGTTGTGATCAGGGAACCACCAACTGGAAGTTTTTAACCCAGTTGAATCGTCCGGCAAATTTAAAATTTACAACCTCGCAGGGTGGTAATTTCTGGGGTACCTTGATCAAAATTGAGGAGCAGTCTGTAGTGATGCAGTTTGGTGAAAACCAGGTCACCATTGAGCGCAAAAAACTCAACCCTATGTGGACAGGTGAGTACCGACTGTTCTGGAAAAAACCTGCAGGTTTTAGAGACCCTGTTGGAGTCGGAAGCCGCGGCACTGAAGTTGTCTGGCTAACTAATTTTATCGAGATGTCTGAAGGGATCAGTATTGAGCCAAGTAATGTGTTTTCCGAACAGGTGGCTGACTGGCTGGCACTTTTTCAGATGGAGCATGGGCTGGTTTCTGACGGTATTCTTGGCAAGCATTCAATCATGATGATTAACAATTTTGCAGAGCCCAGTATTCCGAAGCTGTATGCGGAAAACCTACAGGTGCAAAACTGATGTCTTATATTCTAGATGCGATTAAAAAAACCGAGTCAGGCCAGAAAGATGGCGACGTACCAAATCTGAACAGTGAGCACCAGCATGCCGCTTTCATTGAAGACACTGACAATAAGCGATGGATTCTTCCGCTTTTAGTGGTTATTGCCATTTTAGCTGCCGTTGTGATCTGGTTGTTGTTGAAACCAGAGAACCAGCTACCGGTTTCAGAGTCAGCAGTAATGAATCATCAACCCATAGCTCAAGAGAAAGAGCCACAGCTGACACCTACAGAAACCATAACACAGGAGCCTGCAAAGGAAACTGTAAATGAGACTGCGCCCGTTAAACAAATAAAGAGTCAGTCAGATGGGCTTGCAAGCAATCCCCAACTGGTCATCAAAAAAGCTCCGCTGGAAGTCAAGCAGCCGGTGGTGCAGAAGCAACCAGAATCTATAGCTGAAACCGTCAGTCGACGCCCCGTAACCGAGGTGGTACAGGACAGTGTGCAACAACCAGTTGAGGTGGCAAAAAGTAATAATAGTGAGCCAGTGTTTTTAGCAGCAATCGATCATGATCATTGGCCCACCCTGATTTACACCACCCACATTTATGCAACCGAACCAGGCGATCGTTTTGTTATGCTTAATGGTAAGGCATACAGCATTGGTGACACCATTACCAAAGGGATGGTGATTGCAGATATTATGGAGAATGACTTGCTGGTGGAATACCAGGGACAGAAAGTGATTGTCCCTGGTTTGACTGATGTTAATCCGTGATGGCCTGCTCAGCATTTTGTTGAGATTGTTCAACTAAATTTTCAATATCTTCTGGACGCATAATACTGGTTATCAGGTAGCTTTCGGCTAATAGCCTCTTGGCAGTATCTTGAATTTGCTCAGCAGTAACTTTGTCTAAACGTTCCATATAATGAGTGAAATAGTAGTAGTCTATACTTTCACGTTCATATAAAACAATCTGGCCTAACCAGAAGCTGTTATTCTGTTGACCCTCAGCAAAAGCAACCCGTCGTTGCTGTTTGATATTGTCCAGTTTGTCCTGCGGCAGCGGTTCAATTAAAGTCTTCTTGATAACCTCCTGAACGGTATCGATAAGCAATTGTTCGCGACCCGGTTCAGCATTAAAGCTGACGCTTAACTTAAACCATTCGACGGGATAACGATCAATACCAGCACCGACACCTATAGAATAGACCTCGCCGAGCTCTTCTCTAAGCTTTGCCTGCAGCTCCTGCTGTAGCAATTCTTCATAGAGTCCAAGGCGGAATCGTGTCTCGGGAATGTAGTTGTCAATTGGCTTGTGGTATTGCAAGTGAACTTTGGTTTTTTCATCTAAAGCCGTATCGCGCGAGAAGTGGATATCGCGTTGTACTGTGCGAATATTTTCATCACGCCAGCTTTCAGTTTCTTCGCTTGCTGGAAGGCTGGCGATGTACTGCTCAATAAGTGGTTCTATTTCTTCAGGCTTGATATTGCCGGTAATGACAAAGGTAAAGTTATTGGCTTTTGAGAAACGTTGTTTATAAAAATCCAGAGCTATCTTGTGATCAATTTTCTGTGCTTCATCAACTGACCAGGGTTGCGACTTTGGGTGATCATTCGTAACCAATAAATGAAGTTCATCAGCATAGAGCTGTTCAGGATCATTAAGACGATTGCGCTGATATTGGATGACCGACTCTTTATAATTCTCCGCAACCACAGGATCAATTTTTGGTTGAGTGAAATAGAGGTGGATTAATTGAAACATCAGCTCCATATCCTTGGGAGCGCTGCTGGATGACAACTGAGAATAGTAGCGGCCAATATTTAAATTGAGCTGAACCGTTTTGTCTTGCAGCTTTTTACCTAAGTCTGTTCGTGAGTAGTCGCCAATACCTGATGAAGCAACCAGTTTCGCTGACTCCATAGCTGAGCGTTGTTGTTCCTCACTGGCCAATGAATAGCCGCCCGGTGCGTAAGCCGCTAGCAGAACTTCAGTATTGGATAAGTCACTGGGTCTTATAATTACCGTTGCACCATTGCTGAGGTGATACCTGGTTGCATCAACCGCTTCAATAGTTGACTGCTCAAGAATCTCACCTTTTTCGGGAAGCGCAACCATCAAGGGTGCATCAAGTTCGGATTCTTCGTAGGGAGCAACTTGAACAGGCTTCTCCAGCTGTGCATAAAGTTCATGTTTCAAATCCGATGAGGGAGCTTCATCAACTGGCGCGTAAACAATGGTGGAATGAAGCGGATTGGAAACTAGTTGATTGAAGTGGGCAGACACTTCTGCTGCGCTAATGGTTGGTAATAGAGTTTCCAGTAATACATGGCGCTGAACCGTTGAGAAATAATGTTCACCATACAGGAAGTGCGACATATATCGGTCAGTCAGATGACTTGAGTGTATCGAGTCCATATCTTCTACAGCCAACAAGCTGCTGTTAAGCACTTCTTTGCGATAACGCTCAAGCTCGGATCCCAGGAAACCATGCTGCTGAACACGTTTGATCTCTTCAAATAGACGACTGTAACCCTGCTCAAACTGACCGTCCTTAGGAGTCACTGAAAAGTTGAATAACAGTTTGTCATTGCCTAATTGTGAATAGCCAAGACCGGCGCTTTCAAAGGGCTTTTCTGCACTATCAGACAACTCATACATCCGCTTATTGAAAAGGCTGACAATGATTTGATTCAGCAATCGGTAGCGTAGGGCATCAAAGTCATCCAGGATAACACTACGGGTTTGATAGCGGATATTTAGAGAACTGCTAAGAATTTCCTGATCGGTTATGATTTCAAAATCAGTTTCAGTTTTTGCAGGGATTAGGTATTCCTGAGGTTTGGTGCTGTTGGATGGTTTGATCTGGCCGATAGTGTTATTGAAAAATTTAACAGCATTTTCAGGATCAACATCACCAGTAATAATCAGCGCCATATTGTGCGGCTGATACCACTTCTGATAGAAGGCTCTAAGATCATCTGAGGTCATCGCATTCAGGGTTTCATCAGTACCAATTGGCATTCTTTTACCATGTCTGGCATCGCCAAAATTGATAGGTGTCAGCACTTCTGATAGTCGCTCGCCTAAACCTTTACGAGCGCGTTTTTCTGAAAGTATTACCTTGCGTTCTTTTTCAACTTCTTCCGGCTCAAATTTGATTCCTGTTATCCAGTCGTCAAGAATCAAGGAAATGGTTGACCAGTTATCCGGATCGTCAGTTGGGATTTCCAAATGATAGCGAGTGCTATCAAAACTGGTAAAGGCATTGATATCGGATCCGAAACTCATTCCAAGGCTTTCCAGAGTGGTCACCAGATCATTTTTATTAAAATGGGTTGAGCCATTAAAGGCCATGTGTTCGACGAAGTGGGCGGCACCGCGTTCGTGATCCTCTTCCTGAAGCGAGCCGACATTGAGCAATAAGGTAATGTAGGCACGTTCCTTAGGCTTGGCATTCGGATGAATATAGTAACGAATACCATTCCTGAGTTCACCAGTGGTGACTTCTGGCGATAAGGGAAGTTGGTTTTTATCTACACTTGGCGTAAGGGTCTGACAAGATGTCAGCAAAATAATACAGAGCAGCATTAAGGCAGCTTTGGTATTCGTCACAATAGTCGTTAAATGTCTCATCAATGTTTCCAAAAGGTATCAATGCCCCACAGTATTATAGTTCAGCAAAAGGCGTGTCATTTACTAAGTAGCGAGGTAACGAGTTTTTCAGTTTGTTGCCCAGATTCTTAGCAAGACCAATCACAACACCTTGATAACGGATTGCTACTTCGCCTTTTTTCAGTGCGCTTGTCTTGCCGATTGAAATATCGCGCCCCTGATAATACTCGACAGCCTGTTGGTCATTGAGTTCATAAGTTTGCCTACTTATCTCTGGGCCAAAGGCGGTTATTGCCTGATGTTGCAGGCGAAAGCCACTACGATGACTTTCTGCCAGTTTAACACCAATTCGGTCCATCCGGAGTTTACCAATCAGCTTTTCGATGCCTGCCGGAAAGTACCAGATTTCATTAGCGCGTTGCCACAGCTGTTGCTTGATTGAGTCTAAAGTCCAACCCAGCGCTGAGCAGTGTTTGGCCAGTTCGCTGTAATCTTTTTTTGCCAGTTTTGTAAAAGGGAAACGCGAACCCAGATCACTGTCCAGCGCCAGCTCTTCTTCAATCGGTGCTTCATTTTTCCTGAAGCAGGCAACGAAGAAGCCTTCGCTGTCAAACAGGTGTGGGTAGACGTGTAGATAACCTTCTTCGGTCGCAACCTTGTCCGCGCCAGAAAATACTGCATCAAGTGAAAAAGTCGAGACCTTATCGGGATAAGTGTCTAGCAGATGCTGACACACCAGCTGGTTTTCTTCTTTCGACAAGGTGCAGGTTGAATAGACCAGTGTGCCGCCGGGCTTGAGTGCTTTAAAAGCGCTGATGATCAGTTCTTTCTGCAATTCAGACATGCTCAGAACACTGTCTAGCGACCAGTTGCTCAGGGCATCCGGATCTTTACGAACAGTGCCTTCGCCGCCACAGGGAGCATCCAGCAAAATGGCATCAAAGGTTTCTGGAGTCAGTTCGCCGAACTGGCGTCCATCATAATGGCAAAGTACGCCATTGCTGACGCCGGTTCTTTCAAGATTGGCATACAGCGCCTTGATGCGAGAGGCTGACAGTTCATTGGCCAGAACCAGCCCCCGATTATTCATTTGCGCTGCAATCTGAGTGGTCTTCGAACCCGGAGCTGCAGCTACATCCAGCACCATATTGGGCTCAGGATTGGATGCAAATAATGCCATGACAGGCAGCATGGAACTGGCTTCCTGAATATAAAACTGACCGGCCAGATGAGGCAGATAGTTACCGAAGCCTTCCGGCAATGCCTTGTGTTCTTCGTCAATCCAGAAGCCGTCACTGCACCAGGGGATGGGTTTGAGCTGATAACCTGCCTGTTGCCACTCTTTGAGCAAAGCGTCTTTATCCGCGCGTAATGAATTTATGCGAATACTTTTGCGCAATGGTTTCTGGCTAAAATCGAGTAGCGCCTGTACTGCTTCCGAGTCATTAAGCTGCTGCGAGATATGCTGAATAAAGTCTTGTGAGATGTTTGTCATAAAGCTGTAGCCGTAACAGGCATTTAGTTGGCGAATAAAAAAAGGGCATCAATCTATGATGCCCTTTAGTTTACCTTGAAACGCCTTAATCGCCTAACGACAGCAGAGTAGCGTTACCGCCAATTGCTGCCGTGTTGTTGGTACGGGTGTGTTCCGTCGCAAAGCGGTGCAGATAGAATGGGCCGCCTGCTTTTGGACCAGTACCTGAAAGACCCTGGCCACCGAATGGCTGAACGCCAACGGTTGCACCAATCATGTTACGGTTGATATAGACGTTACCGACGCGTGCACGTTTATCAATGTAAGTCGCGGTGCTTTCGTTGCGTGAATGGATACCGAGTGTCAAACCAAAGCCATAGCCGTTGATCTGGTCGATGACCTGGTCCAGCTCTTTAGATTTGTATTTGATGACATGCAGAATCGGGCCGAACCACTCTTGAGTCAAGTCATTGATATGATTGATAAAGAAGGCTGTTGGTGCAAGGAAGCAACCTTTCTCAAGACCTGCTGGCATAGGCGTTTCAGCAATCAGATTGCCGGTTGCGCGCAATTGCTCAACATGGCCTGCCAACTCCTCACGCGCAACCGCATCAATAACTGGGCCAACGTCAGTTGACAAGTCGGTCGGGTCGCCCAGCTTCAATTCCTGCATCGCACCAGAAAGCACTTCCAGGATACGGTCTGCAACATCTTCCTGTACATAAAGCACACGTAAGGCAGAACAACGTTGACCGGCGCTGGTGAAGGCAGATTGAATGACATCGGCAACCACCTGCTCAGGAAGTGCAGAGCTGTCCACGATCATGGCGTTCTGACCACCGGTTTCAGCAATTAGTGGCGACAACATGCCGTCACGAGTCGCCAGAGTACGGTTGATGGTTTGTGCCGTTGAGGTTGAACCAGTGAAGGCAACACCAGCTATGCGAATATCGGACAGCACCACTTTGCCGAAGGTTGAGCCACGGCAAGGAACAAACTGAAGTACGCTGGCTGGAACGCCAGCCTGATGCATCAATTGCACCGCGCGATAAGCCACCAAAGTAGTTTGATCGGCAGGCTTGGCTAGAACGGTATTACCGGCAACCAATGCTGCCACTACCTGACCTGTGAAAATGGCTAGCGGGAAGTTCCATGGGCTGATACAGGCAAAGACACCACGGCCCTGAAGGTACAAGTGGTTACTTTCGCCAGTTGGTCCCGGCAAGGTAATTTCCTGGCCAAAGTCCTTACGCGCATGGTTAGCGTAATAGCGACAGAAATCGACTGCTTCACGAACTTCGTCAATGCCATCCTGCATAGTCTTGCCGCCATCACGGCTACACAAAGCAATCAGCTCGGCTTCGTTCTCTTCAAACACATCGGCAATTTTTTCAAGGATCTGGGCGCGCTGTTCAACCGGCGTCATATCCCATGCGATGAAATTCTTATGAGCGATGGTTAGAGCATCTAAAGCCAACTCTTCGCTGACCTTATGGACAGTACCGATCTGATGAGTATTGTCATAAGGGCAGAACACGGCTTCTTCGTTAGTGGTAATTTCTTTACCGTCAATAATGGGCTTAGCGTGCCATTGATTCTCTAAATACTGTTGTACGTTTTGCATAAAAGGCTCGATCTGGCTGTTAATGTGGAGATTAGTACCTGCTGAGTTAACGCGGTCAGGACCATAGATATGAGGTGGCAATGGAATGCGATCATTGTGCAGCGTCGGGTAACGCTTGAGCACAAGACACGGATGCTCCACCAGGCTCATCACCGGAGTGGCTTTATCCACCAGCTGATGAACAAAGGAAGTATTGGCACCATTTTCCAATAGGCGGCGAACCAGGTAAGGCAGCAAATCTTTATGGTTGCCCACTGGCGCATAAATACGGCATTTCAAACCAGGATAGCGTTCCAGTACCTTGTCATACAGAATTTCACCCATACCATGCAGACGCTGGAACTCAAAGTCGCGACGTTCGCCTGCCATCTCCATAATGCTGAAAACGGTTTGCGCGTTATGAGTCGCAAACTGTGGGTAGAAACTATCTTTGGTGCTCATGATAAAGCGCGCGCAGGCAAGATACGAAACATCGGTACCGGCTTTACGGGTAAATACCGGATAGTTGCTCAGGCCTGCCTGTTGCGACCATTTGATCTCTGAATCCCAGTAGGCGCCTTTAACCAGACGGATCGGAATGCGGCGACCGTGTTTGCGTGCCAATGCATCCAACCAGCCTAGAACCGGCAGTGCACGTTTTGAGTAGGCCTGAACCACCATGCCCAGACCAGACCAGTCCTGGCATATTTCCGAAGTATAAAGTGCTTCGAAAATATCCAGCGACAGTTCCAGACGATCTGCTTCTTCGGCATCAATGGTCACTGCAACATCCAGCTCACGCGCCTGCTTGACCAGCTTCAACAAGGTCTCAACCATTTCGGTCATGACGCGATCTTTCTGACCCACTTCATAACGCGGGTGCAGCGCTGATAGCTTGATCGAAATACTCGGTGCTAATTGGCCATCTTTCACTTTGACCTGGCCAATTTCCTGAATCGCTTTGCTGTAGGCTTCGTAGTAACGGTGAGCATCCTGTGCGGTATATGCGGCTTCACCCAACATGTCAAATGAATGGGTATAGCCTTTCTCAACGCTTTTCGCGCCACGCTTCATGGCTTCTTTGATGCTGCGGCCAAGCACGAACTGGCGACCCATTAAGCGCATCGCCTGATTCATGGCCTGGCGAATCACCGGCTCACCAAACTTGGCAATCAGCCCTTTTAATAAAGTATCAGGTTTACCGTCACCGTCCTGATCAACGTCGACGATTTTACCGGTTAACATCAGGCCCCAGGTCGAGGCATTAACCAGAATCGACTCACTTTGACCGGTATGTTTTTTCCACTCAGCAGCGCTAAGCTTGTCTCGAATCAGTGCATTAGCAACATTGGCATCAGGAATACGCAACAGCGCTTCCGCCAGACACATCAGAATCACACCCTCCTTGGTACTCAGACTGTATTGCTGCAAAAAGGCTTCAACACCTTCTCGCGACCTGCTGCTCTGGCGAATTTCTTCTACCAGTTGCGAAGCCTGATGAGTAATGATATTTACGGTTTTGTCGTCAGGAGTAGCGAGCTCTAACAATTCTTGTAAGTAGCCCGATTCATCGACAGAGTAATTTTGGGTGATAATTTCCTGCCACTCGCTCAGCGAGAGTTGCTGATAGGAATCTGACAGGATTTGACTGGCTTTAAACATTACGGCAATTACCTAATAACAATGTACTTTTACAGATCCGAGGATTGCAAAGTACCACCTGAAAACGTCAACGCCAACCGGAGCGCTGACGGCGTTTCATGCTAAAGCGGGATAATACCCAGCTGATTAGCATGCCCACTAGCAGGACTAATGCGCCTGCGTAAAACACATCGCTGTGAAAACGATCCTTTAACAGTTCGTTTTGTTGGCGAAGTTTGTCCGACTCGTTTTGCAGTTCGGAAACCTGCTGTTGCAGCTGATCATTCAGCGCAATCACATTCTCTTTGTCAGCGATCTGCTGTTTGGTCTGAGCCAATTCCTGTTTCAGGGCGTCATGCTCAATTTGCAGCTCTGCATACAAAGCCTGCACCGTTGGCTGATCGGTAATGTATTGGCTTTGAATCCAGCCTTCATCACCATCGGCGGTGCGCACCTGGCTACTGTCGTTTTCAGTATCGGTGGCTAAAACTTCGATAGGGGTTCCGGCCATTAAACGACCAATGACTCGATAACGATTGGTCGGGCCGCTACGCATAATGACACCGATATCATCGGACACATAATAGTTGCTTTGAGCGGCTGTGTTTTGAGCTGGATCAGCTGCTTGTGCAAACTGGCTTGTGGTCAGCAGTAAAAACACTAAAAGTAGACGAAACATACACTATCCTAACGGTTAAATTTTGAGCTTAATCGTAAATAAAGGGGCAAGTATATAGCAGGTCAAAGAATGGGGGAAGGGTTGTGGTTAAGACTAATGTGCAGATTGTTTGGGGTGTTTTATGAGGGTATAAAAAAATGGCCTTAAGTCATTGATTAAAAAGACCTAAAGCCATCTTTTAAAGTCTGTTAACTGGCTAGCAAATCAGACAGTTAACATATTTGTTTACCTTATTAGGCAGTAAATAGTGCTTTAAATATAAAGAAGAAGATCACGGATAGAATCGCACCGGCTGGTAGCGTAACAACCCATGATACAAAGATGTTACGAACAACACCCAGATTCAGAGCTGCGATACCGCGCGCCATACCAACACCTAATACCGCACCTACAAGAGTTTGCGTGGTGGAAATTGGCAGGCCTGCGCCACTGGCGATAATAACCGTTGAAGCTGCCGCCAATTCGGCCGCAAAACCGCGACTCGGAGTCAGGTGAGTAATCTTTTTGCCGATGGTGGCCATTACGCGGCTACCCAGAACAATTAGACCAATCACAATACCGATAGCACCGACCAGCAAAATGCGTGGGTCTACGGTTGCCTTGGCACCAATTTCACCGCCACTTTGAATCACGCTGACAACCGCTGCCAATGGACCAATCGCGTTCGCAACGTCGTTTGAGCCGTGAGCAAAAGCCATACCACAGGCGGTCACAATCATTAAGACAGCGAATACTTTCTCAACGCTGGCAAAGTGATAGTCTTTATCGGCTTCTTCTTCCAGCTTGATTCGACTAATAAAGAGCGCACCAATGATTGCAATAATGGCACCTACTCCAATTGCGATAAGATAGACTTCGCCGAGGCTTAAGGTAATGTCTTTGTCTTTAAAGACATGCTTTAAGCCTTTCATGATTGTTACCAGCGCAATCACAAAACCAGCCAGGAACATATAGAAAGGCACATAACGCTTAGCCATCTGGAACGGATTGTCAGTGTTGAGAATCAGCTTTTGTACACTGAGAACAATAAGGAAGGCGATAACACCGGCAATGAATGGTGTTACTACCCAGCTACCGACGATAGAGCCGACTTTACTCCAGCTTACCGCATCAACACTCACGCCAACTGCAGCAAAACCGACTATCGCACCAATGATGGAGTGAGTCGTCGAAACTGGCCAGCCAAGTCTAGAGGCTAATACCAACCAGATACCCGCTGCCAATAATGAAGACATCATGCCCAGAATCAGCAAGTCAGGCGCACCTTCAAAATATGCTGAGTCAATAATGCCTTTACGAATGGTCTGGGTCACTTCGCCGCCAGCCAGGTAAGCACCGGCAAATTCGAAGATGGCAGCAACAAAAATGGCCTGTTTCAGGGTTAAAGCTTTGGCTCCAACCGATGTTCCCATAGCATTGGCAACATCATTGGCACCAATACCAAACGCCATTAAAAAACCAAATGCTACCGCTATCCAGATAAAGGTATCTGCATTTTGTAATATAAAATCCACAACTTGCCCCCCGGTTTATCGAGCTATCATCATTTCAAGGCGTGAACCGACGCTTTGAGCGCTGTCAGCTAAATCACCGATTTGTTGTACTACCTTATACATAAACATAACCTGTACAGGGGGTAGTTCGTTTTCCTGCTCAAAAATCTTGAACAGTAATTCACGTTGTAAGTCGTCTGTATCGTTTTCGATCATGTCTAACTGATCAATCATCTCTTCGACCAGACTGGCTTCGCGGCCTCTAAAGCCGGTTGCCAATAATTCATCCAGTTCGTTGATGGCTTTAAACGCTTGTGCTGAAGCGTCCAATGAGCGCTGAATCAGGCCCATCAGGTCATCATTAACATTCGATGGAAACTGCATCTTACGACCAAAAACAAGCCCTGAAATATCGCGAGCGATATTGGCAATTTTGTCTTGTTTACTAAGAAGGGCGAGAAGGTCGGTACGAGCTACAGGTAGGAAGAGGCCTTTAGGAAGGTGCATGCGCAGGTCATGCTTTAAGTCATCCGCTTCGTTTTCCAGTTCACGGATGCGAGTTCGAAGCTGGTCTGCCTTATCCCAGTCGCCCTCAATAGTGGCTTGGAAAAAGTTTTTCAGTTCAGAAGCACACTCATGAACCTTTTCCATGTGATCCTGCATAGGACGTATAGGTGATGACGCAAAAAGGTCAAGAATCGAATTAGCCATGTATCCCCCAATGGATTGTCTGGGCCAACAAGTAAAGGTGCACATTATAAGCAAGCGAGCACTCGCATACCAGACTTAACGATTGGCAATTCTCAATTCGCGCTGTAAACTGCGGTGAATGACTCAAACGAAACTGAGTAGAACATAAGGCATGTCGATCGAAATAGAAATAAAACTATCAGCGACGCCCGACAAGATTAGCGATATAAAACAATGGGTTAGCGAACGATTCTCGGAGAGCAGTGAGTGGCAGGAAAAGCAGCTGGCCAACACCTATTTCGACACCGAGAACCACAAACTCAGAGAGATGGAAATCGGGCTGAGAATCCGTCGAGACGGTGATAAATTCATCCAATCTGTTAAATCTGCCGGTCGAGTAGTCGGTGGTCTGTTTCAACGCAATGAATCTGAGATCGAACTCACTTCTAATCAATTAGACCTGCAGGCGGTCGACGAACCATATCTAATGATTCTGCTGGAAGAGGCCGAAGAAGAAGATGGGCCTGTTCAGCCAGCCTTTAACACCGACTTTTTAAGACGTCAGATCTTTGTCAAAGAAGGCGAAAGCCAGATAGAAATCGCGCTGGATGTCGGCTCAATTCGTTGTAAAGACCATAAGCTTGATATCTGCGAAGTAGAGCTTGAGCTTAAAGAAGGCGAACCCTCAGCATTATTCAGTCTGTGTCAGGAATTAATCGAAAAGTTTGACTTGGTGTTAGACAGCGCCAGTAAAGCAGAGCGTGGCTACAGCCTGTGTCAAAAGCCTTCTCCTTACCTAAGACAGCTAAGAGTTGTTGAGTTAACCGCTAAATCTTCAGCTGAAGCAGCTTTTGAAACCATTGCACATACTGGCCTCGGTCATTGGCAGTATTACATCAAACAGATCAAACGCGAAGTAACGATTGATAATGTTCTGCAGCTCAATCGTGCGCTGATGTTTATGCAACACATGTACTCGGTGTTTGCGCCTATGATTCCTCGTCATGCTCTAAGTAGCCTGCGTAGTGACTGGCGTGAGATCACCAAGAATTTTGCCAAGCTCCTTAAAGTCGCCCAGGAAATCAATTGGCTCAATAACGGCAAACTGTATGGTTTTACTTATGAAGAGCTAACAGACTTTGAAAAAGGTTTGAGAAGAGCATTTAAACGTGAAGGCAGTCAGTTCACCGAATATTTAAAATCCGCATCTTATAACCTCAAGCTACTCCATTTTTCACGCTGGCTATATTTAAAAGAGTGGCGCCAGGCTTTCAGTAATGGTGGCACTCAACGCCTGAAAAAAGAAATTTTCCCATTCGCCATCCGCCAGTTACAGCATCAGCTGTTTGATATTAAGCGTCATCTAACCGGTAAAGAAGAACTTACCGAAAACGACTACCTTGCTTACCTGCCAAGAATGTATCGAACTCTCGATATTGGCTTATTCTTTGGCAGTTTGTTTGAAAACAAAAAACGCAAAGCCTACCGCCAAAGATGGGTCGATCTTGTTGCGAGCATTGAGCTCTTCAAACAGCTCGAATTTATTCGCCGCGCACTGAAAACCGAAGACCGTGTGGATGAGCGTTTGGAACGTACCGAGAAAGACATTCTTGATGCCTTGGTCACTATGCGTACCAGAGCGTTAGAAGAAAATCCTTATTGGAATTAGTTGTTTAGACTGAAGGCTGTATATCAATGAATACAGTCTGTCAAAAATAGTAAGTCAAATTAAACTATAATTCTAATTTCATCTATGGTTTGCTCAATTGCAGATGTTATTTCTTTTAGAATAACTTTACGGCAAAGCCACTTTACATTTTTTGTGTTTTCATACTTAGCCTCAAAAATAAAGCATTGCAAAAAAAATTCATTTTTATATGGAATTAAAAAACAACATAAATGATCCGTTGTAGGGCCAAGCTCTAGAATTCTGCACCTTAGATTGATTTCATCCAATTCTTGATCACAGTTAGAGTTTCCCAAGTTATATGCAAGTAATTTACATGCGCACTCTTCTAGAGTTAAAGAGTTTAAATAGTCAGTAATCTTTCGGTCAAAACTTTCTTCTAATTTCTCTCGTTCTAAATTCAAATAATGCATGAATTGTTTACCATATGCATTTGTATCATCAGAACTAACATTGAAACCTGCGATCCAAACCTCAACATTTATCATTTCATTAATGCTTTTTAGTTCAAAGGCTAAATTCTTTATATTTCCTATAATCATACGTTACACACACTAGAAATCTAAAGCTGCTAATAAATCGGAAACTTTTTTCTTAAGCTGAATTTCATTTAACTCATAGCCTTGTCGGAAAGGACTTGAGTTATATAAATCTGCTAAGCAAAAAATACTAGATAGACATTCACTTAAAAGTTCGTCATCTAGGCTTAATAGTCCTTCCTTTCCTTCAAACTTCCAAAGCTCCACATACGCATTTGAGAATTCATCTGCGTTTAACCTTCCGGCTTGAAATGACTTTGCTAAAGCTAAAATAGTAATGCTCATACATTAGTACTTTAATTTGCTGACATGCTCTGAGTATTTTTCTTTACCAGCTTCTCCTGCGCTTGTTCCAATATCGGTGGAATAGGGCAGTTCAAACACTCAGCAATTGCACGCAGTAATTCAATTTCACGAGGATTCACTTTGCCATCATGGGTCACTGCATCTTCGAGTGCTTGTATCAATGGCTTTTTCAGCATTGGCGTTAATTGATTGAGGCGCTTCAATGCCTGGTGGAAGGATTCAGCGTCAAAGGTCTTATCAAGCAATGGTGACGGGTCTTTGACAAAAGGTTGAATCAGTTTTGAATACAGCGCTTTTTTGTCTTCGTCACTTTGCCCTGTGCTGTGGATAGTGGCGGAAAGAATCACTTCGATCTCATGAGTAACCGCATTAAATCTCTTGATGCTATTGCTTGGTCCTTGCCCGCTGTCACTGAGGTTTTTTTGCAAGATCGAATACAGCACATACTCAAACTCAGATATGTGACTATCCAGATGAATAGCTTGTCGTAATAAGCTGAGAAAGCCTTTGCGCTCGGTAGCGCTTAATCGACGTAGACTCGGTATAGAAATATCTAGAATGGCCAGACGTAAATGGCGTTGTTCCTTGGTGATATGTTGGGCTAGCTCAAGAACCTGATCAGCGTCTTTCTGACTGGTTTTCTCAGCAATTAAATTCAATACCGGTTCGGATACTTGGTGATCATCGCTTAACAATAAAGCGAGGGCCAGATGCATGGCGTGATTATTAGAGTGATGGCTATGTGCTGCCTGACGAATCACTTCGGGTAACGCCAGAAGCAGGGCGCCCGCAGCATGTTGATGCAGGGTTGTTGGTTGACCTATGGTGTCAATAATGGCGTCAAAGCCAAAATCCATAGATGACTTAGTTTCTTTTTCCAATTCGATATCAGCGTGTTCCTGTTGCTGCGCCATTTCACGCAATCGCTGTTCTTCAATCTGTTTAGCAAGGTTACGCCAGCCAGGCATGATGGCGGTCAGGCGTTTTTCAATCGGAGGGTGCGAGGCAAGGCCGCTTAAGTTCAGCTTGATGGGTTCGGAAATACACATGTGGCTGGTTTCTTCGGCATGTGAATTTTTCAGTAAGGAGCCTTGTTGCTTTATTTTGATAAAGGCACCGGCCAGACCTTCGTTATCGCGTGCGTATTGCACCGCAGAAGCATCCGCCAGAAATTCACGTTGGCGAGAAATAGCAGCTTTAATCAGTCGACCAAAGAAGAGGCCAATATAGCCAATTACGAATAGCGACAGGCCAATCACAAATACGGCTACTACGGCACTACCACTGTCCTTACTGCTGCTACGAATATTGCCGTATCGAATGTAGCGCATGACAAAATAACCTGCCTGACCTAACAGCAGAATACCGGCAAGTACTGCAATCAGTCGTACATTGATGCGCATATCGGAATTAAAAATATGACTGTATTCATGCGCAACCACGCCCTGTAGTTCCTGACGAGTCAGGTTTTCCAGAGCACCGCGAGTAACAACCAGCACCGTATCACTGGTTTCCAGACCTGCCACAAAGGCATTGATCGAATCTTCTTCGTCCATAACGTAGACCGTCGGAACCGAGGTCCCAGAGGCGATGGACATTTCTTCCACCACATTGAGCAAGCGTCTTTCCAGCATGTCATTGGTATCAGGCAGGACCTCGCGGGCGTTGACCATCGAAGCTACGGCTTTGCCACCCGCGCTCAGCTGAAACCAGCGGAACAGAGAACCAAGCAGAATTAACAGCAGAGTGCCAATGGTCACGGCATAAAACCAGGAGTGCTGGAACCAGTCACTAACAGTGAACAGATCTTCTGGTGGTGACTGTGACCGGATCAGTAGGAAACCAATAAAATTAAGGGCTGCGACAATTAAAATCACAGCCATCAGAAAGTAAAAGACAAGTAGCCGGGTTTTCTTCCTGGCTACTTCTTGATGCTCAAAAAAATCCATTCTTGTTATTGCTTATCGGTTGATGAAAACTTAAGGCTTAGTCAAAAGAAACTTTAACGTTTTCTCTGACCTGCTCATCTTCAACTTCAAACAATTCTGCTTCCTGGAAGCCAAATGGGTTAGCGATAAAGTTATTAGGAACTTGCTCGCGATAAGTGTTGTATTGCATGACCGCGTCATTGTATGCCTGGCGCGCGAATGCGATTTTGTTCTCGGTGGTGCTTAATTCTTCCATCAATTGAGCCATATTCTGGTTGGCTTTCAGATCCGGGTAGTTTTCCGATAAGGCAAATAAGCGGCCCAATGCACCAGTTAATTGACCTTCAGCATGATTCAAATTCTTGATGGCATTCGGATCTTCAGGGTGGTCGGCTGCGGCCTGATTGGCTGAAACTGCTGTGTTACGGGCGTTAATGACCGCTTCCAGAGTTTCGCGCTCATGTTTCATGTAGCCTTTAGCTGTTTCAACCAGATTGGGGATAAGGTCATAACGACGGTTAAGTTGGACGTCGATTTGCGCGTAGGCATTTTTAAAGCGATTACGCAGACTGACCAGCTTGTTGTATATCCCGACTATAAACAGGATTAGCGCGACGATGATGACTAAAGTGATGATAGTACCCATTTAAGATGCTCCTTATTCATTGTTATCGACCTATCCTATCAATGTTTGTCTGGGTGATAAATTATTAGTTTGCATTAAAATGTAATAAATCGTACAACATCAATAGCTTAAATCGGCACAGATACGTTAGCATAACTGGCGCAAAGTCAATAATCACTTGAAACTAAGACACAAGTTGAATCATCCATGATGCAGATAGCACCAATTCCGGAATCCCTACAATCTGAAGCAGAGCAAAGAAAGTCGCAATGGCTAGAAGCTCTGGGCACGGCCTATTCTGGCGATATGGAGCAGGTGGCAAGGGTGTTATCTGGTAGCGACTATCTGTTTCAGTGGGCGAAACGCCAGCCACAATGGTTGGTGGAGGCTTTGGCTACTGACTTGAGCAATCTGTCTGCCAATATTTTGAGTATTCAGGAAAAGCTGGACGTCAATTGGCCAGAATATGAAGTAAAGCAGTTTTTGCGCCATCAACGCCATTATTGGTCGATGCAGATTGCGGTGGCGGATATTTTGCAACAGCTGCCGATACGTCAAATCTGTTATCTGCAATCGGTGCTGGCTGAACAGCTGATCAACTGTGCGCAGGACTGGAGTTATTATCAAACCTGCCAGCAGTATGGCGTGCCGGTTTCGGCAACAGGGGAAGAGCAACACTTGCTGGTATTGGCGATGGGCAAGCTGGGTGGTGAAGAGCTCAATTTTTCCTCGGATGTGGATCTGATTTTCGGGTTTCCGGAAGATGGTGAGACGCGGATTGGTGAGGGCCAGCGTAAGTCGATTGAGAATCAGATGTTTTTCATGCGTCATGGCCAGAAGCTGATCAGTCTGCTGTCGGATAACACTGCGGATGGCTTTGTCTATCGGGTGGATATGCGTTTACGGCCTTATGGGCAAAGTGGTGCGTTGGTCGCTAATTTTAATGCATTGCAGGATTACTATCTGGAGCAGGGGCGTGAGTGGGAGCGCTTTGCCATGATTAAGGCCCGGATTTTGCAGGCTCATCCTCATTTCCGAGAACAGCTGGTTAATATCATTCGACCCTTCAGTTTTAGGCGGTATATTGATTTCAGTGTGCTGGAGTCGATTCGTCAGTTAAAGCAGAAAATCACTGCCGAGTTGTTGCGCAAAGATGCACAGAACAATATCAAGCTGGGCGATGGCGGCATTCGTGAGCTGGAATTTATTGTACAAAGTTTGCAGCTTATCAGCGGCGGTCGTCATCCACAGTTACAGGCCAAAAACTGGTGGCAGGCTCTCGAAGCCCTGGTGCAACAGGGTTTGCTCAAAGAGCAGGATGCAACCGGGCTGAAAAGTGCCTACGAGTTTCTGCGCAAGCTGGAAAACAGCCTGCAAATTTATGCCGATAAACAAACTCAAGATCTGCCTGATAGCGATGAAGAGCAGCAAAAAATTGCACTGCTCATGGGCTATCCAGACTGGGTAACTGTCGAAAAAGATTTGGAGCAACATCAGCAGCTGGTGTCTGAATTCTTTAAGGGATTATTTCATGACCCTAAAGATGAGCGCGGCCATAATGATGCCATTCCGGTTCTTGAGCAGCTATTGCAGGGACAGCTTGATAGCGAACAACAAACAAAAATTTTAGAGCAGTACTATTTATCCGAAGAGACACTAAAGGAACTGCAAAATTTCAGGCAAGAGTTTTCCGAACGCAAAATTGGTGCCAGAGGTTTTGCCCGCCTGGAGCAGCTTCTTCCTCACTTGGTCATCCAGGCCAGCAAGCAGAAAGATACGGATAAAACCCTGCTCCGAAGTTTAGAAGTGTTGCAGGGTATTGGCCGACGAACAGCTTATTTTGAAATGCTCGCTGAGAATATTCCTGTGTTGGAATTTCTGGTGCAACTGGTTTCTCGTTCCAGCTGGTTGGCACGTCAGTTAGCGATTTACCCTTCGCTACTGGACGAACTCCTGTTCCCCAGTAATTTCGGCAAGCAGTTAAGCAAAGACAATCTGGCCAATCAGTTGCAACAGGCCATGATGCGCATCGAAATGAATCAGACCGAAGAGCAGTTGTTGGCCTTGAGTCGGTTCAAACAATCCAGCCAGTTTAAAATTGCTGCCGGCGATCTGACTCGTCGCTTTGATATCAGCGAAGTGTCGCAACAACTAACCGATCTTGCTGAAGTGATTATGGAATATCTGCTGCAGCTGGCCTGGAATGAGCTGACAGCAAAGCATGGCAAACCGCGGCAGGATGCTGGCGATCTGGTCACTGATTTTTTGGTGTTGGGCTACGGCAAACTCGGTGGTGATGAGTTGGGTTATGGCTCAGATCTGGATCTGGTGTTTTTATATCAGGGAGAGCCTGACGCCTTGACCCAGATTACAAGCGAGCAGGGTAAGCCACTGGAGTTGCATCAGTTTTATACCAGACTGGCACAGCGTCTGGTGCATTATCTGGGTACCCGGACACAGCAGGGTATCATGTACGAAGTGGATACCCGCTTACGTCCATCAGGCAGGGCTGGCATGCTGGTCAGTCATATTGATGCTTTTGAAAAGTATCAGCTTGGCGAGGCCTGGACCTGGGAGCATCAGGCATTGGTTAGAGCGCGACCAGTCGCTGGGGATATCAGCTTGAAAGGTAGTTATCTGGAGTTACGCAATAAAGTCTTGAGCTGCGATAAACGTGACCAGTTATCCAAAGACGTTACTGAAATGCGGCAAAAGATGCGTGATAATCTTGATAAGACAGATGCACGACTTTGGGATATTAAGCAAGGCCATGGCGGCCTGGTTGATATAGAATTTCTGGTGCAGTTCTGGGCGCTGAAATATTCGAAACAACTGCTGGAACAGTGTTCAGTTAAAGAATTACCTTTTAACAATGTTGACTGGCTGCAGCTTTTGTCTGAAAAAGGTCTGCTGGAAAAAGCGACTCGTGACTGCATGATGGAAAACTATCGTCTGTTGCGGGATATAGCCAATGCCAGAGCACTGCAGAATCAGCCAGCATTACTTCCCAAAGAAGAACTAAGCGAGCAGCGCCAGGAAATCGTTGAGTTGTGGCAATCGACATTTAAGCACAGCGATGTAGAATGAACAGAGAAAAGAACCAAGCATAGGAGCCGGTTATGAGTGAGCAGGTGGCCAAGCAGTCTGTTAAAAAACAGGAAGTGATTAAGGTGAAAGACAGTGATTTACCATTGCATTGCCCAATGCCTGATCAGACTTTATGGAATCAGCATCCTCGTGTATTCATGGCGTTTGACAAAGAAGGCCGTGCCAGTTGTCCATACTGCGGCAATCGTTACCAGCTTATCGAATAACATTGACCTTCAATACTGACTTTCAATACTAACTTCAATAAATGTATAAAAAACGATTCATTGGATAAATCATGACAAACCAAACACATTCCTGGGTGGTATTAAAATTTGGCGGCTCCAGTGTTTCCAGTCAAACCGACTGGGACAACATCGCCTCGATTGTTAAAAGTAATATTGAGAATGGCAAAAAAGTGGCCGTCATTCATTCGGCATTTAAGAATGTTACCAATGAGCTGGAAGCTATTGCGCAACTTGCGGTCACCGATGAAAGTGACGATGCCTTAAACCAACTGTTAAACAAACACAAAGCGATGGCCCATGAATTGGAAGTTGATGCCACCTTGCTAGATCCCTGGTTTGACTCACTGCAAATCGCTATCGCTGATATTCGCCATAAAGAAAAACTGACCGCAATGGACAGAGCGCAGGTCGTGTCGCATGGTGAATTATTATCTTCAGTACTTGGTGCAGAATTTCTACGCAAAGTGTTAGCAGAAGATCATCGAGTTGAGTGGCTAGATGCCCGCCAAATATTAACCTCAGAATCAAATCATCATCAAAATGAAAATGATCGATTCTTAAACGCTGTCTGTCACCCAAGACCGAATCAGGGACTGGCCAATCAATGGGGCAATGACGCAGATGTGATATTAAGTCAGGGATTCATAGCTTCAAATGAAGAAGCGCAGACGGTACTGCTGGGACGCGAAGGTTCGGATACTTCTGCGGCCTATTTTGCAGCCTTGTTGCAGGCCGATAAATTGGAAATCTGGACTGATGTAGCAGGCATGTTCAGCACCGATCCAAACAAAATCAGTAGCGCTAAAAAACTTGAAGCGATTAGCTATAACGAAGCCTTCGACATGGCCGAATCTGGCGCGAAAGTGCTGCACCCAAGATGCCTAAGTGCGGTCATGGCCTACAATATTCCCATCGAAATTCGTAATACCCATAAACCCGATGAATCAGGAACATTGATCACCAGCGACTATGAACCGTCCAAGTGGGTCAAAGCGATAGCTCTAAAGCAGCAAATCCCGATCATTACTTTATTGTTAGGAAGAAGAGGGCAGCAGCCTGATACCTTGCAAAAAGTATTTACTATTATTAATGAGTTTGGTTTGAGCAGTGAATTAATGGCCTCAACTAAAAACTCATTGGTTATGGCGATAGAAACCAACAACAGTATTTATTCAGATTCTATTTTGCAGAAACTGTCTGAGAAATTAGCCGAAGTATGCCGTAGCGTTTTCACTTCACACAGCGCCATGCTCACCCTAATTGGCTGTGAAGCAAGCCAGGCACTATGGCACTTATTGCAAATTGATGCAGACCTTCCTGAGCAATGGTTATTACTCAGCCACGCCACCGGTGATCATCATTTATCATTTCTGGTGAACGATGATGATGCATTAAAAGTTTTGCAACTACTGCATGATAATTTGATTAAATAAACGGGATTAGTTTGATGTTGGCATTCAAATATAGGCCTGCAAAGGAAGGCGACCTTTCAGAAATAAGGGTTTTAACTGAAGGTGTTATTAGAAGATTAAAGTGTGATGATGAGCAAATCCAGCAACTTCTGGAGCAATACTCGAGAGACAAACTTGAGGCCTGGATATTAGCGGATGAAGTTGACGTATTAGTAGGAACCTATGTGGGGTTTGTTATTGGCGTTTGTTTTGTTCAGAACGGAAATGTTTTGGGGCTGTTTGTTGGTAGAAACAACAAAGATAATGATGTTGAATCGAGCCTGTGGTCATATGCAAGAGATGTGACAATTGCTAAGGAGCATCTCGGGAAATTATCAGGGGAAGTCTTAACTGAGTATATTGAATCAATAAAGAAAAATAACAATGTAAACACTACCGATTTAGGGATGTTTTCCAGTGTTAGTGAAACATTAGTGGTCAATAGTGATGCTGTTTATGAGGCGCAGCAAAACCTGAAAAATATTGATATCTACACAAAAAAAGATTCGAATCGAATTGCCCGTATGGTTTTTATGTTGTTTATTTTTTTATTGTGGTTAACTGATGTCCCTGCGTATCTTTTCAATCCGAACTGGAAGTTAGAGAAAATCGCACGTGAATCAGGGCCAGGTCGATTTGATGATACCCCTAAGCCATACTCGGAGTGGCAAGTTGATTTGCTGTTATGGAGAGGAGCGCAGCCTGTGTATTCCATAGGTGACAATCGCTGCTATGGTGCCTTCCCTATTAGTATCATGTGGTTCAATCCAAAGTTATTAAACCATATAACTAGAGATATGACTCAAGAGGAAAAGAAAAAGATTCTATTAGAGTGCGATGAGGTACTTTCTACTTACCACGAAGATAGAAAACAGAATGTTATAAAAGCTATCGGATACGAAAAAGGCGCTTAAAGCGCCTTTTCTTTTAATGGTGATTGATTACCGGTTTAGTAATAAGGATTCTCACCCTCTGCGTGTTCGGTGACGTCTTTAACGCCTTTCACTTCTGGAACACGTTCAATCAGGGTTTTCTCAATACCTTCTTTCAATGTGACGTCGACCATACCGCAGCCCTGGCAGCCGCCACCGAATTGTAGAACGGCGATACCGCTTTGAGTGAATTCAACCAGTGATACCTGGCCACCGTGGTTGGCAAGCTCAGGGTTGATCTCTGATTCTAGGTAGTAACGAATGCGATCGGTAGCTGGTGCGTCGTCGTCAACTTTACGCGCTTTAGCGTTGGGTGCTTTTAGCGTTAACTGACCACCGGTTTGTTCTTTCGAGTAGTCAATTTCGGCTTCTTCTAAATAAGGAGCGCTATCTTCGTCGATAAATGCTGAAAATCCATCAAACTTCAATTCTGTGTCGGTGTCTTCGACAGCATCTGGTGGGCAGTAGGAAACGCCACACTCTGCGTGGCTGGTGCCCGGGTTGACCACAAATACACGAATGCCGGTATCAGGCTCTTCCTGACCGGCTAGTAAACGGCGAAAATGCTCTTGAGCAGCTTCTGAAATAGTAATCATAATATCGTTCAATGCCTTAGCATGTTGCTTTGATGGGTTCTATTATAACCTATGATTGGGCTTGCAGCTAAATTTACAACCTATAGAATGGAGAAAACCACGAAAAACTCAGTCTTATGAAACATTTACTGCTTGCTACTGTTTTTGCTGTTTCTGCCAGTCTTTCACAGGCTACTCTATCACAAGAAAGTAATACTTCTTTTGACTACTACTTTAACCAAGATATTGATTTTATTGGCGGTGTGACAACGCCGAATCAAGTGCTTGGCAATCCTGTCGGTGAGTGGCACGTTCGTCCTGACCAATCGGTTTCGTTCTTTAAGGCTTTAGCCGAAAGCTCCGATCGGGTTAATGTGGCGGAAATCGGTCGTACTCATGAGAATCGTCCTTTAATCACTGCTTATATTTCATCGCCTGAGAACCTTGCGCGTCTAGATGAGATTAAAGAACAACGTAAAAGCTTAACTGAGTATCAGGGGCCGGCCATTGTATGGCTTGGTTATTCGGTGCATGGCAATGAGCCGAGCGGTACTAATGCGGCCTTGTTGGTAGCCTATCGTTTAGCGGCTTCTGAAGAGGCGTGGGTTCAGGAGTTATTAAATAACACCATTGTGATGATTGATCCGATGTTAAATCCCGATGGTATGGATCGCTTTGCGGGCTGGGCAAATCGCTATAAAGGTAAGCAGCTGGTTGCAGACTCAGAATCGATTGAGCACAATGAAGCTTGGCCAATGGGGCGTACCAACCATTACTGGTTCGATTTGAATCGTGACTGGTTGCTGTTGCAACATCCTGAAAGCCAGGCGCGTATTAAGCATTTTTATGAATGGCGTCCGCATATTGTTGGTGATTTTCATGAGATGGGTACTAATTCCACCTTTTTCTTCCAGCCCGGCGTACCAACGCGTCAGAATCCTTTAACGTCTGAATTAAACTTTGAATTAACCGAAAAAATCGGTCGCTATCACGCCAAAGCACTCGATGCGATTGGTTCACGCTATTACAGTCAGGAAAGCTTTGATGACTTCTACTATGGCAAGGGCTCAACCTTCCCTGATATCAATGGCGGAATAGGCATCCTGTTCGAGCAGGCCAGTTCGCGCGGTCATTTGCAGGAGTCGGTTAATGGCAATGTCAGCTTTCCATTTTCCATTCGAAATCAAGCAACAACCTCATTTTCAACCTTACAGGCTGCACTTGAGCTAAGTGAGGAGTTGCTGGACTACCAAAGAGATTTCTTCCAGCAGTGGCCAGCTAAAGCCAGCAGTGATTTGGAAAAAGGTGTGATTTTCAGTTCTGACGATCAAGGTCGTATCAAAGAGTTTCTACGCATTCTAAACAGCCATCAAATTGAAGTTGAGCAATTGGCGGGTCCTAGAAAAATCGCAGGCAGAGAGTGGCCGGCGAAAACTTCCTATGTGGTCAATTTCAAACAGCAACAGTATGGCCTGATCAAAGCGATGTTTGAAACCCGCACTGAGTTTACCGATAACACCTTTTATGACGTGTCGGCCTGGACTTTCCCGTTAGCCTTCAATCTGGATTACCACCATTTGAATAAAGATGAGTTGCAGAGATTGCCGCTCGAATCCGTTGAGCTTGCCTCAGGTAGCGACTATGTCGGTAGTGATAGTCCGGTGGCATTATTAGTGGAATGGCAGGACTTCCGCGCGGCCACCGCATTGACACGACTGCTCGGTGCTGACATTGATGTGAAGCTATTGGAAAAAGGCTCAAGCTTGCCGGTTAATGGTGAGCCGCATGAATTTATGGCTGGCACCTTTACCGTGCCACTGCCTGCAGAAGCGGCTGAGCGTGATGAGCTGATCGAGCAGGTCAATAATAAGTTGTCAGATCTGGGGCTAACCGTTTATGGCGTTGACTCAGGTTATAGTGGGCAGGGTGCTGATCTGGGTAGTCCTAATGTGAGCGATCTGGAGATACCGAAACCATTATTGTTGATTGGTGATGGTGTTTATTCTTATGAAGCTGGTGAGGTCTGGCACTTGCTGGATACGCGCCTGGAATTGCCGGTTTCCATGCAGTATGGCAAAGATCTGGGTGAGATTGATTTATCAGATTACACTCATCTATTAATGGTCAGTGGCCGTTACCCAGCACTTGAACCAGAAGAACTGGAATACCTTAAATCATGGCTGAGTAAGGGTGGCTCAATTGTTGCTTCGCGTGGTGCTAACCAATGGTTGGTCGAGCAGGGGCTGGTGGACTTTGAGTTATTGGAACCCGAAGTATCAGATAATCAGCAGCGACCATTTTCGGAGCGAGACGATGCACGCGCTGAACATATCATCGGCGGTGCCATATATGAAGCGGATCTGGATAACAGTCATCCGCTGGCTTTTGGTCTGGAGCTGGACAAGCTAGCTTTCACCAAGGCTGGGACCATGGTCTTTAAACCAGCAACAAAAGATTTTGTTACGGTGGCTACTTATACCGAAAGTCCGCTGATTGCGGGGTATTCGTCACAAACCAATGTCGATCGCATCAAAAATACGCCAGCAATCTTGGCACAAAGGTTCGGGCGTGGCAGTATCATTATGTTTAGTGATAACCCTAACTTCCGGGGTTACTGGCTAGGCTCGATGCGCCCTTACATCAATAGTTTGTATTTTAATAAGGCGCTATAAGAATTTAATTAAACGTTTTTTTATCAGGTAGGGAAATAAGCCCATGTTAAAAGCTGTTCAAGGTCTGATTGGGGGAGTTTGTTTATTGGCGGTGATGATAACCGCCAACGCTGCAAGCTGGTCTGAAATTGAAAACAAAAGCCGTCGCGTTAATGGCTTCATGCCGATTTACGTTAGTAGCAACGAAGGCAAGGTGTGGCTAGAAGTCAATAAATTTGAACAGCCTTTTATCATGTACACCGGCCTGCCTTTTGGTATCGGCTCGAACGATATCGGCCTTGATCGAGGGCAATTGGGCGAGTCGCGCCTGGTTCAGTTTGAGCGTTATGGTAACAAGATTTTCCTCAAGCACCTGAACACTCGTTATCGTGCTGATACCGATAATCAGGCAGAAAAAAATTCGGTTAATGAAGCATTTGCCAGCTCGGTGTTACATGGTTTTGAGATTGATGCGCGTTCGGGTAATCGTTATCTGATCGACTTAACGGCTTTCCTGCAACAGGATCTGCATGGTGTCAGCGAGCGGCTGAAAGCAACCAATCAGGGCAGCTTCGGTATTGATGGCAGTCGTTCTGCACTGGTAGCTGATAAGGTCAAAAATTTCCCCAAGAATACGTTGTTCGAAAGCGTGCTGACCTTTAAGGGTTCTGCTGCAGGTAATTATGTAAAACAGGTTGTGCCAACCCCTGAAGCCATCACTGTTCATCAGCATGTATCTTTTGTGGCATTGCCTGATGACAAGTATCAGCCTCGTGTTTTCCATCCGAAAAGCGGATTCTTTGAATTAACTTATGCCGATTATGCTTCACCCATTGACCAGCCGATTGAAAAGAAATTGATTTATCGCCATCGCATTGAGCGCGATAAAGACGGCAACATAAAACCAATCATTTATTACCTTGATCCAGGTGCGCCTGAACCCGTTCGAACCGCCTTGCTAGAAGGTGCTCGCTGGTGGGAGCAGGCGTTTTATGCGATTGGTCTGGAAGGTGCCTATGAAGTTCGAGATTTGCCTGCTGATGCCGACCCGATGGATGTGCGCTACAACGTGATTCAATGGGTGCATCGTGCGACTCGCGGCTGGTCTTATGGCATGGCGATGGCTGATCCACGTACCGGTGAGATCATCAAAGGGCATGTCACTCTTGGTTCATTACGTGTTCGTCAGGATCTGTTGATTGCCAATGCCTTGACGGGTGTCTATGGCAAAGAAGGCGATAAACAAGCGGCAATGGATATGGCACTGGCGCGCATCCGCCAGTTGTCCGCTCATGAAGTGGGACATACTTTAGGAATTGCGCATAACTTTGCTGCAAGCACCAATAATCGTGCTTCAGTGATGGATTACCCACATCCGTTTGTCACCCTTGAAGGCGAGACTGTTGACGGCAAGAAAGTTAGCTTAAAAGGTGCTTATGCCGAGGGGATTGGTAAGTGGGATATTGAAGCGGTGCGCTATGGCTATTCTGAGATTGAAGAAGAGGACGAAGAAGAAGCTCTGCGTAAAATTGTAAGAGACTACAGTGCCAAAGGGTTGCTGTTTATTTCTGATGCCGATGCGCGTCCGGCAAGCGGTGCTCATCCTTCAGCTCACCTGTGGGACAATGGACAAAACGCTGCAACAGAACTGGCCAGAGTGTTAGAGGTTCGCAAAGCGGCACTGGCAAAGTTTGGTCATAATAATCTAGCTGATGGAATGCCTTATTCAGAGCTGGCCGAAACATTAGTACCACTTTATCTGTTCCATCGCTATCAGGTTGAAGCTGCGGTCAAGTTGGTGGGTGGCGTCAATTATGAGTACAGCGTGAAGGGCGACACTTACCGTCCCGTCCGTGCCGTTGAAGATGGGCTGCAAAGGCAGGCAATCGGAGCGCTCCTGTCAACCTTGTCGGTTGAGCAATTGACGGTTCCCGCATCCGTGCTGGAAGTCATTCCGCCAAAAGCTTATGGCTATTATAAAAACCGTGAAAGCTTTAATGGTTATACAGGATTAACGCTTGACCCGGTTTCTATGGCAGAAGCCTCAGCAAAACATACTTTGCAGTTGTTATTGAATCCAGAGCGACTGGCTCGCTTGTTGCAACAAAAAGCCCAGGCTCCAGAACTGCCGGGCCTGGAAGAGACAGTTACTCAGCTACTCACTACAACTTTACGCAGTCCGGAGCAATTAGGGTTGAATGGGTTGATTCAGCAGCGAGTCGATTACTTAACCGTTTCTCAGCTATTAAGAGTTGCTTCCGACCAACAAACATCTCCCGAGGTTAGAGCTCATTTACACAATGAGATAGGGAAATTGGATGGTTGGCTGACCACTCAATCAAAACGTAACTCAGTGCGTTACGCCTGGTTGAAAGATTTAGTGGTTCAATATCTAAATGGAGATTTTGAGCCTCAGGAAGAAGGGAAAACACTTCCAATCCCACCGGGATCACCGATAGGTTCCTAGGTAACGAGTCAGAAATAAAAAAGCGAGCTTCAATGCTCGCTTTTTTGTTGCAGAAAAACTGACCCTGGGCTCAGGAGAGGAAGAGTTAACACTAAGGGGTGTGGAGCGCGTTGACCTTTGTGGTTCGTTTTTGCAGCTGTTTGTTTGGGTTTTATACAAGGCATCGAGTGTGAGGTGTAGTCATTCTCCATCCACACGCGATAACACAGTAGAAAAGCCAAACAAACGCTGCCCTGCGGGTTCAATCAAAAGCGCCCTGTTCTTTGTTGCTCGTCATTTGCTTAGAATGACTAGGCTACATAACGAGCGCCTCGATCAGAACGCTTTTGTTTTGAACAAAAATTGAAACACAAAGGTCAACGCGCTCCAAAGTGTTTAACATGCCCAGGGTCAGGGGGAAAGTCTTACCAGCCGAGTACGCTACCGAGGATGATGCCTACTGCAAGCGGTTCCCAGTAACGGTGGCTACAATAATGGGTATGGATGTGGCCACGTGGGTATGGGTGGTAGTAGCCGCCGTAGTAGTACCAGTCCTGACCTAAGTAATATACCGTTGTCGGGTAGCTTCTGTATCGTGGGTAGTAGCGGTCATGGTACACACGATAGTAGGTATGTTTTGGTCTTGGATGATAGTTGTCGCGATAGCGGTCGTGCGAGCCATAGTGACGGTCATGTCCACGCGAGTCGCTGTGGCGATGGTTGTCTCTACGATCATCACGTCTGTGGTCACGCCATCTGTCATCTCCGCGGTCGTCGCGGCGATGTTCAAATCGGTTGTCGCGATTGTGACGCTGCTCGAAACGGTTCGCATCATGACGCTTTTCAACTGAAGCGTGGTTACGCGCATTATTTGACTGAGGACCTTTGTGTTCTTTGGCAAGACCAGCCTGCGAGAGGCCCAGGCCCAATGTCATGATCAGTGCTGTGGTTATCATTTTATTCATGGATAACTCCTTAGGATTCACTATAATACCAACTGAGTGGATATTGGGCGCTCAAGGCTCAATAACATTCATTAGTCACAACTTTACCGCTTGTAAACTGAATTCTTACTGAATACCTGAAAAAAATCGCATAAGGATACTGCTTTGAAAATCAAAACATGTGAAATCAATGACTTAGAACAGCTTGTGCCGGCCTTTGACAGCTACCGCCAGCGCTATAAACAGCCCTCTGAGCCACAGAAAATTGAGCGGTTTTTGCGACAGATGCTGGAACAGAAGACTTCGACCATGTTTCTATCCTATGAGGGCGATGAGCTGACAGGTTTTGTCCAGTTGTATCCCTCTTATTCGAGTATTGGTCTGGCGCCGATCTGGACCCTGAATGACTTCTATGTGTTTGGTGGTACTGGGCGTAAGCAAACCGCCGAGGCCTTGCTAAATGCAGCTAAAGAGTTGTGTAAGGAAACGGATGCGATTCGAATCGAGGTGACGACCCGCAAGGAGAACCATCGCCTACATAAGATCTATCGTGATTATGGTTTTGAGAAGGACTATAAGTACGACTATTACTTCCTACGCGTAAAAGAGCAGGACATTGCTTCAAAAATGCTGAAATAACTTTTCGTTATACCGATCATCCATTTGGACGTTTGGACTTCTATGGTGACTGAGGTATAGTTGCCACCTGCGCTGATTTGTACCGCTTGCGGGCGCACTAAAAATTCCGCTAAAGAGTGACTCTGAAACCTATCGTTTCGTCCGCAAGCTATTTTTGAAGGTTATTTATGTCCAAAAAGCTTGCTACATCTCCAGATTTTTCATCAATCCCGCCTGCAAATGGCGTTGCTGACTCGGTTGTTCCTGCGATTAAGCATGAGCCTGCTCAGTGGCTGGCGTTATTGCCCTTGTTACTTTTTCTGGCGCTCTTTCTCGGCGCCGGTATTTATTACAGTTTGCAGGGTGTCGATTACGCCTTTTATCAGCTTCCGGCTCCGGTAGCTGTGCTGCCAGCGATTGGTCTGGCGCTGTTTCTGGCGCGGGGGTCATCCGAGGAGCGTCTGGCAATCCTGCTCAAGGGGATTGGTGATAGCAACATCATCGCCATGTGCCTGATATATCTGTTGGCAGGTGCTTTCGCGGCGCTGACCGGCGTTATTGGTGCGATTGATGCGGTGGTGAATTTTGGCCTTTACTGGATTCCATCCGGCTTTGTTCTGCCCGGTTTATTCGTCATAGCAGCGCTGGTTTCCTTTGCCATGGGCACTTCTATGGGAACACTGGCTGCGTTGGCTCCGATTGGTTTTGGTCTGTCACAAACAGCCGGCTTTGAGCCTGCGGTAGTAGCTGGCATTCTACTGAGTGGTGCCATTTTTGGTGATAATCTGTCAGTGATTTCGGATACCTCGATTGCGGCAACTCGAACTCAGGGGGCAACAGTAGGCGATAAATTAAAACAGAATGCGCATTGGGCCATTCCGGCGGCGCTGATAACTATTGGCTGTTTTGCCCTGATTCCTACCGAAGCCTCACCTGCCCAGGATGCCGATTATGAACTCTATAAATTGATCCCCTATGCGGCAATAGTGCTATTAGCGTTAGCTGGCTTGAATGTGTTTATTATTCTGCCCATCGGTATTCTCATTAGTATTGTTATTGGGTTGGTTGCTGGAAGCTTTTCGGTGGAAACCTCGATTGCGCAGACGATTTATCAGGGCTTTAGCAATATGCAGGAAATTTTTCTGCTGTCGCTGTTAATTGGTGGTCTTGGTGCCTTAATTGAACAGCAGGGTGGATTGCGCTGGCTGGTGGGAAAAATCAGCCAGTTATTTGCTGCAAGCCGATCAAAGCTGCGCGCACAACTGGCGGTTTTAAGCACTGCTGCTGTTACTAACCTGGCGGTCGCCAATAACACAGTGAGCATTATTCTAACCGGAAAGGTGACCAGAGCATTAGCCGAGCAGGGCAACATTGAGGCGAAGCGAAGCGCCAGTCTGGTGGATATTGGGGCCTGTTCGACGCAGGGGGTTTTGCCTTATGGAGCGCAGTGTCTGTTGCTGGGAGCCAGTTTTGGCATATCGCCGGTGGCACCTGTGCAATATGCCTGGTACTTACCGGTTTTACTTACCCTTGTGGTGGTGAGCCTGCTGCTACGAAAAGAGTCTTAAGCCGGGGCTTAATCAACAACCGCATTAGCCCAGGTTCTGCGTTGCCATAACCAGATAAATGCACCGGTTTGTAGCACCCGGTAGGCGGCGTAAGCAAACCAGATTGTCAGCAGGCCAAAGCCAAAATAAGGGCCGAGCAACCAGGCTACCGGCAGGAAGATAAACCACTGAGAGAGCAGGGACACATACATCGGCGGCTTGGTGTAGCCTGCGCCATTCAATGCATTGAGGAATACCAGTCCCATCGCATCAATGATGATGATGCCCGCGGACAGCTTGAATGGCCAGTGAGCAATTTCGAGAGCAGTCTGTTCTTTGAGGAAGATGCCCATGATGGGGTCGGTAAAGATAAAGAACAGGGCTGCCAGACTGGTAGCAAAAATCAGCGCCATCTTGGCAACATCCCAGCCCCACAGGTAAGCATCGTTGGGGTCCTGCTTGCCCAGCGCCTGGCCGACCATGGTAGCAGCACCAATTCCCAAGGCAATGCAGGGCAGTATCGCCACCAGCATGACGTTAGTAATGGCGTTGGCAGCAGCCAGTTGGTGCGTACCTACCTGGCCAATGATCCAGAATAAAGCAGTAAAACCACCCGCAAAGAAAAGTTGCTGAATCGAAGATGGGAAAGAAATTCTGAAGATGGATTTTATGGTGGCCCAGGCGGCAAGACGCTCCATGTAACCAAATTGCTTAGTGTGTCTGGTGGCCAGCAGGTGATAGTAAATGGAACCCATGGCCAGGGAAATACTGGTGCCGATACCTGCGCCTAAAGTACCCAACTCTGGCAAACCGAAGTTACCAAAGATCAGGGCATAATTGAGCAGAATATTTAATGAGTGCATGACCAGCAAAGTACGCAAGTAATAACCAGTCTGTTTAATGGCACTCCAGTAACTACGGTAACTGAAGTTGAGGCCAATCGCCAAAATACCGGCAAAACGTGCCTGCAGGTAGGGAATACCTTCTTCTAATAATTCGGGATCACTGTTCAGTGAACTTAGAATGTCGGGTGCCAGGAAAAATAGAATGATGCTAGTCGGTAATGCCATCAGACTAATGATCAGCAGTGCGGCATTCAAAGGATAGGCGGCTTCACTTTGTCGGCCTTCGCCCATGCGGCGTGAAACCATGGCCTGTACGCCTGCGGCAAAGCCGATAAAGAAGGCCACTGCCATGAAATTTATAAAGCCAGCGATACCAATGGCAGCAATTGCAGCACTGCCCTGAGTTCCCACCATCGCTGCATCAACCAGATTCAAAACATTCTGAGAAATCATACCGCCGACTATTGGCAGTGAGATTTGCAGAACTTGTTGTGAACGGTCTTTATTGAGCAAAGCGGGATGTCCGAGCGCAGTGGGATTTTATGATGCGCATTGTATCAGGTATTGCTCAAAGGGCCAGAGCGCTTTGTTCCATACAGCTTGTTTAAGCTGAGTTTCGAATTGAAAGTTGAAGTGGTAGCGTCCTTGCCAGGTTTCTTTAATCTGGGCTTTTGCGCAGCCAACGCACGTTATCGACTACTTCTGAGAAAAAGCCTCTTAAGGTTTCACCGCTCATACTATAAGGGTCAAAGTCTGAGCTTGAAGAGTACTTTAAGAAAAGCTGTCTGTTATCATCAGATCGAGTGATTAATCCCATTGACCATTCGCTGAATTGGCGCGAAATCACTTCTCTGTAATCTAATATGGCTGGATCTTTGTGTCGAGCATCAGCCAATATCTTATGGTAGGCTTTATTTACTTTTTGGCGATCACCTTCCAGTATTTGAAGAAAAATACCATTCGATAAACACAAAGCACCAGTTACACCATCGGCTTTGTTATTTTTTTGAGAGCTGCTCAGGATGTTCTTGATATCATCTGAGCTTAGCGTCCTGCTTACTCGGCTAGCATAGGTTAGTTGCACAAGCATAATCATTATCCTCAACATCGGTTTAGTAGTTTGTTAAAAACCCTAAAACTTTATCTCTGCTCAGATGAAAGAGTTGTGAAGACTGATTATGGAGTGTTTTTCTTGACCATGCTTTTCCAAACAGGATCACCGCTAAGGGTGTGCACAATCACGGCGCCAATGTGCAGAATTAGGAATAGGGGGATCAGTGCTTCTCCTACCTCATGGCCTTCTTCCACTGCTTCAAACACCGCAGAGCCAGCGCTGTTTTGCAGCAAAAATATTGCTGTACCGGATAGTGCCATCCATAAAAACAGCAATAAACCTGAGAATTGGACCAACCCGGCGATACCTTCATGTATCTTTCGATGCGGAAGTTTCAAACGAATCAGTTTTCCAATATCTTCGGCTGCTAACCGCCATTGCTTTTTGTTAAATATCGTCCAGCCTCTAAAGCTGAGTTTGCCAGTGGTCAGAAAGCCCGCGACAAAGCGGGTCAGGATAAACACCAACACGGCAAGGCCAAGATAGAGATGCAACAGGAATCCATTGGTATTGAAGCCATCATCGGCATTTTCGCCAGTAAGCCAGGCGGCAATCCCGAAAAGAGCCAGTCCCCAGTGTAATAGCTGAGAACGACGATTGAAGATTTCTGTGTTCATGAGAGTGCTCCAGTGAATATGATAATTCCAATTTAGGAGTGGCTTACTCATTTAACAATAGACATGTGCGTTGAGGCTTGATCGAGATCAGGAGGGTTTACAGACAAATGTACGGATGTGCATTTGTCTGTTGTTGGATAAGAAAGTTACGAAGTTCTTACGATATTTCCTTTACCATCAACCTGAATGCGCACAGATTTATGGCAATTACGACAGGTACCAATGCCTGTACCACTTCTGGAAACCCCAGTTTTGAAGGTTGATACCGATCCACACTTAGGACAGGGAATAGTAAAAGTTGCAGACATAAGAAGCTCCTATTTTATTGTTTTCAATATGATTTTAATTGCAGTGTCAAAAAATTTAACACTTTTGTGAATATATAGAACTTTATACAGAGCTGCAAATATTTCAGTCTGCTCAGGTCTTGGCCAGACACCAGACATCAATGCGATCAACACCATGTTTTAGGCATTGTTTGGAGGCTTCCTGAATGGTCGAGCCGGTGGTGACCACATCATCAACTAGGGCAATATGCTTGGGTAGTTCCTGTTTGACAGAAAAAGCACGCTTCAGGTTTTTCCGCCGCTCGATAGCTTTAAGCCCAATCTGATGCGGGGTGTCCTTAATACGGAGCAGTGCATCTTCGAGCATAGGTATTGCTAATTTACGAGTCAGATGTTTGGCAATCAGTTGTGATTGATTAAAGCCGCGTTCTCTTAAGCGGTTAGAGTGCAGAGGAATGGGCACAATGGCCTGAGGAAGCGGAATGTCCTGATAATAGGTAATCAGCTCATCAAGCAGTAAGTTGCTGAAACTACGAATATGATGCAGTTGTTTTTCAAACTTCATTTCGCTGATGGCATGATTGACCGGGAACTCATAATGAGTGGCTGCAATTAATGTCTGGTATCGGGGCGGCTTTTTAAGACACTGCCCGCAAACAGCACCAATCGGTTGTTTTCCAAGGCTATTACCGCATTGCTGGCAGTATTGACCTTGGCGTTGAACCGCAGAAAGACAGGGGTCACAAAAGCCCGAGTAATCGCTTCCTAAGCCACATAAGGAGCAATTGACGGAGTCTTGAGGATTATTCTTGCGAACAATTGAAAATAGATTGTAAACCATAATTCCCTTTAATTGGTTGACAGTGAGTGATGAAACCGTAAACTTCACGCTATTCTTCCTGAATCTTGCTGTGCGCGAAGCCATAGACTATAAGGGTTTTTAAAATAATGAGCAATCAAAATAACGGTCAAACATTAACCAGTTTAGAAAAATTGAATAGTGGTCAGGTTCGCCATGACTGGACATTGGCAGAAGTCGAAGCTATTTATAACCAACCTTTCAATGATCTGTTGTTCGCTGCACAGAATATTCATCGCCAGCATTTCAATCCTAATCAGGTTCAAACCAGCACTTTATTGAGCATCAAAACCGGTGCTTGTCCTGAAGATTGCGCTTATTGCCCACAGTCTGGCCATTACAACACAGGCCTTTCCAAGGAACAGTTAATGGCGGTCGAAGAAGTGGTGACCAAAGCTCAGCAAGCTAAGAAAAATGGTGCGACCCGTTTTTGTATGGGCGCGGCCTGGCGTTCACCACGTGAAAAAGATCTTGATGTAGTGCTGGAAATGGTTCGTCAGGTTAAAGATATGGGCCTGGAAACCTGCGTGACATTGGGCATGCTTACCGATGAGCAGGCACAAAAGTTAGCTGA
Source organism: Kangiella sp. (assembly GCA_048268505.1). GTDB lineage: Bacteria > Pseudomonadota > Gammaproteobacteria > Enterobacterales > Kangiellaceae > Kangiella. Next base: position 109,748 of record JBLWVK010000004.1, on the reverse strand, counting down.
AGCGGGTTTGGATTATTACAACCACAATCTTGATACATCGCCTGAATATTATCAGCAAATTATTACCACTCGTACCTACAAAAATCGTTTAGATACTTTGCAGCACGTTCGCGATGCCGGCATTAATGTGTGCAGTGGTGGCATTATTGGTATGGGTGAACAAACCAATGATCGTTATGGTTTGTTGCAACAGTTGGCCAATATGCCAGAACATCCGCAAAGTGTTCCCATCAATATGCTGGTTGCTGTTGAAGGAACGCCATTGGGGGACGTTGAGAAACTGGATTCGATTGAATTCGTGCGCATGATTGCTACTGCTCGAATCATGATGCCTCAGTCTTATGTACGCCTGTCTGCAGGTCGCGAAGACATGAACCAGGAAACCCAAACTCTATGCTATCTGGCGGGCGCTAACTCCATTTTCTATGGTGAGAAATTGCTGACTACTGCTAACCCGGAAGCCGAAGCGGATATGCAGTTGTTCAAACGTTTGGGCATTCAGCCTGAGCGCCGTGAGATGGATCAGGAAGAGCTGATTGAAGAAACGCCTAAAGTTGAAGAGCAGCAACCGGCCAAATCGCTATTCTACGACGCGACCAAAACTCACTAGACAGTTAATCGAGATTTATTGCCATGTGGCAAAAACTGCAAGCCAGACTTGAGCAGCGCAAAGCTCAGGACCTGTTACGCCAGCGTCTGACCCTTGAGGGTGCTCAAGGCGTACGCATTCAGTCTGAAGGTAAAGAATATCTGAACTTTAGCAGCAATGACTATCTGGGTCTGGCTAATCATCCAAAATTAATCGAAGCGATGCAAAAGGCTGCTAAACAGTATGGTGTTGGCAGTGGCGCATCGCATTTAATTATTGGTCACAGCGATCAACATCACGCCCTGGAAGAAGAAATCGCTGATTTTTTAGGGACAGAAAGAGCGCTGCTGTTTTCGACAGGCTATATGGCGAATTATGGGGTGCTGACCTGTTTGCCTGAGAAGAATGATCTGATTATTCAGGACAAACTAAACCACGCCTCCTTGATTGATGGCGGTATGGCTAGCGCAGCCAAAATGCTGCGTTACGCCCATGGTGATATGGATTCTTTTGAGCGTCAGATGAAACAGCCAGCAGACAGTCGGCTGGTTGTGACCGATGGCGTCTTTAGCATGGATGGCGATATTGCTCCGCTGCCCGAACTGGTTAGCAGCTGCAACAAGCATAAAGCCTCATTGATGGTGGATGATGCGCATGGCTTCGGCGTTCTTGGTGAGCAGGGTAAAGGAAGCCTTGAGCACTTTGGATTAGCGCAGCAGTCAGCAGCAATTTACATGGCGACACTGGGTAAGGCGCTTGGAGGCTTTGGTGCAGTGGTGGCTGGCAGTGAACTCTTGATAGAGAGCCTTATTCAATTTGGCCGCAGTTATATCTATACCACAGCAATGCCAGCGGCAGTAGCCGCAGCTAATCGCGCTGGGCTGAAACTGTTCCAGGAAGAAGCATGGCGTCGACAGCAGTTAAAATCAAACATTGAATATTTCCGTCGACTGGCAAGTGAATACGATATTCCATTGATGCCTTCTGAAACTGCTATTCAGCCTGTACTGATAGGCCGTAATGACAAAACATTGGCCATTAGCCGTGCCTTAAAAGAGGCTGGCATTTTACTGGTAGCCATCAGGCCGCCAACGGTTCCGGAAAACAGTGCGCGGTTACGCGTGACATTAACTGCTGAGCATAGCACTGATGACATAGATTATTTGCTTGAACAGCTTTCCGCTCAATTAAAGCAGGCAATTGCACAAATATGATTTTTGAGGTAATGGGTGAGTAAGTTACAACCTTATATAGAAAGCACCGGGCAAGGTCCCGATTTAGTATTACTGCATGGCTGGGGATTACACTCAGGCATCTGGGAAATGCTGGCAGATGATTTGGCTGAACATTTTACCTTGCACATGATTGACTTGCCGGGCTTCGGTCGTTCACCCATTCCCGGCGATCCTTATACCCTGGAACTGCTCACCGAGCAGGTGCTAAAGGTTGCGCCTGACAATGCGCATTATCTTGGCTGGTCATTGGGCGGCCTGATTGCCACCAATATTGCCATCGAAACGCCTGAAAGAGTCAATAAACTTATTACGGTGGCTAGTAATCCTCGCTTTGTTCAGGAGGACGACTGGCAACATGCCATGAAAGCCAACATCATGGACAGCTTCTGTCGCTATCTGGAAGAAGATTACCAAGGAACCATTATTCGCTTTCTGGCGATACAGGCCATAGGCAGCGAAACCCAGAAAGACGATATTCGTCGATTAAGAGATACAGTATTTATTCATGGCGTTCCAGCCGGCAAGGCGCTACGTGGTGGTTTGGCGTTACTGAATGAGGTTGATTTGCGCAATGAGTTGAGCAAGGTGAAAGCACCAATGTTGCGCCTTTATGGCAGACTGGATTCTCTGGTGCCTGCCAAGACCGCAGAGCAGGTTGCCGAACTGATTCCGCATAGTCAGCACAAGGTTTATCCCAAAGCCAGCCATGCGCCATTCCTGTCTCATAAGCCATTATTCGTAAATGACGTTAAAGAGTTTTTGCATGAGTAAAGCGACCCAGGCAAGAATCAATCAGATTTCAAAAGAGGATATCGCTCGCTCCTTTAGCCGAGCAGCAACCACTTATGATGATGCAGCTTTCTTCCAGAAAGTGGCGGGAGAGCGCTTACTGGAACGTTTACAGTATTTCAAACTACAACCGACTAATATTCTAGATCTGGGTTGTGGTACCGGATATTTTACCCGCGAACTGAGTCATCGCTATCCAAGTGCTAAAGTAACCGGCGCAGATTTGGCGAAAGGGATGATCGATTTCTGTCGAGCTCAATCGAATCAGGAAGACTATGTGTGTGCTGATGCACTGCAGCTGCCTTTTGACACTAATAGCTTTGATTTTGTGTTTTCAAATTTGACCATTCAGTGGATTGAAGAGTTACCACAACTGTTTCAGGAACTTAATCGTGTGTTAAAGCCAGAAGGTTTATTGTTATTTACGACATTGGGTCCTGACACCTTGTATGAATTAAAGCAAAGCTGGGCAGCTCTAAATGACTATCAGCATGTGAACAACTTTATTGATATGCACCATGTGGGTGATGCCATGTTAAGTGCTCGCTTGTCGGATCCTGTGGTGGATAATGAGCCAGTAGTTATTGGTTATAATCGCGCCATAGAGCTAATGCGTGATTTAAAAAATATTGGTGCTCATAATATTGACTCTAGCAGAAACCATGGCTTAACCAGTCCGCGTCAGCTACGTAAGCTGGAGCAGGAATACAGTAAATTTAGAATGGATGATGGCCAGTTGCCGGCAACTTATGAGTTGGTTTATGGACATGCATTTGGTACCGAGGTCGGTACGGCTGTTGGTTACCATGACTATGCGGTAGAAATTGGGTAAATGTTTAATGCGGAAAGGTGTTAACTTTTTTTGTTTTCAAAGTTAACGATTTTTTCTTTTAACTCTTCTTCTTTCTGCTCAAGCGTTTGCTTAACGTTTTTCATTTGCGCTTCATGCAGGAAGTCGCGCAGAGTTTCAAACTCAGTACGATAGAAGTCCCGTTCATCACGTAAGTTATCAATGTTGCGGCTCAAAGTGGCATTGGCCTGGACGAGTCGTTTATGGCTCTTTTTAAGATGTTCGAATTCGGAACCCAAGCTTTCTTTAAAGCGCTCTTTTTCATCAAGTGCGTCCTGACGAATGGTACGAACGCGGGCATCGCATTCTTCGCGAAGCTGATCCATTTCTTCATCAAGCTCACGCTTGGTATCGGCAATGGATTGTAAGGCATTAAGATAATTTTGCTGAGCTTCTTCGTATGAGGTTTGTGCCTGCTTATATTTGCCTTTCAGCTCTCGATGTTCTTGGGTGAGAGCCGTATTGCGCTCGGAAAGGCTTTGCAAAGAATGTTTTAAGTCATCTCGGGTGGATTCCAGCTCTTTGATACGCTGGGCTTTGCCGGCAATATTACGAGTATTTTCTTCGAGGACTTTTTTGAGTTCATCGTTTTTAGACTCAAGTTGCCTGACCACGGCATGCTTTAGAGCAGCAGTTACTACTGCTGCCAAAAGGACTACCAAGGCGATAATTGCCAAAGTGAGTATGATAGTGTTGTCGCCAGCCAAATTAAGTCACCTTAAAAACGGACTATGATTCTATGCTACGCCAAAATGTAGCAACTTTGTATCAAATTATAGCGTAACCATTGAAGAACGATGTGTGCGAGGGGTAACAAAATGAACAAAACAAAAGAAATATTATTCATTGCAGGCACTGACACAGAGGTTGGAAAAACCTTTATTACTCAGGCGCTTATCAATGCATTGTTGCATTGTCAAAAGCGGGTTGTTGGGCTTAAACCGGTAGCTTCAGGCGCCGATCTGGAAGCTGGACAGTGGTGCAATGAAGATGGTCTGAAAATCCATGAGCTTTCGAAAAAAAGTCCTGGTTTTGAGCAAATCAGCTACTCCGACATTAATCCCCTGTGCTTCGAGCCCGCCATAGCGCCACATATTGCCGCGCAGGAAGCGGGAGTTGAGTTATCAATTGCCGAACTCAACAGATTGCTTAAATTTCCTGATAGCGAGTACTTGCTGGTTGAAGGTGCGGGTGGCTGGTTAACACCACTTAATGATACGGAAACCTATGCCGACTGGGTTGAGCAGAAGGGAATGGATGTTATTTTGGTGGTTGGCATGAAGTTGGGCTGTCTTAATCATGCCATGCTGACGGTTCGAGATATTGAGCGACGAGGACTTAAGCTTAGAGGTTGGGTTGCTAATTTTGTGTTTGGCGATATGAACCGCAGTGAGCAGAATCTAGACTGGTTGAAAAAAAATATTTCAGCGCCCTGTCTTGGCGTGGTCGACAAACAAGAAGGCGCTGATTTTACTATGGCTAGTGAATCACTGAACCTGAAGGCTTTGCTCTGAGGCAACACACTGATTGTTCACACAGCCGACATTGGGTTTGGGCGTAACCACGCAGATACCCATGATCTGATTCTCTTTGAAATAGTCCTGACGTTCTTTTTTATAGGCAGCTGCCAGTTCGTGTAGCTTGTCTTCGTCAACATTAGGCTTTGAATAAGGCTCATAAGTTTCCGGGCCACCACAGGGTTTGGCGCCAACTTCAACCAGGGCGCAGTCTGCATCAGAGCTGCAGCTTTTATCTGCAATGGCCGCCTGAATTTGTTGCTGATAATCCACGCTACCGTTAGCTGAGCCAGCAGAGTCATCATTACTTGCCACTTCCGAGCAGGCAGCAAGCGGCGCCAATGATAACAAGATGATATATTTTAACTGTTTGATTTTCATGTTATTGCCAATTTTTGTCAGTTTGCTCAAAAGGTTAGCATACAGTAGTATCCTTGCATAAGCCTAATGTATTAAGTCGGTCACAATGTCATATATGAAACCCGGTAAAACAGGAATTCCTCGTATTCTAGACGCTACTAAGTATTCGTGGCAGGGACTGAAAGGTGCATGGATCAACGAAGCCGCTTTCCGTCAGGAGCTGGTACTAGCCGTCATTTTAATTCCGCTGGCATTTGTTTTAGGTAAAACCACCGGTGAAATTGCCATATTGTTATTAACATTAGGTGTAGTCCTTATGGCAGAACTTGCTAATTCAGCGATTGAGGCAGTGGTTGACCGCATTGGTTCTGAGCGACATCCTCTCTCCGGACGGGCTAAAGACATAGGTTCTGCAATGGTCTTTATTGCATTGCTCTTCACCGGAATTGTCTGGGGCACCGTCTGTTACTTCAACTTTTTCTCTTAGATTACTCTTAACAAGACATTCCTAGATAAGACTTAATATGAAATTCTGAGCTTTACTGGCTGCTTTTTGCCAGCTTTGCTCCGTGCTCACCTCTGAGCGCTTCAAAGTTTCCAGACTATGGTTGCCATCTTCCAGCCAGCTGACCTGTATTTTTGAAGACAAATCATAGCCAACCACCTCATCAGGCTTACCAAAAGGATCGCGCGTACCTTGCAATATCAGTGCCGGTGTTTTGAGATTCTGTAAATGCTCTGTTCGAAGGTTGTCAGGCTTGCCTGGCGGATGAAAGGGGTAACCCATACAAATTAAGCCATCGACCTGCTCTTCATCTGCAATCATACTGGCAACGCGTCCGCCCATCGACTTGCCGCCAATAAAGACCTTCCGACCTTGGCCGTGTTTTACGATCTGCTGCTTATAGGCTTCTATAAGCTTGGGCATACGATCCGGTGGTGACTTCTTGCCGGTCTGCTGGCGTTTGAGCATGTAGGGGAAATCAAACAGTACCACTTCAATTTGAGGATGGCTGATAAGCTTTGCCATAGTCCGTATGAATTCTGAATGTGAGTCTGCGCCAGCACCATGCGCAAAAATGAAGACGGCCTTGGGTGTTGTTTGAGTCATGCTTCTCCTATTAGTCTATTGAGCTGAATGAGTTAATTTTACCTTTCATTCGTGATCGGTTTTGATACACTAGGCAGCAATTGTAAGAATAAAAACCGATTATGTCTGCACTAAAGCCCACTTCCCATCAAAGACCTTTCCTTAAGTGGGCGGGTGGTAAGTTTCGATTACTGCCTAGAATTCTGAAAGTTTTACCTGAGGGAAATAAGCTGATTGAACCGTTTGCGGGTTCCGGAGCACTGTTTCTTAATGCGGATTATGATCGTTATTTACTGGCTGATATTAACCCCGACTTGATTGATGTTTTTAATCAACTGAAAAAAGGCAAAACAGAGTTTATTGATTATTGCGCCAGTTTTTTTACCGCTCAGAACAATAACCAGAAAACCTTTTATGAGTTAAGAGATTATTTCAACCAGCTTCCAGCTGGCCGTGAGCGAGCCGCTTTATTTATCTACTTTAACCGTCATGGTTACAACGGCCTGTGTCGTTATAACCGCTCTGGTGGTTTCAATGTTCCGTTCGGTCGTTATAAAAAGCCTTATTTCCCTGGTCGTGAAATGGAGTTTTTTGCCGAGAAAGCGAAAAGAGCAGAATTCCGCTGCCAGAGTTTCAGCAAAACCATGAGCCACACGCGGAAAAGCAATGTGGTTTATTGTGATCCACCTTATGTTCCCTGGTCATTAACTGCCAACTTTGCAAGCTACAGCCAGCAAGAGTTTTCGCTCGACAACCAGCGCGAACTGGCGCTCGAAGCCCAGAAACTGGCCAAAAGAGGTGTGCCAGTTGTTATTTCCAACCATGACACCGACTTCTCCCGCCTAATCTACGCCAAAGCCAAAGACCTGCAATCCTTCCCCGTACGACGCTTTATCTCCTGCGATGGCGCAGGACGCAACAATGCTCAGGAATTGATAGTGGTTTATCGGAAGTAACGGAATGAGCTGCATGACTACGGAAATTTAAGGACATACATAAGTATCATGTCACTCCAATAAATCCCCTTTGATTGAGCTGAGTAGTAGCCAAGACATAGCAATTCAAAACAGGACGTTTTGAATAGTAAAATTCGGGCCAGGGATGGAACGTATTTTACGGTGCGTTAAATGGCTTGGCGGATGCGAAGGGAGTTGAGCGAAGCGAAACCTCAATCACGGGGTGTCTTTTCTTTTCGTCCCTTTTCTTTGGACAAGCAAAGAAAAGGGTCTCGCCGAGGGGCGAAACCTTAATTTAAGTAATGTATTTGTTCTAAAGACTAGAGATAACACCAAGAATTTAAGTCGATAACAAAAACTATCAAATTAATCTATTGCCCCGCACTTTCCAGTGCAGAATTAACAAAATAGAGGATGGTGAATATAAAGACTATAACGAAGACGATGCCGCCGATAATGAAGTTTAAGGCGCTGCCTTTTTCGAAGTCTTTTTGACGTTGTTCTTCGGACTGTACGCCGAACATGGCGCCAACGACACTTTTTACAGTTGACCAGAAGCCGGTGCCTTCTTTGGCTGGCTGCTGATTATTGTCATCTGAATTATTTTGTGATTTGTTGTCGTAGGAATTACTTTGAGTAGGAGTGTGTTGTTCGCTCATTCGTCACCGCCAAACAGTTCGAGAATATCAATAAAATGCAGGCTTGGCATTGTATGAGATTCTGTTAGCCATGAAAACCAGCTAACTGACTGTTCGGATTTTTTTTCGTCTTTTTTGGTGTTTTGCTGAGGAGCTGGTTGAACCAATTCAGGTTCAAGCTGAGTTAGCACGTGAAGTTGTGTGTCATCCGTTGGAGAGTATTGTACATTTGAGCACATTTGAGCATTGGCAAATGCCTGACCTGACAGGAATGAACCCGCCACAAAAACTGATACAGTCATGTACTTTTTAACAGCTTTAGTCATTTTCATCATTGCTCCTCAAGCTATCCATCTGGGCTGAACACGCTATCCGTAGGCTATGTTTACATATTGATGTAAACGAATCCCCCTAATATACGTGAACATTTGGTTACAATTCAAGAAGATGATACGTGTTTTGTGTCAATTTTATGTAAATGTTGCTGTTTTTCTTCAAGCGAATCAATTAATTCAAAGACTTGCGCCACATTAAGGCGTGGATCGACCAGACTGGTGTAGGCTTTATCCAGTTCCTGTTCGGTCACCCCATAAGTGCCACCAACACACTCCATGACTGCTTCTGCGGTCATTTCCAGATGGACTCCGCCAAGATGGCTATTGTGCGCTTCGTGGATTTCGAAGGCTTGCTTCAGTTCGCTCTGGATATGCTGGAAATCACGCGTCTTAATGCCCTGGGCGCTGACGCGAGTATTGCCATGCATGGGGTCACAGCTCCACAGCACATTTAAATTCGCCTCTTGTACCGCCTGAATCATGGCAGGCAGCACCTGAGAGATGGACTGGTGACCAAAGCGTTGAATCAGGGTTAAGCGTCCTGGTTCATTGTTAGGGTTAAGCACTTTACACAATTGAACCAAGGTTTCTGGTGACAGATCTTTGCCAACTTTGATAGCTATCGGGTTAGCGATGCCGCGCAGATATTCAATATGCGCGCTGTCCTGAATGGTGGTGCGCATACCAACCCACGGATAGTGAGTCGATAAATTATACCATTTGCCATTATTCGCTTTGCGGGTCAGTGCTTCTTCGTAATGCAGGTGCAGGGCTTCATGGCTGGTAAAGAACTCAAGCCAGTGGCGGCTGTTATGTTGCGGGCCATTGGCCTGATGAAACAGACGCATGGCTTCGCGGAACTGATCGAGACTGGTATGCAGCTTGGCGTTGGTTTTGAGCGACAGGAGGTTTTGTGATTCCTGCTCAAGCTGGAATAGGTCGCTGATATCCCCTTCAAGCAGCGAACGGATGTAATTAAGAGTTAATGAAGCATAGCTATAGCCCTGCAGCATCCGCGCCGGGTCAGGCATACGGGATGATTCACTAAAGTGCACATGATTCACCAGATCACCGCGATAACTGGGCAAAGTGGTTTCATCCTGAGTTTCGGTTAGCTCAGAACGGGGCTTGGCATATTGACCTGCTATACGGCCAATTCGAACAACAGGTTTTTGTGTCTGCTGGCTGACCAGCAAACTTAAACTCATTAACAGGCGAACCTTCTGCGAAATAGCTTCCGCATTACAGTCCGAAAAGGACTCGGCGCAATCGCCACCTTGCAGAATAAAAGCTTTTCCAGCCTGTGCATCCGCAATATGGCTTTTTAAGCTATCCACTTCGCTGGCCGAAACCAAAGGCGGTAGCTGACGCAATTTACCAATAACCTGCGCCAAGGCCTCTGTATCGCCATATTTTATTTGCTGACTGACCGGTTTGCGCTTCCAGCTATCGGGCGCCCAGTCATCAGCGGATCTGTTGCTCATGATTAATATCAGAAATCTACTTCAATAAAGCTATTCTATCTCATAAGATAGGCGCTGGCGAATAGAAGCGTATTTCGAACATAAACTAGAAAAAAGCAATGATATACGACATTGTTTATCGCAAAGATCGGCGAGTATGTGGAAGTCAGTTAGGCTGTTGGGTATTGAGTGTTTTCAGTCCATCGACTAAGACTGATGTGTAACCAGGCCGTGGTTAATCACACGGTACAGGTAAATAGAGGCTTTATAGGCTGGGTTAAAAGTTACAGATCAGGCCAATGTTGTAACGGATATTATTTTGATGTTCATTTTTTGGACGAGCAAAAAACGAACCAAAAAACTCGCCCTAAAAGTTAGGCGCTTAGCGCTTCCCTCACTATTCAAAATTACCTAACGTGCCGCAAAACGAAACATCCGTGTTTCGAATTTGCTAAATTGGGCTGTCCTGCCCAATTTACACTATAATTTTGAATACTTCGGCTAACTTTTAATGGGGTAATTGGTGCTAACTTTTGAAGTTATTAGTCTTGGAGACGAGCTATACGGCAAAACACCAAGAAAAACGGACTGAGCAACTGTCTAACGCGGCAAGTCAGGTTTACAAATAATTTAAAGTAACTATTTATTGGTAGAAAAGTTGAGATGACGATACTCGAGGCGAAGCCGACGAAATAGCGGAGCTGATGCAACATCATCAGTGAGCATATTGAGGAGGGTTTAACGAAGAGTAGCGGAAAAATCAGCTTTTCGGGAATATTTGATATGGGAAAAGTAAAAACGATATATGTCTGTCAGGAGTGTGGCTCTGAAACCCCGCAATGGGCGGGGCAGTGCGGTGCCTGCAAGGCATGGAATTCCATGGTTGAACAGGTTGATGCTAAAAAAGTAAGTAGCGGCACAAAGAGCTCCCGTTTCACTGGATATGCCGGGCAGGCGACTAAAGTGGTCAAGATGGACAAGGTGGACTTGTCTGAGTTGCCACGCATGTCTTCGGGCCTGTCGGAACTTGATCGCGTTTTAGGTGGTGGGCTGGTTCCTGGCTCGGTAGTCTTGATGGGAGGTGATCCGGGAATCGGTAAATCAACCATCCTGTTACAGAGTCTGTGCAAAATCAGCGAAACTGATTCGGTGCTCTATGTAACCGGTGAGGAGTCGTTGCAGCAGGTTACCATGCGCGCGCAGCGTTTAGGGTTAGCCACTGGCGATTTTTCGTTACTGACTGAAACTCAGGTTGAGCAAATCACCACGCAGGCTTTGATGCAAAAGCCGAAAGTGATGGTGGTGGATTCTATTCAAACCATTTACACCGAAATGTTGCAGTCTGCACCGGGTGGTGTGGCGCAGGTTCGCGAAAGTGCCGCCCAATTGGTACGCTTTGCCAAACAGACAGGTATTACGCTGCTAGTTGTTGGCCATGTCACCAAAGATGGCGCTCTGGCTGGTCCGCGGGTGCTGGAGCACATGGTCGATGCGGTACTGTATTTTGAAGGTGAACGTGATGGTCGTCTTCGTTTATTGCGTGCAGTAAAAAATCGTTTTGGTGCTGTTAATGAGTTAGGCGTCTTCGCCATGACGGATGAAGGCTTGAAGCAGGTGAAAAATCCATCAGCGATTTTCTTATCCAAATATCAGGATCCTGTTGCCGGCAGTGCAGTGATGGCAACCTGGGAAGGAACGCGCCCTATGCTGGTGGAGATTCAGGCGTTGGTGGATACGTCGCATGCCCCACAGCCACGTCGTATCGCAGTCGGTCTCGATCATCAGCGAATTGCCATGTTACTGGCAGTGCTTAATCGCCATGCTGGAATAGCGACTTATGATCAGGATGTGTTTGCGAATGTGGTTGGTGGTGTTAGGGTGATGGAAACCAGCTCTGACTTAGCGCTTGTAGCATCGATTATTTCCAGCTTACGTAATCGTCCGCTAGCTGAACATACGGTAATTTTCGGTGAGATTGGTCTTGCTGGTGAAATTCGACCTGTACCGAATGGTCAGGAGCGTTTGAAAGAAGCGGCTAAGCATGGTTTCAAACGTGCCATTGTTCCGGAAGGAAACAAACCACCGAAACCAATGGAAGGATTAGAGGTTATTGGCGTCAGCCGTATGGATCAGTTTATTCAGTTAATTTAAACAATAAGAAGTATTATGAGCGAACCAACTATTGCATTGACCACAATTTCACCCGTCCAGATAGGCGTGGGTTTAAAACTAGGGGTTAATAACTCATCCGCTAAGTATCAGGCCTTTATTAATGCTGTCTGTGAATTAGAAGGCTGCACTAATGCCAGCACCCTCAAGAGCCAAAATCAGCAGTATTCCAAGCTGAATGATGATGTTAAGAATTTACGCCTCTTTATCTGGGAAGACACCGAAAATAAGGTCAAGCTGCATGTGTTCCCGAATAATATTGCCATTGCAGAAGTCGCTCTGCAATATTCTGAAGTATTAACCAGCGAGCAATTAGAAGCGCTTTCGCAGGCCGACACACGGAAAGCTATTCAGTTAGCATGGGGTGGTTTTATTGCCTTTGTCAATCAGGTTAGGCAGCTGAAGAATAGTGATATTCTTGACTACAACATAGAGCAGATGGCTAAACCAGATGTGCACTGGATATCTCGCGCCATATTACTGCGTGATCAGGATCTCAAAAAAAGCAATATTCAGAAATTGATCACTGAGTGGTTAAGTAATACTCGTGACCCACAGGATGCGGAAAAAATTATTGCCGGTGAATCACAGTATTCAATGACCTGGCTGAATTATGTTGTGGTTAACCCTGCGCATTGGCAGGAAGGGACTTCGCTGGATTACCGTATTGATTCCATGATTCTGTCTCAGTACTTTTACACCGCACAGGAAAACTGCAACAAGCAGTTGATGGAAGCGATTGAACTGGCTTATGTCAGTAAGAATTTGCTACAGGCTGAGAGTGAGTTGTCTATCAGTCGGGTGGCGGCACGTATGCATCTGATCAATTATCATGAGCATTTGAAATATTTAACCCGCGCCAAGCGAAAGTTGGTGGCGAATATTCTGGAGTGCTGGGAGTTTGATACACTGGTGCAGAACAGCAAGCGTATGGTTGAAGTCTGTAGCAGCCGTCTGGAAGAAGCCGATCATAAACGTCGCGAGCGAAGCACCGTATTAACAGATCTTTTACTTGTGACCTTAAGTTTCTTCGCCGTATTCGAGCTATCACTTTATCTGGTTGAGTTCAGCCGCGAAATGATGTCGCGTCCGGCACTTGATTACAATGATGAAAGCACTTCATTTTTCCTAAGTTTTATCGCCAATATTGATACCGACTATATGTTTGGTTTTGGTATTTTATTGACAGTTATTTTGATATTGATTTATCGAAAAATTAAAACACGCTAGTGAACAACAAGATGATGAAAAAACTATTTTTATTACTATCAGTATTTATGGCAGCTTCGCTTACAGCAGTGCCGTTAACTTTTGCCGCTACTGAATCATCCGAAGCGGTTGAAGCTGACAATGAGCAGGCACCTGCTAAGACAGCGATTACCATGACCACCAATGTATGGGCACCTTATATCAATCCAGAAGGCGATACTTTGGGTAGTGCGGCTCGTATGATTGAAATGATCGGGATTGCGTTGGGAAAAGATATTGAATGGCAATATGCGCCTTATGATTTTGCCCAGGCAATGGTTGCCAGTAACAAATTAGAAGCTTCGTTTCCTTATTTCTACACCAGGCAGCGTGCTGAAAAAGTTCTATTTTCTGAGCCGCTTTTTTACGCCACCAGCCGCATTTATTTCAACCGTCAGCATTTAAATCAGGCACAAGCAACGCAAGAGCTCAGTGTGCTGAAAATGGGGCGCGTCTCAGGCTACAGCTATGGAGAAGAGCTGGATAAAATAGTTGGTGAGGCAGAGGTTTATGCTTCTGAACAGCAGGCTTTATTGGCTTTGTTCAACAATGAGATTGAGCTGCTGCCAATGACAGAAGGCGTCATGAACGCCACCTTGTCAGAGTATTTTCCTGAGCGGCTTCAATTGATTCAGGCCATTCCTGATATCAGTGACCGATCGCCATTGTATGTGATTGCACCGAAAACTCAGCAGGGGCAGAAACTGATTGCCGATATTAATGCTGCCATTGCTATGTTGGAACAGTTGGATGTGTTAGGCAGTCAGCAGGCAGGTGAGTCTATCGCTCAGCAGGTAGATATGGCGCAGTTAGTAGCAGGCGAAGGCTATCCTGTCATTCTCGGCCAGTTCAAAGATGATTCAGGTAAGACTAAGTATCTGACTCTGCCACAAGGCACGCGGGTGGTGGTGATTGAATGGAGTGATAAAATCATGCAGCCGAGCGACAACGATCGACTGTATAAAAACATGATGGACTTAAGTCGTGTAGTGATCGTTAACGGCCCACATATTGGTAAAGAACTGTTAGTTCGAAATCTTCATATTAATTTACTGTAATTATTGCTATGACTTTTTTAGATATTCTCGGCTGGGTTGGTATTGCTTTTTATTTGCTTGGCCATGCCTATATTTCCATTGTCAAAGACTGGAAGAAAGTAATTTATTACAGTGGTAATTTAATTGCCGCAGTATCACTGGTCATAACTTCGGCTGCTCTTGAATCCTGGCAGGCAGTTGTGATTAATGTTTTTTGGGCAATCGTAAGTCTCCTGTTGTTATTTCGCTATGATCTTTCCAAAGTCCCTTTCTCGATGTTGGCTTTTAAAATCATATTGGCAAGTATCTGGTTAGTGCTAATCGTGATGTCTATCATCAAGCAGTCGGTGCAGCTGGATATATTAGGCTGGAGTTCAGCTTTCGTATTTTGCGCGGGCTACCTACTATTCAGTGCTAACAAAATGTCTATAAATATGTATTTTGTGTGTACTGCCTACGCAGCCAGTAGTTTAATGCCACAACTATGGCTCGATCAGAACTGGCCGGTTTTCACTCTGGAAGCCTGCTGGACGGTGATTTCAATCTATGGCCTGATCAGCAAATACAATGAGCCAAGATTGATTGATTAGTTTTCGATAGTCATAAAAAAGGGTGATTAGCTATCACCCTTTTACTCATCCTTTCACTATTTATCTGACAGTTATTCTTCAAAGTCTTCCTGCAGTTTCAGCCAGAACATGCCGCGTAACTCACCTTCTTTAAAGCCCGTTGCTTTATCGTTCGGATATTTATCATTGATAGCTGTTTGAACTTCAGGAGCAAGATTCTCGCCATGGCAGGCTAAGCACATGGCTTGAGTATAAATCGGTTCTACATACAGCCACTCACCGCTTGGTAGCTGCGTAATCTGTCCACTTGTTTCATTACCAAGACGCTCCATTTCAAGATAATAATCCAGCGGTGCCTGCAATAAATCAGTAGGTTCATTAGCCGGATTGCGTACCTTGTGGCTGGTTCGCCCAACTTCAACACCATCCGGTACTTTTTCGGTAATTTCGGGCGCCTCAAGGTTACAGTAATCAATCGCTTCTACTACACCTTGTTGCAAACCGCTCATTAAGGTTGCTTTAAATTGCAGCTTGATGGGCTTAAGAGTTTCTTCAGCCAGCTGCGCTTTTTCTTCCCACAGCCTGGTCTGAGCTTCCTGGTATTGTTGCCAGCCATAATAACCAATGCCAGCAATCACTAATAATAAGAGTAGAATAACCAATACTTTTTTCATGGGGTTTCCTTTACCGTTTCTGATAACACTTTATACTACCCCTTCGAAAGCACTTGTTAAAGTTAATATCAGCGAATCTTAATATATTATGACGGATGTCAATTTACGCCAGTTCAAACCTGAGAAACTATTTGCTCCACGAGGGTTCACCAAGCCTGAAATTAAAGTACCGCAATATCTTGAGATTGGTGCTGGGCGAGGCAAGCATGCGTTAATGTTTGCTCGGGAAAATCCCGGTAAGAACTTGATTGCGATTGAGCGTACGCGAAATAAATTTAATGATTTCGCAGATAAGGCTGAACAATTGTCATTGCGTAATCTATTGGCGGTGCATGCAGATGCCATCCCTTGGGTGGTACATGCGTTACCACCTAAAAGTCTCGCTGGGGTGTTTTTGTTATACCCGAATCCGGAGCCCAAGAATCCAAGTCAGCGCTGGCTCAATATGCCGTTTTTCGAGTTTCTTCTATCCAGAATGCAGGACGGAGCCAAACTGATTCTGGCAACCAATATTCAAACCTATATCGAAGAAGCGGAGCAACAGTCGAAAGAACTGTGGCAATTATCGCCCACAGTGTTTGAAGTAGATAAAGGTTCTCAAAGAACACACTTTGAAGTTAAGTATCTGGCGAGAGGGGAAACCTGCTGGCAGATTGAGCTGGTTAAACCTGACGGCTATCAGACACGGTTTGATGAGTGGGGTGTTGATTAAGAAAAAACTAATTAGTTATCTTCAGGCTCTTTCTCTTCTAACTCTTTTTCTTCGAGCTTGGTTTTCCAGAGCGCGTCCGATTCACGATGGATCTCATCAGGATCATCGTTATGCATACCGATGATGGTTCTAAGCTGTAGCATGCTATCAATATCGATCTCCAAAGTTCTTAAGCCATATTGCTGATCCTGATGGTGAACAATTTCCGCCTTTAGATGAATGGCTGGAGAAAATTCATCAATGATGATTTGAATATCAACCGGTTGGTTTCTGTCAAGTTTGGATTTTGAATCGATCAGAACACCATTCAATGACAGCTCAATGACAGAGCCCACAGACTTGTGCTCTCCCTGTTCAATGAGAACTTTGGCATTGTATTCAATGCGTGAAAAATTTCGCCGTTCCTGTTCTGACACTAACTCGATCCCGAATCCTTACTTTATGATAATTCTAAAGTAGCAGATGGCTTTTGGCTTGTCTAAGGGAATTTTTAGTGTATAGCGCTTTGCTTAATTCTTATTGGAAGTACCAAAATTCATTATCTGTCATACCGCGGCTTGACCGCGGTATCCAGTGACTTTTACGCTTTATATTGTGGTTTCGCTACTCAGCGAGTTACTTTTCTTGCGTGGTCAAGAAAAGTAACCAAAAGAAGACCACCCCGTGATTGAGGTTTCACTTCGTTCAACTTCCTTCGTATCCACCAAGCCACTTAACGCACCGTAAAATACGTTCCATCCCTGGCCCGAATTTTACTATTCAAAACGTCCTGTTTTGAATTGCTATGCCTTGTCTACTACTCAGCTCAATCAAAAGGGTAGTAAAGAGCACTTACCTGTAACTTCTTTATTTGTTGGAAGTTCTTGTTAAATTAATAAGCTTGGCACTATTTTGAGATCTTACGATATTTAATACGATGCGGTTGATCGGCTTCAGCGCCAAGGCGGCGTTTGCGATCCGCTTCGTATTCTTGATAGTTACCTTCAAACCATACCGTTTCACTATCACCCTCAAAGGCAAGAATATGTGTGGCAACACGGTCAAGGAACCAGCGGTCGTGCGAGATGACTACCGCACAACCGGGGAATGCTAATAGAGCATCTTCCAGTGCACGTAAGGTTTCAACATCGAGGTCGTTGGTTGGCTCATCCAGTAGCAACACGTTGCCGCCGCTTTTCAGTAGCTTGGCCAGGTGAACACGGTTACGCTCACCACCTGATAGCTGGCCGATACGTTTTTGTTGGTCAGTGCCTTTAAAGTTGAAGCGACCAACATAGGCGCGTGATGGAGTGGTGTAGTTACCAACTGTAATTAAATCAAGGCCGTCTGAGATTTCTTCCCATACGGTTTTGCTATCGTCTAATGAGTCACGACTTTGATCAACATAGGACAATTCAACGGTTTCACCTACAACCAGCTCACCGGAATCGGGTTTTTCCTGACCAGTAATTAACTTGAACATGGTCGATTTACCAGCGCCGTTTGGACCGATCACGCCAACAATGCCACCTTGCGGCAAGTTGAAGTTGAGGTCGTTATAAAGCAATTTATCGCCAAAGGCTTTAGTCAGGCCTTTAGCGGTAATTACCTGAGTACCTAGGCGTGGGCCCGGTGGAATATATAATTCTTTGGTTTCATTACGCTGCTGATATTCTTTACTGGATAGCTCTTCAAAGCGCGCCATACGGGCTTTTGACTTTGCCTGACGGCCTTTGGCATTGGAGCGAACCCACTCCAGCTCTTCCTTCATGGTTTTCTGGCGAGCCTGTTCCTGCTTTTCTTCAATTTCAAGACGCGCTGCTTTTTGCTCCAGCCATGAAGAGTAGTTGCCTTCCCATGGAATACCGTAACCGCGATCCAGCTCAAGAATCCAGCCGGCTGCATTGTCGAGGAAGTAACGGTCGTGGGTAATGGCCACAACGGTGCCCTTGTAATCAACCAGGAAGCGCTCAAGCCATGCCACCGATTCAGCATCCAGGTGGTTGGTCGGCTCATCCAGCAATAACATGTCTGGATGTTCTAGCAATAAACGGCAGATGGCAACACGGCGGCGCTCACCACCAGACAGATTCTTTACTTCCGCATCCCATGGCGGTAGGCGTAGCGCTTCTGCGGCACGCTCCAGGGCATTCTCAAGATTATGGCCGTCGGCTGCCTGAATAATCGCTTCCAGTTCACCCTGGCGTTTAGCCAGTGCATCAAAGTCGGCATCCGCATCGGCATAGGCTGCGTAAACCTGATCAAGCTCAGCCAAAGCTTCTTTGACATGAGATACTGCCTCTTCAACTACTTCGCGAACGGTTTTGCTGTCATCAAGTTGCGGTTCCTGTGGCAGGTAACCTATTTTGATGCCAGGCTGAGGGCGCGCTTCACCTTCGATATCGGTGTCGACACCAGCCATGATTCGTAATAAAGTCGATTTACCCGCGCCATTAAGACCTAACACACCAATTTTGGCACCGGGGAAGAATGAAAGGGAAATATCTTTCAGAATAGTTTTATTCGGTGGGACAATTTTGCCCACACGATTCATCGTATAAATATATTGAGCCATTAAAATACAACAGGGTTGATCAAAGTTATGCGCATTTTACATTGCCTCACCAGACTAAGCCACCGTAGCAAGCCTGCAAAACCGCTAACACTCGCCTTTTTCACCGTGTTTCTGGCCAGTTGTAGCGCTTTAACTCCTAAAGCACCGCCCTGTGTCGAATCGTCGGTACTGTATCGACTGGCTGATATGCGCCAAATTAATGAGCCAGCATTCAGCAAGGCACTGGCCTGCGACAATCTTGAAACAGTGGAAGTAGCGCTGATTAGTCTCGGGCGGATCGGTGGACAGCAGGCAAGCGACCTGATTGCGCCATTGCTGACTCATTCTAATGCCAAGGTACGCGAAACAGCAGCCTTTGCTTTAGGCATCAGTTTGCATAAGCCTGCAACTGCCAACTTAATCGAGCGACTGCAGCAGGAAAAGAACAGCAAGGTTCGCGCCGCCATGGCGTTAGCGATTGGTAATTTAGGTGGTGAAAACTCAGTGTCCACCTTGGCACGTCTGATTGAGCAGACTGAAGATGTTCAAGTTGCCAATGCTGCCATGCAGGGTCTGGGAATCTTGTCAGTATTCCATCGTCATTTGTTAACTGGCGATACGCAAATCGAAGTGGCACGAGTCATCGATCGATTGCGTGACCAAGATACAGCCTTAAAGGCCAGCTTTTTGTTGGCGAGAGTGCCATTGCTAATAGATCCCCATGTTCCGGATGTGATAAGCATAGTGCGCGATAAGAGTGAGTCATTGGATAGCGCGACGCAGGCCTTTATTATTCGTGCTTTGTCCCGCCTGGGCCATAAGGATATAACGCCAATGTTGTGGGAAAAGGTTAAAAGCAACGATGAAGCGATTCAGCTCGCCGCTGCACAAGCTTTAGGAATTAGAACATTAACCAGCACCGAACATATCCAACTGCTAAATGATTTAGCCTTGGTAGAGAATCCCGCCTTACAGGTGACAGTATTGCAGTCAGGTAGACGCTGGATGACACCACAAACTCTTAAAGCTCTCCGAGACAGTGAGAATACTTGGGTGCAGTCGGAAGCTTTCCTGGCGACCAATGACAAGGCACAACCTGAAGTACAAAAACTGGTCAAAGCCTGGTTGGAATCTAATGACCCGAATCATCAGCGCGCAGTCATTCAGTACTTTGTCGAACTGAATATCCCACCTGTTTTGAAGCAATTGGCAGAAAGCGACAAAGACATTATTCGTATTGGTGCCCAGCGTGCCTTGAAAACCTATCAGGAGCCGAAAACCGAACCGATGGCAACGCCCACAGAATTACCTGCCTTGTTGGAAAAAGGGTCTGCTAAAATTAAGCTGACCACCACTAAAGGTGATATTGTCATTCGACTGTTTGAAGACACGCCTTATACTTCGGCAAATTTTATGCGCTTAGTAGAAAGTGGTTTTTATGAAAACACTTATTTTCATCGGGTGATTCCGAACTTTGTCGCGCAGGGTGGTAGTCAACTGGGCGATGGTTCTGGAAGCGTCGGTTACAGTATTCGTGAAGAGCTGAATCAGCGCTCGCACCGCAAAGGAACCATTGGTATGGCAACCGCCGGTAAAGACACGGGTGGTGCACAGTTCTTTTTTAATCTTGCACCTAACTTGCACCTTGATAGTAATTACACCGTGTTTGGTGAAGTGGTCGAGGGGATGGACATTGTGATGTCACTTGAGCAGAATGATCAAATTGTTAAGGCAAAGTCGATGAATTAAGGAGTTAAGTTGACGAATAATGATAAGAAAAAAGCACAATGGCTAAAAAGAGTTTTAATAGGTCTTCCTTTGGTTTTGTCAGGAATGTTACTTACAGCTTATTATGCTTATTGGAATCATGGAAATCAATTTGCGTTTCTAAGTCTAATTTATAACAAATTTTTAAATCTATTTAAGATTACAGATGATGAGCCCGTGAAAGAGTGGGGAGTAGGAGCATTACCTCAAGGTGTTATTTATGAGGATAAAGTAATATTTTACTTTCTGGTGAGTATTTGCGTTATTGCTTTTATATCGATTGTATGGGCAACAGTTTGTTATAAGTATAAGGAAGCAAAAAATTCTGTAGCATTCAATATTAGTATCAATCTGGTAGTGTTATTTTATGGGATTAGATTACTAACAAATAATGCTTTGATCTTATGACTTGGAAAACATTTTATAAAATTACTAAGAGAGCACAATGATGGACTTATTTACAATAGAAAATTTACTCACGCTTGGAATGCTGATTGTGTTACAGGCGGTTCTCGGTTTTGACAATTTGCTATATATCTCGCTTGAGTCGAAACGAGCACCACTTGAAAAGCAAAAACAGGTTCGTCGTTTAGGAATTGGACTGGCAGTTGTTCTCAGAATCGTTTTACTGTTTGTCCTTATTGAACTCATCAAATATGTACAGGGCGAAATGTTTACGATTCCCTGGACCGGCGTTATCGAAGCCACTTTCACTTTTGAAAGTATTATTATCTTGTTCGGTGGTGTTTTTATCATGTATACCGCGGTCAAAGAAATTTGGCACATGATGGCGTTGGAAATAGGAGAAGCCCACGAGCGCAAACCTCAGTCAGCAGCAAAAGTAATCGCTCTCATTGTGTTAATGAACCTGGTCTTTTCGTTCGATTCAATTTTAAGCGCCATGGCATTAACCGATAACTTCTGGGTCATGGCCATTGCGATTGTCTTTAGTGGTGTTCTGATGATCTGGTTAGCCGATACGGTTTCAAGCTTTTTGCAAAAGAATCGTATGTTTGAAGTGTTGGGATTATTCATACTATTGGTGGTCGGCATCATGTTGCTGGCAGATGGTGGCCATAAATCACACTTATTGTTGTTCGGTTATCCAATTGAACCGATGAACAAAGCAACCTTCTATTTCGTTATTGCGGTAATGGTTCTGAGCGATATTGTGCAGTCCAAATATCAAAAGAATTTAATGCGGAAAAAAGAAGCTGCCGCTCGTGCCAAATTAGAACAGGAAGCGCAGGAAGAGATACTGTAAATCAACCTTCATTCATGTATAGGCCCGCTTTGTGCGGGCTTTTTTGTGCACAAGCTCTAATTCCTGGTAATAGTCATCATTCTGTCGCGATACAGTCATGAATTAGTCAATTGGTTGTCATAACTGCTTTGTAATGTTGTGTCTTTTCAATAACACCTAACAAAAGGGGTAAACAATGAAACGACACAACACCATATTAGCGTTATTAATCGGCGCCAGTTTATCGGCAGCCAGTCATGCGGAACTGATAATTTCAGAATATGTTGAAGGCAGCAGTTATAACAAAGCGATTGAGCTGTATAACTCAGGCTCTCAAAATATTGACTTGAGTGCTTATGAGTTGAAGTTCTACTTCAATGGTAATACTGCACCAGGTAAGACGATATCTCTGTCAGGCTCGCTAATGGCTGGAGAAACTTATGTGGTAGCGCATAGCAGTTCAGATCCTGCGCTGGCTAACTTGGCTCAATTATTAAATGGCGGTAGCTGGTTTAATGGAGATGATGCGATCACTGTAGAGATGTCAGGAACTGTGGTGGATTCGCTAGGACAGATCGGAGTTGATCCAGGTAGTTACTGGGGAACCAGTTCTCTTAAAACGCAAGACATGTCTTTACGTCGTAACGGCTCAACGGCTGATGCAAATGCTTGGGATAGTTTTGATCCTGCATCTAACTGGACTGGCTCTTCGATTGATGATTTTTCTGATGTGGGTCTGTTTTCGGATGGAGGTTCACAGCCAGGTGGTATTGAGCTGGGTGCCTGTAACGACAGTGCTACTTTTATTCATACCATTCAGGGTAATGGAAACCAAAGCAACATGCAGAACAGTCAGGTAGTGGTAGAAGCCATTGTCGTGGGAGATTTCCAGAGCTCTGAGCAATTAAACGGTTTCTTTATACAGGAAGAAAGCACAGACTATGATCTGGATAGCAAAACTTCGGAAGGGCTATTCGTCTATGAAGGTGGCTTTGAAGTACCGCTAGCAGTGGGAGATAAAGTCCGTGTGGCTGGAACGGTACAGGAGTTTGGCGGTAAAACGCAGCTGACAAATATTACTGATTTATTGGTTTGCGATTCAGGTATCAACGTTCAACCTCAAATTGTGAGCCTGCCGGTTGTCAATAATAGTGATTGGGAATCCTATGAAGGGATGCTCGTAAGCTTTAATCATGAACTAATCGTTACTGAAAATTATAATCTGGCGAGATACGGTGAATTGGTTTTATCAGGAACAGAGCGTCTGTTTCAACCAACGCAGCTTTATCGTCCAGGAATGCAGGCACAACAAGTTGGAATAGATAATGGCTTAAATAAAATCATTATGGATGATGGGCAGACAGGGCAAAATCCTGCGCAGGTAGTTTATCCGACAGGTGGCTTGTCAGCTGACAACACGGTTCGTTCCGGCGATAAGGTTAACAGTTTGGTAGGAATTCTGGATGAAGCTTTTACAGCCTATCGCATACAACCAACACAAGCTCCACTATTCACCCACACCAACCAGCGAACACTGGAACCACAATTATCCGCTCTGGGTGATTTGCGTTTAGCCAGTTTTAATGTGCTTAATTATTTCAATGGCGATGGGCAAGGTAGTGGCTTTCCTACATCGCGTGGCGCTGACAGCCTTGATGAATTTAACCGTCAACGCGACAAGATTATCAATGCCATTTTAGCCATGAATGCTGACATTATTGGAATCATGGAAATGGAAAATGATGGTTTCGGTGCAGACAGTGCGATTCAGGATCTTGTAAACAGCTTGAATGCCAATTCAGGGGCTGGAGTGACATACAGTTTTGTAAACCCAGGTTTGAATCAGATTGGTACTGATGAAATTACAGTAGGTCTGATTTATAGAAATGAAACCGTTGAAGAAGCAGGTCAGGCCGTGACAACGAACGAATACCCATTTGATGCTAAAAATAGACAGCCACTAGTTCAGACTTTCCGTCATCTTGCCAGTGGGGAAGAGCTAACCGTTTCTGTAAATCATTTTAAGTCTAAAGGCAGTTGTCCAACAGATGGAAGCCTCGATGAAGATCAGGATGATTGGCAGGGTTGTTGGAATGCTCGTCGAACAGCTGCTGCGGAATACATGACGCAGTGGCTTGCGACAAACCCGACCGGGGTTGCCGATAATGATATAGTGATCATGGGTGACTTAAATGCCTACGCAATGGAAGACCCAGTTTATGAACTGGAGCAGGCTGGTTACATCAATATCGCGCGTCAACTGAAAGGGAATGAAGCTTATTCATATGTCTACACTGGTTTGGCCGGTAGTCTCGATCATGTGATGGTTAGTTCCTCCTTGGCGAATAAAATAGTTGATGTAACCGACTGGCACATTAATGCAGATGAACCTCGTGCGCTGGATTACAATGTAGAGTTTAAAACGCCTGAGCAAATCAGTAACTTTTATTCTCCAACTGCTTATCGAGCATCCGACCATGATCCCATCGTGGTAGAAATTGATGCAGATTCGCAACAAAATCAACCGGGCCAGACAGTTGTTTATGAAAACCTTTCAGGTGCTCGCAGAAGCTGGACAGACTTTCCTGTTGCAATTCCTGCTAACACTGACTCATTACAAGTCACACTAACGGGTGGCTCTGGTGATGCAGACCTGTATGTTATGTTTAGCGCGTTGCCGGATAGAAGTAACTTTGACTGCCGCTCTTACAATAACAATAACGAAGAGATATGCACTATCACAAATCCGCAAGTAGGCGAATGGTATGTCAGCTTGTATGGATTTAAAGACTACTCAAATGCAACTCTAACCATCAGTATTCAGTAATAGTTTTGAATACTAGAAAGCCCGCTGATTAGCGGGCTTTTTATGACTCACTCGAAATCACTTCAACATCGGCTTCAGGTATTTACCGGTGTAAGACTGTTTGATTTTGGCTACGTCTTCTGGTGTTCCGGTCGCGATAATCTGCCCACCTTTGCTGCCACCTTCTGGGCCAAGATCGACGATCCAGTCGGCGGTTTTGATGACGTCGAGGTTATGCTCAATCACTACTACGGTGTTGCCATGATCGCGCAGGCGATGGAGTACTTTGAGCAGTTGGTTAACGTCGTGGAAGTGTAGGCCAGTGGTTGGCTCATCCAGGATGTAAAGTGTCTGTCCTGTGTCGCGCTTGGATAGTTCGCGTGATAGCTTCACACGCTGTGCTTCACCGCCTGAAAGTGTCGTTGCCGCTTGCCCAAGCGTGATGTAGGAAAGGCCTACGTCAATTAATGTTTGTAATTTGCGGGCAACCGCTGGGATGGCGTCGAAAAATTCACGGGCATCTTCAACGGTAAGGTTAAGCACTTCGTTGATGTTTTTTCCTTTGTATAAAATCTCCAGCGTTTCACGGTTATAGCGTTTGCCTTTACACACATCACAGGCCACATAGACATCGGGCAGGAAGTGCATTTCAACCTTGATGACGCCATCACCCTGACAGGCTTCGCAGCGTCCGCCTTTTACATTGAAACTGAAACGCCCAGGCTTATAACCACGAGTGCGCGACTCCTGAGTGCCTGCAAAAAGTTCACGAATCGGTGTGAAAATACCGGTGTAGGTTGCCGGGTTTGAGCGCGGTGTACGTCCAATGGGGCTTTGGTCAATATCGACAACTTTATCAATGTTATCGAGACCTTGTATCTCTTTATAAGGCTTTGGTTGTAGGCTCGAGCGATTAATGTCTCGCGCAACAATCGGATACAGGGTGTCATTTATCAGGGTGGATTTCCCTGAACCGGAAACACCTGTGATGCAGGTTAACAGTCCCACCGGAATTTCCAGATCGACATTGTTAAGGTTGTTACCTGTGGCGCCAAGCACCTTAATGGTTTTCTTGGCATCAACAGGTGTGCGTTTTTCTGGCACTTCAATTTTAAGTTTGCCTGTCAGATATTGTGCTGTTAGAGACCCTTTGACTTTTTTAATATCGGCCAAAGTACCTTTGGCAACGATCTCACCACCATGCACACCTGCGCCCGGGCCAATATCGACGATAAAGTCAGCAGCGCGGATCGCATCTTCATCATGCTCAACCACGATCACAGTGTTACCCAGATCACGTAGATGCGTCAGAGTTTGTAGCAGGCGATCATTGTCGCGTTGATGCAAACCAATCGAAGGTTCATCCAGAATATACATAACGCCGACCAGCCCCGCGCCAATTTGGCTGGCTAGACGAATACGCTGAGCTTCGCCGCCCGAAAGTGTGTCCGCGCTTCGCTCAAGGGTTAGATAATCAAGCCCAACATTGACCAGGAAGCTCAGCCGCTCGCCAATTTCTTTGAGGACTTTTGAGGCAATCTCACCGCGTTTACCCGGCAAGTCTAGAGTACTGAAATAATCATGTGCCTGTTCAATTGACCAGTGAGTGACTTGCGGCAATGAAGTGCCATCAATGAACACATTACGCGAATCTTCGTTGAGGCGTGTACCACCGCAAGAGCTACAGGACTGTGTGGTCATATATTTTTGCAACTCTTCGCGCACTGCACCGGATTCGGTTTCATGATAGCGACGCTGCATATTTGGAATAATGCCTTCGAAACGATGTTTGCGCTGGTATTTATCACCGCGGTCATTGCTGTATTCAAAATCGATCTGGGTTTTGCCACTGCCGTATAGCACTACATCCTGAATCTTTTTCGGTAAGCTGCTCCAGGGCGCTTCAACATCAAATTTGTAGTGCTTGGCCAATGATTGAAGCATGTGGAAATAATATACATTGCGGCGATCCCAGCCACGAATGGCGCCACCAGCCAATGAAATGTCTTCGTTGGTAATGATTTTTTCCGGATCGAAGAACTGATCGATGCCGAGGCCATCACAGGTCGGGCAGGCACCAGCCGGATTATTGAACGAGAAGATGCGTGGTTCTAGTTCTGGGATTGAATGACCACAAGTTGGGCAGGCATATTTGGCGGAGAAGACCATTTCTTCGATATCACTGTCGGCATCCATCGGCGCGACGCGGGCGATGCCGTCGGATAGCTCTAGCGCTGTCTCAAAGGACTCGGCCAGACGCTGCTGTAAATCAGACTTCACCTTGAAGCGATCAACAATGACTTCAATGGTGTGTTTTTTATGCAGCTCCATGGTCGGAGCGTCAGACAGGTCATACACCTCGCCATTGATGCGTGCGCGTACGAAGCCTTTGGCCTGTAGCTCCTGCAATAATTGAATATGCTCGCCTTTGCGGTTCTTGATGACCGGCGCTAATAACATCAGTTTGCTGCCTTCCGGCTGAGCCAACACATGATCCACCATCTGGCTGATAGTCTGGGCTTCGAGCGGCAAATGGTGAGTGGGGCAATGCGGTGTGCCGACACGGGCAAACAGCAGGCGCAGGTAGTCGTAAATCTCGGTAATGGTACCCACAGTGGAACGAGGGTTATGCGAAGTGGATTTCTGTTCAATCGAGATCGCTGGCGACAGGCCTTCTATATGTTCCACATCTGGCTTTTCCATGAGCGACAGAAACTGACGTGCGTAGGCGGATAATGATTCCACATAACGTCGCTGGCCTTCGGCGTACAGTGTGTCGAACGCTAGCGAGGACTTACCCGAACCGGACAGGCCGGTAATCACGATCAGTTTGTCGCGTGGGAGAACCAGGTCAATGTTTTTCAGGTTGTGGGTCTTGGCACCGCGGATATCAATGTTGTCCATCAGTTTCCTATATGTCGTTTGTGAGCTGACTGAAGTAGTACCGCATTATGCACTTGGCTCGTGAATTTAATGCCAAAGTGCGATTAACAAAAAGCTATCGGGCACTACTTAAAATAAATTTGGGTTTTGCGGCCTAAAATGAGAAAATCGCAAACCGTTAACTATAACGTGAATTGCCTTGAACAGAAAAGGTTTGTTAGGGCTAATGGCCAATTACTTGTTGGTCAAAAAACAAACGAAAAGCCCTAACTCATTGGATTGTGTATGAAATCGTCTTCACTGACCACGCTAGAAAAAAAATCCGCTATTTCACTGGCCAGCATCTTTGCCTTACGCATGTTTGGCCTTTTCATGCTGTTGCCGGTTATTCGAATCCTTGGTGAAGGCCTGGAAGGCGCAACTTTACCTTTATTGGGCCTGGCGATTGGCATTTATGGTCTGTCGCAAGCCATCCTGCAACTTCCTCTTGGACTGCTTTCCGATAAGATTGGTCGCAAGCCTGTGATCTATGCTGGTTTGCTGGTATTTATTGTCGGCAGTCTGGTCGCTGCGAATTCTGAGAGTGTCTGGGGATTGATTTTTGGACGTGCGTTACAGGGTGCCGGCGCGATTGCCAGTGCCGTGATGGCTTTGGCCGCTGATTTAAGTCGTCCGCATCAACGCTCCAAAGTCATGGCCATGATTGGCGGCAGTATTGGACTGGCTTTTGCTTTGTCATTAGTGCTTGGACCCTTGCTATCAAATTGGCTCAACCTGCAAGGTTTATTCTATGTCATTGCAGTTCTGGCATTTGTCGCGCTTTTGGTTGCCATCTTTGTAGTGCCCACTGTGCCCGCCATCGACATGCCAAAAATTGATTTAAGCTTCGCTGAGCGCTGGCGCTATGTCACCGCCAAGGGACGTATTTTTGTATTAGCGCTGTCGGTATTTGTGATTCACTGGGCGCTGGTCGCGGTATTCCTGATCGTGCCGGATAAGTTGATTGCCAGTGGTTTCGAGCTGTCTCAGCATTCCTGGATCTATCTGGTGGTGTTGGCGCTATCGATCGCCATTATGTTACCCATGATGATTGGTGCGGAAAAAAGAGGCTTACATCGTCAGGTGATGCAGTCGGCTTTCTTACTATTAGCGCTATCACTATTAACACTGCTGACCAGCTGGCAAAGCCTGTGGTTCTGGTTAGTGGTTCTGACCCTATTTTTCGCTGGCTTTAATCTATTGGAAGCCAAGCTACCTTCCACCGTATCTAATCTGTTTGGTGCCCAATATCGTGGTACCGCGTTGGGTATATTCTCGACCAGTCAGTTTCTAGGTGCTTTCCTTGGCGGCAGCGTGACGGGATATTTGCTCCCTACACTCGGCTATACTGGCGTTATCTGGCTCAATATCGGTTTGATGGTGATTGCAGGGCTGGCGCTGGGCTGGTTGGGCAAGTTGCCTGAAGTAAAGCGCTGGGTACTGGAGCTGGATGAAGCTGATACGGCCAAAGCGGTGCAGGAATCCGCATTAAAATTGGCCGGAGTCATTGAGGCCATTGCGGACGACCATAAAGGCAAGGTATATTTGCGAGTGGACGACTCGACCATCGAGCGTAAAGAATTAGAAAAATTAGGCCGAATTCAAGCCTAATATATTGATAATTAAAGATTTTAGTAGATTAAAAGACAAAGACAGGAGTAATCAATGGCCAGTCGCGGCATTAACAAAGTTATCTTAGTAGGAAATTTAGGGAAGGATCCGGAAATTCGTTACACACCAGACGGTAGAGCGATTGCCAACATCACGTTAGCTACTTCTGAGACCTGGAAAGACAAGAACACCGGCCAGCAACAGGAAAAAACCGAATGGCACCGCATTGTCATCTTCGGCAAATTGGCTGAAATCGCTGGCGAATACCTTAAAAAAGGCTCGCAAGTTTACTTCGAAGGTAAACTACAGACCCGCAAATGGACTGATCAATCAGGTCAGGACCGCTACACCACTGAAGTGGTTGTTGATATTAATGGCCAGATGCAAATGCTTGGTGGCCGCAGCGGTGGCGAAGCTTCTTTCGGTGGTAACAATAATCAAAATAACCAAAAACAGAATCAAAACCCACAGCCAGCTCCGGCCATGGACGATGATTTTGATGACGACATTCCGTTCTAGTTAGAAAGCGGTTTTCGTTAAACAATCTAAAGCTTAAACAAAGGAGACATTGATGAGCTATCAACAAACAGAAGAACAAGTCGTTGTTCGTGGTGGATTAGGCGATCGCGCGAAGTTTATCACCAAAACCTACAACCATTTATTAGGCGCTATTTTTGCGTTTGTATTGGTTAGTGTTTATTTCTATCAATCTGGTATTTCTTACGCAATCGCCGAATGGGTATTCTCATTTGGTGCTGGCTGGATGGTATTAATGGGTGGTTTTATTGCTGCTTCCTGGGCGGCGACTCATATAGCACATACCTCACAGTCAAAAATCACTCAGTATTCCAGCCTTGCAGGTTTCATTATTGCTGAAGCGATTATCTTTGCACCTTTACTCTTGATTGCTGCGCAGATGGCTGATGGTCTTATCAAAAGTGCTGCGACAGTGACTTTACTCGGTTTTGCAGTGTTAACCGCCATCGTTTTCTACACCCGTAAAGATTTCTCGTTCCTAAGAGGAGTTTTGATGTGGATGTTTGGCTTGGCAATCGTTGCAATCCTTTCGGCATTTATTTTTGGCTTCCAGTTAGGCACTTGGTTTAGTGTTGCCATGATTGGTTTTGCTGGTGCTGCTATCTTGTACGATACATCAAACGTATTGCATCATTACCCAGAAGACCGTTATGTTGGCGCGGCACTTCAATTATTTGCCAGTGTTGCCATGATGTTCTGGTATGTATTGCGCCTGTTTATGGCTAGCAATGACTAGTTGATAAATTGACCAGAAAATTAAAAAAAGCGGCTTCGGCCGCTTTTTTTTGTGGGTAACAAATAATGATATTGGTAGGGACAAGTCATGACTTGTCCCTACAGAAGACTTCTCCTATAAGTGAAGACATGCGTAGGTTGGTGATGAGCGTAGCGAATCCCAACATTGCCACTTTTAAGAACTGTTGGGATTCGCTACGCTCATCACCAACCTACATTTATAGAGTTAAAATATATCGTTACTCGTAGTGCGGGCCTTGGCCCGCCGAAAAGTTATTGTGGTTAATCCTCGCCTTTGCCTTCCTTATTCAACTCTGTTTCCGCAATAACCATTTGCTCTTTAAGCGATTCAATCTTTTCTTTAGTTTTCTGTTGCTTGGTTTTGATTTTATCTTTTTGATCATTATCCTCAGATTCTTTGAGCGCCTTAGACATTTCTTCAACGGTTTCTTCCAGCTTATTAATCTGTTGTCGTGTCTGATCCAGTTGTTCGGCT
Organism: Kangiella sp.; assembly: GCA_048268505.1. Lineage (GTDB taxonomy): Bacteria > Pseudomonadota > Gammaproteobacteria > Enterobacterales > Kangiellaceae > Kangiella. Next base: position 78,867 of record JBLWVK010000004.1, on the reverse strand, counting down.
TTATTAGCTTTGTCAAAAATAATCGCTTCAGGCTCTCCACTTTTGGACCTTTTGGAGTGGGTGGCTTTAGTCGTGACTGCTTTTGGAATAAAGGTCTGGCTATCCACCATCCTCTGATTTCTAAATGATGGCGATACGATTTCAACGCCAGCCTGATGCAGGCTATCAAGGACACAGGCATTCAGTTTAGAGCGACTGGAAAGTAGAGTGTTAATATCGGTGGCCAAGCCGTGCACTTTATAGACGATGGCATGATCCAGTAGCTTTTCAATATAAACAAAAGGTTTATCCAGTTCTGCATTCTCTGCAGCTTCGAGCAGGAGCGGCTCGATAAATTTGTGGTCAACATCGTAACCAAGCGAAATTTCAGTAGAAATAATAGTGCCGTCACTGTGCATCACTGTGACAGGGTTAGTGGCAAGGAACAGGTTAGGCAGAGTGATCAGATCGCGCTCTCTATCCTGCAGTTCGGTATGCAGGAGTCCACGACCGGATATGCGTCCAAACATGCCTTTAACCTCAATAAAATCACCGAGTCTGAAGTTTCTCACCGAGCGTAACCAGATCCCAGCCATGATATTGCCCAAAAATGTTGCAGAGCTCAGTGCAATGGAAGCTGACAGCACGATACCGATAAGGCCAATAATCTGATTCTTTAAACTATCCTTGATGGGTAAGACCAGGACAAAGATAACGATCAGAAGCAACATAAACACAATGTTAGTGAGCTGCCTTTGCAGGACGACATTGGTGTTTTTATTTTTGCTTAATGAAAAGAACTTCTGCAGGATTTGGTAGGCAAAGAAGCCGATGACAAGTACTGCCACTGGCCAGAACAGGCTGGCCCAATCAAAGCCGAGAAAATCAGACATGGTATGTGCTCCTTGTTATTTCTACTTATCATAATTGTTTATAGGTGTGATGCAAGGAGGACTAAGATATTAAGATAGGCTAAAGATATATACGCAAATCCAGAAGATTAAAAAAAGGGCGCATTGCGCGCCCTTTACCACGGAACTAACTTAAGAGGTCAGTTTTAGAATACGTATTGGAAACGTACTGCTAAACCATCACCATCTTTGTCGATGCCGCCCTCAGTCATGTCAGCTGAAACATAGTTCAAGCCGATACGAACTGCATCATTAGCGTAGTAGTTTAAACCTAGAGTGAAAACTTCTGCTTCGTCAGCACCTGGCTCATAGTTGCTGTAACGACCAAATACTTCCCAGGCACCCGCATCACCTTTTGGCTTAACGCGTTTGAATACGCCTTTGCTGTATGGACGTGATTCGCCAGTCAGGATATAACCTGCTTGTGCATAGTAGCCTTCGATATCGGTATCAGCAGTCCAGTTGCCGCCATCAACTTCACCATCGAAGTATTCAGCTTGCGCGTGGAATGGGCCAGCTGCATAGGCAACTTCTAGGTTGTAAGCCATGATGCTTTCACCAAGAAGAGAGCTTGAACCAACTTTTTCATCAGCAGTATGTAGCTCTAGACGCTGGTCCGCTTCACCGTAAGTATTACCAGCTAGACGACTCTGGGTATAACCAAAACCTAAGTGGAACACTTCATCTTTAGTTGCGATTGGAGCTGTTGTTACACGACCTGAGAAACCTGTTGCAATGTTGTTACCTTCTTCACCACGGTCATAAATACCAAATTTCCAGGTGAACTCATTGCTGCCGCCGCCCAATGATACACCATAGTTTTTACCAGGAGCTAAGGCGTTGGTAATCATGGTGCGCTCGATAGCAGTAATATCTTTTGATGAAGTATTTTCTTCTAGACCAAAAGGCTCTTTGTGCTTGCCGATTAGTAAGTCTGCGCCTTCCATGCCAGTATATTTTACGTAGGCATCTTCTAGATTGCTTTCGCCAGTAGCATCATTATAGTTAACTTCAATTTTGCCTGACCAGTCTTTAGCAATCTTGCCTGAGATACCGATACGACCACGACGGATTTCAGAGTCAGAACCAGATTCATCAGCAGTAGAGAAAGCATCGCCGTCCCACATATCAACGTCATATTGAACGCGACCAAATACTGAGAAGCTGACATCATCAGTTTTAACAGTAAAGCCACTACCAGCTTTGCCAGAAGTTTCGGTTTCGGCAAATGCCGGTGCAGAGATTACAGTAGCAACGGCTACAGCGATTAGTTTTAATTTCATTGTCTTCTCCAATAAGGGGTTTAATTAACAGACGCTGGCAATTCTACGGATAATTTGTGACATTTCCATGACAGAAAAGCGAAGGGTTTGTGAAACCCATCAATGTCATGAAACTTTTTACAAACCCTTGATCCATCATAATAATGAAATTTGACTGTCACATTACCATCCCTGCCTCCATGGAACTTTAATATAACTGTAACAATTCATCCCTATACTAACCTGCATCAATAAATGGTTAATTAGTCATGAATACATCAGTAAAAGAGACCACGCGTAAGCTGCTCGATGAACAAACCAACAGTGGAAAGCACAAAAGAAGAAAAATCAATGACTTAATTGCTCGCTACGGCATTGCGCTAGGCGGGCTTTCGGTCATTGGTGCGGTTGGGCTTATCTGTTTCTACCTGTTCTGGGTGGTTTTTCCGATTTTTAAGCCAGCTAGCGTTGAATTAGAGCAGGATTATAGCTGGCAACAGACGCTGCCGCAGTATATGGCGGTTGAAGAATATGGCGAAATCGCCTTTTCTATCAGCAAAAGCGGTGATTTAGGCTTTTTCAGTGTTGAAGATGGCAGCATTATCAATAAAGCGCGTTTTTCGCATGATGCCCAGCCTACAGCCTTTGCTGAGCTGGATCTGAAAGGGTTAATGGCCGCGGGTTTTGCCGATGGTAGCTTCCAGCTGTTCTCTCATAAATACAAAATCAGCTATCCAAATAACGAGCGTCACATTGAGCCACAGCTTCAGTATCCTTTCGGTGAAGACAGCTTCGACTTGACGGATACCGCGATTACTCGATTGTTCGGTAGTCGCTGGGAAGACGGTATCGTGATTGCATCAGTTGGTGCCGACCAGAAAGTAACGACAGTAACCTATTCTATCGATCAGAACTTCCTGACTGAAGAGCTGACTCTGGAAGAAGAGTCTCGTGATAGTTTTGAGATTCCATTCTCGCCTAAGTATGTATTAACCACGCCGGGGCCGGACTGGTTGTACATTATCAGTGAGCAGGGTGATTTAATTGCTTATCGGCACATTGATGATGAGTGGGAGTTTCATGAAAGCCAATCACTACTTGAGAGTGGTAAAACCGTTACAGAGGCGACTTTTCTATTAGGCCAAACCTCGTTACTGATTGGTGACAGCGATGGTGTCGTAAGTCAGTGGTTCCAGGTTCGTGGCGAGCAAGGCTTTAACCTTAAGAAAATTCGTGACTTTAAATTATCCGATAGCCCAATCTCGCAAATTATTATAGAAAAGCGTCGTAAAGGTTTCATCGCATCAGATGCCAATGGCAAGATGGGGATTTTCTACACTACCTCAGAGCGTCAACTGGAAGAGTTTGACTTTGGTCAGAAGCTTCAGGCTCTGGCAATTAATTCTCGCAGCAATCGCTTAGTCGGTATTGGCAACAACGGTCAGGCAACCGTTTTCTCTGTAGAGAATGAGCATCCGGAAATCTCATGGTCAGCCCTGTGGAATGAAGTCTGGTATGAAAGCTACGAAGAGCCTTCTTTTACCTGGCAGTCTTCTGCTTCAACCAATGACTTTGAGTCTAAATTTTCATTAGTTCCGTTGAGCTTTGGTACTTTAAAGGCAGCAATTTATGCCATGCTTTTTGCGGTGCCATTAGCCATATTCGGTGCAATTTTTACGGCCTATTTCATGGCGCCAAAAATGCGCTCGATGGTTAAACCAACCGTTGAAATCATGGAAGCATTGCCTACCGTAATTCTGGGCTTCCTGGCCGGTCTTTGGTTAGCACCACTAATTGAGGAGCATCTGGCAGGTGTCATTCTGCTAATTATCTTACTACCGATAGTGACTGTTATTTTTGGCTTTACCTGGACAAAACTGCCTGGCGCAATCAAGCATCGTGTGCCTGATGGCTGGCAGGCTGCATTGCTATTTCCAATCATTATCTTCGGAACCTTCCTTGCGTTCTGGTTAGGCGAGCCAGTTGAGTCAGCCATGTTCAATGGCAATATGCCAGCCTGGCTTAACGAGCAGGGTATAACCTATGACCAGCGTAACTCTCTGGTGGTCGGTATTGCCATGGGCTTTGCGGTGATTCCAACTATTTTCTCGATTACCGAAGACGCGATTTTCAGTGTGCCTAAGCATTTATCTAATGGTTCATTGGCGTTAGGTGCCAGCCAATGGCAAACCCTGACTCGCGTGGTTATTCCAACAGCGAGCCCCGGTATTTTTTCGGCCTTGATGATTGGTCTTGGACGAGCGGTTGGTGAAACCATGATCGTTTTGATGGCGACGGGTAATACGCCAATTATGGATATGAATATTTTCGAAGGTTTCCGCACACTTTCAGCCAACATTGCGGTGGAAATGCCGGAATCTGAGGTGGGAAGCTCGCATTACAGGGTATTGTTCCTGGCGGCCTTTGTGCTGTTCCTGTTTACCTTTGTGTTTAACACGATTGCGGAAATAGTACGTCAGCGTTTGCGCAATAAGTACGGTTCACTCTAAACCCAATAGAATTGATGAAGAATATTAAGCGAGTTGAATGATGAGTAAAAAATTCTTTCAAGGCGGACAACATTGGGTTTGGCTCAATGCAGGCGCGATCAGTATTTCGATATTGATGGTGGTCGGCCTGTTACTGTTAATTGCCTATCGAGGACTGATTCATTTCTGGCCTGCGGATGTGCAAACATTCACCTTTGAAACAAATGGCAAGCAAGAGCTGGTTTTAGGTGAAATACACAGCCATGAAATTGATACTCAGGATGGCACAGCCCGTGAGCAATATCTGCTTAAAGTCGGTAACCGTGATATGTATGGTATCGATTTCCGCTGGGTTGATCTAAAGCACCTGCAAGCTACCAACATCAATGAAGAAGTTACTGTTGTTGAACGCCACGAGTGGGGCAATGTGTATGGTTTTGTCAAAACCGTTAACTATGATGGCAAGGTGTACGACGGTGATTTTGAAGCTCTGGCAAAAGTTGTTGATCGGGCTACAGATTTGCACGAACAGATCCGTGATATCGAAAAAGATGATATCGGCAGCATTAACTATGATATTGAGCAGTTACGTCTGGAAGAACGTCGCCTGGAAATTGAAGGTAACCTGACACCTGAAGCCAAAGCCGATATTGAGCAACGCAGACAGGATCGTAAAAAGGATTTTGCTGAATTCCAGAAGCAACTGGATGAACTGTACAGTCAGATCAAACGTGATAGTGCGGTGTTTGAATTAGTTGATGGGCGTACGATTAATGTGGCCGCCAACAATATGGTGCGTGCTTTCCAACCGAATAAAATGAATGCACTTGAGAAAACAGGTCATTATTTCTCAAAGTTAGGCGAATTCATTTTTGATGAGCCTCGTGAAGCTAATACGGAAGGCGGTGTTTTCCCGGCAATTTTCGGCACTGTGATGATGGTGCTATTGATGTCGGTAGTGGTAACGCCACTGGGCGTAATCGCAGCGGTCTACATGCGCGAGTATGCAAAGCAGGGACCTTTAACCCGCACCATCAGGATTGCCGTGAATAATCTGGCGGGTGTTCCATCCATTGTTTACGGTGTATTCGGTCTGGGCTTCTTTGTTTACTTCCTCGGTGGTTCAATTGACGACCTGTTTTATCCGGAAGTGAAACCGGCGCCAATGTTTGGCACGCCAGGCCTAATCTGGGCTTCATTGACGCTGGCGCTGTTGACTCTGCCGGTAGTGATCGTTTCAACCGAAGAGGGGCTGTCACGTATCCCAAAATCTATTCGTGAAGGAAGCCTGGCCTTAGGCGCAACTAAGTTTGAAACATTATGGAAAACCGTGTTACCGATGGCGAGTCCTGCCATGATGACCGGCTTAATTCTTGCGGTTGCCCGAGCGGCAGGTGAAGTAGCGCCATTGATGCTGGTGGGTGTTGTGAAACTGGCACCAACCTTACCGTTGGATGGTAATGCTCCGTTCCTGCACCTGGAGCGTAAATTCATGCACCTGGGCTTCCATATTTATGATGTGGGCTTCCAAAGCCCCAACGTTGAGGCAGCACGCCCGTTGGTTTATGCAACAGCGCTATTGTTAGTGTTAATCATTATTCTATTGAACGTGGCGGCCATTAAGATCCGTAACAATTTACGCGAAAAGTATAAGGCGCTCGAGCAGTAATTTAAATGCCAGACGATAATACTTTGAGCAACTGAAAGGTGACAGAGATGACACAAGAGCTAAATTTGAATCAAGAGTCGAATACAGAAACACAACAGACAGGCAAAAGCAATCAGTCACAGGGTTACAATCCAGTGGCCGATGAAACCATTGCCATTGAAGTTGAAAAGCTGAATCTTTTCTATGGCGACAAACAGGCGTTGTTTGATATTGACTTAGAGATACCTGAAAAGAAGGTCACGGCATTTATTGGTCCTTCTGGCTGTGGTAAATCCACTTTATTGAGATGCTTCAACCGCATGAATGATCTGGTTGATATCGCTCGCACCGAAGGTCAGATTCGTCTCGATAATGAGAACATATATGGTAAAGGTGTTGATGTTGCAGAACTTCGCCGTAAAGTTGGCATGGTGTTCCAGAAACCTAATCCGTTCCCGAAATCAATTTATGAAAATGTGGCCTACGGTTTGCGTTTGCAGGGCATTAACAAGCGTCGTGTACTGGATGAGGTCGTCGAGTGGGCATTGAAAGGTGCGGCACTTTGGGATGAAGTTAAAGACCGCTTGCACGAAAATGCTCTTGGTATGTCGGGTGGTCAGCAGCAGCGTCTTTGTATTGCTCGTGCGATTGCAGTGCAGCCTGAAGTTTTATTGCTGGATGAGCCCGCGTCGGCGCTTGACCCGATTTCAACGCTAAAAATTGAAGAGTTGATCAACGAGTTGAAGAATGACTATACCATAGTCATCGTGACTCATAACATGCAGCAGGCGGCGCGTGTTTCAGACTATACTGCCTTTATGTATATGGGCGACATGGTTGAGTTTGATAACACGGACAAGATTTTCACCAATCCTGAAAAGAAAAAGACCGAAGACTATATTACGGGTCGTTACGGTTAATTTCAGGTTGGTGCACTAAGATTGATTTCTGACCTTAATGAAGAAAGGTGAACGAGGTTTATTATGATGGATAACGAACACTTAGGAACACATATCTCTAAACAGTTTAATGCTGATTTAGAAAATTTGCGCGAAGAAGTTCTGGCGATGGGTGGTATTGTTGAAGAGCAAATCACTTTGGCGTTGGATGCTTTCACTAATAACGACAGTGATATGGCTGACAAGGTGATTGCTAACGAAAAAACGGTCAACGCCAAAGAAATGAAAATTGATGAGGCCTGTACCAAAGTATTAGCCAAGCGTCAGCCAGCAGCCGGTGACTTACGGTTGATTGTCACCATTTTGAAAACGATTACTGACCTAGAGCGGATGGGTGACGAGGCTGAAAAAGTTGCGCGCATGGCAAAAGCCATTGCCAACAAAGAAGCCGCACCTGATCATGTCAAATTGCATTACGGTGCCTTGTTGCACTTGGGTAACCACGTTAAGAAAATGCTGCATGATGCGTTGGATGCCTTTGCTAGAATGGATGTCGATTCTGCGGTCAATGTGGCCAAGTTGGATAATCAGGCAGATGAAGAATACAATGCGATTTCACGTCAGTTGATTACTTATATGATGGAAGAGCCGCGCCGCATTTCCGAGGTGCTGGATTTTATGTGGTCAGCACGAGCGCTGGAACGCATTGGCGATCATGCCAACAATATTTGCGAATACGTGGTCTACCTGGTGCAGGGCGAAGATGTTCGCCATAAAAGCTGGGATGAAATGCAGCGTTTAGCAAAAGATGAATAGTAATTAGAAAGCTGAAGAGAAAAAGGAAAACACATGAGTGCAAAAGTTTTAATATTAGAAGACGAACGCGACATCCGTGAAATGCTCGCCTTTTGCATGCAACAGGCCGGATATCAGGTGGAGCAGGCAGCGACTGCCGAGCGAGTATTCGGATTGTTAAAAGAAGGATTTATGCCTGATATCATGTTGGTTGACTGGATGTTGCCAGGTGCATCAGGCGTTGAACTGACCAAGAAACTGAAAAAAGATCAGAACTATCAGGATGTCCCAGTAATCATGTTAACCGCACGTGGCGAAGAGGATGACCGCGTTCAGGGGCTGGAAGCCGGTGCTGATGATTATGTGGTGAAACCTTTTTCACCAAGAGAGTTGCTGGCGAGAGTTCAAGCCGTCTTGCGTCGTAGCGGTAAAGGGAATAATCCCAGTGAACAAATCTCGCATGGCAATATTCAACTGGACACCGCTGGACATCGTGTACTGATCAATGGTGAAGAAGTTCACCTGGGACCTACCGAATATAAAATCCTGCACTTTTTCATGAGCCATCCCGAGCGAGTCTATTCACGTGGACAGCTACTTGATTCAGTGTGGGGACAGCAGGTTGTGGTCGAAGAGCGTACGGTTGATGTTCACATCCGTCGCTTAAGAAAAGCACTGCAAGATTATAATGTAGAAAACTATGTGCAAACTGTGCGAGGATCCGGTTACCGTTTCTCGGCAAAGTAAATCAGCAAAAGGCGCGCAAACATCATGTGGACGAATCGTTACTGGCAAACCGAAGTATGGACACTGGCCTTTATCATTTTAGTGGTTGGACTGATTGGCTCACTGTTTGATCGTGCCGCTGCCTCTATTGCTGTTGTCATCTTTTCCTACCTTTTCTGGAACCTGGTTCAGCTATCCCGACTGTACAAATGGCTGGTTAAATCCAGAGCACTTTACCCGCCTTCTGCACCGGGTATCTGGGGAGAGATTTTTAATCACCTGTATGTTTTACAGCGCAAGCATCGAAAAGAACTTAAAAAGCTCAAAGGCATCATTTCAGAATTTAGAGCGTCTACCTCAGCATTGAAAGATGGCGCATTGATCATCAGTAATCAGGGTGAGATTCGTTGGTTTAACCGTGCTGCGGAACGCTTGTTGGGGCTTAAGTCCAGTACCGATATTGGTCAGCGACTGTTTAACCTGTTGCGTCACCCCAGCTTCATCGAGTACGAACAAACCCGCGACTATAACAAACCGCTTATCATTAACTCGCCAGCCGATGAACGCCTGATTCTTAATATTCGCATTACATCATACAACGATGACCAAAGACTGGTCATCATTCGTGACATTACCGAAAAGCAACATCTGGAAAGAGTACGGCAGGACTTTGTCGCTAATGTATCGCACGAGCTTAGAACACCGCTCACCGTGATTACCGGTTATCTCGAAATGCTCGATCCGGAAACCAACCCACAGCTTGAATCAGTGGCCAAGCCATTACAGATGATGCGCCAGCAAGCCTTGAATATGGGCCACCTGGTCGACGACCTCTTGTTGTTGTCCAAGCTGGATGCCAAAGCAGAGGAAAACGGCAAACAGGAAGTGGATATCAACTTAATGCTCGACAGCATTTGCGCAGAAGCACGCTCACTAAGCGCAGAAAAAGAACATCAGATACTTTTTCACTCGCATACCAACGCCAACCTTCAGGGTAGCGAAAAACAACTGCGTAGTGCCTTTTCAAATCTAATCTTTAATGCCGTGCGCTACACTCAGCCCAAAGGGCGAATCGACATTTTCTGGAAAGAAGACAAGGATAACTTGATCCTTGAAGTCCAGGACAACGGCCCCGGCATCGCTGAAGAACATATCCCAAGACTGACCGAGCGTTTCTATCGCGTGGACAGTGGGCGCACCCGCTCACAGGGCGGAACAGGTCTTGGCCTCGCCATCGTCAAACACGTCCTCGAAGGTCATAACGGAAAACTTAAAATCGAAAGCGAACTCGGCAAAGGCAGCACCTTTAGCTGCGTATTCGAGAAATAAAAGACCGTTATATCACTGTAGGGATGACCGCAGGTTGCCTTCTACGAAGGGTGGGTCAGTTCACTGCTTCAGAGGTCGTTTAGAAGCCTTAACCGACACATCATGTCGCGTATCTTTGCTACAAATATATCCTCAAGTTAGGAGGTTGTATGCAGTCGTATCAATGTTTGATCTGTAAGCATTATATTGGTGTTGGTTATTGCGCTGCTTTTGGGGATGGCATTCCTGCTGAAATCATGACGGGTCAATTTGATCATGGTCAGGCGTATGAGGGCGATCAGGGTATTCGTTTTGAGTTGGATGAAGCGTTTGAGTTTATGCATGATGGTGACGAGGATTTGGAGTGAATAATCGCCAGAAAAATGTGGTGCAGCTGCCTGTTGAGAATCAACGGATTGAGGAACCTGTTGTGAATGGTGGCTGGTGGCAACGTTTGTTCAGAAAGGTTTTAAACTGTTTTCAGAAAGAATCTCATGAAGATGAGGTGGCGGATGAGTTACAGGCGTTGCGAGAAAGGAAGAGAGATTATCGCACAGTTATGCGGTGTGCAACGTTGATCTTGAATCGTCAATATGATGATGAGCATACAGATAAAAAGGGAGGTGCTGAGTAGGAACAACGCGTGAGTTATCCGTACAAAGGCCGGAAAAAGAAAGGGCGGGCACATTGGCCCGCCCCTACCGGAAGAGTTGTTGCTTATTGGTCGTATTTTTCAAAAACCAGGCAGGCGTTAGTACCGCCAAAACCAAAGCTGTTGCTGAGGATACGCTTCAGTTCCACACCATCTTCACGTTTTTGTACGATTGACATACCTTCTGCGTCTTCATCAAGCTGGGTGATGTTGGCTGAGGCTGCAATGAACTTGTCGCGCATCATGATCAGGCTGTAGATAGCTTCATGTACACCAGTTGCGCCGAGTGAGTGGCCGGCCAGTGATTTGGTTGAGCTGATTTTTGGTAGCTTGTCGCCAAATACTTCTTTGATCGCTTTCAGTTCTGCGGTGTCGCCAACTGGAGTACTGGTTCCGTGGGTGTTGACGTAGTCGATGTCGCCTTTGACGGTTGCCAGTGCCTGTTGCATGCAGCGCACAGCACCTTCACCGGATGGGGCAACCATGTCGTAGCCATCGGAAGTCGCACCATAGCCAACCAGTTCGGCGTAGATTTTAGCACCACGGGCTTTGGCGTGTTCGTATTCTTCCATCACCAGAATGCCACCGCCAGATGAGATAACAAATCCATCGCGGGTTGCGTCATAAGGACGCGATGCGGTTTCTGGAGTGTCGTTGTATTTAGTTGATAGTGCACCCATCGCATCAAACAACAGGGTTAAGCGCCAATCTTCTTCTTCACCGCCACCAGCAAATACGATGTCCTGTTTACCCATGGCGATTTGTTCAAACGCATTACCAATACAGTGTGCACTGGTCGCGCAGGCAGAAGTGATGCTGTAGTTGATGCCTTTGATTTTAAACGGAGTCGCAAGGCATGCTGAAGTGGTGCTGCCCATGGTTTTAGGAACCGCATAAGGGCCAACGCGTTTCACGCCACGTTCCAGCGCGATATCTACGGATTCGACCTGAGTACCCTGCGAACCACCGCCGGAACCAGTGATTAAGCCGGTGCGAACGTTGGAAACTTGATCGTCGGTTAAGCCAGCGTCTTCGATAGCCTGTTGCATCGAAATATAGGCATAACCTGCTGCGTCACCCATAAAGCGGACAATTTTACGATCGATATGATCTTTGATGTCCATATCGGGTTTGCCAGCAACTTGGCTGCGCAGACCTTTTTCTTTATAGATCTCTTTGAATTTAATGCCGGACTTGCCTTGCTTTAATGACTCGGCAACTTCTTCAACATTGTTTCCTAAGCATGAAACGATGCCCATGCCTGTAATAACGACTCTTTTCATAATGACGATACTATATTTAGATTCTGTTTTGTTTGGGTTAGAAGGATTCGACGCTGTCGAAAATACCGACCTTCAGGTCTTCCGCAGTGTATATCTTCTTGCCGTCTACGGAAACCGAACCGTCAGCAATTATCATTTTTAGTTTGCGTCGGATCACACGTTTGATGTCGATACGATACATGACTTTTTTAGCCGCGGGTAGAACTTGGCCAAAGAATTTGATTTCACCTGAGCCTAGCGCACGGCCTTTGCCGAGTTCGCCCAGCCAGGAAAGGAAAAAGCCAGTGAGCTGCCACATGGCATCAAGGCCGAGACAACCCGGCATAACGGGGTCGCCTTTAAAGTGGCAATCGAAAAACCAGGATTTTGGCGTGATATCGAGTTCTGCTTCGATGAAGCCTTTGCCAAATTCGCCACCTTCGTTGGTGATCGTAGTGATACGATCCATCATCAGCATATTAGGTAAAGGTAAGGGCGAAAGTTGGTTGCCCTGAGGTCCTACCAATTGACCATTGCCGCAGGCGATAAGATCATCGTAGGAGTATTGATTAGTTTGTTGCATGAAACACCTTATGTGATGTGAGTTTACAATTGACCCCAAGGATTATCGGATCAGGGGTTAATGGGTAGGCATTATGCCTGTTTCTGGCGGTGATACTGGTTTGACCTTGCATCATAAAGGCTGATGGATTACTGGATCGTTGATTGAGGTCATAAAAATAGTTGTTGAGCAGGGGGAGCAAGGGGCTAAAAGCAAAGGGCGGGCACATTGCCCGCCCCTACCGTCATTCAGGGGGGAGCGTCCTAAAAGCTCCAGACCAGGCTGGCGGCGACGCTGCGGCCAGGTTCTGCCAGCAGTGGCAGAGTTGGGTCATTGACCGGATAGTTGGCGACATTACTATTGCGCCAGTAGGTTTTGTCGGTCAGGTTGAATATACCTAAGCTGAGTTGCAGGTCATCGGCTGGGAACCAACGAGTGATCCAGTCAAAGCTGGTGTAGCCCGGAGCAGAGAAAAGCTGATTGTCGCTGGCGTCATACAAGGCTTTTTGAGACTTGCTGGCGGTTGCCACCAGGCGCGTTTCCCAGCTCATTGAGGTAGGCATATAACTCAGTTCAACAATGGCCATTGGTGGACGCACATCCGCAATCGGTTCGCCAGTGTTCTTGTCTTCCCCACGAATATATTCCAGCTTAACATCGGTTGAAATCGTGTCGCTGAAATAGTGCTTCAGTCTAAACTCACTGCCTTCGATAATCACTTTATCGCGATTAATAGACTGGAAAATCATGGTGCCTGCATCAAATCCAATAAAGGCCCGACTTTGGATAAAGTCACTGTAACGGTTGTGAAACAGGGCAAATTCTGCCTGAGTGTCCGAACCACGATAGCGTAGTCCGGTTTCAAAGGTGTAACCTCGTTCGGATTTCAGATCGGGATTAGAGATGGCGCGAATATTAAACATTGGAATATCGAGGCCAATATTGACATCAGCAAAAGGTGGTGCGCGGTGGCCCCGGGCATATTGGCTGAACCATTCCATGTCATAACCGATGGGCATTAACAAACCGAGTTTGGGCAACCAGGCATCACTGGTCAGGTTGGTTTTATTGGCATCTGGAAACTGGCTATCGAAGAGCGGATCATTTTCCGCTTTGAGCTCGTAGTGCTCATAGCGCAGGCCGGGACTGATGACCAGACCGTTGCTCCACAGCTCAATCTCATCATGAATATAGATACCCAGCTCTTGAACGGTACTCTTTGGAAAATCGCGTAATGGAAATACTTCACCAAGCACAATATTCGTGGTTTCATCCGTATCAAGATTGGTTTGCGATGCATTGCGCAGTTCAGTTAACTCCGTATCGCTGAATTCAAAGCCATAGCCCAGACGCTGCGTTAAGTCACCACTGACAATACGCGTTTCAAGGTCGGTGCCAAGCCCCAGTGTTTTGTGGTCATAGTTAAATTCTCGCACCAGACTGACTGGCGTTGGCGCCAGCAGCCTTTCTTCGAAAGTGTCCTGTTCGGTATCGCTTTGTTGGTGCCACAAACGCCAGGTTCCCTGATCGATAAAACCAAGCTCGGTGAAATGATGATCAAGTAAAACACGGGTTTGATCGCGACTATCATCGCCAATCATTGAAGTAGTGTTGGCCAATCGCCCAGTTCCAAGAACTGCATTGATATCGGTTTGACGCTCATCCTCAAGACCATCAAGAGATAGTCTGAAACGCCCATAATCGGTTTCCAGGGCCGCGCGGATTAAGCCTGCATATTGCGATCTGTTCTGCTCATCTGCTGTAGTACCAGCGGGCAAATTAGCCACATCCGCTTCATGGCCGTATTGTTTTGCACCAGCGATCAGTAATGAAAAATCATCTTGCTCAAAAGCGGTAGCCAGCGCCAGATTGTAGCGGTCGCTGTCGGTGTTATAACCTGCTTTGAGCCAGTTGCCCTGACTGTCGCCCTGCAAGATATCTGAAGCATCTAACAAGTTCATGGCAACTACACCGCCAAGAGCTTTACTGCCATAAAGAGTGGACGCAGGGCCGCGTAATACTTCAACACGACTGACTAATCCTAGTTCAAATAAACCGCGCCCTGAGTTGGCAAAGTTACCAACACTGTAGTTATCGGCAATTGGTACATTATCGACCACGGTTACAGTGCGATTACCGCCAATACCGCGGATTCGAAAGCCACCATATCCAAAGCGGGTACTGCTGTCGTCCACTTCAATGCCTGGCTCGTAGCGCACCAGATCATCAATATTTAGAGCAATGTTTCGTTCAATATAATCCTGATCCATGATGGTAACGGTGCCGGCCACTTGTGAAATATTTCTTGGTTGGCGATGAGCAACGATGGTTATCACTTCAGTATCTTCCTGTTCAGAAACCTGGTCTGAAGTGTCTGTTGAGTTTGATTGAGCTGCGAATAATACGATTGGTTGTAGAGCAAAGGCACTGGCTAATAATGTGGCTAGATAGAGCTTGGAACCAGCTCTTTTGAACGGTCTTCTTGTCATAACTTCTCGCTTACCCTGATGCGCGGGAGTTTTAGGGTCTGTTGAACATTGTCAGTCATAAAAAAGCTAGCTGATAAAACCGTGTTAAGTTCAGGTTTCAAGCAGCTAGCTTAATGGTTACACCTAGTAGATTTCGTTACGGGTATTGTAGTTATTAAACTTACCTGTTGGAGTCACAATTTTTGGACCTTTAATGACATGTTTCAGCTTACGAGTTTTGTCATCAACAATCACAATCGCAGACTCTTCTTTCATACCGCTCCACACTGAGAACCAGACTTCATCACCCGCCTTGTTGTACTCAGGCTGCACGATACGTTTTGGTCCAGGACCTAAGTCCGCCCATTCGGCAATTGGCAAGGTCTCAAAACCTGCATCAAGGTTATTGATGTCAAACACCGCCACTGACTGACTGACATTGGTGTCAGGGTTCAATGGAGTATCCACCCACAAGTTCTTTGATTTAGGGTGAGTCTTGATGAACAGCGAACCACCGCCTTGGCCTTCAAGAATACGCACGACTTTAAAGGCGTTATCTTTATGGTTTTCTGGGTCAGTACCAATCAGGGTAATATTCGCATTACCTAAGGCACTGGTTGCCCATACTGGACCATTTTCAGGATCAATGAAGTTAGCGCCACGGCCTGGGTGAGGAATACGATCCACTGGAACCAATGCTTCCAGTTCACGGTCTTCGGCATCCACTACCGCAATGGTGTCGTTTTCATTGGCCGCAGTCAGGAAGTAGCGCTGTGTGCTATCCCAGCCGCCATCATGCAGGAATGGAGCCGCATCAATGGTAGTCACCTGCAGGTTATCAATGTCAGAGTAGTTGACCAGTTTGATTTGGCCAGTTTCCTTAACGTTTACGATAAACTCAGGGTGTTTATGCGAACCTACAATTGCTGCTACGCGTGGCTCAGGGTGGTATTCCTGAGTGTCCACTGTCATGCCACGAGTGGAAACAATTTTCTTTGGCTCAAGAGTTTCGCCATCCATCAACACATAGTGAGGTGGCCAGTAGGCGCCAGCGATAGCGATTTTATCTTCGTAACCTTTGTAGCGTGAGTTCTCAACCGAACGTGCTTCCAGACCAATTTTGATGGTTGCCACCACATCAGGCTTTTTCATATAGAGGTCAATCAGATCAATCTTGCCATCGCGACCAATGGTAGTGAAATATCGGCCTGAGCTTGAAGCGCGAGAAATGTGTACCGCATAACCAGTTTTAACGTAGTTCAGCACTTTCTTGCTTTTGCCGTCGATAATGGCAACTTCACCAGCATCGCGCAGAGTCACTGCAAACATGTCATCGACATCATAGTTATGCTGTGGCTTCTTAGGACGGTCTTCCGGCTTAACAACGACTTTCCAGCTGCCTTTCATTTCAGGCATGCCCCATTCTGGTGGCACTGGTGGTTCGTGTTGGATGAAGCGGGCCATCAGGTCGATTTCTTTTTCAGTCAACTCACCGGAAGTACCCCAGTTAGGCATGCCGCGTGGCGAACCGAAATTAATCAAGGCCTTCAGGTAGTCAGTACCTTTTTTCTGCGTAATATCAGTGGTCAGTGGCAAACCCGTAGCACCTTTACGCAATACACCGTGACAGCCGGCACAGCGTTGGAAATAGATTTTTTGCGCAGTTTCGAACTCATCTTCAGTGATCGGCGGTGCTCCGGGTGTGACCACCATTTTGCTGCCATCAACAGTCGATGGCGCGCCTTTATAGGCTACTTCGGCGGCTGTTGCTTCAGCGTGAGGTTTGCCGGCTGAGCGATCGCCTAGACCTGCGCCCGAGCGCACTTTTTTAACGTCGTCTTCGCTGACTTTGCCAAGATCATTGCCCCAGGAATTGAGAACATAGTTAGCAATGTCAGTGATATCATCATCAGATAAGTGCTGCATAGGAGGCATGACAGCATTGTATTTCTGCCCTTTGACCTCTAATGGCCCAGACTTACCTTTAAGGATGGTTTCGACCACATAGGCTGGAGTTAGATTGGGGTTATCGGCGAGTGGAGGAAAAGCGCCAGCTAAACCCTGTCCCGTAGGTTGGTGACAGGCCTGACAATTTGCCTCGTAAGCTTTTTTACCATCATCAGATGCTTGCGCTGTATTGCTTGTAAAAAGCATAAGCGCTAACGCTGAACTGACAAGTGACAGCTTGACTGAGAGTGATTGGTTCATTGTGCCCTCCTTAGGACATATTTCTTCCTGATCCCATTGAATATTCTAGAGAGTGTCGATGGAGTGTTTCTGATCTAAATCAAACAAGCTGTAACAATTTCGCTGTATTGCTTAATCTGGGTGCTTGACATAGATGTGCTCCTACTCCTAAAGATGTTATTTCCATGCCTCTAAGACTGCCATAATTGACAGCCCTGTTCAAAATATACACGCCCTCACTGTTAAATCAATCACTTATCATGATTTTTGTCTGAAATTTAACCATTTCATCAAACTGACACATATCAGGTTTAGGATAGCTGGCAATGGTTGGTGAGGCCGTTTTGGAATGGGTTATGACTTGGTTTCATATTTGCAGGCTCACAAGCAAACAGATGTCATAAAAGCGTCATATTTAAGTCATATCCTTTTAATAAAGCACAATCATACTAACGGCGTCTGTTAATCATAATCGGTATCAGGAGAACTTTAGCGACTGATACCCAATATAGTTAAGTTGGAGAAATGAAATGAATCTATTTAAAAAAGTTGCTTTAGTTGCTGCAGTTTCAGCATTTTCTGCTGGCGTAGCGCACGCTAAAGTTGATGAAAAGCTTCCTGTTTACGAGAAGACCAGCGGTGTTTCTGGCAACCTTTCAAGCGTTGGCTCGGACACATTGGCTAACTTGATGACCCTTTGGGCTGAAGAGTTCAAGCGTCAATACCCTAACGTTAATATCCAGATTCAGGCAGCCGGTTCTTCTACAGCGCCACCTGCATTGACTGAAGGTACTTCAAATATCGGCCCTATGAGTCGCTTAATGAAGGATAAAGAGCTGGAAGCTTTTGAAAAGAAACACGGCTACAAGCCAACAGCTATCGCCGTAGCGATTGATGCATTGGCAGTTTATGTCCACAAAGACAACCCAATTGAAGGCATGACCATTGCTCAAGTCGACGGCATCTTCTCTTCAACTCGCAAGTGCGGTGGCGAAGATATTTCTAACTGGTCAGCACTAGGTTTGGCTGACTTGGGCGACATGCAGATTTATGGTCGTAACTCAGTATCAGGAACGTACGGTTACTTCAAAAAGCATGCCTTATGCAAAGGTGACTTCAAGAACAGCGTTAACGAGCAACCTGGTTCTGCTTCAGTAGTTCAGTCAGTTGGCTTGTCTAAGAACGCCATCGGTTATTCCGGTTACGGTTACCGTACATCAAGTGTTAAAGCTGTGCCATTGGCCAAGAAAGAAGGCGGTGAGTTCTACGAAGCTAACGCTGAAAACGCGATTTCTGGTAAATATCCACTAGGTCGTCAGTTGGTTGTTTATGTTAACAAGCACCCTAACAAGCCACTTTCACCAATCGAGTTAGAGTTCATGAAAATGGTTCTTTCAAAAGTTGGTCAGGAAGTGGTAGTGAAAGACGGCTACATCCCATTGCCAGCCAGCATCGCTGAAAGAGAACTTCAAAAGCTGATGAAGTAATAAAATCAAACCCTGTAGTAACGATTTTAGCCGGCTCAATTGAGCCGGTTTTTTTTATGACAGAATCTTGATTTAAGCGCTATTAATCTGGTTGATACTTCTAGTAAAATAGTACTTTCAGTGATTACAAGGCAGGGATCGTCATGAAAAAATTAGTTCCAGTGGTTGTGGGCGTATTAGTGCTTTCAGCTTGTACCATAATGCCAGTCCACAATGTTCGCAATAAACCCTATTACCATCCAAGACCCGCTGTTGTCGTTTCGTATACTCAGATTGAGAATGTCATTATCGGCGTTGTTATTGATCGTGGTTGGAATGCTCGCGTGATTCGGCCCGGATTAATTGAAGCAAGGATTTTTGACGGCTATAGCTCGGCAACAATCCATATTGAGTATACAAGTGATGTTTATAGTATCCGCTATATTGATAGTAATAATATGCGATATAAGAATGGGAATATTCACAGAAACTATAATAACTGGGTTGAAACCTTATCCAGAGATATCGAAGGAGCTATGCGCAACGCTGATAAAAGAAGGCGTTAGTCATATTTTTTTGTGGCATTTATTGCTCAGTAGTGTGCAATAAATGCCTTTCTTAACTTGCGTTAATCCTTTCCTTCCCTTAGCTTTTATAAGTTTCTATTCGGGTACAGGATGCTGATTCCTTTTGCCCCAAATAAAGTCATCATAAAAAACCGGAAAAATGATCCATGATCGCTATTAACCCCTCTTCAACTGAGCGCTTAAATGTTAACAGTTTTTGTCCTGATGACATCATTATTGATATCAAGCGAGATGACTTACTCCATCCTGTGATATCTGGAAACAAGTGGCGAAAATTAAAATACCTGTTGATGGATGCTCAGGCGAAGAAATGTAAGACCTTGGTCTCTATGGGTGGCAATTGGTCGAATCATCTGCATGCGCTGGCTTATGCTGGAAAAGAGCTGGGGTTTAAGACCACAGCCTTTGTTCGTGCTCATCAAGATCAACGATTGACGCCTACCCTGGAAGATTGTCGGCGCTGGGGAATGGAGCTGATTTTTACCAGCAGAGTTGACTACGCTCAGTTACGACACAGCTTTCAATGGAATCATTTTACAGAGCAGTTGCCGGACAGTTACTGGATAAGCGAGGGTGGATTTAGCGAGCTGGCAATTAAGGGTGTTGAAGAGATTGGTAAGGAGCTTGAGCAACAGTATGATCACATCTTTGTTGGAACAGGTTCTGGAGCAACGCTGGTTGGCCTGGCCAAATCATGCCCTCAAAGCAAAGTTACAGGTGTAGCTGCATTTTCAGGCGCAGAGTATCTGCAGGAGCAGTTAGAACCATTCTTGAAGCCTCAAACTAACTGGCGCATTGACACTGAGCATCATTGTGGCGGCTTTGCCAAGTCGAACGCAGTGCTTGAATCCTTGATTGAAGAGTTTCATCAGCACAATGATGTGCAGCTCGATTCGGTTTATAACGGTAAGTGCTTACTTGCAATGAAAGATGCGGTGGAGCAGGGAAGAGTTAGAGAGGGTGAAAAGGTTTTAATGATTCATACTGGCGGTTTGCAGGGCATGCGGTAGAGGCGGTTTGGGTAGAGCTGGTTTTGGTAGGGGCGGCCCAATGTGGCCGCCCACATTAGTACCCAAAGGGCAGGATCACCGCCCCTACCGTTAAATTTAACCCTGATTCTTTTTCAATAAATCACGAATTTCAGTTAGTAGCTCCTGTTCCGGCGTTGGTTTCGGTGGTGCGGCAGGCGCTTCTTCTTCTTTGCGTGATAAGCGATTCATGGCTTTGATCATCATAAAAATAGCAAAGGCAATAATGATGAAGTCCACTGCGGTTTGGATGAAGTTGCCATAGTTGAGGGTAACTGCTGCCTGATCGCCGGCGGCTTCCTTGATGGTGAAGGCAAGATCTTTAAAATCCATGCCGCCTAATAAAATCCCAAGCGGTGGCATCAGCACGTCATTGACAAACGAGCTGACGATTTTGCCGAAGGCCGCACCGATGATGATACCAACCGCCATATCCACCACATTGCCTTTCATGGCAAACTTTTTAAACTCACTGATCATTCCCATAATATTTCCCCTTAAATTGTGATTATTGTTAAATCAGTGTGCAACTCCCCAGAGTTACTCTGAATTTAATAGCACGATTGTTGGATTTGGGGAATCAGATTTTGCGGTAAGCTTGCGTCAATCGTTGATTTTCTGTGCTATTATCGGGCGGATTCGTATTTAATTCTTAGTCAGATAACGGGGTAGGTTATGCGTAGCGGACAAGAGTGGATTGCGGAATATAGCGAAAGCCATCGTAATCCAACCAATAAATTACTGCACTGGATTTGCGTGCCAACCATTATGTGGACGGTGCTGGCATTCCTGTGGGTGATTCCTGTGCCTGAGGTGATGCAGCTGCATCCGCTGATCAATTGGGCGGTGATTTTTGTTGCTGTGGCGCAACTCTTCTATATCAGTTTTGGCTGGAAAATCTTCAGTGGCATGTTACTGGTATCGGTCTTAATGTTGTGGTTCACTCATTGGCTACAAAGCGTGGTGTCGATACCCCTGTGGCAAATTGCTTTAGTTGTCTTTATCATAGCCTGGATTGGTCAGTTTATCGGGCACCATATCGAAGGCAAAAAACCTTCATTTTTTAAAGACTTACTATTTCTTTTAGTCGGCCCCGCCTGGGAAATGAATTATTTCTTACGCCAAATTGGCTGGCTACGTTAATCAATATTGTTTAATTCTTAACCAATTTAAAGTTTGGGGATATTTTAATGGCAGTAACAGAAACTACTGAGAAAGTAGCTCTTATTCAGTCAGACGCAGTGACGTTTGGTTTGATAATGGCTGTATTGGGGTTAATTTTTTACACCTCCAGCCGCGGGCGAGGCTTCTGGCACTCATTCTATAAACACATTCCAGCACTATTGCTATGTTATTTCATACCGGGCGCCTTGAATACGCTTGGTTTTTTTGAAAAGTCCAGTGCTGACAATATTTATCATATTGCATCTCGTTATCTATTACCGGCCAGTTTGTTTCTTCTTACCTTAAGCATTGATTTTAAAAAGATTATTGGTCTTGGTTGGCGAGCCGTGGCGATGTTCTTTGCTGGTACTGTGGGCGTTATTATTGGCGGCCCATTAGCAGTTCTCCTATTTACCTTTATCGCTCCTGAGTGGGTGGGGATTACCGACCAGGCTGTTCCGAAAGGCGAAGAAATCTGGGCAGGTCTGGCAACTGTTGCCGGTAGCTGGATTGGCGGTGGTGCCAACCAGGCTTCGATGCAAGTTCTGTATGAAGTGAGCGATACTCTGTTCGGTACTATGGCTGTCATGGACGTGCTGGTCGCCGAAATCTGGATGGTAGCTTTGTTGTTTATGATTAAAAAGTCCGACTCGATTGATAAGTGGATGAAAGCGGATAACTCCAGTATTGAAGAGCTGAAAGTAACTGTTGAGAAATACACCCGTGAAAATGAGCGTATCGCTAGCTTTGAAGATTATAAGATGATTCTTGGTCTAGCCTTTGCGGTGGTCGGCGTCGCGCACTTAGCCAGTATTTACTTTCCTACCTGGATTTTAGGTTCAGTGGAAAAGGGTAGTACAGCTTACACAGTATTCGACAATATTGGTTTTGGTAGCGCTTTCTTCTGGATCATCATTGTCAGTACAGCAATGGCCCTGATTCTGTCGCAAACTAGAATGCGCAAAATAGAACATGTAGGTTCGACTAAGATTGGTACCGTCTTTATTTATATTCTTGTAGCAAGTATTGGTATGAAGATGGATTTGACCAAGATCTTCGAACACTACCAGGTGTTCTTTATCGGACTGGTCTGGATGATGATTCACGTGATTATTCTGTTTGTGGTAGCCAAGCTGATTAAAGCGCCATACTTCTTTATCGCCGTCGGCAGTAAAGCGAATATTGGTGGTGCAGCATCAGCGCCGGTCGTAGCCGCAGCTTTCCACCCATCATTAGCACCAGTTGGTGTTCTGCTGGCAATTTTAGGTTACGCCGTAGGTTCAGTCGGCGCGATTGCCACCGCGATTATGATGCGAGCAGTAGTTGGCGGTTAATCAACCGTTTCAAACGTTTTAGATTAGCCCCTCTTCGTGAGGGGCTTTTTTATTACCCTTTCGGCATAAAATTTTCAGCCAACATGCAGCGTGTGCTGCCGCCACCAACTTGTTCGATGGTTGGAATCGGGCAGGGCAGCAGTTTGCCATGCTTTTCCAGTTTGGCTTTTTGCTGTTTGGTAAAGCCCTGATAAGCGCTGTCAGACATGACGATGATCTTGTCACCTTTACTGTTGTGAAGTTGCAGGATATTGCCACAGAAGCTTTTTTCGGTTTGCTCAGGGCTGATGTCGATCACTTCTTTCTTAGTCTTTGCAAAGCTATCCAGCAGCAGCTGTTTTTGCTGGTCGTCGGTTATTGAGTCCAGACAAATCACTACAAAATGCTCGCCGATACTCATCATCACGTTGGTGTGATAAAAAGGTTTGCCACGACTGCTCTGGCTGTTGAAGCTAACCGCCTGATATCCTTTCTGTTGGCAAAAACTCTCAAAGAGTTCCTTATCACAACGCTCTGAAATGGCGGCGTAGGCGATCTGATTACTGTGATCGAAGATAATAGAGCCGGTTCCCTCAAGAATTTGTTGATGATTTTTGTCGACATGTTCCGTTTTGTTGACTTGATAACCGTTACGATTAAGCAGTTGGGTTAGCTCTTCGGGGCGAACTTCTGCGCGTCGATTTGGCGTCTTCATGGGGTAGAGCGTTAGAGTGCCGTTGCTGGAGGTTGAGAACCAGTTATTGGGGAAGACCGCGTCTGGCAGTTCAGGCAACTCTTGATGGCTTTGAGCATGTTTGTTTAGTAATAAAACTTCAATATGCTCGTCACGTAACAGGTTTACCATTTCATTGAATTCGCAAAGCGCATCTTCGCGTATGTGTTCTTGTGCCTGACCAGGTTTATTTTGGAATTCGTTGTCGGCGCCAGTTTGCTCGTTATAGGCAAAATCAGTCGGCGGCACCATGATGACAGAGTTGGTGGTGTGGTTTTGTGGGATTGGCATAGGTTTATCAGGCTGTTCTTAGGAAAGCTGCAAGATAAAAAAAAGGCTTGCAAGGTGCAAGCCATTTATTAGCAATTTGCGGAACATAAGGACCAAATGGGGGTAGGTATATAATTAATGCCCGCTCGCTAAACAAAGGAGTCAGTCAATGAAACTAAAACCAAATTACCAACTTACAGGAGTTCCTCCCCTGTGGACTTAAACAATGCTAAGTCAAAAACTGTCTTCATAAAATTTTACAAAATGCATTAAAAAAATTTTACAAAGTGTTTGCCTTGAGCTACTAAGGTTTGTCAAAATAGTCGCATTCGATGCATATTTGACTTTGCAGAATCCTTTAAAAATAAAGGATTTCTGAAGTAGCTCCTTGAGGCAGGTCAAATATTAACCACTTGTTAGACCAGGTTCAAACGATAAATATTTATGTCTTATATAAAAAAAACTAATGCAAGGAGAGGCGATGTCTAGACGCTTACCACCGCTCAACAGTTTGCGAGCTTTCGAAGCTGCTGCGCGACACCTGAGTTTTACCAAAGCTGCCGAAGAATTATTTGTGACTCAGGCGGCAATTAGTCACCAAATCAAGGCCTTAGAGGACTTTTTGGGTGTGCAGTTATTTATTCGCCGTAATAGAAAGCTGCTCCTGACTGATGAGGGCCAGCTGTATTGGCCAAAGATTCGCGATATCTTTGAGAAGCTGGTCAATGCAACCGAGCAGGTTAAAGCACAGGGTGCAACCGGATCCTTGACGGTTTGTGTTATTCCAACCTTTGCTACTTTATGGTTAATTCCTCGTCTGGCCGAGTTTGGCGAGCTTCATCCTGAGATTGAAGTTCGTATCAAGGCTTCTGATGTGGAAGTGGATTTTGTGCGAGAAGATATTGATATCGCCATTTATTACGGTAAAGGCGAATATGACGGTTTATGCTGCGATGTCCTGTTTGAAGAGCATTTGACGCCGGTTTGTTCGCCGGACTTCCCTCAGAAGAAGAATTTAAAGACTCCAGAAGACTTAAAGAACGTCACATTACTGCATGATGCGAGCACAGAAGAATGGCGCACCTGGCTGAAAAGTGCTGAAGTGACTGGGGTTAACCTCGATCACGGCCCGGTGTTCAGCCACTCAGGCATGGTCTTGCAGGCAGCCCGCCACGGTCAGGGTATCGCCATGGGTCACAGCGTCTTGTCACAGATGGATATTGAAACCGGCCGCCTGATTGCACCTTTTGATATCGTCGTTGATAGCGGCTACTCATACGATCTGGTGTGCCCTGAAAACTCCTATGATCGTCCTAAAGTCGTTGCTTTCCGTGAGTGGTTACTCTCGAAAGTGAATGAAGATATGGATGATGATGTGATTTTTTAATTTCGAACTCTTTACTTCATAAAAAAAGCCCCAGCAAATTGCTGGGGCTTTTTATTGAGGTGATGAATTAATCCCTCACAGAAAAATAATCCTGTGTTCCATGTGCTTCGATGGCTTCGCCGATTTTGCGCATGGCATGGGTATAGGCGGCGTTTCTCATGCTACGGCCTTCTGAGTGAGCCAGTTCCCAGATTCGGTTAAAGCTTTCGGACATGATTTTTTCAAGTCGCTCATGCACGGTAGCCAGATCCCAGGCATATCCAGAGCGGTTCTGTACCCATTCAAAATAGGACACTGTAACGCCGCCTGCGTTGGCCAGCACATCCGGAATGACATGAATGCCTTTGTTATGCAATGTGTCGTCAACATCACTTAAAACAGGGCCATTGGCAACTTCAACGATATATTTGGCTTTGATGTCATCAACATTATGCCCACCAATGACACCATCCAGCGCTGCTGGGATCAGAATATCAACATCAAGCTCCAGCAGTTCTTCATTGCTGATGGCTGTGTGTTCAACCTGTTCACAGACCGAGTGTGTGCAATAAACCGCTTTAACCTGCTTAGTGGCCTGCTTTTCTTTGTAGATGCTAGGCACATCAAAGCCATTGCTGGAGAATATGCCACCACGCGAATCGCTGATGGCTACAATCTTGTAGCCACGTTCATGCAACAGGCGAGCAGCATGGTAACCGCCATTACCAAAACCCTGTACTGCAACGGTGATTTCTTCTGGCTTCCAGTTGTGTTTTTTCTCAAGTTCTAAAATACAAAGATAAGCACCGCGACCGGTGGCATCGTCACGGCCAACGCTTCCGCCAAGGCTTAGTGGTTTGCCGGTAATGACTCCCGGGGCTTTCTTGCGGGTGATGTATTCGTACTCGTCCATCATCCAGCCCATGATACGTTCGTTGGTATAGACATCAGGAGCGGGAATATCGCGATCAGGGCTGATAACGTCGGCCATCTGTCGAACATAGGAGCGCGATAGGCGTTCAAGCTCCATGCGCGATAGCTTCTTCGGGTCAACGGTAATGCCGCCTTTACCGCCACCATAAGGCAGGCCAACCACCGCACATTTGATGGTCATCCATAAAGCCAATGCCTGAACTTCTTGTAAATTTACATCGGGATGATAGCGGATACCCCCTTTGGTAGGGCCGAGTGCATTGTTGTAGCGACAGCGATAGGCTGTGAAATATTGGGTGGAGCCGTCATCCATGCGAACTGGCAGTGAGGCGACCATGGTGCGCATGGGGTGCATTAGAGCTTCGATTACTTCATGATTGACACCGGCACTTTCGCCGATTCGACGGACACGAGTAATCGCATCCTGATAAACCTGATCAGACATTGAAAATCCTATATTGGTTAATTTCTTGCGTTGAATTCCGTAAGTCAGGAGGTTATAGCACGTCAGAAAAGTGATGTGAAATTAGCGGTTCGAAAATCAGGAGTGGTCGGAGCTATCGTTTTTCGTTATAAAGAGTTATCAGTTTTCATTAGAGGTGGTTATGAGCAACAACAATAACTCTTCATTTCAGCACAAAACGGTCTGGGTAACGGGCGCTTCTTCTGGCATAGGCGAAGAATTGGCCTATGTGTTGGCGCAAAAAGGAGCCAGACTTATTTTATCTGCACGTCGTATGGATGAGCTGGAAAGGGTTAAAGCCAATTGTGAACACTCTGATAGGCATCACTGTGTTGAACTGGATCTGGCACATAGCGAGCATTTTGATTTGTTAGTAGCTCAGGTCATCAATGAGTATGGCCCGATAGATATTCTGATCAATAACGCAGGGTTGAGCCAGCGTTCCAAGGTGTTGGAAACGGATTTGGCGGTGCATCGTCGTCTCATGGAAATTAACTATTTTGGGACCGTGAAGCTAACTCAAAGTTTACTGCCCCATCTACTGGAGCGTAAGCAGGGTGGTGTGATTACGGTCAGTTCACTGGTTGGCAAGTTTACGACACCATTACGCTCGGCCTATGCCGCATCGAAACATGCCATCACCGCCTATATGGACAGTTTGCGAGCTGAACTGCATGGTCAGGGCGTGCAGTTCACGACCATCTATCCGGGCTTTATCAAAACCAATCTGACTTACAGGGCATTGCTGGCGGATGGCTCTGAGCAGAACAAAATGGATGATGCGCAGGAACACGGCATGAGTCCTGAGGTTTGCGCCGAGAAGATTTTACAGGCCTGGCAAAAGGGCAAGGCCGAAGCTTTTATTGGCGGCAAGGAAACTTATGCGGTCTATATCAAACGCTTTTTTCCGAAACTGTTTGCGCGCATGGTGCGCACAGCAAAAGTCACCTGATCAGAAATACAAACAGGCCATGCTCAGATATGAATATGGCCCTTTTGTTTCACTTTGCCACGGACCAATATATCGTCAGCCTGCTCAATCATTTGTAAAGCTGTGACCAGGTCGGAAGCTTCTGCAACCATAGCCCCAATAGTAATACTGACTTCAATGGGTTCCTCATTCTTATCCATGACTGGTTGCGAAGTAATATTCTTATGAATTCTTTTGAGTAGCTGCGTGGCATCTTTTTTGTCGGAAACTTCTGCTGCGATTATAAACTCATCTCCTCCATAACGCCCCAGCAAGTCAAAGTCGCGTAAAGAAGCTCGGGTTCGAATGACGACTTCCTGCAATACCTGGTCGCCAATCAGATGATTATGCGCATCATTGATCTGCTTGAAGTTATCAATATCGATCAGCGCGACTACGATAGACTGCCCAGTGCGATGGATGCGATGAATTTCTTCAGCCAGCCGCTGTTGAAAGGATGAACGGCGCAGGCAGTTAGTCAGATAGTCGTAAGTTGCATGCCGGTAATAAAGCCAGTGCTTATGGATCAGAATAAAGGTAATTGCAATGAAAACGGTGATTAAGAATATCGGCGACAGTAAACCCGCGATGCCAGTTATGAATAATGGAACCAGCTGCTGGTCTATCGCGAAGTCAATGAGTACCGTAACGATATAGAGCGCCAAAACCTTGGTCATTAAACTGGCGTAGGGTAGTTTCTGTTGATTAGCCTGGTAGAAAATATAGAAATAATAAGGCACCAGAATACAGACGCTGATCAGCTGGAGTATCAGTAACACATGATAAATCCAGTCAATCGGCAAAATAGTTACACAGATAATACCTAGCAACAAAATAAGGCCTAGCACCCCTTTAATGAACCAGGGGACGCTTTGCTTGAAAAAGGTTGATACGAACAGGAAAAAATTGACAGTAAGAATGGCGAAAAGCAGCATGTTTATGCGGAAAATGCTGGTTAAGTTAATTCCTGAATCAAGCGCTGCCTGCGAGTAGGTCAAAAGGTAAACCGACTCAAATACACACAGAACTGCGAACAATAAATTCTCTTTATGTTCCGGCTGAGCGAGATAGTAAAAAATTTGCACCGCTGAAATCAGCAGAATCATGCCAATGAAGATCATCAGCAGCGATTCTTGGGTGGCGGTGTTCTGATAAATATTTTGTACACTATCAATGACAGGAGCTGACATTACCATACCGCCGGGACGTGCGTGGTTATACACCTTGATAATCAGCTCATTGGCCTGATCAAATTTCAATATACTGGAAGGAATAGGGTAACGTCGTTGATACAGGGTCGCCTTTTCAAAGTTTGGTGCGAACTGACCGGTTTCACCAATTAGATGACCATTGATGTAGAGCTTATCGGCATCTCTGATTTGTTGAATGTAAACGGCCAATGCCTGATGTTCGAGCTGGCGTGAAATGGTAAATTGCGCACGGTAAAACATAAAGCCATCAAGACCCTGATAGACTTCCTCAATTGGCCCCGGAACGGAAATAGACTGGCAATCTGAATGGCTGGTCTCATGGGGAGAATAGCGACAAATTTGCCACTCACCTTGTAGATTAAAAGGCACCTGATCAATGCTAAACGGAGTCTTGGGCAAATCTTTGGCAGAGGAAAGCTCAGTAGCCATGCCTACCTGGACAGGCATTACATTGAAAAATAACGCAAAAAGTAAAAACAAAAACCGAATCAAAAGCTCCTCCTTCATGAGCCACTATGGTCAAGAGACCCCATATTCCTTCAAGCTAAAATCAGTAGTAATGCTTGTTCTTTATACTTATGCAGTCACTATACCAGTTTACAAGAGCAGTGCTAGAGGCATGTGAACAGCATATATAAAAAAGCCCAGAGCTTGTCTGGGCTTTAGTTGAGCGTTTTGGGAAGCGGTTACTATTTCATACTTTCATCACGAATGGCTTTGAACTCAGTGCCTTCGTTCCAATTTGGATAGTCGTCACTGTTGCTAAGCAGGTAGCCTGCTTCAAAGAAGACTTTGACGTCATCCAAGGCGGCTTCCCAGACCCAGTCTTCCTGATATTCGTCACAGGCCTGGTGGTAGCATTCGCCACGTTTTGCATTGTGTTTTTCGATAAGAGCCATATCCTGATCTTCACGATATTCAGTACCACCACCTGCATAGATTGCTGGAACACCCAGTTTGGCGAGACTGAAATGATCGGAACGATAGTAGCCGCCACGCTCGGGTTTTGCTTCAGCGATTAGTGCGCGACCTTGGCGCTCGGCAGCCTTGGCAACATAGTTTTCCATTTCAGATTTACCGAAACCAACTACAGTTAAATCTTTAACCCGGCCACTGACGTTCATACTGTCGATATTAAAAGCGCCAACAATCTTGTTCATGGGAACGGTTGGGTTGGCTGCATAATATTTTGAGCCGAGTAAACCTTGCTCTTCAGCGGTTACTGCAATAAAGGTGACGCTACGCTCAGGTTGTTCTGGCAATGCTTTGAAAGCTTGAGCGATACTGATAATGCCCGCTGTACCTGTTGCATTATCAACTGCGCCATTGAAAATCTGGTCGCCTTCAAGATGTGGGTTCATACCCAGGTGATCCCAGTGCGCCATATAAACTACGTGCTCATCCGGCTTGGTTTTACCCGGAATGGTGGCAATAACGTTTGGAGATTCAGATTTAGAAATGCTATTGCGAACAGTAACTGATGCCGTAGCGTCAATAGGAACTGCTTTGAAATCAGGCTGTAGCGCAGCTTCTTGAAGTGAACCTAAATCCAGGCCAGCCTGACCGAACAGGTTTAGCGCCTGGTCGTAAGTGATCCACATTTCCACATCAAGCTTAGGGTCTTCGCCAGCTTCAGCTAGATGATATTGGGGCCCCGACCAGCTGTTAGAAACCACGTTCCAGCCATAAGATGCTGGCGCTGTATCATGAATAATGATTGCTCCGGCGGCTCCCTGACGGGCGGCTTCTTCGTATTTATAAGTCCAACGACCATAGTAGGTCATGGCCTTACCTTCGAAAACTTCAGGATCCTGAGTGTGGAAACCTGGGTCATTGACCAGAATGACGGCAGTTTTGCCTTCCATATCAAGGCCTTCGTAGTCATTCCAGTTATATTCCGGAGCGACAATACCAAAGCCAACAAATACTAACTCTGATTTATCAAGAGTCACTGTTTCAACCAACTTACTGCTGTTAGCAACGAAGTCTTCAGGGAATTTCAGAGTGTTATCGCCTAGTTGCAGTTCCATATTGGCATCGGCTTCGATACTGGTTAGCGGGACCTGCTGCAGGTAGCTGTCACCATTACCTGGCTCTAAGCCAAGCTTCTTAAACTCACTGGACAGAAACTCAACGGTTTTGCGACCACCTTCGGTAGCTGGGCTACGACCTTGAAAATCATCGGTAGACATGAATTTTACGCGCTCTTTATATTGCGCAAGATCAATATTGTCATAAGCGGTTAAGAAGCTGTTCTGTGGCTTAGCGCTGTCTTGTTGTTGAGCGGTTTTAGGGCTATCAGAAGCAACTTGAGCTTTGGCTTGCTCAGTGGCCTCGGGCTGCGTTGATTCTTGCTGCTTGTCATCACAGGCTGTCAGAAACAGTGCAGCTAAAGATAGAGTGATTAAGGATTTTTTCATTCTCTGGTCCTACTCTTCGAGCTGTTATAGGTTTAAAAGTGCGCTTCATATTACCCATGCTATGCGATTAACTCAACTTGAAGCAGCGCAGATGCTGGTAAATTAATGCCCCGTTACATACGAAAACTTGACTGGCTGGCCCTGCTCGGTAAGCTAGTTGCACTTGTTTTGTAGAGCAGAGAGTCCCATTCATGAAAAGACATCTAATTCCCCAGAGACTTGTTAAGTCGTTATTGGGTTGCGCACTATTTGCATCAGCAGCGGCATCGGCAGCCATTCAGGCTGAGCCACTTACTTTAAATAAAGTTATGTCCAACCCAGACTGGATTGGCAATGCCCCCGAGAATGCTTACTGGCATTCAGATGGTCAGAGTATTTATTACCAGCAGAAAATTGTCGGAAATAAAGAAAAGGCCTGGTATCAGCTGGATCTGGACAGCAAAGAAGCCAAGAAATTAAACGATAAAGAATTGCTTGAGCGCGACGGTAGAAATGGTGTTCTAAGCCCGAACAAGTTATTGAAAACCTATAATCTTGAAGGCGACCTATACGTTCGTTACCTGGAAACCGGTGAAGTTCGTCAGTTGACTAAGACGCTGGTTGATGAGGGGCAGCCAATATTTATTGGTAATCAAAGTGTTGCCTATCGGCAGGGTAACAGCTTCTTTAGCATTAACCTTAATGATGGTCTGATTACCCATTTGGTGGATATTCGTCTGGAAGATGATCCTGATAAAGAACAGGAAAAGAGTTTCCTTGATGAGCAGCAAACGCGCTATTTTGACTATATCCGTCAGCAACAAGAGCAACGTGAGCATGATAAAAAGCGTAAACAGCAAATTGCTGAAAGCTCTCAGCGAGATGCTCCTCAGCCGTGGTATCTCGGTGATGATAAGGAAATCCGTACCCTAAGTCTGTCGCCCAATGGTCGTTATGTGATTGTTGGGACCTATGATTCGTCAGACGAAAAAGGCAAAGCCGACAATATGCCACGTTTCGTTACTGAGGATGGTTATGTAGAAAATGATGAGGTCAGAGCGTTAGTCGGTACTTATGAACCTCGACACGAAACACTTTATCTGCTGGATCTCAATACTCGTGAAAAGTCTGAATTAAGTTATGAAGATCTGCCTTATATCGAAGATGACCCTTTGGCGGATATAAAGCGAGACACCGCTCGCAGACAGGACAAGAAATATCAGGCTCATGAGGGCATTCGCAGTGTTTCAATCTTCAACTGGGGCTCAGACAGCGGTCTTCAGTGGTCACCGGACGGCAATAATGCTCTATTTATGCTGTTTTCAGCTGATAATAAGGATCGCTGGATTGCAACCATCGATTTTGATGATAAAGAGTTGGAAAACCAGCACTATATGCGCGATAAGGCCTGGATCAATGACTGGAACTTCAATGATTTTGGTTGGATTAACGACAAGTCGATTTATTACACCTCGGAAGAATCCGGCTTCAGCCACCTCTATACTAAAGCTTTAAATCGTGGTGCTGATGCTTTGACTAAAGGTCGTTATGTCGTCGACTCGGTCAATCTATCGCCAGATAATAAGTTCTTCTACTATCGAGCTAATAAAAAGCATCCGGGTATTTTTGAGGTCTACCGTGTGGCTGTTGACGGTGGTGAATCGCAGGCCGTGACCAATTTGGGTGGCTTAAATGACTATACGTTGTCACCTGATGGCTCTCAGCTCATCATTGAGCATTCTGAAGCGACCAGGCCCGAAGATCTTTACCTGGTTTCTGCTAAGGGTGGGGAAGCAACTCAGTTAACCGACACGGTTAGCGATGAGTTCAAGTCGGTTAAATGGACACAGCCTGAGTATGTGGAAATCCCTTCGCGTGATGTTGATATGCCAATCCATGCTCGATTGTATAAACCGGCAGATTTTACTGCCGAGCGAGCAGAGCAATACCCGGCAGTGATATTCATTCATGGTGCCGGTTATTTGCAAAATGCACATCAGGGCTGGTCACTGTATTTTCGTGAGTTTATGTTCCACAGTTTCCTGACTCAACAAGGTTATGTAGTACTGGATATTGATTATCGCGGTTCGGCTAATTATGGCCGGGACTGGCGTACAGCGATTTACCGCAAGATGGGCACCCCGGAAGTTGTGGATTTGCAGGATGGTGCTAACTGGATGGCCAATAACGTCAATGTTGATCGCAGCAAGGTTGGAATCTATGGTGGCTCCTACGGTGGCTTCCTGACTTTTATGGGATTATTCACTGCTCCGGATGAGTTTGCCGCAGGTGCTTCATTACGACCAGTTACTGATTGGGCGCACTATAACCATGGCTATACCTCTAACATTTTGAATACCCCTGAGGTTGATCCGGTGGCTTATGAGCGTAGCTCACCAATCGAGTTTGCGGAAGGTTTGAATAAACCGCTGCTAATTGCACATGGTATGGTTGACGACAATGTGTTCTTCAAAGATACCGTTCGTCTGGTACAGCGTCTGATTGAGCTGGAAAAGACAGAATACTTCGAAACAGCGATTTACCCAATTGAGCCACATGGTTTTACTGAGCCATCAAGCTGGCTTGATGAATACAAACGGATTTACTTCCTGTTTGAGCGTCACTTGAAGTAAGCACTGTAGACTTGAAAGAAGGCTTCCGATTGGAAGCCTTTTTTATGGGTAACAGACGATCGCTAACCCCATATATTGCATATTGTTCAATAAGGTTAGCTTTGCGGTAGGGGCAGACCGATGTGTCTGCCCGATAGGTTTACCCTTAGCACTAAATTTACCATAACTGTCCAGTTGCCTGGCTGGCTGATATGAATTTAGAGATTACAGGGTATTCTGCGATTTCTTGACATCGCCTAAATAGACTTCGCGGTAAGACATATAGCCAATACCGACCATCACGGGCATAAGCACTGCGGTCAGCAAAGTGCTTAGCAATAATTCTGCTGCAATTGGTGGCAAGACAGCTGATAAAAGTGCACCGGCTATCATTGCAATCAAACCTACAGCAATACCCAGGCCTATCAATACCAGTACCAGAACAATCATGGGTAATATGTTCTTGATACCACCAATAAAGCTATTTAACAGTGCTGACATTGGATTTTGTTGCTGGAACAAGATCAGGTTGGGTGCAAACCAATTGGCTAATGATAGGCCAATAAAAGCCAGCAACATCCACAGCAGATAAGGGCCAATCAGCTCAGCAAAGGCTTTCATTTCAGATTCCATTGCAGCCTGATCAGTACCTGTCTGTAGTGTTGCCCAGTCAATCGCCGTCAGGCTTTCTGTGCCGATGGAGCTGATAAATAGATAAACCACAACTGCGCCAAGAACTGCAAATATGCCACAATAAATCATCAGCCCAAATTTACGTGCGTGGCTAAAACCCTCAAAAAACTGCTGGGGAGTAATCTCACCTGTTTTTTGCTGAACCTTGTTTGCACCCAGGTAGCCTCCGGCCAGAAAGAGTGGGTTCAGAATCAATATCAGCATGGCAATGGCTGTGCCCAACATGGGTAAGATGGTGGTTATGATGCTGTAAATCAGCCCCGCCAAAAACCATTTCCCGAAGTGTGGTACGAAGATTTCAGACAGCGACCGCTCAACCCAGTGGTAACCACGGCCGGGCGATACAACCTGTGCCTGGCCATTACCCGGCGGTGGAGTTTGCTCTTCATCTACATGAATAAACTCGTCATTCTTATCCATTGTTTTTCCTTGTTTCTATCAGATGATGTTAGTTTTTAGATGATTTTATTGGCTTCATCAAAGTCGAGGCGTGGGCTTCGCGGGAACAAATCTTTTTCTGAGCCATAGCCAATATTGCAGATAAAGTTAACTTTGATGCTGGTGCCCTCAAAGAAGGTTTCATTGACCATTTTCTGATTAAAGCCGGACATTGGACCGCAGTCTAAACCAAGCGCGCGTGCCGCCATAATAAAGTAGCCACCTTGCAATGAACTGTTACGGAAAGCGGTAGACTCGATGAATTTCTCTTTGCCAACGAACCAACTCTTTGCGTCGGTGTGCGGGAATAATTTAGGTAACTTTTCGTAGAACTCCATATCCATACCGATAATGGCGCAGACGGGAGCTGACATGGTCTTTTCCTGGTTGCCTTCCATCAGGCAAGGTTTTAACTTCTCTTTAGCTTCTTTGCTTTTGACGTATATCACGCGCATTGGGCAACAGTTTGCCGAGGTTGGCCCCATCTTGACCAAGTCATCAAGCTTATGTATTAACTCGTCTGAAACATCCTTATCCTGCCAAGCGTTGTAGGTGCGCGCTTCTAAAAATAACGTGTTTAAAGCTTGCTGAGAAAGTGGCTCGGTAATATTTCGTGACATAAAATCCTCTTGATTTACTGTGTTTAGGGTGCATTTTACGCATAGTTTAACCATAATACAGTCCCTATTGGCTTTTAGGAGCTGATTTGCTTTATGCGTTTTATTAATACTTCTGCTTTGAGCAACTGCTGTGCATTGTAAATGACCTTAATGAAAAAACTGTCAAACTCTTATCATTTCATCCTGCTAGGGCTGTTAGCTTTATTGCTGACGGCATGCGGTGCCTCGCCTGAAGATATTAAACGATGTGAGCAGCACTTCCAGGCTAAAAGCTATAAGGTTGCTGAACAGTACTGTAAAAAAAGTGCTAAGTCAGGCGATGAGTCGGCTCAGTATCATTATGCCATGATGCTTTATCGAGGGCTGGGTGTAGATGTTGATAGTGAAGAGGCCTCAAAATGGATGAAGCGATCAGCTCGCCAAGGCTTCCAGAAAGCAGTGTTCCACAATGCCATCTATTTTCTGACGACCAAGGACACCTCTGTCAGTATAAAGCAAAAAAAGGATGCCCTTAAAACCATGCAGGGCTTTGCTGAGCAGGGCGATAAAGTTGCTCAGTATTGGATGGGCAACACTTTTTATTTTGGCTATATTGATGGGCGCAAAAGCTATAACGAAGCCGTTTATTGGTATCAAATGGCGGTTGACCAGGGTAGCTATCAGGCGATGAACAACCTTGCCTGGCTTAAAGTTGTTAGTCAGGGGACAGAGCTATTTGATCCGGAGCAGGGGCTTACACTTGCTTTACAGGTTGCCGAAAAGTATCCGGATAGTCATGGCTATCTCGATACATTGGCTGCGGCCTACGCAGCTAATGGACAATTTGATAAAGCTACCGCTACCCAGTTGAAGGTTGTAGAGCTGGCTTCGCATGATGACTGCGAAAAGTGCGATAAGCTGGTGGACTATTATCAGGTACGCCTACAGCTTTACCTCAATAAAAAGCCAGTGATAAAAACGCTCGAAAATTAGCTACCATGTTGCACCCACAAAACGGATGAATATTAGTCCTTTCCAGATAGGGCTGCCTAGGTTAGTCTTAGCCTATGATTTTGGATATTGAGTACAGCAGGGATTCTAGCGATACCTTTATGACATTGAATACACATCAGAAATTATGCTTATCGGCAATTAGCCTGACTCTTTTTATTAGTTCCTGCGCAAGCTCCCCTGACTTATCAAGTGATGAGTCCGATAGTGGAGATCAATATTGGTACTGTGCGCCCGGGGATAAGAGAAGCTGGCGTTGTGCGGAAGACAAGCAGGCATTGGGCTTAAGTTACTATCGCTTCTGGAAAACGATTCCTGACCCAGCTGAAGAGGGTATTGAAGAAGAGGCTACTGAAGAGGATATTGCTGTACAGAAAGAGGATGGGCCCGCCTCAGCAGAGCGCGTCTCCGAGGATAAAGTACTGGTGAAAGGAGCGACAATTAGTGAGCTTGAGCCGGATGCTGCCACTGAAGCTGATTCAGAGGTTGAAGTTGATGAAACTCAAATACTTTATTCAAAAGTACTGCAGGTGGCTGCGTATAAAACACCAACCCAGGCTCAAGCCTTTGCCGACTCGCTTGGTAAAGAGCTAACGCAGAAACCAAGTGTTATTCAAACCAGAGTGAATGACCAGCTTTATTACACTGTGGTCTATCAGCAATTAAAGTCACGCTCAGAATCTGAGCAGTTGATTAATCAACTCAAAAAATCTTTTCCATTGATTGAGCCTTGGCTGAGAAGCCGAACAGGGTTTAATGCTTCACGTGTCGATTAGTCTTTGCCTGCGTTTAGGATTGCCGCCAGGTCTGTCGCCAGATCCTGCTCAGGTTTTTCAATAATTCTCCCCAGCTCCTTATTGGCCTGAGTTACGACAATGGTTGGAGTATATAGAATATTATTAGCTTTGGCCCTGCCCTGAGGCTCCTGTTTTTTCATGTTCAAAGAAATCAGTTGATAATTGATGTTAGGGTTATTGACTGTATCCAACAAAGCGATCAACTCAGGTACTTCTCGAATGCTGTCATGGCACCAGACGCCAAAATAAACAGTTAAATGAGTTTCCTCGGAGACTGCTTTCAGTTGCTCGATAGCATCAGCGGGTTGAGCGACAGTTTTGCCGGGACTCTGGAAGTAAGGATAGGTTTTCTGAACTTCCTGATAACTGATATCGCCAACAAGAATGGTTGGATCTTGCTTTTTCGGACCTGATTGGCAGGCCGTTAGCAACAGGAAGGCCACAATAAATAAGGTGCTTTTAGTTAGATTTTTCATAATTATTTTTTCGATGCTTCTTTGTAATTGTCAGTAGGCTCAAAATTAAGGCTGACCGAATTAACGCAAAAGCGCTGGCCAGTCTCGGTCGGCCCATCCTCAAAAACATGTCCTAGATGGGAACCACATTGAGCGCATAGGATTTCGATGCGTTGCATATTATGGCTGGTATCCACTTTGTAGGCTATGGCTTTATTATTTTGCGCGCGATCAAAACTTGGCCAGCCGCAGCCGGAGTCAAACTTCCCGCTGTCATCAAACAAGACCGAGTTGCAACAGATACAGCGATAGACGCCTTTTTCTTTGTGCATATTGTACTGCCCGGTAAATGGTCGCTCGGTACCATGCTGTTGCGTGACCTGATAAGTTAGCTCATCAAAGTTCCAGGCCTTGGCTTCGGCCTGCTTTTTCAATGGCGGATAGAGAATATGGAACTGGCTCCATAATGCCCAGTGATGGGGTGCATGGAAGTTACTTGCTTGCATCTGATCCAGCAGGTAGCCATTGATGGCATCAATTTCGGTGACCTGCTCAGCCATCACATCCTGATACATGGAGGAGTAGTTATCGGCAGTCTGTTCAATCACATCCAGAATGATGGTTTTTAGATCGTCTGCAAAATCAAATCCCATGGCTTGTGCAAACTGGCGACTCTCATTGATTAGAGCCAAAAGTTGAGGCTTGTGTTCTTCTTTGAGCAGATCACCATTTTTACAGCGGTGAATGGCGGTTAATGGATTGACGACCGCATTGATCAGCAGTTTTCGCCACAGAATGGGTTGAATATCGTCGCTCCACTCAAAAGCCAGAGCAGGGGTGGACTGAAGCTGACTGAACCATTCAGGAGCAGACTGCTGCTGCAGAGCACCCGCCACGATCTTGCCCGCGCCAGCGTAGACCAGTTTTTGAGCTGACTCCCGATAAGCACCATGAGTATTGCTGGCAAAGAAGGTATTGTGTTCCGCCACATACTGACTGGCTGCTTTCTCATGCCCCATGCCATTTTGAAACAGCACTAACTGGCTTTGGTCATGCAAACGGTGCTTAATTGATTCGAGGGCGTCGCTCAGCTGCGGTGCCTTAACGCAGACCAACACCAGCTCCAGCGGTGATGTGTCTTGCAGGCTGGTGGTTTGCAAATGCTTTGAGCTGACTGTTTGGTCGAGGTCGCGAAACTGCCAGTCCGGTGAGGCGTATTTATCAGAATCGCTGACAATAAGCTGGCATTCAATCGAGGCATCAGTTAGTTTATGGGCTAGCAGCTGGCCGATTGCGCCAGCGCCGAGTATAGAAATCATGCTGAAAATTCGTTAACCAAATAAAAACCATCTTATAGTGAAAAATAGCGCAATTAAACTTCAATCTTATGCAAAAGGCTTTGTTTACTTCCATCCGGAAGTGATCCGCATGTTGCTGTTGGGCTTTTCGGCTGGCTTGCCCTTTCTGCTGGTCATGGGAACTTTCTCATTGCTATTGAAAGATGCAGGAATTACTCGCAGCGATATTGGCTATGCTTCATGGATTGGCCTTGCTTACTCGATTAAGGTGCTGTGGGCGCCGCTGGTTGATAATCTACGCATTCCAATTCTTGATAAGTTGTTTGGTAAACGACGCAGTTGGTTATTTATTGCCCAGGTCGGTATCACGATCTGTCTATCAGTTATAGCGGTTACAGAGGCAGCAACCAATACAGCCCTGATTCTGGGTTTTGCAATAGCCACGGCATTTTTATCGGCGACTCAGGATATTGTGATTGATGCTTTCAGGGTGGAAAGTGTTGATGATAAGAAGCAGGGTGCCGCCTCGGCCATGTACATCATGGGCTATCGATTAGCCATGATTGCTGCTGGCGCTGGAGCCCTGATTCTTGCTGATGCAGAAATTGGCGGCAATTGGGAGCTGAGCTATAAAATCATGGCGCTTTGCATGAGTATTGGTTTGATCGGTTGGTTACTTTCTCCTGAGCCACCACATGTTGAGGAAGAGGTGGGTCATTCCGAATTGGATCATCGAGTTACCAATCGTTTGTTAAGAGCTGTTCCTGATGCCAGCTCACGCCTTAAAGATTTTATTCAGCATAGCAGTATTTCCCACCACATCATCAGAGCCATTATTTCTCCCTTTGTCGACTTCATCATCCGCTTCAGGTGGTGGGGGCTGGTCATTATTGCCTTCATCATGGCTTTCCGAGTCAGCGATCTGGTGATGGGTGTGATGACCAATGTCTTCTACGATGACATGGGATTTAGCAAAACTGAGATTGCTGAAATTTCGAAGATCTATGGCTTGATTATGACCATTATGGGAGCCTTTATTGGCGGTATTGCAGTCAACCGGGTCAGTATTCTGAAATGTCTCTTCACTGGTTCATTGCTGGTCATGTTAACCAATTTATTATTTGCCTATATGGCTACTCAGCCCAAAAGTAACGAGTTGTTGATTGCCGTAATTAGTGCAGACAACCTGGCTGGCGGTTTTGCGCAAGGCGTTTTGATGGCCTACTTTGCGACATTAGTGAATAAAGAGTTTACCGCCACCCAATATGCACTTTATACGTCATTGATGACTTTGGTAGGGAAAATTCTCGGCGGATTTAGTGGCGCTGATATTGATCGCTGGGGATATGAATTCTTCTTTATCTATACTGCTTTTCTCGGAATTCCAGCCGTAATTCTGGTAATGGCATTGATGTATCGGGATAAGCAGTTAAAGATAAAAGGAAAAGGGTAGGGGCGAAACTGAGTTCGCCCCAAACAGACTAGAAATGGAAATTCAAGCTGGCGTAATAACCATCAAAGGTAAAATCGCTTGATAAGTCATCGAAACTATCAAACTCAACCGTGAAGTTGCGGTAACCTACTTCAAAACCAAAGCCTGTCTCACCTTCATAGCCGAAATACAAAGTGTAGTCATTGATTTTATCGTCGGTAGTTTGACCAATGTTCATGGTACTGCCAACGTTAAAGCCAGTCAGTGGAAGATCAAACTGAGCTTTACCATAGAGCATTGGAACTATGCCTTTGAAATTCACTCTTCCATTATTTGGAATGCTGCCTACGCCCGGTGCATATTCCATCAATACATAGCCATCAAAATCCTTACCAGTAATACCCAGATCTAGATTGACCCAGTTATCTAGAATTTCGTAGTAAAGAGTATAGTCTGTATTACTGAAGTCGAATGAAGAAACTATATCCATTCCCTCAGGGAAGGTTCTAGTATTAAAAGTGATGTCTTTTGAGGCAGTACCGATTGCGCTGCCTTCTAAATTGTTTTGCTGAATTTTAATATTAGGTAAAACTGGTACTGGGTGTTCTAATGCCACAAAGTAGCTATTGTCGTCACCATCGTCATATCCCAAGTCATCATTAAAGTCTATGTTGCCAGAGCCTGAGCTTACATAACCATCAATATCATAGTTCCATTTCTGGGCGCCAGCATAGACGCCAATGACATCTGCAGAAGCCATGCTTGAAGCAGTTAATATGGTGGTTGCCACGAATAATTTATTTAATTTCATAGTTTACCCTCTAAACCTATGGTTGTTAGTTGTCGCTATTCTAAGCATTTTATTACTGAAAGCCCATAGATAAGGCTATCAGTGTGTTAACTAATCGACTCATCAGTTGCTATAATCGTGACATCTTTCTTAAAGTACTCTTCTATTTGTGAATATTCGATTTGGCGGAATTGCCCGACTTTACGGGCAAAATGCATTGGAAAAATTTCAGCAATCTCATGTCTGTGTCATTGGCGTTGGTGGTGTCGGCTCTTGGGCTGTTGAGTCGTTGGCGCGCTCAGGAATTGGCAAAATCACCATGATTGATCCAGACGAAGTCAGTGAGTCGAATATCAACCGCCAACTGGTGGCGCTGGAAA
The DNA here is from genome assembly GCA_048268505.1 of Kangiella sp. Taxonomy (GTDB): domain Bacteria; phylum Pseudomonadota; class Gammaproteobacteria; order Enterobacterales; family Kangiellaceae; genus Kangiella. The sequence continues at coordinate 37,311 of JBLWVK010000004.1, read as the reverse complement.
ACACCATTGGCCAAGGAAAGGCAGAAGTATTAAAGGAGCGAATCGAGCAGATTAACCCTAATTGTCAGGTCACTATTATTGAAGATTTGCTCAAGACTGATAATGTCAGGGAGTATATCTCCACTGATTTTGATTACGTAGTTGATGCCATTGATAGTGCACGTAGTAAGGCCGCGCTGATCCGTTTCTGTAAGCGCAACAAGATCCGTATAGTTTGTGTAGGCGGTGCTGGCGGACAAATCGACCCAACCCAAATCACCATTGCTGATCTGACTCGAACTCACAATGACCCATTACTTGCCAAAACTCGCTCAATTCTGCGTTATGACTATGGATTTTCCAGTAACCCTAAGCGCAAATATCAGGTTCCCTGTGTTTACTCTACAGAACAGCTATCCTATCCATTACCGGATGGCGGCATCACTCAGGCCAAACCAGATTCAGAAAGGGCCTTAAGAATGGCCTGTGATGTAGGGATGGGATCTGCTACTCACATCACAGCCACCTTCGGTAATTTTGCGGTAGGTTTGGTGTTACAAAAACTGGCAGAAAAGAAAAAATAAAAAATCACCTTGGCAAAGAAATATCTCAGATTCTCTCAGTGGTTAGGCTTACTGCTACTTATAAATCAATAAACGATATAAACTTGCTTGATTTGATACAAAACCAAGCTATACAAATACATTGATTCACTTTATTGTAGGCAGGTTTTTATAATTCGAACAATGACTCGAGGAACGTCATGAAACAGCTTTTTAATTTATTAATTACTCTGGCTGCCGCACTTTTTATAACAGGCGCAGCCCACTCAAAAATAATTCCCATCGAAGATTTCGCTAAAAAATCTCAGTTCAAGAGTGCAAAAGTATCCCCGGATGGTGAGCATATTGCCTTTACCTATGAAGATGGTTCAGAAGTTAAATTGGCAGTAATGAACGTTGCTAAGAACAAAATTTTGACTTCATTTGACGTGGGAGATGAGCGAGAAGTTATTGAGTTTCATTGGATAAATAATGAACGGGTAATAATGTTGGCTACCAATATCACTGGGCATTGGGATGGTGCTTCTAAAGATCCAAAATTAGTAGCCGGCAATATTGATGGGACCAAACGTGTTCAATTGTGGGATTTTCAGCGCTCAAATATTGAGTTTATTAGTGCTCTAAAAGATGATGACAAGAGAATCTTGGTGGGTAAGTCCCATTGGACCGAAAAAGGCGGCATGAAATTACAAAGAATGGATGTGTATACAGGAGAGCTTCTCTATAACTCAGACTCTCCTAAAACTGTAGGCGGCCCTGATTCAGTGATTACTTCCATTGATGTTGATTTAAATGAAGAACCTCGAGTTGCAGTAGAGTGGGATCGTGTAGATAAAGATGATTACTATGATGATAGATATATAATCCACGTAAAAGATCCCAGAGGTGAATGGACGACTTTAGATTTACCTGTAAAGCATGATGGATTTCCAAAACTTAAAAAGGTCGGTTTTAATATTACGAATGATAAATTCTATTTCGTGTCAAACCATGACTTAGATCATCAGGGTGTTACAGGGCTTTTTGAGTTAGATCTGAAAACACGTAAAATTAAATTTCTATACCGTCATCCTGATGTGGATATTAAAGAAGATAGATATGGAGACATAGAAGCCATATATGGTGCTAATGGAGAAGTGATTGGTGTTATTTCTGAGCCTGGTTATCCAGAGTACTTTTATCTAAGTGACGACTCTGTTTCTAAAGAGGTAGTTTTCCATAAGGCACTTCGAGCTAGCTTTAAAGGTCAAGATATCATTATGACCAATTATAGCAGCGACAAAAATCTGGCTATGGTTAAAGCTTACAGCGACAAAAATGAAGGTGACTTTTTTCTGTTTGATCGTAAAGCAAATAAAGCAAAATATATTGCCAGTTCTATGCCACACTTAAAGCCAGAACAGATGGCTTCTGTTGAGCCTTTTATTATGAATGCGCGTGATGGGCTCAAGATGTATGGTCAGCTAACAATTCCCAATGGAGTCAAACCTAAAAATTTGCCAATGGTGGTTTTCCCGCATGGAGGCCCTTATGGTGCAAAAGATGATTGGGGTTTTGATTGGAGAGCCCAGCTACTGGCTAATAGAGGCTATTTAGTGTTGCAATTAAATTATCGTGGTTCAGGTGGCTATGGGCTTGAATTTCAACATGCAGGCTCTGGAGAGTGGGGTGCAAAGATGCAGGATGATCTTACCGACGCTACTCTGTGGGCTGTTGAAAAAGGTCTAGCTAATAAGGAGCGTATCTGTATTCATGGCATCAGTTACGGTGGCTATGCTGCCATGCAAGCAGTGGTTAAAGAGCCTAACCTTTACCAGTGCTCAATACCAGAAGCGGGTCCTTACGAAATTGATTTGCAGTGGGCAAAAGCAGATAGTTTTAGAAACAATAAAGAGGCAGGTGAGAACTATAAGCGTTATTCGTTTGGTTCTGAAGAAGGCGTCATAAAAGAGCGCTCCCCTGTGTATCATGTTGACAAGTTGAAAGCGGCTTTATTGATTGTGCATGGCGAGAAAGATGTTCGAGTGCCTATCGACAATGCGTATCTGCTTGAAGAGAAACTGAAAGAAGCTGGTAAAGAGTATGATACTTTCTACCGTGAAGATGGACACGGTTTCCAGAAAGTTGAGTACCGAATTGAATCTTTTGAGAAAATTTTAGATTTCCTGGAAGAGCATATCGGCGAGTAGTTCAAACAGTGAGTTAACTGATAGCCACCTTCGGGTGGCTATTTTTTTTGTCTAAATATTTTCGTTTGGAATCTTGAATTAATTAGAAGCTATCCCCAAATAGGATCGTGAGCGCTAAGTCTCTGAGAGATTAGGGCTTATAAACATTAACAATATATTGCTTCTATTGGAGGATATGATTATGAATAGAATTGACTTAAGTCCATTATACCGTAGTAGTGTTGGATTCGACCGTTTGGCATCTTTATTGGATAGCACATTGCGCGGCGAACAATCTTCTAACGGTTACCCGCCTTATGACATCGAAGTTCTAGATGAAAACAAATACGCAGTAACCATAGCGGTTGCTGGTTTCGGTCGCCATGAACTGGACATCCAGGTTGAGAAAGGTGTTCTAACGGTTCGTGGTCGTAAAGAAAAAACCGAAGAAGAACGTAAGTTCTTGCATCAAGGCATCGCCTATCGTGCCTTTGAACGTAAATTTAACTTAGCTGATCATATTGAAGTGGTATCAGCTGATCTGAATAACGGTTTATTAACCATTAATCTGAAGCAGGAAATACCTGAAGCCATGAAGCCTCGTACTATCGAGATTGGCACTTCAGAAAAGGTCTTAGAGCATAAAAAGGATGCTGAACAGGCAGCTTAACTAAAAGTAAAAGGTTCTCTTGCTGTATTGGTAAGCAGCAAACGGAATCAATAAACCGTTAGTCATAGAAAAAGCAGTAGTCATTGGCTACTGCTTTTTTATTGGGCACAATAAAGCTAACCGATGATTTTTTTCCCTTTCTCAGTTTCCTGACAAAGTTCGAGTAGAGTAGATAACAACAAATTGGAACCTTGTTCGACATCCTGCCAGTGAGACCACTCATCAGGTGCGTGGCTGACGCCACCGACACTGGGTATGAATATGAGTCCAGTTGGAGTGATATCGGTGAAGAACTGGATATCGTGACCGGCGCCACTGGGCATTCGTAAGTGGCTATAGCCTAACTCTTTTGCCTTTTCCTCAATCAAATCCACAAGTTGTGGGTTGAAGTATTTCGGCTCCAGCCAGCTCATCTGCTCGTATTCGAAGCGTAGTTTGTGCTTGCGTGCAATGGAGGACAGAACCTTGCCGCAGCTATTAGCAATTTGCTGCATGACTTCTTCACTCATGTCACGACCGACCAGTGTGAAGTGTGCTTCCCCGGGAATAGTGTGTGCATAACCCGGTTTTAAATCGACGCGACCAATGGTCAGTCGGGTTTTGTCGGTTCCTTCCTCATCAATAATGCGGCTGATTTCATGGGCAAAGTCGGCAACCCCCATAAAGGCATCACTGCGCATATCCATAGGTGCAGTTCCGGCATGGTCGGCTTTGCCTTTAAGTTTAACCAACCACTTGAAAACACCGGATATACCATCAACGACACCAATGGTTTTCTGTTGCTTCTCCAGCACCGGACCCTGCTCAATATGCAGTTCTAGGACAGCTTTCAGGCTGGCAGGATCGCGGCGACAATGCAGCGCATCATGAATATCCAGGCCACATTTTTGCATGGCATCCTTGAGATACTCACCTTTCGGATCGCGAGCGCTTTCCAGCCATTGAAAATTTAGATTACCACTTAAGGCCTGGGCGCCAAGCATGCCGCCAAAGCGTCCTTCCTCTTCACTGGTGCCGATAATTTCAATCGGATGCTTGGGTTCAATGTTATGTTCTCTGAGTACGCGAATACACTCCAAACCAGCCATAACACCCAAAGTCCCATCGAACATACCGCCTGCTGGAACTGAGTCGAGGTGCGATGCAATGATTATGGCGGGTTTATCGGGATCGCCTAATCGGCCACAAACATTACCGACACCATCCATATGAGTTGTCAGGCCGTTAGCCTCGAACTGCTGCATGACCCAGCGACGAGCCTGCATATCCACTTCGGTAAGACCTTGGCGGTATATGCCTTTGTCTTTAGGATTAAAACCAAAGTTGGCTAATTCGTATAAATCTTTTTCAATTCGTTCAATATTGACGGAATAGATAAGCTATCCTCCTTATTGAGTTATTGCTTATACCCTAGCAAATTACTGTTGGTTATTCTAAGTGATTAATCTTTAGTCAGCCAATTTGATTTGAATACAAAGCTTTGCTAAAGTGGCTTGTCTTTGCAAAGACAGCATAACTTTTATGGCCTTACACCTGATTGCGGTCATTTTTTCCATCGTCACATTCAGTAGTCCAGCAATTTCTTCGAGTTGCGAAGGAAGTGCTTGTGAGTTTGAGCTTACGCCACAAGAGCAAAGTTCGAACGCTGGTTACTTTAGTGTCGAATGGAATAGTTTGACTACAAATCAAAGTGAAGACGAGCAGGTCCTACTCGACTCTGCTTATAAAGCTCCCAAATATCTTCAATTGGCAACCAATGAAGGCTTCTCGCCTGAATTGCAGCTACTGGATATTACCTATCAGGACAAGATTCACCTGACTGGATACGATGATGGGACCTACTTCCTCCGTCTGCTGGATGAACAGCAGAACGTCTTAAGCAATGTAGCCACAGTTACCATTACACACCATCCTTTAGAGCGTGTGTGGTTTGTATTTGGTATCGGCGCGGTAATGTTCGCCATTCTTATTGGTTACATGATTTCTAGAGCTTTTCGATCAAAAGAGACTTCAACAGAAGACTAACTCATGGACTTTAATCCTATTTCAATAACGATGGCGGCGAGCCTGTTAGTGGCTTTTGGTGTGATCTGGATCTTTTTTGGCTGGTGGTTAGGCCGTAAAAACAAGGATTTGGATGACTTCATGCTGGCCGGACGTAATGTGGGCTTTGCCTTTGCTTCGGCAACGGCGATGGCTACCTGGATCACCAGTAATACGACTCTTGTAGCACCACAGCTGACTTATCAGTTTGGTATCTGGGGCATGGTCGGTTACTCAATGGCCGCGCTGGGACTGGTATTGTTTGCGCCAATGGCTAAACGCATTAAAGAGTTGATGCCGCAAGGCTACACCTGCGGTGACTTTATCCGTGTGCGTTATGGTAAAGCCGCCTGGATCATATTCCTGATCGTATCCTTTTGTTATGCACTTGGCTGGCTGGTCAGTCTTGGTATGGCTGGTGGTGTTCTATTATCCACATTGAGTGGTCTAAGTTATCACCTGGGCATGACTGCGATATTAATAATATGCGTTGGATATACCTTACTGGGTGGGCTCAGGGCAGTGATTGCGACTGATTATGTGCAAACCTTAATTATCCTCTTTGGTGTATTAATAATTGGTTTTGTCTGCTACCAGACGGTTGGACTTGATACGGTTTACGAGTCGGCAAAAGCAGAGCATCCGCAACTTCTTAATTTATTATTCCCTGCGGCGATTATGTTTCTGTTTAACAATATCTTCTTTGGTATTGGTGAAATTTTCCACTCTAATGTCTGGTGGTCGCGTGCTCTGGCCTTCCGCCAAGGGATCGGTAAGCGGGCTTATCTTTTAGCTGGCTTATTATGGTTACCGATTCCGATCGTCACCGGCTTTATTGCATTAGCAGCTCCTGCGCTAGGCATTTATCCAGCAGAAGCGGACATGGTTGGCCCAATGGTGGCAGCGAAATTATTAGGCTCAATCGGTGCAATTTTTGTCTTCATTGTGGTCTTTTCAGCTTTAGCATCGAGTCTGGACTCGCTATTGGCAGCAACCAGTGATTTGATCACCAAAGATATTTATAAAGGTTTCATCAATAAGCAGGCCGACAATAAAAAACTAGAAAAAGTCGGTCGTCACACAATTTTGATGCTGGGTTTTGCAACATGGCTTATCTGTTTACCAAGAGCAGGTACTTTAGGTGAAGTTTTAAATCTGGCCGGTGCATTTGTGGCAAGTGCGATCTGGCCGATTGTATTAGGACTTTATCAGCAAAGGTTGTCAGGAATTTATGCTGGCGCAGCGATGACGTTAGGCACAACTTGTGGACTGATTGGCTATTTCAGTATCGGTTTTTATGTCGGCGCATTAATTAGTTGCTGTGTGTCATTTATTGTTTGTATGCTGGGACTGATGCTCAAAGACGATCAGTTTGACTGGAACCGCCTGGCTAATATGGAGAAATAATATGCTAATGTCTTTTGATGCACTCCAATTTCTAATTCTCGCGGCGATGGCAGTGACCTGTCTGTCGCCAATCATCCTCATAGTGTTACTCGTAAGAGACTGGTTAAAGGACCAATTATGGTAGACCAATTGAAAGATGAAGATCTGGTATTTTCCAGAGTAAAACCTGATGTCTTTGGTGATGCACACCCAAAAGCATTATTGAAAACGATTCAAGAAGATGGTGATGCGCTTGTTAAGTTAGCGAATCAGCACATCATTACTTGCGATCAATTTGATCGCCAAACAATTTTGCAGCTGTTCCGTTTGGCCAGCAAATATGAAAGTAATCCTAAACGTTACAATACGCCTTTGCAGGGAAAGATTTTAATCAGTGCTTTTTATGAGCCCAGCACGCGTACGCGTCTGTCTTTTGAAAGTGCTTGGCACCGCCTCGGTGGTGACATTATGTCAATCACTGATCGTTCAACAACCGGTATCGCTAAAGGTGAATCACTGGCTGACATTGGTGAAATGTTTAACAACTATGGCGACTGTGTGGTGTTACGTGAGTCGAATGAAGATTCAGTAAAAGAAATGACATCAACCTTGCGTATTCCGATTATCAATGCTGGTAACGGAACCGATGAGCATCCAACTCAGGCCATGGCCGATCTATACACTATTTTTAAATGGCGTCCTGAGTTGTTGAAAGACAACCCACAGAAAATACGTGTTGGTATCGTTGGTTTACCGAATTACATGAGAACGGTTCGAAGCCTATTAAAAATCTTTGCTTTGTTTCCTGAAATCTTTGAAGAAGTTGTCATTATCCATGACAAGACCGATGACGATATCTTCACAGAAGGGCAAAGAGAACAACTTGAAGAGGCAGGTTTAAATCTACGTTTAACCAATCGTTTAAACAAAGAGTTACCTGAACTGGATGTTGTTTATATTAACGCGATTGCATGGGTTGGCGACGACTTTGAATCGCATGGTGATAAGTTTGTATTAAACGCTCAATCACCGTTAAAAGAAGATGGCATCATTTTGCACCCATTGGCGCGAGGTGATGAGTTGTCTACAGATTTAGATGAAACGCCTCACAACTGGTACTTTTCACAGGCGCGTGGTGCGGTATTCCTGCGCATGGCCTTGCTAACCTGCATGGTGGAAAGAACCGAAATGGTGATGGATGTAATTTAAAGATTAAATAGTCTCTAGCCACAACCTCATTGACTCAATAATGAGGTTGTCCCACTAGAAAAAGCGTTTAATCCTGATTTCAAAAATTTTATAGATAAGATTCCAAGGAGAATTTTTATATGTGCGGTATTGCCGGTGTAATTCATCGTGACAAAGATCGAACTATTGATGCACAAACGCTCGTCAACATGGCGGCCATTCAATATCACCGAGGGCCTGATAACTTTGGTTATTACAATCCAGAAGGTGTTGGTGTAGGCATGAGTCATGCACGGCTGACCATTATCGATCTGGATGAAGAACGCGGGCGCCAGCCACTTGTCAGCGATGACCAGCGATACATGATGGTACATAACGGTGAGTTCTATGACTTCCAGCGTATTCGTGCTGATATGACGGCACAGGGCGCACGTTATCAGACCAAAAGTGACTCTGAAATTGTGCTGCAAATGTATCCGCACTATGGCATCGAAAAAACCGTTGAGAACTTGCGCGGCGAGTTTGCCTTTTCAATTTACGATCGCGAAGAAGAAACCATGTATCTGGTGCGTGATCGTTTTGGTATTAAACCTTTGTACTGGACTGAAACAGAACATGGCGTGGTGTTTGGTTCTGAATTAAAAGTGTTATTCGCACATCCTGAAGTCAAGCGCGAGATTGATTCGCAAGGTCTATACCACCAACTGATACAGGTAATGATTCCTGGTTCAACTGCGTTTAAAGGCGTTAATCAGGTTCCTCCGGGCCACTGGATTAAAATTCAACGTCGCAATGGAAAGCTGGAAATTTCTCAGCATAAATACTGGGACATTGATTTCCCACAAGCCGAAGCGCATCTTAATGTTAAAGATGAGCAGGAATACATTGATGGCGTACGTGAAAATCTTCTTGAAGCGGTTCAACATCGCTTGAATGCTGACGTTCCTGTTGGTGCTTACCTGTCAGGTGGTATCGATTCCTGTTCGATTCTTGGCTTGTCTGCATCAGTGCGTCAGGATCCGGTTAAAGCTTTCACTATTGGCTTTGATGATGCCGATTATGATGAAACACCGATTGCCCGCGAAATGGCAGAAATGACTGGCGCTGAACAAATCATTCTGCCGCTCTCCGCGGAACACCTGTATGACCATTTCGAGCGTACCATTTGGCACACCGAAAGAACCATCTACAATACGTTGGGCGTGGCCAAATTATTGATGAGTCAGAAGGTTCGTGAACAAGGTTATAAAGTAGTATTGACGGGCGAGGGCAGTGATGAATTATTTGCTGGCTATCCTGCATTCCGTAATGACATGTTCCTGTATGGGCTTGATGACCTGCCAGAAAATCTGCGTAAAGAAATGCAATCAACTTTGGCCGAATCAAACAAGCTGTTCAAGGGCGCCATGTTGCCACGTGAAGCTTTCCGCTCCGATGCGATTGATTCCAAAGTAGGCTTTACTCCAACCTGTATTCAAAACTGGATGGGTTGTGATGGATTCGCGCGTCAGTTAATGAGCAAAGATCATCAGGCCAATATCAGCGATTATGATCCGGGAACCGCAATGGCTGAACAGTTTGATGAAACCCAATTAGAAGGTCGTCATCCTCTAGATAAAGCGCAATATGTCTGGATTAAAACCATGCTCGAAGGTCAAATTCTGACTTGGGGCGGGGATCGCGTGGATATGGCTAACTCCATGGAAGCACGCCCGCCATTCCTTGATCATCATCTGGCGGCATACGCGGTAAATATTCCACCACAAATGCGAATCAAAGGCCCGGTAGAGAAATACGTCCTAAAAGAAGCCATGAAAGGCCTACTACCAGAAACTTTATACAAACGCCAGAAGTTCGCCTTTATGGCACCACCAGCGCATACCGATAAGAAAAAGTGGAATGCATTGATGGAGTTGATGGAAGAATTCGCCAGCGAAGAAAAAGTCGCTGAAGCTGGATTGATTGATTACGGTGCGCTACAGGATATGATCAGGAAAAATGATGACCCAACTGTACCGCGCGAAGATAAAGTACAGATGGACGCCATCCTTAACCACGTGCTTGGCGTACAATTACTACATCATCACTTTATCGAAAATGACGTGCCTAAAATGGCCGCCGCCAAGGCTCATGAGTTGGGTTGGGTTGCATAGAGATATAAAGCAATTGGGAAATATGAAAACGGCAGCTTATAAGCTGCCGTTTTTTGTTAAGAGAGAAGGCAAAATACAGAGTGAAAATCTAGTGTAAGAATAAATAACTATAGGCAATAGCCATTGTCTGGTAATCTTTTCTAAAAGTTTGTGGGTGTCCAAAACTAGTTTTTTCCTTTCTACTTCAGCTCCTTTCAATTAAATTCGAAAGAAACTCATCCTCCTCATATTTATTGTCCTCAGATTGAAGATGTATACGAAACTCTTCTATAGATCTCCAGCCTTGGAGTAATATACTAAAACGAGCTGCACAGTCACAAAGTTCTGTTAGTTCGAATAACTCCCCATCCATCCATAGCTCTTCAGGGAAAAAGCCTTCCCTGAGTGGAGTTGATATTCTCCCTTCGATTGCTGAGCTAAATAGTTCTTGTTTTCTTCTGAGTAGCTCACCTGCAGCAGGATATTCTTTCTCGTAATATTTTAACATTTTAACCAAATTTCTAGCTTCTCTAGCTAATTCTTCTTTATTAATCATTGCAGAGTTTACCTCTTTGCATTAATTGTGTTTATTATACTAATAAACTTAAATGCATTGTAATCTGGCATTATTAAGATAGTATTGTGGAATTAATGGGGTCAGAGTCTGAGGAATCCCCACAAAAACAATAAATAATTCATAGTGTTAAAGGAACATTCATAGCGTTTGGTGATCAGATCTATCGCCAAACACACCTAACCAGATAAACGCTATGAATGTTGAAAAAGTATTACACAATTTGCTGTTAAATTCTTCTGCTAGTTGCCATAAAACACGATTAAAAGCACTGGCAACCAATGTTGATTCATTGCTGCACGGTCAATGCCTTTCTGTGACAGGATTAGGACGCTCTAGCAGGCGCCAGTGTTTAACTAAGCACGCTATTAAGCAGAGTGATCGGTTGGTTGGTAATCCTCACCTTCACCAGCAAAGGTCTCTGTTTTACAAAGCCATTTGCCATCAGCTGATTAAACAACCAACCCCGCGTATTCTAATTGATTGGTCAGACTTAACCGAAGACAGAGCCTTTATTGTTTTAAGAGCATCGCTGGTGTTCGATGGTCGTAGCATAACACTTTATGAAAAGGTTCATCTCCTTAGCGAGTACGGTGGTCGAAAGGTTCAGTACCAGTTCCTGAACAAGTTATCTCAACTACTTCCTCCTCAGTGCAAACCGATTATCATTACCGATGCGGGATTTTTAGTGCCCTGGTTTAAAGCGGTTGAGTCTTTAGGCTGGTATTGGGTTGGGCGGCTCAGAGGAAACGTCATGGTGAAGAAGGATGGTTCTTGGGTAAAGTGTAGCACTCTCTACACTCATGCAAACTCTCGAATTAAAAGCATCAAAGATACCGAAATAGCCATGAATAACCCGCTTGCTTGTCACCTGTATTATACTAAGGCTCGAAGAAAAAATAGGAAGAAGCGAACGAAGCTGGGAAGCCTCTGCACATCCAAACACAGCCGTAAAAATGCATTAAGAGAGTCACAGCCGTGGATGATCGTGACTAACTTACCGGAGAAAACTGCCAAAGCGAAAGATGTTATTAATATCTACAAAACTCGTATGCAGATCGAAGAGAGCTTTAGAGACATCAAGTCTCATCAGTTTGGGTTGAGCATGCGTTATAGTTTAACGAGGCATCAACAGCGACTAGCAAACTTATTACTGATTGGCATGCTGGCGGCATACATCACTTTAATCCTTGGCTATCAGGCAGAAAATCTGAAGCTTCATTACCGCTACCAGGCAAACACGGTTAAGAATCGCAGAGTCCTGTCGTTTCAATATCTGGCTCTACAAATTATTAATGATGTTGGGCTCAGATGCTAGAGTAAAGCTTGGCTACAAGCAATTTCTTTAGTGAAGGAAAAGCTGTACTATGAGCTTTAAGAAATTCGTGGGGATCCGTCAGGGTCAGAGTAAATAAAGTCTCTTCATAAACTTAATCACTGCTCTATATTCGTCTGTTGATCAATGTCCTGTGCATTCATCATGCTGGCGACGCGTTGAAAAGCGGCTAGTAACTGCGTTTGTTCCCAGTCTTCCAATCGATTAAATCGTTCGATGAAATAATCCTGCATTGGTGGTGGGGCTGATTCTAATAATGCTTCGCCTTTCTCCGTCAGAGATAAATTAAAACGACGCTTGTCGGTTTGGCTTCTTATGCGTGTGACCAGTTCGCGATCCTGCATTCGGTCAATAATACTGGTGATTGTCCCCTGACTTAAATTCAATGTTTCGGCCAGTTCCTTGGGCGAGATGCCATTGGTGCGGCTGATTTGTTTCAGTATCAGAAGTTGTGGGCCAGTGACACCGGCTTTCTTGGCAAGCTCTTTGGAATAGAGATCATTGGAGCGAATGATTTTACGCAGTGAGACAAGAAGATCTTCGTATTTTTCCATAGAGCTTTTAGCGAATTGTGCTGAATGATAATAGATCCAACTGTAACCAAATATTCATATAAAATCCATGCCATCGCTAATCATCCCTAATCACTTACATTTATTTCACAGGTAAATGGTAAATTATGCTTTTAGTTAATAGTTATTATTTATGACCGAGCATGCAGCTTTCATTGCAATTATTGAGTACTGTTGTAAGGTTTGCTAATCAAATTGATTCATGAAGGAAAGTCTTATGTCGAACGAAGTGATTAAGTGTAAAGCCGCTGTGGCCTGGGAGGCGGGTAAGCCACTGTCAATTGAAGAAGTTGAAGTTCAGCCGCCACAGAAAGGCGAGGTGCGGGTCAAAATTGTGGCAACTGGCGTATGCCATACCGATGCCTTTACTTTGTCAGGTGATGATCCAGAAGGTGTTTTCCCGAGTATTCTAGGCCATGAAGGCGGCGGTATTGTCGAGTCAGTAGGTGAGGGCGTGACTAGCGTTAAGCCGGGCGATCATGTGATTCCGTTGTACACCCCTGAATGTGGCGAGTGTAAATTCTGCCTGTCTGGTAAAACCAATCTGTGCCAGAAAATTCGCGAAACTCAGGGCAAAGGTTTGATGCCGGATGGGACTACGCGTTTCTCTATCAATGGTAAGCCGATTTATCATTACATGGGCACATCGACTTTCTCCGAGTACACAGTTTTACCAGAAATCTCTCTGGCCAAAGTTAATCCTAAAGCGCCGCTTGAAGAAGTCTGTTTGTTAGGTTGTGGTGTGACAACTGGCATGGGCGCGGTTATGAATACCGCCAAGGTCGAAGAGGGTGCAACTGTCGCAATTTTTGGATTGGGCGGTATTGGTTTATCGGCAGTGATTGGTTCTGTGATGGCAAAAGCCAGTCGCATCATTGCCATTGATATTAATGAATCTAAATTTGAACTTGCTAAAAAGCTTGGTGCAACTGATTGCGTCAATCCAAAAGATTATGACAAGCCTATTCAGGAAGTGATTGTTGAGATGACCGATGGTGGCGTTGATTACTCATTCGAGTGTATCGGTAACGTTAATGTTATGCGTTCAGCACTAGAGTGTTGTCATAAAGGCTGGGGCGAGTCGGTGATTATTGGTGTTGCTGGCGCAGGACAAGAAATCTCAACGAGACCATTCCAGTTAGTTACTGGTCGTGTTTGGAAAGGTACCGCTTTTGGTGGCGTCAAAGGTCGCTCAGAATTACCGAATTACGTTGAGCGTTATCTGGCTGGCGAGTTTAAGCTGGATGACTTTATTACTCATACCATGCCGCTTGAAGATATTAATAAAGCTTTTGACCTGATGCACGAAGGTAAAAGTATTCGTAGCGTGATTCATTACTAAGGGAGTAGTTATGAGTATTAATGAATTATCAGCCAGTAAAAGTTTCGGTGGTTGGCATAAACAATTCAGCCACTCTTCAAAGGTGCTCAACTGCGATATGCGTTTTGCTGTGTATTTGCCGCCTCAAGCTGAGCAGGGCAAAAAGTTGCCAGTTTTGTATTGGTTGTCGGGGCTGACCTGCACCGATGAAAACTTTATGCAGAAAGCTGGTGCGCATCGTGTAGCAGCTGAACTGGGCATGATTATCGTAGCGCCGGACACCAGTCCGCGTGGCGATGAGGTTGCGGATGATGATGGCTATGACCTCGGCAAAGGTGCGGGCTTTTATGTCAACGCCACGCAGGAGCCGTGGGCAAAGCACTATCAGATGTATGATTATGTTACGCGAGAACTACCACAGATCATTGAAGGCAACTTTTCAGTGAGCGATAAGAAAGCGATTGCTGGACACTCGATGGGTGGACATGGTGCACTGATGATTGCTTTGCGTAATCCGGAAATGTTTGTTTCAGCTTCGGCATTTAGCCCCATCGTTAATCCCATGAATTGTCCCTGGGGACAAAAAGCCTTCACTGCCTATTTAGGTGATGTCAAAAAGGAGTGGCAACAATACGATAGCTGTTACCTTTTGCAGCAAGCCGAACAGCAAATTCCTATGCTGGTATCACAGGGCGAAGCGGATCAGTTTTTAGTGGAACAGCTTAAAACAGAAGCTTTGGAAGCGATTGTTCACGAAAAGTCAGCGCCGGTGACTATCGAAAGACATGATGGCTATGATCACAGCTATTACTTTATTGCTAGTTTCATTGAGCAGCACTTAAAGTTTCACGCTGAGTATTTATCGTAACCATTTCTTCTAAATGTTGAGCAAAACTTGAGGTGCCAATAGGCACCTCAAGTTTTGTGAAGAGTGTTGTTATTGATTTAACATCTATGCGCCTTCTTCAATCGGCTTACCAACAGGCGAAGCGCCATCCAACAATTCTTGTGTAGGGGCGAGTGGCGCTCGCTCGATTGAATGTCGGATGACGCCATGTATGACTTAACCGAACTACGTGTGAAAACTATCAATATCCACTAATCGCTTTAAGCTCATCGACTTTTTGTTGGACATCTTTGGCGGTCAAACGAACACCTTTCGCTTCCTGCTCATCAAACCAGGCCAATATCTCGTCAATGTTTTGACGAGGGGTAGCAATGCAGTGAGCAGGATTTTTAACGTAGACAGGAGGGCTGGCGATATTACTGCCTGAATAGAAAAAGCAGTAATGGTAGCTATGTTTATCAAGCTGGTTATTAAGGACTGGCCATACAATAAGGCTAGATATGATGCCTAGTAGAATAATGATTGAAAGAACTTTCGAGGTTTTATTCACTTTTTGGAAAGTTAATTTTTTTAATATCCTTAAAACTATCAGATAAATTAGACAAAAAGCTGCTAAGGCAGCGCTGATAAGGAAAAGCCCAATTTTTGTTGCTTTAACGTAATAGCTGTTTTCATTAATCCTTTCGAATATGCCAAGTGATAATTCATAGCTGTTTATGATAGCGTATAACGCACAGCCCAATATTACCGCCGCACTTATTACGCCTAAGATTACTTCCTTAATGGTGAGTTCTTCTAATAGTGTATTACCTTTGTTTGTATCCATTATGAGTTTATTACAGTAGTTAATACCCACTAATTTCTTTAAGCTCATCGACTTTTTGTTGGACATCTTTCGCTGTCAAATGAACCCCTGCGGCTTCCTGTTCATCAAACCAGGTCAGTATCTCATTAATATTTTGACGAGGAGTAGCAATGCAGTGAGCAGGATTTTTAACGTAGACAGGAGGGCTGGCGATATTACTGCCTGAATAGAAAAAGCAGTAATGGTAGCTATGTTTATCAAGCTGGTAGTTAAGTATGGGCCACATAACAAAGCTACTGGCTATTGCTAACAGACTGAATGTTACAAAAACCTTACCTATTTTAAATGCTTTCGATTTTTTTAGCTTACTAAAAAGTAATATAAATGATGAGACCAGGAATGCTAATAAGGCCGGAATAGTAAAAACTATCATTGGACCAAGCTTAGTAGCTTCAACGTAATAACTTCCGTTTGATATTCTTCGAAAAATATCAATGGTGTAGGCTTCGGCATGTAGTAAACAATATATAATAATTGCTGTGCCAGTTATTATATTGATAATAGATGCAACTTTTAGCTCTTTTGTTAGTTCGATATTGTTCTTGTTATTCAATCTAGAAGCTCCTCATGTCTGGGACGCTAAAAATCTTATGAAGCATTCCTTCGGGATCTCGCCTTGTTAATTCTTGAGCATTGTTTAGGCTATGCTTCATGTTTCTTATATCATTACTGAGTTGAAGTAATGATTGGTTCAGCTGAGCTTTAAAATAAATCCCACCAATTTTTCGAAACGTTTTGAAGGAAGGGTTGATTACTTTGAAAGAAGCCTCAATAGCCTTTAGGTTTTCAGCAAATAACAAGGTTAATCTTTCGCTAAATAGACTTGATAGACCAATACTTACTGCAGTCCCCACAATTAGCACCGCTGCTAATGGGCCTACTACCACGCCAAAAGCTGCTGCACCAACCATAAAGCCCCAGCTAATCCCTGCCGCCGCAGCCGCAATTACCACATCAGAAGCCAGACCACCGACAAAATGATGCCAGGTAAGCTCGTCATCCATTAACTGATCCATGCCATGGAAAAGTACCGAAAAGATAACGGTTACGATGCCGCCGCCGCGAATAGCGTTGCCAGCGCCAGCTTTTCCTAAACCCATACTGACGACTTTAGGATTGTTGGCTAAATAGCGTGTTCCAGTTAGATGATGACGAAGGGCAGGGTTGCCTTTTAGGATGATATAGCTTGCACCAGCATAATTCTGAATACGGAACTTGCTAAACAAGTTACCGCCTCGTTTCATTTCGGCTGCAAGAACGACTAAGGCCTTAGCATCAACAAAGGAGGGTATAAAGCCACCCGCGCTCTTGATCATGGCTCGACTCTCTTCCCACTCCTGCTTGGCGTTTTCAGTTATCAGTCCTTTTTTGACTAACTGTTGTAAGGCCAATTGAATCGTATCATCTTCCGAGTAGCCTTTGCGCTGATAATGTTTTTTAAAGAAATCCCAAAACTCTTCAGGACTCATAACAATCAGTGTGTGACTGTTCTTTTTGAGTAAAGCGTCAAGAGGAAGGGGAGAATTATTAGACTGTGGTTTATTGCGGTTTAGGTAAGCTTTAATTCTGGCGTTTTGTTGAATTTCGAATCCTGTCATTGCTCTTTCCTTGGTTTCCTTTGCAAGCGAGCAATATTACTGGATGTCGCAGTTTCAATTCAATGAACTAGTCGATAGGTTATAGCTTTAGGTTATATTAATTAAGTGATATCCCGTAGGTTGGATAAGGCGAAGCCGTCATCCGACAGCGTAAGGCATTAACGGTAGTTTGTTGGAAGGCAACTCGTTCCGAGTCTTTTCCAACCTACAAATTAGAGGCAAAAAAAGAGGTGCCTTTCGGCACCTCAATTGTTTCGGGGCAATGTTATGGTTTTTTTAATGAACTTGCTAAGTCGGTTATGCACCTTCTTTAACAGGTACACCGATTGGTTGAGTACCTTCGGCTGGTTCACGTAAGCCTTTAATCACTTGCCAGGTTACTGCTAGTGCACCGACGATAAAGACGACGTCACCGATAGTTCTCACCCAACGTAGGGTGTAAAGGATGTCGCTTTGCATGACAGCTTCGCTACGAGCATACCAGAAACCTTCGCTGGCGCTGGCGTAGAATTGAATCAAACCGACTGGCAACAAGCTGGTTAATAACATCATGACCAGACCTATGTTGAGCCACCAGAAGCCAGTTTTCATCAACTTCTCATCAAACATCATGTGTGGACGGATGTAGCGTAGGATGAGCAATACAAAGCCTATCGCCAGGAATCCGTAGACACCGAACAGTGCTGCATGGGCGTGAGTAGGAGTCATGTTCAAACCTTGCACATAGTATAGCGATACTGGTGGGTTGATCATGAAGCCGAGTACGCCTGCACCGAACATGTTCCAGAAGGCAACAGCGACGAAGCACATTAATGGCCAACGGATTCTGTCCATCCATGGGGCACGGTTTTTCAGACGATAGTTTTCCCACGCTTCATAACCGAGCACAATCAAAGGTACAACTTCAAGTGCAGAGAAGGTCGCGCCCACTGCCATCACAGGAGTTGTGGTACCTGAGAAGTACAAGTGGTGGAAAGTACCTGGGACACCGCCAAGCAGGAACAATGAGGCAGAAGCTAAGCTGGCTGCAGTTGCAGTTGAGCGGTTAACTAAGCCCATGCTGTGGAAGATAAAGGCCAGTGATACAGTTGCGAATACTTCAAAGAAGCCTTCCACCCACAGGTGAACGATCCACCAGCGCCAGAATTCCATCACAGAGATGTGAGTTCTCTCACCGTAGAAGAAGCCCGCACCGTAGAACAAACCGATGGCAACGACTGAAGCTGTTAACAGTACCAATAAGTTTTTGTCACCGGCTTTTTTCAATGCTGGGGCAATGCCTCGCAACATCAGGAATAGCCAGAAGACAATACCGAGGAACTTACCCCATTGCCACAGACGGCCCAGATCGACGTACTCATAACCTTGGTGCCCTAGCCAGAAATTAAGGTTTTCGGGCATGATTTGCGCAATCGCCAGGTAGTTACCGATGAAGGTACCGCCAACAACTGCTACTAATGCCCAGAATAGAACATTGACGCCCAGTTTCTGGTGTTTCGGATCTTTGCCGCCGTTGATGATAGGTACCAGGAATAGACCTGCAGCGAGGAAGCCAGTAGCAATCCAGAACATGGCTGCCTGAATGTGCCAGGTACGCGCCAATGAGTAAGGAATCCACTTGGAAATTTCCAGACCGTAGAAACCTTGTCCTTCAACCGTGTAGTGCGCAGTAAGACCACCCATCATTACCTGCAAAGTAAATAGCGCAACGACTACAAACAAGTATTTGCCTAGTGCTTTTTGCGAAGGAGTCAACTTGAACGTAGTGATTGGATCCTGTGCTGGTGCGGCAGGTTCATGCTCTTCTTCTTTGCGCATGAAGGCCCAACCCCAGACCAGGCCACCAATACCGGCTATCAATAGAATGACACTGATGATAGACCAGACAATATTTTCAGAAGTCGGTTTGTTATCAATCAATGGTTCATGCGGCCAGTTGTTGGTGTAGGTTGCTTCGCCACCAGGACGGTTGGTTGCAGCAGCCCAGGCGGTCCAGAAGAAGAACTGGTTCATGACTTCGCGACGTTCTGCTTTTGGCAAAGTATTTTCTTTCATCGCATAGTTGTCACGACGCTGTCTGTATTCAGGAGCATCACTGAACAGTTTGTGATAATAAGCGTTAACCTCTGCCATCGCTTTAGCACGACGTTCAGAAACCGTGACTGTACCTGCCTCAGAGTCAAAAGTATTAGTACGGTAATCTTGCTTCAGACGATACTGCAAGGTTTGTTGCTGTTCGCCATTAAGCTCAGCGTAGGGCACACCAAAATCTTCCATTGCAGCCAGTTCTAACCAGGCTTCCAACTCACGGTGTAACCAGTCAGCAGTCCAGTCAGGCGCCTGATACGCTCCGTGACCCCAAATCGAGCCTAACTGCATACCGCCAATAGATTGCCAGGCAGTTTGACCATCAAGAATCGAATCATGGGTCATCAAGACGCGCCCATCAGTAGTTACAACTTTCTCTGGGATAGGGGGCGCTTCGCGATACACTTCACGACCAAAATAGCCGAGGATAGTGAAGGTAACCGCTAAGATACCTATCAGGGTAAACCAGAGTTTGCGATATTTACCCATAGTTAGTGTCCTCCAAGGTAGTTATCAATACGTTCAAATAAAATATTGTTTTCGAGGTGAATATGGTTCATCAGATCTTCCTTGAAGGCGGCGAGGCCAGTGTAAAGCGCTTGCCAGGTATTGCATGCTTCCGGTGGTAGCTGGAAGTGGTGTGCAAGTTGTTCCAGACGAGCTAATGACTCGCCATGATCATCATGTTCCATACGCATCACAGCGACCGGGCTTTTCGCCAGGCCACCCATGCCGCGCTGAATCATTGGGAATAAAATCTGTTCTTCTTTCTGCATGTGCGCTTCCATTTCCTGCTCAACATCGCTTAAGAAGCTGGCAAGGCCGGCAGGGCATTGAGGATGGTTGCCATGAACAGTTTCAACGCGTTGTGCCAGACGAATCAGTTCAGGCAGTTGCTCGCGATGCACTTCATGGTAGCGCTCAAGAATGTGATTAATCAGTTCATCATTCGGCACATATTTCAGGCTGTGCTCTTCAGTCTGCGGTGAACCCAGTTGATTAAGTTGCGCCAACACCTCATCCATATCCAGGTTTTTTTCCTGAATACTGGTTGCCAGTGGCTGATGGCCACCGCAACAGAAATCCAGCCCATGTTTAAAGAAGACCGCGCTGGCGCCTGGGATATCGCGGGCAATTTCGCCGAGCGACTTATCCAATAAATTTACATCAAATGCTGTCATGGCATTGACCTCTTTTGCTTTGTGTAACCACTGAAGCGGCATTAACTATTTTGGGCGCAGCTTTGGCTGCTGATGCTTTTTTCAGTGATGCTTTTTTTTGAGTAGAAAGTAGGAAGATTGCCAGGGCAAAATATGCCGCTGACCAAGAAAGGGCCGAGAGCCACAACAAGTGAGGTCCTGTTAGACCAGGAGAGGAGTCAACTATGGCTCCGGCCAAAACTCTAAATAGGGTTGCTAAACACAGAAGGCCTAAAATATTGACGATCATGATTTTAGGCTGAGGAAGGTGTTTAAACTGGTGCAGGTTATTCTTCATCATGACTGACGCAGATAAAGTGCCGAGAGCGCCAACAGTGATGAAGTGCAACAACACATAGGTGGCCAGCTCAAAGAAGATGGCAAAGCCCAGTGCAAAGGTTCCAATCGCCAGCCAGCCGTAGCCAATGCCAAGACCGATAAGTTCGGCGCGGTCGCCGCAACGCCAGATTTTCCAGCGAATAAGACGAACTGCAATCACGATTGCAACGGTAATAGATAATACTCCTGCTACCTGCGAAGCGCCTGGGATCAGGGCAGATATGGCGCCCGCAGGTAAAAGCAGAAGTATTAAAGCTTCAAGCTGTGGTTGAACACGAGCTTGTTGAGTGATGCCACGTTTTTGCATTTCACCGGCAACTGCTGGAGCAATTATCCGCCCTCCGATGAACGCCATTAACATGACCAATAAAAGAATCATGGCCTGCGATAACTGGCCTGGCGCCACTGGCCAGCCCATTTCTCGTAAAATCAGCCAGCCTAATGGCACACTACAGATAGCCATTAACAGTGGGCTAATCATGCGGTTACGCCATTTTTTAGCAGCAAAAAAGCGAGGAACGATTTTCCAGGCCAGCGCCAATGCGAATAGCGGGCTCGACCACTGGCCGATAGCACCTGCCGGGTCAACCCAGTAACCGATACGGGCAAACAACCATAAACCGAATAGTATCCACAACCAGCGCGCTTCAATCTGGCCGAGGGTGTAACCTGCGATTAACGCCAGGGCAAAGCCAAATAGCATTTCGTGAGCATGACCTAATCCAACAAATGCCATTAACCATTCGGAGCTGAACTGATAGGCAAGCACAGTTAAAACCGCGGTTATCGCTGCATGAATGCAGGCCGCGGGAAAGAATAGATTTTGTGCGCTAACTTTGTTCACTGATTTGCCCTGATCGTGATCATTCTTAAAGATGTATTTCAAGTACATATTAAGATTTAAAAAATAAGACGTCAACCGAAAAAAATATTATAAATGCATCTTTTGATGGCTTGGACGTCTTCCTTGACGGCTATATTACGTAAAAATGTCAATAAAACCATGATCTGGATCAATAGGCTTGATATTTATCAAAAGGAGTATGACAAATGTATATTAATTGATCTAGAATAAGACTATGGCAAAATCGAATGACAAGGGTAAAAGCATGAGAGTGGTACTTTCAAACGCAAAACCAACAGTGACACGCTTACTCAATCGTCAGCTGGCCTATCGTACTTTGGCAATTGTTGCGACCGGACTTGGCATGATTGGTGTGGTGCTACCCTTGTTACCGACCACCCCATTTTTGATTGTGGCAGTCTGGGCGGCGGGCAAAAGTTCACCGCGATTGGAACTATGGCTACTTGAGCACCGTCAGTTTGGACCCTTGCTAAAAGGTTGGCGCGAGCGAGGTGCTATTCCGCTTTTTGCTAAATACCTGGCCGGCTTCATGCTGACAAGCAGTTGGCTGGTCTTATGGCTGCTAAATATGAAAACTGGGGTATTAATCTTCCTTGCAGTGTTTTTCTCGGCGCTAATGACCTATATAATCAGCCGACCCAATGCTTAGAGCTTGGTTAAAATGATTGGAGCTTTAAGCACTTTACGGAGACGATAGATGCATATTACCCGTTATACCGACTATTCATTACGCGTTTTATTATTCCTGGCACTGGAAAAGGATCGGCTGTGCACCATTCAGGAAATTTCCGACAGTTACCAGATTTCCAGTAACCACCTGATGAAAGTAGTGCATGCACTGAACAAAAAAGGCTACATCGAAACGGTACGTGGCAAGAATGGTGGCATGCGTTTGCGGATGGATCCTGACGAAATCCGTATTGGAGTCCTGGTCAGAGAGATGGAACCGGACATGAGTCTGGTGGAATGTTTCTCGCCAGATAACAAGTGTGTAATTACACCAGTGTGTGGCCTCAAAGCGGTGCTTGGCGAAGCCTTGAAGAACTTCCTCGCAACCCTGGATAAGTACACGCTCGGTGATATGTTGCCGCAGGAATATAAGCCCCAGTTAGCTCGGTTGTTGAAAATCGCCGAGGTTTCCTAATACCTTTATGAGAAGTCGTTAGGCGCTATAAAGCATCGGTAGCGTCTATTACCCCCTGCCAATTTAATGATCTTTAAAGGTTCAGCTTAAGCTAGCAAACCGTTTTAATGCCATTGCTTGAGCTAAGATTCCACCATTTCAAGATAAAGCCACTCGCTTTGTCGTCTGACTAACCCCTAATAAAACCAATCAGTTATCAGTGGGTTGAGCAGTAAGTTAAAAATTATACTTGACGGGCAGAGCAAATTTAGAAAAGATAGTAATCAATTACTATCCTTTTCGGTTTGGAGTTGAGCTATGAAAACTTCGTCAAAAAATCTGCGAGCGGATGAGCGCCGCGAAGTCACTGTTGAAACCGTGATTGAACTAGCGGGGGAGCAAAACCCCAGTGAAATAACAACTGCAGCGATTGCCAAGCGTATGGGCGTAACTCAGGGCGCATTATTCCGCCATTTCCCAAATAAGGAAGCGATCCTGCAATCGGTGATGGAGTGGGTTTCTAAGCGATTACTTACTCGAATCGACAAAGCGATCAGCAAGCAGTCCTCGCCTATGGATGCACTTGACGCCATGTTTATGGCGCATGTGGATTTTGTCAGCAAACATCCGGGCGTGCCGAGAATGCTTTTTGGAGAGTTGCAGGGGGCACAGGAAAGTGCACCTAAGCGTATGGTTCAGCTGATGATCAAAGGTTATAGCGTAAAGTTGAAGGCGCTGTTGGACGAAGGCGTTAAAACAGGCGACTTTGATCCCGAGCTGGATACAGAGTCGGCGTCATTGCTTTTTATCGGCACCATTCAGGGTTTGGTCATGCAATCCCTGCTGGCTGGTGATGTTAAGAAAATGCGCAAGGATGCCCCGGGAGTCTTTGCCATTTATCAGCGCGGTATACGAGGTCAACAATGAAGCAGACATTTCTTAAGAGTATTCGGCTTAGTAAGCTATTTGAACACAAGCGCACAATGGCATTGGTAGCAATCATGCTGCCGCTAGCACTGCTATTCTTCTATGTCATTCTTCGATCAGGGCCTCTTGCTCCGATTTTAGTCACCGAAACGAAAGTGACTCAGGCAAGCATTTCGCCAGCCTTATTTGGCATTGGCACTGTTGAAGCACGCTACCGTTATAAAGTTGGGCCAACCGTGCCAGGAAGAGTAAAAACGCTCGAAGTTGATATTGGTGAACAGGTATCAAAAGGGCAATTACTGGGTGTTATGGACCCGGTGGATTTAGAACAGCGGATGCAAGCCCAGCAATCGGCCTTGATGCGTTCAAAAGCTCAGTTAGCCGAGGCGCAGAGCCGGTATCAATTTGCTAATAATCAGTTTGAGCGATACCAGAAATTACTGGCAAGTGACTCCATTAGTGAAGAACAGTTTGCGCTAAAAGAGCAAGAATTTCGGGTTGCAGAAGCAGGCCTTGCTGCCGCTAAGCAGGAGTTGTTGCGACAAGAAGCCGAGCAGGAAGCGATGAAGGCGCAGCAACATAATCTGGAGCTGATCAGTCCGGTGGATGGATTTATTGTCAGTCGTGGTGCTGAACCCGGCACAACGGTAGTTGCTGGGCAGCCGGTTTTAGAAATCATTAATCCTTCAGATATCTGGCTGAATGTACGCTTTGATCAGATTCATGCAACTGGACTTAATGCAGGCCTAAAAGCTCACATTAAGTTGCGCTCCAAATCCAATCAGGAATTGCTCGGTGAAATTTATCGAGTCGAACCTATCGCTGATGCGGTAACAGAAGAGTTCTTAGCTAAGATTACTTTTGACGCTTTGCCAGAACCCTTGCCGTCAATCGGAGAGCTGGCGGAAGTGACTATTGAGCTGGAAGTACTTCCCGCCAATACAGTGATACCTAATGCAGCATTAAAGAGAATTGATGGTGAGCTGGGCGTCTGGAAGATTGCCGATGGCGATCTTGAGTTCGCACCTGTCTCTATTGGAGCAACAGATTTGAATGGTCTGGTTGAGATCCAAAGTGGCCTGTCGGTGGGTGATTCTGTGGTGCTTTATAGCGAAAAAGCACTGACTGACAATAGCCGTATCAAAGTGGTCGAGCAGCTGGCTGGTGAAGCAAAATGATCAGTCTGGCTGGTCGTGACATTCTGCATTCCTGGGGCAAGTTCGTGTTCACAGGCTTCGGTCTTGGTCTGTTAATAGGGGTGACTCTAATTATGGCAGGCGTATATCGCGGCATGGTCGATGACGCCAAAGTATTACTGGATAACAGTGGCGCCGATCTTTGGGTGGTGCAAAAAAATACGCTCGGGCCCTATGCAGAATCATCCAGCATCTATGACGACGAATGGCGTGGCATTCAGAGTATGCCCGGAGTCGCTCGTACTGCCAATGTCACTTACCTGACGATGCAGGTCAGGCATGGTGATCGAGATGTGCGTAGCATGATTTCGGGTATTGCCGCAGGGCAGCCCGGTCAGCCAGGTTGGCCGCCATATTTAATTGATGGTCGGCAAATTACCCGCGGCCACTATGAAGCTGTAGCTGATATAGCAACGGGTTTTAAAGTGGGCGATACGCTACAGATCCGTCGTAATCAATATAAGGTTGTAGGCTTGACTCGCAGGATGGTGTCATCAAACGGTGACCCTATGGTCTTTATTCCCCTTAAAGATGCACAGGAAGCTCAGTTCTTAAAGGACAATGATGCCATCCTCGAGCAACGCCGCCGTAATGCACAAAACCCAGAATTTTCTCAGCCGGGTACACCGGGATTACTGGAGGCTCTAAACAACTCACAGACCAATAATCCATACGTTAACTCGGTTTTGGTGCAGGTTAAAAATGGCTATTCGCCCGAAGAGGTTGCTCAGGCAATCGAAAGGTGGAAGCGGTTGACGGTTTATACGCGCGAGGATATGGAAGGCATTCTGATTGGCAAGATGATTGCCACATCGTCAAAACAGATTGGCATGTTCCTGGCTATTCTGGCCGTGGTCAGTGCCGCTATCGTAGCCTTCATTATTTATACCTTAACGCTGGGCAAAATTCGTGAAATTGCAGTGTTGAAATTAATTGGCACCCGCAACCGAACCATTGCTGGCATGATATTACAGCAGGCCATTGCACTCGGAGTCATCGGCTTTGTCGTTGGGAAGATTTCAGCGACCTTTGGTGCACCGGCTTTTCCAAAATATGTGTTGCTGGAACCCATGGACTCAGCAGCAGGGTTTGTTGCTGTGGTCATCATTTGTATTTTATCGAGCATTATTGCCATTCGGGCCGCACTGAAAGTTGATCCGGCAGAAGCGGTGGGAGGTTAGGATGAGCGGTAAAGGTATTCGTATCGAAGGATTAAGAAAGCGATATGGTTCGGGAGACACGGCTGTGGATGCGCTAAAAGAGGTCAACATGGTCGTTGCGCCAGGCGAGGTGGTTGGATTAATTGGTCCCTCTGGTTCGGGAAAAAGTACCTTGCTTAAATGTTTGGGGGCCGTGATTGAGCCTTCGGCAGGAACTATGATTCTGGGCGATGAAGTCATTTACGATAACGAATGGAAAGTAAAAGATATTCGAGCCTTGCGCCGAGACAAAATCGGCTTTGTTTTTCAGGCTCCGTATCTGATTCCTTTTCTGGATGTGACCGATAATGTTGCATTGCCACCAATGCTGGCCGGAGTTGCCAACAAAGAAGCCCGAAAGAGCGCTTTAGACTTGTTACAGGCGCTTGATGTTCAGCATAGAGCCAAGGCCATGCCGTCGCAATTATCCGGTGGTGAGCAACAAAGGGTTGCTATCGCCAGAGGTCTGGTCAATCGGCCTCCGGTAATTCTGGCGGATGAACCTACAGCGCCACTGGACAGTGAGCGAGCATTGGCTGTGATAAAAATTCTGAATGACATGGCAAAGAAATTTGAGACGGCCATTATTGTGGTGACTCACGACGAAAAAATTATTCCGACATTTAAACGAATCTACCATATTCGCGATGGTGTCACTTATGAAGAAAAAGGCGAGGGCAGAGCCTTTGATCTATAAACGATGAGGACAGTAATATGAATAAACTAAATTTAGCAACGAGTGTAAAAACATTGCTGCTAAGTGCGACAATTAGCATAAGCAGCCTTCCTATGCAGGTGAATGCAGCAGAAACACAGGTTGATGAGCAAAGTGATGCGGAGCCAATGGCGCTGCGACAAATCATGCAGGATCTAGAACTCAATATGCAGAAGATTGCCAGCGCGATTATTCGCGAAGACCTGGCGACAGTTGCTGAGATTGCTCCCTTGGTTGCTGATCATGATGAGCCGCCTATGACTGAAAAAATGCGTATCTTATCTTTCATGGGCTCGGATGCTGGAGCATTTAAGAGTCTGGATGGTGTAACGCACGATACTGCAATGATGTTAAAAAAAGTTGCAGAAAATGATGATGGTGATGCAGTAATAAAAACCTATGCAGATTTGTTGCAGTCCTGCGTCGCCTGCCACCAAAAATTCAAACAGCCTTTTGTGGATCACTTTTATAGGTAGCCGCTGATGAATATCCGCTTTCCTTTTGCTTTATTGTTACTATCAACGGCAGTTTCCTGTGCTGTGACTCCAGACTTTAAAGAGCCTGAACCGCCATCAATCTCTCAATACACAGCTAGTGATGATGCCGTCGTGGTTGGAAGCAATAAAGAATTGGCCACTGGCCAAACTTTGCAATGGGTTGATGCAACTGGGCAGCAGTGGTGGAGTCAGTTTAAGTCAGATTCGCTCAATCTTTTAGTCGAAAAAGTTTTAGCTCAAAACCCAAGTTTATTAGCCGCCAGCGCACAATTGCGCAGCGCCGAGGAGTTGTATCAGGCTCGTGTTGGTACTACCCGTTACCCTAAAGTTGATGCCAATATCAGCGCACAAAGACAAAGATTTAATCCCGGAGTTTTTGGACAGCAGGCTTCGCCACAGGAATTTAGTATTTACAATGCTGGAGTGGATATTAGCTATCAACTGGATTTGGCGGGTGGCAACAGTCGCGCCCTGGAAGCGCTGGCTTCTCGAGTGGATTATCAGCGTTATGAGCTGGAGGCAACGCAGCTAGCCTTGGTGGCAACGGTAATTAATACCGCAGTTAATCAGGCTAAGTTAAGAAGTCAGCTGGAAGTTACTGAGCAGCTGGTGGCAAAGCAGGAGCAGCAGCTTGATATTGTTAAGCATCAACTTGAGTTAGGTCAGGTTTCAAAACATGAAGTGTTGATGTTGCAGTCTGAAGTTGAACTGACGCGTGCCAATATTCCGGTATTGCGCAATCAAATTCAAAAGACCGAGCATCTGTTAGCTACCATGGCTGGTGAAAACCCTGGCTCTGAAATTACTGCTGAATTTACTCTACAGGATTTTAAATTGCCTGAAAGCCTGCCACTGATTGTGCCATCCGAATTGGTTCGCCAACGGCCTGATATTCAGGCTGCTGAATCACTTATGCAGGCAGCCAATGCCGAGTATGGTGTTGCCATTGCCAATATGTACCCAAGCATAAACCTGAATGGTCAGATAGGTTCACAGGCCCTATCGACAGCCTCATTGTTTAGTGGTGAGTCTGCGGTCTGGTCCTTGATAGGACAATTAACCCAGCCATTATTTAACCCTGGGTTGCCAGCGGAAAAGAGGGCGGCATTAGCTGAATTCGAGGCGGCTACCAGTAATTACCAATATGTGGTTCTGGAGGCGTTGCGTGAAGTTGCAGACACCTTGCGTCAGCTTGAGAATGATGCGCAAAAGTTGCAAATGCTGGCTCATTCCAGCCAGAGTTCAGAAGAAGCCATGCAGATTACAGCAAGACGCCATGAGCTCGGAGCGGCCAGTTATATAGAGCTGCTGTTAGCGCAACAACAATACTTATCGACACAAATGCAGTTGATCGATACTCAAGCGCAACAATTAATCAACAGTGTTTCTCTTTACCTGGCAATGGGTGCCGAGCCCGGTCTGTCACAGCCTGATGCTCAGTGAGCCTATAAGAACACTGAGCGAATCAGGTAGGCGGTGTAACCGACGTAGGCAGCTAGCAATATTGCGCCTTCGACTCGGTTGATGCGTCCTTCGCCTCTGAACCCGTAGCCAATAACAAATAGCGACAGGGTCAGTACACCCATGAACATAGCATCACGCCAGAGCACCTCTGGCTCGACTGCCAACGGGTGAATGGCGCCGGCGATACCGACTACAGCGAGGGTGTTAAACAGGTTTGAGCCGATGACATTGCCGAGTGCAAGATCATGTTCGTTCTTGCGAATGGCGATAATCGAAGAAGCCAGTTCTGGAAGCGAAGTTCCCACTGCAATGATGGTCAGGCCAATAATAATATCACTGACACCAAAGGCCTGGGCAATTTCAACGGCGCCCCAGACCAGCATTCGCGAACTGGCCACCAGCACAATTAAACCCAGTATCAACCAGAATATTGCGGTCTTAAGGTGCATTGAGTGTTGGCTGGCTTCGTGTTCGACTTCGGCAGCAAGTGTGTCGGTTTTCTTCTGCATGCCTTGCCAGATGGACCAGCCCATAAAAGCGCCAAATCCAATAAGCAGGATGATTGCATCCCATCGTGAAATATCCAGATCCCATAATAGACCTATGACCAATACCGTCATCAGCATTAAAAGCGGCATCTCTTTGCGCAGGATCTTTGATTGAACGGCAATCGGGCTGATCACGGCTGTTAAGCCGAGGATGAGTGCGATATTGGTAATATTCGAACCAAAGGCGTTACCTAAAGCAATCCCGGGATTACCCTGACCAGCCGCCAGTGCTGAAACGACCATCTCCGGGGCCGAGGTGCCAAAGCCGACAATAACCATGCCAATTAACAAGGACGGCATACCAAAATGACGAGCAGTTGAAGCCGCACCATCAACAAATTTATCTGCGCTCCAAACCAGTAAAGCTAATCCAGCAATCACAGCGAGAATGGCTACAAGCATAGTTTTCCTATCAATAATTGTTGTTAAGTGGCTCAAGCTGTCGTGAGCATACAAATGTGGGCTATTGTAACGATTTCATTAAAAAAATCACAAAAGTTATTGTAAGTGGTTGTTCTTTGGTAGATGCTAGTCTTGCCCTATTTCAATAAAATCAGTACCTTGTCATAAAAGAGTGGCAATTAGGACGCAAGGAGTTGCCGTTGAATCAAGAGCAAATTAAACACAATACAGTGAAGTTGATTGCTTCGGGTTATATTCGTTTTTTGCTCACCATTATGGCTGTGATGCCTGCTTTACTGATCCTCTATATCGATTCTGAAATTACCCCTGATGATAAATACGTTGCTCATACGTTTCATGTCATAGCGATAACTTTGGCGGTAGCTGCAAGCGCCTTTTTAAGCTACATCACGTGGCGTTGTTATGTGGCTTCTGGAGAAGTGCTTCTTAAATGGCTAGTGTATGGTTTTTTGGGTTTTACGATTATTTATGCACCGCATGGCTTTCTTACTCATCATGGCATAGAAAACCACTGGTTATTTACTCTGTTTGGACCTGCTTCAAGAGTGGTGCTTGCCTTTTGTTTTCTGATAGCAATGCTCAAGTTCGGCGAAATGATCAAACCGGAACAGATCCGCAGCAGAGGGTTATGGATTGTTACCGCAATTTTTGCAGTGGTTAATCTCTTGGTCTATTGGGCTGCGAGCTCTCAGTCGTTGGATTTAAACTGGTGGCGACTGTTGGCGGAGTACATTTCGATAAGCATGTTTATTGGTAGCGTTCTTTGGATGCTGCTGCAAAGAATCCGTGGCTACATGCCCTTGCTTTATTCCATTGCCATGATCTGGTTTGCGCTATCCTGTTTGTCATTCACATTGGCTACGACCTGGGATCATCAGTGGTGGCTGGCGCATATTATCTTTGCGGCTGGCTTTTTTCTCCTCAGTTTTGGTGTAGTGCAGGCATTTTTAACCACAGGTTCCTTTAAAACGATTTATAGCCAGAGCGATCTTTTTAAACAGCTTATTCAGGAAAAGAAAAAAACCGATCAGGCGTTACAGGAATTAAAACAGGTTAATGAGCAGCTTGAAGAGTTAGCAGCTACCGACCCATTGACGGGGGTTGCCAATCGACGCGAATTTATGGCTCGGGCAGAAGAAGAAATGTCTCGAGCTTATAGAAATGGCACTGAACTGTGCATGATGGTCATTGATTTTGACCATTTTAAACAAGTCAATGACCAGTACGGTCATCAAGCTGGCGATAAGGTCTTAAAAGAATTTGTCCGACTGAGCAAAGAAATTATGCGTCCCTCGGATTTATTGGGCAGGATGGGTGGCGAAGAGTTTGCACTGCTATTGCCAGAAACAGGCCTTTCATCGGCCGCAAAGGTTGCTGATCGGTTACGTCAGTATATTGAAGAGAATCCTATTGTTGCGGGTAAGCAAAATATAAAACTGACCATCAGTATAGGGCTTGCTGAATATCACGCCAAAAAGGACACCGTGAAGAAATGGCTTCACCGCGCTGATGAACTGCTATATCAGGCAAAAGATAAAGGGCGAAATAGAGTTGAAGTAGAGTTGTCTCAGGAAGGAATGATCTAACATGGTTTATAAGGTCGCCATAAGCGCAGTTTTTGTGTCTTTATTGACACTTGCCATGATATTTAATTTTCAGAACTCGGGTTCTGAAAATTCTCGTGAAGTTCGCGTTGGACTCTATCAAAACTCACCTAAAATCTATCGAAACTCTCAAGGTCAGCCTGATGGTCTTTTTATCAAGCTCATTGAAGCTATAGCAGAAGAAGAGTCGTGGCAGCTGACCTATGTTGATTGCGAGTGGAGCGATTGTTTACCTATGTTATCGAATGATGATATGGACCTGATGCCTGACGTTGCCATCACAGAAACAAGAGACAAGAATTACGACTTCCATGCTATACCTGTGACACACAGCTGGTCAGGAATTTGGACGCGAAATGACATTGAAATACTGGGCATCCCGGATTTACGAGGAGTTCGAATTGCGGTGTTAAAGGACTCAGTCCAGGAAGTCGCGCTACAGAAAATGATGATGGGTTATGGGGTTGGCTTTAAGCCGGTCGAAGTGAAGACTTATGACGAGGGGTTCCAGGCGGTTGTAGACGGAAGGGCCGATTCCGTGATAGTCAATATCCATTATGCCAATATGCATGCAAGAGAGCTGGGCCTGCATGAAACTCCGATTATGCTTAATCCTGCCAGTTTATTTTATGTAACGGCAGCGGGAACCAATCGGGACTTACTTAATGCCATTGATAAACACATTGAACAATGGCGCTCGGAACCTGACTCTCCTTATTATGAGGCACTGAAGACTGCGATGGTTCCTACTCAGGAGCCCAGAATCCCAAGGTTGGTCATGTGGGTTCTGATTATTGGCGGAGCTATTTTGGTACTCATGTTTGGGGTGACTGCTCTGCTGCGTTGGCAAGTTCAGAAGCGAACCATAAGCTTAACTCGAACCAATGTTCGGTTTAACCATTTGTTAAAAGCTAGTCCTGTTGTATTGTATCAGCTGGTGATGGAAGAGGGTGGCTTTAAGCCAGTTTGGGTTAGCGCTAATGTTAAACGCTTGTTTGGCTATGATCCGGAACAGCTATATGACATTAATTGGTGGAAGAGTGTTTTACATGAGGATGATCGCTCAAAGACCATAGAGCAGTTTGGTAGCATCTTTGAAAAAGGCCATGTGGTGTATGAGTATCGGATTTTAGATAAGGAAGGCAAGGAACGCTATATTCGTGATGAACTCCAGCTACTGGCAAATAGTAGCGATGGTCATGTGGAAATTGTAGGTTCCTGGAGTGACCTGACGGATATTTATGAAAAAGAAGATCGATTAGCCTTCTTGTCGCAATATGACCCTTTCACACATCTTCCCAATCGCCAGAAGTTGCAGGAGCGCGTTGAAGAATCTATCGAACGCAGCAAACAGTTTGATGAAAACTTTGCGATTTTAAGTATTGATATC
Source organism: Kangiella sp. (assembly GCA_048268505.1). Classification (GTDB taxonomy): domain Bacteria; phylum Pseudomonadota; class Gammaproteobacteria; order Enterobacterales; family Kangiellaceae; genus Kangiella. The sequence continues at coordinate 4,492 of JBLWVK010000004.1, read as the reverse complement.
GACCGTTTTAAAAAGATTAATGAAACGCTTAGCTATCAAGTTGGTGATGCGGTTATTTTACGAGTCGCAGAACGACTCAAGCATATTCTAAAAGTAGATGACACGCTGGCACGAATTGGTGGCGATGATTTTGTGCTTATTGTTAATGAAGCAGTGAATGTGGAGAAAGTTTCAAAGATAGCCCGCAAAGTGTTGCAGCGTTTTGCCGCTCCTTTAAGAGTTGATGAGCATGAACTGATGATTACTGCCAGTATTGGTATTGCGATCTATCCTGAGGATGGACGCGATCCTGATACATTGCTCAAAAATGCCGAAATCGCCCGCTATTCAGCGAAAAAAGCTGGCCGTAACCGATTTGAGTTTTTCAACGATCGACTGGCCGAAGGTATGCACGAAAATCTAATGCTGGAAAGCGCCTTAAGAGTTGCAGTTGAACGAAATGAGTTGGTGCTTCACTATCAACCTCTGTTTTGTTTTGCAGATGTAGCTATGGTAGGTGTGGAAGCATTGGTGCGCTGGCAACATCCAACCATGGGACTTATCCCACCTTATAAGTTTATTCCATTGGCAGAAGAAACGGGTTTGATTGGCGAAATAGGATTGTGGGTTCTGCGTGAAGCTTGCCGTCAAATGATCGAATGGGATGAAGTCAGTATCGGTGTCGACTGTATTTCGGTGAATGTCTCTGTGCACCAAATTGAAACTGGCCTACTCCCTAAGCAGGTTAAGGAAGTGTTACAGGAAAGCGGCCTGGCCGCTGATCGCCTATTTCTTGAGTTAACAGAATCAACCATCATGCAGGATCCAGAGAAGGCCGCTATTGCCATGGCTGAGTTTAAAGAGATGGGTGTAAAATTGGCGGTGGATGATTTTGGAACAGGGTATTCCAGTATGGCCTATCTGAAAAGGTTGCCCCTTGACCGCCTTAAAATTGATCGTTCATTCATCAAGGACATAGGGCAGGATGCTAATGATGAAGCTATATGCAAAGCAATTATCCAACTGGCTAAGTCGTTGGGGCTCGAAACAGTTGCAGAGGGCGTTGAGGAAGAGTCACATGCTGAATTTCTCAAAGCGCTTGGATGCGATGTTGCCCAGGGGTATCTATATAGTAAACCTGTACCAGCACTGGAACTTTCGCAACAAAAGTGGGGGCGGCGAGGTAAATAACTTTCAGATTAAGTAATCTCTAATATATTGCTTTTGTATTGCCGACAGTTTAATAAGTTTCGCTAATAGCCAATTAGCCTTTCTTCATGTCCTATCAATCTCTAAAAACCTTAAAACTTTTAGGGCTTTTCTCCTCTGTCGTGAATTCGATCACATTAACACGCTTCAATTTTAGTTAAAACAATCAATACCTTACGACTTGTTTGGGGACATATGTCCAGTAAGGTGTTTATAGCTGAAGGTAATAATGAATCTAATCGACTATATCTGTTAAATATACTGATCCAGATCAAATTGTCGATTTCTTATTGCTTCATACTAACCTCAAAATAAGTATTTTTAATATAGGTTAAAGCGATCTCAGGAGATCATCTCATGTTAAAACACAAACTATTTAAGAAAACAATCTTAGCAGTGGCCGCGATTGGCTTAGTTAATAGCGTTATGGCTAAAGACTTACCAAAAGAGCAGGCAATTCTTACTTCTCCACCCGAAGTACCACCAGCCATTGAGCGTGAGCACAACGCCAAAGTAGTAGTTGAGCTTGAGACTGTTGAGAAGGTTGGCACTATGGCGGATGGTGTTGAATACGTTTATTGGTCATTTGGCGGGACTGTTCCGGGCAGTTTTATTCGAGTCAAAGAAGGTGACGAAATCGAGTTCCACCTTTCGAACCACCCATCTTCAAAGATGCCACACAACATTGATTTACACGCGGTTACCGGCCCAGGCGGTGGTGCAACTTCATCATTCACTGCTCCAGGCCACACAACAACTTTTGCCTTTAAGGCGCTAAATCCCGGCCTCTATGTTTATCACTGCGCAACAGCGCCAGTCGGTATGCACATTGCCAATGGTATGTATGGTTTGATTCTGGTCGAGCCAAAAGAAGGTTTACCAAAAGTGGATCGTGAATACTATGTGATGCAGGGTGACTTCTATACTAAGGGTAAATATGGCGAGCCAGGCTTACAGCCTTTCGACATGGAAAAGGCCATCAATGAACACGCAGACTATGTTGTGTTTAACGGTGCAGTGGGCAGCTTAACAGGTGATAAATCGTTAAAAGCTAATGTTGGTGAAACTGTTCGTCTGTATGTCGGTAACGGTGGTCCAAACCTGGTGTCTTCATTCCATGTTATTGGCGAAATCTTTGACAAAGTGTATGTGGAAGGCGGGAATCTGGTTAACGAAAATATCCAAACAACCTTGGTTCCAGCGGGCGGCTCTGCAATTGTCGAGTTCAAGGTAGAAGTTCCTGGCAACCTGATCCTTGTTGACCACTCTATCTTCCGTGCCTTTAACAAAGGTGCATTAGGTATGTTAAGCGTTAAGGGTAAAGAAGATAAAACAATTTACTCTGGCAAACTTGATGACCGAATTTATCTTCCAGAAGGCTCAGCTGTACAAAGTGTTGATAAAAAAGTTGAAGTGGTAAAAGCTAGTAACAAGCAAGAGAAAATTGATTTCGGTAAACGAGTTTATGATGCTAACTGCATGGCCTGTCACCAGCCTAATGGTCAGGGTATCCCAGGTGCTTTCCCACCAGTTGCCAAGTCTGACTATCTGAATGCCGATCCAATTCGTGCGGTTGAAGCCATTGTGCACGGTCTTGAAGGCCCAATTAAAGTCAATGGTGAGTCTTTCAATAGCGTCATGCCAGCAATGGATTTGACCGATGACCAAATTGCCAATGTTGTGACCTACCTCTTAAATAGTTGGGACAACAAGGGCGGTGAAATCACTGTAGAGCAAGTGAAAAAAGTTCGAGCGAACAAACCTCACTAACCTTTGCGAAACTAAAGAGAAGACTATGAGAATCAGTCATCTTAAACTTGTAGCACTATCGCTGACTCTGCTAGGAGTCGGCGGTAGCTCTTCGTTACTTGCAAAAAACAGCGAGACTACTTCACCTGAAGGTATGCAGCTGGTTAAAGGCGGTGAGTATCGCCCTCTCTATATGAGTAAAGACAGCCCCATACAGTCGGTGAATGACTTCTATCTTGACCAATATCCGGTTACTAACAAGGATTTTCAGGAATTTGTTAAAGGCAACCCTGGCTGGACAAAATCAGAGGCACCAAAGGTGTTTGTTGAGAAGCAGTATCTGCAGCATTGGCAGTCAGACGAAAAGTACCCTGAAGAGCTTGCAAACAGTCCGGTAACCAATGTGTCATGGTTTGCTGCCGATGCTTATTGTCAGTCGCAAGGCAAACGCTTACCCAGAGTCAGCGAGTGGGAACTGGCTGCACTCGCCAGTGAAACCCAGGCTGATGGAAGCGTTGAAAAGGATTACAAGCAGAAGATATTGATGTGGTACAGCAGGCCAAGCCAGGAACAGCTGGCAGCTGTTGGACAGAACGAGCCCAATTATTGGGGGCTGCACGACATGCATGGCCTGATCTGGGAGTGGACCGAAGACTTTAACTCAGCATTAGTCACTGGCGAATCCCGTGGTGATAGCACTATTGATACCAAGCTGTTTTGTGCCGGTGGCGCAAGTGGCGCAGTCGATCCGGGTGACTATGCCGCATTTATGCGCTATGGATTTAGAAGTAGTTTAGAAGCCAAGTTTGCATTACCCAACTTAGGTTTCCGCTGTGCCGCAGATGTACAGCAGCCAACAGAATAGAGAGGAAATCATGAATAAATGGTTCAAAATAAGCGTAGCAATTCTTGTTTTAGCTATGAGTGGCAAGAGTAACGCAGAAACTAGTGAGCAAAGTTTACCTGATGACTCAATCTATCATCTAAACAGTGAGTGGGTTACCCAGAATGATGAGACCATTAATATTCAGTCATTCGCTGGAAAACGTCAGGTGGTTAGCTTAATTTACACACACTGCATGCACACCTGCCCAACAATTGTCGCAACCATGCAGAACATCGAGAAAAAGCTACCCCAAGACGTCTTGGATAACACAGAGTTTGTTTTAGTGTCATTAACTCCAGCGAGTGATACGGCGAAAGTACTTAAAGAGTTCGCTGAAAAAAGAAAGTTAAACCCAGACCGCTGGACTCTACTGACGGGTGATAAACAAGACGTCAGAAGCCTGGCCATGGCACTGAATATTCGCTACAAGAAAAGCGAAGATAATGAAGTTGCTCACTCAAATGTTTTTACTCTATTAGATGAGCAGGGGCGCATCGTTTTTCAGGAAGTAGGTGATATTAATAAAGTTGATGAGACAGTCGAAAAGATTGTCAGACGTTGAGGTTTGATTGCTCTCGTAGCTACAAGGGAATCATAGATACCATCTCTCCCAGCCGACCTCAAGCCACTTGAGGTCGGTATTCGCTTTGATGTTTTAATACACCATAG
>JBLWVK010000003.1:0-303272 GCA_048268505.1 Kangiella sp. | reverse complement strand
GGCTATTGGTGCAGCCATGAGAAAGCTAGTACAAATTTGCTATGGTGTATTAAAACATCAAAGCGAATACCGACCTCAAGTGGCTTGAGGTCGGCTGGGAGAGATGGTATCTATGAAAACATAAACATTACGGTAGGTGAGACCTGCGGTCACCCAAGATCCTACATAAATCTTCGACGTAGGGTGGGCCTTGGCCCACCGGATATATGGCGGGCCAAGGCCCGCCCTACCTTGAACTAAACCTTAACGGTGCGGACAAGTCATGACTTATCCTAGATCCTGAATAAATTTCAGGCGGGCAATTCTCCAAGAATTACCTCTGCATTCCCCTTTATATTCCACAAAGCACCTCACCCGAGGAGTGTCATTCCAAACTAGATTTGGAATCTGCTCTTTACCTCGATAAAAACATCCCCTCTTGTTTGACTCATATCAAGGGCTTTGCCAAAAACTGCCCATAGAATGTGCTCATTGCCCAGATCTGCAAAAAACATACGCAGAAAAATATGCAAACTGTTTTGCATAAGTGCTATGGAGAACGAAACCATGATGCCACTTGATCATTTACGCTCACAAATCGATACCATTGATGAGCAGCTTTTAATCCTATTAAAACAACGCTCAGAAGTGATCGACCAGATCTCCGATCTAAAAGGTGAGCTAGGCTTGCCCTTACACTGCCCTGAACGCGAACGTCAGATCATCAACAATATCTGTTCACGCAATCCAACGCTTTATCACCAATTGGATCTGGTTTGTATTTTCCGTGCCGTTTTTAATGCCAGTTTGAATCTACAACTTCTAAAAAACACCAAACAAGCAGGTTAAATCAATTCATGGAATTAGTATGTCCAGCGGGCAATTACCCGTCATTAGTCAAAGCCGTTGATCAGGGCGCAGACGCGGTCTACATCGGCTTTAAAAATGCAACCAATGCGCGCCATTTTTCAGGCCTGAACTTTAGCGAGAAACATCTACACAAAGGTATCGAATACGCGCACCAAAATAACTGCAAAGTCTATTGCGCAATTAACACCTACCCTCGGCAAGACGGCTGGCAGACATGGACGTCGAGTGTCGATATGGCGCTGGATATTGGCATCGATAGCCTGATCGTTGCTGACAGCGGCATCATGGACTATATCCGTTCGCGTTCAGATGATTTCCCCATTCATTTATCAGTGCAGGCCTCGGCAACTAATCTTGAAGCGCTGAATTTTTATCATCAGAATTTTGGCATTAAGCGCGCAGTTTTACCTCGCGTTTTATCCTTAAAGCAGGTCACTCAATTAGCACAAAAATCATCGGTTGAAATTGAAGTATTTGGCTTTGGCAGTCTATGCATAATGGCTGAAGGCCGTTGCTATTTATCATCCTATCTAACTGGTGAATCACCCAATACTCAGGGCGTCTGCTCGCCCTCTTCTCATGTACGTTGGGAAGAAAAAGATGGCGTGTTAAAGAGTCGATTAAACAACCTGCTGATTGACCAATTTGAAGAAGGCGAAAATGCAGGCTACCCGACATTATGCAAAGGCCGCTTTGAAGTTGAAGGTAATATCGAATACGCCCTGGAAGAACCCACTAGTCTGAATACCATGGACATTCTGCCTGAACTGCATCAGGCCGGTGTGGTAGCGATAAAAATAGAAGGTCGCCAGCGCAGTCCAGCCTACATTGAAACAGTGGCCAATATCTGGCGCAAGGCGATTGACTCAGTTCTCAGAAACTCGGCGCAACCCACCGAACAGGATAAACAGAAACTCACCGCACTTTCAGAAGGTCGCCAGACAACAATTGGCGCCTATGAACGTAGCTGGCAATAACCATTATGAAAACATCACTCGCAGCAGTTCCGTATTTCTGGACCAAACAGTCCTATCAGGATTTTTATCAGCAGGTAGCAGAAACTGACATAGATACCATCTATCTCGGTGAAACGGTTTGTTCAAAGCGCCGCAGCATGAACCTGCAGGACTGGATTGATATTGGAATCTTTTTACAAAGTAAAGGCAAGCAAGTGGTCTTATCAACGATGACCTTGCTCGAAGCAGAGTCAGAATTGAACTACCTGAAAAAAATTGTGCAGCAAAGTGATTTTTTGATCGAAGCCAATGATATGTCAGCGATACAGATAGCCAATCAAGCAAGCAGTCAATTTGTCGCTGGTAATGCCATCAATATCTATAACAATCAGTCCTTAGGCCTGTTCAATAGATTAGGCATGATCCGATGGAACATTCCTGTTGAGCTTGGTCAGGAAGATCTGAGGCCGGTAATACCTCAGGCCAAAGCACTCGGTGTCGAACTGGAGTATCAGGTCTATGGACGCATGCCGCTGGCTTATTCCGCAAGATGCTTTACCGCGCGTCATCATGACTTGCCGAAAGATCGCTGCCAGTTTAAATGCAAAGATGATGTCGAAGGCATTCCTGTCAAAACTCGTGAAGGCGACAGTTTTGCACAGATCAATGGGATTCAAACCCAGTCTGGCAAAGTCAGTAATCTCCTCAATCATTGGCAAAAGCTTCACGCAGCCGGAATTGACTATGCACGGATTGTACCGGTAGCGCCTGACAGCACCCTACACGTTATCAGATCGTTAACCCAAGCCATTGCAAGCCAAAAGCCTCAAGTAGATTTTACTGATGACACACGTGAATTCTGCAATGGCTACTGGTTTCAGATGGCCGGTCTTGAGATGATTGCCTGATATTTCTGCAATATTGTCTTGATCAATTTTGGAATGGTATCTGGTTCCAAAGTGTCCAAAGTATTTTTAACATGGTGTGCCAACTCGGTATCACCACCAATGGTCAGCTTACGTTGGAAAAATAAGGTATCCGGATCAATATTCTGCTGTACTAAATCAATCGCATCGGCAGCAAACACGGATAACCGGGCATCAGCATCCGATGACTCCTGAGCGACCTGACGACACACTAACTGATGATTTCTGAATCCGATCGTTGTAAACAATTGAGCATCCCTGATTTCAACCAATAACCATTTATCCGTCAGATAGTCGAAATCACCATCTCGAATCTGCTCCTGTAGCACACGATTCAAGACTGCCTCTATAAGCTTTCGGTTAATCACTTGTGGTACAAAGCTGATACAGGAACCCAGTTTTTGTGGAGCCAATAATGCTGCTAATTTAGGTTGCAATGTTGCTTTTATTTTATCAGCAAAGGAAACATGACTGAGATTTGTTAGTTGACTCATAAAATGTATTAGCTCGTGAAATTGGTTCATTATAAGAATTGTCTGGCTAATACAGCATGACCTTGATCATGTAGGAAGAACAGAACCAACACATGGCTGGTACAAGCCATGTCCTGCACCAGGGATATCCGAAAGCATACTATATACCCTTGATCCACATCATTTCCCTTAAACTTTCTATGGTTGTTTAGAAACCAGCGATCCCTCATAATATGCAGTCTTTCGATGGCAAGTTTTACTAATTGCCTGCTTCGATTCACTCCGTCGCGAAAATTGCGCAAAAACAAGGTGTTATCAGCTGATGGGCGAGTATTTGCTACTCTTTATCGGTACCGTTTTGGTCAATAATTTTGTTCTGGTCAAGTTCCTTGGACTTTGTCCATTCATGGGTGTCTCCGGAAAACTGGAAACAGCTATTGGTATGTCTGTGGCAACTACCTTTGTACTGACACTCGCTTCCGCGCTCAGTTACATCGTCAACACCTTTATCCTTGCCCCTCTTGGCATGGAGTATTTACAAACGCTTTCCTTTATTTTGGTCATTGCTGTGATGGTACAGTTGACCGAAATGATAATTCATAAGACCAGCCCTATTCTGTATCGACTGTTGGGTATTTTCCTGCCTTTAATTACCACTAACTGCGCTGTGTTAGGTGTTGCTCTGCTTAACGTTAATGAGGCTCATAACTTTGTGCAGTCAGTGATTTACGGCTTTGGTGCAGCAGTCGGCTTTTCCTTAGTTCTCATATTGTTTGCTGCTATGCGTGAACGCCTGGCGGCAGCGGATGTACCATTACCGTTCAAGGGTGCATCTATTGCGATGATCACAGCCGGGCTAATGTCACTGGCATTCATGGGCTTTTCCGGCCTCGTTAAACTTTAAGGTTGCCCATGGATTTACTGGTAGCAGTTATTATTCTTGCTGTGCTTGGTCTTATCTTCGGGGCCATTCTTGGCTTTGCCTCGGTAAAATTTAAAGTAGAAGGCGACCCTATCGTTGATCAGATCAACGATATCTTGCCGCAGACTCAGTGTGGGCAGTGTGGCTATCCTGGCTGTAAACCTTATGCAGAAGCCATAGCCAATGGCGATGAAATAAATAAATGTCCACCAGGTGGAGAAGCTGGTGTTAAAGCTTTGGCCGACCTATTGGGACGCGAAGTCATTCCGCTGGATGAAGAACGCGGTGAGGAAAAGCCACCTCGTGTTGCCTACATCCGTGAGGATGAATGCATTGGCTGCACCAAGTGCATTCAGGCCTGCCCTGTCGATGCCATTCTAGGCGCCCCTAAGTTAATGCACACCGTTATTATTGACGAGTGCACTGGATGCGATTTGTGCGTTGAACCCTGCCCTGTGGATTGCATTGATATGATCGAAATCCCGCAGACAGTTGCCACCTGGAAATGGCAACAGCCTGAACAGATGGAGTTAAACCAGATTCCAATCAGGCAGATTTTTAGCAAGGAGGGTTCTTAATGGAGCGCTCCAGCTACAAATCTGAAATTCCAATTTTTGAATTCCACGGCGGCATACACCCCAAGGAACATAAACTTGAATCTAACCAGACACCGATTCAAGAGATTACGCTGCCGCAGCAATTAGTCATTAATCTCAAAGGTCAGGCCGGCAACAGATCACTGCCAGTTGTGAACGTTGGTGATAAGGTCTTAAAAGGCCAGGTCATCGCAGAAAGCGATGGTATTTTCAGCACATTCCAGCATGCTCCGAGTTCAGGTACTGTGGTTGCCATTGAAAAACGGCCTATTGCGCACCCTTCCGGCCTTGATGATTTATGTGTGGTGATTGAAACCGATGGCAAAGATCAGTGGTGCGACTTAAAACCAAAATCTAATGTTAAAGATTTAGAGCGCAACGAAATTCTCGCACATATTTGCGAAAGTGGCATCGTAGGGCTTGGCGGCGCTTCCTTCCCGACACATATCAAACTGAAAAAAGAATCAGGTATTGATACCCTGATTATCAATGCAGCAGAATGTGAGCCTTATATTACCTGTGATGATCGCCTGCTTCAGGAGCGGGCAACGGACGTTTTAAGAGGCGCACAAATCATTAGTCATCTGTATGATGAGCTTAATATCATTATTGGTATTGAAGATAACAAACCTAATGCCATCGATGCCTTAGTCGCTGCGCGCAAAGAGCTGGGAATGGATGCGGTTAAAATTGCAGTGGTACCAACCAAGTACCCTAGCGGCGGTGAAAAGCAACTCATTCAACTCTTAACCGGCAAGGAAGTGCCACATGGCGGCTTACCCGCTGATTTAGGTTTGGTCATGCACAATGTCGGCACCTGTTTCGCTATTTACGAAGCCTTCGAGTTTGGTATGCCATTGGTATCGCGGGTTGTCACCCTGACTGGTGAAGCATGTCAGAAGCCCGGCAATTACAGAGTTCCTTTTGGAACTCCTGTTGAGCACCTGATGACTTTCTGCCATGCCCAAAACCCAGGTGTTCTGGTGATGGGCGGCCCCATGATGGGCTTTGAGTTACCGAATCCCAGCGTTGGTATTGTCAAAGCCACCAACTGCATCATCATGGCCGCGCCCAAAGAATTAAAGCATGATCATCTGGCTCTGCCCTGCATACGTTGTGGTGCCTGTATGGATGCCTGCCCTGCCTCATTACTGCCACAGCAACTTTATTGGCACGCTAAGGCTGATGAGTTTGAAAAGACAGAAGAGTACGATTTATTTGATTGCATCGAGTGTGGCGCCTGCGCTTATGTTTGCCCGAGTGATATCCCTTTGGTGCAATACTATCGCTACGCCAAATCGACCATTCGCAACCAGAAAGTCGAAAAGACCAAAGCAGACAAGGCACGCTTACGCCATGAAGCACGACAGGAACGACTGGAGCGTGTGAAGCGTGAGAAAGCTGAGAAACACCGCAAGGCAGCAGAAGCCAGGCGCAAAGCCGCCGAAGCAGCTGGCGAAGATGATGCCAAGAAAGCAGCAGTTGCCGCAGCGCTGGCTCGTGTAAAAGCCAAAAAAGCAGAACAAGTTGATTCGGATTCAAAGACCGAAAGCAATGACCCAAAGGATACTGACGCATGAGCCTGATTTCTTCGCCATTTGCTAAGAAGCCAACTTCTGTCACGGAGATGATGTTATGGGTGATTGGCGCAACCTTGCCCGGCCTGTTCGCGCTGGTCTATTTCTTTGGTATGGGCGTTATCGTCAATCTCATTATTGCCAGCATCACGGCATTAGTGACCGAAGCACTTATCTTAAAAGTACGCCAGCGCCCCATACTGCCCATACTTTTTGATGGTAGCGCATTAGTAACGGCCTGGCTATTAGCTCTTGCGCTACCACCGCTTCTGCCCTGGTGGATGACGGTAGTGGGTGTTTCATTCGCGATTGTTTTTGCCAAGCATGTCTATGGTGGTCTGGGCAACAATCTGTTCAACCCGGCAATGGTGGGTTATGTTCTATTGCTGATTTCCTTCCCATTGGAAATGACCTCATGGCTGCCGCCTGCAGAACTGGCGCAGAACCCGGTCAGCTTATTGGATGCGATATCCTACATTTTCACTGGCACCAGCATGAGTGGCGAACCAATCACTGCCGCTCGGATGGGCGTTGATGGTTTCACAATGGCCACCCCTCTCGATCATGTAAAAACCGAGTTAGCTCAGGGCTACCGTCTGGCAGAAATTGAATCGCATGCGGTGATAAGCGGCCTGTCAGGTTCAGGATGGCAATGGGTCAACATTGGCTTCCTCGCCGGTGGGTTATTTTTGATGTTCCGTAAAGTTATCGGCTGGCAAATTCCGGCTGGTGTTCTGTTGGGCATGGTACTGATGTCATTCTTTATGTTTGCCATGGATTCCGATCATTACCTGTCACCCAGTTTCCACCTGTTTGCTGGCGCGACAATGTTAGGAGCCTTCTTTATTGCCACCGACCCGGTAACCGCCTCCACCACTCCAAAAGGTCGCTGGATATTTGGACTGGGCATTGGTGTGATAACCGTCATCATCAGAACCTTTGGCGGCTACCCCGATGCCATTGCTTTCGCTGTCTTGCTTATGAACATGACAGTGCCAATGCTGGACTACTACACCAAACCAAAAGTCTATGGCCACAAGGCAAAGCGCTCGCAAGGAGACTCTGATGCTCACTAAAATGATTAGTAGGAACGGATTGATTCTGGCGATTTTTGCTGCAGTGTGCGTGGGTCTTATCGCTGTAACCTACTACATTACACGCGATACTATTGCTGGAGAAATGGAAGCTGCACTGGCGCGTACCTTGAACCAGCTGGTCGCGCAAGAGGAATACAACAATGATGTTTATCATGACTGTACTCTGATAGCCGATGCCAGCGATCTGGGTTCAGATAAACCTTTGAAGGCTTATCGTATGCGTCAGGATGGCCAGCCCGTTGCCGTAGTTATGGAGTCAATAGCTCCGAATGGATACAGCGGCAAAATTGCCATGGTAGTCGGTATTTATAAAGATGGCACAGTCGCTGGTGTGCGCGTGACCGATCACAAAGAAACACCAGGACTTGGCGATAAAGTTGACGCCAAGAAAAGTGACTGGATATTAAACTTTGCAGGAAAGTCACTGAGCAATCCACAGATCGAAGGCTGGGCAGTTAGCAAAGATGGCGGCCAGTTTGATGCCTTCACTGGCGCAACTATTACGCCACGCGCCGTCATCCAGCAAGTGGCAAAAACTTTGGTCTTCTTCGAAAAAAACAAGCAACAGCTGTTCGAAGGGCCCCAAAACTGTGGAGGAACGAATGATTAATTCCGAACACAAAACCATTATCAAAAACGGTCTCTGGGACAATAACCCGGCGCTGGTTCAATTACTTGGCCTGTGCCCATTGCTGGCCGTCAGCAATACCTTCATTAACGGTCTTGCACTAGGACTTGCTACCACCTGGGTATTGGCAGGCTCGAACGGCTCGGTGTCCTTGGTTCGCAACTATATCCCCAAAGAAATTCGCATTCCGATTTTCGTGATGATGATTGCCAGCTTTGTGACCAATGTTGGGCTTATCATGAATGCCTTTACTTACGATCTGTATTTGACGCTCGGCATCTTCATTCCGCTGATCGTCACCAACTGCGCCATCATTGGACGCGCTGAAGCCTTCGCATCTAAAAATAAATTTTTCCCATCTCTGCTTGATGGCGTCATGCAAGGTTTAGGCTTTACTGCGGTATTATGTACCTTGGGCGCGCTACGCGAAATGATTGGTCAGGGCACCCTCTTCTCAGGCGCCGAACAATTGTTTGGTGAATGGGCCAGTGACTTGACGATTTCGTTCTACCTGACAGACTCAACATTCTTGTTCGCCATCTTGCCGCCGGGTGCATTCGTTGGGCTCGGAATTTTAATCGCCATCAAAAACGGCATTGATAACAAACGCGCCGAACAGGCAAAAGCCAGCAAAACCTCACCTGTACACAGTGGAGAAGCTTTGAGTCATGAATAAAGCCAAGCGCCAGGAAATATTCGAGCGACTGCGCGACAATAACCCCAACCCAACCACCGAACTGGAATACAACTCAACCTTTGAGCTGTTAATTGCAGTGATACTCTCGGCCCAGGCAACTGATGTTGGCGTTAACAAAGCTACCCGCAAGCTATTCCCGGTAGCCAATACCCCTGAAGCTATTTACGCACTCGGTGAAGAAGGCCTCAAGGAATACATCAAAACTATCGGCCTGTTTAACAGCAAAGCAAAAAACGTCATCTCGTGCTGCAAGGACCTGATAGAAAAACACAATTCTGTCGTGCCAGACAACCGCAAAGAGCTCGAAGCACTGGCAGGCGTAGGCCGCAAAACCGCCAACGTAGTGCTCAACACAGCTTACAGACAACCTGCTATGGCCGTAGATACCCATATATTCCGAGTATCCAATCGCACCAAAATCGCGCCCGGAAAAAACGTCCGTCAGGTCGAAGAGAAACTTCTTAAATTTGTCCCCGAAGAATTCCTGCTTGATGCTCACCATTGGCTAATCCTGCATGGCCGTTACACCTGCCTCGCCAGAAAACCCCGCTGCGGTAGCTGCATCATCGAAGACTTGTGTGAGTTTAAGGATAAGACTAGTGACTAATTTACAGGTAACACACCCTCTCTAGGTATGTCATTCTGAATTTAATTCAGAATCTGCTCTTTTAGTCTCCATTTCTTTCAAGCACAAAAAAACCGTGACAAGCACGGCTTTTTTAAATTTGGTAGTCGCGAGTGGACTACTCGGGCTATCCTGCCCTCGCCCTTCGGGCCAGACTAAAGTCTGTTCAAAATTGCTCCTTGCAATTTTGTCAAACCACCTTCGGTGGTTCTCGTCCAAGTCTTTCAAATACAAAAAATGCCGCATTAAGCGGCATTCTTTTAAATTTGGTAGTCGCGAGTGGACTCGAACCACCGACCCCCACCATGTCAAGGTGGTGCTCTAACCAACTGAGCTACGCGACTATTTTAAGAGCGGGAATTCTACCATAATCTTTTAGCGGTTCAAGCAATTATTTTAGGATATGAAGCCGTGACGACGTAAATATTGCAGGACTTGCTGTGCTAACTCATCAATTGAATGTGCGTCTGTTTTGAGATGAATCTCTGGGGCCTGAGGAGCTTCATAAGGCGAATCCAGCCCAGTAAAGTTCTTGATGTCCCCAGCTCGTGCTTTTTTATACAGCCCTTTGGGATCTCTTTGCTCACAGACTTCTAAAGGAGTATCGACAAACACCTCAATAAATTTTCCAGACTCATGCAAATCTCGAACTTGCTGCCGATCAGCATTAAAAGGGGAGATGAAAGCGGATAATACAATCAAACCAGAGTCAGTAAAAAGCCTGGTTACCTCGCCTATGCGACGGATATTCTCAACACGGTCCTCTTCGCTGAATGACAAGTCTTTATTAAGCCCATGGCGAACGTTATCTCCATCCAACAGGTAAGAGTGATTACCATTTTCAAGTAAAAGCGATTCAACAGCATTGGCCACCGTTGACTTACCTGAACCAGATAAACCTGTAAACCAAAGCACACAAGGCTTTTGATCCTTTTGTTTGCAGCGCTCTTCATGAGTCACATTGTGATGGTGCCAAACGATATTTTCTGTCATGAAAACACTCTCTTGAAATTACGAAAATGGAAACACAATCGGTATCATGACCAGTGCCACGATAGTAAAGCAAAGAGAAACCAGCCAACCTACTTTGGCAAAGTCCTTGAAACTATAGTTACCTACGTTCATAACCATTAAGTTGGTCTGATATCCAAATGGACTGATAAAGCTTGCTGAGGCACCATAGGCCACGGCCATAACGAACGGCATATAGTTTATGCCAATTGACTGGGCTAACCCAAAGGCAACTGGAAACATTAACGCTGCAGCAGCATTGTTGGTTACCATCTCAGTAATCACCCAAGTTAATAAATATATACTGATAAACGATAAATAAATCCCGGCCAAATCATTGCTGCCTTCAATATGGAACAAGCCTGTCACACCGTTAGCTATCAAGCTGGCTACCCCAACCTGGTTAAAAACATCAGCAATAGCTAAAGCGGAGGCAATAACCAACCAGATCTCTAATGGCAATCGACGTCGTATCTCAGTCGTGCTGATAACTTTCGTCGCTAATATGAGGATCAAATATGCCATCATTGCGGTAAGCAAATTCACAACACCTGTAGCGGCAAGCCCTATCGCTAGAAAGAAGCCAGCAAAAGTTATAATTTCTTGTGATACTTTTAGAGGTGGATGTAATTGGACTTTATCAAGAAAAATGAAGTTACGCTCAACATTGGGACGCTTATAAAAATCAAGTCCCGTTGCAATAATCAACTTGTCACCAGCGCGAATTTCTACCTCCCCTAAAGCCCCAGATAAACGCCCACCATTACGCCCTATTGCCACCACTGCCGCATCAAAATGTGCACGGAAACTGCTTTGCTTTAAAGTACGCCCAATTAAAGTGGACATCGGGCTAACAATAACCTCTTTGAGGTGTTTATCTAATAACCCTGAGTCTTCTGCAAAAACACTTAAACCTTTTATACTGGCAAGTTGTTTAGTCAGCTTTACATCCCCGCAATAAATGAGAAGATCTCCTGGCTCCAACTGGAAGTCATTCTCGACAGGGGCAATAACCTGTTCATTGCGCACAACCTCAACCAAATCAAGGCCCGTTATTGTAGTAAGTCCAGCTTGGTAAGGAGTTTTACCAATGAGAATGCTATCGCTGTCAATTTTTGCCTCAAGAAAGTATTCTCGGGTAACAGTTCCAGTAACTTTTTCCTCTGGTAGCCAATAACTGACAATAATGACCGCAACTCCACTCACCAACAGAATCATTAACCCAACAGGTAAAAAATCAAAGAAATTAAACCCAGGTTCGCCATAGTCAACCAAAAAACTATTAACAACCAGATTTGTAGATGTTCCGATCAGTGTCAGAGTGCCACCTAAAATCGCAAAGTAAGATAAAGGGATAAGTAAGCGCTTGGCTGGTTGACTCGAATTATTTCGCACAGCCCCCATCAATGAAGCGACAATCGCTGTGTTATTTAGAAATGCGGAGCTCGCTGCTACCAGTCCACCCATTTTGGCTAAGGTAAAAAACTGGCTCTTGCTAAATAGCTGTTTGCTGATCCAGGCAAGAGCTCGGGTGCGCTCTAATGCAATGGAGCAGATAAGTAGTAAAATTAAGGTCAGTACTGCAGGATTTACAGCGTGACTAAAAAATCGTTCAACGGAAACAAATCCCGGAAAGTATAGCGCTAACGCAGCCATAGAAAAAAGCCATGCAGGCCGGGCCAAGTTTAACACCAGCCCAACTAACATGGCTATAATAATGCTAAAAACGTAGACTTGCTCTAAGAGCATAGCGTTTCCAACACTTTTTACTTAGATTTTGATATATCTTTAGCACCCCAGTGAGGGAAGTGCTTTCTGACAAATTGATTCAGTTCCAGCTCAAAAGCACTGACATTCACAGGTTCAATTGGCCCTTCAGACTCAGACAGAGGTTCCTCGATCATGCCAGCGCCTACAGTTACGTTGCTTAATCGATCAATAATGATAAAAGCACCAGTTTTGTGGTTCGAACGATAATCATCAAACATTACCTTCTCGCCCACCTCTAGATCCACCAGACCAATTTCATTTAGCTCTAATTGACCAGCTGGATGCTCGACCATGGTATTAACATCAATTCGATGATGAATCTTGTCGAACTCACCTGTCGTTAGCTTACTGTTAAACTTAATATAGTACTCTTTGTGCTCAGTCATTGGCTGTTCGTGCATCCAAACGACCTTAGCTCTCATCCTAGAAGAAACATGTGGTAGATTGTCTTTCTTTACAATCATATCGCCACGGCTGATATCTATTTCATCGTTTAGCGTAATAGTCACGGCCATAGGTGCTGAAGCCTCTTCTAGCTCTCCTTCGAAAGTAACAATAGATTTTACGGTAGTTAATTTACCAGAAGGCAAAGCACGAATAGTGTCTCCGACTTTAATGGAGCCGGAAGCTATAGTTCCTGCATAACCTCTGAAATCAAGGTTTGGACGATTGACATACTGAACTGGGAACCTGAAATCTTCCAAATTAATATCATGCGCGATTTCAGTGATCTCTAGATAGTGCATGAGAGGAGAACCTCGGAACCACTTCATGTTCTCACTTGGGTTTACTACATTATCGCCATCCAGCGCTGAAATCGGTACGAAACGAATGTCAGGAATATCCAGTGTGCCGGCTAACTTTAAATAATCAGCTTGAATTGATTTGTAAACTTCCTGAGAGTAATCCACTAAGTCCATTTTATTGACCGCTACGATTACATGCTTAATTCCTAGTAATGAACAGATAAAGCTGTGGCGTCTGGTTTGCGTTTGAACTCCATAACGGGCATCAATAAGAATAATAGCTAAATCTGAAGTCGAGGCTCCAGTTGCCATATTACGGGTATACTGTTCATGTCCGGGGGTATCGGCAATAATAAATTTACGTTTATCAGTTGAGAAATAACGATAGGCAACATCGATCGTAATGCCTTGCTCTCTTTCAGATTGCAAGCCATCGACTAGTAATGCCAAGTCAACTTTATCCCCCGTGGTGCCTGACTTTTTACTGTCTTCAGTGATTGCCGCTAACTGATCTTCAAAGATCATTTTGCTGTCATGAAGTAAGCGACCAATTAAAGTGCTCTTACCATCATCAACGCTTCCGCAGGTGATAAATCGTAACAACTCTTTGTTTTCATGCTGTTCAAGGTAGCTAAGGATATCTTCCTGAATCAAAGGTGAAGCATGAGACATTAGAAGTACCCCTCAATTTTTTTCTTTTCCATTGACCCAGAACTGTCACGATCAATAACACGACCCTGACGCTCTGAAGTCTTTGTTAATAACATTTCCTGAATAATGGCTGGAAGAGTGTCAGCTTCAGACTCAACCGCACCCGTTAACGGGTAACAGCCTAAAGTACGGAAGCGTACCTTCTTCATCATTGGCTTTTCACCCTCCTCCAACGGCATACGGTCATCATCGACCATAATCAAAGTACCATCGCGCTCAACAACAGGGCGCTCCTTAGAGAAATACAAATTAGGAATTTGGATGTTTTCCAAATAGATATACTGCCAAATATCTAACTCAGTCCAATTGGATAAGGGGAACACGCGAATACTCTCGCCTTTATGAACTTTACCGTTATAGATATTCCAAAGTTCAGGTCTTTGATTTTTAGGATCCCAGCGGTGCTTTTTGTCACGGAACGAATAGACGCGCTCTTTGGCACGAGATTTCTCTTCATCACGACGCGCTCCACCAAATGCGGCATCAAACTGATAGTGATCAAGCGCTTGCTTCAAAGCTTGGGTTTTCATGATATCCGTATGAGTCGCACTGCCATGAGTGAAAGGCCCTACGTTCATCGCCAGCCCCTCTGGGTTTTGATGAACCAGCAGCTCAAAATCGTATTCTTTTGCCATACGATCACGAAACTCAATCATTTCACGAAATTTCCAGGTGGTATCAACATGCAATAACGGGAATGGGATTTTACCCGGCGCAAAAGCTTTACGCGCCAAGTGAAGAAGAACGGACGAGTCCTTACCCACAGAATAGAGCATTACCGGTTTGTCAAATTCAGCAACAACTTCCCGCATGATATGGATTGACTCATACTCGAGCTGCTTAAGATGTGTAAGTGATTGATTATTCATAAATTTTTTTGGGGTTTTCTGGAGGTTAAGGTTTTTGCCTGATTTGAAGGGTAGCAAAAACCTAGCAATAAAATGATTATAGCTACAGTAATTGAAACGAATACCACATAGCCAATAGATTAGTAATAATAAGTAATTATTTAACTCTTCTTTGTGATTGTAATGACATTGCTCCGTTCAGAATGGTCACAATCCCAAAGCAAATCAGAAATATCTCCATTAGGCATATAATCTGTCGGCATTGTAGCCAATAAATCTCTAATTCTAATTTGATCACAGTTTTCACAGGCAAATCGCAAGTTTTTAAGACATGCATCAACTTCCGACCAAGGCAAGGACTTTTCTCTTGCTGTCATGATCCTCGGGTGGTTTGTTCCCTCGACATTGGTACCGACCAAAAGCTCTTCATAAAGTTTCTCTCCAGGTCTCAGTCCGGTGAACATAATCTCTATGTCACCTTCAGGATTTTCTTCATTCCTTATCTCTAAACCCATTAGCAGTATAAGCCTTTCAGCTAACTCCGCTATTTTTACTGGCTCTCCCATGTCTAATACAAATACATCTCCGCCTTGTGCCATAGCTCCAGCTTGTATTACAAGCTGAGCAGCCTCAGGTATTGTCATAAAATAGCGTGTAATATCCGGATGGGTAACAGTAACTGGGCCACCAGATTTAATTTGCTTTTTAAACAAAGGAACAACAGAGCCAGAGGAGCCAAGTACATTACCAAACCGAACCATTGAGAAACAAGTTTCTGATTTGGTCATTGCAAGCCCCTGCAACACCAACTCCGCAACTCTCTTAGTAGCCCCCATCACATTAGTTGGACGAACAGCTTTATCAGTTGAAATCAATACAAAGTTTTCAACCCTTGCTTCAATTGCAGCTAACGCAGTATTTAAAGTACCGTAGATATTATTATTTACACCTTCTACAACATTATGCTCAACCATAGGGACATGCTTATATGCTGCAGCATGGTAAACAGTATTAACTACAAAATGCTCCATCACTTTTTCAAGTTTCCGGATATCAACAACAGTTCCGAGTATAGGTCTTATTAAACACTCAAGCTCAAACTGTATACAGAGTTCCTGAAGTTCCTTATCAATGGAGTAAAGGCTATACTCAGATATATCGTATAGAATTAATAAACGAGGCTTAAGAAATATGATCTGTCGACATAGCTCCGAGCCAATTGATCCGCCGGCACCTGTGACCATTACAACTTTATTTCTTATATTCTTATCTAATAAATCTTGTAAAGGAGGTACAGAGTCCCTTCCTAATAAATCCTCAATATCAACATCCTGAAACTCATCAATTTTCATCTTACCGGCAACAATGTCTGCCATCCCAGGTATTGTTTGAACTGCAGCCCCAGCTTTTTCAAGTCTACTAATAATCAGTTTTCTCTGAGCTCTTGAAATACTTGGTAATGCAAGAAGAACTTTTTCTACATCGTTATTTTCAACAATAGATTTAAGAGCTTCTGAGTTGTGAACCCTAATACCTTGAATAACAACTCCATTTAGTGCTTTATCATCATCTATAAACGCAATAGGGTAATACTCACTTCCACTAAATAAACTAGTAGCCAGCTGTCGGCCTGCGGCTCCCGCTCCATATATGACAACTCGCTTCTTTTGAGTATTATAACGAGTGCTAAAATATGATCGAACAAGTAATCTAGAACCACCCAGGAGGATGCACAAAACAGTTCCATAGATTACCATTGAAGATGCAACAACATATTCTACAGCCAGAATTTTTCCCAATAAGTAATAAGCTATACTTGAGAGAACCGTTGCAATTGATACAGTAATTAGAATTTTAAAGCTAATAAACCGATTTACTGCTCTATAAAACCCTAATATAGCTAAGAGCATGATTGAGGCAAAGATGGTAATAAAGGAATGAACGTAAAAGCTACTATCAATAGTTCCAATATCAATGCTTTTGAATGTTAAATACAGCGCAAAAACATAGGCAAAGATATGGATACCCACATCGACTATATAGGTTATAATTCTTTTAGTAGCTCTTGGAGCTGATATCAACTTTTCTAAAATATAGTCCATATTCTTATTTCCGTAATACTAAACAGTATTA
The DNA here is from genome assembly GCA_048268505.1 of Kangiella sp. Lineage (GTDB taxonomy): Bacteria > Pseudomonadota > Gammaproteobacteria > Enterobacterales > Kangiellaceae > Kangiella. Next base: position 286,707 of record JBLWVK010000003.1, on the reverse strand, counting down.
ATTATTTCACCATTAACATTACTCAAAATTTTCTATAACACATCTTAATGCAGTACTATAGTCTCGTTTAAGCAAGTTTAGAATGTGAATTTATACCACTTATAAGTGCAAAAACAACCAAAACCGAGTACTGGCTTAATTAGTTTTTATAACCCGTAACCACTCCGACACTAGAGGTAGTATAATGGTCTCTAACTATATGTACAGCAACATATCGTATAACAAACCCTACCAACTACAGCACTCTAGATAGGCTAATAGCGTTTTGCTAAGCCAAGCAAGTTTTTACCCCCTACGACATGTCTGCAAACATCAATAAAAATTGACTCTCTATTGCATTAATGTGCCTATCTAAACCTGTACACAACTGGCGGGGGTTTGTTCGTTAGCACTTAAACTCGCTAACACCAAGTGAGTTATAGTCATGGCAAGTCGACATAAAGGAAATTAGTTGGCATAAATCTAGCACTAATAATGAGCAGAAACATCTGCTATCACATCAGAGTTCATGCATTACCACGCTCTTCTAAAAAAACAAACTCGAGAGTAACTCGCTGACACCTTGGCCTAGTATTCCTTTCCGGCCTTCATCGAAATAACTTCCGTAAACTTCAACCCAACCCAACCAAGCAGATGCTCTTATGATTCGCTATGCTTAAAAAGCAACTGTCTTAACGCTAATAATAATAGATAGAGGTCTTAACATTGACGCTAATTAATTAGGTGGCACAACGTGCCGTGGTACCAGCGATAAAGTGCTCGATAAGGCGGTTCTGCTTGTATTGGCTGAGTCTACTTTCTTCATTTTCAGATAATACTAAATTCTAGCTATCTGGAGCAGCCCCTTAATTTATTAATTTCTTTTAATTATTTTCAGAATAGTATCAAAAATTATTCTTATGTCTGTAATAAGTCTATGATTATCAACATAGTCGACATAGTAATCCTGCTTTAAAGGCAAAATATTTTCGATATACGCTTGACGTGAATCGATAAATTTTGACAAAACATCATTCTCATTCACCATCTCTATTGAGGCTCGGTCAGTAATGCCTGGTCTAACCGATAAAACTTTATCTCGAATATCAGATGGATAAAAATTAATAAACTCTTGAACTTCGGGCCTTGGACCAACTAAGCTCATTTTGCCAATAAATACATCAATTAGTTGCGGCAGTTCGTCCAGTTTCTTTTTTCTAAGGAAATGACCGCAACGAGTGATACGAGCGTCCCTTCCAACTGTTAGTCGTCCCGCCAGCTCAGAGTTAACTCTCATCGTCCTAAACTTATGAATTCTGAATAGTATGCCGTAGCGTCCAACACGCTCCTGCCGAAAAAAAATTGGGCCGTGCGAGTCAAGCTTTATCCAGATTGCAATAATTAGCATTATCGGAAATAGAAATAAAAGCCCCAACCCTGAGAGCACAATATCAAAAATGCGCTTAGCCATCTTCTAGCACCCTTTTCACAGCATTTATAACGCGCTGCTGATCAAAGTTAGTCATTTTTGTATATAGTGGTAATGATACCTCTTGCTCAAAGATCTTCTGTGCAACTGGGAACATCTCAGGTTTAAGGTTATAAGTATCACGCCAATATGGGTGGAGGTGAAGTGGAATAAAGTGAACCGAACAACCTATTCCAAGTTCAGCCATACGCTCAATAAATCGCGCACGCTCAATACCCGCTTCTGGTTTAATTTTTAGTGGAAATAAGTGCCAGGCGTGAGAGTCATTGTCAGGTGCTCTGGCTGGCAAATCAACGGGCAAACCGTCAAAGGCATCAAAGTACACATTGGCCATTTGCTCACGTTTCTTCTGAAAAGCCGGAAGTCGTTTAAGTTGATGTATACCAATAGCTGCAGCAATATCTGACATATTATATTTAAAGCCTGGAGCGATAACTTCATAAAACCATGCTGGCTTGGTAGATGCATATCGGTCAAACACATCTCGGCTTATACCATGCAAACGCATCACTTTGCAGCGTTTTGCAAGGTCGGGATGTCGCGTAACAAGCATCCCACCTTCACCAGTAGTCATCGTTTTATTTGCGTAAAAACTAAATACTGTAATATCTGTATCAAGGCAGCCAATAAGTTTACCTTTGTAACGTGTTGGTAATGCATGGGCAGCATCTTCAATAACTCTAATGTTATGCTGTCTAGCTACATCAATAATAGGATCCATATCACAAGCCAAGCCAGCAAAATGAACTGGTACAACTGCTTTTGTTTTATTCGTGATTGCAGCAGAGAAGCTTGCGACAGTCATATTGAAAGTATTAGGATCAACATCAACCATAACTGGCGTAGCACCTAGATATCTAACAATCTCAGCTGTTGCGGTAAATGTGTAAGTTGGAACAATGACTTCATCACCTGGGCCTACGCCAACAGACTCAAGGGCCAAGTGTAAGCCCGATGTCGCTGAGTTTACCGCTATAGCATCTAAAGAACTATCACCAAGGAAAGTAGAAAAATCAGCTTCAAACTGCTTTGTTTTAGGGCCTGTCGTCACCCATCCTGAACGAAGAGCACTGGCCACTTCATTAATTTCTTCTTCGCCAATCTCTGGCAATGCAAATGGCAAAAAATTATTTGTTAACATATAGCCTCAAAAGATTAAATAGATTTCATTAAACGAAACATCTGTCGTCCATCTGGCTGAGTGAACTTACTCTCTATACGATAGCCCGCTTTTGTATAGAAATTAACCACCAAATCATTATTATGCTTGTCAGTTGTTAAATACAAATTCTCAATATTAGCTAATTTAACTTGTTGTTCAAAATCCTTTAGAAGAGCCTTGCCAACTGATTTCCCAGACATCTCGGGCAAAACAGCAATACTACTAAGCAATGCAGCTAACTGCAGTTCATCTGGCTTATTCCCCTTATACAACATGGCATAGTAAAGTTTACGCAATACTGGTATTGGATGCTTAAATCCCCCAGGGATGGCAGCAACCAGAAAAGAAAACCATTTTTTTTTACGCAAGGTCGTAAAATATCGGTCAGGCGCTAAAGTACCTGCTGCAAATCCAATTACATCTTGTCCATTCTTGGTCGCAACCCTCATCAGACCATAGTTCTCACAAACAAACGCAAGATACATTTTTCTAAGAAAACTTGGCCCAAGCATAGTTAAGAAAAAACCATCGAATGCCATCATATGAACATTGACTATTTGTTCTACATCTTGCTTGGTGGCGTCGCGTATAATCATCTGAATTCCACCACCTTTTTAATAACGTCTAGTAATTTTTCGGCGTTTACACTCATCGATAATTTCCGTAGGTAATACTCCCTAGCATTATCACCAAGTTCAGGCCATTGCTCTCGTAATGATAGTAACTTCTGTGCGGCTTCGCGAATTCCTTCCTCATCTTCCGGCTCCGCCACTTCTCCAGCCAAAGCTTCTATAACCAGTTGATTTGCTTCACCACCAACTGCCATCAATATTGGTTTGCCCATCGCCATTGAGGATTGAGTTTTTGATGGTATGGTAATTTTGAACAACTCATCATCCTTTAAATGAATTACTAATACATCTGCATCGGCAAGCACATTAAAGATTTTTGACGACGCTACATAATCACGAAAGAATATATTCTTGAAACCTCTTTTACGAACATACTGCTCTAAGAATTCTTTCTCAACACCACCACCAATAAGCGTAAAACTCAAATCGGCGTCTTCGAAGCTACCTAATGCCGAGATCATGGTACTCAATGCCTGAGCAGTTCCCAAGTTACCAGCATAAACAAACTTTGCAGGTGTCGTCATATGCCCTAGCTCATTCTTACGCGAAAGAACTCTATCTATACTCCTCTCTTCCGGGCACCAGTTATAAATAACCTGTATTTTTTCTGAAGGAACCCCACGACTTATAAGGGCATTACGGAAGCCCTCAGACAACACCACCACCTGGGAAGCCTGCTTATAAACAAAATTACTCCAGCGATTAATTAACTTCAGAAGCAATCCATCCTTCCGCGCACCAGTTGCAACCAGTGCATCTGGCCAAAGATCCTGAACATCTGTAATGAAAGGTACCCGTCGGAAAGTTTTCATTAGAACACCGATTACACCTGTCGTCGACTGTGGGTGATACGCATATACTATGTCAGGCTTTCGGATAAAAAGTGCAGTAAACAATGCCATTATTGTAAATGACATATAAGACCAGGCTCTTGAAACTTTAGATTTCGAATGCGAAATATGAGACCAAAGTCGTATAATTTTTACACCACCAACATTTTCAACTTGTTTAAACTTTACAGAGTGGCCATCATAAACTTTTCCCGTTGGATAATTAGGAAATGTCGTTAACACCACCACTTCATGACCATCGCCAACCAAGCGCTCCATCAAAGCCAGCCCTTTAATTGAATACTCTGGATCAAAAAGCTGACTTATAAACAATATACGCATTAATACTGCTTCCAAACCACTCGCATTACATAGTCACGGTAACTATGAAGAATTCTGACAACCTTGTCAGATACATTAGGCATACTGTAGTCATATACTGGGCGCAACAGTCGCTCAACACCGCTTGGCTGGGTTTCCAATATTCGTAAGGCCTGAAATACACGCTCAACCTCTAAGCCAACCATCATCACAGATGCTTCCTCAAAAGCCTCTGGTCGCTCATGTGCCTCGCGGATATTCAGCGCTGGAAAATTCATAATTGAGGACTCTTCACTAATAGTGCCGCTATCCGACAATACCGCCTTGGCTGACTTTTGAAGTTTATTGTAATCGTGAAAACCTAACGGCTTTAGCAGCTGTACCAGTGGATTAAAGCTAATACCCAACTCTTCAACACGTTTACGAGTACGTGGGTGAGTAGAAACTATGATGGGATAACCATATTTTTCTGCCAAACCATTTAAAATAGCGGCAAGCTTATGAAGATTTTTGGGAGAATCAACATTCTCTTCGCGGTGTGCACTGATAACAAAAAACTCACGCTCAGTTAATGACAAGCGCTTTAACACATCTGAACCATCAATCCGCTGCATGTAATGATTCAAAACCTCAAACATCGGACTACCCGTTTTAATAATTCTATCTGCTGGCAAACCTTCAGCCAATAAATAGTCTCGGGCAATTGTACTGTATGTCAGATTGATATCGGCCGTATGGTCAACGATGCGGCGATTAATTTCCTCTGGTACTCGCATATCGAAGCAACGATTACCTGCTTCCATATGAAAGGTTGGGATTTTACGCCGCTTGGCCGAGATTACTGCCATACAGCTATTAGTGTCGCCCAATACAAGCATGGCATCAGGGCTAATTTCTGCCAGTACTTTATCTACCTTAATTATCACATTACCTATAGTTTCTGCCCCAGTGTCACCAGCTGCATTCAGAAAATAGTCTGGTTTGCGCACCCCGAGGTCATCAAAAAATACCTGGTTTAATTCAAAGTCATAATTCTGGCCGGTATGAACAATGATATGATCGCAATATTTATCCAGTGCCGCCATTACTCGGGATAAGCGAATAATTTCTGGCCGAGTACCTATAACAGTCATAACCTTCATGCTCAGATTTTCTCCTCTAATAGAACAGGTAAGAAGTATGTATCCGAATTTTCAGGGTCAAAGATCTCATGACTCCAGAATAAGGTTATCAACTCACTTTCTCCTACATTGCTAATGTTGTGTGTATGGAGTGTAGGTATATCAATAAAGACTGGCTCATCTCCAGAAACACGAAACTCACGCACTTCATCGTCAAACAGTCGGCGTATACGAATAATCGCCTCACCATGGATCACTAAAAATCGCTCCACTTTCCCAAAGTGAAAGTGATTGCCTCGAGTAATTTCCGGCTTAGTAGTAGATAGAAATGCCTGACCACCATTATCTGTCTTGACAGCTTCAAAAAGAGACCCCCTTTCATCACTGTGTAATGTTAATTTGCAGGGGTAATAACTGGGGTACATAAATGATCGCAGTGTGTTGAACAACTGAAGATCAAATCGCTCCCGAAGATCTGGTACCACAAGTTCCGTATAACTAGAATGCATAGCCTCTAACTTACCAGCCACAGCCGCTGGGGAGATCCGCCGACCTTTCAGACGCACCTCCCCCGTTTCTCCACGCTCTACGGCGTTGATAATGCGAGCACTGATATCTTGCGCATGCAATAATTCCAACATACCACCAGTGCTAATGCTTAAAGACTCACCGCTAACAATCTGCTTACAAAATGTAAAAACCGCAGAATTGTAAAATGGTTTACCCCCTTCACCGAAAACGTGAGGAAGAACTAATTCTGTGTAGCGCACCGACTGAGCTCTAGCCCACTCTCTAAATACTTTATCAGCGCCCAACTTGCCACGCCCATAGGCATTGTCAGCGGTTTTATGAATGGTATTGGTATAAACCAAATGAGGTTCGGCGTTGGATTTTCTTAAAGCCTTCACTAGTCGCTCTGCCAGAGCGATATTCCCATGTTCTAACTCGTGGTCTTCTGCACGGTTAATTCCGGCACAATGTACCACTACATCCGCCCCTTCAAGGGCATTGATTAAGATTGAGTCATCGTTAAAGTCCTGGCGATTCAATGCAATAACATTATTTTTCCAAGTATCAAGAACACTTAGATAGCAGCGCAAGTGCCATCCCAGCAGCCCCGTCGCGCCTGTAATAACAATTTTCATTAATAATTCCTCAGAGCTTTAATGCTTCCTGCACTTCAGGCAAAGTCAACAAGATGTCTTTCAGTTCCTCTCGAGAAAGCTGATGGGTATTATGCGAATGGTAATCCTCAGTACTAGACTCATCCACTTCTCCTTCGGTGAAGAACTTAGCATAGTTTAAGTCTCGACTATCATAGCTTACACGATAGTAATCCCCCATATCCTCTGATCGAAGCAACTCTTCAGCACTGGCTAAAGTTTCATATAGCTTTTCTCCATGTCTCCAACCAATAACCTTTATTTCATTGTCAGCCTCAAAGATATCTAGCAGTACTTCAGCGAGCATTTGCACCGAGCAGGCTGGAGCCTTACGGATGAAAATATCACCCTGCTCGGCATTTTCAAAAGCAAAATGCACCAGTTTAATAGCATCATCTAATGAAAGCATAAAACGTGTCATGGAAGGCTCAGTAATCGTCAGTGGCTTACCCTGTCTGATCTGCTTTATAAACAGAGGGATAACAGAGCCTCGAGAGCACATTACATTGCCGTATCGCACACAAGAAATCACGGTGTCGCTCTTACCCAGCTGACGACTAGACGCCTGAGCAACTTTTTCCATCATCGCTTTTGACATACCCATTGCATTGACAGGCATAACAGCTTTATCTGTACTTAAACAGACCAAGCTCTTGACCTTTGATTCTATAGCGCTATCAATAACATTTTGACTACCTATAATATTGGTTTTAACTGCTTCTTGGGGGAAGAATTCACAGGAAGGTACTTGTTTCAGTGCCGCAGCATGGAAAACCAAATCAACACCTCTCATAGCCTTGTCCACAGATGCCCTATCGCGCACATCACCAATATAAAACTTCAACTCTGGTCTCGAATACGCAATGCGCATTTCTTCTTGCTTAGCTTCATCGCGACTAAAAATTCTTATCTCAGACGCCCCTAGCTCTAACATGTAATTAACCATCGTTTTACCAAAGGAACCGGTTCCCCCAGTGATAAGCACAGGACTATCAATTTTTTTCATTTTGTTTACCATACCTTTAATAAAGAATACGCTTGGCCAATACAGCATAATCCAGTTTATTCTTGGCCAGTTTTTTTGATTCCCTCTTCATTGCCTCTAAATCGACAACACCGGAACTTATTTTTTCCAGTACTTCTTCAATATCAGTCATACTCCTCACCAGCCAACCATTGTTCTTAGTGTATATTTCATGGCCTTCAATATCAGCAAGGACAGGGACGCAATAACAACAAAGACTGGTTTGCATGGTAGAAGACTGGCTCCCTGGTTGCAAATAAACATCGCTGGCACAAAGCAGCTCTCTAAGCTCACCTGGTTTCTTCCAACCAAGAAAGTGAATTCGGTTATCAGAATCAATTAACTTTTGAGCCTTGTCCCTAACATCATTCACCAGGGCACCAACAATAAAAAGTCGAAACTGAGGGTTTTTATTTCTAACAAAGGCCTCTAAAGTTTCAAGAATTTTTTTCTGAGCAGACTGCTTGCCCGACTGAATAAAAGCTATGGTATTATTAGTTAGGTCTAGACTCATCCTCGTAGTAGAGCGAATTATTTTGTACTCATCATCTGGTACCGGATGGCCACCTAGTGGATAAAATTCCAACTTTTCATTAGGGATCCCATAAAATTCTTCAGCAAATTTTTCCGTTAGCTTAGAGATGCATAAAACTTTTTCAATATAAGGTAAACACTTATGTACCAAAGGCCGGTAATAGAGATAATGAAGCCCCCATTTAGAAACAAAACCCTGTGCACTGTTGATGAAATCTGTATGGTTATCAACATATAGTTTTACCTTTGGGTTACTTTTCTTATAGCGGGTTACGGTAACCAACTCCCACCCGCACATCCCATGAAAAAAAATAACATCTGGAGAATACTCCTCTAATATTTGATTAACCCCTTTGTGTACTCGCAAACTTTTAGCTAATGCTTTAGGAATTAAAGGATGATAGGGCAATCGTATAACTTCAATACCGTTTTCACTATAATACTGTCCAGGCTCAGTAAATATAGCTCTACCTTCCTCATCATGAATATGGGTTGATGCAACCACCAATACTTCATGTCCCTGTTTAGAGTGCTCCTCTATCAATTCATTTTCTTGATAAGCTCTATCATCTATGTAAAAACATGAAAGACATAAATGTATTATTTTCATTTAGATTCAATCTGTTTGATAAATTTCTCCACATCAGAAAACAATGGTGCATGACGCGAAATCCACTCTTCTGGCATTTCCCACCATTTGCTCTCTACCAACTTCGCTACTATTTCTTCGGAAAACCGTGCGCGTATTCGTTTGGCAGGGTTTCCGGCCCAAATTTCATAAGCAGGTATGTCTTTCGTAATAACACTCCCTGCACCAATAACTGCTCCTGTACCAATGCTGACACCTGCCTTTATAATTGCACCATAACCAATCCATACATCACTGCCTATGGTGGTTTTTCTACTGGTATCAAATTGGTGAGGGTGAAACGTTTTACCCAAAATATTTTTCCCAGCATGAAAAACAGGACTTGTAGAAACATGGGAAACGGGATGAGAAGCACCACCGATATTTACATCATCAGCAATCGAACAAAAGGCTCCAATTGAACAGTTAACAATATTGCAACCATAACCGGTATAGGAATATCTATCTATCTCAACATCGTAATACAATCCACCAGCCATCAATCTAGCTGATTTATGAATACTGCATCTACGTTGTGACGAGATATGTAGTTTCTTAATCGCTTTTGAAAAAAGCAAAAGTATGAACTCTTTCATTAATGACTCTCACGAAGCTTTAGGTATGATATGTAATATATACCTGCCGCGCTAATACCTGACATAGACCAATAAATTTATTTTAAACAATGCAAAGTAAACGACGACAAGTGAAATGAATAATAGCATGTCGCGATTCCCATAATGATTTTAACGCAAAGAAACTTTTTCGGTGCAGAGGCAAGAATAGGCCATGCATCTTGCACACATTCGCCACCATCAATACCCAGCGAAGTTAAATTTCACCAACAGTGGGTACTCTTTAAAATAAATACGGATATCATAACGTGGGTATAATATAGAGGAAAAGCAACATGCTAGGTTTCAATAGCATTATATATCCCTCTTAATACTTTTTCCTGCTCACCCCAGCAATACTTTTTTCGGGCTAGATATACATTTTTCTGAGTCGCTATATAATTCTGTTGTAATGATTCAGCAATCGCTTGCGTAAAGCCTTCTACTGTATTTTCATTTGCAACGATGCCCACACCTTCTGACTCTACCAGACGCTTCATTTCGTAAAGGTTAGAGACCACAACAGGAAGTCCAGCCATTAGGTACTCGAACATTTTATTGGGTAAACAGTAGCGGTAGCTTAGGCAAGAATCTTCTATGAAAGAAATACCATAATCTGCCGAGCTGGTATAATTTAATAATACTTCCGGACGGACAGCAGGATAAAAGAAAATGTTTTTATGAGCTTTAGTTTTTTCTCGAATCAATTCCTCTAATGGGCCGTACCCCATACATACCAGCACATTGTCATCTGAATCCAAACTAGAAAAAGCTTCTAGCAATAGTTCAATTCCACGCCCTTTACTCAATGCGCCTTGATATAGAAAAATTGTTTGTTCTTCACAAATTCTAAGTTCCTCGCGAAACAGATTTCGCTTGGGTTGCTCTATATATTCAGGGCAGTTCAGAACCAGATAAGGTTTTTGGATATTGTATAGGCGCATATATTCACTGGCGATGGAATCACTAACACATATAACCTTATCAGCAAATCTAATTAAGAACTTTTCCATCCAAAACTTAATTTTTTTTTCAATACCATTTAAACCGTTAATCTCAGTCTCATATTCATGGCAATCATATACAATTTTAACTTTTCTTCTGAATAGCTTTATAAGAAGTCCTACAGGTAACGCATCAAGGTCATTGCAATGGACGGCATCAACTTTTCTAAACCGCCAAAACGCACGAATCATAAACTCTAAATATTTTATAATTTGAACTAATTTAAACTTTCCCCAAGGGCGCGAAGTAAGTTTAATTCGTTCAACATAAACCCCATCAACAAACTCCTTTTGTTCCAAACCATCACCATGAATCGCTACTACAAAAGCTTTGTAACCAAGTTTAGTTAAGGACTTAGAGGTCTTAAGAACTCTACTATCGCTTGTGAAATCATTAAGCACTATATTTGCTATTCTTATCATCTACTAAATCCAAAAGGTTCAGACACAAAACCAATTACAAACCAAAGTACCGGCCAAGAAACTCCCGTTGCGATATTTGCAAACAAAAAAACGAACAATAATAAAAACAAGCCATATATTGCTATCATATTATTATGATAGGAGACTATCACATTATCTTGTCTAAACTTACTTTCTCTATATAGCTGTCTAAATATTATATAGAGCAGTATCAAAATTGCCCATAATCCGACTACTCCAAGGTTCGCCATAACAAACGGTAAAAAACTATGCAATGTTTTGCCCTCTATACCAGTTGTCAAATATGCAACATTGTAGTTACCCAAAAACGGCGCATATTCTAACTGAGTGGTACCCACTTCCAATAAAATATCCACCCTGGTTTGTAATGAGGTATTGGTTCCACTGCCAAAGCCAAAAACGCGAAGTTTAGTTAAATCAAAGTCTGTCACATAAATAATCAACGCGAGTATTGCAATAAAGAATGCGAGACCGATTAATGAGGTGCCCAGTAAGTATTTAACTAACTTCTTTGATAAGGGCAGTGCAAGATTTTCTTGGAAATAACTATTGAAGATATTTTTCCTAACGGCCACTAACGTCATCACTAGTGTAATAAGGTAGACGCCAAGAGTGATGGCAGTAGCACTATTGGATCCAATCATTTGAGAGGTTACTAAAGCGATTAAAGCAGATAATGTATAAATTGTAAGCCATACTATTTTACTTAAAACCTTTGAGTTGACTTCAATTAGTTTTAATGATTGATTTAGATATAAGTAAGAAGCTGTTATAAATAGTATTGATAGAAAATTCCCGGGGCGCTGATAAACTCCATCTATATCGCTCAACAAAAACAAGTTTTCTCGCATCCGTTGAGAAAAATCAAAAAGCAACCAAAGTAAAATAGTAAAGAAGAGTAATAACGCTAGCTTGGTTAGCATTACATTTTTCTTGCCAACTATAGCTTGCTTAAATCCAATACTTAAACAACCACCCAAAAGGTAAAATAAAAGTATACCACCGGTTGTTGCAATCGTAGTTTGTATTAAACGGTTGATATCCTGTGTATCAACAATTATTCGAAACGAAATCCAAGTTACAATCAATAAGAATAATATTAAATGAAAGCGGATGTAGATTTTTTTTTGCAGCAACAATAAACCAAACAGGAGCATGGAGGTAAATATATATATGCCAAGAACTGGCAACGCAGTACCCTTATCTCCAACATTTGATATATTGATTCCGAAATACCCAAACAGTGTTATTATTTGAATACATACTATGGGGATCAGCCAATTCGTGTATTTTATTGGAACCATCAATCAAGCTCGTAGTATATTTTCATACATAGACTTAAAAGCATAATTTTTTAGAGAAGAGTTGTGCCAAAGAAAACCAAAACAACCACCCACAACCCGACAACGGTGCTTAAGTAACTTAATCTTAGCTTCTGCACTCTTGGTAACACCCAATCCAAGGTAGGAGCTATCAATAACTGTACACTCCATCACCACCAACGGCCTTATACGCAAACTCAGAGACTCTTGTGCGATAGGATCAAAGGCCGAGTATTCATAGCAGGTACCGCATCGAAAGCCAGGTCTATCAGCATAGCCAAGAGTGGAGTCATAATCCATTCCAGCCTCAGCCCAAGCCCTTAAGGTTGTAGGTTGCTCCCAACGTAAATAATGCATACGCCCTCCCCAATTATTTTGCGCGACACCTTCTTCATCGCAAACACTTCTTAGTCGCATAGCCTCCTGTTTAATCAACTCTGAATTCTGAAAGGTTTCGTAACTAGGATGCAAGCCGATTTCATGCCCACGCTCATGAATTCTTCGTATAAGGTTCCTAATAACTGAATGCTCCAGTTCATAGTCACCGTCTCTAACAGTGTTTGTGCGGCCAGATATAAAATAAAATGCACTTTGCAAATTATTCCTCTCCGAAACATTCATCAACCAATCAAAGGTATTAAATGGATCAATATCAATCAATTGGCTGCGAGTCAGTAGCTTTACATACGGAGTCATGGCAAAAGCTTTAAAGTCCGACCTCTTTAAGAGGTGACCAGCCATCATTCTACTAATCGTTTTCCAAGACTTGAAGGCATACTGGCTAGGTGAATCTACATCGTGAGACACTTTTACGCGAAACTCACTCTTTTTTAGTTCAATATCAGGCCAAACTCGCTCAATTACCTGCCCTAGAATAATTAGCCACTCATCAACAATGGGGCGTTCAAGATAGTCGTTCTTATATGCGTGAGAAGAAGTAGCTGGGAATCGCTGATGCTCATCTAGGTCTTGACGACCAACTTCTTCCAAACGCGTCAACATCCAATATGTCAAACCCAAAATATCGTAATTTATCGAAGCGCCATATTCATGCATCCCAATCAATGGCGTCGGCAACTTAATCTCCGACGGTGCATAAAGTACGTCATCGACTCTTCCTTCAAACCCTTCTTCAGAAGCTACCCACTTATAACAGGGAAAGTCAGAACTAGACTCATGGAAAATAGATTGTAGCGGGCCTAATCTTATTTCTGAATTACTGCCAGAAATCTTAAGCACTAAGTTAGACCTACGCTCTTGCAAGTTAAACTCATGACCAAAGCGCTCTTGGAGTAAAAGCTCTAACCAACACAGAGCGGCCACAGTAAACTTTGACATAGCTAGCCCTTTAATAAAGTCTTAAAACACTGAGCTGTTCTAAGCAGCCTTGAGGGTTTGTGGGTAACAGTAAAATAAGGGGTTTGTTTAGCCCCAAATTGTCTGAAAGAGCGCTCAACGGACTCTATCATTGATCCCTCAAAGTCAAACTTCTGCACAAATCCAGAAACATAACTAATCATATCTCTTATAAGAACAGATGCAGCTCCATATGTCCTATAATCTGGATCTATGGTGCTAATGAGGTCATATGCACTCATGTCGTCCCAAATAACGAAAAGTGCTGCATGTAGATTTCCATCACCATCATAAGCAGCTATAGTTCTACCTTGCTCTCTTCTATAACTTTCTTCATAAATTCTTTTGAACAAATCAAATTTATAAGATATTTTTTTCCCTTGCTTAGCCAGAGTAAGCTTATGATTCTTATAAAAGTCCTCCGCACTAATATCGAACACCACATTTACTAAGCCTTCCGCTTTCTTAATATTTTTTCGCTTAGAGTGTTCAAATTCTTCAAACACTTTATTGACGTCAGACAAATCATCAATAACATAAGTATAACGTGTGGTTTGATCAAACCCACGCCAATAGAATGGTAGCCAATTTGTTTGCGAGTAGTGCCAGTTCTGTGTAAATGAGTGATACCTCGGTAACTGTTCTATCAAACTTTCCATCAGATTTTTTTGTTGCGAAAGTTTCTTGCTGTATTTCGCGTTAGACGGTTTAAACCAAGGGCCGAGATTTTGTGTTAATGGAGGTTGGCCTAAATAAGTCAACCCATATTTTCTGGTTAGAACATATGGCATAGAGGCATGAACATGCCCTTTTTTTTCTACAATGCAGACGTCCCAGTTATCCCCAGCGACGGAATCCAACCACCAGGCTTGACTAAAAATTGGAATAGAACGCTCTTTCTCGCAGAACTGACGATACTTTTCTTTCAAAGAAACAAGCCCTCCTTGAACGCATATGATTTTACTAATCGATTTAAGTCATTTAGTTCTGGTGAAGTTAATTGATCTAGGTTATCTTTCTTGAATTTAGGAATGCTTGCTTTCACCCTTGGTTTAGCTTCAGCCCAAGCTCCTATGACATGAATTAAGTGTTCATCAAATTCATTATAATGAACCTCTTGTACATTCTCTGAGGGGAATAAAGAAAGATCTTCTTCAATCTGCTTCTCAAGATAATAAACTTGAGCTGCGCACATCGAGTCTTCAGGTAAGCTTAGCAAGTCCTTGAAATTTTTGGGCATGATTCCCCACCATCGACCTTTACCTATACCAACTTTCTTCCGGCCTCTAAGAATAGATCGTATGACAAACCTTGGATCGCGCCTTACAAATATAATCTTCGCATTCGGAAAACAACGGTGGATTAAACGCAAGCGTTGACCAGCATTCAAATTTTTAAATAGAAGTGGCTTATTAAGGTAAGCAGAGGCTCCTAGTATCTCATTACGGATAGCTGCCACCATACTATCTGTCACTTCATGGTGATCAATAAAGTGGCGATTTTGAGGCAGCCAACGATACCAGAAGTGACCGCATTCACTTGGAGCATGCCCCCCGAATTTTTGTGTATTACCGTGCTCAGCTTTGAAGTTGTTATGTGGTTTAGAGCCGTACTTACGTTGACTAAGCCACAAACCAAAACGAAGATTTCTATGCCAGGCACATGTGGTATTATCTATATAAGCAAACTGATACACATTAGTTAGTGCTTGGTAAAGTATAGTTGAGCCAGTTCTAGGAGCACCTACTATAAATATAGGATTGGGTGCTGATTCATGAGGAACCCGAAACTGTATTTCTTCCCAAATGTTAATGAGTGGTGATAGAGACCTTATACAAACCGAGGACGCTTTGTTTTTTATTCTTTTTAGCAACAACATTTAAATCTTTAAGTACCTTTATAATTTGACTTCGCCATTGCTTTAACTAAAAAGAAAAACCAGAATAGCATACTCATAAATGCTGAAGACAATAGCAATACATTGCTTTTCATAAAGAAAAGGGCAACCAAAATCACTGGTAGATTTATCAAAATGGACACAGGAACAGCCTTAAAAATTGAAGAAATGCTACTCCAGCCACTTCTATTCACAATTCTGAATGTCATTACCAGCCGCCACAAATAGACAATACTACTCAATCCAGAAACTAGGGCGACAACCCAAACCAGATCTTTGAAGTAAAATCCACCAACTATTGTTCCAATAAGAGATGCAGCCAACAAACTTAATTGGAACCTTAAAGCTATCCCATGCCTGTCAATAATCGGAAATATCCCTGTACAAGGTGATACGATAAATTGAAAAAATAACCATGGAGTCATCCAACGTGCAACCTCACCAGCCAAAATCCAACTTTCACCAAAGACTAGATTAAATAAATCAGGAATAACTATAAATATTGTAATGGCGGGACCTAAAGCTAGTTTCACTAAAATAGAATAAACGTCACTTACAGCTTGCCCCAGTTCTCCGGTCCGGTGGGCCTCTGAAGCTTTTTGATAAAATGCATCACCTACGGCTTTTCCAACAACACTCATAGGCTGTGAAAGGACTCGGTGTGCTAACGCGAAAAGACCCGCCGCTCCTGAGCCTAGAAAGGCAGCTATGAGCAAAGGGGTTAGATTTAGCCCTGCAGAGCTCGCTAAACCTGTCCATGTACCTATCAAAGGAAAGTTCTTGTACTTCCCTCCCACCTGCCAAGCTTTCCGAAAATTAGTATTTTTAAAGTCCGAACGACTTCTTTTAAATGCTGATTTTATTAATCCTATAGCACCAGCACTTTGCCCAACCAATCTACCTACGAGTAAAGCAATTGGCCCAAATGTATGGCCTGCGACTTGTGTAGTGACCATTCCAATTGATTGGGATAGCTTTGTGCGTGCAATGCCCGTAAATGCCTTTTTCCTTATAGCCCAATATTGAAATACTTGATAGATTCCGCTGAGCAGCAGACCAACCGGAACCAACCATAAATAAGGCTCCAATGTTGGAGTCTTAAGTAACACGGCTAATTTTTTTCCAAAAAACAATACCGCAACTACTGAGCAAGCGGTTATGAAAAAGACCACTAAAGTACTCAGCAGTGCTATATTCGCTGCTTCTCCATCACTTTCAGGTAATGGTATAGCTAACTCATATCTCAAGCTGGCCAAAACCCCAAGAATTCCTAAGATGCCACCAAAAACTGCCAATAAACCGAAATCTTCAGGGGTATATAGCCTTGTCAATATAGGAGCGGCTGCCGTAACAATTAACTGGCTAGCGGCAGTACCGCCAGCCAGTATAGAAACACTACGAGCAAATTTGCTGCTTGGGAGTAGCTTTGTCAGTGCCGACTTCAAAGCCCTAAGGACTCCACTACAGCCGTCAGCTCTTTTGAGGTTAAATAGGGATGCATCGGCAGACTCATTACTCTCTCGACTAATTTATCCCCTACCTCAAGACTCGAGCCTGGATCTGCAACTGCTGGCTGCTTATTAAGAGGTATAGGGTAATGAACCGCTGTCGGTATACCCTTTTCTTTCAGTTTAGCCTGTACCGACTCCCGATTATCCACTTGAATTGTATACTGCGCCCATGCAGATGTATTGTAAGTCTCTATAAATGGCGTATTTATTATTCCTGCTTCATTTAAAAGACGAGTGTAGTTATCAGCAATTTCGTTTCGCAATTTGACTTCATTGTCTAGTATCTCAAGTTTAGGTAATAAAATTGCCGCTTGCAGTGTGTCTAGTCGACTATTAACACCTACCCTAATGTGGTGGTAACGACGGTCCTGTCCATGTCTTGCTATTTGACGCATTACTGTAGCTAAATCTTCATCATCAGTGAAGATTGCTCCACCGTCTCCATAACAACCTAATGGTTTACTTGGGAAGAAGCTTGTGCAGGCTATATTACTTAAATTACAGGATTTGCGACCTTTATAGTTTGCACCGAAGCTTTGTGCTGCATCTTCAATAACTGGGATATCATGCTTTTTTGCTATCTCATTAATCCGATCAAAGTCCGCTGGCTGGCCATAAAGTGATACTGGGATAATGGCCTTAGTTTTTTCGGTAATTGCCGCTTCTATTAATTCAGGATCAATATTATAAGTCTTAGAGTCTATATCTACATATACAGGTTTTGCACCCAATAGCGCAACGGTCTCTGCAGTAGCAATATACGTAAAGCCTGGAGTAATAACTTCATCACCGGGACCTATTCCCAGGGCCATTTGTGCTATTTGAAGTGCATCAGTACCGTTTGCTACCGTTATACAATATTTTGCACCGGTATATTCCATGAGTTTTTCTTCCAGCTCTTGAACTTCCGGACCTAAAATGTACTTACCATGAGCTAATACTTTGGCAATACCAGCATCTATCTTATCTTTTATAAGTGCTTGCTGAGCCGCTAAATCAATAAATTGCATACGTATCTACTAACCTATTGTTGGTAAACTACTATTGAATTTTCGTTAGGATATTGTCTTTCAAAGAGTAAGTGATGCCAGTATGAGAACACTTCGTTATCCCCTCTCCATTTACCGGTAAGTCTAACTGCTCACCATACTCGCTCATCCAGCCAATCTGCCTTGCTGGCACTCCAACCATTAACGCATAAGCTGGAACATCTTTATTTACAACCGCACCAGCTCCAATAAATGCATATTCACCAATAGTGATGCCGCATACAATTGTACAGTTTGCTCCAAGCGAAGCGCCTTTTTTTACCAGAGTATCTTTATATTCATCTTTGCGCTCTATGAGTGAACGAGGATTGTAGACATTAGTAAAAACCATACTGGGGCCACAGAAGACCCCCTCTTCCAAATAAACGTTATCGTAAACTGAAACGTTATTCTGGATTTTACAATTATCTCCAATAATCACTTTGTTACCAACGAACACGTTTTGGCCTAGTGATACACCTTTACCGATCTTTGCTCCACTACATACATGAACGAAGTGCCAAACTCTGCTTTTATCACCTATCTCTGCACCTTCGTCAACAATAGCTGTTTCGTGCTTAAAGTAGCTCATGGTATCTCCTAAGCTTTTACTAAATGACTTAACATAGGATGGGCTTCTTCAGGTTCAGCTTTTTGAGCCTTTTGGGTTCGTATACTTTCAACCGTTTCGACACAGTGACGAGCGTCCTCAATGCCATATCCTCGGCCAGCTAATATTTCTTGGTAACTCACTGTATGCAAATCCGTAAAGCCACCAGAAAACTCAAGTTCGTCACCGTCACAATTGATTGTGCGATATGTTGGCTTTTTCCCTTTTAACTCTTCTGGCAAATCATTAGCATCAATAGAGAGTAACCATTTAACCTTAGCATTCTCGTACTCTAAATAGCCCGAAGCTTTAAGTTCATCGCTGTAGTGCAATACGTTTTTTTCGAGCTTCCCAAAAATAAAGTGCAACATATCAAAGAAGTGCACTCCTATATTGGTCGCAACACCGAAGGACTTTCTTGGGTCACCCTTCCAGCTCTCTAAGTACCATTTTCCGCGAGAAGTGATATAGGTCAGTTCAACTTCATGCTTTTCAAGTTTATTCGCATCAGCTACTTTTTCTCTTAATTCAAGGATTGCTGGGTGATGACGTAACTGGAGAATATTGTATACCTTTTTTCCTGTCTCCTGTTCTACAAACCTTAACTCATCTAAGTCCTTTGAAGTGGGGACCAGTGGCTTTTCACAAATAACATCGCATCCTAACCTAAGTCCTGCAGCTATATGCGCTGCGTGCAAATAATTAGGTGAGCAAACGGATATATAATCAAGAGCTGTACTTTCATTTCGCTTGAGTTGCCATGCGTGCTCGTAGAAACGCTCAAAATCCGTAAAGAACTCACTCTCTGGCGAAATACTGTCAATAATCCCAACAGAGTCATTAATGTCGTAGGCTGCGCTGAGATGATTCTTAGTTTCCTTAATCGCTTTCATATGACGTGGTGCTATATACCCCGCAGCACCAATCAAAGCAAAATTTTTCTGACTATCTTTATTCATTGTCCCCATTACGCTTTTATCACCTTTCCATTTAAACCTCTGTATTGACCGCGAGAATCAATAATTAACTGTGCATGTTCATAAATTGCTTCATAATCGAATTTATCGTGATTAGTTGCCAAAATAACGGCATCGAAAATTCGTAAATTTTCAGGCGTCAGTTCGATGCTATTTAGCTCAAAACTATGCTCTCGCATTTTCGGGAATTTAGGCACATGAGGGTCACTGTAAGAAACTTCAGCCCCCTTATCGCGAAGTAGCTCCATAATTTCGACCGAGGGGGACTCTCGCATATCATCGACATTCTTCTTATACGCGATACCGAGTACTAAAACACGACTACCATTCAGTGATTTTTGATACTTATTTAAACCTTCCAACAGTTTATTTACTACGTACTCTGGCATGGCACGGTTTACTTCGCCCGATAGTTCAATAAACCTTGTATTTAAACCATACTCACGGGCTTTCCAGGTTAAGTAAAATGGATCAATAGGTATGCAGTGTCCACCTAACCCTGGTCCAGGATAGTAAGGCGTAAAACCAAATGGTTTAGTTGCTGCAGCGTCGACCACTTCGAAAATATCAATCCCCATCTTGTCAGCCACAACTTTCATTTCGTTGACTAAGCCAATATTTACTGCACGATGGATATTCTCTAATAGCTTGGTTAACTCTGCTGCCTTTGTAGAACTAACCGGCACTACTCTATCGATTGCATGCTCATATAGTGCTACCCCTACTTCAAGACAATTTTTTGTTTGTCCTCCGACAACTTTTGGGATCGTTTGAGTATTAAAGTTAGGATTACCAGGATCCTCACGCTCAGGCGAATACACTAAAAAAATATCCTTACCAACTTTTAGTCCATCCATTTCGACCCTTGGGAGTAGTTCTTCTTCTGTAGTGCCCGGATAGGTTGTACTTTCTAGTGAAACAACCTGCCCTTGCCGTAAATACGGCACTATCATATCCGTAGTATTTGTTACATAGCTAATGTCTGGTTCACGGTATTTATTTAAAGGAGTTGGCACACACAGTATCAACGCATCACAGTTTGACACTCGTTTAAAGTCGGTTGTTGCTTCAAAGCCGTTTTTGACAGCTTTATCCATAGCTTCATCACTGATATGCTCAATGCTACTATGTCCTGCATTTAATTCAGCCACTTTAGTTGTATCAATGTCAAACCCTATTACTTTATAGTTCAGAGCACTATAGCGGAGTGCTAGTGGTTGGCCGACATAGCCCAATCCAATAATTGCTATCACGGCTTCCTTGGAGTTCAAACGTTCAACAAGGTTTTCTTTAAATTTAGTCACGAACAAATCCTACATGAATTATTTTTTTAAAAAGTATCTTACAAAAACGACAATCAATGATAAAAAACCACCAAGCATGGTACCAAGAATACAAATAAGCGCTCGGGATGGTTTGGCTTTTTGCTCCGGCACTACCGGTGGGTCGATAATTTGGAAGACATACTCAGGGCGCACATTGGCAAGCATTATTGTTTGAGTTTGTTGCTCAATTAATTGATAAAACACTTGCTGCATGTCGCTTAAAGAAGTCTGCTGAAGCTCTTCATTCAAATATTCAATACTGCGCTTAGCTTCCTCAATATCACGTAAACGCATGTTGTTATTGATATCCTCTACAAGCCAAGTCACCCACTGCTGCGCTATTTCTGGTGATTTGTGATTGATGCCTACAGTAACCAAGCCGTTTTCTTCATTTTTTGCTACCTCAAGTACTGATTCACGGAAAACTTTCACGTATTCCCAACTACTTGGCTTTGTCGATCTAGGAGGTTCAACTTTTCTTAGCCAGGCATTCTCTACAGGATCGTAAATATCTTTGTTATATTTTAAACCCGAATCTCGACTCCAACTATCAACAGCCATAAGCTCAGGCAAGATATCATATTTTTCGACAAATTCTGTCAAAAAAGCTCTGGACTTCAATATTTCAAGAGCAATTACCGTCTTATTAGAGCTTGATGAGCCTAAATTAATACCTGCCAAATTCGCAAGACCACCTAATTGTCCAGCCATACGTGACAAACCACCACCATTAGAGTCTTCAGCTGGTGTTAAAATAGCTTCCGACCTATAAATATTTGGCAGGCTTAGTGAATAAAGTACCGAGCCGAAAGCAAAAGCTACGGTAATAATAATAATCAACCATTTACCCTGCCAGATAATCCTGAACAGCTCGCTAAGATCAATTTGATCTTCTTGATAGTGCGGTTGAGACGAATAGTAGCCTGACATGTTTTGCTGATTGTTTTCTGAGTTCATAATTACTTTCTTGGTTTTGAACAGTTCGAAAACTGCTCCTACATTTTCTTTGTCTGGCCAAGCATGTAGCTTGTACCCTACTAAATATTATACTTATAGCTCCATCGTCCAAGATATACCTATGTTGTATTTATCCTGTTGATAGCCGAACGTGTCGATTAGCTTATCCTTAACATCCAATTCAATTCCTAACAATCCATATCTCGTTGGATGCTGATATTTAAGTTCGACTTGAGTAAAGCTTATGGCTGATTCTGTGATTGTATGATTTCCTGTCCCGTCATTGTTCAAGTCAATGCTAGTTATTCTTAGTTTGTATCGGTCGCCATTTTTGTGTGTAGCTATAAAGCCTAATCCTAAGCTTTGTGTATCGTTATCATAAGTTGAACCTATATTTTTTCCTTCTGTTCGATAACCTGTCTGATAGATACCATGCTCGTAGGTTACATTTGGCGCATATTCATTTTCGGTATCAGCATATTCAAGATAACTTGTAACGAAAAACTCACCAATATTAAAGTTTGTTTTATAACCTAACTGGTAGAACTTCCTTGAAGGTGCATAACCTGCCTCATCTTCTCCGATAAGTTGTCCGTATATGCTACCCCAATAATCTTCCGTCGGTAAGCGCCAGTTAAAGTCAACACCAGCGACTTGATTACCAGCTTCATCACCAGCTAATCGGTCTTCACATCCATCTTCTATCTGGTCGCAGTTTGTTCTGCCAATAGCCAGATCAACTAAACTTGACAAAGATTCTGGCCTGCCTTCACCACCCCATTGCGCAGTTCGGCGTATGCCAATTTCTAATGAATCAAATGGCTTAAATGTAACACTCATGCCTAATAACTTTGCATGAGGGATAAAGCGAGCACTTTCTAACTGACCTGCAAAAGCATTTAGACTCCATGGACCGAGCCAAGATAGCCAAGGCGTTTCAAAGGCATCGCTATAATTTCTTTGCAGTGACACGCTGGGAACCGGCCTAGCATTATTACTTAAAAGGAGGGAAGTATCCCAACCAGGTCCATACCATCGTTCTTGCGCTCCTGCGGTAATAATCCAGTTGCCCCAGATGGTCGCTAGGTAAGAGCTATCCAGTCTCTCTTCTTCACCGTCTAGAGGGTCAAAGGCCTTTGTGGCTTCGATATTCCACGCAAAGTTTTTGCTCATGCCCGTTAAACGACTAGTTACTTCAGCCTTTTCCCGTCGGTCATCCCCGAAGTGTCGCAACAGTTTTGACTGGTTACCGGCCTTGAATGTTAGACGCTTATAAACTTCCGTGTCTGTTTCAATCCTAGCTTTACGTTTAACCCTTAGGAATACCGGTAATATACTTTCATCTAAATCAGTTTTTGAGGCCGCTTCAAGATCTTTTATGATCGGAGCCCATGGCAGTGGCCAAGTCGTGATTGGAGTTTTAATAATTCCTTCGTTGGCTAAAACTTCAATGTCTGCTCGTAGCCAAACATCACGAGTATCCAGCCAAGGCTCAGCTTTAGATATGGATGCGCTAAATATGAGTAATGTTATTAGAGTTTTTTTCATTGGTCTTAATACAGGGCAAACATATAGGTCTGTCTGCCCTAGCAATTTAGAAACTATTGATAGCCGCCGCACCTAGAGCCATCTGATAGACTATTTGACTGACTTTAGTCCATAGCTCCAAGCTGTCCACTCTATCAGTGTCCAGAGGTACAACAATCGTATCTCCTGGCTCGATGTCTGCTTCACTGTGCGTTAACCAGGAAGATTTATTGGGCAACACCACAGAGCCATCTGCTTTTACGATATAAATAGCGTCAGAATTTGAAGTGTCTTTTTCACCACCACTTCTTTCAATATAGTCTACAAAGTCTAAATTAGAGTTGTATAAATGGGACGTTGGTACTTGTACCTCGCCGACTACTGTA
This sequence comes from Kangiella sp., assembly GCA_048268505.1. Lineage (GTDB taxonomy): Bacteria > Pseudomonadota > Gammaproteobacteria > Enterobacterales > Kangiellaceae > Kangiella. The sequence goes on along the minus strand of JBLWVK010000003.1, from coordinate 262,866 downwards.
ACCTCTTGTCTAAAGGCAGGAACAATTAACTTATCCCCATCTTTTAAAACCACGTCTGTGACCGCGCCTTCCAGAACCGCATCTATATCAATCACAAGTCGCCCAGTAGCTTCTGTAGTATCAAGAACATCTAACAAGGATTCGGCTTTTGTAACGTCTGCAGATTTTCCAATATTAGATTGCTCAAGTTCGGTTGCAGCAATTTCCTGACGAAGCCTATCTTGCAATAGTTTTATTTGCTCCTGTTCCCTTTCTCTTAACTCTTTTCTGGAGAAAACAGTTGCTTTTACATGAGCGAACTCAGAAAAGCCACCTACTCTTTTTATCAGCTGAGAAAGAGTTTCACCGCGGCGAATAGTGTACTGCCCCGGAAACTTGATCTCCCCAAGCACTTCTACCTTGGCCACATCTCTGAATTCAGGCGTTGCTTTAATGCTTACTTGATCATGAGGTTTCAATGTAAATTGAACAGTACCTAAAAACTCTTGTTGCAAGTCAATAAGCATGTGATGGACATCTGCTTGCTGGGGGTCGGATAAATCTTGACGAGTAAGTTCAGCTTCTAAAGTATAAGCTGATTCCGCAAACCCTCCCGCCAATTGAACAAGGTCGATAATAGTCATATCTTTTGACAGCGGATATTGACCAGGAAACTTAACCGGCCCATCTATTGACACGACTTTCGCTGGAGAATCAAAACCAGCTTGATTTATTAACTCTATATTAATGGATTTTAAAACTTCCATTCTTAATTCTTGAGTTAGTTCTGTCTTTAAGTCTGCCAACTCTAGCTTATCAAGCTCGCTCTCAAATTTTTCTTCTTCTTCAAAGAATTCTTCTAGTTTAGTCTCTAATTCTTTCGTATCTATAACGTTAGCCAATACTACAAACCGATCTCTCGGTTGTAATAGTAAGTTGTCTTTGCTTGTGGGATCCTCTAGAACGTCTCTTAAGCTGACTTTTAACGGCTGGAGACTACCAAGCTCATTGGTCTCACGGATAATCAGGGCTGCGTCAATATTAGCATTTTGCTTAAGGTATTGAGCACTCGGCACCAAGTCACTAATCCGCATCCCTTTTTTCCATGCAACCAAGCCAGGACGCAGTACGTGACCTAAAAGTTCAACCACATTTTCATTTTTATCTGCAACAGGATAAATCTTTAGGAAATCACCATTTTTAATTGCAGTAGACTTTCCAGCTATTGTCATTAAGTTGACATCGACAGCTGTTTTTCTGTTTTTCTCATCTATTCTTTCAATTCGAACATCTTGCGCATAAGCAGTTGGCAATAAACCGCCAGCCAGTTCTACCAATTCAGATACTGTCATTTCATCATTTATTTCATAAATAGCAGGGCGGACAACTTCACCGGCAACCGAAGCTGTTTTCTTAACAGAAGGAATGAAGATTACATCGCCAGACTGCAAGCGTCGATCAGCTCGGGTATCACCTTTAAGCAAAAAGTCATAAAGATCAATAGTGCTAATCAACTGTCCATTACGTTTTAGCTGAATATTTCTTAAGGAGCCTACTTCCTTGATACCGCCACTTACATATAAAGCATTCATCACTGTAGAGAGTGATGAAACCGTATACGCTCCAGGTTTAAATGACTCCCCTAACACAAACACCTGGATTGAACGTAATTCACCCAGACTAATATTCGACTTAACACCGATAAATTGTTCGCTAATTTGTTGTGTTAAAGATTCTTTAAGCTCTGTATATGAAAGCCCAGCAACGTTTATTGGTCCAAGCTGAGGAAACTGTATATCTCCGCTCCGAGAAACTGTCAGCTCATAGCTGTTATTTTCTTTGCCGTAAAGCTGAACATTAATGACGTCGCCAGGACCAACGACGTAGTTAGAGGGGACAGGAATATCAGATACTGGCGTATAAGTTGTCGGAACACCAGCGAAGAGCTCATAGCCAAACTTTTCAAGCTTTTGCTCCACTCTAGGCTTTACTTCTTCTTGTTCCGTTTCTAAGTCTTTTTCATCTTTTTCAAGAGGAAACTGTGTAATTTCTCTTGGAAGTATCGAGGTATTTCCTGTTGCTTGTTGAGTATTACTGGATGTCTGATTCTTAAGAGATTCGCATAGTGCATCGACGTCATATCCAGCCGCTCTAGCCATTTTCCTCTGCTGCTCTGATGCGTTTTCACACAGTTGCTTGGCTTGTGATAAATCTTGTGCAGCATGGCTCGATTGACACGCCAATGCTATAAAACCGAGCACCAGGCTCAGTGATATACCCAATAACTTATTCATTGATAACAGGCCCCTTAACAATAAAGTATGGATTTAATAAAGACTCTTTAGTGTTATATGTCAGGTCTTTAGATTCCAAGTTGGTGTTTTCATCAAATATAACGCAGCGACCTCCTGCCGCGCTCACTATCGCATGAGCAGCAGCAGTGTCCCACTCACAGGTTGGTCCTAAGCGAGGATATAAGTCTGCCTTGCCTTCAGCAACCAGGCAAAGCTTTAGCGAACTCCCCATTGGGATCATTTCATAATCTGGTAATTGACTTAAATAGCCAACCATTGCATCTGATTGATGAGATCGACTGCCAACAATCCTAACAGGAGATTCTGCTCTGTCAGCCACCTTAATTTGCTCCAGTCGACCTGCTTCTTGCTTCCAGGCGCCTATTTTAGTCGTTGCATAATAAAGTGTATCTATTGCTGGCGCATAGACCACACCTAGCACAGGTTCATTTTCATGGATTAGCGCAATATTGACGGTAAACTCACCGTTTTTCTTGATGAATTCTTTGGTGCCATCTAATGGATCAATAAGCCAATAGGTCGGCCACGTTTGACGCTCTTGCCAGCTAATGTCAGAAGATTCCTCTGACAGAATAGGATATTCAGTACCTAAGATTGCAAGTTCGTTAACAATATGGTGATGTGAAGCCAGATCGGCCTCGGTGAGAGGAGACTCATCCTTTTTTTTGTAAATATCAAAGTTCTTTTCATAGATAGCCATAATCTTTTGCCCCGCTTCTATAGCTATCTTATTAATTTTACTAATGTTTTTTTGCTCTAAAAGTATTGTTATATCCATCTTATTTATTTCTATTGGGTACGCTACCGCCCGTGGGTTTCGGCTCCCAAATCACCTTCTTGGCATATTCGCCTGTTTAATTTTTGTCTGCTTTTTTTACAATTTTTTCAAATCGCGCGCTATTATAGTCAAATAGCACTTTATTGTAACCGCAAGTTTTAATTAATTTACTTTAAGTTAAAACTTTTTCAATTTGGTATTTTCGAGCTCCATCTCCGTAACTTTACCCAAAATCGTCAACAAGACGATGGAGCGCTCTTCACCGTTACTCATTTTGAAAACCCCTTCTAAATCCTTGAATGGACCATCCGTAATAACAACTCTGTCCCCTGTCTTTGGAGCATTAGTTTCAAACTGTGGTTTCGATGTATCCAGAAGCTGCAAATGCTCCAATACCGCATCAGGCACTCTACCCGGCACTCCTCCAAAGCGAACAAAGTCACGCACACCACGTGTCGAGCGAATTTTGGACCAATTCTGCCCATCCGTCTGTAACTCAACAAATAAATAGCCGGGGAATAAAGGTTCGGTCACTTTTTGCCTTTTGCCGCGTATAATTTTCTCGATTTCAATTACAGGCAAAACACAGCTTATCTCTTGATTTTTAAGGTGCTCTTCGGCCCTGAACTCTTGGCGTGGCTTAGAATGGATTAGATACCAGCCGGTTTCACAATCTATCACTTTCTAGCAACCTTTAGCTTTTTGTTAAATTCTTGATTTTTATTATTAAGATCGGCTAAAACCCCTTCCAGCCCTTTCTGATCAAAGGTAGCCTGGAAGTAATTCTGTTTCATTTTTACGAAGCTAATTCCTTGAAAACTAAAGTCATAAATAGTCCATGACTCGTCTTCTTTATAGATTTTCAGGTCAATGGCGAGATCTGGCAATGAGGGGCTGTCTAATACAACGGTAAGCCACCCCTTATTTTGCTTGCCATTTAGTCTAATGGAGTCAACTCTAGCAACCTGCCCCTGGTATTGGCTCATGACTTCGTAAAGATAACGACGCATGGTCTGTTCATAGGCACGGATAAGTTGTGCCTCCTGCTCAGGACTTAATTGCGACCAGCGCTGGGCGCCTAACATAGCGCGAATAGTATTTTTTGCTGACCAGACGGTCAGTAAGTCGTTATCAACAAACGTCATCAAGGTAGAGGGGTTCTGCAGGGCTTTTTCATGATTTTCCTGCATGAAGGAATTGATATTGTCTAATTTATGCTGAAAAAACTGCTTCAGGCCTTGTTTATCAAGGCTCGCGAATGCATGCTGACTGAACAGCACTAAAAGTAGCAAGCTGAATTTGACTATCTTTGTCATTAATACTCCCAGACCTTCACCTGTAAAATCAAAAACTTAAACAATCTTATAAAACTCTCGAACTACTATAGCCGCTTTTGATTAACCTCGACTTAACACTCTATTATTAGTTGACTATACAACCTTGAACTTAACGGCGCATTGTAGCATCTGAGCAGGGAGTTAAACAAAGGTTCAATCTACCCCTTTTGTTTTGTGAAAAGGTTTTCTTTCCGTTCAGCTCAGGGGAGGGAACTATGTCCAAATCAGTTTTATTTAGGTTGCCAGACTGGCTTCTCTGAGCTTCTGTATCTCGTCGCGAAGCTTGGCGGCTTTTTCAAACTCGAGGTTTTTGGCAAACTCAAGCATCTGCTTTTCCATCTGGGCGATTTCTTTTACCGCGTCTGCAAGTGATTTGACTTTGTATTGGCCCAGCTTTTCAGCCACTTTACGGCTTTTCTTGCTGTGCCCGGTGTCCATAACATCGGTGATTTTCTTGCTGACACCAATAGGGGTAATGCCATGCTTTTCATTATATTCCTGCTGAATCGTGCGACGGCGGTTAGTTTCGCCAATGGCTCGCTCCATGGAGCCTGTAATTCTATCGGCATACAAGATAGCTTTACCGCTAAGGTTACGCGCAGCACGGCCAATGGTCTGGATCAATGAACGCTCTGAGCGCAGGAAACCTTCTTTATCGGCATCAAGTATCGCAACCAAGGATACTTCTGGCATATCGAGACCCTCCCGCAACAGATTGATACCGACCAGTACATCAAACTCGCCGAGACGTAAGTCACGGATAATCTCCATTCGCTCTACCGTGTCGATATCCGAGTGCAGGTAACGCACGCGTACACCGTGTTCAGATAAATAGTCGGTCAGATCTTCCGCCATCTTCTTGGTCAGGGTTGTCACCAGCACACGCTCATGCTTTTCCACACGAAGGTGAATCTCAGAAAGTAGATCATCCACCTGGGTTCCAACAGGGCGCACTTCAACTTCCGGATCAATCAGTCCGGTTGGGCGCACTACCTGCTCAACGATTTGTCCGGCATGCTCCTCTTCATAGTTGCCAGGGGTTGCCGAAACGAATACCGTCTGTGGGCTTATCCGCTCGAATTCTTCAAATTTTAAAGGTCTGTTATCCAGAGCCGCAGGCAGTCGGAAGCCGTAATTAACCAGAGTTTCCTTACGAGAACGATCACCTTTATACATGGCACCAATTTGCGACACGGTGACGTGTGACTCGTCTATAATCATTAAGGCGTCAGGTGGTAAATAATCCAATAAACACGGCGGTGGCTCGCCAGGCTGTGCCCCGGACAGGTAACGTGAGTAGTTTTCGATGCCAGAGCAATAACCCAGTTCCTGCATCATCTCAATGTCAAACTTAACCCGTTGCTCAAGTCGCTGTGCTTCAACCAACTTGTTCTGCTCATAAAACTGGGCCAGCCTTTCTTTCAGGTCAACCTTGATCTGCTCAATAGCATCCAGAATGGTCTGGCGCGAAGTGACATAGTGGCTTTTCGGGAAAACGGTCACGCGAGTCAGGCGTTTTAAGACTTCGCCAGTCAGCGGATCAAAGGTTTGAATGGTTTCGACTTCATCATCAAACAGCTCAATCCTTATTGCATGTTTTTCCGATTCGGCAGGATAAATATCAATCAGATCACCTCGCACACGATAGGTAGCGCGCTGCAGGTCAAATTCGTTACGGGTGTATTGCAGCTCAGCCAGCCGCCTAAGAATAAATCGCTGGTCAACCGCATCCCCTACTTTCAGGTGCATCACCATGCTATGGAAAGCTTTGGGATCGCCCAGGCCATAAATAGCAGACACTGATGCAACAATGATAGTATCTCGGCGCTCTAATAAAGCTCTGGTGGCGGACAATCGCATTTGCTCAATATGCTCATTAATCGACGAGTCTTTTTCGATAAAGGTGTCCGAAGCGGCAACATAGGCTTCTGGTTGATAGTAATCATAATAGGAGACAAAGTATTCCACCGCGTTATTGGGGAAAAACTCCTTCATTTCACCATAAAGTTGCGCAGCCAATGTCTTATTGGGGGCCATAATAATGGCCGGCCGACCACTTTGAGCAATCACATTGGCCATAGTATAAGTCTTGCCTGAGCCGGTTACCCCAAGCAGCGTCTGGTGCGACAAACCGTCTTCCAGCCCTTCCAGCAATTGCTTGATGGCTTTGGGCTGATCGCCTGCTGGCGGGAACGGTGAATGGATATCAAATTGTTGGCTCATGACTTTTACTTATACACTCTATGTAAAACAACGCTGCTAAAACTTGGGTGGGCGAAAAAGTTGGAGTATCATTGCCAGATATTCTCGCACACTCAACATCGATCAAACAAATTAAGGGGATACGGTGGCTATTCAACTTTCCGAACGTGTAAAACTGGTTAAACCATCACCAACGCTTGCGGTGGCAGCCAAGGCCAAAGAACTTAAGGCTCAAGGCCGTCCAATTGTTGGATTGGGCACTGGTGAACCTGACTTTGATACACCGGACCATATTAAGCAAGCGGCTATTGAAGCCATCCACGGTGGCGCAACCAAATATACACCTGTTGACGGTACACCAGAGCTAAAACAGGCCGTCATCGACAAGTTCAAGCGCGATAATAACCTTGACTATCAAGCCAACCAGATCCTTGTATCATGTGGGGGCAAACAAAGTTTTTACAACCTTTGCCAGGCTCTAATCAATGACGGCGATGAGGTCATTATCCCTGCTCCCTACTGGGTTTCCTATCCTGACATGGCCATCCTGGCAGGCGGCAGGCCGGTCATCATTGAAACCACCATTGAGCAACACCTGAAAATCACCCCGGAGCAGTTGCGAAACGCCATTACTGACAAAACCAAATTGTTTGTCATCAATAGCCCTAGCAATCCGACCGGTGTTGCCTACAGTAAAGAAGAGCTCAAAGCCCTGGCTGATGTTTTGCTTGAGTTCCCCAATATCGTAGTGGCCACTGACGATATGTATGAACATATTCTGTGGACCGAAGAGCCATTCGTTAACATTCTCAATGTTTGCCCAAAGCTTTATGACAGAACAGTTGTATTGAATGGTGTTTCTAAAGCTTATGCTATGACTGGCTGGCGTATTGGCTATGCAGGTGGACCTGCAGATTTAATTGGCGCCATGAAAAAGATTCAGTCGCAAAGTACTTCAAATCCTGCTGCTCCAAGTCAGGCTGCGGCCACAGCTGCACTGGCTGGTGATCAGTCGTGCATTAAGCCAATGCTCGAAGCTTTCAAAAAGCGTCATGACTATCTGGTTCACGCTTTGAACAGCATCGAAGGAGTCACCTGCTTACCGAGCGACGGCACCTTCTATGCGTTCCCGAATATGCAGGGTCTGATTGAGAAACATGGCTGTGAATCGGATCTTGATTTTGCTGAACTATTAATCGAAAAAGTGGATCTGGCACTGGTTCCTGGCTCAGCATTCGGTGCACCAGGTCACCTGCGTTTATCCTATGCTGCAAGCATGGAAACGCTTGAGGAAGCTATCGCTAGGCTCAGAAAAATGGCCTAAATTTAAAAAAATTATCACTTGGGTGTTGACCGTTAAGCGAAATATGTCTATTATCTCGCCCCGTTCAGCACACAAAGTGATGAACGCAAAATTCCCCCTTAGTTCAGTTGGTAGAACGGTGGACTGTTAATCCATATGTCGCTGGTTCAAGTCCAGCAGGGGGAGCCATATTTAAAAGGCCTTACAGCAATGTAAGGCCTTTTTTGTTGTCCAATGTAAAAGTTGTGTAGACGCCATGTAGGCGGCAGTTAGAATGTGCTCAATTGTAATGCAGGGAAGTTATTCGGCAAACGCTACTCACTTATGCAAGTAGCGTTTTAAGGAATGGTTTAACGCAAAAGAATTAGCGGAATGTTGCTATTGCTGATCATGGTTTGAGTATTGCTACCGACGAAGAATTGGCGAACGCGCGAATGGCCGTAAGCACCCATGATCATCATTTCAATGCCAACCTTATGGCGATAGGTTTTCAATGCTTCGATAACCTCGCCTTCAACTAATGCTGACTGAACAGTGTGGCCATGCTTTTTCAAAATCTCAGTGGCCTGGTTTAGGGCCTGATTATTATTTTCGTTATCATCACCGACCATCACAATATGCCCTTCCAATCCTTTCAGCAATGGACTGGCTGCGACGCGGTCGATGGCTTTATTGGCTGTGTCGCTACCATCATAAGCAATCATGTAGTTCTTCGGAGCTTTGAACTCTCCTACCGCAACCAGAATCGGCACATGCATGGCGCGGATAACGCTTTCCAGCTGCGAGCCAATAGTATGGGCTGAAATATCATGATCTTCGCCCAAGCGCCCAATAACCAATAAACGCATATTGGACTCGAGCTCTGTTAATGACTCAAGCAAACTGCCATGACGCTGTTGCATCAGAACATTAGTAGCGCCCTGCTCCACAGCACGCTGACGTGCATCTTCCAGCATATGCTTACCATGCTCCAACGCAATCCGGCTACGCTTCTCATCAAGCTCGGTTAGCTGCTCTAGCAGGGATTCTCGAGCACCCAGTCCAATTGAACCTGAAAGGTTTTCATTTTCAGGGCTGACTGTTTTTTCCAGTACATGGAGTAGATTCAAAGGTGCTTCCAGCTTTTTGCTCGCCCAGACCGCTGCGTCACACACCGAAGCTGACATGGCTGAACCATCAATACAGGCAATTATATTTTTCATATCATTCTCCTCAGGTGCAGACTAGTGTCCAGACATCAGCTTTTCAACCTCTTCCGGTTTATCATAAATACTAAACTTATCGACAACCGTTTTTGAGGCTTCATTCAGTCCAATTACATTAACATGAGTGCCCTCACGACGGAACTTGATAACGACCTTATCCAACGCACCAACCGCAGTGATATCCCAAAAGTGGGCATGCGTCAGATCAATGGTGACTTCTTCAATGGCTTCCTTAAAGTCGAAAGCACCAATAAACTTCTCCGAGGAAGCAAAGAACACCTGACCAATCACTTCATAGTAGCGTGAGCTCACGTTTTGCTCATTCTTACGTTTAATGATCATAAAGCGGCCAATTTTATTGGCAAAGAATAGCGCCGCCATCAAGACACCAACGAATACACCGATTGCCAGATTATGAGTTGCGACAACCACGACGACGGTTGCCACCATCACCAGATTGGTAGACATCGGGTGTTTTTTGAGATCTTTAATAGATGACCATGAGAAAGTACCGATTGAGACCATGATCATTACCGCAACGAGTGCGGCCATCGGAATCAAGCTAATCCACTCATCCAGAAAAACCACTAAAACAATAAGCACAGAGCCTGCAATAAAGGTCGACAAACGCCCACGACCACCTGACTTTACATTAATCACAGACTGGCCAATCATGGCACAGCCCGCCATACCGCCCATCAGGCCGGCACCAATATTGGCAATACCCTGACCTTTACACTCGCGATTTTTATTACTTGGCGTGTCAGTTAAGTCATCGACAATAGTCGCTGTCATTAACGATTCTAATAAACCCACAACTGCCAATGCTGCGGAAGTTGGGAAAATAATCATCAATGTTTCAAGATTTAGAGGAACATCAGGCCACAAGAAAATTGGTAAGGTATCGGGCAACTTGCCTTTATCTCCAACCGTCGGTATATCCCAACCCAGCGCCACTACAGCGATAGTAATACCGACAATACAAATCAAAGGCGACGGAAGAATTTTTCCGATAACAGGAATAAGTGGGAACAAATAGATAATGGCCAATCCTACCGCAACAAAGAAATACACATGCCAGGTGACATCAATCAGTTCGGGAACCTGCGCCATAAAAATCAATATCGCCAGAGCATTAACAAAACCAGTAACCACCGAGCGGGAAACAAAACGCATCAGCCCATCAAGACGAAGATAGCCTGCGGCTATTTGTAAAATACCGGTAAGAACCGTAGCAGCCAACAAATATTGAAGTCCATGCTCTTTGACCAGCGTCACCATAAGCAAAGCCATAGCACCGGTTGCCGCTGAAATCATCCCCGGACGACCGCCAACAAAGGCAATGATAACCGCGATACAGAAAGAGGCATAAAGGCCAACCTTGGGGTCAACCTCAGCAATAATAGAAAAAGCGATAGCCTCTGGAATTAAAGCCAGAGCAACCACTAAACCGGCGAGCAGATCGCCTCGAATATTCGAGAACCAGTCTCTTTTGATAGTTTGCAACATTGTAATAACCGTAAAATATGAATCACGACTGTTAAGCCGTATTTAAAAACCAGCAGGAAATACTCGCAGCCAGGGGCGAGTCAATTGATAACTAGGGGTGTTATCTAAGAGAATAAGTGTGCGCTATGGCGGACTAATGAGCATTAAAACTCGGTTCTGGCTAAAAGGAGCGCGGAGTTTACCAGCGTGAATAGTCAAATACAAATTAACTCGATTGCCTCAGGAGCTGAGATTAGCAATGTCGGATGACGCTTCGCTGGGTCTCCCCCTTCGGGGATTTCCGAACTACTGAGTGATTGGTGCAATTGCTCTAACAAAATGACTAGATATTTTGGGCAAAAAAAAGCCGAGAAAGAATCTCGGCCAAATCCCACCATATAGCTGAAGGAAAACTGATTGGGGATATACCCCGTTTCTGAAAGCGAAACTTTTGTTTCGATACAATTCAATACTTTATTTGTGATTCACTCTGTGATACAAATAGCTATCGAATGCATTTCAGAACTTGGTTTAAATAATAATGCAAATATGCATACAAATCAAACCGAATTTGCATCTTTTTTAGGAAATCTCAATGAGCGAAATAATTGATCAACTAAAACAACTTATGCAAAGCCTTGGAGAAACGGATTATTCCATGCAGCATAAGGCTCACATCAGCCAATCAACCATTTATCGTATTTTAGAGGGGAAAACATCTGATCCAGGTGTTCATAAAATCGATGGTTTGGCTAGAGCACTAGGATACCGCCTGTCTTTAGTACCAATGAGTGAATACTACACTCAGGTAGACTATGGGGCAGAAGTTGACACACTTGGCAAGATTATCGCCTTGGTAGAGTCATTATCAACAACTCGCGGTATAAACCTTTCTCCCGAAGAAAAAGCTGAATTGATTCTTCAAAACTATCGTGCCAATAGCAGCAAGGAAGAGCTTGGCGTAAGAATCGCCAATTTGAAGTAGCTCTCTATCAGTTATTAGAGTTAGCGAAAAGAGTTTTAGACAGATAAACCAAAGGCCTGCTCCTGCAGGCCTTTTTTCATGCTTTAAATATTATTGGTACTAAGTTCGGCTGAACTCAGTTGGCGCTTTAGTGCTTTGTAACTGAATAGGCTTTAAGAAACCACGCGATTGAATAATACGTCGATTATTGGTTTCAAACTCCTGTAGCTTTTGATTCCACAATAAAATCTCTCGCAGCTTGTCTTTCTCAGGCAAGTTGCTTGATTCAATCTGTGAATATTCCTGTAGCAAACGCAAACCGATCATATCAGCTCGTTGGAAAGCTGATAGATCTATAACGTTGCCATTAGACTCATATTCGCTGTCTAGCGAATACTCATCATAAGGAACGTCGATTCGTCCGCGATAAGCTTTCAGGATTAGCCAAAACAGCGCTGCTGCGAACGCTGCTAACACTAAACCGTAGGCCAAAAATAGTAATGCCATTGATTTTTCTTCCTAATGTTACCACCAGCTGTTTAGCCACTGGTGTTAATAAAGCTAATATGATGCAGATATTTACGGCTGGTATGGCATAAGCCTGTACAACCTTTATTATTGTTAAGTCTGTAAAATGTCTTTCTACAAAACGTGCAATATAGAACAAAATTGCTACGACAGTTAATAAAGAAACTGCAAGCTCCTCTTTTAAAACCTTTCCTGATAAAACTGCACGAATAGCAACATACAACAGAACCAAAATGTCAGTCACCATCCATGTTACATACCAAATATATGCTCCATATTCATGAGACCAAACAACTGGATAGATTACCCAGTTAAGGAATTGTATCAAGACCAGCGCAAAGCAAAACGTTACTAGGCGCTGGTTCTTAGTTAACAGCAAATGCAAAAATAGACAACCCAATAGCGATAATGTGAAAACATTGCTAATTAAGTCATTTAAATCTAAAGCATTAATTATATTTTGCATTAATTCTCTTTTTCTTTCTTAGGGTCGTCACCTGGCTCACCACCAGTCCCTCCAGTATAGATACTACTGATTGGAGCTTGCTCGAACTCAGGAGCTTCTAAAAATTGTGGTTCTGAGATAGATAAATAGCAGATCATAGCGATAGTTTCAAACATAATATTTTCCTCTTAAGTGGATGATTTACTAAAAAAAAGCCTATAGAATTTACTCACATAGCATTTAGAAAAACAAATTGCACAGGGAACGTTAACTAACTCATTGCTTTTAAAAGAATTTCCTAACAGTTCTCATTTTTGCAATCCATTTACTCTGTACAAATTTTAGCCACAGTTGATTATTAAAAGTGTGAACTAAATTTTACATTTGATAAAAAAATTTTATGACGCAATTTCTACAAAAATACGCATTTGCATTGCTCTTAAGTCATATTTGCATTGCAAGCTACTTGCTTTTGCCTCAATCTAACTTATGGATGGCTTACGATCGAGCTTTAGTTGAGAATGGACAGTGGTGGCGTTTTATTACTGCCAACCTGGTTCACCTTGGTGGTTGGCATACGGTTATGAACCTGGCTAGCCTGTGGCTGATCAGTTTTATCTTTCAACCACTGTTAAAAACGTCTCACTGGATTGGATGGGTGCTACTGCTTTACTTTGTTAACATCTTGGCCATGCATCTATGGACGCCACATATTATTCACTATGTTGGTATGTCGGGCGCTTTGTATGGACTGATTGCGGCTTGTGCTACGGCAGAGTTGAGGTTAGGAGTAAAAATTAGTGGCATATTACTAATTATCGTTGGCATCAAAATCTTTTTGCCTCAGATTATAGGTATTGAATCTGAGTATGATGATTTTTTAGGTGGCGCAGTGGTTGAAGAGTCACACATCATCGGCTTTATTCAAGGTATCATTCTTGGGCTGTTATGGCCCAAGCGATTACTGAACGGGCCAGCCCTTCAGTCAATTTTAAAATCAAAGCAAACACAAGAGTAACTATCGACCGTTCTTAATTAATGTACCAGATACAAAAAAGCCCAAATCACTTTGGGCTTTGATAGCGAATATTTAGAGCTTAATTTTGCTTTTGTTCTTATCGACCGTTTTCTGGCCAATACCTTTCACTGCTGTCAACTCATTGGCCGATTTGAATGGGCCAAATTTCTTACGGTAATCGATAATGGCCTCAGCCTTCTTTTGACCGACACCGGTTAATACTTTTGAAAGCTCTTTGGCATCGGCAGTATTAATATTTACGGTTAAAGCTTGCTCAGAGGCTCCCTTACCGTTCGCAGCAGCCAAACCGCCTGGTTCCTTGGCAGCTAATGTTTGTGAGCTTACAGCTAATAATAGTGAAAGAATTAAAGCGAGTTTTCTCATGGTTATCTCCTTGTTTTTAATATCCTTTTTGTCGCTGTGATGCGACAGGGTGGAGGATATTATTCGGAGATAATGATTACAACTAGCTCACAATGCTTTCAGAAATATCGTACAAAGCTTTTAGTGGATCGCTAGCTTTCGTGATAGGCCGGCCAATCACCAGAAAGTCAGAACCAGCTGCAATAGCCTGCTCAGGGGTCATGATGCGGCTTTGATCACCGATTTCACTGCCTGGAGGGCGAATACCTGGCGTGACTAACTTAAACTCTTGCCCCAGCTGCTCTTTGAGTCGCTTTGCTTCCCAGGCAGAACAAACCACACCATCCAGACCAGCGGATTTTGAGATACTTGCCAGATGCTCTACCTGTTCCGGCAGATCGCGCTTGAAGCCTATTTCACTATAGGCAACTTCATCCATACTGGTTAAAAGAGTTACCGCTATCAACAGTGGGCGGTTGTCGCACTCTTCTATGGCCTGACGCGCTGCGTGCATCATTTTACTGCCACCTGAGGCATGGACATTAATCATCCAAACTCCAAGCTCAGCAGCGGCTTTACAGGCCTTCGCAACCGTATTCGGGATATCGTGAAACTTGAGGTCAAGAAAGACCTTAAACCCTTTTTCAACTAATTGTTTGACGAACTCTGGGCCAAACAGGGTAAACATCTCCTTGCCGACTTTTAAGCCACACAGTTCAGGTTTCAATTTATCGACTAGTTCCAGTGCCTGCTGCTGATTATCGTAATCCAGCGCAACCAGAATTTTAGGATCGGACATTGTATTACTCGCCTTCTATACCTTTAATGGGTTTAACAGAGCTCCACTCTTTACAGCTTGGGCATTGCCAGTAGATCGCTTTGGTGTGGAAACCACAGTTCTGACATTCGTAGCGCGGTTTTCTTTGCAGCAACTTCTCGACGATACCATCGAGTAGCTGGAGACTTGGTTTCGCAGAATCCTGCGCATGCTCAATATGCAAAGAAATCAATCGGTGGAGCCCTTTCAAGGAGGGTTTGTCTTGTAGATACTGACCTATCAGTAAAGCGGCAGCCTTATCACCCTGCTCTTTCTGAACAATTTTAGAAAGCTCTATCAATAGTGAGACGCCAGCATTTTGTTCAAGACTCTCATTCAGGAATTGTTTATAGCCTTTATCATCACGCTGGGCAGTATAAGCCTCAGCAATTTTCGGTAATGCTTCTGGTAGAAAGGCAATGTCCTGCTTAAGAATGCGCTGATAAGATTTAATAGCCTGCTTATAATTATTTTGATGCAAGTAAATATCACCTTGCAGCATACTGGCTCTAACTGAGTCAGGATTGATTGATAATGCTTTTTTCAGATTTGCCAGCGCGGCCTTGATGTCTCCTTCGCCTCGCTTCTGATCAGCCAGCTCGCAGTAAAAATGGGCCAGAGGCTTGGATTGCTCTTCGCCCATGGAAGACTGCAGCTGCTCAGCAATTTTAGCAGCCTGATCCCAGTCTTTAGTCAATTGATAGATATTCAGGAGTTGATGGAGAGATTCAGACTTATGCTCAGGGTCTGATAAAAGCTCGTCAAAAAGACTAACCGCCCTGTCATACATTCCTACAGCGTTATAATCAAGACCAAGCTGATACAGAGCTGTATTACGATCTTCGGTTGTAAGCTGAGGACGTGCAATGAGGTTTTGATGTAGACGAATTGCGCGGTCAACTTCACCTCGTTTACGGAAAAGATTGCCGAGCGCCAAGTGGGTTTCAACAGTATCGGTATCAACTGTAAGCAAGTCTATAAAAGTATCAACAGCCTTATCTGCCTGCTCGTTCAGGAGATAATTTAAGCCTTTGATATAATTACTGGACAAGCTGCCGTTGGAGCTGCTTTGTTCTTTACGTTGCTTACGGCCAAGTCGGTAACCTGAAAATGCGGCAATGGGAAGTAGCGCCAGCACCCCATATAAAAACCAATCATTCATCTCAAACCGTATCCTTGACCGGCGCAGTCCTCAAGTTTTTCAATTCCTGTTCAGCTTTATTTAGCCGGCTCTGACAACGCTTCAGTTTAACTCTAAGCTTAAATACCGCAATAGCCATAGCCAGAACACCCAATACCAAGCCTATTAAGGCTACCCAGGAGATAAGGGTAGAAAGGGCCAGCTCAGACTCAGCAAAAAGGTAATCAACCACAATCGGCTGATTATTATTAAGTGCGAAGACGGTGCTCAGGATCAACAGAGCAATGAAGAGTATTATCGCGAAGAGTTGTCGCAAGGTATTCTCCGTTTTGTCAGAAATGCTTATTTAAGAGGTAATTAAGGCTTTATCGGTTTATCCTGGCCATCGTTCACACGCTCACGCAACTCTTTGCCTGGCTTGAAGTGTGGAACATATTTACCATCTAACTTGACCGACTCACCCGTTTTAGGGTTACGGCCTACGCGTGGCGCTCTGTAGTGTAGCGAAAAGCTACCGAAGCCACGGATCTCAATGCGGTCTCCGTCAGCCAGAGATTCCGACATTTGATCTAACATGGATTTCACTACCAGTTCGACATCACGTACTGATAGCTGTGGATTTTTATCCACTAAGCGCTCTATCAATTGCGATTTTGTCATGGGCATTATCCTTACATCGTTAAACCTGATGGTTACAGTATGGTGGATTTTACCTGAAAATGCACCTAACTGTTTTAATTATATGATCTTTTTTACACTTTTTCTAAGCACAAAAAAGCCCGACCTGAGTCGGGCTTGATTTGGATCATGATGCTATAAGCAATCAATACGCGATTATTCGTCGCCTAATTGCTCTTTCAACAAGTCACCCAAGGTCGCTGGAGCAGAAGAGTCATTGCTGAATTCTTTGATTGCAGCAGCTTCTTCAGCAGCATCTTTCGCCTTAATAGAAAGGTTCAAGTTACGGTTTTTCTTGTCAACACCCATGAATTTGGCTTCAATTTCGTCGCCAACGCTAAGGTGTTTGCTAGCATCTTCAACACGGTCAGTGCTGATATCTGAAGCACGCACGTAGCCGTCAATGTTGTCAGCCAATTCAATCAATGCACCTTTCGCATCAACTTCTTTAACCTTACCTTTAACAAGACTACCTTTTGGATGCTCAGAAAGGTACTCAGCTAGTGGGTCTGAATCAACCTGCTTGATACCTAGAGATATACGCTCACGCTCAGCGTCAACGGCTAGAACAACCGCTTCAACTTCGTCGCCTTTCTTGTAGTCACGAACGGCTTCTTCACCTGGAACAGTCCAAGAAATGTCAGACAAGTGAACAAGACCATCTATACCACCGTCAAGACCGATGAAGATACCAAAGTCAGTGATAGACTTAATGCTACCAGATACTTTGTCGCCTTTGTTATGAGTTGCAGCAAATTCATTCCAAGGATTTGGTACGCATTGCTTGATACCTAGAGAGATACGACGACGCTCTTCGTCGATATCAAGAACCATAACTTCAACTTCATCACCCAAGTTAACCACTTTAGATGGGTGGATGTTTTTGTTAGTCCAGTCCATTTCAGAAACGTGAACCAAACCTTCAACGCCATCTTCAATTTCAACGAAGCAACCGTAATCAGTAAGGTTAGTTACACGACCTTGTAGACGTGCACCTTCTGGGTAACGGTCATTGATATCAACCCATGGATCTGAGCCCAATTGCTTGATACCTAGTGATACGCGGTTACGCTCACGGTCAAATTTAAGAACTTTAACGTCGATTTCGTCACCAACCTGAACCACTTCGCTTGGGTGCTTAATGCGTTTCCAAGCCATGTCAGTGATGTGTAGCAAGCCATCAATACCGCCCAAATCAACGAACGCACCGTAATCGGTAAGGTTCTTAACGATACCTTTAAGCTCTGAACCTTCTTCCAGGTTCTCAAGAAGCTCTTCACGCTCAGCACTGTTTTCAGACTCGATAACAGCACGACGAGAAACCACTACGTTGTTACGTTTTTGGTCTAGTTTGATAACTTTAAAGTCAAGCTCAACACCTTCAAGGTGTGTTGTATCACGTACTGGACGAACGTCTACCAATGAACCTGGCAAGAACGCACGAATTGATTGAACGTCAACTGTGAAACCACCTTTAACTTTACCAGTGATAACACCTTTAATCGTTTCGTTCGCTTCATGAGCAGCTTCCAAAACACCCCAAGCCGCAAAACGCTTAGCGCGCTCACGTGATAGGCGTGTTTCACCAAAACCATCTTCAACAGCGTCTAAAGCAACTTGTACTTCATCACCGACAGAAACTTCAAGCTCACCCGAATCGCTTAAAAATTGATTACGTGGGATAACACCTTCAGATTTCAAACCAGCGTTTACAACAACCACTTCGTTGTCAATATCAACCACCACACCAGTGATGATTGCACCTGGACGCATTTCTATGTTTGCTAAACTTTCTTCAAAAAGTTGTGCGAAATTTTCGCTCATTCGTTAGTACCTGATATTCTTTGCCGGCAAAAACCGAACAAAGGCTTGTTTAAATCACCACACTATGGTCCTATAGTCATGGGTCAGTTAGTTAAGCCAGCTCAACCATCCTTGCAAGCCAGCGTTTAAAAATTATTCAGAAAATCCTATAAAATCAAGGATTTGCTGAACCACTTCATCAATAGATAATTGTGAGCTATCAATAACAAAAGCACCCTCTGCTGGCACCAGTGGGGCCACAGTTCGAGTGCGATCACGCTCATCTCTATCGATGATGCTTTTTAAAAGGTGCGAAATATTAGCATCTACGCCCTTTTCGATCAACTGTTTATAGCGTCTTTCTGCCCGTATTTCGGGGCTTGCAGTCAAGAAAATCTTGTAGTCAGCATCGGTAAAAACTACCGTCCCCATGTCACGTCCATCCGCCACAAGTCCAGGTTCCTGTCTAAACTGTCGCTGCCTGGTCAATAAAGCTTCTCTTACTTCTGGAATGGCTGCTACCTTTGACGCCATGGCACTCGTTTCATCGAGACGAAGTTTTACGCCTACATCCTGACCATTGAGCAGTACCTTTTGCTCACCATCAGGGTTTGGCTCAAACACCACCTTAAGGTTTAATGCGGCATTGGCAACGGCCTGAGTATCTTCAGGGTCAATGCCCTGCTCGATAACCGAAAGTGCCGTAAGACGGTACAAAGCTCCGCTATCCAACAAATGATAGCCGAGCTTTGTTGCAAGAATTTGACTAATAGTGCCTTTTCCGGAGCCGCTTGGCCCGTCAATCGCAATGACAGGCACCTGTTGATTAGTTTCGCTCATTAGATAATTACTTAGTCATTTCACGCAGTACGCGAATGAACTTGGCATTTTCTTCTTCAAGACCAATACTGATGCGCAAGTGATTGGGCATTTCATAATTGGCCACGGGACGAACAATCACGCCCTGCTCCAGCATTTGATGATACAAAGGTCCTGCTGCCTGTTTCATGTCGACTGTAATGAAGTTGGTTACTGAAGGAATATAGTCATAACCAAGCTCATCAAAAGCGCTGATCAGCTGCTGCATACCGGATTTGTTAACATCCAGGGCTTTTTGCAAGTAAGCGTGATCATCCAGCACAGCTTCAGCTGCTGCCAATGCCAATGAGTTCATGTTAAATGGCTGGCGCGGACGGTTGATCAGGCCAGTAATTTCTTCATTGGCTACCGCATAACCAGCACGAACGCCCGCTAAACCGTACGCTTTAGAGAAGGTGCGAGTCACGATCAGGTTTGGATACTCTTTAATCCATGGGATCGTTTGAGGGTATTCCGCATCTTCCACATATTCATAATAAGCTTCATCCACTACCACGATCACATCTTCCGGAACCTTGTCCATAAAGGCTTTGAGGTCAGTTTTATTGACCCAGGTACCGGTTGGGTTATTAGGGTTAGCGATGAAGATCATACGAGTATTAGGCGTGATTGCCGCAGCGGTCGTTTCAAGGTCATGGCCCCAGTCTTTAGCCGGAATAACCACCTTCTTGGCACCAATAGCCTGGGTCACAATCGGATACACCACAAACGCATGCTGTGAGAAGATCACTTCATGTTCTGGTGCCACAAAAACACGGGCAATAAGCTCAAGCACGTCGTTAGAACCGTTGCCAAGTGTAATCTGATTGATAGAAACACCTGTACGCTCAGCCAGCTTAGCCTTTAGGTAGTAACCGTTGGCATCTGGATAGCGCGCCAGGTCAGCAAACTCCTTCTCTATTGCAGCTTTCGCTTTAGCACTGATACCAATAGGGTTCTCATTACTTGCCAGCTTGACGATATTGGTAATACCCAGCTCTCTCTCCAGCTCAGAAATAGGCTTTCCTGGCTGGTATGGGTGCAGTTCCTGAACACCTTTATTGGCCAAAGCGATAAAATCACAACTCATAACTTACTCCAGTCTTTTATACTTTCAATCACGCTTAACACCGCATGCGTGACAGTCGATTCTTTGAAATGGCCGCCATTATCCTTGAAACTCACCAGATTTTCACCCCTTAAGCCTTAAAACATGGCTGCACTAGCTTGCGCTGGATTTTCGTGAATTTAATGGTATATAGTTAGTGCCTTAAAATTACGTATTATTAACAAACCACGGAAGACTCAAAATGAAGTATCTCATTATATTACTTAGTCTTATTCTGATTGGGGTGGGCATTTATTTCGCGACAACCGAGAAAGCGCCCGATCCAGTCGAGCAAACCATAACCACCGAGACCGATGTGAACAACAATCAAGACAATCAGTCCCCACAGCCTCCTGTTGCTAAAAAAGTTGCTCATGAGATGACCATTCATGGCGATACTCGCGTTGATAACTATTATTGGATGCGTGACGACAGTCGTACCGATCCTGAGATTCTGGCTCATCTTGAAGCAGAGAATGAATATAAAGAAACCATGCTCGCGGATACCAAGAGTTTGCAGGAGAAACTTTATAATGAAATGGTCAGCCGTTTGGAAAAAGATAAGTCTACGGTTCCTTACCGCCAGGGTGACTACTTCTATTATGTTCGCTTTGAAGAAGACAGCGAATACCCTATTTATGCGCGCAAAAAAGGCTCAATAGATGCAGAAGAAGAGATTCTGCTTAATGTGAATGAGCTTGCGCAGGGACATGACTATTTTAATGTTGGAGACACCCAGGTTAGTCCTAACCAAAAACTGTTAGCTTACTCAGATGATAGTATTGGGCGTAGGGTTTATTCCATTCGATTCAAGGATCTGACCACCGGTGAGCTGTTAGAAGATACTATTGAGAACACTGAGGGCGGCGCAGTCTGGGCCAATGACAACCGCCATGTCTTTTATATCAGCAAAGACCCCCAGACTCTTCTGGGTTACCAGGTCTATCGCCACAAGCTGGGTACAGAGCAATCCGAAGACGTTCTGGTTTATGAAGAGGATGATCGCTCATTCTACACAGGTCTTACCAAAACTCTGGATGGTTCTCTGATTAAAGTTGGGCATTACAGCACGGAGACTAAAGGCGAAAGCTTGCTTGACGCTAATGCTCCAGAAAACAGCGAATTCAAGCCTTTCTATCCGCTTGAAGAAGGGCATGAGTACTCGACCTATAAATCGGGCGACTACTTTTATGTTCTAACCAATAAAGACGCTAAAAACTTCCGCCTGATGAAGGTTCATCAAGACAAACATGATGATTTTTCTGCTTGGGAAGAAGTCATCCCACATCGTGAAGATACCCAAATTACTGGCGTTATCGCATTTAAGGATTATCTGGCAGTTACTGAGCGCAGCAATGGCTTAACCAGTATTCGTGTCATGGATTTTAAAGATGGTTCTTTCAAATCGGTCAGCTTTGACGATCCTGCATATGCGGCTCGCTTCTCCACCAATAAAAATTTCGACAGTAACACTTTAAGATATGCTTATTCGAGCATGACAACGCCTGACTCCATCTATGACTTTGATATGGTCACTGGAAAAAGCACACTACTGAAACAGGACAAAGTTTTAGGCGATTTTGACAGCAATGACTATCAGAGCGAGCGTCTCTTCATTGAAGCCAGAGATGGAGCAAAAGTACCCGTTTCACTGGTTTATCGTAAAGATAAATTCAAAAAGGATGGTACCAACCCGCTCTATCAGTACGGTTATGGCTCCTATGGCGCAACCATGGATGCCAACTTCCGTTCAAACTGGTTATCGCTGGTCGATCGTGGTTTTGTTGTGGCCATTGCTCATATTCGTGGCAGTCAGATGCTTGGACGTCAATGGTATGAAGATGGGAAAATGTTCAATAAAATCAACACATTTAATGATTTTATTGATGTTACCGATGGTTTGGTTAATCAAAAGTATGCAGCCAAGGATAAAGTCTTTATCGCAGGTGGCAGTGCGGGCGGTTTATTGATGGGCGCCGTGATTAATATGGCTCCGGAAAAGTATGCAGGCGTCGCTGCGCATGTGCCTTTTGTTGATGTGGTCACCACCATGCTTGATGAGTCAATTCCATTGACCACTAATGAATACGATGAATGGGGCAACCCAAATAACAAAGACTCTTATGAGTACATGCTGTCCTATTCACCTTACGACAACATCAAAGCTCAGGATTATCCGAACATGTTAGTCACTACTGGCTTGCATGATTCACAGGTTCAATATTTTGAGCCGATGAAATGGGTGGCGAAGTTACGTGAATTCAAAACAGACGATAACCAATTGTTATTCCATACTAATATGGAAGCTGGTCACGGCGGCGCATCGGGTCGGTTTAAAAGACTTGAACAAACCGCAATGGAATATGCATTCTTTTTAGGTTTACTGGGAATTAACGATTAGTAAGAAATGATTTAAAGCAACGATTAAGGGCGACTATCCAGTCGCCCTTTTTTGTATGACAATTAAGCTAAGCTTTGCGCTCAAATTCCTGCATAAAATCAACCAGCTCCTGCACGCCTTCCAATGGCATGGCGTTATAAATACTGGCCCGCATCCCGCCAAAATCACGGTGACCTTTTAAGGCCAGTAGACCTTGCTCTTTTGCCTGTTGCAAAAAGACCGAATCCAGTTCTGGATCACTTAAGGTGAAGGCCACATTCATTACTGAACGAGAGTCTTTTGCGACTGGTGAGTGATAAAAATCTGAAGAATCTATGGCATCATAAAGCAGCTGTGCTTTCTGATGATTGACCTTCTCAATGGCTTCTACACCACCCTGTTCCAATAACCACTCGAATACCAGGCTGGCCAGATAGATACCAAAACTGGGCGGTGTGTTGTACATGGATTTATGCTGTGCCATCAGTGGGTACTGAAATAATGACGGCACTCGATAGGTCTGCATTTGTTCGAATAAGTCTTCACGCACAATCACCACAGTCATTCCCGATGGACCAATATTTTTTTGCGCACCGGCATAGATCAAGGCGTACTTTTCGATATCAATCGGACGCGATAAAATATCCGAACACATGTCGCAAACTAGTTTCCCGGCAAACGCTTTTGGCTCGGTTTTGAACTGCACGCCGACAATAGTTTCGTTTGAAGTAAAGTGTAGATACTTTCCATTCTCATCCAGTTGCCATTCAGACTCAGGAACAATCGCTAAGCCTTCATTGGTTTGCTGAAAGCCCTGCTGAACATGGATATTGCCGAAGTTTTTCGCTTCCTGAATAGCCTTTTTAGACCAATGAGCCTGCTCAAGATAATTGGCAGCATCATTCGGAGCAAGAAAGTTCATGGGTACCATCGCAAACTGATGTGAAGCACTACCGTGCATGAATAATACGCGGTAGTGGTTGGGGATATTGAGGAGTTTTCTAAAGTCAGCTTCGGTTTGCTCAAGCAGCTCAGTGAATTCAGGCGTTCTATGGCCGAACTCCATTACTGAGCAACCATGACCATTCCAATCTAGCAGTTCTTGTTGTGCTCTTTCGAGCACTTCGGTCGGCATGGCCGCTGGGCCAGCACTAAAATTATAACCACGGTTCATGTCGTAGCCTGTTCTCTAACCTGTTAACAAAACAAAGGAGCAAGCGTTAAAGCTTACTCCTCATCACCTGCTTCGTCAGTCTCACTCTCAGTATGAGCCTCAAACTCGTCCGACTCAGGTGCTTCAGTCGCTTCAGTATCAAGCTCTTCACCGTCAAGGAGTTCGTCTTCATCATCTTCAATTTCAACGATACGCTGCAAGCCAACCAGGGTTTCACCGTCATCGAGTTTGATCAGACGTACACCCTGGGTGTTACGACCCATCACACGGATGTCATCAACACCGGTTCGAATCAAGGTTCCGCCTTTACTGATCAGCATGACCTCATCGCCATCAATAACAGGGACAGCACTGACTACGGCGCCGTTACGCTCACTCATCTGAATAGAGATCACACCCTGGCCACCGCGACCACGCAATGGATGATCTTCCATTGAGGTACGTTTACCATAACCATTCTCAGTTGCAGTCAATACAGAACCGTTTTCTTCAGCAACGATCATCTGAATAACTTTGGCACCTTCAGGCAATTTCATGCCACGAACACCACGAGCGGTACGACCCATTGGGCGAACATTGGCTTCATCAAAGCGAATCACTTTGCCGGCATCACTGAACATCATGATATGGCTTGATCCATCCGTTTCAACAACACTGATCAACTCGTCATCATCTGCAATAGTCAGTGCGATGATACCGTTCGAACGCGGACGTGAGAACTGCTCTAGTGATGTCTTCTTAACCGTGCCATTAGCGGTTGCCATGAATACGAACTTATCTTCGGAGAATTCACGGATTGGTAGAATCGCATTAATGATTTCGCCTTCTTCCAGTGGCAATACATTAACGATTGGCTTACCACGCGAGCCTCGACCAGCGTTTGGCAATTCAAATACTTTGAGCCAATAAACTTTACCAGTAGAAGAGAAACAGAGAATGGTGTCATGGGTTGATGCCACCAGTAATTTTTCGATGAAATCTTCATCTTTCATCTTGGTTGCCGACTTACCGCGACCACCACGACGTTGCGCCTTATATTCTGACAGAGCCTGATACTTCACATAACCTTCGTGTGATAGAGTCACTACCACATCTTCTTCAGTGATCAGATCAGCAATAGTTAAATCCAGTTTGCTTTCCAGAATTTCTGAGCGACGTGCATCACCAAAGTTTTCTTTTACTTCTTCAAGCTCTTCACGGATCACTTCCAGCAATCGGTCAGTGCTCATCAGGATGCGCAATAATTCTTCGATAAGACCTAATAAGTCTTTATATTCACCAAGAATTTTGTCGTGCTCAAGACCTGTTAACTTGTGTAAACGCAAGTCAAGAATTGCTTGCGCCTGCGCTTCAGAAAGCTTGTAGAAACCATCGTGGAAGCCAAACTCGGCTGCCAGCTCTTCTGGGCGACAGGCTTCGGTTCCTGCGCGCGCCAACATAGTGCTGACCTGGCCAGGTTCCCAACTACGATTCATCAACTCTTCTTTAGCTTCTTTTGGCGTTGGTGACTGCTTAATCAGCTCAATCACTTCGTCAATATTAGCAAGCGCAATCGCCAGGCCTTCTAAAACGTGGGCTTTTTCGCGCGCTTTACGCAACTCAAAAATGGTACGTCTTGTGACCACTTCACGGCGGTGAGTCACAAAGGCATCAATCGCTTCTTTAAGATTAAATAGACGAGGCTGGTTATTATCCAGCGCCACCATATTGATACCGAAAACATTCTGCATTTGCGATTGGGCATACAGGTTATTCAGCACCACTTCTGGCACTTCACCTTTGCGCAACTCTATCACCATGCGCATACCGTCTTTATCGGACTCATCGCGCAGGCCTGTAATGCCTTCTATTTTCTTATCTTTGACCAGCTCAGCAATTTTCTCAATCAATCGAGCCTTGTTAACCTGATAAGGAAGTTCGGTTACCACGATGGACTGCTTGCCTGATTTATCATCAGTTTCCACGTGACTGCGCGCACGCAGATAAATTTTGCCGCGGCCAGTATTGTAGGCATCAATGATACCGGCACGACCGTTAATGATCGCAGCGGTTGGGAAATCAGGGCCTTTGATGTATTCCATCAACTCAGAAATGGTGATATCAGGGTTGTCGATTAAGGCCAGACAGCCATCAATGACTTCGGTCAGGTTGTGTGGCGGAATATTGGTCGCCATACCAACCGCGATACCGGAAGATCCATTGACTAATAAGTTAGGAACACGGGTAGGCAGTACAGTGGGCTCTGACTCAGAACCGTCATAGTTGTCTTCGAAATCGACGGTTTCTTTTTCGAGATCTGCCAGCAGCTGATGGGCCAGCTTATCCATGCGAACTTCGGTATAACGCATCGCAGCCGCAGAGTCGCCGTCAATCGAACCAAAGTTACCTTGGCCATCGACCAGCATGTAACGTAAGGAGAAAGGCTGAGCCATACGAACAATCGTGTCGTAGACCGCGGTATCACCATGTGGGTGATATTTACCGATAACGTCACCGACCACACGCGCGGATTTTTTATAAGGCTTGTTGTAGTCATTTCCAAGCACGTTCATGGCGTATAAAACACGGCGGTGAACCGGTTTCAAACCATCTCGGACATCCGGTAAAGCACGTCCGACGATAACACTCATTGCATAATCAAGATAGGAAGTTTTCAGCTCATCTTCAATATTGATCGGGAGGATCTCTTTGGCAAGTTCACCCATTGTAAAAACCCTTTAAAATCTGATAGTTATAATTAATTATCACAAACAGTATGGTTTATGTTTTTAAGCGCAAAATTGTAACACAACGCCCCCTTTCAAGCTAATTTTATTCCACTAAATATCCAGCTATAAACCCCGTCATGACAGGATTTTGACGCGCTTTTCACTCTGACTGAAACAAACTGACTAAAAGGTGAGCTTTTAGCACTTGTTAGGTATAATCCTGAACCCTAAGTCATTGAATTATTGAAGAGCTGGCTGTGAGTCAAACTGTTGAACAAATATTGAGCGCCAAATGGGTCATCCCGGTGAGCAAGGACGGCAAAAAATCGGATAAGGTCCTTAATGACTATTCCGTGGTGATTGATAAGGGACGCATTCTGGAGTTGATCCCGACCTCGGATGTGCTCGCTAAATACGATACCGACCAGCACTTTCAGCTGACCGATCATGCGTTGATACCAGGCCTGGTCAATATCCATACCCATGCTGCCATGAGCCTGTTCAAGGGTCTGGCGGATGATCTACCTCTGATGATCTGGCTGGAAAACCATATCTGGCCAGCAGAGCGCGAATGGGTCAGTGACGAATTTTGTGAAGATGGCTTACAACTGGCGATTGCCGAAATGATTCGTTGCGGTACTACCACATTCAATGACATGTATTTTCAGCCGAACATGACCGCCAAGGTCGCCCATAAACTGGGAATGCGCGCCACCGTGGGCATGCTGATGTTTGACTTTCCGTCGGTCTGGGGTAATGGCCCCGAGGATTACCTCAAGAAAGGTCTGCAACTGCGCGACGATTATAAGCACCATGAGATGATCCAGTTTGCTTTTGCGCCCCACGCACCCTACACGGTTTCCGATGAACCGCTGAAAAAAATCGCCACCTTAAGTAATGAACTGGGTATTCCTGTCCACATGCATGTCCACGAGACGGCGCATGAGGTTAAGGAAGCCCTGAAAGCCACGGGTAAACGGCCTATCAAGCGTCTGGAAGAGCTTGGTCTGATAACGCCAAACCTGATAGCGGTGCACATGACTCAGCTACAACGCGGCGAAATGGAGCTTTTAGCGCAAAATGGCGTTTCGATTGCCCACTGCCCTCAATCGAACATGAAACTGGCCAGCGGGATCTGCCCGGTACAGGAATTGATGACCGCAGGGGTCAATATAGCGATAGGTACTGATGGCAACGCCAGCAACAATGACCTCAATATGCTGGCTGAGATGAAATCAGCCGCCCTTCTCGGGAAAGTCTTTACCGGCTCAGCCCAAGCCTGTTCGGCCCATGATATTTTACATGCCGCAACTTATGGCGGTGCCAAAGCATTGGGGCAGGAAGACATTGTTGGCTCAATCGAAGTTGGCAAGGCCGCTGATTTGACCGCCATCAACCTCAACACCATCGAATCGCAACCTGTCTATGACCCAGTATCACAAATCGTTTATACTGCAGGCCGCGAACAGGTCAGCCATGTCTGGATTAATGGCGCGATTAAACTTAATAACCAGCAACTGGTCGGAATCGATATTGATGAAGTGATTAACCGAGCCAATCACTGGAAGAACGCAATTCAAGGTCAAGCTAAGTCATGAGTAATACAACTGAAAAGCAAGCCAACGTCGATCAGCACGAAATCAACAAGTTCGAACAGATGGCTTCCCGCTGGTGGGATAAGGAAGGCGACTTTAAACCGCTGCACGATATCAACCCATTGCGCCTGCAATTTATTCTGGATAACGCCAATGGCTTGCAAGGCAAAAAGGTTTTAGATATTGGTTGTGGCGGCGGCATCTTAACCGAAGCCATGGCCAAAGAAGGTGCCAAGGTTACCGGTATTGATATGGGTGAGATGCCACTTGAAGTTGCTAAGCTACACATGCTTGAATCCCGACTTGAAATTGACTATCAGAAAATCACCGCAGAAGAGTTCGCCGAACAGCATGCAGGCGAATATGACGTGGTGACCTGTCTGGAAATGCTGGAGCATGTTCCCGATCCATCGTCGATTATTAAAGCCTGTCGCAAGCTGGTAAAGGCCGATGGCCATGTCTTTTTCTCCACCATCAACCGTAATCCAAAAAGCTTCCTGTTCGCGATTGTTGGTGCAGAGTATCTGCTACAAATGCTACCGAAAGGCACCCATGACTTTAAAAAGTTTATTCGTCCATCAGAGCTTGAAGCCTGGAGTCGTCCAGCCGGATTACCATTCCAGAGTATCATTGGTATGCACTACAATCCGCTGACCAAAAAGTACTGGTTAAGTGATAATGTGGATGTGAATTATCTGGTTCACACCCGACCTGAATAATCTAACTTGGTTTCAAGTAATAAATCGAGAACACTAATGCTCAAAAATCTTCGCGCTGTTTTTTTCGATCTGGATGGCACCCTGCTGGACACTGCGCCCGATATGGCGCTGGCTCTCAATATTCAGCGCGAAGTTCATGGCAAAGAGCCCTTACCCTTTTCAGAGATTCGTCCTTACGTTTCCCACGGCGCTGCAGCCATGCTGAAAATTGGCTTTGGACTGGAACCTGGTCATAAAGACTTTGACGAATTTCGTAAGCAGTACCTCAATGTTTATGCTGAGAATATTGCCGTTCATACTGAGCTTTTTATTGGCTTGCAAGAACTACTCGAAAACCTGAACAAAAACAATATCGCCTGGGGAATCGCAACTAACAAACCTGAGTTTTTAACCCTCCCTTTGCTCGAAGCTTTGAATCTAAGTGACGCATGCAGTGCGTTGGTTTGTGGCGATACCGTCAAGCCTACCAAACCACATCCCAATCCTCTTTTTTCAGCAGCGAAACAGGCAGGCGTCAAACCGGTTCAGTCAGTTTATGTGGGTGATGCCTGGCGCGACATTGCTGCGGGCCGCGCTGCGGGTATGAAAACGATAGTTGCCGAATACGGTTATATTCAGCCTGAAGATCAAATTTTTGAATGGAAAGCGGATATTATTGCAAAAGAATCAACTGACTTAAATCAACTACTACTTAATCATTAACGCTGGGCTTAGCAACTTTAAAAATATCCATATCGATATAGCCTTTGCGTAACAGTGGCTCAATGTCATTGGCAGATTTTGGTTTGCTGAAAAGATAACCCTGTCCCAGATCACAATTATACTTTTGTAATAAACGACATTGTTCAATGGTTTCTATACCTTCAACGAGAGATACCAGTTTAAAGCTTTCAGCCAATCGGATAATGTTCTTAATAACCAGCTGATTGTCTTTAACTGCCTGTTCAGATGCCTGCTTCAAGCCTTGAATAAAAGTCTGATCAATCTTAACCAGATCAACTGGAAGACTCGCGAGATAGCTGATAGACGAATAACCCGTACCGAAGTCATCAAGACTAATTCCGATTCCCAGATCAGACAATTGACGAAGAGTTTGCACCGAGTGCTCCATATTGGCCATGGCCGCACTCTCGGTAATTTCTATATCCAGCAAGGTGCTATCAACCTGATATTTTTGCAGCGAACTTCTGATATCCGCTTCAAAACCTTCGCGCTGAATATCACGCGCCGATAAGTTAACTGCGATTCGAGTGTTTAAACCCTTCTTAGACCAGTCCTTAATCTGTCGAACCGCATTATCAACCACCCAGCTGGTTAACTTGTAGATCAGACTGTTGGCTTCAGCGATGTTGACTATGGTTTGTGGCGAAACATAACCATTTTGCGGGTGATTCCAGCGAAGCAAGGCTTCTACTGATTCAATGACGCCTGTCCTTAAACAAACTTTAGGCTGATAGAAAAGCTCCAACGCTTCATCATCAATTGCCTGAACTAACTCTCTTTCAAGATTGATTCGATAACGAATACTTTCGCTATCTTGTGGCTTGAAAAAAGTATACTGAGTACTTAAATTTTTGACTCGACCCACGGCAACTTCAGCTCTGCTCAGTAAGTCTTCTGCATTATCAGCATCCTCAGGATAGCGGGCAATACCTGCTCGCAATGAAACCTTCAGATCCAGATCGCCAATACGGATAATGTTGTCGAAAGAGTTCAAAACTCTTTCGACTAACTGTGAAACCTCGAAAGGATCCTGTTCTGTTAGCACCACCGCAAACTCATCGTTACCGGAGCGCGCTATCAGATCGAACTCATCCAGATTCTCACGAATCGTACGCGCCACATAATGCAACACCTGATCACCAACCCAATGCCCCATGGCATTGTTAATACTATTAAGCTGGACAATATCAAAATAGACCAGACTTATTGAGGAGGGACCGTTCTTGGATTTTTTTATTTGTCGCTCAATCTGTTGCCGTAAGAAATTACGGTTTGGCAGCTCAGTTAATGAATCATAGTTTGAGATTTTATAAATCGATTGTTCTGCGCTTTTCTTATGACTGATGTCTCTGAAATTACTGATAATGCCATTCACCACTGGATCATCGAGTAAATTTATCAATGTATTTTCAACCCAGATGACATCACCATCTTTTTTCAACAGTCGGTAATCAGGAATCCGGTAAATCTGATTGGGGTGCGCCATGACCCAATGCCATGCTTTTCGCACCAGTTCCACATCGCTGGGGAAAATAAAGTCGATACCGGTTTTGTGCGTGACATCTTCTGACTTATAGCCCAATAATTTTTCAACGCTATTTGAGAGAAACTGAACCCTACCCTTCTCATCATAAAGAACAATACCATCAAAGGCGTTTTCTACCAGAGCCCGATAATATTCTTCCTTATTGATCAGCTCCCGCTCCATTGCTTTACGAGGAGTTATATCACTGATAGTACCGACCTCAATCAACGGTTCGTCCTGCTCGGTACGCTTAACAATCTTGCAATGATTTTTTAACCAGACCCATTCACCTTTAGCGTTCTTAAAGCGCCCCTCTGACTTAATCACTTCATCAGAGCTGCAGTTCCTTATTTTTTCACCCCGTTTTTTCAGGACATCTAAGTCATCCGGATGAATGATTTCCAAAACCGAATCCCACCTTTCAAACCTGTCTTCATCATATCCAAGATAGCGTGCGAAACGATCTGCTCCATCAATAATTACATCTTTTTTGAAATCGTAGACATAAATGACATCTGGAGACGTATTGATAATATCCTGCATGAAACGTTTTGAAGTATCTAACTCATTAAGAACCTGCTGCCTCTTTGAAACATCTCGTGCTACAGCGATAATATTATCATCCGTAAGCAGACCTACCTTGACCTCAACAGGAAAAACACTGCCATCTTTGCGCTGGTGCTTACATTCGACCACAACGGGCTCTCCAGGACGCAGACGTCTGTAAAATTCAATTCCACTGTTAATTCCCTGGCCACTTTCAATATCAATATCTTTCACCCGCATCTGTAACAGTTCTTCTCGCGAATAGCCAAGCGACAAAACTGCTTGCTGGTTAACATCCAGGAATCGGCCTGACTGATCATGTATAAAAATACTGTCGCTGGCCTGCTCCATCAGATTGCGGTAAAAGACTTCTTTATCGCGCAGTTTCTTTTCGTCAAACTTGAGCTTTTCAATGGTTAGATGCAGTTTTTCTTTGCTTTTATGTTGCTTTATTAGATAGGCGACCATGGAAGCGACCGTTTCAACATAACGAGCATCTTCTTCGGTAAAAAAAGATTTATCAGGGTGCTCCATATCAATTACCCCGATCAGCTCATCCGCCAAAAGTATAGGTACACAGAGTTCTGAGTAATTCTTTTGCAGATCCTGTACAAAGATTTTACTTTGGTCGGTGTCATCCACTCTCATGGTCTGCCCTGTGCCAGCAGTATGGCCAATTATCCCCGAGCCTAGTTTGACGGGCTTTAATTTGAAGGATTCTTTTTCACTGACGCCATGTTTGCGATAGGAATAACAGATAAGTTCCTGATGACTGGGTTCGTAAAGGAATAAGGCGCAATCAAAACTTTTAAGCTCGGAATATATATGATCGACAATACAATCAAGCATGCCCTGTAAGTCATTAGCTTTAGCAATGCTTACTGCAAGCTGCTGAATTGATGTTAAATGATTGGTTTTAATCGATTCAAATTCCATAACCTACCCTCATCCCCATCATAATACCTTAAGAAGATGCGGTAAAATGTTTATTTCTCCAGACAATATTAATGGTCACTCCTGATTCGTCAATGTGATTTTCTGCATTGACTTTAGCTCCATGGAAACTTGCAATCAGACGGGCAACGTATAACCCCAGTCCTAGATGTTGGTTACTGTGCTTACGACTGGAATGCATCAGACTAAAAACATCGCGCAGGTGTTTCTTATCAATCAGCGGACCGGCATTGCTGACACTGAGTACTAGCTGACGTTCTGTTCTATTCAGCCTAATCCGAATCGGTTGAGTCTTATTATCAAAGTCCACCGCATTGGAAATCAGCTTATCCAGCATCTGCACAAATAGATCCTTTGACCCCATAATGCGAGCTTCCTGAACATCACTAACCAGCTCAAACTGGTGTTCTGGCCAGTTGGTTCGGTAAGCCAGCACCAGGTCGTTCAATACTGGCAACATATCAAAAGGCTCTTTATCGGCGCTGCGGATGGCCTGTTCCAGCTTATTGGCTTCACTCAAGCGACTGATAGTCTGGCTCATACGCTCAGCACCTGACTGGGCATTATCAATCAGTTGCAGCTCATCTTCAGGCAGGTTGTCGCGGTTAATGTTATCCAGCGAGCTACGAATGATGGCAATAGGAGTCCTTAGTTCATGATTCAGGCGTGAAACCAGCTTCTCCTGATAATCATGGTATTGCTTCAAACGATTGGTCAGCAAAGAAAAGCTATTGGTCAGATCGGACACTTCATCATCAAACTCTTCATCCATATCAATCACATAGCGGATCTGGCCCTCTTCGCTGATAGAACCTTCGGTCAAGTCCCGCAGTTCCATAATGCGGCGACTGTAGCGCCGGCTTTGTTTGACCAGCCACCAGATGAACAGACTCCAGATCAGGCCAAGCAGTAGCAAGAAGCGAAGCCAAAAATCACGAAGCTGTAACTTCTCATTGATAGGCGAAGATTCGAGAATCATGGCGCCCACCAGCTGGTTATTGCTATACAACGGCTTATAGACACGCGAGAAGGCAGACAGCTGGGTCGCATTGACCACCTCGGTCTGAGTGCGTCCGGTAAAGGCCAAATCAAGGTTAACGCTGGAAATACTTTTTTTGCCAAGCAGACTGTCGCTTAACTTTTCCTCAATGGCTGAAGACCAGATGCGGTTACGCCAGTTTGAGCGAATATCGGTATGCAGCTGACCAAATTGATAGAGAACTTCCCCCTGATTGTTAGTCAGAGTCAGACGATACAGCTCAGGCTCTAGTAAACTTAGAACGCCGCTTTGAAGCCGGCTATGTAAGCTTAGCGATTCAAAATTAGTGAAGGAGTATATACCCTGCAGTGCCACACCACTTTGTGCACGATCAATATCAGTAATTTCCGCGGATATTGTTTTGCCCACCAGGCTCTGCGGTATCCTGAATTCTAACTGGTAGCCTTCCGTTCTTTCCTGCCAGACGGCATAGACCGGAGTAACTTCTCGAAAGCCATCTGCGGTTTGCCTGAGTGCGGGAACCTTACCGGGAGCCATCGGCAGAAACTGCATCTGATAGGCGCCAAGCACCAATGTGATTTTGTCTGACTGGCCAACCAGATCCAGTCGCTCACGGTACACAATCGAGTTGTCTTCCACTTCGAACAGGCCATAGACAAAGTCTTTATCTTCGATCAGAGTCAGGTTGGCATTTTGCCCGAAATTACGTATGACAGTGCTGGCCGACTGATACGGATACCACTCATCAGAATAGCCATCAATTAAAACTGCGGTTTCTTTTAGAGCAATTGGAAATTGTTTCTGTTGATTAGTATTGAGAAATTGTTGTTGCAGGCTTCGGTCAGTTTGCAATAACTGATTGATAAAACCGGACATAATCTGCGCCTGCTCTTTGGTTTGCGCCAGGCCATTACGCTCAATATCTTTTTCAAATTTTGCCAATAACAGCCAGCTGATCAGCGGAATCAATATAAATAAAAGACTCAGCAGTAACAGTCGGCTGGTTAAAGACAATGAATTCATTAACGATGATTCCAGCGATACCCCATTCCATAAACGGTTTCAATCGCATCAAACTCCCTGTCAATGCGCTGGAATTTTTGCCTAATTCGTTTGATATGCGAAGTAATGGTACTGTCGTCTACCACTGCTTTAACTGCCTGCATCAGTTGATCACGATTTTTAACATGACCCGGCTTCTGAGCCAGCGCATTAACAATCCAGAATTCACTGACTGTTAAATCAACCGATTCGCCCTTCCAGCTCAGCGCTAAGCGCTCATTATCAATTTCAAGATCGCCAACCGTCTGGACGCTATTACCAGCCCCCGGAGTATTGATGGTGTCGAGACGACGGAACAGGGCCGAAATTCGGGCCAGCAGATGTGGCATGCTGATGTCTTTGGTCAAATAATCATCAGCACCGAGACGCAAGCCTGAGATAATATCGAAATCACTGTCTAGTGCAGTCAGGAAAATAATTGGTAACTGCGATGATTGTTGGCGCAGGTTACGGCAAACTTCAAACCCGGCTTCTGGCTCGTCGCCGAGGCCGATATCCAGCAGCACCAGATCTGGCAGGCGTGTGCTAAATGCGGTCATGGCTTCTTTCTTGGTGCCATAAATCATCACGTCATAACCGGCCTTCTTCAGGGCCATGCTGTAGTTTTGCTGTAATATGGGTTCGTCTTCCACTAAAGCGATTCGTTTTGCCATTTCTTTTTGCCGTTTGTTTTGCCAATGTGCATTGCCACTTCATTTTATAATAGGGCGCTGAGCCTTATTTCGTCTGTTAGTGTGGGCTATTCGTTAAACATTAAGTAAGGTAGAATACCTGAATTCCTTAAACCAATCTATTGTAAGAAGATTTCATGCAAGATTATCAAGCCGCACCTGATTTATTAAAGAATAAAGTGATTTTAGTAACAGGCGCAACTGCTGGTATTGGCAAAGAACTTGCCATGACCTATGCCAAACATGGAGCCACAGTCGTTCTCCTGTCGCGCGACACTCGCAAGCTGGAGAAGGTTTACGATGAAATTGAAGCCGCAGGCTATCCGCAACCAGCCTTCCTGCCGGTCAATCTACAGAACAATGACCCAGAGCAGTATCAACAGATTGCAGAAGTCATTGAAAAAGAATTTGGTCGTCTTGATGCATTGGTTCACAACGCAGGCGATTTAGGCTTGCTGGCACCGATTGAGCATTTTGATGAAGAAACCTGGTTTCGCGTGATGCAGGTTAATGTCAACGCTGAATTTCTGTTGACCAAATATTGCATCCCATTGCTACGAAAATCTGATGATGCATCGATCCTTTTCACCTCATCAGGGGTTGGCCGCCAAGGGCGCGCATACTGGGGTGCTTATGCAGTATCAAAGTTTGCAACTGAAGGTATGATGCAGGTTCTGGCTGATGAACTGGAAAGCGCCAAAATCCGCGTTAACAGCATTAACCCAGGTGCAACCCGCACCAAGATGCGTGCCAACGCTTATCCGGGCGAAGATCCAAATTCATTACCTACACCTGCAGATCTGATGCCAGCCTATCTATGGTTAATGGACAGCAAGGCATGCCCCAAAACGGGCCAGGCGATCAACGCCAGAGATTTTCTTAAGTAATTAACTATTAGGATATCATTTGACTTTCGAGGGACTCACAGAAGAAGCTATCAAGGAGCAGTTCGAATCTGCCGAGCAGGCGCAGCCCGTTCAGTATGCCGCCATCGACTTAGGCTCCAACAGCTTTCACCTGGCCATCGCCGAATACGATGGCCACTCCTTTCGAGTCATTGGTCGTCATAAAGAAAAAGTACAGCTGGCCAATGGCCTTGATGATAATGATGTCCTTTCACAGGAAGCCATTGAACGCGGACTAAACTGCCTCAAGCTGTTTCAGGAGCGCATTAAAAACATTCCCGCCAAATACACAAAAGTAGTCGCGACCTATACTCTGCGCGAAGCAAAAAATGCTAAAGCCTTTGTTGAGCCGGCGGAGATGATTCTCAACAACCCCATTGAAATTTTACCCGGAAAAGAAGAAGCACGCTTAATCTACGATGGTGTGTCTCACTACCATCCCGATATTGAAACTGCCCTGGTTGTGGATATTGGTGGCGGTAGTACCGAAATTATTCTGGGAGATAAATTTGAGCCAATCAATCTGGATAGTCTTTCCATAGGTTGTGTCACCTATCAGCGTTACTTTCCCAACGGCAACATTAACGAAAACAATTTCAAGCAAGCGATACTAACTGCGGCCGCTGAAATATCACGTATCGAGAAGCGCTATCTGTCCACCAGCTGGAAACACTGCCTTGGTTCTTCGGGAAGTATCGAAGCGGTTTACAAAGTGCTGGTTGAACTCGGTTTTGATGAAGGTTTTATCAGACCAGAGCATCTACAGCTTATTAAGGAAAAGCTGATCGAGATGGGCCATATCGATCAGATTAGCTTTAGCAGTTTATCACTCAGTCGTCAGAATACATTTGCGGTCGGTCTGGCCATTCTTATAGCTCTGTTTCAAGAATTGAAGATCGATAAAATGTATGTGGCAAATGGCTCATTGCGCGAAGGGATTCTGATTGAGCTTGCAGAAGAATTGAAAGGCAATGATAACCGTCATCATACTGCGCTATCACTGATGAGCCGTTTTAACGTAGATCAGGAATATGCCATTCAGGTAAAAAATGCCGCTCAACATATTTTTGATCAGGTTGCAGATATTTGGGAAATCAATAACCCGATCTACAAGAACTATCTCGACTGGGCCTGTCTGCTACACGAAATCGGCCTGTCCATCAGCTTCTCTAAATTGCGCCTTCATAGTGCTTATATTGTTCAGTATGGCGACATGCCTGGTTTTAGCCAACAGACCAAAGAGTCATTGGCAGCCATAATCGCCAATCAACGCAAAAAGCTGTATCCAGAACAGTTTGATAATAAATATGATCCTGCCTGTGCATTGCTGGCAATCACGCAAGTATTACGAATTGCCATTCTGCTCAATATCAAAAGAGATCACGTGGATATTTCGGATTTGAAATTTGAGGCCAACAGCCGCAATCAATTGATGATTCGTATTCCTCAGCAGTGGGCATACAAACATCAACTACTGTTAGCAGAACTCGGCAAAGAGCAGGCTTACCTTGAATACCACCAAATCCAGTTAGACTGGATAGTGGAATAAAAAAACCATAATCAGCTCAGGATAACTTGGCTAACAGAAGGTCGTGCAGCTTCTTGCTATTTTTAAGATGAGTGAAATGATATTGACCATCTGCACGCAGGTGCCAGCTTTGAATTCTCTCTGAAGTCATCAGCTTTAATTCTTTAATCATTTGCTGCTTGGCTGACTCATACAAAATTGGGAAACAGGTTTCGACGCGATAGTATAAATTGCGCTCCATCCAGTCAGCCGACGCTGCATACAACTGCTCTTCACCATCCGCATAGAAATAATAAACACGCGAATGTTCGAGAAAACGACCAATGATGGAAACGACTTCAATGTTTTCGGAAACACCCTCAATGCCTGGACGCAAACAGCAAACGCCTCGCACAATCAGCTTTACCTTAACCCCAGCGATAGAGGCTTTATAAAGTGCTTCAATCAAAGACTGATCGGTCAATGAGTTGACCTTGATGATGATGCCGCTTTTTTTGCCAGCCAGAGCATTTTCAGTTTCCGTCTGAATGGCTATCATGATGTTGTCATGCAGTGTAAAAGGCGCATGCCAGAGTTTATGTAATTGATACACCTTGCCCATACCGGTCAACTGCTGGAAAACTTTATGCACATCTTCACAAATTTCAGGG
Source organism: Kangiella sp. (assembly GCA_048268505.1). Lineage (GTDB taxonomy): Bacteria > Pseudomonadota > Gammaproteobacteria > Enterobacterales > Kangiellaceae > Kangiella. The sequence goes on along the minus strand of JBLWVK010000003.1, from coordinate 224,396 downwards.
TCACTGGTAAGCAAGCTATAGTCTGTGTAGAGCCTTGCATTCCCCGCGTGGTAATTACCGGTGCCAAGATGGGCAAAACGTATCAAATGTTTTTTCTCGCGCTTGACCACCAGAGTCATTTTGGCATGGGTTTTATAACCGACGACACCATAAACCACCAGGACTCCGGCCTCCTGAAGTTTCTGCGCTAATTCTATATTGGAAGCTTCATCAAAGCGTGCGCGCAACTCCACGACAGCGGTAACCTCTTTTCCAGACTGAGCGGCTTCAATTAAAGCTTCGACAATCGCAGACTGGCTACCCGTGCGATATAAGGTTTGTTTGATGGCAAGAACTTCTGGATCGCTCGCCGCCTGGCGCACGAAGTCAATCACAGGCTGAAAGCTTTGATAAGGATGATGCAATAGCACGTCACGCTCAGCTACAACATCAAAAACACCACGACGCTGAATATCGTCAGGAACTTTAGGAGTAAAACCAGTGAATTTCAGGTCAGGACGTTCTACCAACTCAGGAAGTGAAATCAGGCGATTCAAATTAACCGGACCATTAACTCTATAAAGATCATCAGGCGTCAGATTACATTTTTGCAGCAGGAAATTAATAATCTTATTGGGACAGGACTCTTCCACCTCAAGACGAACGGCAGCTCCGAAGTTACGCGATTGAAGCTCGCGCTTCAAGGCACTGGCGAGATCCTCAATCCCCTTTTCCTCCAGCAACAAGTCGCTATCTCGAGTTAATCGAAATTGATAACAGCCACTGATTTCCATGCCCGGGAAAAGGTCCTCTGCGAACTCTGAAATGATCGCCGATAAATAGACGAAATTATGTCCTTCACTGCCACCAATTTTTTCTGGCAATTCAATAATTCGTGGTAGCGAACGTGGCATGTGCAGGACCGCAAATTCAAGATCACGTCCAAAAGCATCGTTGCCATGAAGATGGAGCAGGAAGTGCAAACTTTTATTGACCAGTCGCGGAAATGGATGAGTCAGATCAAGACTGATAGGACTTATGACCGGCGTAACCTGCTGCTTAAAATATTTCTTAAGCCATTTGTATTGTTCGTCATCCCAATGTTTTGGAGACAGGAAGTGGATATCTTCTTCAGCAAGCCGCGGCAACAACTCCTGATTGAAGATACGGTACTGCTCTTCAACCAGTTTATGCGCTTGCTCATTGACCTGGCGCAGCACTTCTTCTGTAGAAAGACCATTGAGACCAAACCGGGACTCGCCACGCGCCAGGCTATGGCGTAAACCAGCAACCCGAACCTCGAAGAACTCATCAAGGTTATTACTACAGATAAAGATAAAACGCATCCGCTCAAGCAGCGGAATCGATTGATCCAAAGCCTGCTGCAACACACGCCAGTTAAACGCCAACAGACTCAACTCACGGTTGAGGTAATACTCGGGATTATTCAAAGGAATTTTATTTAAATCATCCATCGACAAAGCCGACTGTTGTGGCTTATCGTCTAAAGTAACAGTTGATGATTTATCTTCAGCGGATCCCATAGCTTTCCTTGAGCGGTCTAATAAAGCTGTAACCACTCAATAATAGCCTTTAAAAGATATTAAAACTAGGGGACTCTATGACAATTTGATGGCAGTTGAACTGGTTATGATGCAAGCTCAACTGCTGATAGTAGGAAGGAAATAAATTAACGTTTCTTCCAGACATTTTTTTGTTGACGCTTTTTCACTTCCGGTTGCGCGCGACGAGGAGTAACCTCAAGTTCAACCAACTTCGCCAAATCCCTGATTTCCTGTTCATCCAGATCGATCCAGCGACCACGACTCAATCGTTGTGGCAAGTTGATTGGTCCATACTGAATACGCATGAGTCGAGAAACTTCCAGGCCTTGTGATTCCCACAATTTACGGACCTCACGGTTCTTACCTTCGGCCAGGCCAACTTCATACCAGGTATTAGCGCCTTCGCCGCCCTTTTCTTGCACATAGGTAAACTGGCACATATCGCCTTCAATCAGGACACCCTTTTTAAGGTTGTTGATCATTTCCGGTGTCACTTCACCATGCACCCGAACCGCATATTTACGCTCCACCTGATACGAAGGATGCATCAGGCGATGTGCCAGCTCGCCATTATTGGTGAACAACAAAAGCCCTGTGGTGTTGATATCAAGTCGGCCTATGCTGATCCAGCGACCAAAGCTAGTTTTCGGCAAATTATCAAATACCGTTGGACGACCTTCAGGATCCTTCTTGGTGGAAACTTCTCCCAGCGGCTTGTTATAAGCCAATACTCGGGTGTAGGTTTCTTCGGATGATTTAATATTGATAATACGGCCATCAACTCGAATCGTGTCTTTATCGGTTGCCCGCTCACCCAACTTGGCAATAGAGCCATTAACACTAACACGCCCACCCTCAATCCATTTTTCAATTTCACGACGTGAACCTAAGCCAGCATTAGCAAGAATTTTCTGTAGTTTTTCAGACATGATGTTACCGCTTCAAGAATATAGCCGCATTTTAAGGGCTATAAAGGTATCAGTCGAGGGATATAAGGAAATATGATGCAGGGTGGAATAAAAAAGCCGCTTAAATAGCGGCTTTTGCTCTAAATCCTGTGCGTCTTAACACGCAATCTTCATCTAGCAGGCGTTCTATTCGTTTAAATACTTCATAACGGTTGAATGGCTTACGCATAAAGTCATCTGCACCAATTCGTTCAGCATAGTATGTTTCGGTTGCCTGAACGTTGCCACTGATCATGATTACCGGGATATCGCGGGTACGTGGGTCTTTGCGTAATTGACGCAAAGCAGCAAAGCCATTGATTCCTGGAAGTACGATATCGAGAAAGATTAAGTCAGGTTTTTCTCTTAATGCGACTTCTAAACCCTTCTCTGCATCGAGAGCTGGATAAACATCATAATGATTCTGAAGAAGCATTTTGCGAAGTGTAACTTGAATGGTTTTTGAGTCGTCAATGACCAGGATTTTACTACCTGGAGCAGCGTTACGACGGCGACGAGATCGACGCTCTACGGTGAGGCTACCATCTGCTGCCTGCTTTAAGACTTGTTGATTATCCGAATCTTCACTGCGCCCCAAACCACCAATCTGACGATGATCAACTAATGTGCGCAACCTGCTTATAATGTTCAATGTTACCCCCGACTTGGTTTACAAGGCCACTAACATTTTTGAAAGTGGCTGTAAAACTTGGGGCTATTATAATTTTTAGAAATATGAAAAACCTAGATCCAATTATCAATTAGGCTAATTAATGGATCGGATAAGTTGCTTTTTGTTCTGAATCTGTGTCCAAGCTCTCATCTTCAAAGTCATCATTATGATCGTCAGCCCGGTAGTCATCATCACTGTCCTGTTCTTCCATTGTCTCAGAATCGAGTTCAGTACCGTCAAAATCTGACTGTTCGTCTTCGATAGACTCGACTCCCTCGGGATGACTTCCATCGTCATAGTGCTCATCGGCTTCCTCAATCCCTTCTTCATAGCCTTCCTCGCTTGAGTCAGGATCAACAGTTTCAGGATCGACTGTTTCAGGATCGACAGTTTCTGGGCCAACAGTCTCAGGATCATCTGCCTCAAAAGCACTGCTCTCAGCAACAGAATCATCAGACCGTGCAGTATCATTTGCACCTTCAACGTCATCATCACCATCAAACTTCAATTCTGGGTTTAAGTTATCCAGGTCTTTAAGTTCCGATAATGAAGGCAGTTCATCAAGACTTTTGAGATTAAAATAATCTAGAAATGCCTTGGTTGTTGCATAAAGGGCTGGTTTCCCGGGAACATCACGATGGCCAACCACTCGAATCCATTCACGCTCAAGAAGGGTTTTAATGATTGAAGAACTGACGCTGACACCACGAACCTGTTCTATATCGCTTCGTGTGGTCGGCTGACGATAGGCAATCAAGGATAAGGTTTCCAGCAAGGCTCTGGAATAACGGGCTGGGCGCTCTTCCCATAAGCGAGCAATCCACTCAGCGTATTCCTGACGGGCCTGGTAACGATAGCCACTGGCCACTTCAACCAGTTCAATACCGCGCCCTTCAGCTTCCTGCTGTAGTTGCTCGAGAGCATTCTTAATTTGCTCCGGTTTGATTTTTTCATCTTCTGCAAACAGCTCCATAATCTTATCTTTAGACAAGGAGCTACCAGCTGCTAGAAGCGAAGCTTCAATTATGCGAACGATTTTTTCTTGATTCATACCCACTGCCAATCAATCCAGTTAATCGACCGTTGGCTCAATATCAGCCAACTTGTCCTCAACCGATCCAGAGTCATCATCCCCTTCAACACCAGAACTAATCTTTGCTCTTACGTGAATAGGGCCATAACCTTCGGTTTGTATAATTTCTAATAATGATTCTTTGGCCAATTCCATAATGGCCAGGAAAGTCACCACCACCCCCATGCGCCCTTCTTCAACATTGAACAGTTGCGAGAAATCACAGAAGCTCTGCGCCGATAAACGCTCAAGAACATGGCCCATTTTTTCTCTGACTGACAGGGCCTCGAACTGAATATGGTGGCTGGAAAACATTTCTGCTCGACGTAGCACATCTCGTAAGGCAAGCAGAAGCTCTTTCATTTCGACATCTGGATCAGGTCTGACAATATTGAGCTCTGGCTTTTTAGCGCTGACAGCAAAGTTATCACGCCCCATACGAGGTAATTCATCAATATCTTCTGCAGCCTGCTTAAACTGCTCATATTCCTGCAAGCGACGAATTAAATCAGCTCGTGGATCGTCCTCATCGTCCTCATCATCTTTTGGACGGGGTAATAAGACACGACTTTTGATTTCCGCCAACATAGCCGCCATCACCAGATATTCAGCAGCTAATTCGAGGTGCAGTACCTTCATTAGCTCAACATACTCCATGTACTGCTCAGTGATATGAGCAATCGGAATATTCAGAATATCGAGGTTTTGACGTTTGATGAGATAGAGCAATAAATCGAGCGGCCCTTCGAAAGCTTCCAGGAAGACTTCCAGTGCATCTGGTGGAATGTAAAGATCTTTAGGAAAGTCCTCGACCTGTTGGCCATCAACCAGCGCAAAAGGCATCTCTTCCTGGAGATGCCCGGCTTCTGGTGAATGCTCATTAGCATTCGGATGCTGTTCGCTGGTTGGTTCGCTCATAATGACCACATTATAGATTATTTATAGGAAAGTCCCATCGACTGACGGACATCGTCCATCGTTTCACGCGCCACATCTCGCGCACGCTCAGAGCCTTCAGATACGATATTACGCACAATTTCAGGACTTTCCTGGTATTCCTTAGCACGCTCAACAAAAACCTGCTGTTCGGCACAGACCGCATCAATAACCGGACCTTTACAGTCGACACAACCGATACCGGCGCTGGTGCAGCCTTTTTGAACCCAGTCTTTAACTTCCTCAGAAGAATAAATCTTGTGGAACTCCCACACAGGGCAATTTTCAGGATTACCCGGATCAGTACGACGCACACGCGCCGGATCTGTTGGCATGGTCTTAATTTTCTTTTCCACCGATTCACGCGGCTCACGCATGGCAATTGCATTGCCATAAGACTTAGACATCTTTTGACCATCCAGGCCCGGCATTTTTGACACTGGAGTCAATAAAGCCTGCGGTTCTGGAAGAATAATCTTACCTTCTCCGTCAAGATAGCCGTACAGTCGCTCACGGTCATTGATCGATATATTGGCCTGCGATTCAACTAATGCTTGCGCGGTTTCCAGCGCCGACTGTTCGCCTTCCTGCTGGAATTTTTTACGTAAGCTGTTGTATAACTTTGCGTTTTTCTTACCCATCTTTTTTATGGCTTCGGTCACTTTCTCTTCAAAGCCCGGCTCTTTGCCGTAAAAATGATTAAAACGACGCGCTGCTTCACGGGTCATTTCAACGTGTGGCACCTGATCCGCACCTACCGGCACATTCCCAGCGCGGTAAACCAGAATATCGGCTGCCTGCAACAATGGATAACCCAAAAAGCCGTAAGTGGATAAGTCTTTATTTTGTAACTTTTCCTGCTGCTCTTTATAGGTCGGGACTCGCTCCAGCCATCCTAGAGGCGTCACCATCGACAATAATAAATGTAATTCAGCATGCTCAGGGACTTTGGACTGCACGAAAATAGTCGCCGCTGTAGGGCTGATTCCCGCAGCTAACCAATCGAGAACCGTATCCCACACATATTCTTCTATGCGAGCCGTATCATCATAATTGGTGGTCAGGGCGTGCCAGTCGGCAACCATAAAAAAGCACTCGTACTCGTGCTGCATTTGTGCCCAATTCTTTAAAACCCCGTGATAATGTCCCAAATGCAAAGGGCCGGTAGGGCGCATTCCAGATAAAACGCGCTTCTGGCCAACAGTAATAGAACTCAATGAAATACCCTTATAATTATGTCGAAATAGTAAAAATAATAAGACTGCCCATTATAACGAGATCATCATAAAAGGCCATGCATAATAAATCGCTATACTACTCAAAAACCCCCGCATCACCAGCACCATAGCGGATGATTTCAGGATAACCACTGGTCATGTCAACAACGGTAGTTTCTTCATGGCCGCAATAACCGCCGTCAATAACGGCATCAACGCGGCCATTCAGTTCATCAAAAATTTCTTGCGGTGCTAACACCGAACCTTCATCCTGCCCCGGCAAAATCAAACTGGTGTTCATCATTGGTTCGCCAAGAGCTTCAAGAATTGCCTGGGCAATTGCATTATCTGGCACACGAATACCAATGGTTTTCTTTTTAGGATGCTTGAGTCGGTTTGGTACTTCGGCAGTTGCACGCAAAATAAAGGTGTAGGGTCCGGGAGTATTGTTTTTAATCATACGGAAGGCTGTATTATCCACTTTTGCATAAAAAGCCAACTCGGATAAATCACGGCAAACCAGAGTGAAATTATGATTCTTTTCCAGGTCACGTATCTGGCGTATGCGATCCAAAGCCTTTTTATCACCAATGTGACAGCCTAGCGCATAGCCTGAGTCCGTCGGATACACCACAACACCGCCATTACGAATGATGGCTACGATCTGGCTGATGAGTCGTGGCTGTGGGTTTTCTGGATGTATTTCAATCAGTTGCGTCATAATTTATCTTTAGGTTTTGTTGTTCGGTTACTGCCACGCTGTCCACACAGGAGTGACATTGTCAGGCATTGGTGGAAACTTTCCTAACAAGGCCCAGGGCTTATCCGGAGAGTGGAAATCAGAGCCCTGTGAGGCAAGCAGGTTATACTTTTGCACCCAGTTTGCCAATAGGTTTTTCTTGCCCGGATGTATATTAGGATAACACACCTCTATCGCTTCACCGCCCAACCTCTGAAAAGTCTGTATCAGCTCATGCAACTGGTTAGAGCCCATTTTGTAGCGCGTGGGATGTGCTAAAACTGGAACGCCGCCCGCTTGTTTAATAATCGCTATGGCATCTTCCAGTTCAAACCAGTCATCTTTTACAAATGCCTTGCCGCCTTTAGCCAGGTACTTTTTAAAAGCATTGGCAAAATTATTAACCGCCCCTTTATCCAATAAGTATTGAGCCAGATGAGTACGGCAGACCATGTTCTGTTCCTGCAGCATGGTTTCTACATCATTAACTGCCTGTTCAACCCCGGCTTTTTGCATCTTATGAGCCATTTCCAGCGCTCGGGTGTAGCGCTTTTGCTGCTGAAGCTTTAAAAATGAAGACAAGCCTGAGTGCTCAGGATCAATGTTTAAACCCACTATATGCAGGGTATGTTTGCCCCACCCCGCGGAGATCTCGACACCTTCAATAATCTTGAGGTCGAAATCCTGAGGCTGCTCTCGCAAAGCCAAAACACCAGCTACAGAGTCGTGATCAGTAATTGCCAGCTCATCGACGCCACGCTCTACCGCAAGCTCGACAAGCTCATGCGGCGACAAACTGCCATCAGATGCTTGAGTATGATTATGTAAATCTCTTAACACGTATGAATACCACTTTTGAGTCTGTTACCAGTTTGCCTATCTTTTGCATTCAGGTAAACTTGGCGGGCACTTTTTTGGAGTCCACTATGACCTTTTTGAAAGAAAATTATCCGCTGGTTGCCTTTATCGCGGTTTACCTTATCACAAAAAACCTGATTCTAGCCGCAGCGGTCTGGAGTGCAGGTTCACTCGTGCAAATTTTAACCAGCGTATTTACCAAGCAGCCAATTAAAAAAAGCCACATCGCCTATTTTGTTCTTGGTGTGCTGTTAGTCGTCTCCGCCTACTACTTTGATGACGAAAACTTCATCAAATGGAAAACTACCATTATTCTTTGGGCCGGCTCACTGTTTATCTTATTCCGCCAAATTTTCAGTAAAAAATACATCATTCAGGATCTACTGAAAGCCAATAACGTATTGAAAGATACAGCCCCACACAGCCTGCTCGCTAAAATCAACTGGCTTTGGATTCTGTATTTAATTGGCTTCGGTTTCTTGAATTTGTATGTCGCCTATACCTTTAGCACCGATGTCTGGTTCTGGTTTAAAATTATCGGCCTCTTTGCATCAACCATGCTGCTATTCATTATCAGCATTATCATGCTCAAAGAACACGTAAATCTCGAAGAATCACAAAAGTCGGATTCACAGGAAACCGACTCAGATAAAAATGACTCGCAGGAATAAAATATGTTGTATGTCATATTCTCACAAGACGTAGAAAACTCATTGCCGCTACGCGCTCAAGCGCGTCCAGCACATGTCGAACGGCTGCAGGCACTTAAAGAACAAGGTCGCCTGATACTCGCCGGCCCCTGCCCAGCCATCGACGCAGAAGATCCCGGCGAAGCAGGCTTCACCGGCAGCATGATCGTCGCCGAATTCGACTCGCTTGAAGACGCCCAGGCCTGGGCCGACGCCGATCCCTACATCGAAGCCGGCGTTTACCAATCAGTAATCGTAAAGCCATATAAAAAAGTATTGCCTTAACCTAAGTTATATAGAAAATTAGCTTTATGCCATTTAGTTAATTCAAAGCTATGAACATATACTTTTAAGAGCAGATAGCACCAATTACCCCCTTATATTGAGCTAAGGCACGTACAAAATATAGCAATCAAAATCGTGGATGATTTTGATAAGAATTTTCAGCACAGGGATGTGATGTAAATTCTGGTGCGTTAAGTATTTTGGGAGTGACGCAGGTAGTCACGCAAAGCGTGACCTCAATATCGGGGTGTCGTTTCTTTTGGTCCCTTTTCTTTGGACAAGCAAAGAAAAGGGACTCGCTGAGTAGCGAAACAAAAACCATAGGAATGGACAAGCGAAAAGATCATGGATTCCCGCCTCCGCGGGAATGACAAAGGGTTACGCCTTACAAGTAAAGAATATTATCGATACAACTAAAATTGGAGAACCTAATGGATAATTCACAACGCCTTGAACGCATGCAACAAATGATTCAAGACGCACTAAATCCGACACAACTTGAAGTCATTGACGACAGCCATAAACACATCGGTCACGCCGGCGCCAAAGAAGGCAAAGGGCACTTCACCGTAGTAATAAAAAGTGAAGCGTTAGAAGGGAAGCGAATGCTACAACAGCATCGAATGGTTTATGAAGCATTAGGCGATATGATGGAAACCGATATCCATGCACTGGCGATTAGGGTAATTAAATAGTTCAATGGTACCCCTAGGGCAGGATCTGCGTCACGACGCACCCTACATCTCACTAACTACTTTTATAAAATAAGTCTGCTTATGCTTGCTCTTTTCGAATCTTAACTTAACAGCTTGCGCACTCGCCTCATCAAGAAACCTATATATCTCAAACTCATTACCATTATCATCTAGCCTGAATAATCCGTATTTAGGCGGTGATAAAGACTCTGTAGTCCACGTTGGCTCAGTGGAAAATACTTCACGAAGCTTTTCTACAAGCTTTAAAGGAGTTCTGTCAGTGCTTCGACACATTACTAAGATTCCTAAATCAAGAGAGTTTTTACAGAAAAAACCTTGGAGGAAAACCTGCGAATCATTAACTTCCAAATACACTCCAAAACATTGACCAAGACCATCTTCCAAATAGTCAAAGAACTCGACATTTAAAATCCTTTCAGCATCAAACACTGTTAATGGAAAAGTACATAGAGGAAAAGGATTTGCTAGTTCACTCCACTGCTCTTTTGAAATTACCTTTATCAAGCTATAACCTCGAAATTGATCAACTACCGCTTCGGTAAATAACGCATGGGATCGACGGGTTTGCCTTTGAAGCGAATTTCAAAATGCAGTTTGGGAACATCACTGTCGGTGTTACCGACTTCGGCGATTTTCTGGCCGGCTTTAATGATTTCGTTTTCTTTAACCAACAGGATTCGGTTGTGGGCGTAGGCGCTGATGAAGTCGTTGTTGTGCTTGACGATGACCAAGTTACCGTAGCCACGTAGTCCTCGCCCTGCGTAGACTACTCGCCCTGCGGCGGCAGCTCTTACCGGATCGCCCAAATTACCGGCTATATCGATGCCTTTGGAGCTTTTACTTGCGCCTGAAAATCCTTGAAGGATTTGACCCATGGTAGGCCACATCCAGTATTTCACAGGGGAGTTCGGTGAATAGGCAATGGGTTCTTTGCTGCCACTCGAAGTATTGCCACTACTTGCAGGCTCTTTCTTGGGTTCTTTTTCAGGTTCCTGTCGAGCCACTGGTTGCGTTGGCTGAGTGTCTGGCTTTGTTCTTGACGGAGTTTGACTGCTGGTTGGTGTTCTAGGAACTTCAGTGACAGTCCTTCTAGAAACGCTGACTGGTGTACGACGGGATGCATCCGTTGACTGCTGAGTGCCGGGCGGTTCTGTGCCAGCGACTTCATAGTCATCTGCTGGTGTTATTTCACGAGCTTTTTGTAGATTCAGGCGCTGCCCTGAATGGATGGTGTAATTGCTGTCAATATCGTTTGCCTGCGCCAGGATGTTGTAGTCAAGGCCATAACGAAAGGCAATGGAGTATAGGGTGTCGCCCGGACGCACATAATAGAACTGCTGACTGTTATCCACTTCAGAAGGCGGGTAGAAGCTGTGCAGCTGAGCCTTATAGTTGTTGGCTTCGCGCTCTTCGACTGGCGCCAGACGCTCATTGCCACAGCCCTGCAACCAGAAGACCACAAACACTATCGCCACAATCCACAGCGAGCGAATGGCTGAGCGCCTGAGTATCTCTTTGGTTTCTGGTCGCATGCCTTTGATAGAAATCCTTGTTTTACAATGGGTTATTGATGTTCTTTGCTACACGTACTGATAGATAATATAAGCGATTACGACAAGGATTAAAAAGCCCCAGCCAATCCAGTCTACATATTGACGCAATTTATGGCGCATTGGTTCCCCGCCCCACTTAATTAAACCGCCGATCAGATAAAACTGAGCAGCACGAGCTACTACTGATGCCAATACAAATGGCAAAAACGCCATACTAAGCGCGCCAGCGGTCAGGGTGAAGATCTTATAGGGTACGGGCGAGAATCCAGCGATTAATACCACCCAGACGCCAAACTCTGCAAACCAGCCCACTGCTTTATCATAAGTCTCAAGATACCCTAGCTTTTCAATGGCTGGCAACACCCAGGACTCAAAGGCGAAAGCGCCAATCAGATAACCGACCACGCCACCTAGAACTGATGTTACCGTAGCCAATCCAGCCAGGCTCAAGGCACGATGCGGCGTTGATAAGGCCATCGGTGCCAACATGGCGGCGGTAGGAATAGGGAAAAAGATTGATTCGATAAAACTGATAAGGCCTAAAATATAAACTGCGTACTTATGACGAGCCCAACGCATGCAAGCGTCGTACATCTTGGTAAAAATATTCATCGAGCAACGCCACTGACTAACGGTACAAATTTAACTTTCTCAATCACGGTTTGCTTGAACTCGGCACCCTGACGTTCTACCAGAATCAGCTCCTGGGCAGTTTCAGTTTGTCCAACAGGAATAACCATGCGTCCGCCATCAGCCAGTTGTGCTAATAGCTTCTCAGGAATTTGCGACGGTGCAGCGGTGACGATGATGGCATCGAAGGGGGCGTTCTGTTGCCAGCCATTGAAGCCATCGGCAAACAGATATTGCACATTGTGAATCGACAGCTGCCCTAGAGTTTTACGAGCTTGCATGTGAAGTGCGCGAATACGCTCGACGGTAAATACGGTTTTGCAGAGTTTAGACAAAATTGCCGTTTGATAACCACAACCAGTACCGATTTCGAGGACCTTATTCATTGAGCCAGACTCAACCAGCGCCTGTGTCATGCGCGCGACAATATAAGGCTGAGAAATCGTTTGTCCCATGCCAATCGGCAAAGCAGTATCTTCGTACGCGCGATGTGATAAACCCTCATCAATAAATACATGACGAGGCGTGTCTTCAATGGCTTTCAAAACCTGTTGGTTGGTGATGCCCTCGGCAATCAGACGCTGTACCAGACGGCCACGCGTTCTCGCTGAAGTCATTCCAATGCCAGAAAAATGAGCTACATTCATAGTTATCTATCTTTTCTATATTGTTGTTATTGCTTGAGCCTATCAGCTTTTAATTAATGGGCTGTCATAAGTACTCAAAAAGTCTTCCACTTCATCAAAGCTGTTATATGCGGTCAGATCCACATTGACGGGCGTTATCGAAACATAACCATGCTCAACGGCATGAAAATCCGTTCCTTCCCCAATATCTTGCCCGCTCGGTAAGGGGCCAAGCCAATATACCTGGCGACCTTTTGGATCCTTATCCGGAATAATAGTATCAGCACGGTGGCGATTTCCCAAGCGTGTTAGCTTAATTCCTTTTAATTCTTCATAAGGCAGGTCAGGAACGTTGATATTCAGTACCCGATCTTTGCCCAGCGGATGCTCAATCAGGCCCTCAATAATCTCCACCGCAACCCTCGCAGCAGTCTCATAATGCTGGCAATTGTGGCCTACCAATGACACCGCAACGGCGGTATAACCCAACGCGCGCCCTTCCATCGCAGCAGCGACTGTACCGGAATAGAGGGTATCATCGCCCAAATTGGCGCCGGTATTAATACCAGCCACCACCATATCCGGTGCTGCGCCCATTAGATGATGCGTTCCCAGATGCACACAGTCAGTAGGTGTACCGGTTACCGCGAAAAATCCGCGCTCTGTCTGCCAGGCACGTATGGGATGATCTAGCGTCAGAGAATTACTGGCTCCACTGCGATTGCGGTCTGGCGCAACTACAGTAACCTGCGCGATACGTTGCAAATGGTCATATAAGGCATTAATTCCCGGCGCAAAAAAGCCATCGTCATTACTCAGCAGTATTTTCATAAGATTCTTTGTTGGATGTATCTTGTGTGTGGATTTTCAATACAAATAGTTCGCGCAATAAACTGGTCGCGAAAGCTCCTTTCGGCAAACTGAAACTTATTTCCAGCGTTTGCTCATTATGCCATTGCAGCATGACATTTTTTGGAAACACACGAATCGCACGGCGCTCACCATTGAGCCCTTTGCGCTCCAAAGCAGCAATCAGCTCATGATAAGGCTCAAGCACATCTGCTTCAAATTCCGCCGCTTCCGCTAACAATTGCGAGCGACCGCGTCCCGGCATCGGCGCCGTTGGGTGAATGTCTTTTGCAACAAAGCGCGGCAGCTCCTGCGCCATATCCTGAACCGTAAAACCACTTTCAGAACCATCAAGCTGCACATAGTCACCATTCATCAACTCAGTAAACTTATTGGCTTCGACGCGCCTGGCCAGAACCTGATTAAACAAAAAGGAGCGTACCGCAGAGAATAACAAACCCTGCAAATTACGATTTTTGAGTTTTTTATTGGCCAGTAGCAGCTCAGCACCGCGAGTTAAATTATCGCCATTATGACCAAAGCGTTGCTCACCAAAATAATTGGGGAAGCCATGCTCCTGAATCTGCTTAATACGCTGTTGTAGTGCCTGTTGATCAGAGCCCGGATTAAAGCTCAGATCGCGCAAGGTAATAACAAAGTGGTTTTGCTTAACCGCACCTATACGTAGCTTTTTGTCATGACGTGTCGCTTTCAGAACAGTCACTTCATCATCGTTAAACTCAGACCAGTCAATCTCTCTCAATAATGGCAACTGCACGCTGAACCATTGTCTGGCAATAGCAAAGCGGTCTTTCTTGCCTGCATAGCCAATATCGGTTGGATTGACCTCAGCAAAGCGACGCAGTTTATGGCAGACAATGTCAGTATTGATATTACGCTTTTCGATCAGCAGCAAATGATGCGCACCTTCACCCGAAGGTTCAAAGCGTAAATCTTCATCAACGCAGAAATCGCTTAACTGCTGGCGAAAAGTGGCGCTGGCTAATGGAGTGCCGTAGGCTCTTGGCCAATCCTGAACTTGTATCTCCATCTTAATTTTCGATGGATTCAAGCAAGCAAACAGAATGCACAGCGATCCCCTCTTTACGGCCAACAAAGCCCAGCTTTTCTGTGGTGGTTGCTTTGACGTTAACGCGGTTCAGCTCAGCTTTGCAGATATCCGCAATGACTTGTCGCATGTCTGGAATTTTAGAAGCCATTTTTGGAGCTTGTGCCACAATAGTGACATCCAGATTACCCAGGCGATACCCTTCGTCATTCACCTGCTGCATAACTGCCACTAACAGGCCACGACTATCAGCGCCGGCAAATTTTTCATCCGTATCGGGAAAGTGATGGCCAATGTCGCCTTTAGCGATAGCGCCCAATAGCGCATCACAAACCGCATGCAACACTACATCACCGTCAGAGTGAGCAAGCAAACCCTGCTCACCCGGAAATTCAACGCCACCTAAAATCAGTGGGCTGTCGCCACCAAACTTATGTACGTCATAACCATGACCAATTCGAAACATAACCATCCCAAAAATCGCGCTTAATGAAAATTAGTTGTTAGGATCTTACCTGCATACTGCGTTCATGCCAAACCAATTGCTCCGCTTCAGCCAGCGGGCGACCAATCTCAGCCAATTGCAGACGCCCCTGATCTGAAATTTTCTGGTAGGACTGAATATTCATGAAGCTCTGCACACATAAGCCACTGGAGCGGTTTGCACTGCCCATAGTGGGTAGCGTGTGGTTTGGGCCTGCGCAATAATCCCCGAAAGCTACAGCACTGTTCTGACCAATAAAGAGTGAACCATAATGCTTCAACTGTTCTGCTTGAATCCGTTCATCAGCCAGTAATAAGTGCTCTGGCGCATAGCGATTACTGAATTTAATCATGTCATCGACGTTACGAGCCTGTAACAACACAATCTGCTCGTGTTTTAAAAGGTTATACAGTTCTTCATTAGCGATAAGCTGTTGCTCGACAGATACTAAAAATGCTACATCATCACTGACCAGCACGCTTTGCGCCTGTGGATCGTGCTCCGCCTGCGCTGCCATATCCGCGATCAACCACTTCTGATTAGTCTCAGCATTGGCCAGGATCAGCAATTCGCTTGGCCCAGCCGCCACATCAATCTTGATACGACTTTGCAGCAACTGCTTAGCCACATTCACATATTGATTACCAGGCCCCACCACCATCTGTACCGGCAACATGGTCTGATAACCAAATGCCATGGCTGCAACAGCTTGCGCTCCACCGATCTGCCAAAACTCGGTAGCGCCAGCCAATGAAGCCGCAGCTAAAATCGCAGGATGAACTGATGGCGAGCAGGCAACACGGCGCTCGCAACCTGCAACTCGTGCCGGTATTAATGTCATTAAAGCAGTAGAAATTAGCGGAAAGCGACCACCCGGGATATAAGCACCAATCGCCTCTATCGGGCTGTACTTAAAACCAAAAACGCCACTTTCTTCTTCAATCTGCTGCGGCTGCAAAGTGTCTTTCTGCAAAGTACAAAAAGCTTCAATACGTTGCGCAGCCTGCTCAATTGAATTTAACAGTTGTGGCTCAAGCGCATAATCACGATATGGTTTCAGTGCGATTTTTCGCGGCTGGAAGCCATCAAAACGTTTACTCAGGCTATCAATTGCCAGGTCGCCGCCAGTCTCAACTTCCTGCAGCAGTTTTGCCACTTGCTGAAACAGTTCTGGTGATTGAGTCAGATTAGGACGCTTCCAGTTTGTCGAGCATTCTATGTATGATTTATCCGCCATTACGTGCCCCTAATTCATTAATGATATCGCTCGATGAAATACCTTTTGATTTGGCACGGGCCAAGGCAAAGAAAATCAGGTCAGCCGCTTCCCAGCGTACTTCATCTTGTGCATCCGCCTCGATTAACTCTTCGCATTCTTCACGTAACTTCTCTTGCTGCAACTCATCACTAGCTAATAACTTTTGGCTGAAGGTTTTAATTTCCTCAGTTTGCATACGTTGTTCAAAAATGCGATCCAAAGTATCCAGCTCGAATGATGCTGACTGACCTGCAAAACAGCTGTAGCGTTCGAAGTGACAGGCATTACCTGTTTGTTTGACTTTAAATAATAAAGTATCCCCGTCGCAGTCATAATCTACATTCACCAGTTGTTGTTGATTACCACTGGTTAAGCCTTTCTCCCACAGCTCATTACGCGAACGGCTGAAGTAAACACCTGCACGCTTGCTGATGGCAGCTTCTAACGACTCTTGGTTAGAGTAGGCCAACATCAGTACCTTGTTGGTTTCCACATCTTGCACAATGGTTGGAATCAACGGCGCTTTTTCAAAATCAAGACAGGCCATAACCGCTTCATCCAGTTTCAACTTACCGGTATAGATCGACATGCCGAGCTGGCTATTTGCACCTAGCTTATTGATGAATTTGATGTCATCCAGATCGGTTATGCCGCCTGCTACCGTCACTGGGATTTTCGACTGTTTGATCACCTGCTCTATTCGCTCACGATCAATACCCTGCATCATGCCTTCTTTTTCCACCTGGGTATAAAGAAACTCTGAGCAGTTTTGCTGCAATTCATCAATCATGGTTGCCACTTTGTTGTTTGAAGAAGACTGCCAACCATGTGTAACCCAATCATCACCTTTAGCATCGATGGCAAAAATGAGTTGCGACTTTGGCAACTTTTTAACAAAGTCTTCACGGCAACAGGTGCCTAAAATAATCTTTTTAGCGCCACTGGCCAGATAATCTCTGGCAGTATCATAATCTCGAATGCCCCCACCTACGCGACATGGAAACTTCTTAATCAATTGCTTAATTAAATCTTTATTGTCGCCTTTTCCTAAAGCGGCATTTAAATCAATAATGGCGACTTCGCCAAATAAAGAAAACTCTTCCAACAATTCGAACAAATTGTCTTTTTCAACAATCTTTCGACTGGCATCGCCTTGCTGCAATTGCACAGCCTTGCCATCTAATAAATCAATACTTGGAATCAACATATTTTTTTGCCTCAATCTTTTAGTATTCGTTTCGAACGGCAACACCGTTTCTCAATAACTCGTCTTTAACCTGGCCAACCGTATATTCACCACGATGGAACATGCCTGCAGCCAGCGCTGCATCGCTGCCCGCAATAAATGTTTCGGCAAAGTGCTCAGGTTTCGACGCTCCGCCAGAGGCGATCACTTGAATGCCAAGTTGCTCGCTGACTTTGCTCATCAACTCATTATCAAAACCAAGACCAGTGCCATCGCGATGCATCGCTGTCAGTAAAACTTCACCAGCGCCACGTTGCTCGACTTCGGCAAGCCATTGCATTGCATCCAGTTCAGTGGATGTATTGCCACCATTGATATAGACCCGATAATTGCCATTTGAAACTTCTTGATTAAGATCGACTGCAACTACCACACATTGCGAACCAAATCCTTTGGCAATCTGATCGATTAACTCAGGATTTTTTACCGCGGCACTATTGAGTGCCACCTTATCGGCACCAGCATTCAGAAACTGAGCAACATCAGTATAGGTATTCAGACCACCACCCACGGTAAAAGGTATCGACAGGTTTTCAGCCACACGGGTTACGGTTTCCAGCGCATTAGCTCGTTGCTCCAACGTCGCCTTAATATCCAGAAACACAATCTCGTCGGCTCCCTGCGCCTGATACCGAATAGCCAGCTCCACTGGATCGCCCATATCCTGCAGACCTTTGAAATTCACCCCTTTGACCACGCGGCCATGCGCCACATCCAAGCAGACAATGACTCGTGATTTGAGGCCATGTTCGGTTTTATTGATCAACTCAGACATTGCTTTAATACCTCTTCGCCTGCGATTCCTGATTTTTCTGGATGGCACTGAAATGCGATCATGTTTTTACTCGCGATAGCAGCAACAAAGGTTTCACCATAGGTGACTTTGGCAATTGTCTGTTCGCACTCTGTAACCCCGTAACTGTTCACAAAGTAGAGTGTTTTTCGGCTTAACCATTCTTGCTCTGATTGCACATCGGCCCAACCCACCATCGGTTGCTTTGGGCTTTGTAAGCGAGTGACCTTGCCTTGAAAAATACCGAGTCCTTTGATGCCAGTGTCTTCTTCTGAATCTTCAAATAACACCTGCAGGCCGACACAGATACCGATCACTTTTTTATCGCCCTGATACCAGTCACTGATGAGCTTATCGAGTCCACTGTTTCGCAAGTTCGACATCACGGTACCGAAGCGCCCCTGCCCCGGAATGATCAAAGCCGAGATAGCTTTACCCTGCATATCTTCTGGTGAATTAATGGTTACTGGTTCATAACCGATGCGCCTCAAGCAACCGTTCAGGCTATACAAATTACCTGCACCAGTATTAATGACTCCTACCAATGGCACAAAGTCTGTTACTGTCGAATCGCTCATAAGCTACCCTTGGAGCTATTAGCGCCTTGCTTTGGATTGAGGGCTTCGCGTAATGCAAATGCCAATCCTTTAAAGCTGGCTTCGATTAAGTGGTGATTGTTATCAAAATACTCTGCCTTAATGTGCAAACTAATTTGCGCATTAATCGCGAAGGTATAGAAAAAGTGTTTCCACATTTCAGTAGCAATGTTGCCTATCATTTCGCGTGTAAAAGGTAGATCTGTTATTCCATAACCACGCCCACAAACATCAACCGCGACCATGATTAGACTGGCGTCCATCGGCAATAAGCGCTGGCCATATCGTGTTATCGACTCCTGCTCGCGCCAGGCCTGTTGCAATGCCTGACCTAAACAAATCGCCACATCCTCAATCAAGTGGTGGTCATCAACTTCTAAATCACCATTGGCTTCAAGGTTGAGATCCCAACCCGCGTGCAATGCCAACTGAGTCAGCATATGGTCAAAGAAAGGCAGACCGGTATTAATCTTAAGTTTCTGTTGGCCATAGACATTAAGCTCCAAACGAATGGCGGTTTCTTTTGTCTGACGGACAATGGAAACTACCGAGCTTTGCTTCTTTGTGTCACTCATAACAACCTCTCTAAATCATTCACCGACGCCACTACCAGATCGGCACCAGCTAGATATAAGTTCTGTTCGTTCTCTTTATTACTAATGCCTATTGCTAATGCACCAGCCGCCTTTGCAGCCTGAATGTCATCGGGGGTATCACCCAACATCCAGCAATAAGTGGCGCCATAATAAGCTTTACATTGATTAATCCCCTCCGGCGCAGGTTTAGACTCAATAACATCGCAGTCACTGACTAAGAATGTATTGCGAATTCCTAACAGCCCTAAGCCAATTTCTGCCTCGCCACGGGGACGACCGGTAACAACTGCTGTTTTGATCGACTTACTGTTCTGTACAAAAATCTGTGTGCATAACTCTGAGTTGAGAATGGCCTCTTCCAATTGATTCAAACCTGCGTCACCGTCGCTACCTAAATACAAAATCTGAAATTGTTCGACAACCTCCTCATACTCTGGAACGGCATCATTAGTGTTCTGCTTAATCAGCTCATAAGTCAGAACCCAGTCATTATTAAATCCACCACGTGAACGTAATGTGTCGATGGCCTGTTGAGATGGCTGTGTGCCAAGAAAATACTCAACCGTTTGCTTGATGGCAGCGTCATAGCTTTTGCTGGTATCAATCAAAACCCCATCCATATCAAAACAGATGAGCTCCGGCTGCAGAGCAAGACTGATAGCCTGACGTAATGGTTGTAGCTCATAAGGGATAGCAATACGGATTGCTGACTGCTCCTGTAAACCCTGCTTATATTCAAGCTTCTGTAAACTGAGACCCACTAAATCAGTTTTGATCTGAATATTGTTTTGCTCACAGGCTGCTTTAATTAATTGCAGACGCTCAGTTGAATCGATAATCAGAATGAAGTTTGCTTCGCTATCTAATACGTTCAAACCTCTTTGCCGTAAAAATTGCACTAACTGATCGCGGTTTTGTGCAATTTTCTGGCAGAAATCAGCCACATCATTCTGAGCTTCCGGCGAGAATGCCTGACGAGCAATTTCTAAAGTGGGCTGAGGAACATTGAACGGCATCTTGCGATCTGCAAAACGCTTAATGAGGGATTCAGTACCCAACAGATAACCACAACGAATTCCAGCCAATCCGTATGCTTTCGACAAAGTACGTAGCACAATCAAGTTATCGAACTCTTCAAGCAAAGAAAGCGACTCTACAGCCAGTCCTGTAAATTCGATGTAAGCCTGATCGAGAAATACTTCTGCGCCCTTTTCTTTAGCTTGCCTACAAGCATCTCTAATAACATCCAGCGCAAGTGTTTCACCGGTTGGATTATTAGGACTGGTTAAGACCAGTATGCTGTTCTCGGTTAAAGCTCTGAGGCTCGCTTCCAGATCAATTGACTGATTGTCCTGAGCTGGAATGAGTTGAGCATTACTGTTCCATACTTTAATACCCGACAGGTACTGACTGAACGCTGGCATCGGAATAATCAATTTCTTTTGCTCAAGACTGGCAACCTTAAACATAATTTCAATGGCTTCATCCCCACCATTGGTCACCATAATCTGTTCAGGCTGCAGACCAAGCTGATTACTCATCAGTAACTTTAACTCGCTTTGATCCGGATAACGCCAATAGTTTTGTGGAGATAGCTTAGTGATATCAAGCCAGGCTGGGAAACGATCCGCCCGCTCATTAAAATCGAGCTTTAAAGGCTCAGTCTGAAATTCTTGTATATTCATTACTCTAATCCTTTTACCTTTGGCTTAAAGCACTTTGCGGATTGGCGTTTCCAGGATATCAGTCGCCCCCGCAGTAATCAGTTTTGGTAATAAGTCTTTAATCAGCTTACGCTCAATGGCTGCTTTAATAGCAAAACCATCGGCGTTATACAGCTGGCTGACGGTTGGAGCTCGCATTGCAGGCAATAAATCGACAACCCTATCGATGCTCTCTTCTGAGCAGTTCATCTCCAGCAGTACGCGCTTACGACCATTCAAGACGCCGCGCATCAGCAACAAAAGATCATAAATCTGCTTACGTTTCTCAGGGTCATCCAGCACAGATTTATTGGCAATAAATTGAGTAGAACTTTCCATAACCGTATCGACAATCTTTAGACGGTTAGCACGAATGGTTGAGCCGGTGCTGGTATTGTCGATAACCATGTCGGCATCTTCAGGCGGGAATACTTCAGTAGCTCCATAGGCCCGAAGTAGTTGATATTGGATGCCTAATTTATTGAGATATTGAGCCGAAATCTTTTTATACTCTGAAGCGACAATGATTTTTCGTTGCTTCACTTCATTCCAGTCCCACTCTTCGGGTATACAGGAAACCAGCTTTACCGGGTTGAAGCCCAAATCCACAAGCACCTCAACGTCAGCTTCCTGTTCCAGAATCCAGTCCATGCCCGCAAAGCCAATGTCGTGTTGCCCTAGCGCCACCATTTCTGGAATATTCTGACTTTTCAGCAGCTTTACCTCGATATCACAGCCAAATAACTGAGGGCGATAATTGCGACTATCGCCAACCAGCGTCAGACCAATATCAGAAAGCAGCTCAGCCACCTTGTCGTATAATTTCCCTTTTGGGATTACCATTTTTAAAGCCATGTCATTTCTCCTAAAGTTTCAATTTTTTAAAGTTTCAAAAGCATCATTTCTTAAAGCCAATAAAAAACCCCGTTGACCTTGCGGAGCAACGGGGTTCTTAAACCTGGGTGTCTTAACTGTTTAACTGAGTCTTAAAAAAGCCTTAAACATAAGCACCACCACCGTCGCTCGCGCAGTGTATGATGATGGTGATGATGTAAGCTCTTGTTAAAAAACATCTTTTTATCTCGTTTAATCAGTTTAATAGTCAGTTATAAATAATCGGTAAAAGTTACAGGCATAAAAAAAGCCCCGCTTTTGGCGGGGCTTTTAGAAATTCCTAATCAGTAAATTTCACACATAAAGCAACACCGCCAATTGGTTTGAATGGTGGTGATGGTGGTGAATTTGCGTCATTACTGTATTCATGAGGCCGATTAAAACCTATCCGATGAGAGGTGTCAACAGTGTCATTAATATTTAATAGCTGTATCAGGTAGTTACTTGTAGTGGTTTACAAGCTACGGGGTTAACTGAGTGTTTCGCTTCTCAGCGACCTCCTTTTTCTTATGCGCGTAAGAAAAAGGAGGCAAAAAGAAGCGCGCCCCGAGATTGAGGTCTCGCTTTGCTCAACTTCCTTCGTTTACGCCAAGCCACTTAACGCACCGTAAAATACGTTCCATCCATGGCCCGAATTTTACTATTCAAATCATCCAAGATTTGAATTGCTATGTCTTGGCTACTACTCAGCTCAATCTAAGGGGAATTATTGGAGCAAGCCTGCATTTGTAGGGTGGGCCTTGGCCCACCATTCGTATTTAGGAGAGTCTTTGTTTAAAAGAGAACTTACAATCAGAGAATATACTGAGGACTAACTAAAAAAAGAATCACATCCCCGCCAACCACACCGACGCCAGCATCATATCTTCCGGCTCTGTGACTTTGATGTTTTTGCGTGTCCCTATGACCAGAGCTGGATGTTGGCCTTGCGCTTCGATAGCGGAGGCCTCATCGGTTATGGGCAATCCTTGCTGCAAACCGCTCTCAATTGCTGTCGCTAAGGCTTCAACGGGAAAGTATTGCGGTGTTTGAGCTAGCCAGATTTGTTCGCGGTTAAGCGTTTTGTCGATCGTTTGGTTGGCATTTGCGAGTTTGACCGTGTCCACTGAGGGGATAGCCAGAATAGCTCCGTGTTTTGATTCTTTGCCTGCCTGAATCAGCGCATCGATGCTGCCTGCATCAAGGCAGGGTCTGGCGGCATCATGCACCATCACCCAGTCATCGCCACCCATCCGCTGCTTAATGGCTTGTAGCCCATTAAGCACAGACTCTGCACGCGTTTCACCACCTTCAACAGTAATGATTTTAGGATGCTTAGCGATTTTTAGCTTTGCCCAATGATTGTCGTTGGAGTGTAAGGCAACTACAACTTTATCAATGGAAGGATGCTCAAGAAACTTGGAGAGGCTGTGTTCAAGAATGGTCTTGCCGTCGATCTCGAGATATTGTTTGGGTAATTCGGCTTTCATGCGACTGCCAATTCCTGCTGCTGGAATCAATGCCCAAATCTTAGTTTTATTGTCATTCATATTGTTTGAGTTTTAACGCTGCTCTTGATGGGAGCCTTGACGAGTCTCTTGACGAGAGTCGAGGATACGGAAAAAGGTTTCACCCTCTTTTATCATGCCAAGCTGATAACGGGCACGTTCCTCAATGGCGTCAGTGCCTTCTCTTAAGTCATGGATTTCAGCGAGGATTTTCTGATTACGCAAAGCGAGTTCTGCGTTTTCTGATTTGACGAGTTCAATTCTGGCTTCTTGTTGCTTTATTTCACGAAAAGAGGTTTGCCCGAACCACATTCGGTATTGAAGACTGGCTAAAACAACCAGTAATGTCAGAGCAACCCATTTCATAAACGTAACAATGCCAGAAAATATGGGGCAAATAAAGTAATTATGATAGTACCTACTTGCCCCATAAGGCTATAGTTTATTAGAACTTGAAGGCTTTCTTGCCAGGGTAAGGTGCTTTTTCACCTAATGCTGACTCGATGCGCAACAACTGATTGTATTTGGCAACTCGGTCAGAACGGCAGAGTGAACCGGTTTTAATCTGGCCGGCAGCTGTTGCAACAGCCAAATCAGCAATGGTGGTATCTTCTGTTTCACCCGAGCGGTGTGAAATCACAGCGGTGTAACCTGCGTTATGCGCCATATCTATAGCCGCCAAGGTTTCAGTCAAAGTACCGATCTGGTTCACTTTGATCAGAATCGAGTTAGCTACGCCCTGCTCAATACCTTTTGACAAGATCTTAGTGTTAGTAACAAACAGGTCATCACCTACTAACTGGCACTTGCTGCCGACTTTATCTGTCAACAGTTTCCAGCCTTCCCAGTCGCTTTCGTCCATACCGTCTTCGATAGATACGATTGGATAACGCTCAACCCAGTCTGCCAAATAGTCAGCAAATTCAGCAGAACTCAAGACCTTGCCTTCGCCAGACAAGTGATACTTGCCGTCTTTATAAAATTCGCTTGAAGCAATATCCAGTGCTAAGGCCACATCGTCGCCCAATTTGTAACCGGCACGATCAACCGCTTCAACAATAGCCTGAATAGCTTCTTCGTTTGAACCCAAATCCGGGGCGAAGCCACCTTCGTCACCTACCGCAGTATTCAAACCTTTTTCCTGCAATACTTTGCGAAGATTATGGAAAATTTCAGCACCCATACGAAGTGCCTCAGAGAATGTTGGCGCACCAACAGGCATAACCATAAATTCTTGAATATCGACGTTATTATCTGCGTGTTCTCCACCATTGATGATATTCATCATTGGTACTGGCATCGCAAACTGACCATCACGATTGATGTGCTCATATAGAGGCTTGCCCAATGCCTGAGCGGCCGCTTTCGCGTTTGCTAGTGACACAGCAAGAATTGCATTTGCACCTAATTTCTCTTTATTTTCAGTACCATCCAGATCAAGCATAACCTGATCAATGGCAGCCTGATCGGTTGCATCTTTGCCAACTAAGGCTGACTTGATTTCGTTGTTTACGTGGCCAACAGCTTTTAAAACGCCCTTACCTAAATAACGAGACTTATCACCATCACGCAATTCCAATGCTTCGCGTGAACCGGTTGATGCGCCTGATGGTGAGCATGCAATAGCGCGAACGCCATTTTCCAACACCACTTCTGCTTCAACTGTTGGATTGCCGCGTGAATCCAATACTTCGCGACCGATGATATCTGTAATTTTCAAGCCAATACCCTCTTAAATTGTTTCAACCAAAAACCGGTTTAAATTAAAAAATCAAAATACTATGGACATAAAAAAACACTCCTGCGAACAGGAGTGTTGAAAACTTAGAGTAGGTCGCCCTTACCAAATTCGTGGATCGAGTCCTCGATGTAGCCGGCTTTTTTGACCACATCATCCAACTCTTTCATGACACGTAGCATTTCTTCGATGCGATACATGGGGAAAGAATTAGGACCATCGCACTTAGCTACTTCTGGATTCGGGTGAGATTCCATGAATACACCAGAAACACCAGCGGCAATGGCAGCACGAGCCAACACTGGAATCACATCACGCAAGCCACCCGAAGAAGAGCCTTGTCCACCCGGTAACTGCGCAGAATGGGTCGCGTCATACACTACAGGACAACCGGTATCGCGCATAATCGACAGCGAACGCATATCCGACACCAGGTTGTTATAACCGAAGGAAACACCGCGCTCACAGACCATGATATGCTGGTTGCCGGTTTCGCGCGCCTTATCAACCACGTTTTTCATATCCCATGGTGAAAGGAACTGCCCCTTCTTGATATTGACCGGAATACCTGGCTCGCACACTTTGCGGATAAAGTTGGTTTGGCGGCACAGAAACGCTGGTGTCTGCATCACATCTACTACGTCTGCAACTTCCTGAATCGGTGTATCTTCGTGAACATCGGTTAGTACCGGCACACCCACCTGATCCTTAACTTTTTGCAGAATACGCAAGCCTTCTTCAAGGCCTGGCCCACGGAAACTTTTACTGGATGAACGGTTCGCTTTGTCAAAGGATGACTTGTAAATATAAGGAATTCCTAGTCGATCCGTGATTTCTTTCATGTAGCCTGCCGTATCAATCGCCAGCTGTTCACTTTCGATGACACAGGGTCCACATATTAAGAAAAACGGTTTGTCGATACCAACTTCCCAATCCAGTAATTTCATATTCTTACCTTAATAACTATTCTCACCGTAAATAACCGGTCTCACCTTAATAACTACTTGATTATCCAGCAGTTTGCTTCTCATGATAATCTTTCGCCGCATTCACGAAGGCACTAAATAATGGGTGCCCATCGCGAGGGGTCGAAGTAAATTCTGGGTGGAACTGGCAGGCCACATACCAAGGATGATCCTTCAGCTCTACCATCTCTACCAATTTCTTTTCGGTAGAAGTACATGATACCACAAGGCCTGCTTCTTCAAGCTTTGGCAGTAAGTTATTGTTAACTTCGTAACGATGACGGTGGCGCTCGTTGATCACTTCATTTTGGTAAATATCAAAGGCTTTAGTTCCCTTTTTAATATCAGCTGGCTGTGCACCCAGTCGCATTGTGCCACCTAAATCCGAATCGTCAGCACGCTCTTCTTTAGAACCATCACGATTGATCCACTCGGTAATCAGGCCGATAACGGGATAAGGGCTTTCAGGATTAAACTCTGAACTGTTAGCATTTTCCATGCCAGCTTTATGGCGGGCATACTCAATGACTGCCACCTGCATACCCAGGCAAATACCAAGATATGGAATTTTGTTTTCACGGGCGTACTGGGCGGTAGCAATCTTGCCTTCCACACCTCGCTCGCCGAAGCCGCCTGGAATCAGGATGGCATCCATATCTTTCAGTAAGACAGTGCCTTTCTTTTCAATATCCTGCGAGTCGATATAGTGGATTTTTACTGACTGGCGAGTTTGTAAGCCCGCATGCTTTAAAGCTTCAGTCAATGATTTATAGGCTTCGGTTAAATCCATGTACTTACCAACCATTGCGATATTCACTTCGCCCTTCGGGTTGGCTTCACGGTATAAAACTTCTTCCCATTCAGACAAATCAGCTTCTGGAGCTTTCAGCTCAAAACGCTCAAGAATGAAATCATCAACATGCTGATTAAGAAGAATGGAAGGAATACGATAAATGCTGTCCACATCCTGCAAAGAGACAACCGCTCGTTCTTTAACGTTGGTGAATAGCGCAATTTTAGCGCGTTCGCCAGCTGGAATCGAACGATCAGAGCGGCAGATCAGCATATCTGGCTGAATACCAATCGAGCGTAATTCTTTAACTGAGTGCTGGGTAGGCTTGGTTTTAAGTTCGCCAGCAGTGGCGATATAAGGCAATAGTGTTAGATGCACAAACATGGCATTTTCTTTGCCCACTTCAAAACGTAACTGACGAATCGCTTCCATGAAAGGTAATGACTCGATGTCACCCACAGTACCACCGATCTCAACCATCGCGATATCAGCCCCCTTGGCGCCTTCGATGATTTTATGCTTAATTTCGTCAGTGATATGAGGAATAACCTGAACCGTGCCGCCAAGATAGTCACCGCGGCGTTCTTTTTTCAAAACGTCCGAATAAACACGGCCAGTAGTGAAGTTGTTACGCTGATGCATGCGGGTACGCACGAAACGCTCATAGTGTCCCAAGTCCATATCGGTTTCTGCGCCATCTTCAGTCACAAACACTTCACCGTGTTGGAATGGGCTCATAGTGCCGGGGTCCACGTTAATATAAGGGTCCAGTTTCAACATGGTCACTTTCAGACCACGCGACTCTAGAAGCGCAGCAATCGAAGCCGCCGCGATACCCTTACCCAAAGAAGAAACAACACCACCGGTTACAAATACGTACTTGGTCATAAGCCTAACCCAACTTAAATAATTGCGAGCAGCTAGCTCTGCTCAAAAACACCACAAACTACAATATAAAAATCACACCAATACAAAAACGGGCCTGAAGGCCTTATATATCGTAGCTTTTCGAATTCTGACACACTTAAAATCGGCCAAGGAACTCGGCCAAATGTCGATGAGAAGAAAGGGTCTCAAGACGGGAAGGCAGTATATCAAA
Organism: Kangiella sp.; assembly: GCA_048268505.1. Classification (GTDB taxonomy): domain Bacteria; phylum Pseudomonadota; class Gammaproteobacteria; order Enterobacterales; family Kangiellaceae; genus Kangiella. The sequence goes on along the minus strand of JBLWVK010000003.1, from coordinate 196,341 downwards.
AAGGTCGGAGCATTGGCGAGGAGTTTTTGTAAAATTACAGGGATCGAAAAACATCAATTCGAATGTTAACGCAGTAATCCTCAAAGAACTCATATAAAATGGCCACTTTGAAAGTTATTGTTGAGACACTACATGAAAATCTGGGTTGATGCGGACGCCTGTCCCTTGGTCATCAAAGACATTTTGTTTCGTGCCGCAGAGCGCACCAAAACACATCTAACCCTGGTCGCTAACCAGTTTATTCGCACACCACCCTCACCTTACCTCAAAGCGATTCAGGTCAGTTCTGGCTTTGATGTGGCTGATGATGAAATCGTACAACGTGCAGAAAAAGGCGATTTGGTCATTACTTCGGATATTCCGTTGGCCGCTGAGGTCATTGAAAAAGGCTGCCAGGCGTTAAGTCCACGCGGTGAGCTTTACACCAAGGACAATATTCGAGGAAGGCTCAATATGCGAGACTTTATGGACACCATGCGTTCAAGCGGCATTCATACTGGTGGACCACCGCCGCTAAGTCAGACAGACCGCATGAATTTCGCCAATCATCTGGACAAAATATTAGCAAAGAATATAGAAAGGTGAGATTGGCGGCAAGAAAGTTAAGCGGATATAAAAAGTCCCGAACAGTAACACTGATCGGGACTCGATACTTCCAAGCTAGTTATTAGAATGCCATGTTGCTTGTGATGGCACCTAAGAATCCAAGCATGAATGCAAGCACAAAGAATATAACAGCAATCAATGCAAGAACACCCATAATAATGAAGTAAGTCTTAAGCTTTGCTAAAGACTCTGCCAATGCCATTTCATCTTCGGAGTTATAAGCTCTTTCAATTGCTCCAGCAGACTGAAATAAAAGAACCCCCATCCAAATTGGTAGCCAAGCCACGACAATACCAATAATACTCAGTGCTGTGAAAACCCCCTGAACAAATAGCAAGACTGCTGTTAATTTCATCCAGCCTTTTGCTGAGTACAAGCTACTACTTAGTTGTTTTATATCCATTTTTTTTCCTTTTGGTTTGTTTAAAATCCAAAAGATATTAGCAAGCATTAAATAAGCTATCAACTACAAATATAGACTGAGTATCTGGCTGAAAAGTACGAAATTTCTTTAAATGAACTGCTAATTTGGGAAAAGTTTTCGATTTATTGTGACTTTATACAGCGCCAGCCTTCATCCAACTGCTCAAGCGTTGCGCTATCCACAGACAAATTTTTCTCAGTCAAATAATCTTCCAGTTTTCTGAATCGAGCTTCAAACTTACGAGCGCTTTTACGTAATGCCGCTTCGGCGTCAACTTTAAGATGGCGTGATAAGTTCACGCAGGAAAATAGTAAATCACCGATTTCTTCTTCAATGTTTTGACGATCATTATTGGCGATTGCCTGTTTGAGCTCGACGATTTCTTCTTCAATCTTTTCAATCACACCGCTGACTTCAGGCCAGTCGAAACCGTGCCTACCGACGCGCTTCTGCATTTTCTGGGCCAGCGACAAAGCTGGGAAGTGTTTGGGCAGATCATCCAGCAAGCTGGTGTTGGATTCATCCTTGCCCTGACGCTCACGGTGCTTCTGCTGTTCCCAGTGCTTTTTGAGTTCATCATCGGTGGAGAATTCTTTGTCACCAAACACATGCGGATGACGGCTAACCAGTTTATCTGAGACTTTTTCAGCAATCGATTCAAAATCAAAGCGCCCTTCTTCCTGCCCTATCTGGGCATAAAAGATGACTTGAAACAGTAAGTCTCCCAGCTCGCCATGTAGCTCTTCAAAGTCCCCTCTCTCAATGGCATCGGCGACCTCGTAAGCTTCTTCAAGGGTGTAGGGAACGATGGTGGCATAGGTTTGTTTGCGATCCCAGGGACAACCGGACACGGGGTCACGCAGAGCCTGCATGATGGTCAGTAAACGATGAGTCTGTGGCAGGGAAGTAACAACTTTAGTGTCGCTCATAATAATGACTTATCCACGTCGACGTTCGACTTTGAAAATATTCGGTAATTGCTTGAGCAACGTAATGACGCGTTGCAGATCTTCAAGCTGTGACAATTCAACTTCGATATTGATCTGAACCTGCTCGCCACGCTTGCTGGTGGACAAGTCCGTTACGCCCGCATTTTCATTAGCAAGCACCGTAGTAATGTCTTTAAGCAGACTTTTTCTATCCATTGCAAAGATCACCAGATCGACCGCATAGGCATTAGTGGATTCAGCTTCCCACTGCACCGGAATAATCCGCTCAGGCTTATCACGCAGTGCCTTTTTGGCATGGGTACAGTCTTTATGGTGAATAACAATGCCGCGCCCCTGAGTGATATAGCCTATAATGTCCTCACCCGGCACTGGCTTACAACACTTGGCAATACTGGTCAGCAGATCACCGACACCCGATACCGACACATCATTATAGGACTTTCGCTTCGATTTTTTACGCAAGGTCGGCTGAATATCGCGCTGTGGCTTTTTTGCTTCCAACAATTCTTTAGCACGATTGATCGCCTGCATGATACCCATATTACCAGTGCCAATCTTGGTATACATTTCCACATCACTGGCCAGGTGCAATTTTTGTGCAAGCTCCTGATGAGGCACATTCGCCAAGTCATTTCGCGCCAACTCTTTTTCCAGCAAAAGCTTTCCTGCATTAGCATTATCTTCTTTATCCAGTTTATTAAAAAACTGCTGGATTTTGTGGCGGGTGCGGCTACTGTTGATATAGCCGTTGTGCGGAATCAGCCAGTCACGACTCGGTGACTCCTCTTTCTGGGTCATGATTTCTATGACTTCGCCAGTATGCACCTGATAAGTGAGCGGCACGATTCGGCCATTAATTTTAGCTCCGACACAACGATGACCGACGGAGCTGTGAATACGGTAAGCAAAATCAATCGGCGTGCTGCCAGCGGGTAGGTCAATGACCTTACCTTGCGGTGTAAACACAAACACCCGATCTTCTGAAACCGAGCTTTGGAACTCCTGCATCAACTCGTCAGCATTCACATCCGCCAACTCGCTTTGCCATTCCAGAAGCTGTCGCATCCAGGCAATTTTCTCATCAACACCGACCTTGGCCAGGTTAGCGCCCTCTTTGTAAGCCCAGTGAGCAGCAATCCCCTTCTCAGCTTCTTCGTGCATTTGGAAGGTACGGATTTGGATCTCGAGGATCTTCCCTTCAGGACCTACAACAGCGGTATGAATCGAGCGATAGCCATTCTCTTTTGGCGTCGCCACATAGTCATCAAATTCTTTTGGAATATGCTGCCACTCGCCATGCACAATACCTAGCGCACCATAACAATCCTGCACACGCTCAACCAAAATTCTGACCGCACGCACATCATAAATTTCTTCAAAGCCCACCTTTTTACGGGTCATCTTCTTCCAGATGCTGTAAATATGTTTTACTCGGCCCGAAACTTCACCCTTGATGTTTTCTTGTTTGAGTTTCTGTTCCAGTAATTTCGTAACGTCATCAATATAACGTTCGCGATCAACGCGTTTTTCTTTAAGGTTCTTAGCAATAGAAAGGTAAGCTTCGGGTTCAAGATAACGGAAGGCCAAATCTTCCAGTTCCCACTTAAGTTGGCCAATACCGAGACGGTTAGCCAGAGGTGCAAAGATATTCTTGGTTTCGCGAGCAAAAGTCAGCTGAATGTCACGACTGGCATCTTTGATATGACGTAATGAAACCACGCGGTCAGCAAGTTTTAATAACACCACCCGGGCATCGTTCACCATACCGAGCAGCATCTTGCGCAGGCTTTCCACCTGCTGGTGGTCATTCTCAGCGCCAGTCTGCTGTTGAAGACTACGCATGGCCTCCATCTGACCTGCACCTTCCACCAGGCCTGCGATAGTCGAACCCACTTTATCTTTAATGGTTTCAACCTTAATCGAGCCAGCAATCACTGAGGGTAATAAAACCGCAGCCGTCAAAGTATCGAAATCTGCATTGAAATGGGTCAAGACCTCCGCCAGCTCAAGACCCGCCGCCAAAGTATTCAGCTTAAGAACCGGCGTCACAGATACATTCTGCTGGGCCATAGTAACCGCTTTCTGCAACTTAGACTTCGGCTTACCCTCAACCGTCAGTTGATTAAGCTCAAGCCACTGCTCAAACGAAAACTGAGAACTCTCAACCAGCTCAAATATATCGTGATCTTTGCGTTTCATAGTATTGGTTTGAATTCTTTCCCTGAAGTTAAATCAATGGGCCACTGTTCATGATCAAAGGGCTATATTAGCAGTATTGGTTTTTATTGGAAGTGGATAAAAGGAATAAGGGTGTAAGCAAGTGTTTTGGTGCTTACTGGATCGTAATGAGATGCTCTCATACTCTTTTTACAGTTTTATAGGCTTAACAATGATGATGTATTAAGATGTTGGATTGGAAAAACTATCCTAATTAACACATCAAACACAAATCACAACAATATAACCCAGAGAAGCCAGGAATGCGTGATTACAGAATTACAAAGTATAACCCTAAAAACCGTAATAAAAGCGGCCACTACTTAAAAGACGAATGGACTGAGCCTGAGCAAATAGGACAAGTCTTCAATGGAGTTAAAGCAAAAAATTCAGACTTTTTTGCAGCTGAAGAGAAATATGTCTTATCGATTATTGAAGTTCTTAAATCTTTATCAATAAGCCACCTGAGGGTTGTTGACCTAGATAATAGCTACACAGCATGGTCTTTATCACAAAGAGAAAAAGCATGGCTTAGAGAAGATGTGTTCTCTGAAATTGAGGTGTTTGAGGATAAGTCTGTTGGACTATCCGAAATCGAAACGATAATAAGAATGAACTTAAGACACTTCCTGACCTGTAGATTAGAAATTAACAATGAATTTGGTTTGAGATTTGGCTTTGACTTTTATATGTATGTGCTTTGTCATGAATTACCTGCCGAGGTACAAGATAAGATCCATAACATAGGTCTATTCGTTGAAGAGATAGAGCCAATGTACCTAATGAATAGGTGCGATTTTTATATACTGGTATCAAAAAAAGGGGGGGAGTTTGTTGATCGCGAAATACCTCTAAAGAAAATGACCAGAAAAAAAATCAAAATAGGACTAGGTTTATCAGCAGAACATCCCGGCAACCATAGTTTTACAATCACACCCGAAAATTCAGTGATTTTTATCGACGAATTTCAGTTTGACTTCGATAAGTATGAATATTACCTAAACTGCGACAAAATATATTGGTAGTCGTTTGTAGGTTTAGATGAGGAATAAATCGGAGCGAAGCCTGGTCTCGCGTGCAACATTATAAATGAAAGTCACTGGATCCCGCGGTCTAGCCGCGGGATGACGAAGATGGAGAAAGGGAGGTAAAATGGCTTTAGGCGAGGCAAAGAGTTTCGAAGAGCTGAGGTGACCTAGTAGGTCATTGAGCATCTTGAGCAACTCTTTAGCAAAGCATATTAAAGCTAGCAACATACTCTCCGACAAGGTTTTAAAGCAGGGTTTTTCTTTCAAGACAAGGCATAAGACTTTTTGAGGCGCGGAGCGGACTAGTTGTCCGTGAGCACCTCAAATAAGCCTTATAACGCAGTATTGGAAGAAAAAGACTATTTAAAACTAGACCCTTTCAAATAGGGCGATAGATTCAGTATGGGAAGTATGCGGAAACATATCCATAACCCCCGCCTTCACCAACTTATAACCTCTTTCTTTCAACTCGCCGGCATCGCGCGCTAATGTCGCAGGATTGCATGACACATAGACGATACGTTCCGGGTTGAAGCGGGTGATGTTTTGTACCACATCCAATGCGCCGCTGCGTGGTGGGTCAATAAGGATTTTGTTGAAACCCTGCTGTGCCCACTCTTCTTGAGTGAAATCGTCTTGCAGGTTTGTTGCATGAAACTCTACATTGCTTAGGTTGTTGTGTTTGGCATTCATCTGGCCGCGCTCAACCATGGCTTCGCTGCCTTCAACGCCGACGACATTTTGTGCCTGGGTTGCCAATGGTATGGTGAAGTTTCCGAGACCACAGAAGAGATCGAGGATTCGGTCTTCTGCTTTGGGTTCGAGCCATTCGATGGCGCGTTTGACCATTTTCTTATTGATGCTGGCGTTAACCTGAGTGAAATCCATCGGGTGGAACAGCATTTCTACATCATAATCCTCAAAGCGATAGGACAACCAGTCGCGAGTGTCTGGGCCATAAAGCAAATGAACCGTATCGGGTCCTTTTGGTTGCAGGTAAATATAGAGGCCATGCTCCTTGCCGAATTCGATCCAGAGGTTCTGGTCTTTCTCGGTTAATGGCACCAGATGGCGAACAACCAAAGCAACCTGTTCATCGCCCATGGCGACTTCCAGCTGGGCGGTTTTATCATTGGTATCAAGCTCACTGATCATGTTTTTCAATGGTGTGATTAGTTGCCCTACTCTTGGATCCAGCACTACGCATGAATCAATGGTTGCTAAAAAGTTGCTTCGCTTCTCACGAAAACCAACCAGAGCGCCACCCTTTTTCGGTACATATTTAACGCCAAGACGAGCTTTGCGGCGGTAACCCAGAACATCGGCTTGTAATGGCTCTACCAGTTCATAGTCACCATTTTTATGTGAGTAACCACCAAAGTGCTCAAACTGCTCCACTAATACATTTTGCTTATGGGCTATTTGTGCAGCGTTGCTCATGTGTTGAAGACTGCATCCGCCACAGATTTCGGCGTGTTCACAAGGTGGGGTTACTCGATCTTCAGAAGCTTTATGGATCTCAATGGCCACGCCTTCATCAAACTTGCCGCGCATTTCGGTGTACTGGAAGGATACTTCTTCACCCTTTAGAGCATTGTCTACAAAGACCGTTTTGCCTTCGACACTACAGATGCCGCGCCCCTCGTGGGAAAAAGCATGAATGGTTGCGTTGACGGGTTCGGTCGGTAACGGCCTTCTACGACGTCTTCTTGCCATGATTAATTCTCAACTTGATTTCGTTTAAATTCGGTAAATGTGAATACTGGAGCTTGCTTAAGGTCAGCTCCAGGCTTCGAGGAATTCATTAAAGTGTGGCTGGTTTTCGTGCTTTAGATAATCACGAAGTTTTTGTTCTTCTGCTTCCAGATCCTGCTGACTTAGATTGCCGCGCATCACTTCAAAACGCAGATAGACCAGATAGGTATTAAGCACGTCCGTTTCGCAGTAATCACGAATGGCTTTCAGATTGCCCTGATGATAAGTTTCCCACACTTTAGCACCGCTCATGCCCATTTTGCCGGGATAGCCCAGCATACTGGCAATTTTATCCAGCGGTGCATTGGCACGTGGATTATAGGAAGCAATAACGTCCATCAAATCCAGATGGCGGCTATGGTAACGGCTGATATAGTTGTTCCACTTGAACTGGCTGTCCATCTCGCCAGTGTCCCAATATTTAGGGGCTGCGATATTATGCTTCATGGCACGGTAATGCAGTACTGGCAAATCAAAGCCAGAACCATTCCAGGACACGATAGTTGGCGTGAAACGGTCTATGCCGTCAAAGAAACGCTGAATAATCTCTTTCTCATCCGCCTGCTCATCGCCCAAAGACCAGACCGTTAGCTTATCGCCATGACGAAATACCGCTGAAATCGCGACGACTTTCTGCAAATACAAAGGCTGAAAGGTATTGCCAGTTTGCTGATAGCGTACATGCTCCATGGCAGTGACCACATCTTCATCGGACAAACCTTCAAACTCGTTCAACAAGCGGCCGGTTTCAACGTCTGGAATAGTTTCGATATCAAATACAAATATGTTCATAATGTCAGTCTATTTATTGAGCCTTGTCAGGCCTATATCTGGCCTTGGGCATAAGAGCCTAAGGCCTTTACTTGCCTATATCCATGGGGCAAGGTAGATTATGCAACGAAAGCCCCACATTATAACGACTTTGCCAGAAAAAGCTTGGAGAAATAGCCACTTGAAACCTTTGCAGTGGATCAGTTCAGCATCATTGATTATTGCCCTTTGGTTAACAGGGCCATTAGCTGTGGCTGAGCATCCCAACCGCAAGATGATTTCTGTAGATGTTCTAGGCCCTTACTCCAGTCCGCAGGAACAGGAACTGCTATTTGCGCTGAGGCAAAACATGGAAGAAAAATATGATCTGGGGCTAAAGCAAAACCTGCTGTTCTGGCAGAAGCAACCCAATTGGGCCAGCTATATCAATAATTCTGAAGCTGATTACATCATTACAGTTGGTCAGGAAGCTCTGGAACGTATCATGAAGGAGCACCCCAATCGTCCAGTTATTGCGTTGATGAATACAGCAGATAGCATCGAGGCCATGCGCCAGAATCCTCATGAAAACTTTTACGCTATCACTCATGAACAGCCGTTATTACGTTATTTTGCGCTCATAAAAAGCCTGGATATCTATCAGGCACAGACTGCCACATTTTTCAGCCAGGACAACTCTCAGATGAAAGCCCGCTATCAAAATCTGGCGCGTTTCTTTAATCTGCCCTACAAGTCTTTGATGGTAAGGCCAAAACTCAAAACACAGGACGCCATCAATCAGTTAATCAACTGTTGTCGCATCATGCTACATGATACTGATCGGATTTATCCGCCAGGACGCTCTCGAAAGTCCCTGTTGTACAACAGTTTTCGTCATCGGATTATAGTGATCGGTAACTCGCCCAGCATGTTGCAGGAAGGCGCCATGCTGGCATTATTCAGCAAGCCCTATACAATAGGCGAACAGACTGCCGACTTGATTTATCAGATTGAAAATGGGCATGTTAAAGAGCGGTATCAATACCCCAACAAGTTTGTGCTGGATGCAAACCGCCGAATTGCCAGGTTACTCGGTTTTTCAGAATTGACTTTAGGCGAGTTAATTGGTCAGATCGAGAGGTTAGAAAATATTTATTATGAAATGGAACAGTAGATGAAAGATTGGGGAATCAGTAAACGTATTATGACATTGGCGTTAACGCCAACCATTTTGGTTGCCCTGTTACTGGGAACCCTCTTCATCAGTAATCATATCAATGACAGTAAATACTCCCTGACTGCCCGCGGCAAAACTATTGCAACCCACCTGGCTCTAGCCAGTGAATATGGCCTAATTACCCTCGACGAAAAAAACCTTGCAGAAATGGCCCAGGCTGCGCGGGACAATGACAAAGACTTAATGGCTGTGGCTATTTTCGACCAGAACAATCGGGTCTTGGCCTCAGTTGGCTCAGCGGAAACGCTCAGTGTGATGAGCATTGATAACCCCTATTCTTTAGCCAGATCAGGCTCGTCTAATAACCTGATGCGCTTTGCACGCACCACCGACAGTGAGCAGGGAAAACTGTTTTATGCTCCCATCATTTCAAAGTTTCCTGAAACCTACGAATCCTGGCAGAACTACAGCCAGGCAAACGCTCAACTTTTAGGCTACGTCGCGGTCATGATGACCGACGAGTTTTCTGCGATTAGCCGCTATAACACTATCCTGACCACTTTATTTATTACCCTGATTGGCCTTCTCATTGGGGGCTTCCTGGCACGCAGAATGTCGATGAGCGTCACCACCCCCATTGAAAAGATGGTGGAAGGTATTAACCGCATCAAGGATGGCCGCCTTGATACCCGTCTAGAATCAGAAGCCAGTGCAGAGCTGCTGACCTTGCAGGAAGGTATCAATCTGATGGCGGAAAATATGGAACATAATCAGGATGAGATGCAACTGGCTGTTGATCAAGCTACTGAAGACCTGCGAGAAACTTTGGAGACTCTTGAGGTGAACAACCTTGAGCTGGATATAGCTCGTCGCCAGGCACTCGAAGCAAGCAGAGTTAAAACTGAATTTTTGGCCAATATGAGCCATGAAATCCGTACTCCGATGAACGGCGTGATCGGCTTTACGGAGCTATTGTTAAAAACCGAACTTAACAATAAACAAAAAGACTTCCTGTTTGATATTAAACGCTCGGCTACCAGCCTGTTATCAATTATTGACGATATCCTTGATTACTCGAAAATTGAAGCGGGTAAAATGTCCTTCGAGCGCTACCCGTTTGATTTACGCGAATGTGTTGATGATATCTTCCGAATGCTGGGACCCAATGCCAATAAAAAAGGTATCGAACTGGTTTCGCTGATTTATTCCGATGTTCCCAAAGCCTTACTCGGCGATCCGATTCGAATTAAACAGATTATTACTAACCTTGTTAACAACGCCATTAAGTTTACCAAGTCTGGCAGCGTTGAGCTCTATGCAGAGGTTGAATCCGAAAATAAGAAGGGGCTTAAGCTTAAAATTCAGGTCAAGGATTCAGGCATTGGCCTTACACAGGATCAACAACGCAACCTGTTTAAAGCCTTCAGTCAGGCCGACAGCTCAACCAAACGAGAATTTGGAGGCACAGGTCTAGGCCTGGTGATTTCCAAGTCACTGGTGGAAAAAATGGGTGGTAACATTGGCGTAAACAGCACTCAAGGCGAAGGTTCAACCTTCTGGTTTACCTTGCAATGCGAACGTACCGATGCCCTGCCAGAAGATGGTCTGACGGGCGAATTCCTTGCCAATAAATCGGTTCTTGTATTCGATCCTCATCCATCCACTCGCCTGTCCATCACCCAGATTTTGGAAGAATGGAGTATGCTGGTTCGCTCGTTTGACAAGATTGATGACCTAATGACAGAAATCGATCTCTATAGTCAAAGCGGCAAAAGTATTGAATTAATTATCATTGGTGGCCAACGATTCCGACGTCGACAGCAGCAACTGGAATACATCTGCAATAAGGCGCAAACTCAGCTTTATTGCCCAGTTATTACTTACACAACAGCAGGCAATGCTGACTTCCTGGAACATCTGCATTCAATCGGTGTTAGTCGCGCCATGACCAAACCGGTCACTCATCGAGCACTTTATAACTCGCTCATTGAACTGTTGAAGACTCCATCAGCTCAATCGGGCAAAGAGCCAACCCCCACTGTAATTGGTGATGCGAGCTTACTGAAAGATATCTATGTTCTTGCAGTTGATGATAACCCCGCCAATCTACGCCTGGTTACCACTCTATTGCAGGATTTAAACATCAAGGTTGATGCAGCAGAAAGTGGTATGCAAGCGGTATCACTCAGTAAGAACAAAGTATATGACGCTATTCTGATGGATATTCAAATGCCAGAAATGGATGGCCTTGAAGCCACGCGAACAATTCGCGCAAACCGCACCAATCTGAATACTCCTATCATAGCATTGACCGCACATGCCATGGCCAGTGAGCGTGAACAATTATTAGATGCAGGTATGGATGACTATATGACTAAACCTGTTTCTGAACAGGCTTTGGTCAACCTACTATTAAAGTGGACTCAGGCTGCTTCTGATATCAACCCGACACCGACAGAAGAGCCCGATATGGGCGATGAAGATCAGAACCAATCTCTTGACTGGAGTCTAAGCCTTAAACTGGCCAATAATAATGAACAACTGGCGATAGATATGCTGAAAATGCTGGTTGATTCAAACTTTGAAACTGGACGCAATATTCACGCCGCCTATCAAGCTCAGGACTTCGACCAGCTGTTGCAACATGTTCATAAACTGCATGGCGCCAGCTGTTACGTCGGAACACCGAAACTTAAACACCTCAGTAATGTTTATGAAACACGCCTGAAAAAACAACAGTACAACAAACTGGAAGAATTACACGAACAACTTCTGGCTGAGCTTGAAGTGATTAACAAAGAGGCAGAGCGATTCTTAAAACCCGAAAAGCCAGAAACTGCAGATAATCCTTGAGGGAATTAAAAAAGGGGCTGAACCAGCCCCTTTTTTAATAATCGTGAATGTGCAATCTAAGCAATGGTTTTAACAGCTATTACTGCTGATTCACTTGTAGGAATCTCGTCAACAATCACACCATTCAAATAACCATTTTCAGAGTCAACACTCTTTATTTCAGTGTTCAAAATCAGGCGCTCAGGACTTAAACCTACCGGAATTTCTACTGCAACTTTATGGTAGTTAGGTGTATATCCGAAGTAGCGCTGCCTGCCGTCTTGGGTAAACTGATTTGAGCTTTCCCAAAGCACAGGAACGGTCCGACCAACTTGACGCTCAAGCTCCTCGACTTTAAGTCTGGCCGCTAATTCATGCAGACGATGACTACGTTCCTTTTTAACCTCTTTACTGATTTTACCCGGTAAACGAGCAGCCTTGGTGCCTTCGCGATCAGAATAGGTAAAAATATGAATATGCCCGAAACCCACCTCTTCAATATATTGCATGGTTTGCTCGAACTCTTCATCGGTTTCACCGGGAAAGCCAACGATGACATCAGTGGTCACATTAAAACCAGGAACCTGAGTTCTTGCTTGCTGAACCAGCTCACTAAAAGAAGAGGTTTTACAGCGACGCGACATGCGCCTTAACACAGTATCGGCACCACTTTGAATGGGTAGGTGCATGTGTGGCATCAAGCGGGGATTGGCAAACAATTCGAAGAAGTTCTCACCCAGATCCCACGGTTCAACCGAAGCGAAACGAATACGTGGCATATCCGTCTCGCGCAATATGGTTTCGACTAACTCATACAGACTTGAATCGATATCAGAACCATAACCGCCCACATGCACACCGGCCAGAACAATTTCCTGAACACCTTCAGCATGTAGCTGGTTAATTTCATCAATCAGGTCCTGAATCGTACGGCTTTTCTCTTCGCCACGCGCTACTGTGACAATGCAATAGGTACAGCGATAACGACAGCCATCCTGAATTTTGATGAAAGCTCGTTCGCGGTTACGGGCAAATAAAGCACTTTCGCCCGGTTCAGTGGCAAACTCCGGCATGGCTGGAATATCCAGAAGCTGCTTGGCCTGTTCGACTAAAACATCTTTATCTTCATTAGCCACCACCAGATCAACACCCATGATCTGAGCAACCTCTTCTGGCTCCAACGAAGCATAACAGCCAGTAACCACCTTTCGCGCCTGAGGATTTGCACGATGAAAGCGACGCACTGTCTGACGAGATTTGCGAGCCGCCTCAGCAGTTACCGCGCAGGTATTAAGTACGATCAAGTCTGCAGCATCAACTTCAGAAGTTAGGGACAAACCCAAACGCTGGAACGAATTCGCCCAGTTTTGAAGCTCCGCCTCATTCAATCGACACCCCAGCGCACTCAAATGTACTTGCATAACCACCTGACTCTTAAAACTCACCGAAGGCAAAGGATAGCCTTTGCCCCATAAAATTGGGCGCTAATTGTACAGTTTCTAGCCGTTATTGGCACTACCTTTTAGCGCTGAATTTCCCTCAAGCATCAAAAAAGGCACCCGAGGGTGCCTGGATTAATCTAAAAAAGACTTACTTTTCAACCGTATGCAGATGCACATCGCGCTGAGGGTATGGAATACTGATATTATTAGCATCCAGAGCCTTTTTGATAGCTTCCAAATTTTCGAAATAAACGCCCCAGTAATCGCCACTGTCCGCCCAGACCCTAAGTACGAAATTCACCGAGCTGTCTGCCAGCGCTGAAACTGCAATGAATGGCTCTGGATCTTTATGAACACGCTGATCTTTATTGATGACGCCTAAGATGACCTCCCGAGCCTTGTCTATATCATCGTCATAGCCTATGCCAATAGTGAAGTCGACACGGCGTTTCGGCTGTGTGCTGTAGTTAATCATTGAGCCGGTGGAAATAGGCGAGTTAGGAATAATGATGGTTTTATTGTCTGGAGTAGTCAAAATAGTGTTAAAGATTTGAATCTCTTTAACAGTACCCGAATGGCCCTGCATTTCAACAAAGTCACCCACTCGGTAAGGACGTAAAATCAGTAGAATAACGCCACCAGCGAAGTTCTGCAAAGTACCCGACAGCGCCAAACCAATAGCCAGACCAGCAGCACCCAACATGGCAACGAAGGTTGTCATCTGAATACCTAGCATACCAATGACAGTGATGGCTAGTGCCGCCTTAAGCAAAATGCCGATCATACTGACCAGGAAACGTTGCAAGGTAATATCAAAGTTCTTCTTTTCAAAGCCTTTGCGTACACCATTCACGATCATACGAATAATGATCAAACCGACAATCAGTACTATTAAAGCTGAAACAACTTTGGGCGCATAGTCGAGCATGAGCTGCCAGCTATTTTCAGCGAAGCTGGTTATCTGGGCTGTATCTACGGGTAATTTCATAGCTATCCTCTTGTTTTTAATATCGTAAATTAATGCCAGCCATTCTAGCGAAGGAAAGGCAAAGTTGCGAATTTACTCAATAAAATTTACAAAAGTGTCACGATATCTGCTTTATTACCAAGCAAATACTGGTAAGTCTCTCCATCTTCTGCAACACTCTTTAGCTAACAGGAATCAATAACAGGAAGCTGTCATGGTAAAAAAATCCTTTTTCAAACTCAGTCTTATCAGTGCTGTAATGTTTGCATCATTATCAGGATGTAGCACTGTTCAACCAGCTGAAATCGATAGTAAGCTGACTGCCTGGCAAGGAGCAGAAATCGAAACCTTGATTCAAACCTGGGGCCTGCCAACAGGTGAGCAGCAGGTCAATGGGATAACCTATGCCGAATGGAATACGCGAGATATAAAAAACAAGCCGTCCATGCGAGTGGGTGTTGGTGGCTTTGGCGGTAACTTCTTTGGCAGCATAGGCACAACATTATTCGGTGGCCGCGAAGAGGTGCATTGCCGAGTACAGGTTGGCTATAACCAGGAAGGGCGTGTAGTCACAACCAACTGGACAGGCGATGCACAAGCCTGCGATGCAGCAATTCCAGAGCGCCAGTCATAATCCTTCCATGCGTCTGGTTTATTCACTGTCTTATTAAACCAGACGCTCGAAATACTGAATTAATAGCTGCAATTCTGGTACGTTATAGTAGTCGTTGATATCAGGTTTATAGACAGCCCGTATTCTGCTTGCTGGCTGTGACAGCCAATCCTCAACATCAATTCTAAAAGCTATGGCCTGCACTGCATTTTCTTGCTCTAAGCTTCTCAGGGTGAGTTTCAAATGGTTCTCACCAACAATTCGATGGTTCAAAACCTCAAATTCACCATCAAAGGCCGGCTCTGGAAAACCTTGCCCAAATGGTCCAGCCTGGGCCAACTGAACAGCTGTTTCAATGGTAAGTTCTTCTGTTGCAAGTTCGCCATCGGTTTCAATCACATCCTCAATGGCTTTACCATTCAGCAGGTCAGTAACCGCTTGCTCAAATGCCTGATTAAAAGCTTCCAGATTATCAAGCGCTAGCGACAGGCCTGCCGCCATGGCATGACCACCAAATTTATCAATCAGCTTTGGATGACGACTATCAACCAAAGCAAGAGCATCACGAATGTGAACCTCTTTTACCGAGCGAGCAGAACCTTTAACGCTGGTATCATCGGCATTGGCAAAAACGATACAGGGCTTATTAACCTTATCTTTGATACGAGAAGCCAGCAAACCAACAACGCCCTGATGCCAATGGGGCTCATACAAACACACAGAATGGGCAGACTCACCGGCATGCCAGTCCATCTCTTCCAGTTTAGACAGTGCTTCATCCTGCATCTCCTGTTCAACCTGCTGACGATCACTGTTCAAGCTGTGCAGAATTTCAGCCAGCTCATTCGCTCTGCCCTTCTCTTCCGCCAGTAAACACTCAATACCAATCGACATATCGTCCAGTCGCCCTGCGGCATTTAGTCGTGGTCCAACTGCAAAACCCAGATCTGTCGCTGTGACTTTTGTCAGCTGGCGCTTGGCTAATTGCAATAAAGCACTTATTCCGGGACGACAGCGGCCCGCTCGAATCAGGCGTAAACCGTTATGCACTAATAGCCGGTTATTGGCATCCAATGGAACCACATCAGCAACCGTTCCCAGTGCCACAATGTCGAGATAGTGCGCGAGATTTGGCTCTGCTATCTGCTGCGTTTCAAACCAGCCGAGCTCACGAAGTCTCGCCCGCAAAGCCAGTAAAACATAAAACACCACACCGACTCCCGCCAGGTTCTTGCTGGGGAAGGTATCGCCGGGCTGGTTAGGATTGACGATGGCATCAGCTTCCGGCAACTCATCGCCCGCCAGATGATGGTCGGTGACCAGCACTTTAATGCCTGCTTCTTGCGCTGCTTTGACGCCAGCGATACTGGAAATACCATTATCCACAGTAACGATTAAATCAGGTCGTGATTGCTTTGCCACTTC
This sequence comes from Kangiella sp., assembly GCA_048268505.1. Lineage (GTDB taxonomy): Bacteria > Pseudomonadota > Gammaproteobacteria > Enterobacterales > Kangiellaceae > Kangiella. Next base: position 180,155 of record JBLWVK010000003.1, on the reverse strand, counting down.
AACCAGCTCTGGAGACAGACCATAACCAAACTCAAAGCGATTTGGCACCAGAAAATCAACATGACTTGCACCAAAGTCTGTTAGCACCAGTTTGCTCAAGGCACTGCTGGTGGCACCATCGGCATCAAAGTCACCCACAACCAATATGCGTTGCTGCTGTTGCAGCGCCTCAACCAGCAAATCGACCGCGTTATCAATACCCTTTAATTGATTATAGGGAAGCAGCTGATGCAGGCTGTAGTCCAGCTCGGACGCATCCTCAATCCCCCGATGAGAATACACTCGATTAAGCACCGAGCTTGTGGTCAAAGGCTTGATACTATCTTTAGATTGTCGCTGTCGAATACGTTTTTGCATAAAGTTATTGGTTTCTGTCGAATGGAGACTTTGATCCTGCCTTCAGGGAGTTGCTATTATAGGGACACACCTCAGAAGATTAAAACCATCTATGGACTTTTCGCAGGACAAAACCAGCGGGCGCTACACTATTCGTTCCTATCGCTCAGGTTCCATTATCATCAATGATGCGACATATCAGGACCCAATCGTTCTTGGTCTGGAACACTTGCAAGAGAATAGGCTACCTTCGGATCTTGATGGGCTGGATAAAAGGTTACTGAGTGAGCTTGAGATTGGCAGTTATGAAGTGGTCATCTTAGGAACAGGACAAACACAGCAATTTCCGTCCTGGGATATACTGGAAGCAGCTCAGATAATGGGAACTCCGCTTGAGGTGATGGCTACCGATGCTGCCTGCCGAACCTATACCATTTTAGCCAGCGACGGCAGAAATGTATTGGCCTTACTCTACCCCTAAATTGCAATAACGGCTTACCATAAAAAACCTGCTTTATCTGAAGACAAAGCAGGCTTCCAGGGGTTTTAACGATTAAATTACTTCTGTTCTTTCTTTAACTGGTCCAGTCGTTGGCTCATAATCTCAGCGGGTAAATAACCACCTATCAGATCCCCGTTCTCAAGGACGATACCTGGAGTTCCGCGAATGCCAAATTTTCGGACCATACTCATTTGCTCTGCAAATGGCGTTTTACAATTACCTTCACGATATTTTCGTTCGAGCTTTGCTTCCGTCATAGCTGTTTGCTGATCTTTTGCACACCAGATGCCTTCTAATTTTTCAGCTGAAGAAGAATTCAGTCCTGCTCTAGGAAATGCAAGGTAGCGAATGGTAATACCACGACTTAGGTAATCGTTTCGTTCGCGATGCATTTTCTGGCAATAGCCACAATCAATATCTGTGAATACGTTAATAACATACTTTTCGTTGGGGGCTTTAAAAATCACCAGATCTTCATCTTTAACCTTAGCCATCTCACGTTTGCGCATTGGTGATTTCATCTGATCAATTAGACTCATTCGCTCCATTGAGATATTTCGAATTTTTTCTTCTGAAATATCCAGCATCTTGCCATCAATTAAATACTTCCCATCATCAGATATATAGTAAAGGTCGCCTTGCAGTACAAATGAATATAAGGTGTCAACCTCGGAGGGAGCCACATGCTCAATAACCGCTCCCGGGAAGCGAGCCTCTAGCATGGCTCGAATTTCGTCCTCATTAAGCGCTTTGCTGGCTGCCGATGCAAGCGGGACACTCAAGCTTAACATTAAAACAATAAACAGCTTTTTCATCTGATAAGAACTCCAGGGCGTTCGATTGAATTGGATGAGAAACGTTGCCTCAAGACTGAGGACGCATCATTAACAGTCTTATTCTAACCATCAGCCGGTCAAGGTTTAAGCCGATTTACAAACCTTTACACCCTATAAACATTGGGCTCTTAGCTATCCTCGAGGATGATGCTGACTATGTAATTGCTTAAGACGCTCTTTTGCCACATAGGTATAAATTTGCGTAGTGGATAAATCACTATGGCCCAACAGCATTTGCAGCGTCCTTAAGTCTGCGCCATGATTCAGCAGGTGTGTAGCAAACACATGGCGCAAAGTATGCGGAGACAAATGCTTTCTGATACCTGCAGTTTTGGCATAAAGCTTAATCCGATGCCAGAAGGTCTGACGGGTCATCTTTTGACCGCGAGTACTTAAAAATAGCCAGTCGCAGACCTTTTCATTGGCTAACTCGGCTCTACCATGTCGAATATAAGCTGCAATCGCCTGCAACGCTTCTTCGCCAATTGGCACAATTCTTTCCTTGTTCCCCTTACCGATCACTCTCATCACGCCCTGTTGAAAACCGATCTGATTAATCTCAACTGAAATCAGCTCAGTAATGCGTAAACCGCTGCTGTACAGCAATTCCAACATTGCCTTATCGCGCAAACCCAGAGCAGTATCCAGATCCGGCTGACTCAGAAGATTATCCACTTCATCTTCACTTAATGACTTAGGTACGGGGGGCTGAATCTTGGGACTTTCTATCTGTTGAGTAGGGTCGACTTTGACTTGATTGGACTGCAAAAGATGACGGTAAAACTTTCGGGCCGAAGACAAAAAGCGAGCTGTTGAACGGCTGCTGTACTGCTGAGTGTATCGTTCAGCTAAATACTGCTGAATATCCGGTGCGCTGGCATTAACTAAGTTTTTACCCTGCTTATCGAGCCACTGGCTAAACAATTTTAAATCGCTGCGGTAACTCGACAAGGTTGCATCAGAAAGCCCCTGCTCCATCCAGATCTGATCACAAAACTGTTCGATGACCGATTCACTCATAGCTTTTGTACCACAACTCAAAGTGCTCTAACTGTACCAGAATACAATCTTACAGGCATAAAAAAAGCAGTCACGAGGACTGCTTTTCTTTTGAAAAAATGGATATTACTTTTTAACAGCCAATTTTTCTTTAATACGTGCAGATTTACCTGAACGCTCACGCAAGTAGTAGATTTTCGCTTTACGAACATCACCACGACGCTTAACTTCGATGCTATCAATCAATGGGCTGTAAGTTTGGAATGTACGCTCAACGCCTACACCAGAAGAAATTTTACGCACAGTGAATGCAGAATTAAGACCACGATTACGCTTTGCGATTACAACGCCTTCAAAAGCCTGTAGACGCTCACGGTTACCTTCTTTAACTTTAACTTGAACAACAACTGTGTCACCCGCGCCAAAAGTCGGGATTTCTTTAGTCATTTGCTCAGCTTCTAATTGCTGGATGATGTTACTCATGGCTGTATGCTCCTCATTCGAGCTCTCGCTCGTTCAAAATTAATCGTTGGAAGACTACTTACTCAAATGTGCTTCGTATTCTTCAATAAATTCCTGTAAGAGTTTTTGTTGCTCGTCATTCAGTTCAATGGCGTCCAACAAATCCTTACGTCTCAACCAGGTTCTCCCCAGAGATTGCTTCAGCCTCCAGCGACGAATGTTATCATGATCGCCACTGAGCAATATGGGCGGGACCTGCTGACCTTCGAAAATCTCAGGTCTGGTATAATGCGGATGGTCCAGTAAACCTTCCGCAAAAGAGTCCTCACTTGCAGAGTCTTCATGGCCGAGTACACCCGGTTGCATTCTGACTACTGCATCGATCACAGCCATAGCTGCAATCTCGCCACCACTAAGAACAAAGTCGCCCAGCGAGATTTCATCGTCAATTTCAGACTCAATCACTCGCTCATCAATCCCTTCGTAGCGACCTGCAACCAATAGCAGGTTTGGCTTCTCCGCCAATTCTTTAACCACCTGATGGTTCAGGCGGCGTCCTTGTGGGGACAAATATACTTTGTAAACAGGTTCTGACGGAGTCTCAAGACTCATACGAGTCTCCGCATAGCGAATGGCTTCGGTTAATGGCTCAGTCATCATTAACATGCCTGGCCCACCACCATAAGGTCTATCATCAACGGTTCTGTGTTTATCCGTTGTGAAGTCTCGCGGGTTAGTTACGGCAAAATGTACTTTACCCTGCTTAACCGCTCGGCCGACTACACCCTGCTCCATGACACCATCAAACATGGTCGGAAACAATGAAATCACATGAATGTTCATGCACTGAACCTCATGTTATTCATGACTGGTAATCTAGTTCCCAGTCAACCGTAATCTGCTTAGACTCCAGATCAACCTTCATCACGCTATACTCAGGCACATAAGGTATTAGCAACTCTTCTTTCGAAGCAGTTTTAACCACCAATACGTCATTGGCGCCTGTTTCCATCATTTTCTTGACTGTTCCCAGCTCTTTTCCAGCCATATTGACTACCGTTAATCCGATAAGATCACGCCAGTAATATTCACCTTCCTCAAGCTGAGGCAGTTGAGATTCCTCAATCGCAATCTCAACACCACGATAACTCTCAGCCGTATTTCGGTCATTACAACCTTCAAGCTGAGCCACCACAGTCTTACCCTGTTCACGCCCGTTGAGTATTGAAACCTGTTGCCATTGGCCGTCCAGTTTCAAATACCAGGGACTATAATTCAGGATATTCTCCTTCGGGTCGGTATAAGAATACACTTTTACCCACCCTTTTATGCCAGAAGCTCCGTTTAATTTACCCACAATTAGCGGTTTAAAAGCTTGTGACATAAAAAACCTACTAAATCAGTCTGTTAGGACGATTTAATTAAGCTTTTGCAGCTTGTTTAATTAAAGCAGCAACGCGGTCAGTTGTTTGCGCGCCTTCACCGATCCAGTGTTGAATACGGTCGTTATCAAGGCGTAAACGCTCTTCATTACCACGAGCAACTGGGTTAAAGAAACCAACACGCTCAATGAAACGGCCGTCGCGACGTGCGCGAACATCAGCAACTACAACGTGGTAAAATGGGCGTTTTTTAGAACCACCACGAGCTAAACGAATGGTTACCATATCGTTCAAATCCTCTGTTTTAAGTACAAAACAGCCCTAAAAGCGCCAGAAATCGAGGCTTTTGAAGGCTTTCAAAATTTTAAGAGCGCGAATTTTACATTAAATACACGGCATTTGGAAACGATTTTACCTAAAAAGTCCTTATATTTACTACCCGATTCAGCTAAAACAGCAAAACCTTACAATTTGTGTTTATTAGCTCCTGAATAACTCTCAATTTCCCCCTTACCGACCTTTATCTTTTTAATAGTGGCAACATCTACTAAATCTATATTTTGAGACTTATCTAGCGATGAATTATATTTAGCTTGTCACTATCATCTGTTGAGAAACGTCTAGAGTTAAAAATTGTCAATAATAATCAAAGGGAAAAAGGATTATGCATATCAAGAAACTGTTCTTAACATTAGCATTATTGTGTTGCTATTCAATAGCCTTCGCTAGTAGCCAAGAGTTTTATGTGATTAATGAATCTGATATAGCCAAAGCAGATGAGCTATTCAAAAAGGAACAATATAAAGATTCACAACAATTGTATGAAAAGTTAGCTAGAGCAGGCGATAAATATGCACAATATATATTATCGGTTATCTATTTGAACGGACTGACCGGTGAAAAAGACCTTCAAAAGGCATACGCTTGGGCCAGAGTGGCCAAAGAAAATGGTAGTGAAGAACTTTCAAAGCATTTTGACCATGTAAACTCACTCATCCCATCTGAAAACAAAGAGCAAATTGTAAAGTCATCCTCGGATATATACAGAGAATATAGCGACCTTGGTATAGCCGAGAATTACCTGTCTTTTCTCAAAGAAGAGTTTCCCAAATGTACTGGTAGCAAACTTAAAGTGAATGTGAACGCCTGCGAAAGAATTCAGGTCACATGCAATATAAATAGCGTTTGGGGCGGCAACACTATCCCAGATCTTGTTAGCACCTTCGGTAAAGACTGTCTTGAATTTGCAGCGAAAATTCAGCCCGAGAATCTTAAGAAAATGAAGGCTGGCATCGATCTTATGGAAGAGTACATTCAAGAGGAAAGAAAAAAAGGAACCGTAATTATTACTGAAGAGAAGTGATAGACCTTGCCTTAAATCGGGGCACACTTTCTAGCTAAATGAAATCTCTTAGTGCGAAACAAAATCCTTTCCAAGCTGGGCGCTTACTTCAGTAAGTAACCAGTGAGGAAAGGGTTTTTAACAAAGTAATCAGTAAGTTAAGCCATTATAAGAATTTAAAAAAAGCTACTAGAGCAAGGCAAATGCCTTAACTTTTTGGCGCAGTTTACTAAAAGTAAATGAGTCAAAAAGTTAAGGATATTTAACGAAGCTATTAGAAGCTTTTATCGGCCGAATGGCGGCATCCCACCTGGTCCACCACCACCCATCCCTCCTCCCGGAGGCATCATTCCCTTCATTCCACGCATCATCTTCATCATGCCGCCCGGCCCTTTCATTTTCTTCATCATCTTTTGCATCTGATTGAATTGCTTGAGTAGGCGATTGACGTCCTGAATCTGGGTACCGGACCCATTAGCAATCCGCTTTTTACGAGACCCTTTGATCAGCTCTGGACGAGCACGCTCTTTGGGAGTCATTGAGTTGATCATTGCAATCATGCGATCGGTCATTTTGTTGTTCATGGCTTTTTGTTTGGCAGCTTCTGGGATTTGCCCCATGCCTGGCAGTTTGTCCATCAATCCGGCCATACCGCCCATATTATTCATTTGTAAAAGCTGGTCACGGAAATCACCAAGATCGAAGCCTTTGCCTTTCATGATTTTCTTGGCGACTTTCTCGGCTTTCTTCTTGTCGACTTTACGCTCGACTTCTTCAATCAAGCTTAAGACATCGCCCATGCCTAAAATTCTTGAAGCAACACGCTCAGGGTGAAATGGCTCTAGCTGGTCAATTTTCTCGCCCATACCGATAAACTTGATTGGTTTACCTGTAATGTGACGGATTGATAAGGCGGCACCGCCTCGCGCATCACCATCTGCTTTGGTCAGAATGACACCGGTTAACGGCAAGGCATCATTAAAGGCTTTGGCGGTATTGGCCGCATCCTGACCCGTCATGGAGTCAACAACAAACAGGGTTTCGGTCGGATCTATCGCAGCATGAAGCGCTTTAATTTCGTCCATCATGGCTTCATCAATCGCTAAACGACCCGCGGTATCGATAATGACCACATCAATAAATTGCTTTTTCGCCTCTTTAATGGCGTTATTAGCAATATCGATTGGCTTTTGCTCGGTTGAGCTTGGGAAGAAGGTGGCCCCAACTTCACCAGCAACAGTTTCCAGCTGTTTAATTGCCGCAGGACGATAAACGTCCGCACTGGCAACCATCACCGATTTCTTTTCGCGAGTTTTCAATAAGTGAGCCAGCTTACCGGCACTGGTTGTTTTGCCCGCACCCTGCAAGCCCGCCATTAAAATCACAACCGGTGGTTTAGCGCTCAGGTTCAAGGCATCGTTGGCCTCGCCCATGGCCTTAACCAATTCATCATTTACAATTTTGATGAAGGCCTGGCCAGGGTCTAACGCTTTGCCCACCTCAGCGCCCATGGCGCGCTCTTTAACATCGCCGATGAAAGCCTTAACCACTGGCAAAGCAACGTCCGCCTCCAATAAGGCCATGCGCACTTCGCGTAACGTATCCTTAATATTGTCTTCACTGATTTTGCCCTTTCCTTTTAGTGTTTTCAGGGCACCGGAGAGACGATCACTTAAACTGTCAAACATTGTCGCTAATTCTCAAATTAAAGGCTTTTATAAAATTAGGGGCATTATAACGAAATACAAGCGCCTTTGTTGTAGTATTTCTCATAGATAGCGCTTGTTTCAGTGTTAATTTGCTCTAAAATGGCGGTTAAAGAAAAATCCAACAAACTAAAGGCCTTAAGGCAGTGTTAATCGATATAATCACCGGGCTTTCTTATCTTGTATTGGCGGTATTTTTTATTCTCCGCCTTAATCACCCGGATAAAGAAGTACCAGAATGGGGAAAGTGGTTGCCGCTGGCACCAATCGCATTGCATTTGTACGCGCTTTATCAGGCCATTGAAACTGGTGCGGGCCAAAATTTATCTTTATTCAATACCCTGTCATTGGTTTCATTGATCATGGTGTTGTTGATCGCTGTTTATCGTTTTAATCACCAAACGCCACACCTAATGTTGTACGCCTGCCTTTTTGCCGGCTTTGTTTCCGTATTAAACATTGTTCCTGAAAAGCCTAATATTATTATGCTCAAGGGCAATGCCCTTGCTTTCTGGCATATCTGGCTATCGGTTATTGGATTCAGTTTGCTGCTGATTGCTACTTTCCAAAGCATCCTGCTGTTGTTTTTGCACAAAAAGTTGCGCAGTCGGCCAGCATCCATCCACCCATTGTTGCCGCCGCTGATGCAGATGGAACAGTTCCTGTCAGCATTGGTTCTATCAGGCATTATCAGCTTAGGGTTCGCTTTGATATTAGGCTTTATGCAGCCTGACACAGCTCTAAGAGCACAGTCTTTGCATAAAATTATTCTTTCAGCTCTTGCCTGGTTCAGCTTCTGTACATTTTACCTTGGGTATAAGTTATCCCGTTTAAGTGGTATTCGGTTTGCTCGGCTATGTATTATTGCTTTCGTCATCCTCGCGTTAGGTTACGTCGGCAGTAAACTGGTGCTGGATTATATTCTGCAGCGAGGTTAATGTTTGGAATCCCTGTCGACCAGCACCCTGTTTATCATTCTTGGCTCTTTGATTGTACTGTCCGCGTTTTTCTCAAGTTCAGAAACAGGAATGATGTCACTCAATCGTTACAGATTGAAGCACCGAGCAAAAAGTGGCGATCGTAGCGCAAAACGGGTTTATAAAATGCTCAAGCGTCCAGATAAACTTCTCGGGCTTATATTGCTCGGCAATAATATCGTTAATATTCTTGCTTCAGCCATTGCAACAGTGATTGCTATTCGCTTCTGGGGTGAAGGTGGTATCTTTGCTGCAACTCTAATGTTAACGGTAGTCATTCTGATATTTGCAGAAGTGACGCCTAAAACATTGGCCGCATTGTTTCCTGAAAGGATAGCCTTTTTCGCTGCGCCAATTCTTAAGCCTCTTTCAACATTATTATCCCCGGCCATTAAACTTATCAGCTTTCTGGCAAACGGCTTGTTGCGTCTCTTTGGCGTCAATGCAGGAGCCGAAGGAGAAGATCATTTAAGTCAGGAAGAGCTTAGAACGGTTGTTAATGAAGCAGGCGCCATGATTCCGCGTCGACACCAGAAAATGCTTTTAAGTATTCTTGATCTGGAAACCGTAACGGTTGACGATATCATGGTGCCACGCAATGAAATTGCAGGCATCGATCTTGCTGACGACATGGATTACATTTTAGAACAAATCCGGAACAGTATTCATACCCGGCTATTGGTATTCAAAGAAGAAATCGATCAGGTGCAAGGTTTTTTGCACGCCCGTAATTTTGGCAGGATTCTAGAGCTCGAAGAACCAACCACTGATGATATTCTCAATTTCCTTGACCCAATTTACTACGTACCAGAAGGAACCCCGTTACATACCCAGCTGATGAAATTTCAGCGAAAGCGTGACCGCGTTGGGTTAGTGGTGGATGAATACGGTGACATTGAGGGACTGGTTACTCTGGATGATATCCTCGAAGAAATTGTCGGTGACTTCACCACCGAAATGTCGAACATTAATAAAGAGATCCAGGCTCAACACGATGGTACTTATCTGGTCGATGGCACCATTACCATTCGCGAACTGAACCGCTCTATGAAGTGGTACTTGCCCACTGACGGTCCTAAAACATTGAATGGCTTAATTACCGAATATCTTGAAACCATTCCACAGGCGGCCACTGGGTTACGTTTATATGGTTATCCAATGGAAATCCTGCAAGTCAAAGACAATTTGATTAAAACCGTGCGCATCATGCCCAAACTTTATCGCGCGCCAGAAACTGATATTTAAACTTGGAACTTATCCATGACACATAACAAAGAGCATTTCTTTTTTAGGCTGTATCAAAAACTGATTTTAAACCACCCGATTATTACTCTGACGTTGGTCATTATTCTATCAGTGATCGCTGCTACTCAGCTTCCCAAGTTCCGACTCGATGCTTCTGGCGAATCATTAACGCTTGAAAACGATAAGTCGCTCAACTATTACCGCCAGGTTAACGAGCGCTATGGTTCTGATGACTTCCTGATTATCACCTGGAAGCCCAAGGCTGGCTTGATGGATGAAGAAGCTCTCGCCGCGCTACAGGACCTTGTTAATCGCCTGCAACAGTTACCAACTGTTGCCAATATCAACAGCATTCTCAACGTTCCACTATTGGATGGCATTAAACTGGATGCAGAGGCCTTATCTGCGGAAATTCCAACTTTGATGGATGAGGATGTTGATAAACAAAAAGCGCTTAAAGAGTTCACCAGTAGCCCACTTTATACCAATTTGTTGGTTGGCGAAAATGGCGAGACCAGTGCTATTCAGGTCAACTTCGAGCGTGATGAACGTTATTTTAATTTACTGGACGCTCGCGATGAACTGCGCCTAAAACGCAGTAAAGAAAAGCTTACCAAAGAAGAGTCTGCTCGTCTGGAACAGCTGGAAGATGAGTTTGATGCCTACAGTAAGGAAGTATCGGAGCGCACCAGTCAGATCATCGCTGATGTCAGACTGATCATGGATGACTACCGTAATGTGGCGCAGCTTTATCTTGGCGGAATTTCAATGATCACCAATGATATGCTGGACTTTATTCAGCACGATATCACCGTCTTTGGTATCGGTATTCTTCTGTTCATCATGCTTGCCTTATTTGTGTTCTTCGGTAAGTTACGCTGGGTCTTAATACCGCTATTTTCCTGCCTAGTGACAGTACTCATTTTAGCTGGACTGTTGAGTTATCTAGATTGGCGAATAACCGTTATATCCTCCAACTTTCCTTCTATCTTATTAATTACGGTATTGGCGCTAAATGTCCATCTAGTTGTGTTTTATCGTGACTTTATTTCCGATAATCCAGCCAGTTCACAGATGGAACGCGTTAGAGCCACCATCAAGACCATGTATTGGCCTTGCCTCTATACCGCTCTGACGACTATTGTCGCCTTTATATCGCTATTAATTAGCGGCATTCGCCCGGTAATCGACTTTGGTTGGATTATGACCATCGGTCTAGTACTGGGCTTTGTTATTACGTTTGTCGTGTTCCCAAGCTTTATCCAACTATTAAGCACTGAGAAGCATGAAAGCGGTTCAAGCATCACTTATAAAATTACACACTGGATTTACAATATCAGCGTCAAATTCAAGCCGGCCATTTTCACTTTAGCGGTAATGTTAATCGTATTCAGTGGCTATGGTATTTCCCAGCTTAAAGTGGAAAATCGTTTTATTGACTACTTTAAGCCGACCACTGAAATTTATCAGGGCATGACAGTTATTGATCAGGAGCTTGGAGGCACTACCCCTTTAGATATCGTTATTGATGCTGATCCTGATGAGGAATCGCTTTTTGCGGACGATGAATTTGAAGATGAATTCGGTGACGAATTTGACAGCGGTACTTACGATGCTGGCTACTGGTTTACTCGTAGCAAGCTGGAAACCCTTGAAAAGATTCATGACTATATTGATAGCCTTGAGGTCACAGGCAAGGTTCAATCTCTGGCCACCACCGCTAAAGTCCTCAAAGAAATGAACGACGGTGAGTTTCCCGATGAACTGACCTTATCTTTAGTTCATAAAGAAATGCCAGAAGATGTTCGTGCAACTCTATTAGATCCTTATCTTTCTGAAGACGGCGATCAGGTTCGCATCAATATTCGAGTAGAAGAAACCAATCCGAATTTAAAACGTTCCGATCTGATTGAAACCATCAATCAGTTCATCGTTAGCGAAACGAGCATTAAGCAGGAGCATGTTCATTTCACCGGAATGTTGGTTCTATACAATAATATGCTGCAAAGTCTGTTTGACTCGCAAATTATGACCATTGGCGTTGTTTACCTGGCCATTCTACTCATGTTCCTAGTGCTATTCCGCTCCTTCGTTCTTGCCATACTCGCAACTATCCCTAACGCGCTGTCTGCTGCTTTAGTTCTTGGCATCATGGGTTGGCTGGGAGTGCCGATGGATATGATGACGATAACCATTGCGGCAATCGTCATTGGTATTGCAGTGGATAACTCGATTCATTATGTTCACCGCTTTAAACGCGAGTTCAGAAAGGACAACAACTATCTAGCCACTATGGAGCGCTGCCACGGCAGTATTGGTAAAGCCATTTACTACACTGGCGTAACCATTATCGTAGGTTTTGCCATTCTGGCGCTGTCAGAATTCATCCCATCTATCTACTTTGGTCTTCTAACTGGTTTTGCAATGGCGGTAGCCTTATTCCTGAACTTAACACTGCTACCATTGATGTTGATTACAGTGAAGCCGCTAAAAGCTGATAAAGACCAGTAAGCTAGTTAGTTCTGAGGGTTCATTCTCAAGATCAAAAAAAAGGAGCTATATCAGCTCCTTTTTTTGATCTTGAATATTTCTGAAAGATTAGTCTTTCGGTTTACGCATCTGAACACACAACACATCGCAAGGCGAACCATGCAGCACACCATTGGCAGTTGAGCCAAGCAACAACTCCCAACCATGCTGGCCATGTGTACCGATAACAATCACATCGCAACCACGCTCTTCAGCGTACTTCTTAATCTCTCGGGAAGGCTTGCCAACTTTAATATGACAATGGTCATCAGCAACCCCGTATTTTTTGGCAAATTCGTTAATACGTTTAGTCTTAGCTTTTATTGCTTCCTGCTCAATGTCATCAGTATTAACAATCACGGCACCAAACGGTGCACCAGCCCACAGGCCAGCCTCAATGGGTTCTGCGACATGGAGCAGATGCAGGTCGCCACCTTCAGCGAGCACATTTTTTGCTTTTTGGATAATAGCTTCGCCTTCTTTTCTAAGATCCAATGCCACTAAAACCTGTTTATATGAACCCATAACTCTCTCCTTTGTCTAACAAATGGTTCTAATAGATTATGTCTAGTAGATACTTTACCTTATACCCCAATACAACCTAGCACTATTTTGATCCAGATCAAAATGTACTGAGGTTAATGGGACTAGTCTAGCATAGCAAACTACATAATTTGGAGGTGTAATATGCAACTATCTAAATGGAAACCTTTCTCAAATATTGAATCTTTCATGAATTTCCCTGTTTCAGGTCTATTTGATGAAATGTCGAATGGCTTTGGTAACGAGTGGCGTCCTGCCGTGGACTTTATCGAAAGAACTGACGAATTTCTGGTTAAAGCGGAACTGCCGGAAGTTAAGAAAGAAGACGTCAAAATCAATATTGAAAACAACATATTAAGCGTTCAGGGCGAGCGCCGTTACGAAGAAAAGGACGAGAAGCAGCACAGACTGGAACGTTTCTATGGAAGCTTTACTCGAAGTTTTACTCTGCCAGACAATGTTGATACGGATCATTGCAAAGCCGAGTTTAAAGATGGCATGCTCAATATCCATCTACCTAAAAAGGCTGGCAGTGAAAAACCAAAGAAATCGGTCGAAATCAAATAACAGCTGGTCTGTTGATATAAAGACAGGTGGATAGGAACTTAACTCTCTTGGGCTATACTCATAATGAGTAATGACATGACACTTAAGCCCAAGAGAGTTCTTTTTATTTCAATTAAGGATTTTAAAGTTTAATGGTGACTTTAGCTGCGCAGTTACGCGCTTTTGCTCTGGCCTGCTCAACCGAGTCAGCTTTTGCCAATGCAACGCCCATACGACGCTTTCCACTCACCTCTGGCTTACCGAATAAACGCAGTTGAGTATCCGCTTCAAACAAGGCTGCTTCAAGATTTCCAAACTCAACCTGTTGCGACTCTCCCTCAACCAATATCACTGCCGAAGCAGAGGGTCCCATCTGACGAATGACCGGAATAGGCAATCCGAGAATGGCTCGGGCATGTAATGCAAATTCTGATAAATCCTGAGAAATCAATGTTACCAGCCCAGTATCATGAGGACGTGGCGACACCTCACTAAAGATTGCTTTATCACCCTTAATAAAGACTTCAACGCCAAAAACTCCATAACCACCCAAGTCATCAGTAACGGCCTTAGCCATGTGCTGCGCTTCAGCCAATGCTTTTTCTGACATCGGCTGAGGTTGCCATGACTCGCGATAATCGCCGTCTTCTTGAATGTGACCGATAGGAGCACAGAATTGTGTGCCATTGACAGAGCGAACCGTTAGCAAAGTAATCTCATAGTCAAAATCGACAAACCCTTCTACGATGACGCGCCCCTCCCCAGTTCGCCCGCCAGCCTGCGAATATTTCCAGGCAGCGTCAATCTGGTCTTCATTTTTAACCGTCGACTGCCCTTTACCTGAGCTGCTCATAACCGGCTTAATGACAAACGGTAAGCCAATGGCTTCGACTGCCTGTTTATATTCCTCATAGGTATCTGCAAAACGGTAAGGTGAGGTTTCCAGTCCAAGATCTTCTGCCGCTAATCGACGAATACCTTCTCGATCCATGGTTAGGCGAGTTGCCCGTGCGGTAGGGATAACGGTAAAACCCTCTTTCTCGACTTCTAACAAGGTTTCCGTCGCAATCGCCTCAATTTCCGGCACAATCAAATCCGGCTTTTCTTCTACAATCAAACGCTTCAACGCATCACCATTGAGCATATTAACCACATGACTACGATGCGCCACCTGCATTGCTGGCGCATTGGCATAACGGTCTACAGCAATCACCTCAACCCCAAAGCGCTGCAATTCGATAACCACCTCTTTGCCCAACTCACCCGAGCCAAGCATCATGACCTTCTTAGCCGTTTTCGATAAAGGAGTGCCGATCTTTGACATAATAAAATCCACAAAATGACTGATTGAAACCATAAAGTGCCGATAGAGTAGCAATTGGGGTAGGTTCAGGCAATAAAGAATGGTCATAAAAAAAGCCTCACTAGGAGGCTTTAACAAGAAATAACTCATATATTATTTTGCAAAATCATCCAACGCATCGCCGGTCAATCGGAACACGGTCCATTCATCCATGGGTTTAGCACCGATGCTGTTATAGAAGTCGATTGCGGGTTGGTTCCAGTCTAGAACTGACCAGTCGACTCGTGCGCAATCTTTTTCGACCGCTATCTGAGCTAATTTTTGCAACAGGCGGTAGCCGATTTTTTTGCCACGAAATTCTGGTTTAACGTAAAGGTCTTCCAGGTAAATACCGTATTTACCTAAAAAGGTTGAGTAGTTAAAGAAGTAGAGGGCGAAGCCGGCTGGCTGCCCCTCATACTCTGCAATCAGGCAGTGAGCTCTGGCGTCTTCTTCAGCAAACACAGTTTGCTCAATATCAGCGACAGTGGCCACCACTTCATGCGAGAGTTTTTCGTACTCGGCTAGTTCATTAATAAAGCCAAGAATTTGCGGTGCGTCTGTGCGCACCGCTTCTCGAATAACCAAATTACTCATTAGCTTTTGTACTTTTTGAATTCGTTGCGATACCAGTCAAACTGATTGTATGTGGTTTCAGCAACCTGAGTCATCTTACTGACAATAATGATTGCCAAGCTGGCGAAAACAAAGCCAGGTAGCATTTCATACAAGTCAAATATAGCGATATCAGTGTTGGTTCCTAACCAGTCCCAAACTAAAACAGTCACCGCACCTGTAACAATACCGGCTAATGCACCATGACGAGTCATGCGCTGCCACAATAGTGAGAAGATAATCACTGGGCCAAATGAAGCACCAAACCCTGCCCAGGCCTGACCAACCAGATCCAGCACACTGTCACGCTCAAAGATGGCGACCGTGATACCGATACCGGCAACCAGAATCACCACAAAACGGTTGACCCATACTAATTCTTTCTCAGAAGCGCCTGGACGAATGTAAGGCTTATAAACGTCTTCGGTTACAGAGCTAGAAACCGCAAGCAATTGTGAATCAATGGTACTCATTACTGCTGCCAGAATTGCTGCTAACAGGAAGCCTGCTAACCATGGATTAAATAACGCCTGCGTCAATAACAGGAAGACTTTTTCACTGCCGCGCTCGGTATTTAAGACAGCAACATCCTCTGCTGTTAATAGAACGTAGGCTTTAGCATTAAAATCACCACCGAAGAAGGCGATACCGGCAAAACCGATAAACACAGCACCCAGCACACAGATAATCATCCAGCCCATACCAATACGGCGCGCCTGTGGCACAGTGTTGACACTTTTTACTGCCATGAAACGCGCCAGAATATGTGGCTGGCCGAAGTAACCTAAACCCCAGGCCGCTAATGAAATCAGGCCAATGGTAGTCAACCCATCAGTGAAGCTCAGTGCATCAGGTTTAATCTCGCGTGTTGCATCAATGATGCCGCTCATACCATTGTATTCAACCAATAACACAATTGGCGCTACAATTAGAGCGGTCATAATGATTAAGCCCTGGAAAAAATCGGTCCAGGAAACTGCCAGGAAACCACCAAGGAAAGTATACGAAATAATAACGATAGAACTGACCAGCAACGCAGTGTTGTAGTCATAACCGAAGCTGGATTCAAACAACTTACTGCCCGCGACCAGACCGGAACCGATGTAGTAGCCGAAGAACACAATCATGACCAATACGGCAACGATACGCAGTGATTTACCGGCATCGTGGAAACGGCCGGCAAAATAATCAGGAAGGGTTAATGCATTGTCGGCAATTTCAGTATAAGCACGCAAACGACCGGCAATAAATTTCCAGTTAAGGTAAGCACCAATAATCAAGAACAAAGCCAACCATGAATTAGACAAACCGGAGAAATAAATCGCACCCGGCAAGCCCATCAAAATCCAGCCACTCATATCCGATGCGCCTGCACTTAACGCAGTTACCGCACCACCCAGGCCACGACCACCCAGCATATAATCGCTGGAGTCATTGGTTCGCATGTAAGCCCAGATACCGATAGCAATCATGAACACCAGATAGATCAAAAACGCGATCTCAACTGGCCCTACGGTCATCCCCAAAAAATCGAGCTTGGTATAGTTCATAACACCTCACTAGGTTAGAAAATGTGTCTAAGCAAAATATTGCTTGAGATATTCTTCAAAAGATAAGGAGTCGTTCTCCTCAATCTGCTTCTGCTTCTCAATTGACTGAGCCGCTTCACGCTCGAACAGAGCCTCAACCTCAGGGCTGATGTGCTCAGAAAGAAACTGCTGACGTGTTTTCTTGGAAAGATCCATGGTGTAACCAAAATAACCTTTGCCATACGCCAACATATTATTGAGAAACTGACCCGACAACGTCTTATCCGGATCTTTGGCCATTTCAATGGCCTCACCAAGCGCTTGCGTATAAGCCTTGGTTTGGTTGCTCTTATCCAGTAACACTGCAACCGGACGCATTTCCTCGAAAATGGCCAATGCTGCCTCATGTAATGGTACTGCCCGATTAAATTTCAACAGTCCAAGGTCAGGCTTGCGGCCGTAATAGACCGTACGACGGAAGTTTTCGTCGTTTTCAGCATTCTCACGATCCGATTGATTGCAGCTCTCCTGCAACAGGCAAAAGAGCAAAAAGACGTCCAAAAAGTCAATTTGTGACTGACTTATACCAACTGGATCGAAAGGATTCAAGTCAAGTGACCGAACTTCCACATACTGAACCCCGCCCCTTTTCAGGGCCTGAGTCGGTCTTTCACCGGGATTAATGACCCGTTTCGGGCGTATTTTTGCGTAATATTCGTTCTCGATTTGTAGCAGGTTGGCATTCAACTGGCGGTACTCACCATCCACCTTAACGCCCAACTCTTCGTAGAACTCGTCTTTAGTGCGAATAGCCCGCTCCAGCTCCCCCACATACTCATCTAAGTCATTGTGACGAATAGAAAATTTCGATTGAGCATTATTCTGATAACCAAGATCACTCATACGTAACGAAGTCGCATATTTGCCGTATAAACTGCCATCGCCATGGTCTTCCAGCAGCGAACCTCCCTTGCCCTTGGTGAAGGAGCGACAAATCGCAGGCGAAGCACCATATAAATAGGGCAACAACCAGCAATAACGTAAATAATTACGAATAAGCCCCAAATATTGATTAGAGATAAAATTTTTTAATGAGCCGCTATCTTGCTTGAACTCCTGATATTTAGGCCAGAAATCCTCAGGAAGGGAGAAGTTGTAATGAACCCCGGCAATCACCTGCATATAACGGCCATAGCGGTAACCCAGCCCACGACGATAGATATGCTTCATCATGCCCACATTAGAGGTACCGTAATTAGCCAATGGAACATCGTCTTCCTTAGTCAGAATACACGGCATACTACCAATCCATAGGATTTCATCATCCATGTGCTGATAGATAAACTGGTGAATATCATGTAGCCATTTACGCGGTTGCAAACGGTCATTGGATACCGGCGTGATCAGCTCAGGCAAAGCCTCAGAATAATCCGTCGTAATGTACTCATTAGTCAGGGCAGAACCCCAGGACTTAGGATGAGGTTTAGTTGATAGGTATCCATCCTCTGTGACACGCAAGCTCTCTTTTTCAATGCCACGATTTAAACGAGTCAAACACTCCGCCAACTCGCCTTCCACAAACGCCAAAGCGTCACGATCCAGTTTCGGGTCACGCATATAATAGATTCAGTAAGAATTGAGCAGCCAATACTATGCCACAGGGAAAACCTATTTTGAAGTTAAGTCTTTGTTCCTCAATGCATATCAACTATCAATGAATTGGAAAAAACAATGGCTAGATGCCATAATTCAAATCGGATAAATAACCATAACAACAGGTTGGAGACACCATGGAAACACTAATCAGCTTACTCATAGTCGTATTATTACTAGTCCTACCATTAAAATTCGCCGCTAAATTTATAGGCGCTAGAAACACAGGCTTCTTCTCCTGCCTGTTCGCCCTAATCGTATCAGCACTTTTTCAATATGGATTTAATCAAGTGTTTCCAGGATTGGATCAAACCTACGGTTGGATTGTTACCGTTCCAGTAGCCGCCCTCGCCTACATGCTAGTGTTAGGTACAACCTTTTTAAAAGCCGTACTGATAGCAATCGTGCAAGTGATACTGATGGTATTACTAACAGCATTAGTGGCCGGGTTACTGGCGGGGATATAAAGATAGGAATCAAAATGAGAGCCAAAGGGAAAATCACTACTTGGAATGATAATAAAGGATATGGATTCATCACTCCACTAGAGGGTGGCGAAAGGGTTTTTATCCATATCACAGCACTCCAGAATAGAAGCCGTCGACCACAGCTCAATGAGATCGTTACCTACCAACTGTCAGCAGATAAGCAAGGTAGAAAATGCGCAGAAAACGCCACATTATCGGGTGATAGCTTGGTCAAAAAAAGAAAATCTAAAACTAACCATATTCGTCTTACAGTGGCTATTTTAGCTTTTGTTTTTCTTGGCGCCTCATTCCTTGCCGGACAAATACCGTATTATATTTTGGCATTGTATATAGTTGCCAGCTCGATTACTTTTTTCATTTACTGGAAGGATAAGACTGCTGCTAAAAATAAAGCATGGCGTACAGAGGAACAAACACTTCACTTACTTTCGCTACTCGGAGGTTGGCCTGGAGCACTAATAGCTCAAGAAAAATTTAGGCATAAAACAAGTAAGAGCTCCTTCAAAGCTATCTTTTGGGTTACCGTCTTAATTAACATCATTGCCTACATAGTATTATTGAACAAAGAAGCCGCTCTTCCTTATATTCAAAACATTCTATAAAGACACATTAGGATATTCTCAATAAGGTAGTACTATAAATACTATACTTCAATACTCGATTTAATTGATCGGTGCGTCACGACGCACCCTACATCCCTAGAGGATCGATACTTGTATAAAAAGTCTAATGATAATAAAGTCTTAGGAATCAATTCGTATAATAAAATGTTATCTCTCAGGAGTTCTCTTGGAAAGAGTTCCCGTTTACTTGGATAGTAATGTCATCATTGATATGGCCGATGGGCGCGAGAACGATCTCCTCGGGCTGGTAATGAGGAGCATTTATGATGGACCATACTGTTATCCATTTTCCGCAGAACAAATTTCTGAAATTACAGACAACGAAAGGCGAGCTAGAAACGAATCTAGGCTGATGCTGTTATCTGACATAAGCCGTAATGTTTATTTTGAACACAGCATCAATAGTCTTCAATTTCGTACTGAGTCTACTACTCAGGTTTATGGAACGATAAACGAAGTGTCATTATCTCAAAATTTGGAAGCTGGTTTCGCCAACTTTATTTCGTTCGAGCAGCAGTTAGAGGCTAGAACTGCTTATGGCCTGTCAACGGATGACCTAAATAATCTATCAGCTGAAGAAGCGATTACCAAGATAAACTCTGCGTTGTCAAATTACGAGTATGAGATTGAAGAAGGACAAATCGCTCCTCCTAGATCGCTTGACGATATGATGGATTACTCTGAGCAGAATATGCGAGAGCATTTCTCCCAGCTATGGGAGTCAATGGGAGCAAATATAGAATCCCAGCTACGGAATGGTAAATTAGTGCGTTTGTTTTCATTGATCGATACATTCGGCTTCTGGAGTGACTCAAAGAGGACGTACAAAAAAGGTTCCCGCTTAGCTGATAGTCGTCACGCATTCAACGGATCCTATTTTAAGTGTGTAGTATCGAGGGATAAACGGCTTCTAAAAAAATCAGAGGCAGCATATAAGTATTTGGGCATTACGACACAATGCTTTCACACAGATGAATTCAAAGTGCATTTATATGATTTGCTTTCGGGACAAAGTTAACAAGGCCAGGCACAGCTACGGCATTTCCGTTGCGGCTTCGCCTCCACTACAATGCCACGCGTGCTTGCGGCGTTAACTCGTTCATTTTCAATCAGGTGAAAACTTAGATTTTTTGCCTAAAACAAGGCTTGAAGCTTTTTAGCTCGCGGAGTGGACTAGTTGTCCATGAGCAAGATAAAAAGCTTCGTAACGCAGTGTTAGGCAAAAAAGATAGTTTTAACCGATTGAAACTCGGGCGTTGTAAAAGATACGCTGCCAAGCCCCATCCTCTCTCCACTCATCCGGTCTCCAGGAGTTCTGCACGGTGCGTGCTACGCGCTCTGGATGAGGCATCATGATGGTGACGCGGCCGTCGTTTGTGGTGAGGCCTGTAATACCGAATGGTGAGCCGTTTGGATTAGCTGGATAGGTATCTGCGATATCGCCGTAGTTGTTGATGTAGCGCGCTGTGATTAAGCCTGATTCGTTGACTTGTTGTGCCAGTTCTTCAGATTTGAATTCTGCACGACCTTCACCATGTGACACGGCGATCGGCAGACGTGAACCTTCCATGCCGGTCATAAATAGTGATGGTGATTTTGCCACTTCAACCATAGCGAAACGCGCTTCGAATTGTGCTGACTGGTTGCGCACGAAGTGTGGCCAATGATCTGCGCCAGGGATCAATTCTTTTAGATTTGACATCATCTGGCAGCCGTTACATATACCTAAACTGAAAGTGTCCTGGCGATTGAAGAAAGCTTCGAATTCATCACGCGCGCGTGAGTTGAAGAGAATCGATTTTGCCCAGCCTTCCCCTGCACCCAGTACGTCACCGTATGAGAAACCACCGCAGGCAACTGCTCCTGTGAAGTCCTGTAGACTTACTCGCCCTGACAGGATGTCGCTCATGTGGACGTCGATACACTCAAAGCCTGCCTTGGTCAATGCGGCCGCCATTTCTAGCTGACTGTTAACGCCCTGCTCTCTTAACACTGCAACACGTGGACGTGCGCCAGATGAGATAAGAGGCTTAGCGATGTTTTCATCAACGTTATAGGTTGCTACAGGCTTAATACCAGGGTTATCCAGATCAAGCTTGCTGTCGTATTCCTGTTGTGCGCATTCTGGGTTATCGCGCATAGCTTGCATGCGGTAGGTCAGTTCTGACCAGATGGCACGCAAGTCTTTCATGTCGCGCGAGATAACATCGTTACCGTCTTTGGTGACGCTGAATGTTTTGGTTTCCGCTGGCTCACCGATGAAGTGTGCAAACTCATTGACCTGATGCTCTGCCAGAATAGCTTCAACCTGCTCACGCTTATCAGCAGGAACCTGCAACACGGCGCCCAGTTCTTCGTTAAACAGAATCTCTTCTGCTGTGCCATTAAGCTCTGACAAATCGACGCTTACACCACAGTTTCCGGCAAAGCCCATTTCAACCAAGGTTGCTAATAAACCACCATCTGAACGATCGTGGTAGGCATGAACTAGATCGTTGTGATTCAGCGCCTGAACGGCGTTAAAGAAGTTGCGAAGATCATCACTTGAGTCAACGTTGGCGGGCTCTGTACCAAGCAACTTGTAGACCTGAGTGAAGGCTGTTGCACCAAGACGGTTTTTGCCGCGACCAAGATCTAACAATAATAGTTCTGTTGCGTCTTTATCTGTGCGCAACTGAGGTGTCAAACTCTTACGAACATCAGTTACCGGTGCAAAAGCAGTGATGATTAGAGATAGCGGTGCAGTCACACTCTTCTGTTCGCCATTGTCTTCCCAAACGGTTTTCATCGACATTGAGTCTTTACCAACTGGGATAGTGATACCAAGCTCTGGACAAAGCTGCATGCCAACTGCTTCAACAGCTTTATAAAGATTCACGTCTTCGCCTGGTGCGCCAGCAGCGGCCATCCAGTTTGCCGAAAGGCGAATCTTTTTAATATCGTCAATCTTTGCGGCGGCAATATTGGTAACCGCTTCACCCACCGCCATACGCGCCGAAGCCGCACTATCAAGCAATGCTGCAGGAGTACGTTCACCCATTGCCATGGCTTCGCCTGTGTAGCTGTTATGAGTTGATGTAGTTACAGCACAGTCAGCAACTGGAACCTGCCATGGGCCAACCATCTGATCGCGCGACACCATTCCGCCAACAGTACGATCACCAATCGTAATCAGGAAAGTTTTATCCGCAACCGCTGGTAGCGCCAGAATACGGTCAACGGCTTCGTTGATATCATCAACTTGAGGAAGTGCTGTTGACGGTGCTGCCAACGTAGTCGCTTCACGATGCATCTTTGGTGGCTTACCGAATAGAATATCCATTGGCAAATCAACTGGCTTGTTATCAAAGTGTTGATCGTTTAGCTCAAGGTGTAGTTCTTCTGTCGCTTCGCCAACTACTGCAAATGGGCAACGCTCACGACCACAGATTTCTTCGAACTTTGAAAGGTTGTCAGGAGATACCGCTAAGACATAACGTTCCTGTGCTTCGTTACACCAGATTTCAACTGGCGCCATTCCTTTTTCAGCATTAGGAACACGACGTAATTCGAACTTGCCACCGCGCTCGCCATCATGCACTAGCTCAGGGATGGCGTTTGACAAACCGCCTGCACCAACATCATGAATAAATTCGATTGGGTTTTTCTCACCCATTGACCAGCAACGGTCAATCACTTCCTGACAACGACGCTCCATTTCTGGGTTATCGCGCTGTACCGAAGCGAAATCCAGATCTTCTTGGCTTGAACCTGATGCCATGGATGAAGCAGCACCGCCGCCTAAACCAATCAACATCGCCGGGCCACCAAGCACAATCACTTTGTAACCCGGTTTAATTTCTTTTTTCTCAACATGCTGCTCACGGATGTTACCCATGCCGCCTGCGATCATGATTGGCTTGTGATAACCGCGTACTTCTTTACCGTACTCAAAGTCGAACTCTTCTTCGAAAGTACGGAAATAACCGGTTACTGCCGGACGACCAAATTCATTATTGAAACTGGCGCCGCCAATTGGCCCTTCAAGCATAATGTCCAATGCAGTGACGATGCGCTCAGGCTTACCATAATCAGTTTCCCAAGGCTGAACATAGCCCGGGACTTTCAAGTTTGAAACTGTAAAGCCGGTCAGGCCAACTTTCGGTTTGCCACCAATACCAGTTGCGCCTTCGTCACGAATTTCACCACCGGAGCCGGTCGAGGCACCAGGGTATGGCGAGATACAGGTTGGGTGGTTATGAGTTTCGACCTTACACAGAACGTGCACAGGCTCTAAATGATATTGGTATTCGTTGGTTTCCGCGTTGGCGAAGAAACGATGAGCCGTGAAGCCTTCGAAAACTGCCGCGTTATCTTTATAGGCAGATAAGACACCTTCAGAATTCACCTGGTAGGTGTTTTTAATCATCTTGAACAACGACATTTCTTTCTCGATGCCATCAATAGTCCAGGATGCGTTGAAAATTTTGTGGCGGCAATGCTCTGAATTGGCCTGCGCAAACATCATCAGCTCTACATCCGATGGGTTACGACCCAGCTTGGTAAAACTCTCAACCAGATAATCAATTTCGTCTTCCGCCAAAGCCAGACCAATGTCAGTGTTGGCTTTAACCAACGCGTCACGGCCGCCACCTAAAATATCCACATGCGCTAATGGTTTCGGCTGATGTTGTTCAAAAAGAACTTCCGCCTGACTATGTTCAGTGAATACTGACTGAGTCATGCGGTCATGGATAAGAGGCATAAGCTGCTCAATCACTTCAGCGCTCAGCTCGGCACCATCTTTAGTCTTGAAATAAACTGCGACGCCGCGCTCAATGCGTTCGATCTTATCCAGACTACAGTTTTGTGCGATATTGGTTGCTTTAGATGACCAGGGAGAAATGGTGCCTGGACGCGGAACGACGATCAGGCGCTGACCTGAATGCTCGCTGGCAGGTCGGCTTGGTCCATATTCCAATAATCGTTCGAGAATTTTCAGTTCATCGTCACCCAACTCATTGTTGGTATCAACGTAGTGAACATATTCACCATAAATATCAACAACTTGAGTGCTAACTGCTGAAGATTCTTTGAGTAAATGTGCTTTTTGAAAATTAGAAAAGGCCGGGTTACCGCGTAATATGAGCATACCAATCTCGACTGTAAATCTGGAGGAATTGCGAAAGAGCGCAAATTTTACTCTAAATGGCTGTTATTGATAAGTCCTAAAGGGGAAATTGAATGCTTTAATTTGCACTTTTTAGCTTATTGCCGTCATAATGTTGGCAAACAACCGCTGAGATTATAATTTCCTAAATGAATCAAGGCCTTACAATTAAGTTATACGGTTTTGCGCTATTTGTACTGTCAGTTTTATTGCTGACAGGCTGCACCGAAGAACCCAAAAACCAGCTGGAACGCGTTCAGCAACAGGGTTATATCAAAGTCTATACTCGTATCTCGCCAACCACCATGTATGTCGGTGAAGAAGGGTTCAGTGGCTTTGAGTATGACCTGGTTAAACTATTTGCTGATGAGCTTGGCGTACGCGTGCAAATAGTCACTGAAAATGATATTGCAAAAATTCTTCGTGAAGTATCCAATGGTCGCGCTGATTTTGCTGCTGCTGGCTTAACGGTTACTCAACAACGGGAAGAGTATCTGCGTTTTGGCCCTCCCTATCAGGAAATCACTAGTAAACTGATTTACAAGCAAGGCAATGATCGTCCTCGCGACTTCAGCCAGGTTGATAAAAACCTGACCGTTGTTGCCAACAGTTCACATTCAGAGGAACTGTTAAAAGCACAGCAGGACTACCCTGAATTAAGCTGGACCGAGCGCTCCGATCTTACGCCTCAGGATTTGCTGGATGGCGTGCTCGAAGGCACTATCGATTACACCATAGTGGATTCCAATGAACTGCAACTGGCGCGCCAGGTTCAGCCTGAGCTGGCGGTTGCTTTTAGTGTGTCGGAACCGGAACAGCTGGCCTGGGCTTTTCCCAAAGATACTGACAACAGTCTATATATCAAGGCGATTGAGTTTTTCTCAAAAATTCGTGGTGACGGCACTCTGGCCTATCTGACAGAACGTTACTATGGTCACCTATCCAAGTTCGACTATGTTGGCAATCGCGAATTTCTACGGGCCATTGAAAGCAAGCTGGATAAGTACCGTCCCTATTTCTATGAAGCCGCTGCCGGTGATCTAGATTGGCGTCTCTTAGCGGCCATGGGCTATCAGGAGTCACACTGGGAGCCTCATGCTCGTTCACCAACTGGCGTTCGCGGTCTGATGATGCTGACCCTGAATACGGCAAAACAGCTTGGCGTAAAAAATCGACTGGATGCTGAGCAAAGTATTTTAGGCGGTGCCGACTACCTGCGTCTGGTGAAAAAGAAAATTCCGTCGCGTATCGAAGAGCCGGATCGAACCTGGTTTGCGCTAGCCGCATACAATGTTGGTTATGGTCATCTTGAGGATGCACGCCGCCTGGCGGAAGCTGATGGCGCCAATCCAGATAAGTGGCTGGATGTAAAAGAGTATTTGCCTCTATTGCGCCAAAAGAAGTGGTACTCGAGAACCCGTTATGGTTATGCGCGTGGCGATGAGCCGGTCAAATACGTCAATAACATCCGTATGTATTATCAGGTGCTGAAACAGGTTGCAGAGCCAAAAGCAGGTGGTTCGGAGCTTGTTGATCCTGAAACAGAATCCATGCAAGAGGACGAGATTGGAGCCAATAATCAGGATAGCGAAAACATTCTTGGAACTGATGAAGAACCTGTTGAGGAAGCTACAGAGAACTGAAAAAATAAGTTTCTTCTGCGATACTAAAAAGGCTGATGCATATATCAGCCTTTTTTACGCTTAAATCTAACCTAACAATCTAACCCAATAAACTTACCCAATGAAATGATTACTTGGTATCTCTTGGGGCAACTCTTAAAACTTCATCAATAGTGGTCACACCGGCAGCAACTTTGTAGGCACCGCTTACTCTCAATAGATTCATGCCATCGGCAATGCCCTGCTTCCTCAATTGCCGAATTTGTGCCCCTTCATAAACCAGAGTTTTAAGATCGTCAGTAACTTTTAACAGCTCATAAATACCCTGTCGGCCCTGATAGCCAGTGTGTCGACAACGATCACACCCGACCGGATGATATATTTTTTCAGGCATTGGGACTTTCTGGTTTTCTCCAACCATGGCTTTCCACGCCAATGGATCGGTTGAAACTTCCTCTTTGCAAAACTTACACAAAGTACGCACCAGACGCTGCGCCATCACCCCAAGCATGGTGGCATTGAGCAAGTATGGTTCAACACCAATTTCAATTAAACGAGTCATCGCCGAAGGCGCATCATTGGTGTGTAGTGTTGAGATAACCAGGTGACCAGTCAATGCTGCCTGCACAGCCATTTGCGCGGTTTCTTTATCTCGAATCTCACCGATCATGATGATGTCAGGATCCTGACGCAATAATGCACGAACACCTGCTGCAAAATCTAAATCAATGTCATGGTGAACCTGCATCTGGTTGAGGTTGGGATCGACCATTTCAATCGGGTCTTCAATGGTACAGATATTGACTTCTGGAGTGGCAAGCAACTTTAGCGAGGTATAAAGCGTGGTGGTTTTTCCCGAGCCGGTTGGTCCGGTCAATAACACAATCCCTGTTGGCTGACTGATCATATCCCGCCAGGTCGCTTCAGTTTCAGGCTCTAAACCAAGCTCATCAAAATTGCGCGTCAGAACGGTTGGGTCAAAAATACGACCAACAAACTTTTCTCCAAAGGCAGTAGGAAGCGTTGATAGTCGCAACTCAATTTCAGAGCCGTCGGGACTTTTGGTTTTAACGCGGCCATCAAGCGGTTTACGCCGCTCCGCCAGATCCATACGCCCCAGAATTTTCAGGCGTGAAATTACCGCATGGGTAATCGAAATAGGTAACTCATATACCTTATGCAGCACGCCATCAATGCGGAAACGAATACGCCCCACTTCCCTTCTTGGTTCAATGTGAATATCACTGGCGCGCTCTTTAAAGGCATACTGTAGAAGCCAATCAACAATCTGCACAATATGCTGATCATTGGCATCGGCTTCTTCAGCTCCTTTAAGTTCAATCAGCTGCTCTAGATTGGTTACCGTATTATCCTTTTGCAGCTTAATATCATTGGCTCCTTTTACAGAAGCCGAAAGCAGATAGAATTCTCTTTGATAGCGTTTAATCAGTGCCGGATTGCCCATCACCGGGACAATCTTCATGCGCAAAACCTGCTCAAGACTTTCACGCCATGACAGATCTTCTGGGTACATCACAGCGACCTTAACTACTTCCGCATCTTTATCAACATGAATGACCAGAATATTATGGCGTTGCGCATAGGCCAGCGACATCACACGAGTCACCCCATCCACATCAATTTTAAGTGGATCAATTTTTTCATAAGGTAATTTATACAGCTTTGCCACAAACTGAGTCAGCAGTTCCTCATCAATTATGCTTCGATGATCATCGTGACGGGTTAAAGAAAGATCGGCGACCTGCTCAATAGGATGAAGCTTTGGATTGACTTGCCGCAAGTGAATTCGCGATGCCTGAAATTGCTCCTCAGAAATCCAGTTTGCTTTTTTTAATAAGTCCAATAATTGAAAAGCGGATAAGGTTGCTGACATGATGCCAAGATTATTGCTGTAGGATTCACTCAGGTTAAACCAAACCACTGAATTTTCCAAATATTCAGCTTCATTCAGGCATAAAAAATGGGGCCGAAGCCCCATTTTTAACTTTCCTGATTCAATTAGAACTTCATTCTAACCGATAGATAGCTGAAGCTACCTTCAGGATCATACACAGACGGATCGTAACCATTCAAAGAACAGCTATAACATGCAGGTGGATGAGCGTTGAAGGCATTATTAATGCCCAAGGTAAGCTCCATATCTACTCCATCCACTTCAGGGAAATAGCTCACCTGAATATCACTGTAAGTTGTTGCGTCCAGCTTATTAGTTGATAACGACTCATCAGCGGTGTTCGGATTAGAACACAAACCCAATGCTGTTAAACTATCTGGAGTCCCGTCAAGGAAATCACTACAGGACTCAGTCAAGCTATCAACGTGACGAACCGTCCAGTTTACAGCCCAATCTTCAAGCGCCCAGCCAATATTCATTGACGATTTCCACTCTGGAATACCAGTATTGTTTTCTTCCTTACCAGCAAGCTCGCGTCCATCTTCAATATACTCACTAACAAAGGTATTACTCCAGTTGACAGAAAGTCTGCCCCAGTCATATTGAGGGCTTGCATAGCTCAAGGTTATATCGTAACCCGATGTATCAATTGTTCCGATATTAACTAAACGGTTATCAATAGAGCTAATTGTACCGCCAGCTGTTCGAGTAATATCGTCACAGTAAGATGACGCAGGATTAGCTACACACTGATCGATCTTAAACTGAGCATCCTCAGGCTCAATGGCATCTCTGACCTCGTGCGAATAATAGGTTCCTTTAATATCGAAACTATTCATCCAGTCAATGTCATTGACCCATGCTGGGCTATACACAAAACCAAACATATTACTGTCTGATCTTTCTGCATCCAGGTCAGGGTTACCGCCTGTAATCACAGAAACCTGCTGATTGATTTGCTCGTAACCAACCGGAACACCTAGCGCCGCACAGTTATCACCAAGTTCAGTTCCCGGAGTGTAGTTACTACAACGATCGGTTAAAGGCTCATCAAAACGCGAATCGCTAACAAACAACTCACCAATACTAGGTGCGCGGAAACCTTCTGATTTGGATGCACGCAGTACTAGTTCATCAGTTACTCTCCATAACAAGCCAAACTTGGTTGTAGTCTCTGAACCAGAGGTAGAGTAATCAGAATTGCGGAATGCCAGTGTTGCTGTTAGCTCTTCGGCGGCAGCCATATCTGCAAGCAATGGAACTTTGAACTCGGCATAATACTCATCTACATCATAAGAGCCGCTCGTAGGTGTCGATGGAACGCCGTTGCTATCACCGGCAACTACAATCGCGTCAGGCTGATAGAAGCCACTATATTCACGGGTTTCAATACCTGCTGCAAAAGCAAAGTAACCAGCTGGCATTTCAAATAAGTCACCAGAGATATTCGCAGAAAGAGTATCAATCACGTTCTCGCTCTGATCGGTCATCACAGGCTGAATATAATCCAACATTTCCTGAGTGATCGTACCGGAACCATCACCCTGCCCACCAAAAATATTCAATGGCACACAGCCCTCAAGTGCCTGACAGTCCGCTAGTGGCCCTAAGGCATTTTTGATATGACGAATATTGTAACTACCCAAGGTTGTTTGCTTAGCTTCATTTTTACCGTGGGTATAATTAACATCCCAATAATAACTGTTGTCACCAGCAGCAAAGTCTCCGTTGAAACCAAAACCAACATAGACAGTATCCACATTCTGCTTAAAGATACGAGGACCACCTTCCAACGGGCGACGCCCGATAAAGATCAGGTTGTTCTCATCCAGAGTGAAACCAAATGGATTATAGGGATTGGTCTCATGAATACTGACTGTATCAGCCAAACCACCAGTACCAGCATCTGGCCCTAAAAATAATGGTTCTGGTGCAGCACTATTAACTGATTCACGATTATTAAAAAGTGCTTTGGTATAGAAGTTCACGTTATCCGTTAACTGATAGTCAGCCTGACCAAAGATCGAAGTACGCTTGTTAGGAGTGACATAAAGATTGTATGCAGCAAAGTTAAATCGATCATTGTTTGTAAAGACATGGAAGTCATCATTTGGACCACCAGGATTACTTAAATCATAGGTTGGGATACCGGTAACACCATCGTTGATAGTAAGGTCATTGACCTGATCGTTAGGGTCAATAAATACAAATCGACCTTGTGGCGTTCCCGAACTACCACGGGTCAAACCGGTATTTGGCACTGGAACTGCGGAAAGCTCACGTTCGATTGAATTAACCGCTTCTTGATCATAATGACTTAGACTAAAGAAAACTCGATGCTTTTCTCCGCTGGCACCAAATGCCAAATCAAATTGCGAAGTTTCACCGTCTCCTTCATCAAACATTCCATGATAGGCATTAAACTCCATACCCTCGAAATCTTTACGGGTAATGATGTTTACAACTCCCGCAATCGCATCAGAACCGTAAATTGATGAAGCACCGTCTTCAAGGATTTCAATACGGTCGATAATACTGACTGGGATAGTATTCAAATCCACCGAGTTAGAGACACCAGAACCTGAAGACCCATTGAC
Organism: Kangiella sp.; assembly: GCA_048268505.1. Lineage (GTDB taxonomy): Bacteria > Pseudomonadota > Gammaproteobacteria > Enterobacterales > Kangiellaceae > Kangiella. The sequence continues at coordinate 149,217 of JBLWVK010000003.1, read as the reverse complement.
CCATCGAATTCCATCAACTAAAACTAGCGTTCTTTTGGCTTTTAAGTGCCTTAGGGAAACCTGTGCAGCACCTGCACCTACACCACCACCATCTGGTGGGAAACCAAAGTTACCACTACTGTTGAATCGTGTATTTAGAGCAGAACCTGCTGTTGGTAAGCGTGCAAGAATTTCTCCAACAGATTTAGCTCCAGTGTTGTCCAGATAATCTCGGTCGAGAACAGTGACTGGATTAGCACCTTCAGCTTGTGCCTGACGAATACGAGAACCTGTTACAACAATGCTCTCCGCTTCTTCCTCTTCTGCCGCCAAAACAGCATTATTAAAGCTCACCGCAGAAAGAACTGCAGTGGCAATCATCAGCTTTTTGGCAGGCGGGAAAATAGATTTTTTATCCATTTTTTAAACCCCGTTATTGTTAGTTTATGTTTATTTATAACTCAGCTATAGGACGGTTAGCCTTCTAAAAGGCAAACCGCGAATTGTTATAGCTTAAAACTTAACCAATAACAACCGGGTCTTTAGATAAATGTGAAATAACAAGATTTTGCCTTTCAAATACCCAATATCTGCTTGCTGTTGCGGGTTGTCACTTCGGCAATCTCGTGGGCTGGCTCCTCTCTTAACTCAACTAAGCTGTTGAAATTATGGAATATGTTAAGAGGAGTATTATGGTCTTTGGTGTAATTATAAGGCTTCATATCTGGCGCATCGGTTTCCAGAACAATATCAGATAAAGGCAGTTCAGCCGCCAACGAGCGTAATTTTACCGCTCTTGGGTAGGTCATTGCGCCGCCAAAGCCAAACTTAAAGCCCAAATCTCGATAGCGCTTAGCCTGCTCTAAACTACCATTAAATGCATGGACAATACCGCCATGTTCAAAGTGTAAAGTTTTCAGGTACAACAGGATATCTTCATGCGATTTTCGTACGTGAAGAATAACAGGCAGCTTGGCTGATTTCGCAATTTCAATCTGCGCTTTAAACAAGGAGATTTGGTTTTTGCGGTCAGTGTCCTTTTCATAATAATCCAGTCCAATCTCACCAATGGCGGAAAGATTATTAACCGTCACAGCCAATTCAAGATCGTGCAGATGTTGTTTTTTGTGCTCTTTAAGAAACATTGGGTGCAGCCCAAGCGCCACATGGACATCAGGCCTTAGTGCAGCCAGTTGGCGAAGAAACCGCCACTTATCCTGAGTGACACCCGGAATCAAGACGCCCTCGATCCCAACCTTATGCATTTTATTAAGAATGGCATCCCGGTCTTTATCAAAAACCGGGAAGTCTAGATGACAATGACTGTCGAAAAGTTTAATTTCAGGTTCTTTGTGCTTTGGTTTGAACATCCTATATTCTCTACCCTTTCCATCGGAGCACAGGATAAACGTCGACTGACCTAGTGCTCGCGCGTTTCAAAGAATCGAACATCTGGCCAACGCTCAATGGCTAAGTTCAGATTAACCATGGTCGGTGCTAAATACGTCCAGTTGTCCCCTCCATCCAGAGCCAGGTTATCGGCATTCTTACGTTTGAACTCCTCAAACTTCTTCTCGTCGTCACACTCAACCCAGCGGGCTGTTGAGACGTTAACCTGTTCATAGATACATTCCACTTTATATTCGTTTTTCAGGCGATGCGCAACCACATCAAACTGCAGCACCCCGACCGCACCCAATACCAAATCATTGGAATTTTGTGGACGGAACACCTGAGTGGCCCCTTCTTCGGACAATTGCACCAGGCCTTTAATCAATGCCTTGTTCTTCAATGGATCGCGCAGACGAACGCGACGGAACAGTTCTGGGGCGAAATTGGGGATACCTTTGAACTTGATCACTTCGCCTTCGGTGAAGGTATCGCCAATCTGAATAGTGCCGTGGTTATGCAGACCAATAATATCGCCAGCATAAGCTTCTTCAAGATGTTCACGATCGCCAGCCAGGAATGTCAGCGCATTACTAACCGTCATATCACGATTTAAACGCACATGGCGCATCTTCATGCCTTTGGTATATTTACCACTACAGATTCGAGCAAAAGCAATGCGGTCGCGGTGCTGTGGGTCCATGTTGGCCTGAATCTTGAAAACGAAGGCAGAAAAAGTTGGCTCAGTAGCTTCAACCATACGCTCATCCGCCTCACGGGCTAATGGCGATGGCGCCCATTGAACAAGACCATCCAGCATATGGTTTACACCAAAGTTACCCAGAGCGGTACCAAAAAAGACTGGGGTTAGCTTGCCTTCCAGAAACTCCTGTAAATCGAATTCATGGCTGGCGCCCTGTACAAGCTCCAACTCTTCACGCAAGTCGTTAGCCAGATAGCCAACGGCTTCATCAAGTTCCGGGTTGTCCAAACCTTCAATAATGCGCTCTTCCTGAATTTTATGGCCCTGTCCAGATTGATAGAGATAGGTTTTATCTTCGAGAATATGATAAACACCTTTGAACTGCTTACCCATGCCAATCGGCCAGGTCACTGGAGAGCAGTTAATTTTTAAGACGTCCTCAACCTCATCCAGCAGCTCAATCGGATCGCGAATATCGCGGTCCATTTTATTCATGAAAGTGATGATAGGCGTATCGCGTAAGCGACAGACTTCCATCAACTTAATGGTTCTGGCTTCCACACCTTTGGCCGCGTCAATCACCATCAAAGCCGAGTCCACTGCGGTCAGGGTTCGATAAGTATCTTCTGAGAAGTCCTCGTGTCCGGGAGTATCAAGAAGATTGACGGTACGCCCACCATAAGGAAACTGCATCACCGAGGTGGTCACCGAAATACCACGTTGCTTTTCCAGCTCCATCCAGTCCGAAGTCGCATGCTTGCCGCCACGACCTTTAACCACGCCCGCTTCCTGGATCTGGTTACCAAACAACAGAACCTTTTCGGTAATGGTGGTTTTACCGGCATCCGGGTGCGAAATAATGGCAAAGGTACGGCGATTCTCAATTTGAGACACTAGCTTTGAATCAGTTTTGGACATGCGACTCTCTTAAGTAAAACGTGTGCGGAAGCAATAAGGCGGCAATTATAAGCGTTTGCCGCCGATTGTCATAGGCTGTAAGGCGATTAGCTGGACTTATTTTGCTCAGTGCCTACTCCTTGTGCAGGCTGCTTTGACCTGTCTGTGTCTCTTACAATGGCTAGCGAACGAACATCATAGCCGGTCGGCGACTGATGAACCCTCAAGCCAAACTCAGGCAGAACAGCGAAAATATGGTCAAAAATATCCGATTGAATTCCCTCATAAACCGCCCACTCAGTAGTTTTAGTAAAAGCATAGATTTCCAGCGGAATACCATTGGATGAAGATTCCAGCTGACGTACCATCAAAGTCAGCTGCTGATGGATCTGCGGGTGGCTTTTTAAGTAATTCAATAAATAAGCTCTAAAAGTACCCAGGTTAGTCAAACGCCGACCATTGATTCTCAAGGACATATCCAGGCCGTTCTCCTCATTGTACTTTTTAACTTCATCCAGTTTCTGCTGCAAATAGGGGGCCAGCAATTTAGAATGGCTTAACTTTTCAATAGCCTCATCCGACATAAATTCTACGCTAGTGGAATCGATGAGTACCGAGCGTTTTATTCTTCGCCCTCCCGCTTCAGTCATACCACGCCAGTTTTTGAAAGAGTTGGATATCAGGGCATAGGTTGGAATTGAGGTAATGGTTTTATCCCAGTTTTGAACTTTGACTGTTGTCAGGCCAATTTCAATCACATCGCCATCAGCACCGTATTGCGGCATTTCCAGCCAGTCACCGACTTCTAACATATCATTGGCTGATAACTGAATCCCTGCCACCAGCCCAAGAATGGGATCTTTAAAGACCAACATGACCACAGCGGTCATGGCGCCTAAACCGCTTAAAATCAATAATGGTGATTTACCAATTAGTAGTGAAATAACAGAAATACCCACCACCAGCACTGCAACAATCTTGATGCTTTGCATAATGCCTTTAAGCGGCAAGGCCTTTGCTTCAGTATTTTTCTGCCCAATCAGATAAAGAGCATCGAGAAAAGAAAAGACGGTCAACAAGGCATACAGCTGGATCCACAGCAGCGATAAGGTCTGCACCCAATTCAGTACCACTGACTCGGGCGTTAACCAGAGACCGGCCTGAATATAAATGATGATGCCCTGTACCATCAGCGCAAATCGGTTAAACAGCTTGTTTTCGAACAGTGAGCGCTTCCAAAGTTTCTTTGATTGGCGAGCCCTATTCTCCACAAAGCGCAAAACCACTCGGTGCAATATCAAATGCACCGCCACCGAAATCAGAACAATGAGCCCTAACACAGACGCCAGAGCAGTGATGTCCGAAAACTCAACACCGTGATTTTTTAACCAATCCGTAATTTGTTGTTGCATAGGTTTCCACTAAAAATTCCTTAACAGATGCCACTAGGCTAGTTATTTAGACGTCGGTGTCAAGTTTAGTGGCTGAAACCTGTTTTTCCCGAAATGATTCACTTTAAATGCATCTTTTAACGCTAACTTCTAATAGAACACCTTCAATGTGACAAATATCAACATTAGTTGAGCATTTTCTAATTAACTGATATAAACAGTGATACGCGAAAGCAAATGTCTACAAAACAATAATCAGATTCTGCTTTTGCTTGCTATGCTTTGCTCATAGACCACAGGGGGACAACCCAATAAGTATGCTAACAAAGCTCGGAAAGTTTCAAAGCTCTGACCGTTCAGTGTCAGTCTGGGTTATTGCATTAGTTATCTCCATGGGGGTTGTTCTGGTTTTACCCGAACCCGAGGTTAGTCGCGGCCTCGCCTCATACCTACCTCTTCATACTACTCTTGAAATCATTGCTATTGCCGTAGCCTGCATGGTGTTCGGCATTGCCTGGGTTACGCAGAAATTCCAACCGAGCTCAAAAGTCATTATTTTAGGCTGTGGTGCGCTCGGTATGCTTCTTCTGGACATTACTCATACCATTTCATATCAGGGCATGCCCTCTTTTGTTACGCCTAGCGGTCCTGAAAAAGCGATTAACTTCTGGCTTGCTGCCAGATTCATGATGGCTACAACCTTACTCTTTGTCGCCTGCATTACCACCAAGTTCGAGCAGAAACTGGCGCTGCTTTCTCGCTATTTTTGGTTATGTTTAGCTCTTATTATTGTTTTACTGTTCCATTTTTGGTTTCTTTATTTCCCAGAGTTCGTTCCAGACACTTATAGTTCCGAAGAAGGGCTAACTCGCTTTAAGGTAATCTCAGAGTATGTCTTAATTGGGCTCTATCTGCTATCCGGTTTTTTATTCATCAGACAGCTGAGCCATATTCATGAATTTGGCGTCAACTGGCTGGTAGCCGCCGCAATTACCATGGCAATGAGTGAGTTCTTTTTTACGCTTTATGCCAATGTTTCAGATTTGTATAACCTGATTGGCCATATCTATAAAGTTATCGCTTTCAGTTTCTTATATCGGGCTTTGTTCGTCGAAACTGTGCAGAGTCCTTTCCTCAATATGGTTCAACTTCAGGCAAAGCTGTCTGCAACCATTGAAACTCTACCTGACATTCTGATAGAAGTTGATGCCAAGGGAAATTATGTTGGAATTCACGCCAGCGAACCCAAGCTGCTCATTGATAAACCAGAAATCCTTATTGGTAAAAATCTCAAACAGGTGATGAGTAAAGAAGCAGCCAACACCATATTAGAAGCTATGAATGTGGCAGACAAAGTCGGCATTTCAAGGGGGGCAAGAGTTAAATTAAATACTCTAAGTGGCGAGCATATCTTTGAATTATCAATTGCTCGAAAGGATTCTCAAACAGGAAAGCCACCTACTTTTTTAATATTGTCACGAGACATTAGCAGCACAATAGAGTTCGAGCAAAAAATTGCCCATGAAGCCAAGCTGAACAGGCTATTACTTGAACTTCAAAATCATCTCCATGTTGGAGGTGAAAAATACTTCATGCAACATAGTGTCGATACTGCAGAAAACCTCACCAACAGCTCCATAGCTTTTATTCATTTTATTGATGAAACACAAAAGATCATTAAGATTGTTACATGGTCAACCAATACCCTGGCTCACCACTGCACCGCAAATTTTGAAAATCATTACCCGATTGACCAAGCTGGTATCTGGGCTGACTCGATACGGACAAAAGCTCCCGTCGTTATCAATGATTATCAGGCGAGCACCGTTAAAAAGGGACTGCCTGAAGGACATGCCTATTTAAAGCGATTTATCAGTCTTCCAGTTATTGAAAACGACAAAGTGACCATGATGGTCGGCGTCGGCAATAAGCAAACTAATTATAACGACCAAGATGTAGAAACCCTGCAAATTCTGGCCAATACCATCTGGAACCTGATTAAACAGCGCTGGCAGGAAACCACCATACGCCGCTTATCAACCGGTATTGATCAAAACCCCTACCCGGTTCTAATCACCGATACTTCTGGCAAGATTCAATATGTTAATAAAGCATTTATAGAAACAACCGGTTTTACCGAAGATGAAGCCTTGGGTAAAAACCCAATGGATTTCAGTGCCGATGACAATCCCGGGCAAACATTCAAAGCGATTTGGCGTCAATTAGCGCGTGGCGATGCCTGGCGTGGTGAACTGCTCAGTAAACGTAAAGATGGCTCGCACTACACTGAATTTGCGATGATTTATCCGGTTAGGAATAACCAGGGGAAAATCATCAATTATGTCGCTCATAAAGAAGATATTACCCTTAAGAAAATTGCCGAAGAAAAAATTCACCAGCTATCAAACTACGATCAGCTGACTGGTTTTTTAAAGCGAGAAATGCTTGAGGAACGCTTACAGCAGTTATTAGATGACAGTTTCAAGCAAAAGCAACCGATGACAGTAATATGGCTTGATTTGGACAACTTCAAAACTATCAATGACTCGCTGGGTCATCAGGTCGGTGACTTGATATTGGTAGAGATTGCCAACCGTCTTCGCTTTGATCTCGGCAAGCAATCCATTATTTCTCGGATTGCCGGTGATAGTTTCGCAGCGGTTCTGCCTGCCACCAATGAACATTCTGCGGCACTTATTGCTGAACAACTCCTTGAAGATGTTCAACGCAAGATCAAATTTAACTCACACGCCTTATCGGTTAGTACTTCAATTGGTCTGGCGCTATCGCCAAATGATGGCCAGACAGCGGCCAAGTTAATGATGTGTGCCGAAGCTGCCATGTACCGGGCCAAACAGGATGGTCGTAACTCATTCCGCTTTTTCGCACAGGAAATGCAGGAACATTCATTACGTTCGCTACAATTATCTGCCGCTCTTAAAGAGGCGCTTGCCAATGACCAGTTCCACCTGGTTTATCAGCCACAATTGAGCCTATCTGATAACACAATGGTTGGAGCCGAAGCTCTACTCCGATGGGAACACCCCGAATGGGGGACGGTGTCACCCGCAGAATTTATCCCTCTGGCCGAACAGAATGGTCTGATTGTACAAATTGGGGAATGGGTGTTACAGCAGGTAGCCTTGCAACAAAAGCAATGGATTAGCAAAGGTCTTCCTGAGATTATCGTAGCAATTAATATTTCCGCGCTTCAGTTTCATCAGCAAAATCTGGTTGAGCGAATCTCTCAAATTGTTGAAGAAGCTGGTGTATCGCCGGGCAATATCGAAATTGAATTAACGGAAGCTGTAGCCCTGAAAGACCCTGAAGTTGCAGGCAAAACCATTGATGCTTTAAGCCAACAGGGATTTAAAGTTTCAATCGACGACTTCGGTACGGGCTACTCATCAATGAGCTACCTCAAAAAGTTTGCAGTCAACAAACTCAAAATCGATCAGTCTTTTATTAAAGATATTGTGACTGACATCGATGATCAGGCGATCGTAACAGCCATTATTCAAATGGCTCATAGTCTACACAAGACAACTATTGCAGAAGGTGTAGAAACTCAGGAGCAACTAGACTTTTTAAGAGATAAAGGTTGCGAGGAAATTCAGGGCTACTGGTACAGCAGACCATTAGTAACGGAGCAATTTGAAGCTTTTCTATTAGCCAGCAAATCGAAAACCACAAAGATAAATTAATACCCTTAAAGCATTCGCTCCATCACCAAAGCATCTTCCCTGCCTTCTTCAGATTTGTAGTAACCTTTACGCAGGCCAATCTCCGCAAATCCTTGCTTATGATAAAAGCCAATGGCCACTTCATTCGAAGCACGAACCTCAAGAATCACCTTGACCATCCCTGACTCTTTAGCCTTTTCGTACATGGCAGAAATTAACTGACTGGCCACTCCCAACCCCTGAAAGTGTGGCTCGGTGACAATATTCATCAGGTGACATTCATCGTACAGGTAGTTAAATATGGCGTAACCGATAATAGCGCCCCCCTGCTCAAGCACCAAACTGGGATAGCCGGACTCAACACATTGCGCATGAATTTTATCGGTCCAAGGTAATTTGTAGACCCGCCTTTCAATAGTACAGACCTGCTCCAAATCAGCTTTGGTCAATTGACGAACATGGTAGTCATTATCAGCGAAGAACATGGTCTGACTTAAAAGGTTTGGATATGAAATGAGGAGTTGAGTGTTACAAATTGCTGACGACTAAGCAAGACTTTGCAACAGCTGCCACCAGGCTTTTTTATCGTTGGTCGACTGCCAGTTCAAAGTCGGTACCGCCTTAACCCTAAGAGGTGCCAAGTCTATGGTTTGATTTGAAGAAAGCAATAATTGTTTATCTTTGAGATTAACGATTGACTCTGCATTTGCCACGGCCCCATCCTGCTCAACCAATTGCAATAAAGCCAATGGAAAGTCTGTATCTTGCCACTGTTTCCAGGCCTGAGTCAGTAATTGGAAATTGCTTTTGACCTGCTGCAAGTCCTGTTCCGCAGTGACAATAATGCAGGTTTTAGCCTGCACATCACCGGCCACCGAAACAAAACCGAAACTTGCTACTTGCTCGACTGAAGTTTCAGCCACTTGAGGTTCCGGCTTTACTGCTACTTCGGCTTTAACTTGTTCTGTCGCAACCCTAGCAGCAACTTCCTGTCTGGAAACCCAGACAGGAATACTCATTGCTTCAAGATAGGAACGATTCCAGGCGGTCATTATAAATAAATACCGCTTAACGCTTAACTAGCGTTAACAAATCTTCGTCTAGAATGTCATGCTTCTGGTCAGCAAGCTTTTTGAAAGCCACGAATGCATCATGCAAGTCGTCATTATTATCAAACTGCACGCCTAACTGAGCCAAATGACTCTTAAACGCATTACGACCTGAGTGCTTGCCTAAAACCATACGGTTGTTGGCCCAGCCTACATCTTCAGCACGCATAATTTCGTAGGTTTCACGATGCTTCAATACGCCATCCTGGTGAATACCGGATTCGTGTGCAAAGGCATTATCGCCAACAATTGCTTTGTTCGGTTGTACCGCAAAGCCAGTGATCTTGGAGACCAGTTGCGAGGTAGGAACGATATGACGGGTGTCAATATCCACTTCTACATCAAAGTAATCAGGACGGGTCTTGATAGCCATAACCACTTCTTCCAGAGAAGCATTACCGGCACGCTCGCCCAGACCATTAATAGTACACTCAACTTGACGCGCACCCTTCTGTACCGCAGCCAAAGAGTTAGCAACCGCCAGGCCAAGGTCATTGTGGCAATGTACTGAGAAAATGGCCTTGTCAGAGTTAGGAATACGCTCGATTAATTGCTGGATGGTATTAGCGTATTGATCAGGCAGGTTATAACCCACAGTATCAGGGATATTAATAGTACGAGCACCGGCATCAATCACCTGCTCAATGATCTTGCACATAAAGTCCAGTTCAGAACGTCCGGCATCTTCGCAGGAGAACTCCACGTCATCACATAAGCTACGCGCAAATTTGACCGATCTTACAGCATGCTCAATCACCTGCTCAGGTTCCATTTGCAGCTTATGCTTCATGTGCAATGGTGAAGTAGCAATAAAGGTGTGAATACGCGCTGAGTTGGCACCTTTAAGCGCGTCGCCTGCAGCCTGAATATCTTTTTCCATAGCACGCGACAGCGAACAGATGGTGCTGTCTTTAATGTTATCCGCTACTAATTTGACTGCCTCAAAATCACCAGGGCTGGCGATTGCAAAACCGGCTTCAATCACGTCAACCTTCATTAATTCCAATTGTTTAGCGATTTCCAGTTTTTCTTCTTTATCCATAGACGCGCCCGGGCTTTGCTCGCCATCGCGCAAGGTGGTATCGAAAATCACTAATTTATCTTTCTGACTCATATAATATCTACTCCAATAAGGCCCCAATTAGCATCAAGTGCTCACAGGCCAACTTTATTCATCCCTTAAGGATACCAAATATTCAGGGGCTAAGATAAGGTTTGATGACAGGTTAGACCAACATTTTCTCTATCCGTTAATAGATTCTTGATAAACATCAAGCATAAAAAAAGCAGGGACAAAGCCCTGCTTCTTCAAGCAAACCCGCCAACTAGGCTGATTTACCCTTTTTCTTCTTTGGCTTATCTTCAACCACGCCAGAGATTTCTTCATGTGAATAGTCATCCACCTGAATCACATCCATGCGTGCATTTTCAGCATCCACCAGAATCTGTTGCTCATCTTTGTCGATGATGCCCTTTTCGATGGCCTGCTCGATACGCTCCATATTAGTAGCATTTTTATCCAGGTCACCGGCTTTCATGGCTTTGCGTAACTTGCGACGCACTTCATCCGCAGCCAACACCTTAAGGAATGCCAGCTCAACACGGCCAGTTACGTCGTCTTCAGTCTTACCAACGTAAGCGTATTCAGTGATGCGATCGCGGATTTCGCAGTTCTGCATCATTGGCTTAACAATTTCCTGCTCCAGCTTATCGGATGGATAGGAATAGCTTTTACCATAAGGGAAAGCAATGAAGCGCAACATTTTGCCAACAGCTTTAATCGGGAAGTTTTCGTAAAAGTCATAGAAGGCTTCCTGGATCTTATGCAAGCCATACTCCATGTTCCACTTCACATATGGCAGATCAGCTAATGGACGGTCATTGTCCTGATAGTACTTCAATACCGCAGAACACATATAAAGATGACTCAACACATCCGCCAAACGAGCTGACAAACGTTCTTTACGCTTCAAGTCACCGCCTAAGATCCCCATGGCGATATCAGAAGTTAATGCCAAGGCTGAACTCATACGAGTCAGGTGCTGGTAATATTTACCTGTTTGACCACCTACGGGTTTAGAAGCAAATTTTGCAGCACTTAGGCCCAGGGCAAAAGTACGTGCAAAATTACTGACCCCATAACCAATGTGACGGAACAGCAAACTATCAAAACGCTTAACGCCTTCTTCGTTGTCTTCCAACTGAGCGGCCATCATTTCACGTAACACATAAGGATGGCAGCGAATTGCGCCCTGACCAAAAATCATCAGGTTTCGCGTTAGAATGTTGGCGCCTTCAACGGTAATACCAATCGGCTGGCTCATATAGCCATTCGCCAGATAGTTGCGCTCACCCATAATAATGGCGCGTCCACCATGAATATCCATTGAGTGATTCATGATTTCACGACCCATTTCAGTCATGTGATATTTGGCAATGGCAGACACCACCGATGGTTTAATACCCAGATCAACCGCACCCGCGGTCATGACGCGGCTCGCTTCGGTACGATAGGCAAGGCCTGCGATGCGTGCCATGGCTTCTTCAACGCCTTCGAAACGACCGATTGGCGTTTTGAACTGTTCACGCACTAACGAATATGCACCGGTCATGCGATAAGACAATTTTGCTACCGCAGTACCCATTGCTGGCAATGAAATCGAACGACCTGCGGCCAGACTTTCCATTAACATTCTCCAGCCCTGACCTGCGAACTCCTGACCACCAATCAGCATATCCATTGGAATGAAAACGTCTTTACCGGTTGTGGTACCGTTCATGAATGCCTGGTTCATTGGCAGGTGGCGTTGACCAATTTCAACTCCGGGATGATCAGCAGGGATTAAGGCACAAGTAATGCCATAGTCTTCTTTGTCGCCAAGTAAATTGTCAGGGTCATACAGCTTAAATGCCAGGCCAACAATGGTCGCGACAGGCGCTAGAGTAATATAACGCTTGTTCCAGGTTAGCTTGATGCCTAAAACTTCTTTACCCTGATATTCACCTTTGCAGACAATACCTTTATCAGGAATTGCGCCAGCATCAGAGCCAGCAACTGGCGAAGTCAAAGCAAAACAGGGAATTTCTTCGCCCTTTGCAAGACGAGGAAGGTAATAATCTTTTTGTTCCTGCGTGCCGTAATGCAACAACAGCTCACCAGGCCCTAATGAGTTAGGCACCATAACGGTTACCGCAGCACTGCCGCTACGCGTTGCAATCTTGGTCACAACTGTTGAGTGCGCCAGCGCAGAAAAACCTTTACCACCGAATTCTTTTGGAATGATCATTCCCAGGAAACCTTTGTCTTTAATGAACTGCCAGACTTCAGGTGGTAAATCTTTACGCTTATGAACAATGTCCCAGTCATCTAACATGGAGCACAGCTCTTCCGTCTCATTATCAACGAACAATTGCTCTTCTTCAGTTAAAGCAGGCTTTGCAATGGTCAGCATCTTGTTCCAATCAGGGTTGCCGCGGAACAGATCACCTTCCCACCAGACATCACCAGCTTCTAAAGCCGTTTTTTCTGTATCATTCATTGGTGGCAAGACTTTCTGCATAAACAAATAAGCCTTGCGAGAAATCCAGTCAATGCGCAAATCAGGAAGTAGATAGAAAGTTGCGACTACTGCAAAGATCAGCAACGAAATGAATAACCCCCAGGTAAAACCACCATGAATCCATAAAACAACTAAAGCTACCGCGTTAATGATCATTGCTTTTTTCATTGCCATACGCTGATAGGCGCAAAAGCCCACCACCAGCAACATCACAACAATCTGTAATAAACCCATCATTTCAAATTACCTCAAAATTATTCAATGTTACGCTTTCATACCGGCTGCCAGGAATGGAACCATCTCTTTGATGACATCCTCAACACCCAAATCTCGATTAAAGTCAGCCTGTGAAATCTGACGTAGTGCTTCGCTACCGCCCAATGTAAATATCATACTTCCCAACATGTAGTGCAAGCGCCAGAAAATCTGATCAATGGTCAGGCTCGGGTAGCCCTTTTGGAACAAATGAGTAAAACGAACCAATACATGGCCATACTTCTCTGTAACATAACGACGAAGGTGCCCCTGAGTTTCAGCATAGGCACGGCCTAACAAACGCATAAAAATAGAAATCGCATTATCTCGACGCGAATTTAAACTCAATAAAGGCCTAATTAATGCATTAAGAAGTTTTTCAGCTTCAAGCTGAGCAGGTTCAAGTTGCTCCAAAGTCATTAGCTCAAGGCTAAGCTCCTTGGTGAAATCCTGTAAAAAACGGTCAAACACAGCCTGTATTAGAGACTTCTTAGATCCAAAATGATAATTCACGCTGGCCAGGTTAACCTTGGCGCGCGTGGTAATGGTTCTAAGGCTGGTCTCGGCAAAGCCCCGCTCAGCAAAGAGCTGCTCTGCTGCATCCAGTATTCGACTCTTGGTCGATTCAGTTTTAGTCATGCTTAAACTATCCTGCCCAATCAAATCCAAACAACTGTTTGAAACATACGTTCAAACACCAATTTTGTCAAGCTCACAGCTCAAGTGGACAGAAATGGCTTAAATGGTAAATACCAGCACAAGGTTTTATCCCTTTATGACGACATCCCTCAAGACAGATAAAATGAAGTGGGGAAACTAAGACAATGAACACTCGATAAGAGGGTAAAAATTGAGGAGCAGCGCGTTTAGAGAATCGTCAGGATTGGAATTAAATGACAAATTTTCCGGATGTATGAATCAAGCGAAAAAACATCCTATGCAAACACAAAAAAATTAGCCAAGCTTAAGCCAGTGACAAAGTTGTTCATAATTAAATGGCCAACCGAGTTCATCTTCATCATTTTCTTTTTTTAAGACCGGAATTGAATAGCGATATTGTTCAAAGATTTTTTCGTCATCAATAATATCGAAAGGAATAATTTGATAATGAAATTGTTCTTTATATTGGTGCGAAACTTCAGCCAACATAGCCTCTACTTTTTCACACAAATGACAGCCAAAAGTTGTATAAAAAAATATTTTTTGCGTTTTATCATTCATTTTTGTTAAAAAACATTAAAAAAGATTCGTTATTTGCAACTTTAGCATAATTAATTATTAACTTTCTAAAATTCTTTCCGTATAATTTGATTGAATTTTAATCAAAACATCTCGCAACACAGGGGAAATGACCATGGCTAAAAAACCAGTAAAAAAATCTGCTTCTAAAGGTACAACTATGAAGCAACTTGAAGCGGCAGAAAAGAAAGCTGCAGCCGCAGTAAAGAAAGCTCGTGACGCTGCCAAGAAAGCAGGTGACAAAGCGAAAGCTGCTGCTGACAAAGCTAAGGGTAAGTCTACCAAAGCTGCGAAAGCGGCTGCCAAGAAAGCTAAAGAAGCTGTTCGTAAGGCTAAGACTGCTGTTAACCAGGCCGTTAAAGCTCACGATACAACAAAGTCTGCTTTAGCTGATGCGAAAGCTGCTGCCACTAAACAAGCTGCTTTAGAAAAAGCAATTGCCAAGTTTGAGAAAGACTGGGCTGCTAAAGAAGCGAAGAAAAAAGCCGCTGCTGATAAGAAAGCTGCTGCTAAAGCTAAAAAGAAAGCTGCTGCTGACAAGAAGAAAGCCGCTGCTAAAGCTAAAGCTGCCGCTGCTAAAGCGAGAAAGAAAGCCGCTGCTGACAAGAAGAAAGCTGCTGCTAAAGCTAAAGCTGCCGCTGCTAAAGCGAAGGCCAAAGCAAAAAAGAAGCCTGCTAAGAAAAAAGCACCTGCTAAAAAGAAAGCACCAGCCAAGAAAAAGGCTCCTGCTAAGAAAAAAGCACCAGCCAAGAAAAAGGCTCCTGCTAAAAAGCGTGTAGCGAAGAAGAAAAAGTAAGTCTTAGGACTTAAGCAATAAAAAACCCAGCTTAGGCTGGGTTTTTTTATACTTGCAACTGATATACATCGAACTTCTAGCTTTTATGTTGAATTAACCAGCACCTGTGATGGTTTCGACTCTTTTGAAAGTCAATTGGCAAGGTTCTTGCTGTGATCTCCTGAATATCAAAACTGTCCATCAGTTCCTTTTCCATTTCAAACTTCTTAAAGTTGTTAGAAAAGTACAGCTTGCCCTTTGTATCCAACAAATTCATCGTTTGACGGATTAACTCAACCTGATCTCTTTGTACATCAAAGGTTGTCTCCATTCTTTTGGAGTTAGAAAAGGTCGGTGGATCGAGGAATATAAGATCATAGACTCGCTCGCCCTGCGCTTCCTCAAGCCATTGCAAACAATCCGATTGAATAAACTCGTGACCATAGATTGGAATATGGTTTAATCCAAAATTTTTGATCGCCCAGTTTAAATAAGTCTTGGACATATCAACAGTCGTGGTTTTTGCCCCACCTTTTGCCGCATAGACACTAACAGAGCCAGTATAGGCGAACAGATTCAAGAAACGCTTGTCTTTAGCTTCTGTCATGATCATTTTGCGTGTTTTACGGTGATCCAGGAACAGGCCTGTGTCCAGATAACGATTAAGGTTCACATAAAACTGTAAGCCTTGCTCATGTACAATCTGAAACTGTTCTTCATCACTCTGCTTTTGATACTGCCAGTCGCCTTTTTGACGCTGTCTCTGTTTCAGTGATATTTCAGCCTCCGGGATCTGCAACAGGCCTGATGTAACACGTACAATCTCATTCAAACGTCGTTGCGCTACTTTTGCTGGGATATCCTTTGGTGGCGCATACTCCTGGATGTGAACCATACCATCATAAACATCAATAGCCGCCGAGTATTCAGGAAGGTCAGCATCATAGAGTCGATAACAGGTCACATCATTTTGCTTAAGGTACGACTTCAGACGCTGCTGATTTTTAATCATGCGGTTTTTCAACATCACGGCACCCTCTGACAGGTTTTTATCCCAGTCAGGATTAACCACCGTAGGATCAAAAGGCTTGTAAAAGTTCTCTTCCTTAACATCAAAAAGGTATAGCTGGCAGTCGATCGCGCCATTTTTAAACTTATATTGCTTATGGGAGCGCATGCCCATAGCTTTAGCAAATGCAGCCCCATTGGTAATGATTGCTGCCTGCCATCCGATACAGTGACTTTTAATGTAGTCGCCAAAGTCTCGGTATAACTGCATAACCTCATCCTCTTCGCCAAGACGTTCGGCATAAGGCGGGTTCGAAAGCAGTAATCCAGGTTCACTAAAAGCTTCCAGCTTAGGGCGTCTAATATCCTGCTCCTTAAGCTCAATCAGCTCAGCAAACTCTGCGTTACGGATGACCTCTTTAGCCAGCTCCAGGCTCTTACGGTGGCTGTCTGAGCCAATAAATCGATTATTCAGGGCTAGCTTGTTCTTATTAAACTGACGACGGGCTGTAGCAATGGTAGTTTTCCATAATTCAGCATCATGCTGTTTCCAGTTTTCGAATGAATAAGAAGGATTAAACAGGCCCGGAGCCATATCACAGGCAATCATGGCCGCTTCAACTAATAAGGTACCAGTACCACACATGGGGTCATGGAAGCTGTAACCTTTTTTCGAAAGCTCAGGCCAGCCAGCTCGAATTAACAAAGCAGCGGCGAGGTTCTCTTTGATTGGAGCGCGACCTGAAGTCGGTCGGTAACCACGCTGATGTAAACTACGTCCAGCCAAATCAATACCGATCTTAAGCTGTCGGCCATTGATAATGGCATGAATACGATAATCCGGATTGTCTTTATCCACCGATGGGCGTTGTTCAAATCGTTCCTGATAATAATCCACCACCGCATCTTTGACTTTCTGTGCTGCAAAGCCTGAATGTCGAATGTCGGAGTTTTTACGCGCAATAGCATCAACTACGAAAGTCTGCTGCATATCAAAGTGCCAGCTCCATTCAATACTATTGACCTTCTGGTACATATCCTCAACAGAGTTAAACTCCTCATCCAGCAGGCACAGGTATATACGATTGGCTAAACGCGAATGAAGACAGGATTTATAGGCGAGTTCTAAATCACCTTCAAAAACGATATGGGAAGGATGTTCTTTAAGATTGGAAGCGCCTAGCGAAGTTAGCTCATCTATTAACAGAGCTTCTACGCCTTTGGGGCAGCTGGCATAAAATTGCATGATCACGAACGATAAATGAAATAGCCGTCATTATAACGGCTATTAGAAAGGTTTGCTTTGAAAGTTTGCGCTATTGGTTCTGCTGGTGTTCTTTTAAGGCTTTCGCTACTTCGTATACAAGCTGCGGACCATGATAAATAAACCCTGAGTAAATCTGAACCAGCTTGGCGCCAGCTTCAATTTTATCAATGGCACTTTGCTCGTCGGTGATACCGCCAACGCCAATGACCGGAATCGAATCATCCAGAGCTTCAACCAGACGCTTAATCACTTTAGTCGACTGGCTGGCAAGCGGTTTACCACTCAAGCCACCCTGCTCTTCGGCATGCTTCATGCCTTCAACCTTACTACGGTCAAAAGTTGTGTTGGTCGCAATGATACCGTCCAGCTCAAACTGTTTGAAAGTATCAGCCAGCTCATCGATATCAGTTGCTGACAAATCTGGGGCAATTTTAATCGCCAATGGCTTGTAAACCTTATGCTCCTGATGCAACTCCTGCTGTTTCTTTTTCAGGTTGTCCAATAAGCTCTTTAAGGTTTCGCCAAACTGTAGATCGCGTAAGCCAGGGGTGTTCGGTGAAGAGATATTCACCACCATATAGTCTGCACGACGATATATCTTTTCCATGCCAATCAAATAATCATCAACCGCTTTTTCAACTGGCGTATCAAAGTTCTTACCGATGTTTATCCCCAGCACACCATTAAATTGAGCTTTTTCAACATTACTAAGCAGGGCATCAACGCCATCATTGTTAAAACCCATTCGATTAACAATCGCTTCGGCATCTTTGATTCGGAACAGACGCGGCTTTGGATTACCGGGTTGCGGACGAGGTGTAACAGTACCCACTTCAATAAAACCAAAGCCAAAATGGCTCAAGGCATCAATATATTCACCATTTTTGTCCAGGCCGGCAGCTAAACCAACCCGATTGGGGAACTTGATGCCCATCACTTCGACTGGATCATCCACCTGCGGTTGCGACAATAAGCCAGACAGTTTTAAGCGGTTAAGCAGGTTCAAGCTGTTCAACGACAGGTGATGCGAACGCTCGCCGTCCAGCATAAAGAGTAGTGATCGTAATAATGAATACATACAGTTGCCCCAACTGAGTTCTATTAAAGATGGTACAAAAAAGCCTGCCATCGACTCGATGACAGGCTGATTTTAACAAACAAAGTGCAACAGAGCGTTACTTTTGTGACTACTTCTGAGGCACCCACTTTCCATTTTCATAAAAAGCAGTCCAGCCACTGGCCTTGCCATCGTCTTTAACACCAGCAACGTACTGTTGACCTGTTTTACGGCTGAACTTTACAAAAGTACGGTTGCCGTCTGGATCTTTAAGTGGTGCCTCTGCCAGGAACTTATACTTTGGATCCAGCTGGTCTTTAACCGTGATCAATTCATCCACCGCTGGCGCACGAGTTTCACGGTTACGTGGAAACTTGCTGGCCGCCAGGAAAATGCCGGCTGCACCATCGCGCAATACATAATGATCATCCACTTTTTCACACTGTAAATCAGGCATCGGAATCGGATCAGCTTTTGGTGGAGCAGGCTGGCCATTCTTAAGCAGTTTGCGCGTATTCTTGCAGTCTTCGTTGGTGCAATCGAAATACTTTCCGAAGCGCCCTGTCTTTAGCTGCATCTCGCTGCCACACTTGTCGCACTCAAGAATCGGACCATCATAGCCCTTAATCTTGAATTCGCCTTTTTCAATCTCATAACCATCGCAATCCGGGTTATTACCACAGATATACAACTTGGTATTTTCATCAACCAGATAGTCATCCATGGTTGAATTACACTTCTTGCAACGCTTCTTATCATGCAGAAAACGCGCTTCTTCTTCCTCGTCGGCTGCAATGAACTCTTCACCCGGAATAAGATTAACCGTATTCTTACATCGCTCTTTTGGCGGCAATGAGTAACCCATACAGCCCAGGAAAACACCGGTACTGGCATTGCGAATCGCCATGTGATTCTTCTTGCACTTATCACACAGAATATCAGTTTCCACCGCTTCATTGCGGCGCATACCACCATCAGCCTCTTCTTCATCGGCTTTTTTCAGCTGCTTTGAGAACTCGTCATAGAATTCATCCAGCGTTACCTTCCAGTTCTGACGCCCAGAAGCAATATCATCCAGATGCTTTTCCATTGTAGCGGTAAATGAATAATCCAGCAGATCGTTAAAGCTTTCTACCAATCGCTCAGTGACAATCTCACCAATCTTCTGGGCATAGAAACGACGATTTTCCAGACGGACGTAACCTCGATCCTGAATGGTCGAGATGATCGAAGCGTAAGTTGAAGGACGGCCAATGCCACGCTTTTCCAGTTCTTTGACCAATGCGGCTTCCGAATAACGGGATGGCGGCTTGGTGAAATGCTGTTTAGGATCAAGCTTTTTCAGCTCCAGCAATTCGCCTTCTTTAACATTCGGCAATTCTTCATCTTCTGCATTTTTCTTTTGCATCGGCAGAACTTTAGTCCAACCGTCAAAACGCATGACTCGACCACGAGCTTTCAGCTCATAATCCCCTGCCTGAACTTTCAGACTGGTCACATCAAATTCTGCTGGCAACATCTGGCAGGCGACAAACTGACGCCAGATCAGGTCATACAAACGCTCAGCATCTTTTTCCATGCCATTTAAATGGCCGACTTTTTTTGCGACATCAGAAGGACGAATCGCTTCGTGAGCTTCCTGCGCACCTTCTTTACTGCTGTAACTATTGGCTTCTTTTGGCAAATACTCAGCGCCAATATTCGTCTTTATGTAATCGCGGCAAGCTTCTACTGCATCAGCACTCAGGTTAGTCGAGTCAGTACGCATATAGGTGATGTAACCCGCTTCATATAGGCGCTGCGCCATCATCATGGTTTTCTTTACACCAAAGCCCAGTCTGGTACTGGCTGCCTGCTGTAATGTTGAAGTGATGAAAGGCTTTGGAGCTTTACTTTTTTGTGGCTTATCTTCGCGAGTAACCACTTTGTAGTCTGACGACTTAAGAACCTCAAGTGCCTTATTCGTCTCTTCTTCGCTATTCGGGCGGAAGTTTTTGCCTTGATATTTGTTGACCTGTAAACGCAAATCATCTTTGGACTGCGTTAGAGTATTAGCGTGGATATCCCAATACTCTTCTGGAATAAAAGCACGAATTTCACGCTCACGCTCAACCAGCAGTCTTACTGCAACGGATTGTACGCGGCCCGCGGAAAGTCCACGAGAAATCTTACGCCATAGCAATGGTGATACCATGAAGCCCACAACGCGATCCAGAAAACGTCTGGCCTGTTGTGCATTCACATAGTTCATGTCGAGATCACCAGGCTTTGAGAATGCCTGCTGGATGGCCTTTTTGGTAATTTCATTAAAGACTACGCGCTTAAACTTACTGTCGTCACCGTCTAACAGTTCACGCAAGTGCCAAGCAATAGCCTCTCCTTCTCTATCCAAATCCGTTGCGAGATAGATAGTCTCAGCATCTTTTGCCAGCTTTTTTAATTCATTGAGTACTTTTTCTTTACCCGGTAGGACTTCGTAGTGCGCTTCCCAGCTCTTTTCCGGGTTAATGCCCATACGTGCAAAAAGCGCCGTTTTTTCTTTTAGCGCTTTTTGTTTAGCTTTTTGTTCTGGTGAGAGCTTACGCGTCGCAGCTGCCTTTCGGGCTCTTTCTTTGGCGTCCACCGGTTTTTTATTTTGCGATCCGGTAGGCAAATCACGAATGTGACCGATACTTGATTTGACGATAAAGTCTTTTCCCAGGTATTTATTAATGGTTTTCGCTTTTGCTGGCGACTCCACTATAACCAAAGATTTTCCCATAAAAGTTCCAAAACTCTTTTGTTATCAATGAGTTGATTATGTTTATTGGTCAAAGGGCAGAGATAAACCCTGCCCATTCCTTTTTTATTATTAACAATCTTTAATGGTCACTGTCTAGACTTTTTTAACAGCCATGCCTAAAAAGACCACTTTAGATGAATTTTTTACAATTGCCTGAGCACCTGATGCGCAGGCTGTTTCAGCAAGCTTTTCAAGCCCCACCAGCCAGCGACACAGATAAAGGCCATGGCACTCAGCGGCACCCATAACCAGAACCAGGGATGCAGTACTGGCTCAATATCCAGGGCTTCCTGATATAGGACGGAGACTAACACTTCTCCACCAATCACGCCAAGAATTCCGGAGAAGAGCCCCAACAAAGCCAACTCGGACAATAAAGTCATGCGAATAAACTTGGTCTGTGCACCCAGAGTCTTCAACAATGTAGAGGACAGGACTCGCTCTTCTTTGCTTGCCTGCAACACTGCATATAACACCGCAATACCTGCCAGCAGCACAAACAACATAATAAACTCAACGGCAGCAGTAACCTGATCAAGGATGGTTTGCACCTGTTCCATAATCACATCCAGTTCGATAATAGTTACCGTCGGCATTTCGCGCAAAATAGTATTCAGAGTACTTTTCTTTTCCAGTGGCAGATGGAAACTGGTGATGTAGGTCGCCATATTTTCATCCAGTGCACCAGGCTCAAAAATCATAAAGAAATTCGGCTGAAAAGAATCCCACTGGATTTCGCGGAAACTGGTGATTTTACCCTTTACATCCACGCCACCAATCGAAAACTCAAACACGTCTCCAATATCAACACCCAAGCGCCCTGCCAGGTTTTGATCAATGGATAGCTGATACACGCCATTTTCATCGGGTTGGTGAGCACCATCCCACCACTCGCCTTTAACGACTTTATTTGCCTCAGGAACCTCTTCAACCCAGGTCAAATTAAGCTCCCGACGAAGTGAGCCGTCATTCTGCGCTTCTTCTGAAACTGCTTCTTCAATAGGCTTACCATTAAGACCCGTCACACGGCCGCGAACCATCGGATAAATTCCCGCGGTTTCGACATTCTGTTCGGCAAGAATATTTTCAAGGTTAGGAACTTCTGTTGATTGAACATTGATCAGAAAATGATTCGGCGCATCATCCGGCAGTTGGCTTTGCCATTCGCTAAGTAGCTCACTCCGAATCAATACTGTGGATAGCATGATGATGAAAGCCAGACCGAATGCAGTAATTTGACTGATAGTAAAGGCTGGATAGCGTTTTAATTGGCCGAGCCCATAACGAACAGCAGTTGAACCACGTTTACCAATCCAGATGCCCACTTTAAAGATCAGCCAGGCCATCAGGCGTATAATGATAAAGGCCACCAAAGCTACGCCCAGCAAGATTGCCACCAGCTTTAATGAACCGCTTTGCCACCACATCAAAAACGCCATGGTAAATATGGCTAATAGGTAAATAAGCCAGCTGGAAACGGGTTGTGGCACCATCTCTTTGCGTAACACCCGCAACGGCGACACTCGTGCGATCTGAAAAAATGCAGGCAAAGCAAAGCCAATCAACACCACCAGACCGCTTAAACCACCAGCGATTACCGGTGCCCAGTTAATCGGCACCATAGGCTTCGGCAGGAAATCAGCAAACTGAACAATTATAACTTGCTGCACCAGTAAACCCAGTGCCACACCAAGTGCTGAACCAATCAAACCCATGATCATTAGCTGCGACAAATACAGTCGATTGACCTGCGCTATCTGCATGCCAAGACAACGATAAATTGCTGCATAGTCATAATGACGACGACTGAAGCGCCCCGCAGCCACGGCAATGGCAACACCTGCCAGGACCACCGAAATCAAGCTGGCCAAACGCAGGAAAGTTTCCGCACGTTCAATCGAAGCCTGCAAGGCAGGAGTACCTTCTTTACCGCCGGTTAAACGCTGAGTTTTGTTCATCTGGGGCTTAACCCAGCCGATGAAATTTTCACGCGGTTGAATGTCACCAGCTATAAATAAGGTGTAAGAAACGCGGCTGCCCGGCTGAATAATATTGGCACGATCAACATCGGCCTGATTGATATAGACTTTCGGTGCGACATTAAACATTTCGCTGGCCTGACCCGGGCCACCCACAATCACACCTGCCACAGTTAATTGAATCGAGCCAAAATCAACTTTATCGCCTTTTTCCGCACCTAACACCGCCAGCACACGCGGCTCCACCCATACCGTTCCTTCCTCCGGTTGTGCCTGAACATTTTGGCCGCGAGTAAAAGGCTTATCAGCAATTTCAAATTCGCCTTTTAAGGGAAATTTACCACCAAGAGCCGTTACGCTGACCAGCTGGAACTCATCTCCTTTAGCCAGCACTGTTGAAAAACCAGTCGACTCGGTCAGTTGCAGTCCATCTGAGCGTCCTTTAACCAACCAGTCCTGCTCAATTGGTCGAGGCGATCTCAGAGTATAATCAGCGCCAAGAAACTCACTGCTCTGCTCACCCATGGCGCGATGCGTCCGATCAGTAATGGTACCTATCGCTACCATCGCCATAACAGCGATCATGAGCGCAAAAAATAAAACCTTAACCTCGCCCGACTGCCAGTCTCGCTTAAATAAACGCCAAGCCATTCCACGCATTATGCCGTCTCCGCTGTTTTAGCCTGCTCGAGTGACTCATTGACACTATCTTCAATCACTTTACCCGCCTCAAGGCGCACTAGCCGCTGGCAACGTTCTGCCAATCGATCATCATGAGTCACCAGCATCAAAGTCGTGCCCAGCTGCTGGTTGAGATCAAAAATCAGGTCTATGATTTTTTCACCATTAGCAGTATCCAGATTTCCAGTTGGTTCATCAGCAAATAGAATTTTCGGTTCCGAGGCGAAAGCCCGGGCAATTGCCACACGCTGCTGTTCACCGCCCGATAATTGGTGAGGATAATGATTCAAGCGTTCTGCCAGCCCTACTTTCTCCAACAGCTCTTTGGCTTTCTTTTGGGCATTCTTATCCTCTTTTAGCTCAATCGGTAGCATCACATTCTCAAGTGCGGTAAGACCTGGCAATAAATGGAACGACTGAAAAACAAAGCCCACATACTGCGCACGAACAGCCGCCCGCTCATCCTCGGATAATTTATGGATGGGATGTCCGGCAAGCTCTACTTGCCCTTCTGAGGGCGTATCCAGACCTGCCAGTAACGACAGCAAGGTAGACTTACCAGAACCAGAAGCTCCCACAATCGCTACACTATCGTGTTCATTTACGGTTAAACTTACCTCCGATAGAATGGTCAGAGATTGTTCAGGCAGTTTGACGATTTTCGTTAAATTGTTGGTTGTTAACATTTTATTCATTGCTCATTGATACCATTGAGTCACAAAAAATTAACCTAAGCATATCATTATGAAGATGAAATTGGCGTGGATTTTGTTTCTAGTTGTTGCCGTCTTTAATGTTGCAGCGACAGCAAAAGTGCAAGAAAAACCGACTATACTGGTTCTTGGCGATAGCCTGAGCGCTGGCTATAACATTGACGTTGAACAGGGCTGGGTCGAGTTGTTGAATCAAAAACTACAGCAAGAGGGCTACCCACATACAGTGATCAACGGTAGCATCAGTGGCGACACAACCACTCAGGGCTTACTTCGCTTACCCACTTTGCTCGAACAACATGACCCGGAAATTGTCATCATCGAACTAGGGGGTAATGACGCATTACGCGGTACTCCCCCTAATGCGATAAAACGCAACCTCAGCAAACTCATTGACACCAGTAAGCGTTCAGGTGCCGAAGTCTTGCTGCTTGGAATTCAGATTCCACCAAATTATGGCCAACGCTATGCGCAAGCATTCTTCGACAATTATGCCCAGCTGGCTAATGAAAAAAAGGTGAAGCTGGTTCCTTTCTTTTTAGAAAACGTTGGTGGCAATGATGAATTGATGCAAGACGATGGCATTCACCCCAATGCAAAAGCACAGCCTATCTTGCTAGACAACATCTGGCCACAACTGGAAACACAAATAAAAAATGCAGGTTAGGAAGATTGTATTTTAAACTTCTTGGGCTTTCGTTGGCTGGCGATGCACCCAAGGAGCAGACCCAGTTTGCTAGGCTTTCGTAGGCTGGCGATGAGCGAAGCGAATCCCAGCAAAGTCTTATAGAGCAATTATAAAAGCTGGGATTCGCTTCGCTCATCACCAGCCTACATTGCGTAATCCGTGATATTGAAGATAATAAAAATGCCGGCTAACATCACGTCAAACCAGCATTCCACTCTCAACTAAATTGTCGAAGGTTCTACCCCTTGGGTGCTAGAATCGCCAGGCGAAACCCACCATAGCCACCCACGGATCAACCTGAACATCAACTGTTGTTGCTGTTGCACCATTCACTTTAACGTCTGCTTCAGTATCAATGTCGACATACCAGATCGCTGTATTAAAGTAGAAATTGTCACTGATTTTCCAATCGGCGCCCATTTGCGCAGCCAGACCAAATGAATCATCAAGCTCAAGTTTCACATCATTGGTGCTCAGTGCCGCTTTAAGTTCAGGCGATGCTTTTTCTTCAAAGAATTTGGTGTAGTTAACGCCTAAACCAAAATAAGGGCTAAAGTCATCAGAGCCAAATTCTGGGTAGTACTGGAACGAAACCGTTGGTGGTAAGTGTTTAGTCTCACCGATGGGTAACCCAGCTAAATCACCTGAACCGTCAATGTCATGCGTAAATGGTAATGCCGCCAGCACTTCCAAACCCCAGTTATCGCTTAGCATCCAGGTGCCGCTAAAACCAACGCCCGTTGCTGAATCAACAGTAACGCCATCATTCGCACCCAACACATTCGAACTGTCGTCATTAGGGCTGACATGAGCTGCACCAACACGCAAAATAAAGTCACCTTCTTTGTGTGCAAACGCATCAACAGCTGTAAAAGATAATACCGCGCCAACCGCTACCGCAGTTGCTGATTTGATAAGTTGTTTCATGATGAATTTCCTTCTTTGTTTTAGACGCAACTAAGATAATCCACTTACGATATGAAAGCTTGACCTGGATCAATGGTTAGAATCGTGTAATTGGTGAGTTTGTTATTTATTGATCCGGATCAAGCAATATTGACTAGGGTAAGCGCCCATACTTGTCCGACTTTAGAAATTAAACCTAATGCTAACCTGTCATTAACATGCCGTTATTCTAACTTAATAAACGGAATAGCTCTTTATGTAGTAAGATAGCTAAGTCAAAATGAGTTGAGTTAACGATGTAGTGATTTACAAAACCCTCAGTTGTAAAAATATCTTTATAATAATAAAGTGTTACTGCTAAATAATAATTACAGTTTGTAATAATAAATACACTAGGAGAAAACATGTTCTGCAATAAATGTGGGGAAGAATATACTAAAAATGCTCGCTTTTGCGTAAGTTGTGGAGAAGCCATTCCAAAAGAGAACACTACAAGCCCTAAAGAACAAAGTCATGGTAAAGATTTTAGTGATAACGATGATATCAACGATTACTACGCTGCAGCCATCGGCTACAATAATACCGACTACTATTTATCACGATTTAAACGATTTGACTCTGGGGGTTCTAGTGTTTCATGGCACTGGCCTGCGTTTTTCGTCACTTTTTATTGGTTTTTGTACCGTAAAATGTGGCTTTGGGCGCTAATATATTTCTTACTACCAATCCCGGTCGGTATTTTTAGTGGAATTCTAGGTGCATTTTCGGCTGCAGCTGGAGGTGTCGCTTATTTAAGCTTCATTGCTGGAATATTCATCGTATTTCCAATGTTCGCTACAAAACTTTATCACCGCCACATTAGGAAGAAAATTGAAAAAGCCAAAAGCTTTTCTAACGATAAAGAAAAACATATGCGCACGCTTGCTGTAGAAGGCGGAACCAGTAACATAGCCTTAATAATCGTACTAATTTTTGCGTTCGTAGCCATGATTGGTATTCTTGCGGCAGTTGCTATCCCCGCTTATCAAGATTACACGATAAGAGCTAAAGTCTCTCAAGGATTAGCCTATGGGTCTCAGTACAAGGCTCAAGTTGAAGAATACGCTATACAAAACCAACAGTGGCCAGAATCGAGTGACGATATCAACATTTCAGAAAATATTAAGGATCCTAATGTTCTTGATATTTATGTTCAAAACGGTGTAGTTATTATCCAATATGCAGGTGGCCCGAGTCTTCAAGGGAAGTCCTTAGCTCTAGTCCCATCAGTTAATAATGAAAACTATATTGTGTGGAAGTGTGAAACTATTGATCTAAAAAACAAGTACTTACCTTCCTCTTGCCGGAATTAACAACCTTAATCTCAAAAACAAAAAAGGCTCCAATCGGAGCCTTTTTCATACAACTGACAGATAAAGCTTAGCCAACCAGTTCTGAAACAGCTTTTTCAAAGCGGTTTAGGCCGTCTTCGATTTCTTCGTCGGTGATGTTCAGTGCTGGCGCTAAACGTACTACGTTCATGCCTGCGACTAAGACCATAACACCATGCTGCCAACCGGCTTCGATGAATTGACGGGCTTTGCCTTGCCATTTTTCATTAAGCACTGCGCCGAGTAATAAACCGCGGCCACGGACGCTTGAGAAGACGTCGTATTTCTTACTGATTTCCTCAAGTCGAGCAACGATCTTGGCTGATTTATCGAGTACCGATTGCAACATTTCAGGTGTGTTGATGGTGTCGAATACTGCATTGGATACGGCACAACCTAATGGGTTACCACCGTATGTACTGCCGTGTGTACCCGGTACAAAGCTGGCTGCGATTTTATCAGTCGTTAGCATGGCGCCAATTGGGAAGCCGCCGCCCATGGCTTTTGCAGTGGTTAAAATGTCTGGAGTCACGCCCATGCCCATGTAGGCATACAAATGACCGGTACGGCCTACACCTGTTTGCACTTCATCAAACACTAATAGTGCATTGTGCTTATCGCATAAGGCACGCACGCCTTTTACAAATTCTTCAGTGGCCGGAATAATGCCGCCCTCGCCTTGTACTGGCTCCATGACTACCGCACAGGTCTTGTCTGAAATGATGGCTTCCAAAGACTCAAGGTTGTTATATTCTGCGTGCGAGATACCGCCTGGTAGTGGTTCGAAACCTTCGGTGTACTTTGGCTGACCGCCAACACAAACGGTAAACAGAGTACGTCCATGGAAGGATTGCTTAAAAGAAATGATTTCGCTTTTCTCAGGGCCAAAATTATCGTGTGCATATTTACGCACTAACTTAAACGCCGCTTCGTTGGCTTCACCGCCAGAGTTAGCAAAGAAAACTTTATCAGCAAAAGTTGCTTTGGTCAGTTTGTCTGCCAGCTCCAAGGCTGGTTTATTGGTAAAGACGTTACTTAAATGCCAGATCTTGTCTGCCTGGTCTTTTAGCGCTTTAACCAAAGCCGGATGATTATGACCCAGGGCGGTTACTGCAATACCGCCTGCAAAATCAACATAATCGTTGCCGTCCTGATCCCAGACACGTGAACCATCGCCACGCTCAGGGATAATCGAAGCTGGATTATAGTTAGGCACCATCACCTCATCGAAGGTCGCGCGAGTATAATTTGAATGTGCAGAATTATCAGACATAAAACACCTTAAGCTTGTGACAGGGTTTGCCCTGTGTTTTCAGTTCATTGAAATAGGTCGGTATCATGTCCTTTTTTCTGCTAAAATTCCACCCCTGTACCGTCGATTGGCTTAATTTTAAAGGGCTGAGAGGTCGTACAAGTCTCTTATATTACAAACTGACACTTCCTTTCTGTGGTGAGATTTCCTATTATCATCAACCGCTTAGACGCGAGTGTCGCCAGTTAAAGCTAAATTTTAAGGAATTCAGGACTTTCAATCATGGTTATCAGACCAGCTCAACATACTGATTTAGAAGATATTTTGGCATTGGCTGCCAGCGCCGGAACCGGCCTGACCACCCTGCCTAATGACCCGGTTCGCATCGAGGACAAGATCAAAAACTCGGTCGATGCATTTAGCCGCGATATTGTTGAGCCTGGGCCTGAATATTACTTTTTTGTGCTGGAAGATGACGCAAGCGGCAAAGTAGTCGGCACTTGCGCCCTGGTAGCCGCGGTCGGTATGGACGAAGCTTTCTATACCTATAAATTAAGCACTGTAGTCAATACCAGTCGCGACTTAGGTATCTATAACAAGCACAAAATTTTAGTCTTGTGTAACGATTATACTGGCACTACAGAAATCGCGACCCTATATCTTTCTCCGGACTATCGTGGCGGAATCAATGGTCGTCTCCTCGCCAAATCACGCTTTCTCTTTATGGCTGACTTTCCGCAGCGGTTTGCTGACAAGGTGATTGCCGAGATGCGCGGTTTCAGCGACGAACAAGGCCGCTCGCCATTCTGGGAGTCACTAGGTCGTCGCTTCTTTAGTATGGATTTTGCCAAGGCTGATGCCATTAGCGGTTTGGGCAGTAACCAGTTCATTGCTGAGCTAATGCCACAACATCCGATTTATGTGGATATGTTGTCGGATGATGCCAAGCAGGTGATTGGTCAGGTACACCCGGATACTCGTCCGGCGCTTGCCATGCTTAAACGTGAAGGCTTCCGTTATCAAAATTATGTGGATATTTTTGATGCAGGCCCCACCATTGAAGTACCCAAAGATCAAATCAAAACTTATCGCGCCAGCCGTCTGATGCCAATCCGTGTTGGCAAACCGGAAGGTGAAACCGAGGCGATCATGATCAGCAATCGTCGCCTACAGGAGTTCCGCACCACGGTATTTGAAACGCGAATCGATACTGACGAACTGATTGTCAGTGCCGACGTGCTTGACCGACTTCAGGTCAAAGAAGGCGATACGATTCGTGCAGCCAGTCTGCGCAACAAACGTTAAACGAATTTACAGCAGGTGTTTTTTAAAATGACTCAAGATGCTCATAAAAACTTAATGATCAACAATCAATGGCTCGCCGGTGAAGGCGATAGCTTTAGTTCAGTTAACCCAGCTAACGGCGAAGTCATCTGGCAAGGCAATGCCGCAACTGAAGAACAGGTGGGGCAAGCCATTGAAGCGGCACAGAAAGCCGGTTGGGACTGGAGTCAAAAATCATTGGATGAGCGAATTGCCATCATTAAAAACTTTGAGCAGCAATTAAAAGACAACAAAGAAGAACTTGCGGAACTGATTGCACAAGAAACGGGCAAGCCTTACTGGGAAACCCTGACCGAAGCTGGCGCCATGGCCGGCAAAATTGATATTTCAATTCGCGCCTATCATGAGCGCACTGGCGTTAAAGAAGCTGAAATGGGCGCTGGTATCGCTGCTACTCGCCATAAACCTCACGGTGTCCTCGCAGTATTTGGCCCCTATAATTTCCCAGGCCATTTGCCTAATGGCCATATTGTTCCAGCGCTGATTGCTGGTAACA
Source organism: Kangiella sp. (assembly GCA_048268505.1). Lineage (GTDB taxonomy): Bacteria > Pseudomonadota > Gammaproteobacteria > Enterobacterales > Kangiellaceae > Kangiella. The sequence goes on along the minus strand of JBLWVK010000003.1, from coordinate 118,694 downwards.
CAGTCGTTTTCAAACCAAGCGAACTAACCCCAGCAGTTGCAGAATTAACTGTTAATTTGTGGCAAAAAGCAGGGCTGCCTAATGGCGTTCTTAATTTAGTGCAGGGCGAGGTCAATACTGGTATTGCACTAGCCAGCCATCCGCAAATAGATGGCTTATTATTTACCGGCAGCGAAACAGTCGGCAAGCTTCTGCATAAACAGGTTGGCGGTCAACCGGGCAAAGTTTTAGCGTTAGAAATGGGTGGTAACAACCCGCTTATTCTGGGCGATGTAAAAGACTTAAAAGCTGCCGTTTATCACACCATTCAATCGGCTTATATTTCTGCTGGCCAACGCTGCACCTGTGCGCGTCGCCTGTTTGTACCAAAAACATCACAAGGCGATCAATTTATTGAGATGCTAACCGAAGCAGTCAAAAACATTCGCGTCAGTCATTACAATGATGAAAACAAACCATTCATGGGGCCTGTGGTTTCAGAGAAAGCCGCCAAAGATTTAGTGCGTGCTCAGCAAAACCTGCTTGATAAAGGCGCCAAAGCCTTAGTCAAAATGGAGCACATGAAAGAAGGTACCGGTTTTGTCAGTCCTGCACTGTTGGATGTAACCGGCGTTGCCCATGAAGATGAAGAGTTCTTCGGCCCTATTTTGCAAGTCTATCGCTATGATGATTTCGAAAGTGCCATTGCCGAAGCCAATAACACACGCTTTGGCCTATCAGCCGGTTTGTTCAGCGATGACAAAGCACAGTATGAAACCTTCTATCGCCGCATTCGTGCCGGCATCGTCAACTGGAATAACCAGTTAACTGGCGCCTCAAGTGCAGCGCCTTTCGGTGGTGTCGGCAACTCAGGCAATCATCGTCCAAGTGCCTACTATGCCGCTGACTACTGCGCCTACCCGGTGGCTTCGATTGAAAATCCTGCCTGTGTCATGCCTGAAACGCTAACGCCTGGAGTATCTCTATAAATGAGCACCAATAAAAATATGGCTTACGAATTTAATTTTGATGGACTGGTTGGCCCAACCCATAACTATGCAGGCCTGTCTGTCGGTAATGTTGCCTCAACATCTAACGCAAACTTGATTGCCAAGCCCAAAGAAGCAGCCAAGCAAGGCTTGCAAAAGATGAAGGCGCTACATGACCTTGGCTTAAAGCAAGGTGTTTTAGCACCAATGGAGCGCCCAGACGTGGCCACACTGCGTCGTTTGGGTTTTACCGGTACTGACGCTCAAGTTATCATCAAAGCTGCCAAGCAGGCGCCTAAAGTGCTAGCTGCCTGTAGCTCAGCCTCAAGCATGTGGACAGCCAATGCCTGCACCATGGCGCCATCAAGCGACACAGCCGATGAAAAGGTGCATTTCACTCCGGCTAATCTGGCCAATAAATTCCATCGTTCGATTGAACACCCAACCACAGGCCGTATTTTGCAGGCCATGTTTAAAGACGAGAATCATTTTGTTCACCACCCTGCTCTACCGATGGGCGATCACTTTGGTGATGAAGGGGCGGCCAACCATACTCGCTTTGTGGATGTGAATAGTGAAAAGGGTTATGGCAAGAAAGGCCTACACTTCTTCGTGTTTGGTAAATATGCCTTTGATGACAGCAAGCCAGCGCCACATAAATTCCCGGCTCGTCAGACATTCGAAGCATCGCAAGCTGTCGCTCGCCTGCATATGCTGGACAGCGATAATGTGGTTTTCGCGCAACAGAGTCCAAACGTTATTGATAAAGGCGTATTCCATAATGACGTTATTTCCGTGGGTAATGGCAATGTGTTGTTCGCGCATCAAAAAGCTTTCTTGAATCAAATGCAGGTTTACACTGATCTTGAGCGTGCGTTCGATGGCGAAGAGTTCCATGTGGTTGAAGTGGGCGCCAATGATGTTTCAGTAGAAGATGCGGTTAAGTCTTACCTCTTTAACAGTCAGCTGGTGACGCTTCCTGATGGCAACATGGCGATTATCGCACCGGGTGAATGTGAGTCTGTACCAGCTGTAAAAGAATACCTGGACTGGCTGGTCGAACAGGATACGCCAATCAAAGAAGTGAAAATCTTCGATGTAAAGCAATCCATGCAGAATGGTGGCGGTCCAGCCTGTTTACGTCAGCGCGTTGTTTTGAATGAAACTGAAGTCAGTGCCATGAACCAAAATGTCATCATGAATGATGACCTGTTTGCAACACTGAATGCTTGGGTTGAAAAACACTACAGAGATACACTGACTGAGGATGATTTAGCCGATCCGAGTCTGCTCAATGAGTCTCGTATGGCACTTGATGAATTAACCAAAATTTTAAATCTTGGTTCGGTTTATCCTTTCCAACAGGTTTAATTATTCGTAAAAAAAAGCCCGCACAATGCGGGCTTTTTTATCGTTCTAACATTACTGGTTCTTGATTTAACTCTACGAAATTTGTGTTTTGCCCCACTGCGTAAGTCAGTCCCTTCTCAGCAGATAACTCATAAAAGTGATATCTAGTATTTTGATAAACAAATACTACTGCCAGTAGCTCAAATCTCTTACTATCAATTGCATAAATACGTTCTACAGTATCAAACTCAGAATCAAGCTCTAATATGTAGCGATACTTATCATCAATAAACCTTTCTGGAAACCTTTGGACAAAACGGTTATCAATCTTGGCATAAGCATATGTACCACCATAGAATAACTATCGATCTTGCTCGTTATATATTTTAGGTACAGAGAAGTTGATGCCATTGCCTGATGCAACTAAACAATGGAATAAGGATGATGGATTACAATATAAAACTCTCTCAGCTTCTTCTTGTTGATTTATGCTATCCAAGTAGTCTTTACTGAAGTTTAAGCTATCTATTGTTCTATGCTCGGTTTTGTATTCGTAAACACTTATGTAGTTTGAGCAAGATGTCAGAGTAAGAAGCATTCCAATAAATAGTACAAATATAACTTTAAAACTCATATTACTTCACTTCCATTTGTATAAAGCCCGCAATTGCGGGCTTTAATGGCTTTAGTTACCCTAGCTTATTCAAGCTGGAACTTGAGCATGTAGGTAATATCCTTAGCTTGTTTATTCTTCTCAAACTTCCATTGCTCAATGGCATTCGTAGCTACTTCATCAAACACGCCCTCAGGCTCTGATTCAGTAGCACGAATATTATATGGTTTGCCATCCACATCCACATCAAACTTAAACATCACATGGCCAGCAATTCCATTTTCTACGGCGTATTTTGGATACTCTGGTGGCTTAGTAAATGTTGGGATAGCTTCCTCGTCAACATTCACTGGATCCGTTACCCTAATTTCGTTCTTTTCGTAAATGATGTTTTGGTCTTCTGCTGGACTCTCAGGTGTTGGTGGCGCCATAGGCTTTCTCGGGGATGAAAGCATCGGTGGTTCAGGAATATTTTTTAGGCGCTCTTCAAACTCGACAATTTCACCATTGGTCATGGAACGTGTTTTACCATTTTCCTCGATGGTATAGGCACCATTTACTTTTTTATAAATAACTCCATTCTCATTAATGGAAGCTTCAACAGATTTGGTTCCGGAAGCATCGCCAGATCTTATTTTGCGAATGTCAACTTCCCTTAAATGTCTTTGCTTTTCAACATCAGCCCGCGCTTTTTCCATATCTGCTTTAGCCCGCTCTATATCAACACGAATGCGCTGTTTCATCTTGCCACTAGACATTTCTTCTTTGGCTTTCAGGATGGCTTCTCTAGCTTTTTCCATTTCCTCTTTGGAGATGTTTCCATTTTGAAACTCAATTTCAACTTCACGCTGAGCTTCTGCGAGCGCTTTGTGAGCACTTTCTATTTCAATCTCAACTTCCTGAAGATCATCTTCATGCAACACTAATACTCTATGAGCATTCTCCAGTTCTTCCTCAACAAGCATTAACTCTTGCTCTGTCATGTATACGCGCTTTTGAGCTTCTTCATGCTTTTGTTCAAACTCTTTACGCTCCTGTTCGGTCATTGGGCGCTTATTACCACCTTCAAGGATATAGTAATTATCATTTTCCTGTAGATAGGTAATTCCGTCGCCTTCACTAAACTCAAGAACAACTTTCTTGTTTCCTTCATCATCAATGACTATGTTTTCAGTGGTAATAACACGTTCTTCTTTCGGCTCCTTATTGGCTGCATAAACGGCGCAACAGCTAAGGACAAAGGCGGCACCCAATGTCATAACTATCTTGCCAGTTTTATTTAGTGGGTCTGTGATATTCATAATTCTTTCCTCAAGTTGGTTAAAAACCTTCCATGAGCAAAGTAGACTTACAGAGTGAGTGGCAGAAACTGTTGATAAAAGCGCATGACCGTAATCTTTTGTGCGAGTGTGGTTACCTTTATTAAGCACCAGATAATCACAAAATAATTCCTGATCATGTCTAAAATTCTTTCGAGCAATATAAATGAGCGGATTAAACCAGCCAATGCAGACTAAGACATCCCATAAAAGGTTTAACCATAAATGCTTCTGTTTTATATGCTGTTCTTCGTGCTCGATAATGAGCTGTATTTGCTGAACCGATAACTGTTTTGCTACGTGAATTGGGAAATAAATCGTAGGTTTGATAAACCCATACACCGCCGGTGACATTTCTTTATAGTCAACGGCAATAACCTGATATCGACTCTTTCTGATTAAATTGCAACCAGGCAATTCATTAATTGGTCTTTCAATTTTTTTTAAGTCTTTTCTGAGTTCAACGTGTTGAATAATCAGTCTCAACAGTAACAGGGTTGTACCTGTTAACCAGAGCGCACCAAGCCACTGGTAGTTCTGCAGTGTCTCTACAGGCTTGGCTATCATGACAGATACCGCCTGACCGATGTAATCAGAGTTAGCACTACTAAAATCAATGGATGCAATAATCTTGGCAACCACAAAGCCAAGAGGAATGGCTAGCCAAAGCAGGTATGAGTTATAACTTTTAGTGGTTTTTCTGATAAAAAATCGAACGACAAGCACTGTCAGGACTATAACACTTAAATCAAGGTTAAAATGCCAGAAAGCATCTAGCCAGCCGTTCATTTTAAGATCACTTAACATCCTTGCTCTCCTTGTCGGCCAACAAGCCTTTTAAATAATCCAGCTCATCTTTTGACAACTGCTTATTGTCCACGAAAGTGGCAAGCAACTCTTTAATGTTGCCTTTAAAGACCTTATCCAGAAAACTTTCGCTCTCGTCGGCCAGGAACTCATCGCGCTCTATGGCGGGAGAGTACAAATAGCGACGACCATCTTTCTGAAAAGTCACAACCCCTTTCTTCACCAAACGATTAAGAAAGGTTTTTACCGTCTTTTCACTCCAGTCCTGAGTTTGGAGACGTTCCACGACCTCAGTACTGGTTAATGGAGATTCCTGCCACAGAATATCCATTACATTCTTTTCTGCTTCACTCACTCTGATTGACATACTTTGACTCATATCAGTTTCTGTTAGTTATGATTACAAGTGTAATCTACAGGAAAGATTACACCTGTAATCAATAACCGTCAACCCTCAATTTAAAAAGATTGCATATTTGCAGTTTTGCTGGCAATCGCTTAGAGTTCCACTATTCCAAAATGGGGCTAATAATATGAATCTCAGTTTAAAAATCCTGATCTATATGGTCGCAGGCGCTATCGTTGGCGTCCTGTTCCTACAATTTGGCGACTACCAATGCGCAAAAGGTATTACAAAAGAGGCTTGTTCAGCGATTCAAGACGACAGCTGGGCCTATACCTATTTCGTTAATGGCATTTTCGAGGTTGGTGGCAGTTGGTTTATTAATGCACTGAAAATGCTGATGGTACCGCTAGTACTGGTATCTCTTGTGTGTGGTGTCAGCTCATTGGCAGACCCTTCTAAACTGGGAAAGCTGAGCTTAAAGTCCATAGGTCTTTATCTACTAACGACATCAATTGCTTTAGTCGGTGCTTTGTCACTTGCTTCGATATTTAAGCCCGGTGTAGGCATGGATATTGGTGACGCAAACTTTGATGCGAGCGATAAGCCACCATTAACCCAAGTATTGATTGAAATTATTCCCACCAACCCTTTTACAGCAATGGTTAGCGAAAAGATGTTACAAATCATTGTATTTGCAATCTTGGTTGGACTTGCCATCACCATGGCTGGCGAAAAAGGTAAACGAATTGGTAACTGGTTTAATGACGTCAACAAAGTGGTAATGGAGCTGGTGAACATTATCATGCGCTTTGCACCTTATGGGGTCTTCTTCCTGATTGCTAAAACTTTTGCTGAATTTCCATTCGATAAAATTGCAGGCTCTCTTGGTGCATACTTTGCTCTAGTGGTAGGTGGATTAATTCTTCATGCTTTAATAACTTACGGCGCTTTAATTACTTTCCTGGCACGTCTTAACCCGATTAATTTCTTTAAGGGCATGTGGCCAGCCATGCTTACAGCATTTGGTACTTCCAGCAGTAACGCCACCCTTCCAGTAACCATGCGTTGCGTTGAAAAAAACCTAGGTGTTCACCGCAATACCTATTCCTTTACCCTGCCTCTTGGTGCAACAATCAACATGGATGGCACTGCCATCATGCAGGGTATCGCAACACTATTTATTGCTCAGGCCTATAGCGTTGATTTGAGCATGGCGCAGTTATTGACAGTAGTTCTAACTGCAACGCTTGCCTCAATCGGTACTGCCGGTGTTCCTAGTGTTGGTTTGATCCTCCTTGCTGGCGTACTAACTCAGGTTAACTTGCCGGTCGAAGCGATTGGTATGATTCTAGGTATTGACCGACTACTGGATATGACCCGCACAGCAGTTAATATTACCGGTGATGCAGCGGTCAGCGTTATTGTCGCCAAGAGTGAAAATGAATTGGATAAGGATGTTTATAATCACCCCAAAGTTCATACCGAGTTTGACGATTAATTGATTATTCATTAAGAATATCTATAATTCAGAGGTGGCTCTTGCCACCTCTTTTTTTATCAGGATTTTTAACTAGCATCATCACAAGGAATAATAATGAAGAAACCATTTACCACCATAATCCAAACTTTAGTTTTAATCTTTCTTCTACAAGGCTGCACCAGCATGCCATTATCCACCATGCTTAAAATGTCCAGTTTTGATGAAACTGACTTTGTTAAGCTTAACCCTGACGATATTCGCGTTAAGGTTCGCAATAACACTCAGGAAAATGTTCTCAGAAAGAATGTCCTGCGTTATCAATACAGAGGCCCAGAGGGTGTTATTGATCAAAGTTTCTCAATGGAGTTAATCGATCAAGATGTAGAAACTATCGAACATTGGTTCGCAGATGATAGTTTTCAGCATAGCAGCAGATATAGACTGGATGCAGAAGGAATAGAGCTTTTTAAACAACTACAGCAACACCCTTTGTTAGCAATGAGGAAAAAAGAGGGAGAATTTAAGTTTTCGGTCACATTTAAATTAACTGAGAGTGCACCAGAGCGATTTAATATGAGTATTGATCTACTCTTAAACCCAGAAGATGGATACTTTACCTTATTCGATCAACACGAATTAAACCTGACTCAAGCAGCAAATGATTAAAGATACAGGGTCCATTTTACTTTTCATTCTACTAGCCCTGCTAATTCAGGGGTGCTCTAACGTCCCCCTATCGACCATAATTAAAATGTCGAGTTTCGATGAAGAAGATTTTATTCAGCTTAATCCTGAAGAGCTTCGAGTCAGAGTTCGCAGCAATACCAAAACTAACGTTATAGCCGCTAATCAGCTGACTTATAGCTATAAAGATACTGAAACCTATATTGATCGATACCTATCACTGGAAAAACTTGAAGAAGAAAAGGTCAGAACTGTTGAACACTGGTTCAAGGATGACAGTGTTGAGCATATTAGCTGGTATAAGCTGGATGAAGAAGGAATCGAGCAATTCAGGGCGCTGCAAAAACACCCTGTTTTGCAGGATAAAGATCGGGAAGGGACTTTTGAGTTATCCGTGCAAACCGTCTACACTGAAGACTCACCGATGCAATTTCTACTAAGTGCCGACCTATTGCTCGATCCCGAAGATGGCTACTTCACCCTATTTTACGATCTTGAAATTGATCAAACCTCGTCTGCAAGCTCGGCAGAGCCCTCTACAGAAACCCAGAAGGTTCAATAACCAGCTTACCCACATTAGAGCAGGTACTTCTGATAGAACTCCAGCTCTGCGGTAAATGCTTTAATAATGGTTTCCGGCTTCCGGAAGCCATGCCCTTCGCCTTCAAAGGTAATGTACTCATGAGGCAAACCTTTCTCCTCAAGCGCCTTTACCATGGCTTCGGCCTGATTCGGCGGCACCACCTTATCTTCCAGTCCCTGCAATATTAAAATTGGGCAGGACAATAATTCTGTATGATTCACTGGAGAGCGCTCATGATACAGGTCTGCACGCTGCGGATAAGGCCCGACGACTGAATCAAGATAGCGGATTTCAAATTTATGGCTGTCTTGAGACAAAGAAACCAGTTCAGCAACGCCGTAGCGACTCATACCAGCTTTGAAGACATCATGGAAGGTTAGCGCACATAAAGTTGTATAGCCGCCCGCAGAGCCGCCTCTGATGGCCATTCTGGTACCATCCACCAAGCCTTCTTGCGCAAGGTATTGCCCCATGGCAATGCAGTCGTCCACATCGAGAATACCCCACTGCCCTTTCAAACTATCTCGATAGGCGCGACCATAGCCGGTACTACCCCGATAATTGACATCGGCTACCGCAAAACCACGGCTGGTCCAATATTGAATGTTTAGATCCAAACCATTATCGGTCATGCCTGTTGGTCCGCCATGACTCATGACAATTAAGGGTGGCGTTTCATCTTCTGATGCCTGGTATTGAGGATTTTTAGGCGGATAAAAATAGCCGTAAGCCGTTTGATTGCCTGTGGTTGGAAATTCAATATGCTGAGGCACTGAAATATAATCATCAAGCTGGTCTTTATCACCTTCGGTTAATTGAGCAGCCTCTTTACTTTGCAGGCTCAGCTGATAAACCGCTTCGCCAGACTGTGGATTAGCCGCCATAAAATACAGCGCATCGCCGCCAGTGACCATCTGGCCATTAAATGCCGTCCAGTTATCGCTAAACAGCTCGACGGAACCTGTTTCAAGACTGATTTGATACAGTGCCTGCTGGCCCTTTCTGGTACCAATAGCTATCAAAGTTTTATCATCCAGCCATTGCACCGTACGACAACCGAACACCCATTGTGGCAAACCAAACTCAATCTCCAGTTTGTCATGCACCGGCTGATGTGGATTCTCTAAGCAATAAATATGCCACCAGCTCTCTGGATCAGCTACGTAGTACAGTTGATTGTCCGCTGACCAGAAGGGATGATAAACCGAAACATTGTTACCACCAGCCACTTTGCACTGATTAGTAATCTCACCGGATGCAGAAATATCGGCCTGCCACAGCTCGGTTTCATCCCACGGCATGTTCGGGTGATTCCAGCTGATCCAGCATAACTGTTTGCCATCGGGACTGATTCGTGGATTGGAATAAAAATCAGCGCCCTGCGCTATAACCTGCTTGGTAAATGGCGCAGAAAGCGAAACCACTATCAGCTCATTGATAACGTCATCCGCCTCATGCCTCTCATGCACACAAACGGTATACGCCATATTAGGAGCAACTTCACCATCGCAGTAACGCAGGCTACGTTTGACGGGCGGCTCAGGCGTTATAAACTCAACACTGTTGGTGGTCAGGTTTTGCAGGCACAGCTGTTGATTAGAGTCATCTGCAAATAGTAAATACTCACCTCTACCCCAAAAATCACCTCCAGCATATTCGTGGACGCGCGTACGCACATTAAAACCTTTTGGCGTTACATCCTCTCTCTTACTATTTTGAGAGCGTACTATGACGCCACGGCCTTGTTCGTGCGGACGTGATTCCAGCCAATATATGGCGTTCTCAATGTATTGCATCTGGCCATAGCGGGTTGATTTGCTAGCTAACATTTCTGGGGAAATTGGCGACTGCCAAAGTCCGTAAGGGGTGATTTGTTTATTCATAATTAAAACGTAATTTTGTATAACACTTCGTCTAAACGACTTAACTCAAGCTCTTTCCAGCGCGGGTGACTGTCTAATAAGCTGCAACGACACAGCTCTTCAACCTTACCTTCCGGAAATTGCTGTTTGATTTCGTCTAAAGTGATGTGGAATGGAGGGCCTGACATTTCATCAGGTACATAATCCATGGTGACTAACAATAAAGTTGCATCTTTCGCGAGCAGTGATTTGAGGTGTTTTGCATAGTCGCGACGCATCGCCTCGGGCAAGGCAATGAATGCGGCGCGATCATAAACTTGTCTGACCTTACCTATCTGGTCACTGGTAATATCAAAAAAGTCAGCCAACCAGACTTCCATGGCGTCATTATGATAACGAACCAGCTTATGACCGTTGGCTGCGTTAGAGACTTCGGAGGAAAACTCTAGCTGATTCTCTTCAATAAACCGATTGACCGCTTTAGGGTTAAACTCAACTCCAACCGGGTAATACCCAAGCTCAGCCAGAAAGGGTAAATCCAGTGACTTACCTGATAGAGGCACAAACACTTTCTGGTCAGTTGAAAAGTATTGCTGAACATACCTCACCAGGAAAGTATGAGCCTCACTCAGATGGAAAGGTTGAGACTCACGCTGCCAGCAATTATCCCAGAATTCAAATTCCATAAATCTTATGGGTTATTTAAAGATATTAGTTTGTGAGGAACGTTGAATCCAGCGCAGGACAAACTTGTCCATGGCCTGATACAGATTAATCGATAAACGCTCGGTCAAAGGTTTGCGTATTTCATATTTAATTGAATACACATCCATAGAATTAAGCGCGTCCAGAATCACATCATCGCTGGTTTGTATTTTATCAACCAAGCCAAGCTCAAGTGCCTGTCGGCCATACCAGTGTTCACCCGTGGCGACCTTGTCTAAGTCCAAATTGGGACGATTCTCGTGAATAAAGGTTTTAAAAAGCTGATGCGTTTCTTCAAGCTCCTGCTTAAACTTTTCGCGAGCTACCGTGGTATTCTGACCAAACATGGTCAAAGTACGTTTGTACTGACCAGCAGTATGTTGCTCATAATCAATATTGGCTTTTTGCAACAAGCGATTAAAATTTGGAATTTCTGCAACCACGCCAATCGAACCAACAACTGCAAATGGTGCCGCGACCAGATCATCTGCAACACAGGCCATCATGTAACCGCCACTGGCTGCAACCTGGTCAACCGAAATGGTCAGCTTCAAACCCGCGTCTCGAATGCGTTTCAGCTGCGATGCCGCTAATCCGTAGCTATGTACCAGACCACCAGGACTTTCCAGGCGAACCATAACTTCATCACCCTGATTGGCAGTCGCTAGAATGGCAGTCACTTCTTCGCGCAGAGCATCCACACCTGAAGCATGAATATCGCCATCAAAGTCAATCACATACATTCTTTTTGGGCTTTCAACCGCCTCTGAAGCTTCGCTGGTTTCAACTGATTCTGACTCGCTGTTGATGGATTCTTGATCAGCTTTATCTGCAGCAACTTGCTCTACAGTAGCTTTTGAAACTTCTGTCTCTGCTACTGTTTTGCTGGATGACCTTTTGGCCTGTTTGAGCTTTTGCTTAGCCTCTTTCTCCTGCTGCTTTTCGCGCTCCTTTTCTTCTTTCAGTAGCTGCTTATACTCAGCATTGGTCAGGATCTCATTCTTAATAGACTGACTATTGTCTTTAATAGCTTCACCAAGATTGACTACCTTGATGTCCCCCTTGCTGGATGAGCGCTGTCTTTGACCCGCGCTAATCAGCAAGCTGATAATAATAATAATCACCACTGCAACAGTAGCCGTTTTCAACAAAAATAAACCGTATTCGCTTAAAAATTCCAAGTCATTCTCCGAATGTCAGACTGTAACTAATTGTTATACCTTGATATTTCGATAAAGGTATAAAATTGCTGGCTATTTTAACACCGACTGAGCTAAAGATATAACAGTTAAGGCTATAAGGCTATCCAGTTACAACCAAATCTTACAAGCACAAAAAAGCCCTCTTGCGAGGGCTTTACAGGATAACCATTATTTTGGTTATGGTTCTACCAAATTAGGATCAGATACTACAACCTGTGTACCGCCCGAGGCAATGAAGTTAGCAATCGCAGTTTGCATAGAAACTGTTACCGCAGGATCTGCATTCGGACTTAAAGGTGATGCATGGTCACCTGAAACATATTTCAAGAAAGCACGATCTGTAGCAGCTGATTCAGTTAGTGTTGGTAATCCAAACAATGCTGCATGAGGAATACTACCAGCCAAAGGAGCTCCAGGAACAGCATTTGGTACAACCTGGTCATTCTGAACCTGTAGTGCCAACATTGGAGTTGCTTGCATTTGTGCTAGTCCTGCATAGTTAACAGGGTCACCAGAATCAACAACCGTTTGCGCAGCGAATAAGAATGGCTTTAAAACTGCTGATTCAAACGCAGGGTCATCAGCAGGAATGCCTGATGCTGCAGCTAAGCCTGCACGAATACGTGGGCTGAACGAAGCTGAGCCATCCAACATTTGCGCAATGCTACCCGACGTAGTTGCCTGTACGCTAACTTTGACTTTATCGCTCAAACCGACAAACTTAGAGCCCGCAATACCACCTAACGAGTGACCCATGAAGCTGATATTATCAGCGTCAAAATCAGGAACAGTATCTCCGTCAACATCCATCGCTGGAATGGCTTCTTCAAGCACGAGTAGGTCTAGCACTGCTTGACGTAAGTTGTCACGAGACACTAGTAAATTAGTCAGGTTAATCGTATGTGCACCCGATGGATCTGCTTGGCCATCAGGACCAGGCGCTGACGTATCATTGTCAATGTAATCAACACCGAAAGTACGCTCGCGTACATCACCAGCAGTATAGCCTTCGAAAATACCAATCGCACCATTACTAATCAATTGTAAGCCCAAATGTACCTGGTTATTTGAACCTATGCCGTGTAGCGGTAAATCCATCGCTACCACTGCTGTACAGGTACTAGCCATGGTGTCTGCGATACCAAGCATTGCGGTACGATTACTGGTAATACCGTGCTGGAAAATCATCACAGGATAAGGCTTTGGACAGTTGATGTTTTTGGGTAGAGAAACCAACAAAGGAACCGTCTCATCACCCGTTTTTTGAGCTAGAGGGTTAGCGTAGGTAATTGGAGCGCCCGCTAACGGATTTGGTACCGGGCCTTGTTCCGTTGGGATCTGCTCAGCACCTACCCAGCTATTATCCAATACTGCTGTTAGGTTTTCTGCTGTTGGGGCCGTCAATAAATAAGGTAATGTTAATTCACCTTTATATAAGTTAGCTGCACCAATATTGGTAAATGGCGTAGTATCAGTATTTAAAGATGAAAAGCTGGATGCAGGACGTAAACCGGCATCAGCAGCAAGCTGAACATACACTTTATTTGCTGTAACTAGCGCATCAGCTACCGACTGCACTGTAAATTGATAAGTCAAAACCACATCATCACTATCAATACCTGCACTGCTGGATGCAGCCAGCATAGCTTGCGTTAATTGGCGTAGAGGTTCTAAGCCAGCGGTAGCGCTATCTGGATCGATTGGGTCAGGTGACTTTACGATAGAGAATTGAGGGTCTGGGATAACAGCATTACCGTCTACATCATTAATACCATTAGTAACAACCACCATATAGCTGGCTTGTGGTTCTAATGGTCTTAACGGAACAACGCCAACAGAGGTTTCACTTGCTGGAACAGCCACGAAATCAACCCCAGCTGTTAATTCAGCTTCAACGCCAGTTACCGGACCTGTAGGTGCTGGAATACCAGTCCCTGGAATCGCTTCAGGACGGTTAACAGATACTTTAAATACACGAACAGTTTGACCAGGTACCACCGTAGAACCATCAATCGCACCACGGAATTCAATGCTAAATGGTGCATGGGTTGACCAACCGTCTAATGCACTGATCGCATTTTGCGGATCAGACATGTCCGTTGGATCATCCGTAGGGATGTTAAGAGTTAAATCAGTTGTGCCGCTGAATAGCACATCATTAGGAATTGGTAACTCACCGTTACCTGGGGCAAACACAGGAGAAACTAGCTTTGTGCTACCTTCACCAATACCCGGAATTTTTGGTTCTTCTGGACCGTCAGTACAAGCCGTCAAAATCATGCTGCTTAACAGCGCGACTCCGTATAAAGCTTTTTTCATCTCTTAACTCCCATTCGGTATAAACGGCTAAATAGGCCGTTATTCGTTTTGTTTATATGCAGAATTACCCCAATCCTACTCTTTAACAGTGGTTTTATGCAAGTGGACTTACCAGTATTTTATGCACCTAACTCACTAAAACTTTTTAGCTCTGATTTAGCTTTATTCCAAAGCTCACCGCTTTCATGACCGTAATCCCAAAGGATTTTAACTACTTGATCGGCATCACCCTTACCAATCGCGACTTCTAAATCTTTGTAGTATTGATGAGCCAACTTGCGTGTCTGCTCCCAACCGAAATAAAAGCGGCCAAGCTTATAATAAATCGCTTCGAAACCATTAAGCATCAAGGTATAGATTGGATTTCCCGAAGCTCGGGTAGCGGTATGATGGAAATGCCAGTCAAAGTTGATATAGCCATCCGCATCGTTACTGACATCATCAAGCTCTTTCAACACCTCCAATAACCTTTCAGGATTATTCTTCACTGCCTGACGCAAGAAAATGCTGGCAATTGAAGTTCTGGCCTGTAACAGGTCATCCGCCAGCTTCATGGAGCCTTCGTCATCCAGGGTGATTAAGGTATCTAAAACATTAAGAGTAGCAGACTGCCAGATATCATTTACCTTAGTTGGCTTGCCGTGTTGTATGGTTAGCCACCCATCACGCGCCAGGCGCTGTAGGACTTCTCTCAGTGTGGTGCGTGTAACCCCAATAATTTCCGCCAGCTCGCGCTCGGCAGGCAAAATGGTTCCTGCGGCAAATTTGCCGTTCCAAATTGATTCAACGATATATTGTTCTGCAAATGCAGCTGGCGTTAGCGCCTTAGCTGTTGAAACCATCAGCTATCCCCGTAATTTAAGAATTCTTAGTAACTGGTAAGAGGTCGATTGTCACAGACTTTTTAGCATATAGTCAAAGTGTTTTCCATACAAAAGCTAATAAAAGACCCTGTAAAGAATTAGCTTTGATGTTTTCCTGCCTAGAAAACAAAACAGCGCCCATGAGTCCTCATAAGCGCTGTATTGATGAATTGACCCGCTACCAGAAACTTAAAATCAGATAGGTTGCCAACAAGATAGTCACCCAGATGACCATGCTGCCAGAAAGCTGGGTTCGGGAGAGTATACCGTCTGGTGCGTGGCGAGAAAGCATTCCCAGGGCACTATGGAATCGGTCCATAAACCAGCTTCTGAAAGCTCCATCCAGGCGCCATAAACCGTTAAACAGTGGCTTCAAAGTTGCCGGGAATAGTCGACGATAAAGCCAGTCTACATCCAGATTAACCGATGGCAGCTCTGGCGGATACATATTGCGCAAATTCAACCAGATGAATGCCAACGCTGAGAAGAACAGAAGCTGCAACTGAGTTAGCACGTGGGTAGCGTCATAAGGGTTATAGCCCGTATCAAACGGCAACAACTGATATAGCGCATTCGGATAGACACCAATAGCAATACACAGGACTGCTGAAATAGTCATCGCCATCAACATATTCTTCGGCGGCTCTGTGGTTCGAATTCCTGAGTCATGGGCGAAGAAGGCAAAATATGGAATCTTGATACCGGCATGGTGGAATACGCCTGCAGCTGAGAACAGTAACAGTAGCCAAGCCCAGCCATATCCGTTTTCAATGGCCGCCGACATCACCATCGACTTACTAACGAAGCCACTAAACAATGGGAAGGCTGAAATCGAGGCTGCACCGACCATACAAAGTATGGCGGTCTTTGGCATGCTTTTGTATAAACCGCCTAGCCGCGAGCCGTCTATTTTGCCGGTCATGTGCAACACTGCACCCATCGACATGAACAGCAGCCCCTTAAACAGGATGTCATTAAAGGCATGCGATACAGCGCCATTTACGGCCAATGCGCTACCAATTCCGATCCCCACAACCATGAAACCAATCTGGTTGATCATGCTGTAGGAAAGTACCCGGCGCAGATCGTTCTCGATAACTGCAAAGAAAATTGGGAAGCAGGCCATGGTCACGCCAATATAAACCAGTAGCTCAGTGCCCGGATAAGCACGAGCAAGAGCATAGACTGCAACCTTAGTGGTAAAGGCACTCAAGAACACCGTACCGGTCGGGGTTGCCTCTGGATAGGCATCGGTTAACCAATTATGCAGCATTGGGAAGGCACACTTGATGCCAAAGGCAATGAAGATCAACCAGCCAGCGGTTCCTTCAAGGCCAATCAGACTGAAACTGATGCTTTGCTTGTGGTAGGCGTAGAAAATAATGCCAACCAGTAAAAGTACGCCTGAAAGCACCTGAATGATCAAGTAACGCATTCCTGCAACATAGGCGCGTTCAGTGCCTCTGGCCCAGATCAGGAACACTGATGTAATAGCCAGCAATTCCCAAAAGACAAACAAGGTAATCAAGTCACCCGCAAATACCGCACCTACCGCGCTTCCGGCATAAAGCAGTCCACTGATTTGTTGCAATGTATCTTTAACGTGAATCGAAAAAAGAATCGCCAGAAAAGCAGCAATATGAAAAATGTAGCCGAACAACAGGCTCAATTTATCAACACGATAGACTTCCAGTGAAAACCCGACCAGCTCAAAACCTAAACTGGTACCCACTGGCACAGTCAATAAATGGATACCGCTGATAACGGGCGTAATTAGCAGGATCGCCTGTCTTAATTTGCCCGTTGTTAGCAGCGCAATCAGCGCACCAATGAAGAAAGGAGCAAAGGCTGGCATTTCATTAATCCACATGCTTGCCTCCTGCCTGCTCTTCAGCTTTCTGCTCGGTGGTTTGTTCGGAGCCCTGCTGCTGCTTTAACTCTATTCGATCATAGTAATCTTCATCGCGCATCAGGAATGTCCGCATCCACTTAGCAATTAAAACCAACACCACACAACCCACGAACCCATAAATCGCATAGAAGCCAAACAACGATTCCCACGAATGATAGATGTGGCGATGAATCACAAAATCCAACAACACCAATAGAATACAGCATGCATAAACGATGTATAAAAGGCGCTTAATGTTCTTCGGGTTATCAAATAAATACTGCTTCTCAGTATTATTTTGCTTAGCCATTAACACCTCCGGACAAACCTGCTAACGAAGCAGCAAGTTCATAAAAAATATGGGGCCAGAAAAAGAGTACCATTGTCATCAAGGCAGTGATCGATAGAGCTATCAATGAAGGCAGTGGCGCTTCTTTGATGGAAGTTCTTTCAACTTTCACCACCTGCCCATTTCCTGGGAAGAAAGCTCGCATAGGGATTGGTAGCAGATAGGCAATATTCAGAAGCGAACTTAACATTAATACTGACATCACAATCCATTGATGGGTATCTAAAGTTCCCATCAATAAATACCACTTACTCCAGACACCTGCTGCAGGCGGCAAACCAATAATGCTCAAGCTACCAATGAAGAAGGCAATCATGGTGATCGGCATGGCTTTACCGAGGCCACGCATGTCGCTGATCTCTGTTTTATGGGCCGCTACCATAATGGCACCGGCGCAGAAGAATAAGGTGATCTTGCCGAATGCATGGGCAACAATATGCAAAGCGCCACCGAGAATACCGGCCTGCGAAGCAAGCAAGGCGCCAATCGTAATGTAACCCAATTGGCTGACCGTTGAGTAAGCCAATCGTTTCTTGAGATTATCCTGACGCATGGCAACCAAGGAGGCCAACAACACTGATGCTGCTGCCAGATAAAGTAACCACTGGGTAGCTGGAATATCGCGTAGCAAATCAATGCCAAAAATATAAACACAGACTTTTAATACAGTGAAGACACCCGCTTTGACCACTGCAACAGCGTGAAGCAGAGCACTGACCGGAGTGGGCGCCACCATGGCTGCCGGTAGCCAGCGATGGAACGGCATGATTGCCGCTTTACCGATACCGAATATAAAGAGCACCAGCAAAACGCTTGCTGCAACGATTGATGTGTTCTCATCAAACACACCACCTTGAGTAAAGGTTAATGTGCCCGCCTGCCACCAGGTGCCGATAACAGCAAGTAATAGGAAGCCAATCGAAGTTGCCAGTAATATGGATAAATAAGTGCGGCCGCCCTGCTTTGCCTTGTCGGTTCCGGCATGAGTTACCAGCGGGTAAGTGGACAGCGTTAAGACTTCGTAGAATACGAATAGCGTAAACAGGTTATCGGCAAAAGCCAGTCCCATAACCGCTGAAATTGCCACAGCAAAGCAGGCATAAAAGCGTGTTTGATTGACTTCACCATGGCCACGCATATAGCCAATAGCATATATGGATGTCACCACCCACAAGGAACCCGCTACCAGTGAGAACAGAACCCCTAGTGGCTCGGCCCTGAAAGCGATATCCAGGCCAGGCAATAACTCAAGCCAACGTACATAAGCAGCCTGTCCCGCATCAAAACCCTGATAAAAAACAATCACTGCAATCAGCAGCAAAGTTCCTGCAGCTAGAGTTACCGCCTCACGCAAATTAGGCCATTTGCCAAATGCAATAATTCCTGGAATTGCCAGCAGTGGCAAAATGATGATGAGTTGCATCAATAAATTCTGCTCAATCATTTAGCCACCCCGAATAAGCTACCTGAAATTTGCTCAGACAGACCAACCGTAAAGCTGGTGTCGATACCAAAGTAAATATTTGCCAGCACCAGAATCCAGGTTGGTATCAGTATCATTAACGGTGCTTCCTTATAGGGAGCACTGTCCTGCATAGCTGGGCGGAAATACGCCACTTCAACTAGACGCCAGACATAAATAACAGCCAGCAGAGAGCCGAGCAGAACCAGAATGGCAATCGGCCACCAGTTAGACTCAAGCAGCGCCAGTACCAGGTACCACTTACTGACAAAACCAACGGTTAGCGGAACACCGATTAAACTCAAGCCACCCACAACAATTGCCGCCATAGTCCACGGCATTTGTTTGCCAAGGCCAGCAAAAGCTTTGAGGTTGACACTACCGACTCGATAAACCACTCCAGCCAGCGCCAGGAAAATGGCGCCTTTCATTAAGGCATGGTTGAAAAGATGAAGCAGAGTTGCCACCAGACCCGTTTTAGATCCGATGCCCAACCCTAAAATCATGTAGCCAATTTGCGCAACACTGGAATAAGCAAAGAGACGCTTAACGTTATTCTGGTAAATAGCCACGATTGAAGCAGCGAAAATTCCCATTAGCCCAAGCGCTACCAGTATTTCCTGTAATGGTAGATGCGAGAATGAAAACTCAAAGCCATAAACACTGAAAATAAACCTTAGCAGCACATAGATGGCAACTTTTGTTGCTGTGGCAGCCAGAAAAACAGTAGCGATGGATGGTGCATAAGCGTAGGCATTTGGTAACCATAAGTGAAGTGGGAACAGCGCCAGTTTCAAGCAGACACCGACCATAAAAAAGGCAAATGCTGTGAACACCGTTTTTGTTTGCTGCACTTCCGGCAAACGCTCAGCCAGATCATACATATTGAGTGTACCGGTCATCATATACATCATACCGATACCGATAAGAATAAAGGTTGCACCTATGGTTCCCATGATCAGATATTGATAGGACGCCCACAGTGCACGGCGATCACGTCCCATTGCAATCATGGTATAAGAAGCCAGCGAGGAGATCTCCAGAAATACGAAGACGTTAAATGCATCACCAGTTGTCAAAATACCTAATAAACCCGCCAGACATAGCAAGTAGGCAACGTAAAAGTAAGTCTCTTTACGCTCGCTAAGCTCTTTATGCAAACTAGTTCCTGTCGCCAATAAAGCAACTGAACTGATCGAAGTAACCAGAATCAACAGATAGGCATTAAGCTGATCGATTCGGTATTCAATACCAATTGGTGCATCCCAGCCGCCCAATGAATAAATCAAAGTGCCATGGGCCTGAACCTGCTGCAATAAAAGCACACTGATGACAAAGGCAAGTACACTGGCAATTAAAGTAAACCAGCGTACCAGTTGCGCTTCACGCAAAATTAAACAGATAGGTGCTGCAAGTAATGGGACAATCACTTGCAGTATGGGTAAATGATCAATCACTCTTGAGAACCCTCTTGCTGCAAGTCTTTTTCTTGAATGACATCCTCTTCAACGGAACCATAGGCTTCTTTAATCCGTACCACCAAGGCAAGTCCCAGCGCTGTCGTAGCAACACCAACCACAATCGCTGTCAGGATCAGAACATGTGGCAACGGATTGCTGTAAACCTGATATGCTTCATTGAGAATTGGAGCGGTACCGCCAATGACTTTACTCATACTGATATACATGATGAAAACTGATGTCTGGAAGATACTCAGGCCAATCAACTTCTTTATCAGGTTGCCGTGAGCAATAACGATATAAAAGCCGCTCATCATCAGCACAATAACAATCCAATAGTTATATTGCTCTAGAAAATTCATGCAGTTTCTCCGTTGGTTTTACCCACGCGACGAGCAAACGTCAGGAAGATCACCATCATCGCAGTAGCTACCGTAATGCCAACACCCAACTCAATAACGATAATGCCAACATGCTGCCCGGTAATGTCGTTTTCAGCCAGAGCATTATAGTCAAGGAAGTTGCCGCCATTAAGCATTGCCACAATTCCAACGCTGCCATAAATCAGCACACCTAATGCCGCCAATACTTTTACAATCGGTAATGAGATCGCTTTTTGTGTTTTTTCAACCCCGAACAGAATCGCATGTAGAATTATTGCTGCTGAAAAAATCACCCCAGCCTGGAAACCGCCACCCGGCCCATATTCACCATGAAACTGAACGTACAATGCAAACAGCATAATTGGTGGAATGAGAATTTTACCGACGATACGGAGAATTTTGTGCTGATACATTGGAGCAGGAGCTAACTCTTGGTTGGTTTCAGTAGACTTCATTTCCAGCAATGCCAACACACCAATCACGGCTGAAAAAACAACTACGACTTCACCAAAGGTATCAAAGCCACGATAGCTGGCCAGCACCGAAGTGACGATATTCGGAATGTCAATTTCAGCAGCAGACTGCTGAATGTAATGTGGTGCAACATGAGTTTGCACCGGTGCGTTTATGTCGCCAAAAGCTGGCATGTCAAAAGTACCATAGACCAGCATGATGCCAGTCCCAATGACCACAAACAATGCTATACGGGGATGGTGTAATTCACGGTTCTCAAAACGCCCAGCCATCGCCAACACAGTTAGCATCAATATGGTAGAAATCCCAGCACCGACCGCAGCTTCTGTGAAAGCTACATCGACCGCATCCATTAGCACAAAGAAGCTTGCTGATAACAGGCTATAAACACCCATCAGCATCACTGACGCAAACAGATCTTTGGTAAAAGCCAAAGACAGGGCTGTTAACGTTAACAGTGCCAGAAGAATGACATTAATGGTAATCTCGATGACTCTGCTCCTTAATGACTTACGATTGATTGTTGATTGATTCGGACTGTGGCTTACCAAATTTCTCAGGGATATCATCACTGACTTCAGGCTTGCCTAACTTGGGTCGTAAACCACCATGTAATGCCGCTTTTGCCAAAGCATGGCTGGCAGTTGGACTAGTCAACAAAATAAACAGAAAAATTAAGCTCAGCTTAACCAGTACAGTGGCTTGCCAACCAGTTTGTAACATAAGGCCAATAAGAATCAGTGAGCTGCCCAAAGTATCGGTCACACTGGCAGCATGCATACGGCTAAAGAAATCAGGGAATCTATGGATACCGACCGCTCCAGAAAAACACATGAAGCCGCCAAGAATCAGAAGTGTCCAGCTGACCACATCAAGAAAAATCGCCATTACGCTTCCTCCTTTGAATCGTCAATCGTACGTTTGTATTCAAAAAAGCGAAGCACACCAATTACCGTAATAAAATTAATCAGTGCATAAACCAAAGCAATGTCAAGAAATTCGGGACGTCCCATCAAGTATCCCAGGACGGCAATGAATAATACGGTTTTTGTACCGAACAAATTCACCGCAAGGATTCTGTCATACAAGGTCGGCCCCATAAAGGCACGTAAAATCGCTAGCATCATGGCAACCATGAGTGCAATTGCAGCAGCTAAAAACATTAGTCCTCCAGTCGCTTAACTCTTCGATCCATTTCTCCGCCTTGCAGATATTGAATCGAATCATAAGTCAGTGCATAGACCGTCATCACATCATCTTCAATATCCAGTGTGACGGTGCCCGGGGTTAGCGTGACCGAGTTACCATAAATGGTTTTTCCCATATCCGTTTGCTGACTCATCTTAAGCTGCATAACGACCGGACTGATCGACTTTGGACCTAACCAGATCCGTTTTATAACTTGAATATTGGACTGAACGATTTCTTTAAGTAGCCACATCCAGAAAGCAAAAATTTGGCTACCAAGCTGTAGAGGTTGAGACTCTTCATCAACGACCTCTAAACGATGGGCAACAAACACAACGAATAGAACTGACACAGCTCCGAAGGACAACAGCATGGCATTGTAAAAACCAGAGTTGCCGATCCAGATCAATGACAGCACAACAATTAAACTTACAGTGTAGCGAGAACTCTTTATCGTCATTAACAATCCACTCAATAGAGCTTGCACGAAGTTTTAAACCAAAGCTCTTGCCGAACAAATGTCGACTCAAGTCATAAAATCCAATCGATTGTAGCAACCCCCCAAAACCCGCGCAAGCAAAGCTCATGCGAGGTATTAGCTAAAATTATCAGCTGATAAACTACATAAATAAGTAGTAAGAAAAGCCGCTTTTTTTACACTTTTTAACAAATTGGATGAAAAACAATCAGTGATAGAGACAAAAAACGCGCCAAGTGGCGCGCTTTAATCGATTGAAAAATGCTCAAGGGCTATTCAAGACCAAAACCAAAGTCACCTTCCATCTGCGCAACAATATAGGCAAACACAACGTAAGCCGCTGTATTCTGATCGAGAGCTTCTTTATCAACCTTGTCGAAAGTATCGTCAGGCGTATGGTGATAGTCGAAATAGTCGGTACCGTCCTGACGCAAGGAGAACACCGAAATGCCATAGCCGCGCAAAGGAATCAGATCCGGGCCACCACCAGCACGGTTGTTGCCATAAGAAATACCTAACGGCTCCATGACCTTGGCCATCTTCTCTACCACCGGAATCGCTTCCTGCTTAACGCGTGAATCAAGGCGCCAGATTTTTCCTGCACCAAAGTCAGACTCAGCTGCGGTAATGATACGGTTCAATTCATCTTTATGTGCTTCAGCGTAGAACTTGCCACCAACCAGCCCCTGCTCTTCATTGGCAAACATGATGACACGAATCGAACGTTTCGGACGTTCAGGCAGGCGAGCAATCAACTCTGCTGCCGCAACAGTGATACCAATACCCGCGCCATCATCCAAGGCACCTGTTCCCAAATCCCAGGAGTCCAAATGAGCAGCAAGGATGACATACTCATCGGGCTTTTCAGAGCCACGAATTTCGCCAATCACATTGTGTGACGTGTAGTCTGGACCATCTTCTGCTTCGACATCCAGCTTCACTGTAATGGGCTGACCGCGACGAACCATATTCTCCAGCAGATCAGCATCTGGCGCAGACAATGCCACCGCAGGAATTCGCTTAACGCCCTCCTCATAACGCATCATGCCAGTATGAGCCATACGATGGCTATCAGTACCTATAGAGCGGATCATAATCGCAACCGCGCCCTTCTTGGCAGCTTCAACCGCACCTTGGCCACGCGCTGACACCGCAGGGCCATAGCCAGAACCATCACGGGCACGTTTCATTCGATTCTTGATGAAAACGATTTTGCCCTCGGCTGCGCCTGTCGGAGCATTCACCAAATCTTCAAGAGTATCGAACTCCACAATTTCCGCAGTCAGGCCACCTTCTGGCGTACCAACACTGAAGCCCAGCGCCGTAATTACTAGCGGTTGCGGATAGGGAGCGATAACTTCAGCTTTCTCAGTGCCGCGTTTCCAGGTCGGGAAAGTCACCGGCTCTGTCCATACTTTGTCGAAACCAAGCTCTTCAAGTTTCGCAACGCCCCACTTGACCGCTGCGGCATCACCGGGCGTTCCGGCCATACGTGGGCCGACTTCAGTAGTTAATGACTCAACTACCTCGTAACCGATGGAACTTTTCAGAGCTTCATCGCGCAATTCAGCCGCGATTTTCAAATGCTTATCATCGATAGAAGGCACCTGTGCAAATGCAGATGCGCCAACTAACAAGCAAGCCGACAAACCAATTAATGCTTTCATCTTGTTACCTATGCGTCGTGTTAACGGTTTCGATTGACAGAGCAGACCAGTCATAGCTAGAGTGTTTTAAAAGAGTCTTTAGAGCGCCAAGGCTCAACAAAACTCAGCCAATCGAGGACAAAAGATGAATACCATATACGAATACTCTGCTGTTTTGAATAATGGGCAAGAGGTTTCATTGGAAGAGTACAAAGGAAAAGTGTTACTGATTGTAAATACCGCCAGTGCCTGCGGTTTTACGCCACAGTATGAGGGCTTACAAAAGCTCTATCAAGAACACAAAGAACAGGGCTTTGAAGTTCTCGCCTTTCCCTGCAATCAGTTTAACAATCAGGAAAAAGGCAGCGACGAAGAGATTAAAGACTTCTGCGATCTCAACTTTAATATCAGCTTTCCACTGTTTAAAAAAGTTGATGTTAACGGTGACCATGCTCACCCACTTTTTAACTATCTTAAAAACGAAGCACCGGGCTTGTTAGGCAGCAAAGCAATTAAGTGGAATTTTACTAAGTTCCTGGTCGGCAAAGACGGTAAAGTCATCACCCGATTTGCCACCGCAACCAAGCCTGAAGCATTAGAAAAACCTATCAAGGAAGCACTCAATGCCTAGTTTGAAAGATAAAGTCATTATCATTACCGGTGCCAGTCGCGGTATTGGGCGCGCCATGGCCATTCGCTTTGCTCAAGAAGGCGCAACTATCGTCATTGCAGCCAAGTCGGATCAGCCTCACCCTAAGCTACCCGGCACCATCCATACTGTTGCCAAAGAAGTTGAAGAAGCAGGAGGTAAAGCTATTCCGGTACAGCTGGATGTACGCAAGGAAATAGCGATTAAGAAACTATGCGATCAGATTGGTGAGCAGTTTGGACGTATCGACGCGGTTGTTAACAATGCTGGTGCGATTAGCTTAACTAATGTTGAAAACACCTCACCCAAACGCTATGACCTGATGCAGCAAGTCAATTCACGGGCTGTTTATTGCTTTGCTCATTACGCACTACCCTACTTAAAAAAGTCAGACAATCCACACATTTTAAGCCTGTCACCACCTGTTAATTTAGACGTAAAGTGGCTAAAAGATTATAGCCCTTATAGCTTGTCAAAATACGGCATGAGTATTTTAAGCCGCGGTATAGCCGAAGAATTTAAGCCTTACGGCATTGCCGTCAATACCCTCTGGCCAGAAACCTATATCGCCACCGCAGCCATCGAGTTTGCAGTAGGTAATAAAGAAACGCTTAATTATGCACGTAAGCCAGAGATCATGGCAGATGCGGCTCACGTAGTGCTCACCCATCCAAGCAAGAATTACACGGGGCTTTGGCTGATTGACGAGCAGGTATTAAAAGCAGCAAAAGTGACTGACTTCAGTCAATATGCCTATAACCCTGAGTTTGAAGAGCAAATACAGAAAGACTTGTTCTTAGATTAAAAAAAATTTTGAAGCAAAAGAATCAGGCACAAAAAAAGCGAGCACAAGGCTCGCTTTTTTAATTTCAAAGAGTAGAAATAAAGTTTAGAACTTAAACTTAAAGCCTACTCCGATACCGTCAACCTCGCCACCATCTTTGTCAAGATAGCGCATGTATTCAACAGTAAAATCAACATCATCAGAAATGGCCATGTCTGCACCTAAGCCATAAGAAAAATCAGACTCAGAATCACTGCCGCCACCTGATACACTAACTTTAGTGTTTGTATAACCAGCGATAGCATAAGGGTAGAAGCCGTCAGTAACTGGGGCGCCAAATCTTACATAGGCACCATAGTAATTATCAACTTCGATATCTGCACCAAATACTGTGTCATCCTGAACACCAACACCTAGACGTAACTCACCGGAAAAGTTCTCATTGAAGTAAGTACCGACTTTACCGTCTAAAGTCATTACATCTGCGTCGTAAAAACCGCCATCTATGCTATGCTGGCTTAAACCAAAGCCTACGTAGTTACCTTCTTTAGCTTCTACAGCAGTCGCTAAACCTAATGATGCAATAATTGCACCGGCTATCATTGTTTTTTTCATCACAAATTTCCTTCTGTTATTTGTTAATAAAGGTTCTTTCAGGCGCTAGTAAAGCACTCTGAAACTGAACACAATCTGAATTGTATGGCTAATTTTTGAATAATTGCAATGATGTGATGTCAAGGATGTGATTCAGCAATGGCAAAAGCTACGGCATGTTTTTTTTCATCAGAAATAGATAGATGAATTTTTGTAATCTTATTTTGTTGTGACCAGGTAAGAGCCTTGCCTTCCAGAGTGACCTGCGGCTTACCAATTTCATCATTGCTGATGACCAGCTGTACAAAGTCTATCCCTTGCCTCATTCCTGTGCCTAGCGCTTTACTAATCGCTTCCTTTGCGGCAAAACGCTTAGCCAGGTAATTGATTTTATTCTTAGTCTTCTGATAAAGCTCTATTTCAGCGGGAGCAAGAATCCGTTCGGCAAACTTATCACCATGGCGCTCAACTGAGCCCTCAATGCGCTCTATGTCAACGATGTCAGTTCCAACTCCAAATATCATTAGCTTTCCTTATGAGTTAAAGGGCCACTGACGCGCTTCTGTCATCAGTTTTTTCATATCGGCAACAGCTTGATCCAGACCACTAAAAACTGCACGCCCAATAATGGCATGACCAATATTCAGCTCAACAATTTCAGGAATGGCAGCTATCGGTTGTACGTTATGGTATTGAAGGCCGTGTCCTGCATTGACCTGCAAACCTTCTGAAACGGCATGCTCAACGCCGTGCTTAACCTTGACCAGTTCAATTTCCTGTTGTTCCTGGCTGGTAGCATCTGCATAGGCGCCAGTATGAATTTCGATTAAAGGCGCGCCAGTTCTGGCCGCCGCGTTAATCTGCTCCTCATCCGCATCAATAAACAGCGACACCTGAATACCTGCTTCTGCCATGCGATAACAGGCATCCTTAATTTTGCTTTCCTGGCCTTTAACATCAAGCCCCCCTTCTGTGGTCAGCTCTTCGCGCTTTTCGGGAACCAGACACACATAATGTGGCTTTATGCGTTCAGCAATCGACAGCATCTCTTCTGTTACCGCCATTTCCAGATTCATGCGTGTCTGTATGGTACGGGCCAGAACTTCTACATCGCGATCAGTAATATGTCGTCGATCTTCTCGCAAATGAACGGTAATGCCATCGGCACCGTTTTGTTCGGCAACAAAGGCTGCCTGCACCGGATCGGGATAGTCAGTCCCTCTAGCATTACGAACGGTTGCTATATGGTCGATATTGACGCCTAGGAGGATTGGATTTTTCATAAAAGTGCCATTGAGTTAATACAATTGAAAAGTGAGCTAAGCTGAGCCAATTGTAATGGTGGTTAAAGCTAACAACAATGAATTAAAGGTTATGACCGTTATGCTATGAAAGCTAGGACTGCATAGCAAGCGTTTGCTGCAATAGCTTACGACTATTCAGCTCTTTGCCATTTAGCAATTGATCTATGTTCAAGCGACAAACCTTACGTGCCAGGGCTGGCGCGCCATTAATGTGCCATTGATGATCTGCCACTGCCAGAATAATCGCTCCCTCCGCTAACCAGCTATCAGCTGAGGCCTGTAACTGAGGAATAAAGCCCTGCTCAGGCACGAACCCATAAGTCATACTCGTTTCTATTGCATCTCCATAGATATCATGCTGCCAATCAATGGCATACCCCATAACATCCAAGAGCTCTAATTCAAACTCTCGCAGGATCAGGTTTGGCTTATCGCCAAGCTGCAAATGGTGCAGACTGGTTTTATAGTGGTGAAAAGTATCCGGATGCGGATCCCATTGGATAAAAAGTCGCAACAGAAGCTCATTGAGGTACAAGGCGGAAAGACTGGCAATACCGTGCAGACGATGCGCAAAACCGTCTGGCTCTAGCTGCTTGAGTGTTTTTAACTCACCACGCCCCAGCCAGCTGACTTTGAGCGGCTGAAAAGCTTGTAGTAATGCACGGTTCGAGTTTTTGCGATTGCCGCGAACGCCTTTTGCCAGAACATTAACCCGACCATGGTCTTCAGTAAATAATTCGACTATCAGGCTAGTTTCTTTAAAAGGCCTGGTATGTAGGACAAAAGCTGAAGTGAGTTCGGTATCGGCCATTAAATGTCATCGTAGCCCAAAGAGCGAAGCGCCCGCTCGTCATCTGCCCAGCCGTCTTTAACCTTAACCCACAACTGTAGGAAAACCTTGGTACCAAACAGCTCCTCCATATCAATACGAGCATCCTGACCAATCTGCTTTAAACGCTGGCCCTGCTTGCCGATGATAATGGCCTTCTGACCTGAGCGCTCAACCAGTATCAGGCCATTGATATGCAAAATGCCTTTCTCGTCGGTTTTAAACTGTTCAATTTCAACGGTTGAAGAATAAGGAATTTCCTCGCCGAGTGAACGCATCAATTTCTCACGGATCAGTTCAGCAGCCATAAAGCGTTGGCTGCGGTCAGTCACATAATCTTCGGGGAAGAATAAATCACCCTTCGGCAACCATTCTTTTATCTGGCTAACCAGTGGCTCAAGATTATCACCGCGCAAAGCGGAGCCCGGGAATACAGCATCGAACTCAAAGCGCTCAGCGATTTTAGCAAGGTGCGGTAGCAGCTGGCCCTTATCCTGAATCTTATCGACCTTATTAACAAACAGAATGGTTTTGCAGTTAGTCTTTTGCAGCTTCTCCAGCACCAACTCATCGTCCTCGGTCCACTGGGTGCCATCAACCACAAAGATGATGACATCCACATCAACCATCGAGCTGCTTGCAGCGCGATTCATATAGCGGTTAATCGAGCGCGCTTCTTTTTTATGAATACCGGGTGTATCCACAAACAAAATCTGCGCGTCATCATCAGTATAAATACCTAAAATTCGATGGCGTGTGGTTTGTGGTTTACGCGATGTGATACTCACTTTCTGCCCAAGAATATGGTTCATCAAAGTCGATTTACCCACATTCGGGCGCCCTAGAACAGCGACATAACCACAACGAAAATCTTCATGCATAACTAATTACCATCTAATATTATCGCTAACGCCTTTTCAGCTGCCTGCTGTTCTGCGTTACGTCGGCTCGAGCCCGAGCCATGTGTTTTGACTTTCTTTTCAACTAATACGCAGGCCACATCAAAAGTCTGCTTATGCGGCTCACCCGTCACCTTGAGCAATTCATACTCAGGCAAAGGGAGCTTGCGCGATTGAAGCCATTCCTGAAGTTGTGTCTTAGGATCTTTCTGTACTGACTTGAGATCGACACTCTCTAAACGTTTTTGATAAAGCCCCAATATCACTTTTCTGGTTGTTTCAAATCCAGCGTCCTGATAAATGGCACCAATGATTGCTTCCAATGCATCAGCCAGTATTGAAGCGCGGCGGAAACCACCACTCTTAAGCTCACCTTCACCTAAATACAGGCACTCGCCAAGTTCCAGCTCTTTGGCGATTTCAGCTAAAGTTTTGCCTTTAACCAGGCTGGCGCGTAAACGTGTCAGCTGACCCTCATCGGCTTTTTTAAGGTGGGTAAATAAATGCTCCGCAATGACCATCCCAAGAATGGAGTCACCTAGAAATTCGAGACGCTCATTATGTTTATTGGCACCGCTACGATGCGTCAGCGCCAACTTTAATAGGGAGGGATCGTTGAATTGATAGCCAAGACGATTACACAATCGTTCGATTAACAGTTTTTTGTGACTCATCTTGGCGATAGAAACCTTACTTTTAATGGCCTCTAATTGAGAGGCACTTCGTTTTCAAATTCAAGCAATGCACTGATATTACCAAACAGAGGAATGCGGCGTTCATACTTGATATAAAGGGCTCGGCCACCGGTAATATCTTTAATTTTGGCATCAGAAGCTTTTACCGATTTAACCTCGTTAATATTAAAACGGCCCTCTAGCAGACGTCGAATTTCGCCAGTTGAACTATTACCTACATTTTGCTCTGCAACAGAGGCCATTGAACTTTTAATACTGAAATACTCCAGATAAGCTGGCGTCAGTTTAATCAACATAAACATAAAAAACAGAACAATGGCCAATACGATTACCCAGCCCGCGCCTGTCATACCATCTTGATACTTTCTGTTTAGCATTTCCCCATTCTCCTTTGTCCTTCCCACCAAATATTTCTAGCTTGGCAGAAAACGCATTAATGCACTGATATTACTTATTGGATAGAACCTACTCTACCAAAAGATACGCCTTTTGGTAACTTTTTGCCAAATATTACCGGCTCTTCTGTGAACTCTAAAAACAACCATTTATAGGCTGCGCGACCAATTAAAGCCTCTTCTTCGACAAATCCCCAGAAACGGGAGTCAGCACTGCCATCACGATTGTCGCCCATTGCAAAATACTGCCCCTCTGGAACAACGGTTGACCATGAATGATTAAGGCTTTGCGATCTTTGAACATCCCGGTATATAACCTGATATTTATTGTCAGCCAGACTTTCGTTATACAAGTCAAAAACCTCTGCCTGCGGCACCAACTCTGGCACTTCATCAGAAACGAACTCAGGGCGAATCACAATAGGTTCGCAGGCTGCCTCACCTTCGCACTTAGGCGTAATGGTTAAAACACCGCGATTCCACTCCAGACGATCACCGGGTTCTCCAATGATACGTTTAATGTAGGCTGATTGCGGTTCATGTGGAGGATGGAATACAGCAACATCGCCTCGCTTGGGAGAGCCTGTTGGAATAATAGTTGTATTAAATCCCGGCATACGAATGCCATAGGAAAATTTGTTAACAAGTATGAAGTCACCATCATACAAACCTGGATTCATACTTCCTGATGGGATGCGGTAAGGCTCAAATAGAAAAGACCTGAGCAGGAAAACGACTAAAATGATAGGGAAGAAAGAGCGGCAAATATCAATCAACATTGGCATTTTTTCATTGCCTTTATCATCATACTCAATGCCCTTGGCTTCCCGCTCCTTGCGCCACTTGAGCTTATCGATTAAAACCACAACACCTGTAATCACAGTTGCCAGCAGCAAATAGAATCCAAAATCGTAATAAATCATCAGGCCCTTCTTTTGTTATTTATTGTCTTTACCGACATGCAGTACTGCAAGGAAGGCTTCCTGTGGAATCTCCACTTTACCGACCTGCTTCATACGTTTTTTACCGGCTTTCTGTTTTTCTAACAGTTTACGTTTACGCGAAACGTCACCACCGTAACACTTTGCCAATACGTTTTTACGCAAGGCTTTTACCGTCGAGCGCGCGATAACATGATTCCCAATCGCGGCCTGAATAGCAACTTCAAACATCTGACGAGGAATGATTTCCTTCATCTTTTCAACCAGCTCGCGACCTTTGTATGGTGCCTGGTCCTTATGCACAATCAAGGCCAGAGCATCAACGGTTTCACCATTAATCAGGATATCCAGACGCACCAGCTTATCAGTCTGGAATCGTTTGAAACTGTAATCCAGGGAAGCGTAACCACGACTGACCGACTTTAGCCTGTCAAAAAAGTCGAGCACCACCTCATTCATTGGCATTTCATAGGTTAGCGCAACCTGATTACCAGCATAATGCATTTTGGTCTGGACGCCGCGCTTTTCAACACACAAAGTAATGACTGCACCAAGATGCTCCTGTGGTACTAAAATATTAGCCTCACAGATTGGCTCACGAATCTCGTCTATATTGGATAGCGGTGGTAACTTGGACGGGTTATCGACGTATAAAGTTTCACCATCAGTCGTTGTAACTTCATAAACCACAGTTGGCGCTGTCGTTATGAGATCCAGGTTATATTCACGCTCCAGACGCTCCTGAATGATTTCCATGTGCAACATGCCAAGGAAGCCGCAACGAAAACCAAAACCAAGCGCTGTCGAGTTTTCAGGCTCATAAAACAGCGAGGCGTCATTCAGACTCAATTTCGCCAGTGCATCACGGAAAGACTCATAATCATCAGAGCTGACCGGGAACAAACCGGCATAAACCTGTGGTTTAACTTTCTTAAAACCCGGTAGCGGCTTCTCAGCAGGCGACTTAGCCAGAGTAATGGTATCACCCACTGGCGCACCCTGAATTTCTTTAATACCGGCAATAATAAAACCTACTTCGCCAGCACGCAGTATGCCGGTATCATTACGCTTTGGAGTAAAAATTCCCACATGGTCAACTACGTGCGCTTTACCGGTCGACATTACCTGCATTTTCTCGCCACTACGAATGGTGCCCTGCATCACTCGCACCAAAGATACAACGCCAAGGTAGTTATCGAACCATGAGTCCACAATCAAGGCTTGAAGCGGTGCATCAGGATCACCTTTTGCAGGTGGAATATCCCTGACGATACGCTCTAGTAAATCTTCAATACCAACACCCGTTTTAGCGCTGCACTGCACCGCATCCATCGCCTCAATACCAACGATATCTTCAATTTCCTGAATCACACGATCCGGATCAGCCGCTGGCAAATCAATTTTATTGAGTACCGGCACTACTTCAAGATCCTGCTCAATCGCGGTATAGCAGTTAGCCAGAGTTTGAGCTTCAACACCCTGCGCAGCATCCACCACTAGCAAGGCTCCTTCACAGGCTGCCAACGAACGCGATACTTCATAGGAAAAATCGACGTGCCCAGGAGTATCAATAAAGTTAAGTTGGTAGGTATGACCATCCTTAGCCGTGTAATTGAGGGTCACGCTCTGCGCTTTAATGGTAATACCACGCTCACGCTCTAAGTCCATGGAATCCAGCACCTGCTCCGCCATTTCCCGGTCGGTAAGGCCCCCGCACGTCTGAATCAAACGATCCGACAAGGTCGATTTACCGTGGTCAATATGGGCAATAATAGAGAAGTTACGAATATAATCGGTGTAGGACATAGATGTTCCGCTGAATTCCTTCGATTGTTGATGAATGTGCCATTATGAGGGCCATCTGTCGGCTCAACTCAAAATAGCTTGCTACGCATTGGTATACTTGAAATTTAGCGGCCTATTGTAGCTGAAACAACTGAAAAGGCCAGCACTAGAGCGTGTTGAGCTTTGCTGTTCGTTTTTGCAGCAGTTTGTTTGGCTTTTATACAAGGCATCGTGTGTGAGGTGTAGTCATTCTCCATCCACACGCGATAACACAGTAGAAAAGCCAAACAAACGCTGCCCTTCGGGTTCAATCAAAAGCGTCCTGCTCTTTGTTGCTCGTCATTAGCTTAGAATGACTAGGCTACATAACGAGCGTCGCGATCAGAACACTTTTGCTTTGAACAAAAATTGAACCGCAAAGCTCAACACGCTCTAAGCACTGGCCCGTAAGAGTTTTATTGAAGTTCAATCACAAAGAAGTCACTGCCACGTCCCGGTCTGGCGACCAGCACAGCTACTTTGCCACTTTCTGGCAAATCCGCCAATGCTGCCTGATAGTCATCGATTGATCGAATTGGCGTACGATGCAACTTCTGAATAATATCACCATTCTGAATTCCAGCCAGAGCAGCTGGACTTTGCTCCATCACTTCGCTGACCACCACGCCATGGCGAATGCCGTAGGCTTCCTGTAAATCATCGCGCAAAGCCTGCACTCGAATGCCTAATTGATTGCGGCCATTGTCGACAGCAGACACACGACCTGCGCCATCGGTCAGCACTGCTTCAATATTACGCTGCTTACCATTACGAACCACCTTCAATTTGGCTTTATCACCCGGCATCTTCTGGCCAATATAGTAAGGTAGATCCTGCGCTTTGCGCACCGGCTTGCCATCTACAGCAATCACTACATCGCCTTCTTGCAATCCAGCCTTGGCCGCAGCCGAATCAGGATAAACACGGGTCACCAGCGAACCGCCCACTTCCTCCAGGCCAAAAGCATCGGCCTTGTCCTGATCAATAGGCCCAAACTGCACGCCCAGATAACCTCTGTTAACGGCACCATTATCCAGCAACTGTTGCCTGACGTTATCTGCTAAATCAATCGGAATCGAGAAAGACAGACCCGAACTGACCATAGGGTTAAATATCATCGAATTGATGCCAACCACTTCGCCTTTAAGATTGACTAATGGACCACCTGAGTTACCGCGATTGATGGCAACGTCAGTTTGAACAAAGGGCACATACTGAGAGCCGACTTCGCCGCGCCCCTTGGCACTGACGATACCCGCAGTTACCGTTTGTTCCAGATTAAATGGTGCACCAAAAGCTAGCACCCACTCACCGACTTTAAGTACGTCTGTAGTACCCAGTTTCAGGGCTTTAAGCTTTTGCTTACCCGGATTAATTTTCAACAAAGCCACATCGGTATTGGCATCGCTACCAACGACTTCCGCATCAAATTCACGACCATTAAAGAGCTTGACGGTTACAGAGCTGCCATTATCAATCACATGATGATTGGTCATAATGTATCCGTCTTCATCAACAATAAAGCCCGAGCCTCCAGAGCGGCCTGCGACACGCCCCCAACGGACCACATCCACCTGAATACTGACAATACTGGGTTGGACTTTTTCGACAATCTTGGTGAACTCAGGAAAGGACGACTTGGCCGGAAAACTCAAAGTGCTGGCCAGCACAAACAACAGAACTAAACCACTTGCATAAAAACGCTTCAGCATAATTGTTAAACTCCCGCAACTTGTTATCTGGGTATTTGCCGGCCCACGGTGAAACCTTGGTAGTGGTTCCCCGGAATCGGACATATTCACAGGTTGGAAAAAACTTAAGGAAAACAGTTCCGGCAGAGTCGTCAGCAGTTAGTCGACGGATGTTTCGATTTGTTTCACCGCAATCGGTCTCTTTACAATTCTTAACAAAACCGGCTCTGTTTGCCCTTTTTGGGCCGCAGATTTGCTGTAAAAGTGAGTAACCACAAAACCAATGGCCAAACCGGCAACAGCAGCGAGAATAGAGCTCAACTCAGAAGGGTCAGTGAGCCAGAACTGCCAAACCAGCAAAGCAATGATCATGCTAATCAGCGGCACCAGGTACACCATAAAAGAAGCTCGAACCACCAGATTGTCCGGAATTCCAACTTCTACTTCATCATCTATATTGGCATTAACCTTATTTTTCAAGGGGGTAACGAACACTTTATGTGAAAACGCCTTGCTGACAATACCACTGCCACAGACCGTATTGACCTGACAGCTAGAGCAGCCAGTTTTACTCTGTGTTTGCACCCAGACGGTATCATTCTCTTTAGCCACCACGCGGCCAATTTCGGTCAACATATTGGTTTCTGTCATAAGGGATCAGTCTTCAGACTTTGCTAAGCATTTTACTGGAATTTAACTGGAAAAGCAGTGAGCTTTTAGCAATGCATTCATTTAGAAACAACAAAGCCGAAGTGATACTTCGGCTTTGTTGGAAATAGGTTGGAGACTAAGTTAGAACTTTACTGACTTTCAGCCTGTTCCTGTTCAACCTTTAGAGGTGTTGGTTGCTGTGTTTCAGGTTGCTCGGCCATCATAGGCACACTAACAGGAATCACTTTCTGGTTACTGACCACCTGAACACTTGGCAACAGGCTCGATTGTGATAGTGACTCATGCTTCAAGAACATATCATGGATAGTCTGTAATTCCTGACGCTCTACTCTGCTCAAGCTTGTTGAGCTGTTTGCTGCTGTTGGTGTTGCATCATTGCTGGCGACAGTAGCTATTGGATTGACCTGTGAATCAAGCGTATTCTGATTGCCCACATTGAACAACACAACCAAGGCTACAGAAGCGGCGATTGCGTAACCTGCAATTTGCTTAAATGGATTACTTGGGAAACTGATGACATTAGACTTTGGTTGAGTTGGAGTAACCGCGTGCTCAGGTTCATTAGCAATTTCTGCACTAACACGGCTTGAGATATCTAATTCCAGATGTTGCACTTCGTCGCGCATAACCTGGCCAATTAGATGATATCGACTCCATAGCTGCATTTCTTCAGATTTAACAGCGAAACCTTCTTCCGAGGCAAAGGCATGAAGCTCATTATCCGCCCTTTCATTATCCACCCAGGCAGATACGCTTTGCTTATCGAAGCGGTCTACTGCGCCTTTGTCCAAATCTTTATTGTCCAACATTAACATCCAACCTCTATTTCCAACCACAAGCCTAAAATGTCGCCTCAATTTCCAAGGCCGACAAAACCCGCGACTTAACTGTCCTTGCGTCAAATTGTCTACTGAACAGGGTTGGTACGCTTTGATTAACCATTTAAGCATTTAACCCTGTCTTCAAGACATCAAGCATTAACCCTAATTGCTTGATTTTAAATAAACTTTTGATTTGAGTCTTGGTTCAGCAATGATTAAGAAAGCTTTGTTTAGCTCAAATCTTATACACATTGACTAGACCCTGTGTAAAAAGTTCAGCAGAAATGTAAAAAAGTTTGTATTTCCACTGTTAACTTCATCCTGCTAAGAACGCCAACCCTGTTCCAAAAGTGGTGCAATTTTTTGATCGATTGCATCACGTGCCCGGAAAATCCGCGATCTGACGGTTCCCACCGGACAATCCATAACCTCGGCAATCTCTTCGTAACTCAGGCCGTCCATTTCCCGTAAAGTAATGGCCGTTTTCAAATCTTCGGGCAATTCATCAATGGTCTTAAAAATAATAGTCCTGATTTCATCGCGAAACATGATTCGCTCAGGACTTCCGGTGTCGCGCAAGGCATCACCGCCTTCATACTGCTCTGCTTCTACTGAGTCGATATCACTGCCCGGAGGTCTGCGCCCCTGAGATACCAGATAGTTTTTCGCGGTGTTAATCGCAATCCGGTATAGCCAGGTATAAAAAGCACTATCACCACGAAAACCCGGCAAGGCTCGGTAAGCTTTAATAAAAGCTTCCTGAGAAATATCCGCTACCTCATGACTGTCTCTGACATAACGGGATATTAAATTCATGATTTTATGCTGGTATTTTTTGACCAACATATCGAAAGCGCGCTTATCGCCTTCCTGAACACGTTTTACTAACTCTGAGTCTAAATCAGCCCCAGACATATAATCCCCTTTTAATTGTTATCTTCTTTACGAAGTCGCTTGCAGGGCAAACATTCATTGATCCGGGTCATTCAACCCTTCGCTAACCAGCAAAAAAACTAACTGGCTGTCGTGCGGTTATGATAAAGTCCGCCAATATTAAACGGTATTCTGCTAGGAAAAAACTAAAGTTTCCAGTGACTTTCTAACAGATAGCGACAAACACAGACTCGCTTAAGGGTACAAAAGTTCCCAACTTTTATCATGGATATCATGAAAAACACAACTAATCCTACTCAGCACACCACCGATGTGCTGGTTATTGGTAGCGGTGCAGCCGGTTTGTCAGTAGCTCTGCGGCTGGCTCATTTAGGTAAAATCACCGTGCTGAGCAAGGCTGAAGTGACTGAAGGCTCGACCTTTTATGCCCAGGGCGGCATTGCTGCGGTGCTTGATGAAAGTGACAGCGTTGATTCTCATGTAGAAGACACTTTAATAGCTGGCGCCGGTTTGTGCGACGAAAAAGCCGTTCGCTATACCGTTGAGCATTCGCGCGAAGCCATTGAGTGGCTGATTGAGCGCGGGGTCATGTTCAGCAAGGAAGATGAGGCCTACCACCTGACTCGCGAAGGTGGCCACAGTAAGCGCCGTATTATTCACTCTGATGACGCTACCGGTAAAGCGGTTTCTACTACGCTGGTATCAGCCGTTCTCAATGAGCCCAACATCAATATTCTCGAACACTATATCGCGGTAGATTTAATTACTGGCAATAAGCTCGGCAATGATGATAACCGCTGTCATGGTGCTTATGTGCTTAATCTGAAAGAAGATCGCGTCGAAACTATCAGCGCACGTTTTGTGGTATTGGCCACAGGTGGCGCCAGCAAGGTATACCTCTATACTTCAAATCCAGATGTAGCTAGCGGTGACGGCATTGCCATGGCCTGGCGTGCAGGCTGTAGCGTTGCCAATCTAGAATTTAATCAGTTTCACCCAACCTGTCTTTATCACCCTCAGGCACGTAGTTTCCTTATCAGTGAAGCATTGCGTGGGGAAGGCGCAGTTCTGTTACGTCCAAATGGGGAGCGCTTCATGCCTGAGTACGATGAGCGGGCCGAGTTAGCGCCTCGCGATATTGTCGCGCGCACCATTGACCATGAAATCAAAAAGCATGGTATTGAGTGCGTCTATCTCGATATTTCGCACAAAGACGATGACTTTATCAAAAGTCATTTCCCAACCATATATTCACGCTGCCTTGAATTTGGCCTCGATATTACCAAAGATGCCATTCCGGTAGTTCCAGCTGCCCACTACACCTGTGGTGGCGTAAAGGTGGATCTTAATAGCCGCACCGATGTGGACGGCTTATATGCTGTTGGAGAAGTAGCCTGCACCGGTCTGCATGGCGCCAATCGCATGGCCAGTAACTCCTTGCTGGAATGCCTGGTTTTTGCTCAGGCTGCAGCCAATGACATTGAGGCACAATGGGATCCCAGCCAATCACCACCGGCTTTGCCACCATGGGATGAAAGCCAGGTCACTGACTCTGATGAAGAAGTGGTGCTGAGCCATAACTGGCACGAGTTGCGTCAATTGATGTGGGACTATGTGGGCATTGTACGCACCGATAAACGCCTGCAAAGAGCGCTTAGACGCATAGAATTGCTAAAACAGGAAATCCACGAATACTACAGCAACTTCAAGGTCAGCAACGACCTGATCGAGCTGAGAAACCTGGTCGTCGTCGCCGAGCTTATCGTGCGCTGCGCCATGCAACGCAAAGAAAGTCGCGGCCTGCATTATACGCTAGATTACCCAGAACTTGCTGACAAAGCTGTGGATTCCAACTTAAGACCATGACATGAAACGTTTTTTTACTCTATAAATAATCATTGGTGCTTAAGTGTCTCAATTCAAAGCACCATTATTACAGCGCAGATCAATACCCCTTATATTGAGCTAAGACACGTACAAAATATAGCAATCAAAATCTTGGATGATTTTGATAAGAATTTTCAGCACAGGGATGTGATGTAAATTCTGGTGCGTTAAGTATTTTGGGAGTGGCGCAGGGAGTCACGCGAAGCGTGGCCTCAATATCGGGGTGGTCTTCTTTTGGTTACTTTTCTTGACCACGCAAGAAAAGTAACTCGCTGAGTAGCGAAAACATTGGTATATGAATGGTAAAAGCCACGGTATGACACATAAAAACTCAATTGAACTACTTTTTATCCTCTTTTCGATAAAACCGTAATACCCGAGACAGATGTCGAAAATCTGTCTCGCTTACGGCATCACGACAAATGAGTAGTTGTTTTTTCTGTGGAGTAAATCTATTCATGAGCGGTTGCTCTACTTCGTCTTGCTCCAGTTTGTAATTCAGCCGAATCCACCAGGGCCAAAGCACGTTATTGTCAGACAACTCAATTGGGAGCTTGCTGGTGTCAGCGTCATCTTGATGCACCAGATACCAACAGCTATCAACAAATTGAAGCTGTTTTATTCCTCGGTTCAATTGATGCAAGCTTCTGAGTTGCCACAAAGCAAAAGGAACCATGACAACTACCAGTAAAGATATCAGTATAAGACTAGTCGGCAAGGAATAGTGACTAGTAACGAACAAGACAAAACTTGCCGTTAGCAAGGCCCAAAGAGCCATTAACACTCGAGGCAGTATTCCTGAAGGCTGTATGTCGATAAACAGATTCATGTCACTCCCTGACACTGATTAGGTTAGAGCAAAACGCGATTACTGAATTTTCTTGTTAATAAACTCTCGAATCGCCGCAACAAAAGCCTCAAATTCAGGCTTAGGCGTTTCGTAGCCCATAATCCAGGCATAGAGATCCGGGTCATCCTGTTCCAGAAATTTAGCGTATTCCGCGGCTTTAGCTTCATCAAACTGACAGGCTTCCTCTTCCAGATAAGGGATCAGCACCACATCCAGTTCCAACATGCCTCGGCGACTGGCCCAATGTAATTTCTTTAACTGCTCTTCAGTCATTGCATCTAACCTTAAATTGTTTCGCGGAATTATAACGGTAACGGTGCAAAACCGCTAAGAATCAGAGTAAAATTATTGCCGTTATGAAGCAAAATAAGCATTCAACTATGAATTTTACCAATCAAGACGCAATGCAACACATTACACAACTTCAAAATATTGCTTGCGAGCTCGGCCATTACGGCATTATCCGAGTGCACGGCGAAGACGCAAAAAAGTTCCTGCAGGGCCAGTTAACCTGCGACATGGAAAAAGTCAGCGATCAGCAGGCCACTCTAGGTGGCTTCTGTAATGTTCAGGGACGCCTGCATGGAATCTTTTTTACCATCAAGTATGGTGATGACTATTTGCTGTTAATCCCAAAGGAAGGGCTGGAGCATCTGCTCAATAAGCTCAAGATGTACGCAGTCTTTTTCAAAGTTGAGCTAACGGATGCCAGTCTCGATTTTCAGATCTGGGGCCACACTCAAAAAGGTGCGACCACCAACTTTGCCGAAGACATGAGCCTGGTCGTCACTCAGGCCGATGGCGTCACCGAAGTTCACCTTAACAGCCTGTTCAACGCCTCCTTCATGATTGCTGAAAAGGAACATGGCAGCTCCATCATCAAGGCTTTGGAAGGCACAACGCTAGCTGATGTGAATGCCTGGGACTATATTGAGATTCAAGCTCATATTCCGCTGGTCTATGAAGAAACTCTTGAAGAGTTATTGCCACATTTTGTTGGATTGCCACAGGTAGGCGGGGTTAGCTTCGATAAAGGCTGTTACACAGGCCAGGAAATCGTTGCTCGCATGCATTATCGCGGCAAACTTAAAACTCACGCACTGCTAGCCTATTCAAAAGACACAGCAACGTTAACGCCGGGCGATAAGGTGAATAATGAAGATGACAAGGCCGTTGGTGACGTTATTCGCTCAACGGTATTTGATGGCAAAACCTATGCTTTAATCAGCCTTGCGGATAAAGCTTTGGAAAGCCAGCTGAGCATCAATGAGGCTGAGTTTGAAATACTGGATTAAATATTTCTAGATAATCCCTTCTAAAGCAAAAGAGCCCTTAACGAATTAAGGGCTCTTTTTGCTGATTCAGGTTAAGTGAATTAAGCCTGAGACTTTTTCTGCTCTTCAATCCAACGGCGGATTTTATCTTCCAGAATATTCAGCGGAATTGCTCCATCTTTCAATACTTCGTGATGGAACTCGCGAATATCAAACTTATCGCCTAACTCTTTCTCAGCCAAGGTGCGCAGCTCGCGAATTTTCATTTGACCAATTTTGTAGGCAAGCGCCTGACTTGGAATTGCCATGAAACGTTCTGCTTCCGAGACCATACGCGCTTCAGCAGCTGGCGAATTTTGCTCCATATACGCTAAGACTTCTTCGCGCGTCCAACCTTTGGCATGTAAGCCTGTGTCGGTGACTAAACGAATTGCGCGCCATAGTTCAGCACTCAATGCGCCAAAGTACTGGTATGGGTCAGTATAAACACCCATCTCTTTACCTAAAGACTCAGAATATAAGCCCCAGCCTTCAGTGTAGGCAGTGTTACCACCAAAGCGTCTGAAGTTAGGCACATCCTTTAGCTCGATTTGAGTTGAACGCTGGAAGTGATGGCCAGGAACTGCTTCATGTAAGTACAAGGATTCAACGGTCCAGGTTGGACGAGCTGATAGGTCATAAGTATTGACGTAGAAAATGCCTGGACGAGAACCATCTGGTGACGGGCTTTGGTATGATGCCGCTGAAGAAGATTGCTCGCGATAAGGCTCAACCGCACGGATTTCAAACTCAGCTTTTGGAATTACCTTAAAGAGATCCGGAGCAGTTTTATCGAGCTTGCCTCTTAAGTTCTCATAGGCCTGCAACATGTCTTCTTTTGTATCAAACTGGAACTGCGGATCAGTCTTAGTAAACTCAAAAAACTCCTTAAGCGTACCCTCGAAGCCTACTTCCTTCATAACCCCCTTCATTTCATTGTGCAGACGAGCGACTTCGTCCAATCCAATTTGATGAATTTGTTCTGGCGTTAAATCAGTACTGGTTGTTTCTTTGACCTTAAAGGCGTACCACTCTTTACCGTTTGGCAGTGCCACCATACCCGAGGTCTCACGTGCCGCAGGAATATACTCTTTCTCAATGAAGTCATGCATTTTTTGGTAGGTTGGAACAACCCAGCCTTTAATAGCTTTGACATATTCTTGAGTTAAACGCTTTCTGTCCTCTTCTGAAAAAGACTCTGGCATATTTTTAATTGGGCCATAAAAAAGGCTGGTCTCAACATCATCAACAATATGTGCTTTGAGCTGTGGTAATACCTTAACCATCAATGCCTTGGGCTGGACAACGCCCTGCTCCATACCTTCACGCATGTTGCCAATGATAACGTCAACACCACCCGCTGCCTGCTCAAGACGACTCAGCCAGTTTTCGTAATCTTTTACCGTTTTAAAGGGTTGCGCGCTATTGCCTGAGCCTAGCATGGCGATGAAGTTAAATGGGTTATAAAACTGCTGGATAGGTTGTAGATGGTCAGGGAATTTAGCGCCTTCTATTTCAGCTTCACGGTCACCTTTAAAGACCTTGTAGCTTAATAGATCCTGGCCTTTCAGTTTTGAAGGATCGACAGTGTTTATCTTTGCAAGGAACTCTTTACTGAATGCCAGCTGCTTTGCTAGGCCTTCTTCAGTACCCCAATCACCCAATTGATCATTAAAGCGATTATCGCCCATGAATGTTGCCATTAAAGGATTCATTTCAAGGCTTCTTTCCCAATGCTCAGCATAGATAGCAGCTGCTTTTTCAGCTTCAGTTTGCTGTTTAACAGCAGCGACTTTATCGCTACTTAGGAAACTAACTGTGGTCGGGTTTGCAAGAACGGTGGCGCTGGAAACGCCCATGGCGATTGAAAAGGATAAAGCGGTTACTTTGTGGATTCTTGAACGACTCATTGAATACTCCCACTGGTTTTAGTGTTTTTAAAGTGAAATCACTATAACCGCGAGAAAATTACAACTCAAAAGTAA
Organism: Kangiella sp.; assembly: GCA_048268505.1. GTDB lineage: Bacteria > Pseudomonadota > Gammaproteobacteria > Enterobacterales > Kangiellaceae > Kangiella. The sequence continues at coordinate 75,235 of JBLWVK010000003.1, read as the reverse complement.
CTGGTAACAAAGTGTAAATTATATGAAGTAAAGCGCTACTCAGGACTTATCCTTGGTCTTCCTCATAGCATCGATTTTCCCAATTTTTTCTAAAAAAGCATCTTTATCTAATTGATTTTTATAGTCTAAATCGAACCTGCTATGGAAATAGATACTCAAAGTTACCTTCTCGTCGGTAAGCTCGATGTCATAGCCATCAAAGCCCGAAGTCGCGTAAATACCCTTAAAGTAGTGGCGATTGCCACGCTGCTCACCTTTCTCAGCAATGATCTGAAATACACGTAAAGCCTGACGAATATCGATATCTGTGGACATAATTATTTGGCTTGATGATTTTGAATCATCATAAAGGAAGTAGCGTGAATTCTAAATAAAAAAAGGGCGGCTCATGAGCCGCCCCTACAAATTAAACTATCCTGCAGACTTTAACTAAGGTCATAAAAATTAGGATTTTTTGTCTAAGACGAGGCTTTAAGCAATTTATCTCGCGGAGTTTACTAAAAGTAAATGAGCAAGATAAATTGCTTTATAACGAAGTATTAGACAAAAAAGACAATTTTTATTCAGGACGCATGTGAGGGAAGAGGAGAACGTCTCGAATGCTTGGACTGTCCGTTAGCAACATCACCAGACGATCAATACCAATACCCTCACCCGCTGTTGGTGGCAGACCATATTCCAATGCGCGAATATAGTCGGCATCATAGTGCATAGCTTCGTCGTCACCGGCATCTTTTGCTTCAACCTGTTCTTTAAAGCGTTGCGCCTGATCTTCTGCGTCATTAAGCTCCGAGAAACCATTGGCTAACTCACGACCACCGGCGAAGAATTCAAAACGGTCGGTGATGAATGGATCTTCGTCATTACGACGCGCTAATGGTGATACTTCTGCTGGATAAGCAGTAATAAAGGTTGGTTGAATCAATTTATGTTCAGCTACTTCTTCGAAGATTTCAATTTGAACACGGCCAAGTCCCCATGAATCTTCCAGCTTTAGTTTCAAGCGTTTGGCTACTTCGCGCGCCTTGTCCATATCAGTCAACTGCTCAAGTGTGATCTCAGGCTGATATTTCATGATAGCTTCTAGCACGGTCATGCGCTCGAACGGCTTACCAAAGTCATAAGTTTCGCCACTGCTTTCAAACACGGTTTTGCCCAGGACAGTTTCCACGGTATAACGCAACATAGCTTCTGTCAGATCCATCAGGTCATTGTAGTCTGCGTAGGCCCAGTAGAACTCAAGCATGGTGAACTCTGGGTTATGGCGTGTGGAAAGACCTTCGTTACGGAAGTTACGGTTAATCTCAAAGACTTTTTCCAGACCACCCACAACTAAACGCTTTAAATACAACTCTGGCGCAATACGCAAATATAGCGGCATGTCTAAGGCATTGTGATGAGTCTCGAAAGGACGCGCTGAAGCCCCGCCCGGAATAACGTGCATCATCGGTGTTTCCACTTCAAGAAAGTCGCGTGACTCAAGAAAGTCACGAATCGCCTTAACCACTCTTGAGCGAATGATAAAAGTTTCGCGCGATTGCTGATTAACAATTAAATCAACATAACGCTGACGATAACGTGTTTCCTGATCCGACAGACCACTCCACTTGTCAGGCAGTGGGCGCAATGATTTAGTCAACAGGCGAATACTGGATGCTTTAACAGATAACTCGCCTTTGTTGGTTTTAAAAACAGTACCCTCAATACCCACGATATCGCCAATATCCCAGGTTTTAAAATCTTCATAGACTTCATCGCCTACAGCATCTTTACGAACGTAAGACTGAATGCGGCCAGACATATCCTGAATGGTAATAAAGCTCGCTTTACCCATGTTGCGGAACAACATGATACGGCCAGCAACCTTAACCTTCTTACCCAATTCTTCAAGCTCAGACTTTTCCTTATCACCATACTCAGTGGCAATTTCTTCAGCTAAAGAATCACGACGAAAGTCGTTCGGGAAGGCAATCCCCTGTTTTCGTTTATCTGCCAACTTTTGCTTACGTAAAGTAATCTGCTCGTTGACATCAACTACTGGGGTTTCTTGATTGCTCATTTTCGTTTATTACCTCAATTTACCGTTAAATAACTAGTTACGTTTTCAATATTAAATTTTTGATGTGATAAAAATGTCAAAACACTTTCAATTTGTCCAAACATTATCCTGGTTAAGCTAACCTCGAAGTCGCGCTCAAAATCGGGCGACCGCAGGTGGCCCCTACACGCTACCTCAGCACTTTTGCTAAGTAAGTGCGAGGCAAAACATTTTTAGCGAGGGCCGGAGCCTACTTAGTTTTTCACCACTTTAGAGCGTTTGTGGGCAGCAGATACAAGGCAAAACTTTTTTCAGAGGATAGGAGCTTACTAAAGTAAGTGACTATTCCTGCACAAAAGTTTTAACACAGTAGCTGCAAATCACAAGCGGTCTAAACGCCTGCTTTGAGCGAGGCTTCGATAAAGCCATCTAAATCCCCATCCAAAACAGCCTGGGTATTACTCGACTCATGCCCCGTCCGCAAATCTTTAATCCGCGACTGGTCCAATACATAGGAACGGATCTGACTGCCCCAGCCGATATCTGATTTCGTATCTTCCAGGGCCTGCTGCTCTTCTCGCTGTTTTTGCATCTCAAGCTCATAGAGCTTGGCTTTCATCATGCTCATCGCCTGAGCACGGTTTTTGTGCTGTGAGCGGTCATTCTGACATTGCACCACAATTCCGGTCGGTATATGCGTTAAGCGTATCGCAGAATCAGTTTTGTTGACGTGCTGACCACCGGCGCCACTGGCACGGTAAGTATCGACTCTTAAGTCTGCCGGATTAACCTCGATATCAATATCATCGTCAACTTCGGGATAGACAAATACTGATGCAAAGGAAGTATGGCGACGATTGCCTGAGTCAAATGGGGACTTTCGCACCAAACGGTGAACACCTGTTTCCGTTCTCAACCAGCCATAAGCATATTCGCCTTCGACTCTGATAGTGGCACTTTTAATACCGGCTACATCACCATCGGACTCTTCGGTAACTTCGGCTTTAAAGCCACGGCTTTCGCACCAGCGAAGGTACATTCTTAATAACATGCTGGCCCAATCCTGAGCTTCTGTGCCACCTGAGCCTGCCTGGATATCAAGATAAGCATTATTCTCATCCATCTCGCCTGAAAACATACGACGAAATTCTAGCTTTTCGAGACTGGCATTTAACTGTCTGACTTCATTTTCAATCTCGGTAACGCTCTCAGCATCGTCTTCTTCCACCGAGAGTTCTAATAATTCCTGATTATCTTCGATACCTGCTTCCAGGTCCTTGATGGTGTTAACTACGGCTTCCAGTTTGGCTCTCTCCTGGCCAAGAGATTGTGCTCTTTCCTGATCATTCCAGACATCCGGCTGCTCAAGCTCTCGCTCGACTTCCACCAGACGCTCTTGTTTGCTATCAAAGTCAAAGATACCCCCTAAGCGTAGTGACACGCTCAGACATATCTTTCAATTGTTCTCGGATTGGGTTTACTTCCAACATATTCGGTCTATTACTTATAATTGATGAGTTTGCGCAAGACGCAGCAGGCCTGCAAAAGGGCCATATTTTAACCAATCTCATGGGCACTGCATACCCAAAATATGGTTACTAGGCCCTTTTCTTATGGCTTTAGGCTGATTCTATCGTCTGATCAGCGCCGCTTGGGTGTCCAGGCCCAGATCATGGTGCATTCGATGGGCTCTTTATTCTCATCATCCATAACGCTAACGGCCACTTTTACCTCACCTTTTTCTTCGCTCAGAATTGACTGGCGCTGCTGTTCGCTCAGGTGAGCCGTAGCAGTCAGGCTTCCAACAGCCCTTTTCAGGAAGTCTACCTTGAGCGTTTTAATGACCAGGTATTTATCATCTGGAACATTCATTCCTACCACCATACCAGTCGCTGTTTCTGCAATGAGAGCCATGGCCGCCGCATGAACTGTCCCGATATGATTCTGCACTTTCTTACGGTTCTGAATCCTAAAGATCGATTCTTCCTTTGTCAGTTTCAACACTTCAATTTTGGCCGTTCCCACCAGTTTTACAGTTTTTCTAATCACAAAATTGAGTAGGAAACCCCGCATAAACTTTGGGTAAGACTGGATGGTATTAACAACTTTAGCCAGACGGTTATCCGCCAATGCTTTACTGGACGCAAGAGTGTCATTCATTTTAGTACCTTAGTAGCCCGTATGGCCTATTTGTAAACAGATATTACAAATCATATCCTCTTCAATAATTTAGTGCTAATGTTCTTAGCTCGAGAGCAAAGATTCAGGAAAATAACATGACCAAAATAACCCTAGTAAGTCTTAGTCTGGCTTTAGTACTTTATGGCTGTAGCAATGAGCAAGAACAGACAACAACAAAAACTGCTACTGCAGAAGTGACACAGAGTCAGTCAGAACAAACGATGACCAAGGAAGAGGCTTCTAAAGCTCTAAACCAAATTTTTGAGCAACAATTTCAGGCAAGCCTGGCCCTTAACCCAATCCAGGCAACGGCTATTGGTATTCCGGGCTATAACGATAAACTGCCTAATATGCTATCACCAGAGTTTCGTAAGAAAGCTCATGATTTCACTATTGAGTGGCTGGATAAAGTTAAACAGATTGATCGAAACCTGTTAACTGGTCAAGATCGCCTAAGCTATGACATTTACATATACAACTCGGAACACAGCCTTAACGGCGAGCAGTTTCCGGGCCACTTAATTCCAATTAATCAGTCCAGCAATATCGCAAACTTTTTTGCCCAGCTGGGTTCTGGCCAAAGCTTCCAGCCGTTTAAAACCGTAGAAGATTACGAAAACTGGCTGAAACGTGTTGATGGTGGCGTTGCAATTATGGAGCAAGCTATTACCAACATGAATCAGGGTATCGAACAAAAAGTTGTTCAGCCAAAAGCTCTTATGCAAAAGGTTATTCCACAACTGGCTGCTCACGTAGTTGAAGATCCAACACAGAGCATTTTCTATACCCCAATAACGAATATGCCTGAAGATTTTTCTGACGAAGACAAGAAGCGTCTTGAAGAAGCTTACAAGCAGGCTATCGTTAAGAAATTAGTTCCTGCCTATAAAAATCTACATGACTACATTAAAGAAGATTACATGCAGCATGCACGGGATAGCTTCGGTTTAAGTGAACAACCTAATGGCGAAGCCTGGTATAACTATCAGCTTAAAACCTACACCACAACCGATCTTACGGCAGAAGAAATTCATCAGTTTGGTTTAGATGAAGTTGCTCGCATTCGCGGTGAGATGGAACAGGTAATGGCACAAGTTGGCTTTGAGGGTACTCTGGAAGACTGGTTCAAGTATGTTCAGACCAACCCAGAGTTCTACTATGACAACGAAGAAGATTTGTTGCAGGGCTATCGAGATTTACAGGCCAAGGTAAACAAATTATTACCAAGCATGTTCGATATAGCACCTAAAACCGATTACGAAGTTCGCGCAGTAGAAGCCTTCCGCGCCGAATCTGCAGCTGGAGCTTCTTACATGGCAGGTTCGCCCGATGGTTCACGTCCCGGTATTTTCTACGTCAACACCTTCAATCTAAAAGGCCAACCTAAGTTTGGTATGGAAACCTTATCCATTCACGAAGCAGCACCGGGCCATCACTTCCAGATTTCATTGCAACAGGAAATCGAAGGCTTACCAATGTTCCGCCGCTTTGGTGGCTTGAGCGTTTTCAGCGAAGGCTGGGCACTTTATGCTGAATCCATTGGTAAGGAAATGGGTATGTTCACCGACCCGATGCAATACTATGGCCGTTTGAGCGATGAGATGTTACGCGCCATGCGCTTGGTGGTAGATACCGGGCTACACGCCAAAGGTTGGTCACGCCAGGATGCCATTGATTACATGATGGCAAACTCGTCAATGGCTGATACCGATGTGGTGTCCGAGGTTGAGCGTTACATTGCATGGCCAGGCCAGGCCGTTTCCTACAAAGTCGGTCAGCGCGTCATCAGCAACCTAAGAGCTGAAGCTGAAGAAAAACTCGGCGACAAGTTTGATATTAAAGCTTTCCATCGTGAAGTATTGGTCGATGGTGCCGTGCCAATGCCGGTACTGGAAACTAAAATCCGTGAATGGATTGATTCACAATTAGACGAAGCTTAGTTTATGACATAAAAAAGGAGCTTCGGCTCCTTTTTTATTGCTGATATTTAAAGTTTCAAATTTCTTTTCAGAACTCCGTATGCGACTTCATTTTGCCAGCGGCCATCAAAGTAAAAGTTCTCTCTAAAATAGCCTTCGCGCTGCATACCAATTTTTTCCATCAGCTTCCAGGAAGCAATATTTCTCGGTTCACAATAGGCCACTAGCTTATGAAATGGCCAGTCACGAACAATTAACTTCAAGAGAGCCTGTAAAGCCTCAGAGCCATAACCATGTCCTTGAAAATGACGGTTAAATTTATAACCAATCTCGATCTGCTGATGCTGTTTGCTTTTATAACGGAAACCAACATCACCGATCATTTTATTGCTCTCTTTCAGCACAACTGCAGCGCCCATCCACTTGCCTTCTGCGCCGTCCCACTCACCGGCGTGACTTATGAATAACTCTCTAGCTTGCTTTGGATCACCTACCGGACGAATGTATTTCATCACTTCCGGATCAAGCGCATATTCAAGATAGTCATCAACATCAGACTCGATGAATGGTCGTATAATTAATCGTTCAGTTTCTATAGTGTTATTGTTCAACTCACAATTCCTCAAATCGATTGAGCATCGGAAAGTACAAGGCTGTTTTTATCGGTCTTTGTTCGATTCGACTGACCAGCTCTTTATATTGAGTAAGTTGCGGCGCATAACGCTCTCGTTCCGATGCAATAAAGTTTTCAATATCCTGGCCCTGATGGTCACCGGTTTTGTAATCGACAATCCAACGAACACCAGCATCATCGACAAAGCTACGGTCAATAATAAAGTTTCGTACCACAGACCGGCCCTGCTCATCGGCTACCATGCCAGTAAGCTCCCATTCGCAGACAGCACTCTGGTGTGGTTTAAGCAGCCACTGCCCCCGAGAGTCCTGCATGGTGTTGCGCAGGGCTTTTTTGGCCTTTTCAAAGGCCTGTTCAATATCTTTTTGTGATGACAACAACTCGGCCAACTGAGGCAATAAAGATTGAAACTGATTCTTCTCGAGTCGCTCAAAGCTTTGCTTTCCTAACCCAATCAGCTCTAGCTGCTTGTGTACAACCAGACCAACCACTCGCGCCACATCACTGGCCCAGTCAAAATCCAATGCTTCTCGCTCTATGACATCCTTATCCTGAATACTAATCTGGTTACCAACCTCAGGTGGTTGCCATTGTTGTTTCAAGCGATACCAGCCATCGAAGAAAGTCGGAGCATCAATCTGTTCACTTAACTCACCCAGTTTACTGATGATCTCTTCGAACTTTCTATCAATGGTGTTTTCATAGTGCGGCAGTAAGTAATACAGTAAAGAGCGCTTATCAATAGAGCTGTAGGACCAGCCCTCTTTTGAACCTTTACCAGGTTCGCCACCACCCATCTCTTCATCATACTTCAGCTTTAATTCACAGCTAAGCAGCAGGCGTTTCTTGGCTCGTGTTGCAGCCACATACAGCAGACGGGCATCCTCAAAGGCAGCCTTTTTGCTTTGTATATCACGGGCCAGTTGATAAATCGGTTCCTGCTGTTCTGCTGCCTGAATCGGTGCCAACAAATAGCCTTGCTGGCCATGAGAAGTAAACTCTTCCCACAGCAACAATTGATGACTATCGGCACGTTTTTGTCGCTGTAACGAGGGCAAGATAACCGTATCAAACTCGAGGCCTTTGGATTTGTGCATGGTCATTATCTCGACCTGCGCCGTGTCCGCCTGTTGGTTAGCATATAACTCAGCCAGCGCAGCCTGAATCCGCTCAAATGTCAGGGGCCATTCGTCAGCTTCCAATTCAATAAGCAAATTAAAAACTGCATACACATCTTCAAGCTCATCCTGACATAATAGAGCACTCGGTCCACCCAGAGCCAGCCAGCAGGATTCCAATAACTGACTTAATGGCTTTCGTCCTGCACTGGCTATAGTACTGCTCAATACAGCCCTAAACCTGCGTAAGGCTACCTTTGCCGAGTCAGACAAATCATCTACCGCTTCAAACTCTTCTAATAATTTCCAGTAGTGATGATTAAATCGCTGTTGAAGATGGCTAAGCTCAGCCAAGGTTAACCCCACATAGGGCGATTTAAACAAGGCCGTCCAGGCAATGCCGTCCTGTGGTTGTAATAACAGGCGGCACAGCATCATCAAATCAGTGACACAGCTTTTGTGCGAAAGGTACTCCATATCCTTGGCGTAATAACTGATGCCGGATACGCGAAACTGTTGCATGATTTCCTGAGCGTGAGCACGACCACGAACCAGCACGGCAATCGAACCTTTGGGATCCTGTTTCAAGATACGCTGCACACTTTGCGCGATATACTCAGCTTCGCTCCATCCGGGCTGATCAAAGTTTGTCAGGAAGTCCACAAAGTCCTGTTCGCCCTGCGGCTTCATTGCCTCTGCTGGACTGTAACTGACCGCGCCTAACAGCACATCATCATGCTTAGGAAAGATAGCTTCAAAGCGTCGATTAACCCAGTTAATAATCGCAGGTGACGAACGGAAGTTGGCCGTTAACTGTAATGATGTTACCGGAAAGCCGTTAATGCCTTCCTGTTGAGTTTTAATAAAAAGACCAACATTGGCTTCTCGGAATCTATAGATCGATTGCATCGGGTCACCGACCAGAAACAAAGTTCGACCATCACCCGGCTGCCAGCCAGCAATCAGTTTGCTCAGCAGTTGGTATTGAGTAAAAGAAGTATCCTGAAACTCATCAACCAACAGATGTTTAATCTTATAATCAAGTTTCAGTGCCAGCTCGGATGGCTCATCGAAATAACCCAGAGCACGATCTGCAGCCAAGGCTATTTCAATAAAGTCTGCTTCGGCGTTTGATTGAAAATCAACGGTCAGTTCGACCGTAACCAGTCTTAACAGGTGTAACAGGGAGTATAAAATCTGCTGCTGTTCTTCACTGTAATCTGCACTCGGTAAGCTGCGGATATCGTTTAGAGTTTCAGCAAATTCAGGAATCTCTGACCAATCCTGGAACAGCTCTTTAAGATCGGCTTTGATTTGCTTACCCGTTTTCTTATCTTCACCCTGTAGATCACCATCGGCCAACAAGCCAATCTTTTTATTTAGTTGCTTCTTAAAGGTACCAGCTTTGACCAGACAGAATTCAGCTATCGCCTGCCACTCACGAATATGAGTAAAGTTAAATTCAGGTAACTGAGTAACATTCTTTAATGCTTCAAGCTCATGACCTGGCTCTAAAAAACCTGCGGCAAAATGGATTGCCTGCAGGAAAGTGCCGTGTTCCAGTTTGGCTTGAAATTGTTGCAATGCTTCCAGTCGTAATTGAACAACCTGATTAATGCCATCCTGCAGGATCTCAATATCCAGCTCACCGGCACCCAATAAACGCAGCCACTGATCACGCTTTGCCAACATCTGAGCCAGCAGGCCGATCAACTTTTCCACCTGATTATCAAGGTGAGCCAATAGCTTTAAAATGTGCGGCCCATAATCTTCATCATCGAGATAATTAACGATAGTTTCAGCCGCTCGCTGATAGGATTCAGCAGCAAAATCAGTGATGCCCAAAGAGCCGCCAAGGTTACTCAGCAATGGCATTTGATTGGCAATCATGCCCGACATGGCATCGAAAGTCATGATTCGCAGGCGATGACTATTCTCAAGTAAACCCCAACCAAACTCATTGTTACGTTGCAACACTTTTTGCGCCAATTGCCAGGTAGTTTTATCATGCGGCGCCTCTGGCTCAGGCGCATTGGCAGACAATAAAGCATCAATCAGTCGGTGGCGCATTTCTGCGGCAGCTTTGCGGGTAAAGGTAATCGCAACAATTTCTTCCGGATTATCGACCGTGGTAAGCAGATTGAGAATACGCTGTGTTAACAAACTGGTTTTACCGGCACCAGCTGGAGCCTGCACAATAAACGACTGGCTATAATCTATCGCTTGTTCTCGGACATTTTGATCGGGTGGCACCACAAAATTAGTCATGACCACCCCACTCTACTATTTCTTGAACATCCTGTGAGCGTTGCGCCCAGCGGCTAATAGCGGTGTAGTCAGTAAAATCTCCTGTGTATTCGGTCAAGTTTGCTTTTCCATCTTTGAAGTCCTGAGCCAACTGCTCGAGCATCTCATGCCAATGCGCAATGGCGCGCTCAAAAGTCTCACCATAAGGATTGTACTGAATATCTTTTAATGCCTTTACGCCCGACAGCATTTCTTCTTCGTCAGTCATGCCAATATATTTACAGGCTTTTAAATGCGCCTGCATAAAGAGTACACCAGCTACGTCTCCACCCAATTGCTGTTCGGATATGGCATACAGTAACAACTGAGGCTCGCCAATCGGATCACGAAACAAAGACACTAAAGAGGGTTGACCGGTTTTATAATCAATAATTAATAAGCGGCCATCACTTAACTGATCAATCCGATCGATTACTATACTAAAAGTCAGTCCGGCCAGCTGTAAAGTACGCGCCACTTCGGTACCAATCACGGTAAAAGGTTCGCGCTCTTTATCGAGTGCCAACGATTCTTCGATTAAGGCAAACAGTCGCAGCTTTTCAACCTGGTAGAAATTAGCATTATTGAGCAAATAAATTCCACGCTTGGCTTCGTTCATCACAAACTCTAGCGTTTGATTGATTAAGTCAGCCCGTTCATCAGCCGTTAAATTGAATAAAGCCTGTTGAGTTTCGAGACGTTGCCAAATTTTTTGCATGGCTCTATGGAACAGGTTGCCTCGATCCATAAAAGATATTCCAAGACTATCAACTTCAAACGGTTCCAACCCGAGTCGGTAACGCAAATAGGCATCAAAGGGTGAAGCCGCCTGCATTCTCAATAACCCGGTTCCACCTCTCACCTCATAAGACTGCTCAATTGGCTTGCCCATTTCATCATTGAAAAATTCCAGATCATCATTGATGGGCCAGTTATCAATAAACTCAGCGTTTTTACTCTGCAGCTCATACTGGCGCGGATGACTACCGGATTTTTGTAGCCATTTCTGTACCAGTGGGCTGATCATCTGCTCCTGCTCGCCATCGTGTTCAGCAAAACTAATTACCAGTTCTGGATTGGCTCGTAAAGAATCAAGCAAGGATTGCGCATAGTTCAGCTCTCGCTGATGCGAAGAGCCCGGTAGTTCATGCTTAAGTTGCAAGGCTTTTGACAGGAAAGGATTCGGAACCGCTTTCTGAGGTAACGCCTGATCGGTTGCACCGACCAACCACACCGCATCGAACCTTAAACCAATCGCCTCCAACAAACCAACAATCTGCAAAGGTGCCCGCGGTTGTTGCTGATGAAAACCCTGTTGTTCAAGGAATGTTTTTAAAAGGTTTAGAGCCTTGGCAAACGACAGGCGATCCGATGTAACTCGCTGCAAACTTTGTGACGACTTGATGGCTTCAATAAAGGTTTGCTGAATCTGATATTCACGACTGGACAAGGTGTTGTAACCGGTCCAGTGTAGCTTAGCGAGAAGCGCTAAAATAAGTTGCATGTTAGTAGTGTAATCATTGGCGGAAAGATCCGTTTCCTGCAGCCACTGATTCACCGTGTTTAACCATACGCATGTTACCTGATGATGACGTGTCAACTTCAGCAGATCATCTCGCGAATAGAAAGCTTTATTCGATTTTCGTACCACCAGTTCAAGACGGGTAGCTTGCCAGTGCGCTTCCTGCTCCTTGTATAAATAGGGCGACAATAAAAGGTGCTGCAACTGTGCTTTACTGACTCTCCCCTGCAACGCAGACAACAAATCCATCACTACTGCAACCATTGGCTGTTGCAGCAAGGGTTCGTCAATCGAAAAATCATGTAATGGCTGCAGTATGTCTTTGCCCTGAATTAAACTTTGGGCGTAAAACTCGCGCTGGATTAACCGCTCGATATAAGAGCGCTGACTTTGCAAATCAGGAACGACAATTGCAATCTGTTGTTGCGGTTCCTCATCACTGTGTTGCAACAACTTTTCTTTTGCCCAGCGCACAGCTGCCAGCAGTTCCTGCTTCGGTTCTGGCAAAGTATAAATGGTCACAGCATCCTCATTGTCTGGAGCTTCATTTTGCCAATGTTCAAGCTGCTTATGTTGATCTAAGGCCTCCAGTAGTGCTTGCTGCTGTGGCGAAGGTTGTTGAAAGCCGTAACTGATAATATTGTTCGGCAACTGTTCAACAAAGTCATGTAGCTTTTCGAGCAAAAGATTAGACTGCTGATGAGCATCGACCCAACCTTTTTCATTGAGCAATTGTTGGTATTGATTAAACCAGGTTTCAAAAGCCGTTTGGTCCTGATCCCCGGGCAAATAATCTAACTCTTTAATTTGCCACTGCTGACAAATACGCCAGGCGTCGTAAGATAACTTCTGCGTCTGTCGACTATTGAGCAGTGATTGAGTCACCTCAGAATCTGCAACTATTTTTTGCCAAAGATACTGGCTTTGTACTTGTGTTAACCGTGATGGTAAAACCAAATCCTGTTGCAATATCTCCCAGCAATAATTAATAAATGCCTGCCAGGGCATGACCTTTAAACTAGGCCAGACCTCCAGGCCTTTCTGTAATTGATACTCTGCATATTGCTCACGTATAAAACGTGATTGACGGCGACTCGCCGTAATAATAATAGTCTGCTCAGCGTCGACTGCTTCGAAGTTAAATCCTGTTTGCATATTCTTTTGTTCTTTTTTTATTGGCAATTAACGATCAGACGACCATGATGTTTTTTATCGATCAGCTCATCAAAATAAGGTGAGACATCTTTAAGCGCAATTTCTTTACTGACAATTGTTTCAAAATCCGGCAATGGTAACTCTTTGCCGAACTGATGCCACAGCTTTGTACGAAGTGGCATTGGGCAGTTGGTCGAGCTGATGCCGAGCAAACTCACTCCGCGTAAAATAAAGGGGAACACTTTTGCTTCCAGATCAGGACTTTGCGCCAAGCCGATTGACGCCACATTACCCCATAACTGTGTGTGGGCAATAATTTTACTTAAAGTTTTGCCGCCAATGTTATCAATGGCACCGCCGAACAAGGCTTTGCCCAATGGCTTATCGCTCATGCCAAGTTCTTCTTCGCTGACCACCTGATTTGCACCTAACTCATATAAATAGTCATGCATGCTTTTGCGGCTGGTCAACGCAATCACTTCATAGCCTGATTTGCTCAGCAAGTTAACCGCGATACTACCGACACCACCGCTTGCTCCTGTAACCACGATAGGCCCCATGTCAGGCTTCTGATCATTGACCTGCATTCGATGAATCGCCAAGGCTGCTGTGAAACCTGCAGTACCGATGATCATGGCCTGGCGTGTATCATAGGCTTCAGGGATCTTAATCACCCATTCAGACTGAACTCGCGCGTATTGAGCCAGACCGCCGTCAAACTGCTCGCCAATACCGCAACCATTGACCAGCACTCTGTCGCCCTGGTTAAAGCTTGGATTATTCGAATGTTCGACCACACCGGCCAGGTCAATGCCTGCATTCAGCGGAAACTGTTTCATGATTTTGCCACGACCCGATGCCGCCAAAGCATCTTTATAATTGATACTGGAGTACTCGACGCGTATCAGCACATCACCAGCGGTCAATTCATCAGTTTCCATCTGCACCAGTTGGTGAATAGTTTTCGATTCTTTTTCTTCATTTTCAAGCTTCTTATTTTCAAAGACACGACAGGCAAGAAATGACACGGTGGCTCCTTATCGATTAGAGTTAGCAACAATTTTGCGAAAAGTAATATTAATTCTGGGTTCGCTAACGGCGGGTTCTTTCGGCACCTGATGCGACCAGTATTTTTGTGTATCTCCACGCATGACCAATAGACTACCAGAAGTTAACGTCAGTTTGTGACGTAAATGCCGCTCCTTTTTGTGTTTTAACTGAAAGCTGCGCGGCGCGCCAAAGCTTAATGATGCAATGATTGGTTGAACGCCAAGTTCAGGCTCGTCGTCACTATGCCAGGCTACGCTGTCCCGCCCATCTCTATACAAATTAAGCAAGGCGCTATTAAAGTTACAGCGGCAAACCTCTTCCATCCGCTGCTTTAACTTCAGCAGCTGGTCAGTCCAGGCTATCGGATGATGTAGCACTCCTGAGTAGCTATAGCTGGCATTTTCATCGCCGTACCATGCAGTCAATCTTGGTACCAGGCGCTCCACTCCGGCAATCCGTATGGTTTCTGTCTGCCAGTCCACGGTTTGCAGCAACTTATGCAGCAATCGGGAGGCTTCATCCTCAGCCACAAACTCAGCCCAATACTCCAGTTCAGCATCTTTGAGCTGAATCAATTCCGAAGTGTGTGACGTGAAAAGACTGGATTGTTGCATGGAAACCCACCATAAACTGTATATTTTTTAACCTGATTTACGTTAAAAAGTCCATTTCCCCTTGCTTTCAGGTGACTGCTAGCTAAACTAACGTGATCGTTTTATCACTGATACCAGTGATAAACACTATAAAACTATAAATCGTTCATTCAAGTTCAAATCCATTTTTATAGGAGTCCGCCGACAATGACGGCCGAAACAAACCCAATACCAAAAGATGAAAAAACCATATTAGGGCATCCTCGGGGCCTGGTAGTGCTGTTTTTCACAGAAATGTGGGAGCGCTTCTCTTACTACGGCATGCGCGCCCTTCTTATTATTTACTTAACCCAGCATTTCTTATTCTCAGACGAACGATCTTCTGTTCTGTATGGTGCCTACACCGCTCTGGTTTACGTGATGACCATTATCGGTGGTTCATTAGCTGATAAATATTTAGGCGCAAGAAAAGCAGTGACGTTTGGTGCCATTTTGCTGGTACTTGGTCACCTTGGCATGGCGTTTGAAGGTAGTGGTTCAAAAGAAATCATGACCTACAACAATGCCGAGTATCAGTTAACTCTCGATGGCAGAGGCGGCGATGCAACACCAATCATCGTCTCTGAAAACGGCCAATCACCAATTGTTTATGGCGAGAACCGCTCCTTCACCATTGAGAATCCTGAAGCAGTAGGTTTACCGGCAAATATCAGCGGTAGCGACTACGAAACTCGAATTGTCCACCAGCCTTTATATCTGAACATTCTTTATTTATCGCTAGCCTTAATTATTGCTGGTGTTGGCTTCCTGAAAGCCAATATCTCAACCATTGTGGGCTCGCTCTACGGCTTCGGTGATACGCGCCGCGACTCCGGCTTCACGCTGTTCTATATGGGTATTAATCTGGGTTCATTCTTGTCTTCAATAACCTGCGGTATCATCGGTATCGTCTGGGGTTGGGCTTACGGCTTCGGTCTTGCAGGCATTGGTATGCTACTGGGGTTAGTGACCTTCCTTTGGAAGCAAGATTGGCTGCAAGGCAAAGCTGATCCACCAAATCCTGCAAAGCTAAAAGAAAAAGCTTTCGCATTCGTTAACTTCG
This sequence comes from Kangiella sp., assembly GCA_048268505.1. Classification (GTDB taxonomy): domain Bacteria; phylum Pseudomonadota; class Gammaproteobacteria; order Enterobacterales; family Kangiellaceae; genus Kangiella. The sequence continues at coordinate 59,637 of JBLWVK010000003.1, read as the reverse complement.
AGTGGATGTGCTACTTGATCGGTGTCGGCATCATTGCCTTGTCCATGTTCTTTGTTATGAACCCGGACATTATGGGTGGCATCCTGGGCCCAATCGGCTTGTTGATGTTTATCTACCTGATTGCTTATGCCTTGATTAAACTTAGTGGCGATGAGCAGAAACGTATGTTTGCGGCCATCTACTTCATCTTGGCGCAGATTCCATTCTGGGCATTGTTCGAGCAAGCTGGTTCATCGTTAAACCTCTTCACGGATCGCTTAGTTGATCGTGAACTATTAGGCTGGTCAGTACCTGCGCCAGTTTTCCAGGCACTTAATGCTTTCTTTATTTTCACCTTTGCACCACTTCTGGCATGGCTTTGGATATGGCTTGCAAAAAAGAAAATGAACCCATCAACGCCAGTTAAATTCGCCATGGGCGTATTCTTAGCGGGTGCCGGTTATCTTGTACTTGTACTGGGTATGAAAGCAACAGGAAGCGCGGGCATGACTGCGGTCATCTTTATCTTCCTTATCTACTTCATCCACACCATGGGTGAGTTAATGGTTTCTCCAGTGGGCTTATCCGCTGTGACCAAGTTAGCGCCAGTGCAGGCAGTGGGGATGAGTATGGGAGCCTGGTTCCTGTACAGCGGCCTATCAAACTTCCTGGCCGGTATCATTGCACGTACAACAGGTGCCGAAACAATTGGTGGTCAGTTAACTGACGTAGCTGCGGCTAAAGCTACCTACATCGATGTCTACTCGAATGTGGGCTATGTGGCGATTGGTATTGCAGTCTTTATGCTGCTTATATCGCCACTGATCAAGAAGCTGATGGCTGGTGCAGATTAATCAATCTTGCCAACTACAAAAAACCCGACTCAAATGTCGGGTTTTTTATGCTCAAGATTTTTACTTTGCCCGTTTGCAAGTAAAGTGTTCAGATTTATTGCCGAGAGTGCCGCTGATTTGAGCAGACTTTGCCGCTGACGTTCGAACGCCATGGATTGATATCCAAACCACCCCGACGTGTGTATCTCGCGTATACGGTCAATTCTAAAGGTTTGCAGTGGCTCATGATATCGGTGAAGACACGTTCCACACACTGCTCATGAAACTCGTTATGATTGCGGAAGGAAATTAAATATTTGAGCAGCGATGCTTGATCGATCTTTGGTCCTTTATACTCAATTAGAATACTGGCCCAGTCTGGTTGGGAGGTGATCAGGCAATTGCTTTTCAATAAATGGCTATATAAAGACTCAATAACCACTTCCTTAGATTCAAGCGCCAATAACTCGGGCTGATACTGGTAACCATCAATTTCAATATCCAGCTCATCCAGCAATACACCTTGCCACTCTTTAACGGGTACCGTCTGATTATAATCTTCTACCTTAAACAACTTTACTGAAACAGCTGTTTCTGCCGCTTTCGATAAATCATCGGTTAATGTTTTTTCAACCGATTGCCAGTCAGCAAACTGGGTTTGGTTTAATGAGTTGAGATAGAGCTTAAAAGATTTCGACTCAACGATGTTGGTGCTGGTGCAATCAAATTCGAACACGGCAATGGCTACCTGGGGTTTCCCCTTACTGTTGAGCCATGACAGCTCGTAAGCATTCCAGATATCAGTGCCGTGAAAAGGTAACTGCCCCTGAATATCAATCTCATCCCGCTTCAGCTGGCGCGCAACCGGAAACAACAGCTCTGGCTGGTACTGCGACGGGTACTCAACCTGCTTACCTAATGGAATATCTTGTGATGAAATCTCTTTTGATGAATCGTGATTTTGCATACTGGTACTATAGGGCTACTGCTGGTTTTTCATCTTGCGTCTAAAATAGACCGTAATTTCTTCACGGTCATGATACAAATGCTTGGCCTGCCAGAAGTAATCAATATCGGCTTCTTCAAGTTCATCACAAATCATGCCAATACAATCATTCACTTCCTGAAAGCGTTTTTTCATGGGTAATTTCAAATTAAAAATAGCATGTTCTGTTTTACCTGCTACCAACCATTTGGCCATCAGCTTGGCAACCAACGACGGCTTTTCCACCATATCACAGACCAGAATTTTCACCGGCTTTTCCGGCATCCAGGCCAGAGCATTTTCTTTAAGATGAATCACATGCTCGGTCTGCATCAGCTTCTTATCCATGGCGCCATTATCAATCGCCGTTACCTGCAAGCCATGTTGCACTAGCTGATAAGTCCAGCCACCGGGAGCCGCGCCCAGATCAACCGCAGTATGACCCAAGCGCAATACTGCTTTGCGCTGCTTGCCGGACATCAGAGTCTGTATTGCCTCTTCCAGTTTTAATGTTGAACGGCTTGGCGCATCCTTTGGGAACTTGAGGCGCAAAATACCGCCTTTCAGCTCAGAGGCGCGCCCAACAGGAGAAAATCCCACCAGACAGTGGTCAGTTGCCAAAAACAATAGATGTAATTGAAACTCACTGTCGTCATGGAGCAATCCTTGCTTCTCGAGCGCAATGGTTACCGGCGTCGAAAACTTTTTACAGAACTTTGAAAGCTCACGCCCTTCATCGCTATCTAAATGCTCGACCAACACCCTTTTCGCCATAGCCACTTCACTGCACACTTCCAGAATTGGCGTAATCCGATCTTCAAGTGGCAATTCAGCCAGTTCCGCTTTGGCCCAGAACCATTGACGCGCAAAAATCAGCTCATGAATATCCAGCTCTTCAAAAAATGCCTGCTCACTGGCCTCATCAAACAGGAAAAAACGCACATAACCCGAATTCGGCGACGTGTTGGCATAACCCGCCAAATCACAGGCATTGGCAAAAGACTGCACCTCAGCGGCACAGTCCGACTCAAAACCCGGACGACAAAAAAAGACAAAAGGCGTTTGATTCATGAAACCTGACTATTCACGGTGAAAATATGCGGTGCATTCTATCACAGGCATACAACTACTAAATACATCTTCAGATATCTATTTGGTAGGGGCAACCCGATGTGGTTGCCCTTTACGGACAATTCATGAATTGTCCCTACACCTACATTGAAGTAGCAGAATAAGTTCCTGCTGATTGGATAAAGCGTAGAAGCCATTCTGTATCTATCACCCTACCCTCACCTGTTGGAAGGAGACAATGCAAAACATTGTCTTTTCCAACCTACTGCCTCCCCCGACCCGCGTGCTACCTAGAAAGCTACCTTCAATGATTCTTCATCAATTGAAGCACAATTATAAAGGTCTTGTGCCAGTTACCCCCTTAGATTGAGCTGAGTAGTAGACAAGACATAGCAATTCAAAACAGGATGTTTTGAATAGTAAAATTCGGGCCAGGGATGGAACGTATTTTACGGTGCGTTAAATGGCTTGGCGTATACGAGGGTAGTTGAGTGAAACGAAACCTCAATCTCGGGGTGTCTTTTCTTTTGGTTCCTTTTCTTTGGACAAGCAAAGAAAAGGAACTCGCCGAGTGGCGAAACCCAAAGTTTGATACATAAGAACACTTAAACCATTAATAAGAACCTCCCCATTAGGGATTCCTCCCACATGGTGATAAAATCGCGCCATCTTGAACTGTGAACTCGACACCATGGCCCATTACACCAAATCAGACATCCCGGAACTGAAAAAAGACCTCTCTTTCAAGGAAACGCTTTGCGGCTTTCCTTTGGAGTTTAAAACCACCTGGGGACTCTTCTCTCCGCGTAATATCGATGATGGCACTATCATGTTGCTCAAATACATGGATATTGAGCCTACGGACAATTGTCTGGATCTGGGCTGTGGTTACGGTGCGCTCGGCATTACTATGGCGAAACAGGCTCCTCAGGGCCAGACTCTGATGGTGGATAAGGATTTTGTGGCGGTAGACTATGCCAATAAAAATTGCCAATTGAATGGCGTTTCTAACGCAGCCGCACGCCTAAGTAATGGTTTCAGTGCTGTATCAGAAAAACACTTTAATGTTATCTGCTCTAATATCCCGGCCAAGGTCGGCAATGAACTGCTATATATCTTCCTGCAGGATGCCTGGGATCGACTGGAACCCGGCGGTACTTTCTATGTAGTGACCATCACCGGATTGCGTGACTTTATGAAAAAGGCCTTTAAGGAAATTTTCGGCAATTACAAAAAGCACAAGCAAGGCCCAGCTTATACGGTCGCCAGCGGCACCAAAGAATAACTGAATAACCCTCCGCAATCCCCTGTTTATATGAGATGTGACGCTTTGAGATAAATGAAGTGTCACATTGTCACGGCAGCGTCAAAATTCTGTAAACATTTTTTCACAAAATCTGTGGATAACTTTGGGGAAAAGTTGCAAGAAACTTTGCCTAAGCCCGAAAATACAGGACACCCATACAGATTGGTTATTTTTTGTACAACAAGTATGTTTTCACTTATTAATCAATAAGTTAGCTTGTTTGCAATAGACTATTTCTGCTCTGGATACTTTCTATACAGGCGCAAACCCTTGTCAAATCTAGCTTTGAGCCAGCTTGTGGATTTCTCATAATGGAACTGTCATATTTTCGGGACTTTTTTTCATCAATATTCTGAAAAAAATATAAGATACCCACTTAAAGTTGTATAATTTTTCGGCAGTTAGTGACCACTTAAATTCTATGCCAATTCTTGCTTAACCAAAGAACCAATAGGTCAATAAAATGGCCGCCACAATACCTGCCAGATCAGCAATCAGACCACAGGATAATGCATGCCTGATCCGCTTGATCCCCACCGCACCGAAATAGACGGTTAAAACATAGAAGGTGGTTTCAGTGCTGCCCTGAATGGTTGCCACCATGTAGCCAACAAATGAATCCACTCCCTGGCTTTGCATGGTTTCCAGCATCATGGCGCGTGACCCACTACCGCTGAACGGTTTCATCAAGGCGGTTGGCAACGCCTCCACAAAGCGAGTATCAAAGCCAAGACTGCCAAACAACCAGGCAAGACCATCGGCAAAAGCATCCAGGGCACCAGATGCTCGTAGCGCGCCAATGGCGGTTAACATAGCAACGAGGTAGGGAATGATGGTGACTGCAACCTTAAAGCCCTCCTTTGCGCCTTCTACAAAGTCCTCATAGACAGCAACCTTCTTGCGCCAGCCATAGATTAAAATAGTCACTATCGCTGCCATCAGTAAAAAATTACCCAGCGCCGAACTGGCTTCGGCCATCTCTTCTGCCGGTAAGCTGATCAGACTCCAGACCAATCCGCTAATTAAAGCCGCAAACACCAGGAAATAAGCTGCGATGACTCGATTAAAAATATCGATCTTCTGCACAATAGAGACTACCAACAAGCCAAAGAAGGTCGATGCACAGGTCGCTAAAAGTAACGGCAGGAAGACTGCGGCAGGATCAGCAGCGCCCATTTGCGCGCGATACAGCAATATGGTGATAGGAATAATAGTCACCGCAGAAGTATTGAGCACCAGAAACAAAATCTGCGCGTTACTGGCTTCTTCTTTGCGAGGATTAATTTCCTGCAGCTGTTCCATGGCTCGGATACCCATCGGCGTTGCCGCATTATCCAGCCCCAACATATTAGCCGCCATATTCATGCTGATACTGCCCAGCGCTGGATGGCCGCTCGGCACTTCTGGCATTAACTTGCTAAACAGTGGCGCCAACGCCTTTGCTAATAGATTAACCAGACCGCTTTTCTCGGCAATTTTCAAAAGTCCCAGCCAGAAGGCCAGAATACCGATCAGGCCGATGGCAATGGTTACGCTGAGCTTGGCCATCTCAAAAATTGACTGCACCAGCTCCGGGAAAGCAGCGGCATTGCCCTGCACTAACCACTGAAAGCAGGCCATAACAAATGCAATCACAAAAAAGAATAGCCAAAGAATGTTTAGCACAGAATTTCCTTAATTTTATTGGTCGGTAGATAGCAGGCCTTGCCACAGATAATACACAAAAATATCGATTAGAGTGTATAATGAGCGCCTTTTCGACACTGGTTCGAACAGTTTCGACCGATTAAGTACTCAAACGGTTTTCATGATGACCACTGCTAATTCGCATATCGACTTGCTCGACAAAAAAAGTAAGACCAACTTTAACAAGTTACAAAAACGCTTGCGCCGTCAGGTTGGCGAAGCAATTGCTGACTTCAATATGATTGAAGAAGGTGACAAGATCATGGTCTGCCTGTCGGGCGGTAAGGACTCCTACACCCTGCTGGAAATCCTGATGGGCTTGCAGAAAAGCGCGCCCATTAACTTTGAGCTGGTGGCGGTTAACCTTGACCAGAAGCAACCGGGCTTTCCAGAAGAAGTGTTGCCCAATTATCTTAAGTCGGTTGGCGTGCCTTATGAAATTATCGAAGAGGACACTTACAGCGTCGTCAAGAGCATCATTCCTGAAGGCAAAACGACCTGTAGCCTATGCTCGCGCCTGCGTCGTGGCATTATTTACAGCTGGGCAGAGAAAAACGGCATCACCAAGATTGCTCTGGGTCACCACCGCGATGACATCATTGAAACCCTGTTCCTGAACATGTTCTTTGGCGGCAAGATGAAGTCGATGCCACCGAAGCTGAAAAGCGATGACGGCAAGCATATCGTGATTCGCCCATTGGCTTACTGCAAAGAAAAAGACATTGCCAAGTTCGCCAAACTCAAAGAATTCCCGATTATTCCGTGCAATCTATGCGGTTCGCAGGAAAATCTACAACGTAAAAACATCAAGATGATGCTACAGGACTGGGATCGTAAATACCCAGGCCGCATTGAAACCATCTTCAAGTCGATCGGCAATGTGGCTCCATCACATCTTACTGATACCAAATTATTTGACTTTGTCAGCCTCACGCAGGAAACCACTGAGCAGGATACCCTGTTCGATGCGCCCGATATTCAAACACCTGATATCGAGCGAGATGACGAGGATGACAACCAAAGCATTAACATTATTAAGGTAGGCTAATGTCTGAAACACAAGCATTGACAGAATTTAAGCAGCGATTTCCCGTTATATTGCCAATTACCGTAGCCTGGGGCGAAATGGATGCCTTCCAGCACGTTAACAACGTCAGCTATATCCGCTACTTTGAAAGTGCCCGTATCGCCTATCTGGAAGCTTTAGGCCAGGAGGCCAAAATCACCAGCAATACAGTTGGCCCGATTCTGGCGGACATTTACACCCGCTACCGTCGTCCGGTGGTTTATCCTGATACCCTGATTGTTGGTACCCGAATTACCGAACTTGAAGAATTCGGCTTCACCATGGAATATCAAGCATTTAGCGAACAACAGCAAACCGTCACCACCCTCGGTAAAAGCCGTATTGTGATGATCGATTACAGCACCAATCAAAAAGTTGCCCTCAAAGACTGCGTGCTGGACGATATATTGAAATTACAGCCAGAACTAGGCTAGTTATTGAAAAATATAGGGGCGAGTGGCTCTCGCCCAATCAGCACCCATCCCGTCAGCCCATAAACTGGCCCATCCCCCTGTCACACTCTGTTACTTTTACATCTTGCCAAAACTTTTCTTTATGCCCCGAACTGGGTAGTATGTTGTGCGGAAATTTTTATTAGGAGTCTAATCGGCTCTGAAATATCAGTCATATATAATTAGTCTCAAACAAAGGTGTCCCAATGAAAAAACTACTCATTAGCTCCGTTTGTTTGGCTGTATTAGCGGCTTGTAATTCCGGTACGGAAGAACAGAAAGCCAGCCAGGAAACAGCTAAGCAGGAAGTTACCGAGCAAACCACATCGACTGCTACTCCAGCAGATCAACAACTGGTATCAGGTATTGATAAACAACACTTTGATCATTCAGTTCGCCCACAGGATGATTTATTCCGTCATGTGAACGGCAAATGGTTAAAAGAATTTGAAATTCCAGCAGATAAATCAAACTATGGCGCATTCACCATGCTCGCAGAACAGGCGCGTGAAGATGTTAACGCCATTATTGAAGAAGCTGCCAACAGCAATGCTGAACAAGGCTCTGACGCACAAAAAGTCGGTGACTTATACCAAAGCTACATGAACGAAGAGCTACTGGAAGAACTGGGCACTAAACCGCTTCAACCAGAGCTTGAAAAAATTGCTGCGATTAAAGACCTTTCTGACTTGTCTGAGTATATCGCCTACGCGCAAATGGTCAGCGAAGCACCATTTAGCACTTACGTTTATATCGACGCCAAAGAGCCTGATACCTACATCACGCAAATGAGCCAAAACGGTTTAGGCCTACCAAGCCGTGACTTCTATCTAAAAGAAGACGAGAAAAGCGAAGAAATTCGCCAGAAATATGTTGAGCACGTTGCAAAAATGTTTGAGCTTGCTGGCATGGAAAATAGCGAAGAAAAGGCTAAAACCGTAATGGCGATTGAAATGCAAATCGCGGAAAAGCATTGGCCAAAAGAAAAACTTCGTAATCCAGTGGCTCGTTATAACAAAATGAGCTTCGAAGAATTGCAAAATACCATTCCAAATCTTGATTGGGATCGTTGGAGCAAAACGGCAATGTTAGAAGGCATTGATAACGTTATCGTTGGCCAGCCTGATTACTTTGCTGCAGTCAATGAGATGCTCAAAGAGATCTCAATTGATGACTGGAAAACTTATTACCAATGGCATCTTATCAGTGATTCAGCTTCATTCTTGAATAAAGCTCTTGCAGAAGAAAACTTCCGTTTCTTCCAGGGCGTATTAAGTGGTGTTGAAGAGCAAGAGCCTCGCTGGAAACGCGCGGTAAACGTAATTAACGGTACACTTGGCGAAGTGGTTGGTAAGATCTACGTTGAGAAACACTTCAAGCCAGAAGCTAAAGAGCGCATGAAAGAGCTGGTTGAAAACCTTCGTACAGCCTATGCTCAAGGTATTAAAGAGCTAGACTGGATGGGTGAAGAAACTAAAGAACAGGCGCTTGATAAGCTGGCCAAGTTCACTCCAAAAGTCGGTTACCCGGATAAATGGAAAGACTACTCAGCGCTGGAAATTAAGGCTGATGATCTATTCGGTAACATGAAGCGTGCAACCATGGTTGAAGTTAAGCGTAACCGTGAAAAATTGGGCCAACCAATTGATCGTACTGAGTGGTTTATGACTCCTCAGACGGTAAATGCTTATTACAACCCAGTTATGAACGAAATCGTTTTCCCAGCAGCTATTTTGCAACCTCCATTCTTTAGTCTCGAAGCAGACGATGCAGTGAACTATGGCGGTATTGGTGCGGTAATTGGTCATGAAATGGGCCATGGCTTCGATGATTCAGGTTCACAATACGATGGCGACGGTAAGCTTCGCAACTGGTGGACAGAAGCAGATCTGGAAGAGTTCACTAAGCGTACCGACAAACTGGTTGCACAATACAGCAACTTCACAGTGCTTGACGGTGTTCATGTTAACGGTGAATTCACTCAAGGCGAAAACATCGGTGACCTGGGCGGCTTAACCATCGCTTACAAAGCCTACCAGCTTTCAAAAAATGGTGAGCCAGCTCCAGTGATTGACGGCATGTCTGGTGACCAGCGTGTGTTCTACGGCTGGGCACAGGTATGGCGTCGTAAATATCGTGACGAAGAGTTACGTAAGCGCATTGATACCGACCCACACTCGCCTAGCGAGTTCCGTGCCAACGGTACAGTGATGAACATGCCTGAGTTCCACGAGGCATTTGACGTTAAACCTGGTGACAAGATGTACTTAAAACCAGAAGAGCGTGTCAAAATCTGGTAATCATCATTACCACTTCTCTTGATGAGAACAAAAAGCCGACTTCATAGTCGGCTTTTTTGTGCTTATTATCTTATCTTGATTTCCACTTTTCATTATAAGAGCAATAGCTAATGGTTAGCACCAATATCCCCTTATATTGAGCTAAGACACGTACGAAATATAGCAATCAAAATCGTGGATGATTTTGATAAGAATTTTCAGCACAAGGATGTGATGTAAATTCTGGTGCGTAAAGTATTTTGGGAGTGGCGCAGGAAGCCATGCGAAGCGTGGCCTCAATATCGGGGTGTCGTTTCTTTTGGTACCTTTTCTTTGGACAAGCAAAGAAAAGGTACTCGCTGAAAAGCGAAAACACTCCGACCATGTACATCTATAACTGGAACAAAACCTCACGTCAGAAAAGAATATTAAAAATTACTCACCCTTCTGGTACGACACTCGATAGACCTTGCTAAAGCCATCATCAGAAATCAGGATCGAACCATCAGGCAGCATGATGATGTCATTAGGACGACCAAGTACTTCGTCGCCTTTGAGCCAGCCAGTCACAAAGTCATCTTCGGATAAAACCTGATTGCCTTCCAGCGGCATATGCACTACTTTGTAACCCACCTTGGTGCTACGGTTCCAGGAGCCGTGCAGAGTCACCAGAGGAGTATTTTTATATTCTTCCGGGAACATATCACCTGTGTAAAATAACATCCCCAATGGCGCCACATGAGCCTGATACTCCCATGCTGGCTTTTGATATTTGCGATCACCCAACTCATCGCCAAACTCTGGGTCAATAACATCATTACCATGCACATAAGGGAAACCAAAGAACTGACCTTCTTCAGTCACAATGTTGAGCTCACAAGGCGGCAAATCATCACCCATCCAGTCACGGCCATTATCGGTAAACCACAGCTCTTTTGTCTCAGGATGCCAGTCGAAACCCACACTGTTACGGACACCGGTTGCAATCAGCTCAAACTCTTTAGTTTCGACATTTAAACGACCAATGGTGCCAAAGCGTTCATCGTCTTCATTACAGATGTTGCAGGGCACGCCAATTGGAATATATAAATGTCCATCAGGACCGAACTTTATATATTTCCAGCCGTGATGACTTTCGCTTGGTAGCTTATCGAAAACCACCTCAGGCTCGGGCTTTTTGTCATAGTTTTTGTCGATATCTTTGAAACGTAAAATCTTATCTACTTCTGCCACATACAGGTCACCATCTTTGTAGGCGACTCCACTGGGCAGATACAAACCATCCGCAATTAAGACCACTTCATCAACTTTGAAGTCATTGTCCTTATCGACCATGGCATGGACTTTGCCGGGCTTACGTGAGCCAGTGTAAACAATGCCGGAGTCAGACAGAGCCATCTGGCGTGCACCATCCACATTATCGGCAAATAATTCGATTTTGAATCCTTCCGGAACTTCTGCTGCCTGCGAACTCCAGGCAGATAAAGACAGCAATACAATGCTCGAAAGAGCGGGAATGAACTTGGTCATGTTGCTTTCCTATTGATTGGTATGTCTCAAGACTAATATTTGTATGCGGTCATTTGCAAGAGACAACTCATCAAAATAGAAAACATCTATGATCAAAAAAGCGGCCACCTTTCGGCTAGCCGCTTTGTTAACTTACCCAGCCAACTACTTCAAGTTCTCATCAAAATAATTGGTTATGGTGTTGAACACATGAGTACGAACCTTCTGTCCCCAGATAGAGTGCTTACTTCCCGGGTAGTTCATCATGTCAAAAGGCTTATTGGCATCCTGCAGGGCTTTAAATAACTTAGTGCTGTTGGTAAACAACACATTATCGTCTGCCATGCCATGAATAATCATCAGATCGCCCTTTAAACCTTCCAGATAAGGGAAGACATTGCTGGCTTCATAACCTTCTTTATTTGAATCAGGGTGAGCTAAATAACGCTCGGTATAGTGAGTATCATAGAGATACCAGTCAGTAACTGGCGCCACAGATACACCCACTTTGAAAATATCAGGTTGCTTGAACATGCTCATGATGGTCATGTAGCCGCCATAGCTCCAACCGAACATACCGATTTTTTCAGCATCCACATAGGGCAGGCTTTTCAGAAAATCGACGCCCGCGACCTGATCCTTAACTTCTACATCACCCAGTTCTTTATAAATCGGATCTTCAAACTTTTTACCACGATTCCAGGAACCGCGGTTATCGAGAGAGAAAATCACATAGCCTTTACTCGCCATTAAGTGATGCCAATAAGTATTACGCGCACCCCATTGATTGCGAACTCGTTGCGCATGAGGACCGCCATACACATCAACTATCACTGGGTATTTTTTTGCGCTGTCAAAAGGTACTGGCTTATAGATGCGATAGTGCATTTCCTGCCCATCTTCAGCTTTAATAGTGCCGAACTCGGGTTTAGATGCTTTTTGATAGAAGTGATAGTAGGGATGATTTTTATCCAGTGTATTTTCTTCAAGCCAGGTAATCAGGCTACCGTCCGCATTGCGCAAACTGACCTGCTTCGGCTGCGATACTGACGAAAAATAATCAACAAAGATTTGCATGTTCTTAGAAAAGCTGACTTCATGCACACCGTCTTTTTCCGTAATTTTCTTAGGCTCGCCCACTTCAGTCAATGGCACTGAATAGAGATCCTGCTGCAAAGGACTTTCTTTATTGGCATCAAAGTAAACAACACCCGCCTCTTCATCGACGCCATAAACCTTATCAATAACCCAGTCACCGTCAGTCAATTGACGGGTCAGCTTGCCCTTTAAGTCATACAAATATAAGTGGCGGAATCCACTTCTTTCCGAAGTCCAGATAAAAGCATCCTGCTTTTTCAGGAAACGTAAATCTTTGGTTAAATTGATCCAGGTGTCAGAGGTTTCGGTCAAAACTGTCTGTGATTTGCCTGTATTAATATCTGCAAAACGTAACTCTAACGTTTGTTGATCTCGACTCTGCCATTGATAAGAAACTTTAGTGGAATCCGCTAACCATCTCACTCTTGGAATATAAAGATCGGTTTCTTTACCGGTATCCATCCACTGGGTTTTGCCGGACTCCAGGTTGAGCACGCCTAACTTGATGATGACATTATCGGTACCTGTACTTGGATAGCGCTGCTCAAAAACAGTAAAGTCTTCGGCATTAATTTCGTAACGCTTCTCGATATTAACCGGTGATTCATCAACCTGCAGATAAGCGATTTTTTTACTGTCAGGTGACCACCAGTAGCCTGTCAAGCGCCCCATTTCTTCCTGCGCCACAAACTCAGCCATACCGTTTTTGATAGTACCTTCGCCATCAAAAGTCAGCTGCGTTTCTTTGCCGGTTGCTATTTCAACTTTAAAAATATCCTGGTCACGGATAAAGGAGACAAACCTGCCATCTGGCGACAGTTTGATGTCAGTTTCGTAGGCTTCGGTGTCAGTAAGCTGCTTGGTGGCTTTTTTGGGAGCTTTACTCAAGTCATAGACAAAAATATCGCCTGCCAATGGGAATAATAAGGTCTGGCTATCATCCCCCCAGTAATAGTCAATAATACCTTTGGCGAACAACCGCATACGCTCGCGACGTGCTTTCTCTTCATCGGAAAGCTGTTCTTCGCCCGGGCTCAGGTCATTAGAATCAACCAGCAGGCGAGACTCGCCATCAGCCAGGTTGTACTCCCACAAGTCCAAACGTTCCTGCTCTTCCGCTTTGCCTTTGAGGAAGGTCACGCGCTTGCCATCCGGTGATAGTTTCACTTTACGCAGTTCAGGCCCGTCCAACGAAGGATCAGCATAAATCCGCTCTACGGTTAATCCTAATTCGTTGTCATTAGCCTGTGCTGTTGTCATCGTCAAAAAACTACCTGTTACCAGTGAAATTATTGAAAATAGATAAGTTAAATTTTTACTTTTCATAGCCATTACTTTTTTATTACGAACCCGCATCATAATTACTCCACCCCCAACAATCAATCGGCTCACCGGCTATGTGGTCTAATCGAATATTGCCTATGTCTAAAAGCTACTGGTCAGTTTGAAATTATTACTGCATAATCCGAGCTTTGTCGCATATTTCGGGTCAACCATGCATATAGTCTCCGGTCGTTGGCAACTTGGTTTATTACTCTCTTTAACTACCGCCCTGCTCTGGGGTTTATTGCCTATCGCATTAAAAACCTTACTCGACCAGATGGATGCGGTCACAGTGACCTGGTATCGCTTTTTCAGCGCTGCCGCCATTTTATTTATCTTCCTGATTTATAAACGAAAAACGCCCAATATTAAATTGCTGAAAGGCAATATTTTGTGGTTGATGGTGATATCCGTTATCGGATTATGCCTGAACTATGTGTTCTATCTATTTGGGGTAAACCTGATTACACCCAGTAGTGCACAGGTTATGATTCAAACTGCGCCCATGTTCATGCTGCTCGGTGGTTTGCTGATTTTTAAAGAATCCTTCAACAAGCAACAATGGTTCGGCTTTGCTTGCTTTGTCATTGGATTAATTCTATTTTTTAACCTGCGTTTCCAAGAAATATTTGAACAGATTACCGGTGACTATGCGGTAGGTTTAGGCTGGATGTTTTTAGCTGCTATCGTCTGGGCTGCCTATGCCCTGGCACAAAAACAGCTGTTGAACAATTACCGTTCCGACCAGGTCATGTTCATGATTTATCTGGCGTGCGTACCGTTATTAAGCCCTTGGTCATCGCCAGGCCAGGCACTTGAGCTGGATACTTTAGGTTGGTGGCTACTAATATTCTGCTGTCTGAATACTTTAGTTGCCTACGGTGCCTTCGCCGAAGCACTCGCCCATTGGGAAGCATCACGAGTCAGCGCCATTCTGGCTATAACCCCATTGGTTACCATCGCCAGCATGAAGGTTCTCGAATACTTCTACCCAGATACCCTATTATCTGAACCCATCAATATGTTCAGCATTGCCGGTGCATTATTAGTTGTCACGGGTTCAATGATTACCGCATTATCTGGCCGTAAAGTGGTCCCGGTAGCAGAGTAAACTTGACCTATCACACTTCTTTGTAGAGGCGAATGTGCCCGCCCAGAACTAGGCCCAGAACTCGATACGGGCGACTGCAGGTCGCCCCTACACAAATCATTACGTATGGACAAGTCATGACTTGTCCATACACACCTTAGCTTTTCAACTACACACGAACAGGCAAGTACTCTTCCGCCATAAAAAAAGCTTCCCGAAGGAAACTTATTTTAAACTATGACAAGAAAGCTGGATTTTTTGTCCTGAGTGCGGCATAAACCTTTTCGAAGAGGGAGTTCACATTTAGTGAATGACCAATATAACAAAGGCCTCCTAAAGGAAGCCTTTAATAAATAATAAATTAGGATTTTTTGCTTAGAGCGAGGAAGCACCACGCACAGACGCGGACAAAAAAGCTTCCCGAAGGAAGCTTATTTTAAACTATGACAAGAAAGCTGGATTTTTTGTCCTGAGCGCGGCATAAACCTTTTCAAAGAGGGAGTTCACATTAAGTGAATGACCGATGATGAAAAGGTTTATAACAATGCTCAGGACAAATAAAGATGCTTTCTTATTTTTTCTTACGCTGTGGGGGCAAATCAGTACAAACCCCTTCGTAAACCTCAGCTGCAAAAGTCACAGACTCAGAAAGCGTTGGGTGCGCATGAATCGTTAAACCGATATCTTCTGCATCACAACCCATTTCAATCGCCAAACCAACTTCGGCAATCAACTCACCAGCGTTAACGCCTACGATGGCACCACCGATGATACGGTTATTTTTCTTATCGAATAATAACTTAGTGAAGCCTTCTTTACGGTTTACACCGATAGCTCGGCCTGATGCTGCCCATGGAAATTTACCTACACCATAATCGATGCCTTGTTCTTTAGCTTCTTTCTCGGTTAGACCTACCCACGCCAACTCAGGATCAGTGTAGGCTACTGATGGAATCGTTAATGGGTCGAAATAATGCTTCTTACCAGCAATCACTTCTGCAGCAACGTGTGATTCTGCTGATGCCTTGTGCGCCAACATTGGTTGGCCAACGATATCGCCGATTGCATAGATGTGCGGAACGTTAGTACGCATTTGCTTATCAACTTCGATGAAGCCGCGATCTGAAACTTTAACGCCTGCTTTATCAGCATCAATTAAGTCACCGTTTGGACGACGCCCTACCGCTGATAAAATCATGTCGAATTTTTGTGGCTTTTCTGGCGCGTTTTTACCTTCGAAAGTAACGTACAAGCCATCTTTCTTGGCTTCAACTTTAGTCACGCTGGTTTCAAGCATGATATTTTCATATTTAGCAGAAACGTATTTTTCCAAGACTTTAACGACGTCTTTGTCAGCTGCTGGAACTAGCTGGTCGGCCATTTCTACTACAGTAATTTTCGCACCCAGAGCGCGATAGACTGTCGCCATTTCAAGACCGATAATACCACCGCCGATTACCAACATATGCTTTGGAACCTGACGTAGTTCCAGTGCACCAGTTGAGTCTACAATTCGGTCATCTTCTGGTAGGAATGGTAATTGCACAACGCGAGAACCCGCAGCTATGATGGCGTTGTCAAAAGTGACTTTCTGCTTTTTGCCTTCGTGCTCAACTTCAATTTCGTTAGCGCCGGTGAATTTGCCGTAACCTTGTACAACATTCACTTTACGGCCTTTGGCCATACCTGCAAGACCACCAGTCAATTGCTTCACTACGCCATCTTTGTATTCGCGAATTTTGTCGATATCAAACTTAGGCTTACCAAAGTTAACACCGTGAGCCGATACTTCTTCAGCTTCATCGATAACTTTAGCGGTATGAAGTAATGCTTTAGAAGGAATACAACCTACGTTTAAGCAAACACCACCCAACACAGAGTATTTTTCAATCAAAATAACGTCCATGCCTAAATCTGCAGCACGGAATGCAGCGTTGTAGCCCCCTGGGCCACTACCTAAAACTACGACTTGAGCGTGTAAATTACTCATGGGATCCTCTTTTTTGTATCTGAATTCGGAGCTTTTGGCTCACAAATTAACTAAATTGTATTGGCCACTCCAAAAGAGTGGCGTATTTTACCTGAACTGGCCGAAAAATCATCAATCAATTCGTTGTTTCTAGCCTCTGCCAACCTTGTCGCGAGGAAATTTGTTCAAGATTGCGGCAAAGTCATCTGGTGTAAGCGCAGTTGAGAAAACTCAATGAGCACGTCAACAGATGACTTTAACAACCCTCTCTTAAAGAGCAGTCGAGCAAATTAACCGCTACAATTACAGGATGACTCGCCTAATATCACCCAGCATTTTGCTTAAATGCACTATAAATCGCGCTGCCACAGCACCATCAATTACACGGTGGTCATAGGACAGCGACATTGGCAACATCATGCGAGGCTCAAACTCTTTACCATTCCAGACTGGCTTCATCTGATTACGCGATAGACCAAGAATGGCAACATCAGGCCAGTTCACAATTGGCGTGAAGGATGTGCCACCGATTCCGCCTAATGATGAAATAGTGAAACAGCTACCCTGCATATCGGCCGCACCCAGCTTCTTGTCACGGGCCTTCTCGGATACTTCGCCCAGCTCTTCAGCCAGTTCATAGACTGATTTTTTGTCTACATCACGTATCACCGGAACGACCAGGCCGTCAGGAGTATCTACTGCAACACCGATATTGTAGTACTTCTTCAATATCAGGTTTTCACCGTCATTAGCCAGAGATGCATTAAAGGTTGGGAAAGCTTTCAAGCTGGCTACCAATGCTTTCATGATGAAAGCCAGCGGCGTCAGACGAAAGCCCTCTTTTGCCGCTTCCTCTTTCATGCTTTTACGGAAAGCATCTAAGTCAGTAATATCGGCATCCTCAAACTGGGTCACATGAGGGATCATGGTCCAGTTACGATGCAGGTTGACGCTGCTGATTTTCTGAATGCGACTGAGTGGTTTCTGCTCCACTTCACCAAATTTCGAGAAGTCGATTTCGGGTAAATCAGGCGTACCCACCGCACCTGAGCTGGCGGTCGCTTTGGGGCGAGACAGTTCAAACTTAATAAAGGATTGCACGTCTTCTTTCATGACCCGCGACTTAGGGCCTGTACCTTTAACTTTACCAAGGTCAACACCAAACTCACGAGCTAAGCGGCGAACAGCCGGGCTAGCGTGTACTAACTTACCTTCCTGCGGTGTTTGTACCGGATAGTCAGAAACTGGCGCCGGTTTTGGTGTATCAGTTTGCTTTGGAGCATCCTGGGTAGACTTCGGCTCTGCTTTCTTCTCAGGTTTTGACGCCTCAGATTTAGCTTTTGCTGGTTTGCTTGAGACAGTCTTAATGACACCAATCTGATCGCCCTGGCTGACCTTATCGCCAACCTTAACGCTCATGGAAACAATGGTACCTGCCGAAGGCGAAGGCACTTCCATGGTCGCTTTCTCTGTTTCCAGCACAATCAAACTATCATCTTTTTCGATGCTGTCGCCGGCTTGAACGCTAACCTCAATCACATCCACATCACTGGCATCACCAATATCTGGAACGATTATAGGCTCTTCCTTTTCTTCGCCAGATTCATCCTCGTCATCAGAAGAACCATCTTGACTATCTTGCTTTGCAGCTTGCGATTTTGAGTCGTCTTGTGACTCTTCGGCGTCTTCATCTTTGCTCTTTTCTGACTCACTGTTAACCGAAGTGCTATCGGTTGAATCAGCATCATCAGAGCCGCTTTCTGCCGCTTCAATGGATAAGATGACATCGCCTTCAGAGACCTTGTCGCCAACCTTGACTTCGATGGACTTGACCACACCAGCATGGCTGGAAGGGACTTCCATGGTTGCCTTGTCGGTTTCCAGAACGATCAGGCTGTCTTCGACCTCGATGGTATCACCGACTTTGACCAAAACTTCAATAACATCAACCCCACTGGCATCACCAATATCGGGGACTTTTACTTGTGTAATATCTGCCACGATTATTCCTCCAGTTTACAGGGTTGCCGGATCGGCTTTATCGGTATCAATGTTGTACCGCTTGATGGCCTTGGTGACTTCTTTAACATCAATTTCACCTTCGTCAGCCAGAGTCTTAAGCGCTGCCAACACGATATAGTAGCGATCCACTTCAAAGAAACGACGCAGGTTTTCACGACTGTCCGAGCGACCGAAACCATCCGTACCCAGAACCGTGAAACGCTGCGGTACAAAATTACGGATCTGATCGGCATACGACTTCATATAATCAGTTGCCGCAATAACAGGTCCTTTCTGCTTAGCCAGACATTGCTCCACATAAGACTGCTTTGGCTTCTTGGTTGGGTTAAGCATATTTTCACGCTCAACCGCCAGGCCCTCGCGACGTAATTCAGTGAAACTGGTTACAGACCAGATGTCTGATAGAACACCAAAGTCTTTTTCCAATAGTTCAGCGGCATACTCAACTTCGCGCAAAATAGCACCTGAGCCCATGAGCTGAACACGTGGCGCTTTTTTGCGTGACTTGTTGTCATGCAACAGATACATACCCTTGATAATGCCCTCTTCTGAACCTTCAGGCATATCAGGATGAGGATAGTTTTCGTTAAGAGTCGTGATGTAGTAGAACACATTCTCCTGATCACGATACATGCGACGCATACCCTCTCGGATAATCACCGCCACCTCATGCGCATAGGTTGGGTCATAACTGATGCAGTTTGGAATAGTGGCCGACAACATGTGGCTGTGACCATCCTGATGCTGCAAACCTTCACCATTCAGGGTAGTGCGACCAGAGGTTGCGCCGATTAAGAAGCCACGCGCCTGCATGTCCCCTGCCGCCCAGGCCAGGTCACCAACACGCTGGAAACCAAACATGGAGTAGTAGACATAGAAAGGAATCATCGGCAAGTTATTGCTCGAATAACTGGTCGCCGCAGCCATCCATGATGACATAGCCCCCGCTTCGTTAATGCCTTCCTCTAAAATCTGACCTTTCTTATCTTCGCGATAATACATGATTTGATCAGAATCGACCGGCTCATAAAGCTGGCCTGATGACGAATAAATACCGATTTGACGGAACAGGCCTTCCATACCGAAAGTACGCGCCTCATCAGGAATAATTGGCACAATGCGATCTTTTAGTGCCTTATTTTTCAATAAGATATTCAACGCACGCACAAAAGCCATGGTGGTTGAAATTTCACGGTCACCGGTTGCTTTCAGCAACGGCTCAAAATCCGACAGCGGCGGAATATCCAAGGATTCAGATTCAGTGCGACGTGCTGGCAGATAACCACCCAGCTTCTCGCGGCGCTCGCGAAGATATTTAATCTCATCGCTGTCTTCGCCAGGATGATAGAAAGGAACCTCTTCCAACTTATCATCAGGAACTGGCACATTGAAACGGTCACGGAAATGTTTCAATGCCTCAAGGTTCATCTTCTTGACCTGGTGAGAAATATTTTTACCCTCACCCGATGACCCCATACCGTAACCTTTAACGGTTTTAGCCAGAATCACAGTGGGCTGACCTTCAGTATTTACTGCGCGATGATAGGCTGCGTAGACTTTATGCGGATCATGGCCACCGCGGTTCAGACGCCAGATGTCTTCATCAGACATATTGGCAACCATCTCTAACAACTTAGGATCCTTGCCAAAGAAATGCTCACGAGTATAAGCACCGCCTTTAGCCTTACAATTCTGGTATTCGCCATCGACGGTCTCGTTCATGACCTTTAAAAGGCGACCTTCAGTATCACGTGCAATCAGCGGATCCCAGTAACGACCCCATATCACTTTGAGCACACTCCATCCGGCGCCGCGGAACTCACCTTCGAGCTCTTGAATGATTTTTCCGTTACCCCGAACCGGACCATCCAGACGCTGCAGGTTACAGTTAACTACAAAGATCAGGTTGTCCAGCTTTTCGCGGCCAGCCAAGCTAATGGCGCCCATTGACTCAGGCTCGTCCATTTCACCATCACCGAGGAAAGCCCAAACCTTACGACCTTTGGTTTTAGCAAGACCACGATCTTCAAGATACTTTAAAAAACGCGCCTGATAGATAGCCTGAATCGGGCCCAAGCCCATTGAAACCGTTGGGAACTGCCAGAACTCAGGCATGAGCCAAGGGTGTGGATAGGAAGAAAGACCTTTGCCATCCACTTCCTGACGGAAATTGGCTAGCTGGTCTTCGGTCAGACGCCCTTCAAGGAAAGCGCGAGCATAGATGCCCGGAGAGCAATGACCCTGATAGTAAATCAGGTCACCGCCATGATCTTCTGTTGCGCCGTGGAAGAAATGATTAAAGCCAACATCATAAAGAGTGGCGCTGGAAGCAAAACTGGATAAGTGACCACCCAGCTCAAGATCTTTTTTAGATGCCTGCAAAACAATGGCAATTGCATTCCAGCGAATAATAGCGCGTAAGCGACGCTCCATTTCCTGATCGCCAGGCATGTGAGCCTCCTGCGAAGGAGGAATCGTATTCAGATAAGCAGTAGTCAGATCGAAAGGTAGGTTAGCGCCAGCACGACGTGCCTTAGCAACTAATTTTTCCAACAGATAGTGAGCACGTTCAACACCCTCTTCTGCCATAACGGCATCGAGCGCATCCAACCACTCCTGAGTTTCAATCGGATCAACGTCCTGTTGTAACGCATCATTGTTTTGATCTTGTGTCATATTCTTGCCTTTACTTTTGGCCTCGGCGCGGTTCATTTATAAGCTCACCCGGCACCGATGGTCTTTACAAGAAAGTTGCCAACAAATGATTAACACTTGTTAGGCAACTTAACTAAAATTCGCAAAGTGCCCATCATAGACAAAATCAACACAAAAAGATACTTCAGGCAGCTGATTTTGGCCATTCCATGAGTTTGGTCAAACCAGCAAACATAACTAACAACTGTTAATTATTTCAGAAGAATGTCCAGCCTATTAATGACATGACCGCCACAAAGGCAAACAGAATAACACCCGTGCGCTCGGTGAGCTTCAAGGCGCATAAATTCTCAGCAACCTTTTGTTTTTGCTCAGTATCGCAATCAAGCACTGGCCCAATGGCTGCAACACCGGTAGCCTCTATCAGCTCCATACCGCCGACGTTAAGATTGAAAAACTGGTTTTTGATTTTTGCAACACCGGAGGCCATATCACCAGCCAGTAGGTACGCCAATGCTGATATTCGCCCCGCAATCCAGTCCATGATAGATTTAAGTGGAGCAGAAAGGGTTCCTTCCGGATTATTGGCCAGATACCAGTCGAGCAGACGATATAACAAAGCTCCGGCAGGACCAAGCAATACAAACCAAATCACCACAGCCGCATAACGGCGTTGTGTTTCGGTAAAAATAGCCTCGCTGACCATACGTTGAGTTTGTGCCCAGTCATCCGCTTCCTTACCAGCAAATGACACCGCATGCTCATAAGCACCCTGCTCATCATCGTTAGCGATGTCAGAAAAGTAGCCGCGTAATGATTTTCTAGGGGACTCTGGGCCAAGACAATGAACCAGAATGACTACCGCTAAGGCTACGCTAAATAAAGAGGATAGAAATCCATCTTCCAGTGATTCGAACAATAGAAAAATTAGTAGTACAGGAAGTAGTATTAGTATGGCTTCAGCCAGCCAGCCTTTAAACCAGGACTGCTCGCCAAATGAGCTAGCTAATCGTTTCTGATATGACACAAACCAGCCAGCATTACTGAACTTCTCACGCTCTTCGCTAGAGCCAGTATGAAAGTAACGTTCAAACAACAATGCAATGATGAGAGATAAGAGAGCCATATTGAAACCTTATTAAATCCGTTCAGGTTTATAGTACCAAAAGGAAAAACAGAATGCGTCTTTTAATTTGTACGATGATTTTTAGGTCAGCTATGGTAGGTTGGCGATGCACCCACAGGGCAGGATCACCAGCCTACGAAAAAATATCTCTTCATAAACCAGTCTGCGTAGGTTGGATAAGCCGCTTGGCGGCGCCATCCAGCATTCCAATTATGACTATTGCTCCCGTACAGACAAGGGTCTGCCCCACTGGGTACTCATGAGTTGTCCCTACAATCAGCAAATCGCCATCTGAAACCTGGTGTCATCTGACAAGACTTTTTGGTCTTTATCACCGGGCTGGATAAAGCGAATAGTAAAACAGTATTTGGAGCCACTGATTTCTGGATAGACACTGGTGGCAATGGGTAATTTGACGCGAATCAGATGAGGGTTTTGTTTCTTGTCAAAATTATGCTGGTAGGCGCCGTTATTCGTCTCAATGTCAACAAACTGACCATTTTCCCGATACAGCCTTAACAAGACTTTAAGGCACTTATTTAATCCATCAAAATGCTCAAACCACCCTTCAAACTTCTGCTGTCTATAATTTACCGGCTGTTGTAAAAACTGATGTAATTCGGGAAGATCAAAACTACAAGATGCACCAGGAATACGAATTCTGTGTTTGATCAAATCGATAAAACGATCCTGACGTAATGTTGCCCCAAACTTTCCCTGATAATTTGCCACCCATAAATAGAGTTGTTGCAGCTGCTCTAAAAAACGCTTCAACTTAACGTCGTCAATATAAGGACTGGCCTCAAGCTGCTTAAAGTGGTTCTTCTGCTGCTCAAGCTCTTTCAACAACTCAGCCTTTAAATCTCCACGGTCAAGACAGTCCAGAATTTCCCATAGATTATGCAAAGCAGCAATATGCGAAGCCACCGAATCTATGGACTGGAGTTCTTGCTGAATATTAAAAAGGTTTTCCAGGCGCAGATAAGTGCGTATCTGCTCATTGAGCGGATGCTCATACAAGATATAACTGGCAGCTTCGGGCATCAATGCCTAATTCCTTGCTAATTGCCTGTATTGTTTATCAAGCGTTATAACGCTTTGCTTGAGGGAATGCAAATCTGAGTCATTGACAATCACATCATCAGCAATCGACAATCGTTGTTGGCGGCTGGCCTGTTTATCCAAAATAGCCTGCGCCTGCTCTTTACTTGAATGGTCGCGGGCCATTAAACGCTCAAGCTGAACATCCTCTGGGCAGTCTACGATCAAGACCCTATCATAACCCTTATATTGACCACTTTCGAAAAGCAAAGGAATCACACTGATAGAATAAACCGAATCTGCTACATCCTGGCGCCGCTTCATTTCAGCTCGAATTAATGGATGAAGCAGGTTATTAAGCCACAACCTATCCTGCTCATTAGCAAAGACTGTATCGCGAAGCTGTTGTCTGTCCAGCTCGCCAGATTTGTTTAAAACCACATCGCCGAAATGCTCAACAATAGCCTGCAAAGCCTCAGAACCCTTAGCGACTACCTCTCGTGCAATTACATCTGCATCTATGACAGCCACACCAAGCTCAGCAAACATATCACTGACAGCAGTCTTACCGCTGGCGATACCACCTGTTAATGCAACTTTGTAGGTCATAGTAATCTAGATGATTTCCTGCTGGGGCGAGCTTCAGCTCCCTAGCCCATCTGTACGGACAAGGGTCTGCCCCACTGGGTACTCATGAGTTGTCCGTACTCATTCGTGTTTGCTAAGGCTGCAACATCTGAATATAGCTGTTGGTAATGGTTTCACCCCAAATTAAAGCAAACCAACCCGCTATCGCTAAAAATGGGCCAAACGGAATTTTGTAATCACGTCCTTTCTTGCTGATAACCATAGTGATAATACCTAAAACAGCACCGGTCACTGTTGATAACAGAATCACCAAAGGCAACATTTGCCAGCCAAGAAAAGCACCTATTGCCGCCAACAACTTAAAATCTCCGTGGCCCATGCCTTCCTTACCGGTTAACAGCTTAAACAACCAATAAATCGACCATAAGGACAAATAACCCGCTAACGCACCGATAACTGCTGAAGGTAAATCCTTAGCAAAGCTTGGCAAAGTATGCTCAGGAGCCAACCAAAGTGCTGCAACCAAGCCAATCCAGACCAGCGGCAAGGTCAATTGGTCGGGCAGAATCTTATGGTCATAATCAATAAAACTCCCCGCGATCAGAAAACAAGTAAATATCAGGGCGAACGCCAATGGCCAGGACCAGCCAAAACTGATGGCGCATACCATAAAGGTAACGGCTGTTAGCAGCTCGACAAAAGGATAACGACCGCTGATTTTGCTTTTACAGTTTGAACATTTGCCGCCAAGGAACAGCCAGCTAAACACAGGAATATTCTCTAAGGCAGTGATTTTATGATGACATTTTGGACAGGCTGAAGCCGGAGTCATTAAATTGTACTTTGCTGGCAACTCATCCTTTGGACAGGAAACACTGCAATTTGCTTCAGTTAAAATTTCCGTTGCAGTTGCACGCCACTCGCGACCCAAAATTAACGGCAGCCTATGAATTACAACATTCAAAAAGCTACCGGTTAATAACCCCAGTATAAAAACTAAACCTGCCAACACGGGCAGGTTTGAAGAAAGTATTTCAATCATATTTTGTCTTTTAAGGTATAGATTGACTAGAAAGCATTACCCATCTGGAAGATTGGTAGGTACATCGCGGCTACTAAACCACCAACTACCGTACCAAGGAATACAATAACAAACGGTTCAATCAACGAACTAATACCTTCTACCGCATCATCCACTTCCTGCTCATAGATATCTGCAACCTTCGCTAACATAGTATCCACAGCACCTGACTCTTCACCAATTGCTACCATTTGAGTAACCATATTTGGAAAAACCTGAGTAGATGCCATCGCCATATTAATTTGAAGACCCGTTGTAACATCTTCTTTAATTTTCATGATCGCATTTCGATAGACTGCATTACCCGAAGCACCCGCTGCCGAATCAAGTGCCTCAACAAGAGGTACACCTGCAGCAAATGTGGTAGCTAAGGTACGCGCATAACGAGCTACTGCGGCTTTTTGAATAAGTGGACCAAATACAGGTAGTTTAAGTAAAAACTTATCTTTCCCATCCCTGAAAGCTTCAGAGCGTTGATTAAGCTGAGAGTACAGAACTACCGTACCTATCATCAACCCTAAATAAATATACCAATATGCTTGAACATTTTCAGACATGTTTACAACCATCTGTGTAAACGCAGGCAGGTCGGCTCCAGCTCCTTGGAATAGCCCAGCAAACATTGGAACAACATAAATTAACAAGATAGCCGTAACTGCTATGGACACAACAACTACCGCGGCGGGATACATTAACGCAGATTTGATTTTGGACTTAAGAGCTTCAGTTTTTTCTTTATAGGTCGCAATCCGATCGAGCATTTGTTCAAGAGTACCAGACTGTTCACCAGCATGGATTAAGTCGCATACAAGATCATCAAAGTGCTTAGGGTGCTCTCTTAATGCATCAGCAAATGGTGTGCCTGATTCAACACTTTGTTTAATGTTCATCACCAAATCTTGAACACTGGGATTTTCGTGACCTTTACCAATAATATCGAAGGCTTGTACAAGTGGAACACCAGCCTTCATCATAATGGCTAGCTGACGTAAAAATACAGCTATATCAACAGGCTTGATTGGCTTTTTAGCCGAACCAAAAAGCACCAGCTCAGCATTTACAGATTTTGGCTTAATGCCCTGCTTAAGTAGCTGTTGCTTTACAACATCCGCATTCTCAGCAGGCATCTTTCCTTTTACCTTGTTCCCTTGTTTATTTACTCCAACATAGACAAAGCTTTTCATCTTCGTTGACTTTGCCTTAGCTGTCTTACGTTTCACTGCTGTTGCCATTATGATTACCTTTCAAGTGTTCTACTATGGCTAAAGAGTTCAATGATAATCAAGAAACGCTTTACCCCAATACAATTCTATCAATACTACGTGCGAGCTTAATTTTGAGTAACTCGGTTAACTTCGGCTAAGCTAGTAACACCAGCCTTTACCTTGTTAAGTCCAGCTCGCCGTAAATCTGGAATTCCCTCTTTTTTAGCCTGATCACCAATATCTATCGCATTACCACCTTCCATAATAATACGACCATTTTCTTCTGATACAGGCATGACCTGGAATAAGCCCACACGACCTTTATAGCCCATTGTACATTTATCGCAACCTACCGGCTCATAAATTGTGAGTTCGTTCAGCTCTTCTTCACTAAAACCTTCTTCAAGTAGAGCCTCTTTAGGCAAATCTGACGGTTTCTTACAGTGCTCGCACAAGCGTCTTGCCAGACGTTGTGCAACAACCAGGTTAACAGTAGTTGCAATATTAAAGGGCGCCACGCCCATATTAACCAGACGAGTTAAAGTCTCAGGAGCTGAATTGGTATGTAGAGTGGATAATACTAAGTGACCAGTTTGAGCCGCTTTAATGGCAATTTCTGCAGTTTCCAGATCCCGAATCTCACCAACCAGTACTATATCGGGATCCTGACGCAGGAAAGCTCTAAGCGCCGATGCGAATGTTAAACCCGCTTTAACATTAACATTGACCTGATTAATACCATGCAGGTTAATCTCAACCGGATCTTCTGCGGTTGAAATATTTTTATACTCATCATTGAGAATATTAACCCCTGTGTAAAGGGTTACCGTTTTACCGGAGCCGGTAGGGCCAGTCACCAAGACCATGCCCTGAGGCTTCTCAATTGCCCTCATAAAGTTTTTCTTTTGAGTTGGATCAAAACCAAGAGCGTCAATACCCAACATAGCCTGAGCCGGGTCAAGAATACGCATTACAATTTTTTCACCAAACAATGTAGGCAAGGTATTCACACGAAAGTCGATCGCTTTGGTTTTTGATATCTTAAGCTTTACACGCCCATCCTGCGGAACTCGGCGCTCGGAAATATCAAGGCCAGAAAGTACTTTCAAGCGGGCGGAAATGCGCCCTGATAATTGTATGGGAGGAGAAGCCACTTCGTGCAACATACCGTCAATACGGAAACGTACACGATATTTCTTTTCATAAGGCTCAAAGTGTAAATCCGATGCTCCTTTTCGAATCGCTGAAACCAGCATCTGCTTAACAAACTTAACTACCGGCGCATCCTCTCCTCCAGCAGCTTCCTCCATATCCTGATCAGCTTCTGTATCTACAGCATCTAAATCAATATTATCTAAATCGGCATCATCAAAATCTGAAAGGCTCTCGTTCTCTTTCTCTTCGATCAGTTTGCCGACCACAGCTTCTAGCTTGTTTGGCTCTACCAGAACAGCCTCAACCGAGCAACCAGTCTGAAAGCGAATTTCTTCTAAGCTTTTTAGGTTAGTTGCATCAGAGACAGCAACAAATAAGCGAGTGCCCCGCTTATAAAGAGGAACAGCCCTATGAGCCTGCATCAATTTGAGGTCAATAACGTCTTTGGGGATATTATCGAAAGCAATACTGGAAAGGTCAAAGTAAGGGTAGCCAAAATTGAGGGCCTGCGCCTTAGCAGCCTGTTTACCTTCTAGCCAACCAGCGGAGACAAGCCAGTCAATCAAGCCGACTTTGTCTTCTTTAGCATTTTTAACTGCTTGCTGGACTTTTTCTTTGGTTAAAAGCCCTTCAGCAACCAACAAGTGAGCTAATCCGGAAAGACCTGTGTCTGCTAAAGTCATGATATTCAACTAAGAGTTTAAAATACGAGACTATATCCTTGAATAAAAAGAACGGAATGTCAATTGTCATTTATCACTAGTATTTAACCTTAGACTTAAGGTGTAAGAACGGCCTTTCGACCAAAAAATGAACAAAGAGTGCAAATAAAATACTTAACAGTACGTATATACCAAAATAAACCATGCCTTCGAAAATACT
Organism: Kangiella sp.; assembly: GCA_048268505.1. Lineage (GTDB taxonomy): Bacteria > Pseudomonadota > Gammaproteobacteria > Enterobacterales > Kangiellaceae > Kangiella. The sequence goes on along the minus strand of JBLWVK010000003.1, from coordinate 31,236 downwards.
GAGATGATTAACATCTATCAGCTGTTTACATATGTACACACTCATGGGAATCATTAACATATGAACTAAATATAAACTATATGAAATTTTGGAAAAGAACCTGAGAGCCACGGATGACAAAAAAATCTTTATTCTACCGGTACAATTAATTGAAAAAAGTACAATTAATGCGAATAAAGCAGAAAATAAGAAAATCATAACAGAAGCCAGATACCAGCTTAGCTCACCAGATAACCATTCAAATATACCCATAAGCACTATAGAACACATGACCACCGATACAAAGGCGTGATTAGACCACCTACCCAGAACAGGTTTATTAGGCGCTCTGTATATAACAAGGGAAACAATCAACCCCATTAAGAGCCCATCTAAGGCCATATGAAATGGGGATCTGACGGTCCAAAAAAAGTCAACGTAATCTGAAGAATTTCGCATTGATAAGGTATTGAGGCGGCCAATTAGAGGAAGTGCTGATAACAATATTAAAGAGAAGTAAAGCACAAAAGGAGAATCTAAAAACCTATATATAGCCCAAAGCAACAAAGGGCAAAGTAAATAAAACTTTTCCTCTGTAGCTAAAGACCACATAGGTACCAAAAAGTTGGAGCCATAATAGTCTTGAAGAAAAGTTACATGTATAAATAATTCGGACTCAATATCTACGCTTGTATGCTGATATAAAGGAACAAGCTCAAAGAGTATAAGTAATATTACAAAATAGTATACGGGGAAGGTTCTTAGTACTCTCTTTAGCCAATAAGAACCGAAAAAAGCTATTCTTCTACCCTTTCCTTCAGGCCATGAGTTAAGTAAGTGGTAACCGATTAAGAATCCACTCAAAACAAAAAAAAGGTCAACGCCAAGCCAACCATTTAAAAGAAAGTTACTTATAAAGCTATCACCATTAAACTCATAAGAGAAGTTCTCTCTAAAACTTATAAGTCCATGACGACAGACAACAAAAATAATCGCAAATGCTCTTAAACCATCCAACGGCGCAATTTTACCAGGATTACCAGCAACTCTTGTAAGCAATTCCTTCATTATTATTCTCTAAGTTCGCTTAATCCTATATTTCTTCTGAGCGCAGGGTTTCGAAGTTTCCAAATCAACGAGTCTACAACGTAATGGTGGAAGTTAATGGCTTGATAAGCAATCACTATTAAAGGCAAGGAGCTTATTGTTTGTAAGTAAGTTATGCCTAAGTCCACAGCAGAGTAAAACAAATACGTCATTAGTAAGCAGAAACCAAAGTACGCGAATATTCTCACTGCTCGCCCCTGACTTAACCACGAAATTAGAAAATACTTTTTCTCAACGCCCTGCTTAAACTTTGTATTATTGTAGTGCCAAACAAAGAGTATGTACTGTGCATTGTGCCAAATATTTATAGCTAACCAGCCAATAGTAATGTCTTTAATGAAAACGTAAGCGACTAAGTAAACAAGGTGATGAGATACTAAATAACTAAAGTGTTGAACCGATACTTTTTTCTTCTTTAATGCCTTAAATTGCAAAAATAGCCATATTAATAACGCAAAAGCCACAATTATCAGCATACCAACCGCCATTAATTCCGGAACTGGTAAGGTATAAACTGGCATAAAGAGAAATGTTGAGTGTCCTTGAGATGACATATATAGGAAGCTAGTGACTGGAACTGCATAGAACAGCGCTCTACCTAACTTTTCACCGAAAACATCGCTGCTTGAAGTTTTGTACCTTATCGCCTTACCTATTCCTTCGCTTTGTCTGGTGTAGTGCCACCATTGCCAATGTAAATATATTGTTGATATTAACCACACTGAGCCCAAATAAGCACAAGCTACAACAAAGCCCAAAACAATAAAGGGTAGAATAAAGACTAAAAATCGGTTTTCTATAATGGAAATGGGGGAGGATGCAATCCTTGTATAGGTAGCTATTACATGGTGATACCCTAAAAGACCTAAATCTAAAAGCAGAATCAATTCAAAATACTGCGGAGCGAACCATGTAATATAAGCGGTAGCTATAGCTAAAAAAGGAATCAAAAAAATAAATAGCACATCAAAGCTTAAGCTTCTGAAATACTTGTTTAGACTAAGATGCATACTAGTGCTGCCTCTGGCTAATCCTGACTTATCCCTACAATTGTAGTGCTAAAAAAAAAGCGAGCCAAGGCCCGCTTTTTTTCAGTTTCAAACTATATATTATGGAGCAGCAGCACCACGACAGTTAGCAGGAACGTGCTTGGCTAAACCTGCACTCAAAGTACATGTCCACTCAATTGGGGCTTCAGCAGCGCCGCCAGCCTGAGATGGAGTAAGAACAAGAACTGGCTCTGTTGTTGCACCAGTACCCTCTGTACCACCCATACTAATAGTAATTTCACCGCCATCAGCAATTACAACACTACTTACGTAGTCTGTACCCGCAGCTGGGAAAGTATAACCAGTATTACCCGCAGCGCCACCAGTAACATTTGCTAGGCCACCTAGTGACGAAGCAGTTTCAGCTACTGCAGTTTTTGCTTCAGCAGCAAGAGCAACACCTTCACCTACTTTAGTACGGATTGTGTAATCTTGGTATGCTGGAATAGCTAGTGCAGCAAGAATACCGATAATCGCAATTACGATCATCAATTCGATAAGGGTGAAACCCGCTTGTTTTTTAGTTTGCATAAGACTCTCTCCTATTCTTTATAAAGAATTTGCAAATTGTTTAAGTTTAAATCTGTTCACAGAGGATTCCGTATAATCTGATCAAAACTACACGGGCCATTACTGAATGTAAGTAGCGCTTCCCTGTGTGAACAAATCTGTAAACAAATATATCCTTTGCGTGTCATGAATAGCAACAGCTTATAGTTAAATATCCTGACACTGAGCAAAAACAATGATTTACGTCACAGTTATATGCGAATTTGCTTTTCAAAAAGCATACAAAGTGTTGTTTTTTTGACCAAGCGAAGGAAAAAGTGACAATTTTTGTCAGCTTTGTAACTGTTTGTAGATAGTCTTTTGGGTTGCATAAGGCCATTTTTGGGGCATCATCCGACAATTTAACCGAATTAGATTCGCCAGTGTTGGGGTGCATCATTCGCCGTTATCCAACCTACGGTTATGTTCGATACTTTCACCAAGGCTTTTTTCGTGACTTGTCCCTACACTTTCGTTGGATGGCGTCGCCACGCGTCTTATCCAACCGACAGGAGCTAGCGCTTTTTAATTGCTAGCAAATCGCTTGAGAGATCTTTCCACTCTGGGTTAAAGCGTTCTATCAGCTCTTCTTTGCCGAGTCGGCATTCTGCTTTGATTTCTTTTTCTCTTGCCTGGGCTTTTTCCAGTGATTCGGTAATTTCGTAATATACCAACTCGTTGCAGTTATAGTTACGAGTCACCCCTTCAGCAATTTTGTTTTTATGCTCGAATACCTGTTTGCCAAGGTTATAGGTTATTCCCGTGTAGAACACTGTTTTTCTTGGATTGGTCAATATGTAAACGTAGCCTTTTTTCATGGTTCATTTGCTATATGGTTGTTTGGTTTTGATTATTCTTGATTCAGTAGCTTGCAATTCTTTTGTAGGCTGGTGATGAGCGAAGCGAATCCCAGCAAATTTAAGACAAATATTTAATACAAAGCTGGGATTCGCTCCGCTCATCACCAGCCTACCTTATTTTGTTAGGTCACACCTTAGTGGACGAGCGCTAGCCTACCATATTAGCTTTTTATACTGTAATAACCGTCGGTTATAACTCCAGCCTGAGCGAGAGGTCGACGGCCTGGATATGTTTGGTTAGAGCGCCTACTGAGATAAAGTCGACACCAGTATCAGCAATATCGCGCAAGGTTTCGAGGCTGACGTTGCCGGAGGCTTCGATTTTGGCGGTGTGGGAATGAACCTGATTAATGGCAACGCCGGTTCGCATATCGTCGATGGAGAAGTTGTCGAGCATGATCACATCGGCTCCTGCATCCAACGCCTGATCCAGTTGGGCAAAGGTTTCGACCTCCACTTCGACCATGATATCAGGATGCAACTGACGAGCTTTCTGTACGGCTTTTTCGATAGAGCCTGCCGATATGATATGGTTTTCTTTAATCAGGAAGGCGTCAAACAGGCCGATACGATGGTTTCGCCCACCGCCACAGTAGACGGCGTACTTCTGCGCCAGGCGCAACATGGGAATGGTTTTACGCGTATCCAGCAGCTTGCATGAAGTACCTTTTAATTCAGCTGCGTAACGGGCGGTAGTGGTTGCTGTTCCAGACAGGGTTTGCAGGAAATTCATGGCAGTACGTTCACCGGTCAGTATTTTTCGAGCATTACCTCGCAATTCGCACAACTTGTCATGGGCGCGAACCTTGTCACCATCCTGACAGAACCACTCAATCTCGATACTCGGCTCCAGCTTATGAAACACTGCATTAAACCAGTCTATGCCACACACAACGGCATCCTCACGAGTGATCAATTTACCGGTTGCAGTTTTATCTTCACTAATAAGTTCTGCTGTGACGTCCTTTCCGCTAGTACCACCCAGATCTTCCTTAAGAGCAAGATTGACCTGCTGGGGAATTTCGGTTGCTAGCTGCTGCTGGTATGGCGTTTCGATCATGAGGCTTCCTGTACGCTTGGTTTTGGTGGGATGCGATTGACACATCTTCAAGTATTGATTGGTGACAGTATTTTACGGATTAAGGGGGATGACTCAAAGTGGTTTTTCAGCCAGCTGAGTTATCCAGCAGTAACCGTCGATAGTAATTCCAGTCAAAAGCTGGACCAGGATCGGTTTTACGCCCTGGTGCTATATCCGAATGACCGGTTATACGCTCTGCTGTAATCTGTGGGTAGGCCTTTAAAATGACTTTTGAAACACTGGCCAGCACCTGGTACTGAGCTTCCTCATAGGGAATATTGTCAGAACCTTCAAGCTCGATGCCTATCGAAAAGTCGTTGCACTTTTCCCTACCCTCGAAACTTGAAACACCGGCATGCCAGGCTCGCTTTTGAAATGGCACATACTGCACCAGCTCGCCATTTCGTCTAATCAATAAATGACTGGATACACGCAATGCTGCGATGTCTTCAAAATAGGGATGCTCGGAAGGGTTAAGCGAACCTGTGAATAACTGGTCAATATAGGGCCCACCGAACTGCTTGGGCGGCAGGCTAATGTTGTGGATGACCAGCAAGCTGATATCTCTGGGCTCTTCACGCTCATCACAATGTTCGGTTGGCACGAAACGAGCTGGTTGAATCAGGCCTGTTGTTAGATTGATGTAAAAAGGATGCGGCACAGTATTCTCTTCTTTATATTTGCTTGTTTTGTACGGACAAGTAGTGATCTGTCCCTACGTTTTTGGTTGGGTGATATCGCTTTGCGACTTATACCACCTACAAAAGCTATTTTCCGTTATAATAGCGTCAATTAAGTTCAATGAATATGTATAGGCGTTATGAGTAAAGCATTAATTGTAAAGTGTCCCACTTGCGAAAAGGCTGTGGCGTGGAAAGATGATAATGAGTTTAAGCCATTTTGTAGCCAGCGTTGCAAGCTGATTGATCTGGGCGAATGGGCGAGCGAAGGTCATCGAATCGCTGGTAAACCACTTGATCCTGATACAGTTGATCAACTAAGTCGCAATCAAGATTAGTTTAGTTTTTAATAGCCTCGACAATCGCCAGGTTGGCTTCGGGGAATTGAAACTCATCTAACTGGCTGACTGGGCACCAGAGAAGTGGTTGCCCTTCAACGCCTTTCGGCACCCCCATATAATCCGTCACAGTCCACACATCCAGCAAAACCGACTTTTCTGGATACTTGTGTTCAATCTGAATCAATGGAAAAAACTTGGTAGGGATAATCGCTAGCTCTTCGAAACATTCACGGATTAACGCCTGTTCGATTGGCTCATCGTCTTCCTGCTTGCCACCTGGAAACTCCCAGTAACCACCTTTATGCAAATGCTGCGGACGTTTGGCAATCAAAATTCGGTCGCGACGCTGAATGACAGCAACCGCGACCCGAATAACGTTACTCATAAACTAACTTACGATTCGATCTTACCGTGACATTGCTTGAACTTCTTGCCTGAACCGCATGGGCAAGGTTCATTACGACCTACTTTAGGCTGTTCACGAACAAAAGTTTCTGCCTGACGCGCCGTTTCGCTCTGCGGCAATGCTGAAGCTGAGTCGTGCTGGGCCTGCATGCCAGCCTGATTCACTTCTTTGCGTTTCATGGCTTCCACTTCTTCTTCCGGCATTCTGAAGCGCACTTTTGCTAATAAGGTGACCACATCATGCTTGAGGTTATCCAGCATACCCGAAAAGAGATCAAATGCTTCGCGCTTATATTCCTGTTTTGGATTCTTCTGTGCATGACTACGCATCCAGATCCCTTGACGAAGATGATCCATATTGGCCAGATGTTCTTTCCAGTGGCGATCCAGCTCCTGCAGCATTACCTGTTTTTCAAGCTTGCGCATCAACATTGGATCGGGCAACTGAGCTTCTTTTTCCTGATAAGCCTTTTCAACTGCTTCATGGATGCGTTGGCGCAAACCTTCTTCGGCCAGCTTGTCATCCTCATCCAGCCATTGCTGTAGTGGCAGTTCAATATCAAAGTCCTGCTCAAGACGTTGCTCAAGACCTTTAACGTCCCACATTTCTTCAATGGACTGTGGCGGAATATATTCGCTGATCAGGTTATAAACGACGTCATCACGTAAATCTGCAATAGTATCGGAAATATCTTCCAACTCCATCAAATCGTTTCGCTGCTCATAGATGACGCGACGCTGATCATTGGCAACATCGTCATACTCAAGCAGGTTTTTACGAATATCAAAGTTACGCTGCTCAACTTTACGCTGCGCATTTTCAATCGCACGCGAAACCATCTTGTGTTCAAGCGCTTCACCTTCATCCCAGCCCAAGCGCTGCATCATCATGCCTAAACGCTCGGAGGCAAAAATACGCATCAGGTCATCTTCTAATGACAGATAAAAGCGACTCAAACCAGGGTCACCCTGACGGCCTGAACGACCACGTAACTGGTTATCGATACGACGAGATTCGTGACGCTCAGTACCAATAATTGCTAAGCCACCGGCATCAAGCACTGCCTGATGACGCTTTTCCCACTCTTCTTTGGCTTTAGCAATCTGCTCTGCCGTGGGGTTTTCGCCCAGAGCATCAATATCGGCCTGTAAGTTACCACCCAGCACAATATCGGTACCACGACCCGCCATATTGGTTGCGATGGTCACAGTTCCCGGACGTCCAGCCTGAGCAATGATGTCCGCTTCTTTCGCGTGGAATTTAGCATTAAGTACCTGGTGTTTAATTTTGGCTTTCTTTAATTCTTTCGAAATCAGCTCTGAAGACTCAATCGAAACGGTACCGACAAGCACCGGCTGACCTTTAGCCTGAAGCTCTTTGATTTCTTCAATAATGGCAGCATACTTTTCCTGCTTAGTCAGATAAATCAAATCGCCTTTATCATCACGAAGCATTGGCTTGTTAGTAGGTATGACTACAACATCAAGGCCATAAATCATGTGTAATTCGGTGGCTTCGGTATCGGCGGTACCCGTCATACCCGAAAGTTTGTTGTATAAGCGGAAATAATTCTGGAAGGTAATGGAAGCCAGCGTCTGATTTTCATTTTGAATCTCTACACGCTCTTTGGCCTCAATTGCCTGATGCAGGCCATCTGACCAACGACGTCCCGGCATGGTACGACCGGTGTGCTCATCTACAATGACAACCTGACCATCTTTAACCACATAATCGACATCTTTCTTGAACAGCTTATGGGCACGAAGTGCTGCATTCACATGGTGCAATAATGCAATACTGGCAGGGCTATAAAGACTTTGCTCGGCAGGTAGGAGACCATTCTGGCGAAGTAGTTCTTCAATATACTCCTGGCCTTTTTCGGTCAGATGAGCCTGTTTGGATTTTTCATCAACGGTGTAATCACCCGTGTCCTGCTCGCCTTCTTCTGACTCGTGATCTTGCTCTTCCAATTTTGGAATCAATTTATCAATAGCGCGATACATTTCTGAGCTGTCTTCAGTTGGCCCGGAAATAATTAATGGGGTACGCGCTTCATCAATCAGAATCGAGTCAACTTCGTCAATAACAGCGAAGTTCAATTCACGCTGCACACGATGTTCTTTCTGGAACGCCATGTTATCGCGCAAATAATCAAAACCGTATTCGTTATTGGTACCGTAAGTAATGTCGGCAGCGTAAGCCTGTTGTTTTTCTTCATGCGACTGACCAGAAAGAATCACCCCAACATCCATTCCCAGGAAGTTGTAAACCGGCTTCATCCAGTTAGCGTCACGTTGAGCCAGGTAGTCATTGACGGTAATAACATGCACACCCAAACCTGATAATGCATTCAGATAAACAGGAAGAGTCGCAACTAAGGTTTTACCCTCACCGGTTCGCATTTCAGCAACTTTACCGCTGTGCAACACCATGCCACCTATCAGCTGCACATCGAAATGACGCAATCCTAAAGTTCGCTTACTGGCCTCACGCACAGTTGCAAAAGCTTCCGGAAGTATCTGATCCAAAGTTTCGCCTTTTTCCAGGCGCTCTTTGTATTCAGTTGTTTTTGCTTTCAGTTGTTCGTCTGAAAGAGCCTCCATTTCAGGCTCTAATTGATTGATCAGCTCAACCGTTTTGCGTAATTTTTTAAGGGTTCGTTCGTTACGACTTCCGAAAATTTTGCTTAAGAAACTCATATTGTTCTTTCTTGTGTCTATGTTGTATTAACTATAGATTGCAAGTGCAGCTTGAAGTGATGAAAGCCCCTTAATTGCAAGCCTATAGCAGATATTTAATCTTTGAAGCACTCGATTGTACCCATATTCTTGTCGCTGTAAACGTCTGAGCGGGGTTTTCGAGCAGTATTTTCAACTTATGGGGGCAAGAAGGAGGCATTTCAATGTTGTTCCAGGAATTAGTCGCCATTAAAGCAAAAGCCCCAAAACGGGGCTTATAACTATTAATTTTTCAGGTATTTATAAGGGTTCAGCTTTTTACCGTTTTTAGTGATTTCATAATGAACATGTGGGCCAGTTGACCGTCCAGTGCTTCCTACTTTGGCAATCACCTGCCCTTTCTTGACGATATCGCCTTTTTTGACTAATACGCTCTTGTTGTGACCATAGCGAGTTGTGTAACCGCCACCATGACTGACTTCAACAAAAACACCATAGCCTGGCTTGCGATCGACCGTAGTCACAACACCCGCTGCAGTCACAATCACGTCGGAGCCTTCCAGTGAAGAGAAGTCTACACCAGAGTGCCATGCTCTTTTGCCCGTGAATGGATCGGCACGATAGCCGTAAGGAGAAGATAGCCAGCCTGAAGTTATTGGACGGCCAGTAATTTGCTGCTCGGTGTTAATTTCTTTATCAAGAATCAATGACTCAAGTGCGGACAGCTCCTGCTCTTTTGCATTGATATTGCTTTCAAGCTGATCCAGGAACACTACAACGTCGTTATAACTTGAGGTCGTTGCAGAAACGTCTTCGCTAGGACCACCAATTGCAGGATCCTCACCAAAACCAAATTCGTCCTCAATTCCAGCGGATGCAACCAATCTTGCACCGGCGGCATCAAGACGCAGTAAATAAGCCTGCATAGTAGCTAATCGTGTTGATAATGCCTGAATCTGGCTCTCTGAAATGCGTTTTGCTTCTTCTAACTGTTCTTTCTGTGAAATGAGCTCTTGTTGCCACTTTTTTATTGCAGCTTCGCTCACCAGGTCCTGTTGTAAGGACCAGCGAGTTGCGAAATGAGTTAAAGCCACCACTGCTGTTAAAGCAACAGCTCCAAGAAGGCTAAATACCACTAATTTAGAACGTCCAAATTCCAATGCCTTAATTCCTTTTTGATCACTCTTAATAATGGTTATTCGCATACTCACCCACGTTCGTTAGTATCATTTACAAGCAAGCTTGCAAGATGACAATTCTACCCCGTCAGCATACAATGGATGCCAACTTTAAATTTAGCCCAGAAATATTGAGCTTATGAAGCGTCCTTTCCGAGCCAAATCCGTGGCTGATGTGCTCAACTCACCTGACAGTGTGTTGAAAGGGCTGCTCGATAAAGCAGATTCCCTGAAATCCATTACCGATAGTATCCATCAGCATTTACCCAAAGACTTGCAAAAGCACTGCACTGTCTCCGAATACAATAAAACCAGTCTGGTTATTACTGCTGACAGCCCCGTATGGGCTACTCGACTTCGGTATCAATCTTCCGAGTTACTCACTCAACTCAGAAAAGCTGGTTTTTTAGGTCTTGCCAATATTCAAATCAAAATTGATCCCAATAAATCGACACCCTAAAAACCCTACTTTTTATCAGTCTTTTAAAACCAGCAAACGCCAGCTAATTCCTGGCGTTTATATTTTTTCGACTTACTTGTCTGAAAACTGGACAGAAAATACTATAAATATTACTAAAAATTCAATCCTTAATTTTCCTGCTCATACAAAATCCAGCGCTAGACTGATAGCGCTGGGTTCATGATATAGGAAATTGGCGCTGCATTAGCATCTTCATAAGTTGCTAGTTCCCACGCAGTTTCGTCCGCCATTAAGGTACGAATCAATTTATTATTTAGTGCATGGCCAGATTTATAGCCCGAGAAGGCACCGATTAAACTATGGCCTAAAAGGAACAAATCACCAATGGCATCTAATATTTTATGCTTTACAAATTCGTCGTCGTAACGAAGACCATCTTCATTAAGAACACGGAAATCATCCATTACGATAGCGTTATCCTGACTGCCACCCAATGCTAAGTTATGAGCACGTAAATACTCGATATCTTTCATAAAGCCAAAAGTACGAGCACGACTTACTTCTTTAACAAATGAGGTGCTGGAAAAATCGATAACTGCTGTTTGACGACTCTTCTTAAATACAGGATGGTCGAAATCGATAGTGAAAGCCACTTTGAAGCCATCAAATGGCTCAAATACAGCAGTTTTGCCTTCATCTTCAACTTCAACACGCTTTTTGATTTTGATGAATTTCTTTGGTGCATTCTGCTCAGTGATACCGGCAGACTGCAAAAGGAATACGAAAGGACTGGCACTGCCGTCCATAATTGGTACTTCTGGTGCCGATACGTCAATATACGCATTATCAAGGCCCAAGCCAGCCATCGCAGATAGCAAATGCTCAACCGTAGAAATGCGAACATCATCTTTAACCAAGCAGGTTGAAAGCGTGGTATCACCCACATTTTCTGGTTTAGCTTCAATCTCAACAATCGGGTCCAGATCAACGCGACGGAACACAATCCCTGTATCCACTGGTGCTGGTCGAAGGGTCAAATACACTTTTTCTCCTGTGTGTAGCCCCACGCCAGTAGCGCGAATGGTTGTCTTCAACGTACGTTGTCTTATCATTCAGTTTCTCCAACGCCTTGAAAATCAAGACTTTAGGTGTAATCTACTCAAATTCTAGCGCATAGTATCACAATAAGTCATTTCTTTGAACAATTTTTGAACATTTTTTAGACAGTTGTTTGAAATATTTGTTTAACTATTGATTTATATAAGTACAAATAGATACAAACCTTGCGCTAGCTCACACTTTCCGCCTTGGCTGACTTCCTTATTAGCCTAACCGAACAGCGTTGAATAGAGGCTGAACAGTTAAACAGGCAAAACAGTACGAAGACGCTCGAAGGGAGTGCCTCTTCGTACTGTTCAAAGTATGAAAGCAACTTTTTCAATAAGTTTCACCTTATCACCCAATCACCAAGAATATCGCCGATAACGATAAGCCCAGTGGCCGGCTATGGCACTTATTAGTCCGCCTGCTTTCTCAGGAAAGCTGGAATATCCAGAAAGTTATCTACGTCACTACCAACCGCCATTTTTGAGCTCTGCTCAGGAACTGAGCTAGCGCCCGCCTGCTTGCGGATTGATGGTGGTAAATCTAACTGTCCATAATCCAGGTCACCGTTTGCTTTACGCACTTCTTTCTGCTCGTTGCGGCTATTGCTGACTAAGCGCATATTTGCTTCCTGACCTAAACCTGTCGCTACCACAGTTACTCGAATTTCATCACCCATTTGAGCATCAATAGCAGTACCCACGACAACCGTCGCATCTTCATGCGCGATATCTTCAATCACTTCACACACTTCCGAGAACTCATCAATGGTAAAGTCTTCGTTGGCAGTGATGTTAACCAGAATACCTCGAGCACCGGACAAGTCGACATCTTCAAGCAATGGACTGGCAACTGCCATATCGGCGGCGATTTGTGCGCGGCCTTCGCCGGCAGCAATACCGGTACCCATCATTGCCTGGCCCTGCTCCGCCATTACCGTGCGAACGTCGGCAAAGTCAACGTTGATTAAGCCTGGGCAAGTGATCAATTCAGCAATACCTTGTACCGCGCCATGCAGAACAGAGTTTGCTGATGCGAAAGCTTCGGTTAAACGTAAGCCAGCAAACTGAGCAACCAGCTTGTCGTTTGGAATGATGATTAATGAGTCAACTGATTGACGCAGCTCATCAATTCCAGCTTCCGCTAATGCCATGCGTTTTTTACGTTCAAATTTGAACGGCTTTGTGACTACAGCCACTGTCAAGATGCCCATTTCTTTGGCAATCTCAGCAATAACTGGTGCTGCACCTGTACCGGTACCACCGCCCATACCGGCAGTAATAAATACCATGTCAGAACCTTGCAGCACTTCCATGATACGTTCGCGATCTTCATGTGCAGCCTGACGACCCACTTCTGGGTTAGCGCCAGCACCAAGACCACGCGTAATGTTTTGTCCAATCTGAATAGTGGTTTTGGCAGTTGAAGATTCCAACGCCTGAGCATCCGTATTAGCACAGATGAACTCAACACCATCAATATTGGCTTTCACCATATGTTCGACGGCGTTACCACCGCCACCACCAACGCCGATCACCTTAATGATCGCGCTGTTCTGACAGCTATCTACTAATTCAAACATGTTAGCCATAATAATTTCCCCTTCGATTTACTTTGAAATTGCTTACACAAAATGTGAATTAACACTTGTGCTTTAACAACAGTTACTTCCACTTTTTTCAACAAAGCGATCCGCGCTTTATTAAAAACCACTAAACCATTTTTTCATGCGCTCAAAGAGCCCATTAAAGCCGGTTACATTTCTTTCACGATGATGGCCCAGATCCTGTTTTCCGTAGATCAATAAGCCAACACCGGTTGCATAAATTGGATTTTTAACCACATCCACTAATCCTTTGATGTGCTGTGGCATGCCTTGACGCACTGGCATGTGGAACACTTCTTCAGCCAGCTCCATAAGGCCTTCCATTTTCGATCCACCACCGGTAATGACGATGCCGGCAGCAATCAGATTTTCAAAGCCACTGCGACGAATTTCGGCCTGAACCAGCTCGAACAACTCGCTGTAACGTGGCTCAACCACATCCGCTAAAATTTGACGCGAGAGGCGACGAGGTTGTCTATCTCCCACACTCGGCACTTCGATGGTTTCATCCAAGTTCGTCAACTGACGTAAAGCGCAGGCGTATTTAATTTTGATGTCTTCTGCAAATTGAGTTGGCGTGCGCAATGCAACCGCAATGTCATTGGTCACCTGGTCGCCAGCAATTGGAATCACTGCGGTATGACGAATGGCACCGCCAGTGAAAATCGCGATGTCTGTTGTACCGCCACCAATATCAATCAGACAAACACCTAACTCTCTTTCATCTTCTGTCAGTACCGCATAACTTGAGGCTAATTGCTCTAGAATGACGTCTTCAGTTTCCAGGCCGCAACGGGCCACGCACTTGGTAATATTTTGCGCTGCACTGACCGCGCCGGTAACCATGTGAACTTTTGCTTCCAGACGCACACCAGACATACCAACCGGCTCACGAATGCCTTCCTGGTTATCGATGACAAACTCCTGCGGTAGGACATGCAGTATTTTCTGGTCTGCTGGAATAGCCACTGCTTTTGCTGCATCAATCACACGGTCAACATCGCTTTGTGCTACTTCATGATCTTTAATCGCTACTATTCCGTGCGAGTTGAGGCTTTTTATATGACTGCCTGCGATGCCTGTATAGACCGAATGAATCTGACAGCCAGCCATTAGCTCTGCCTCTTCAATAGCTCGTTGTATTGAGGCAACTGTCGACTCAATATTTACCACCACGCCTTTTTTCATTCCGCGTGAAGGATGGGAGCCGATGCCGATAATATCTACTGTATTATCACTGCCAACTTCCCCAACAATGGCCACGACTTTTGACGTGCCAATATCCAATCCCACAATTAATCGTTTTTCTGATGATTTCGACATTGCTTTACCTATTGCCCCCACCGTTTTCTAGCGGTGTTGTATTGCTAAACCATTTAGCTGCAAAACCGTTTTGATATCTCAAGTCCACGTAAGCCAATGCATCTGACTTATGCGTTTTTAACACATCTATGTGATTCAAAAGGCGCTCTATTCTCTCTTCCACATGCACCTTGCCAAGCTGCACAACGAGTCCGTCATTCAGCGTCAAACTTATGGCACCTCTTTCACTCAACTGCATACCTTCAATGAACAATGACTTCTTCAATAACTGTTCTTGATAGGTCTGCAACAGCACCGTTAAATCCTTTGCCATTTCATCTGGCCCCTGAAGCTTTACCCAGTTCATATCGGGAAGCTGATCAGGATAAAAAACTTTGCCTTCAACAGAGACCACGCCATTCAGTCCCCAATATGCCAATGGCTCATATTCATCTACAGTAACTTGCAATGTATCCGGCCAAACTTTGCGTAAACGTACCGACTTCACCCAAGGTAACGCGACAAATATTTCTTCAGCAGTTTTCATATCCATAGTGAAGAAGCCACGGTCATCTATCGACTTCATTGCTACTTTGACCTCATCAGCCGATGTAAACTGCTGCTCAAATACTTCAAGTCTATTAATTGGGAATACGTTGTCAGTATTAATGCTAAACACCCAAATTCCGGCAAAGACTACAGCCACAACAAGCGCACTGGCAGAAGCAATACCAAGCACCCACTTCAAAGGCTTAATCCAGCCTTTCAAGCTTTTCGCTTGTTTACGTTCTTCGCGTGTTGCCATCTTTGCCATATCAATTAATATCCGTTAGTTTCTTTCTACAAAACTGGTTTCAAGTACCGCCACCACCAGCTCTTCAAAACTCATGCCTGACTGTTTCGCAGCTTTAGGAACCAATGAGGTTTCGGTCATGCCAGGTACAGTGTTTACTTCAAGCAAATACCAGTTGCCGCTTGAGCGCTCTCGCATCAAATCGACTCGCCCCCAACCTTCACAACCCAGCGCATAAAATGCTACCTGAGATAACTCGGCCAGTTCTGCTTCATCTTCAGCATTCAAGCCGCTTGGACATAAATACTCGGTGGTATTACTTTGGTATTTGGCCTGGAAATCATAAAAAGTATTCGGCGTTTTGACCCGAATGCTCGGCAATGCTTTGCCATTTAAAATACTGACAGTGTATTCATCACCATCAATCCACTGTTCCAGCATCACTTCTCGGTCATACTGCTTAGCACTATTCACCGCTTCGACTAACGTTTCTGCATTATTAGCTTTGGCCATACCGACACTTGAACCTTCACGAATCGGCTTTACCATCACGCAGTCATTCATATCGGCTAATACGTCTGCAGCTTGTTCGATACTTAAAACACCGGTATTCAACATACGGTGCTTTGCTACCGGATAACCCATCGCTTGCCAAATCAATTTCGTGCGCAATTTATCCATGGCGATTGCAGAAGCCATGACACCACTTCCGGTATAAGGAAGGCCTAGCAATTGTAGGTGCGCTTGAATAACACCATCTTCGCCACCACGGCCATGTAATGCATTCCAGACCCGATCACATTGACTGTTTTTTATAGCTTCCAGACCATCTACTTTTGGGTCTATTAGAACAGCTTCAATGCCAACCGCATTCAACGCACTATGAACAGCCTTACCACTGCGTAACGACACATCCCGTTCTGCCGAGTGACCGCCATAAAGCACGGCGACCTTGCCGAATTTTTCGATACTCATTATTCGGCCTCCATGTTTAATTTACTCAAATCCATTTTGACTTCAGCCCATGCTGGAGCGAGTGCCCCTACATTGCCAGCACCTTGAGTCACAACGACATCCCCGTCTTGCAAAATATTGCTCAATAGTTCTGGAAGTTGTGAAATTTTTTCAACATGAATTGGTTCTATTTTTCCACGCTGACGAATGCTTCGACACAAGGAGCGGCTATCCGCACCTGGGATTGGCTCTTCACCTGCCGGATAGACTTCAAGCAACAATAACGCATCGACCTCAGAAAGAACTTTACTGAAATCTTCATACAAATCGCGGGTACGGCTGTAGCGATGCGGTTGATAAACCATAACAAGGCGACGTTCTGGCCAACTACGACGCATTGCTTCAATAGTTGCCATGACTTCACTCGGATGGTGTCCGTAATCATCAAGTAAGGTGATAGTTTTACCGTCAACTTCAAAATCGCCGTACATCTGGAATCGACGGCCAATGCCACCAAATTCAGCAAGTGCTTTCTGGATCGCTGCATTTGAAACACCATCTTCACTGGCGACAGCAATTGCTGCCAAAGCATTCTGCACATTGTGACGACCTGGCAAATTCAAAGTTATTTCAAGCTCACCTTCATGGTCACGACGAATCACTTTAAAGTGACTTTTGGTACCTGACTGTGTGAAATCAATCGCCCTAACATCTGCATTCTCGCTGAAACCATAGGTAACGGTCGGGCGAGTAATTCGTGGCATAATTTCCTGCACCGTTTTGTCATCAATGCACAATACAGCCAGACCATAAAACGGTAAGTTATGCAGAAAATCTATAAAGTTATTTTCGAGATTCTTAAAGTCACCGCCATAGGTGTCCATATGGTCAGCTTCGATGTTAGTAACTACTGCAACCATTGGCTGAAGATGAAGGAATGATGCATCGCTTTCATCCGCTTCGGCAATAAAGAAGCGACTGGTTCCGAGACGCGCATTCGATCCTGCACTATTGAGCAAGCCACCAATTACAAATGTCGGATCGAGCCCACCTTCTGCAAAAATACTGGCAATTAAACTAGTAGTAGTCGTCTTACCGTGTGTACCGGCCACTGCAACTCCATGTCTGAAGCGCATTAGCTCCGCTAACATTTCTGCACGAGGAACCACCGGAATGCGGTGCTCACGAGCGGCCTCTAATTCAGGATTAGTTTTTGGGATTGCAGTTGAAGCAACCACCACATTCACATCTCTAATGTTGTCCCTTCTGTGACCAATAAAGATTTCAGCACCTAACGTTTTTAGGCGTTCCGTTACTTTACTTTCACGCAAATCGGACCCAGAAACCTGGTAACCCAAATTCAACAATACTTCTGCAATACCACTCATCCCGGCACCACCGATACCGATAAAGTGGATACGACGAATTCGACGCATCTCTGGAATCTGTTGCATTAATGTACTGTTAGAATTCATGTTCTATTTCTCGCTTTCAATTCTGCTTTTTCTTCAGCCGCCTGCTTACAATACTCAGCAACTGTACGAGTTGCTTCCGGTCTTGCCAGCGCCTGTGATTTTCTTGCCATATCTATTAAATGTTCTTTGTCATTAGCCAACGCAGTAATTTCCTGTGCTAACCTTTCCTTACTCAAATCATGTTGCTGAATGATTAATGCAGCACCCTGATCGGCAAGATATCGTGCGTTATAGGTTTGATGGTCATCTACTGCATGCGGATAAGGTACAAATATCGCTACGCATCCAGCCATTGCAATTTCAGCTACTGTCAATGCACCTGCGCGACACACGACAAGGTCTGCCCATCGGTAAGCTTGCGCCATATCATCGATAAACTCACAGACTTCAAACTTAACTTTATCTGTTGCAGCTGCATCGTATCTTGCGGTAACTGATTCATGATTACCTTTCCCGCATTGATGCTTTACATGAACTTCCAGCCCGCTATTCACCAGGCTAAAAGTTTCCGGTAACTCTTCATTAAAAACAGCTGCGCCTCGGCTTCCACCCACCACTAGAATATGCACACTTCGGTTATCCATTTCGATTCTTTCTGATGGATCCTTATCACTACCGATATCCTGTCTAACAGGGTTACCAACTGTCTTTACTTTTTCACTTTCCGGGAATGCGCCCGGGTAGGCCTGTAATGTCCAGCGACTGAATCTGCTTAATTGAGTATTAGTCATTCCGGCAATGGCATTTTGCTCATGAATGACTAATGGAACCCCGCATAGTTTTGCGGCAATGCCCCCAGGTCCACTGGCAAAGCCCCCCATTCCCAGTACTACATCCGGTTTAAATTGTTTAATCGCTTTGCGGGCCAGCCAAACACTTTTCATCAGTTGAAATGGTGCTTTAATTAAAGACAACAGACCTTTATTACGAATGCCTTTAACTGGCAATAAGCTCATCGGAATATCATGCTTGGGAACTAAGTCCTGCTCCATTCCGCCCTGTGATCCCAGCCAATGCAGACTCCAACCTTCCTGCTGTAATTCTTTTCCGACTGCTAACGCCGGGAAGATATGTCCGCCAGTTCCGCCTGCCATCAATAAGATTCGTTTAGTCATCCTGACCTCCTCTCGCAGAGCGATACTCGCGTTTTACTTTGGCAAATTCATGCTCACGACGACGCACCTCAAAATCCACACGCAAGATGATAGCTATTGCCATACAGGTAACGATCAAAGAGTTGCCACCATAGCTGATAAACGGCAAGGTCAAACCTTTGGTCGGCAGGCTTCCGCTAGATACTCCAATATTGATTAATGCCTGTAAGCTCAACCAGAAACCAAATCCATAGCTGATATAGGCAGCGAAATACTGTTCCATTTTCAGAGCACGACGACCAATGCTAAGACTGCGTAATAAAATTATTGAAAACAGGATGATGACGAACAGAACGCCAACAAAGCCAAACTCTTCTGCAAATACTGCAAACACAAAGTCTGTGTGCGCTTCAGGTAAGTAAGACAACTTTTGTACGCTGTTACCCAGCCCTACTCCGAACCAGTCGCCACGCCCGAAAGCAATCAAAGACTGAACTAATTGATAGCCGCTACCAAATTGATCAGCCCAAGGATCAAGGAAGCTAGTTAAGCGCTTCATCCGATAGGGTTCTTTCCAGGCAACCAGCGCCATTACTACGCCAACAAAAGCGGTAAGTGATATGAACTGCCACAGCTTAGCGCCAGCCAGGAACAACATAGCAAGAGCGGTCGCAACAATAACTGCAGACGAACCGAAGTCTGGTTGCAGCAGTAAGAAAGCAACCACTAAACCAATCACCAATAAAGGTTTGGTAAAGCCTTTAATTTGCGTCTGTAACTCATCACTACGACGAACCAAATAGCCCGCAAGATAGGTTACGATGAAGAACTTCATTAATTCTGCTGGTTGAACTGTCAATGGACCAACACCAATCCAACGTTTACTGCCATTAACTTCTTTGCCAATCACTAACACCAGCATCAACAAAATGATGCCTAATAGCAGCATGTAGATTCCGTTAACCTGCCAGAATCGAGTATCAAGTTGCAGTACTAATACCGATGCCACAACCGCAATATATAGGTAAATAACGTGCCTTATCAAGAAGTGGAACTCATTGCCGTTCATGTGATCTTCAGCGAATGGCATTGAACTTGATGCGACCATCATCAAGCCAATCGCTAATAGAATCATGACAGGTCCCAGCAACCAGGGATCCAGACGAGTACGCGGGTCAGACAGCTTCAGCTGTTCCATGAAATCCGTGATTCTCAATGTATTCAGGATGCTAGTCATAGCGCCTCCACACATTGAACAAATTGTTCGCCACGCTGCATATAGTTAGCGAACATATCTAAACTGGCACAGGCTGGTGATAGAAGAACCAAATCACCTGCTTGCGCATATTGATTCGCAGTAGTTACTGCCTCTTGCAAGTTACTGACCAGTTGTGACTTCTGTGGGCTCAACTTGGCGATTGCTGGCGCATCCTTACCAAAGCACACAACGGCTTTGACGGTTTCATCAATAATGTCTTTCAGGCTGGACAAATCAGCACCCTTAGCATCACCACCAGCAATGAGCACAATATTGTCAGCAAACTGTGGCTTAAAGCTTTGAATAGCCGCAACAGTTGCACCAACATTGGTTGCCTTTGAATCATTAATGAAGGTCACACCGTTTTTGATCCCAACCAGCTGACAGCGGTGCGGTAAACCCTGATAGTTTTTTGCTGCCTCTAGCACAGGCTTGGTTAATTCAATGCCTGCTATTTCCACTAAGGCCAAGGCCACTGCAACATTCAATGCATTGTGGATCCCCTGTAGTGTTAATTCACTGATACTGAGTATTGTTTTGCCATTATGGAAAATGGCATTTTGACTAATGTCCACATTCCACTCAGGTTGCTGTTCAGCGGTCGCAATACCGAAGCGAATTACTTTTTGATTTTGTTCAGTTGGCTCATACCAGCTATTACTATCATCTGCATTAACCAGACAGGTAGCTGCCTTTTGATAAATTTTTCGTTTAGCTTCAGCGTATTCCTGATAACTGTTGTAGCGGTCTAGATGGTCTTCACTGACATTAAGTACGGTTGCCACAACTGGCTGCAAACTTTCAGTAGTTTCAAGCTGGAAGCTTGATAACTCGAGCGCCACAATATCCCCATCCTGCTCCAGCAGATCCAACGCAGGAACCCCAATGTTTCCGCCAACCAAGGCTTTCTGTCCGCTGGCGTTTATCAAGTCACCAACCAGATCAGTAACCGTGCTTTTACCATTGGAACCAGTGATGGCGATGACCGGTAAGCTATTGGCCTGCGCAAACAGCTCAATATCGCCGATAACACTGACGCCAGCATTGCGTGCCTGGTTAATATCTTCTCTTGCAATGGAAATACCCGGACTAACAACCAATTCGTCATAATTTTTAAATTGTTCGCCGTTCCATTTCAGTAGCGACCCTGGCGCCAGTTTTTCAAGTTCTTCATGACCAGGTGCAATGTCGCGGGTATCCATGACATTGAAAGGTTGGCGCAATGCAGACAAATAACGCGCAACCGCAAGCCCGGTCTGTCCCAGACCGAGAATCAAGCGGTTTTTATATGCGATATGTTGTTGCTGCATTGTTACCATTCTCTTGTTGTCCTGTTTAGCGAATCTTCAAGGTCGCCAAACCAATCAATACTAAAATCAATGAAATGATCCAGAAGCGCACAATGACGCGAGGCTCTGGCCAGCCTTTTAATTCATAGTGGTGATGAAGTGGTGCCATTCTAAAAATTCGTTTGCCGGTCAATTTGTAAGAGCCTACCTGCAAAATCACTGATAAGGTTTCAATGACGAACACGCCACCCATGATGAATAGAACCAACTCCTGACGCACCATGACTGCTACCGCACCGAGTGCAGCACCGAGTCCCAGCGCACCGACATCACCCATGAAGACCTGAGCCGGATAAGTGTTGAACCATAGGAACCCTAGGCCAGCACCAATAATTGCCGCACAGAAAATTACTAATTCACCAACTCCTTGCACGTATGGAATAGCCAGATATTCTGAGAAAACCTGGTTACCTGTGACATAAGCGAAGATACCAAGACCGCCCGCTACCAACACTGTTGGTAGGATCGCCAAGCCATCAAGGCCATCGGTTAAGTTCACAGCATTACTGGTACCGACGATGACAAAATACGCCATAAAGATAAACAGAATGCCAAGCTGCGGCATAACATCTTTTAAGAACGGAACCAGCAGTTGTGTTTCAGCCGGTGACGCCGTGTAAAACAGATACAAAGCAATACCAGCACCAAGTACCGACTGCCACAAATATTTCCAGCGCGCGATCAAACCTTTTGGATCTTTGCGCACTAATTTAATGTAATCGTCTGCTAAACCAATCAGCCCAAAACCGACAAGTGCAATTAACGCTACCCACAAGTAACGATTACTCAACTCACCCCACATCAAAGAGCTGAACACAATCGCGAAAATAATCAGTGCGCCACCCATAGTCGGCGTGCCAGCTTTGGCAAGATGGGTTTGTGGCCCATCATCACGAACTGTTTGACCAATCTGATATTTGCTTAAGCGGCGGATCATTGAAGGGCCTACCAGCAATGAAATGCCTAACGCGGTAATCACGCTGACAATTGAACGAAACGTTAAGTACTGAAACAGGTTAAAACCTGAGTAATACTGCGATAAATAATCTGCTAACCAGGTCAGCATTATTGGTCCCCCCCAAAATTCGAATTGTGCTCATCCGCAGCGGGTGCTACCAATGCATCGACCACCTGTTCCATTCGGGCGCTACGTGAGCCTTTTACTAATATTTTATAATCTGACTGAATAATGCTTTTAAGGTAAGAAACGAGTAGGTCTTTTGTTTCGAACCAGTGAGCCTGTTCACCAAATACATCTGCACTGAATTTAACTGATTGACCGCACACCAGAAGTCGGTCAATACTTTTGTCTTTGGCGTACTCACCAATTTCACGATGATATTTTTCGGTTTCATCCCCCAGCTCAGCCATATCGCCAAGCACTAACACTCTAGTGCCAGGCAAACTGGCCAGATAATCGGTTGCAGCTTTAACCGAAGGCACACTGGCGTTATAAGTATCATCAATAATCAGCGCACCATTAGCTGCTTTGAACTGATTCAAGCGACCTTTAACCGACACCATGGTCTCAAGGCCGTTTTTAATCATCTCCATATCCGCACCAGCAGCCGATGCCAGTGCTGAAGCTACCAATGCATTGGATACATTGTGCAGACCAGGAATAGGGAGCTGCACAGTAATCGTCTGGCTGCTACCATCTTGTGTATGTTGCATATCAAAAATCACATTACCGTTAGTTTGTAATTGACAATTATCAGCAACAAAGTTGGCATCTTTATGGCGCGAAACTGTAATTTTATGAAGTGTGTCATAACGCTTCATCCACTCATCGGCAAAGGCACTATCCAGATTGATGACCGCTGTGCCATTTTTGCCCAGGCCTTCATAAATTTCTGACTTGGCTTTAGCCACACCCTCGATTGAACCGAATCCTTCAATATGCGCTGCTTCAACATTATTAATCACACTCACATCCGGCTTGGCAATCGAAGTACAGTAGGCAATTTCACCGACATGATTAGCGCCCATTTCTATTACGGCAAATTGATCCGTTGCTTTCAGCCGAAGCAGAGTCAATGGAACACCAATGTGGTTGTTGAAATTGCCCTGAGTGGCGAGCAGATTTCCTTTTTGACGCAAAATGCTGGCCACCATTTCTTTAACGGTAGTTTTGCCCGCACTGCCAGTAATACCAATCACGAATGGATCAACCTGATCACGGACATAAGCCGCCATATCACCAAGTGCTTTTGCACTATCTGCAACAACCACCTGCGGTAAATTGCTGTCTACCAAGTGCTCGACCAATAACGCAATTGCTCCCTGCTCTTTTGCCTTATCGACAAACTGATGCCCATCAAAATTGTCACCTTTGAGAGCTACAAACAATGCATCGCGACAATCAACCCGGCTATCGGTAACAATGTTATTGATAGTAATATCATGACCTTTCAACTGTCCGCTGGTCACTTCTGCAATGGTCTTTAAACTTAATGGAATCATGCGATCTCCTCCATTAAATCTGTGACCGTTTCCAGATCCGAGTAATGCACTTTTTTCGTGCCAATCTGTTGATAATCCTCGTGACCCTTGCCAGCGACTAGAATCATGTCATTGGCTGCGCTGTGAGTTAAGGCAAACTCAATCGCTTCTTTTCTTTTTTGTATGTATGTTGCTGACTGGTCTTTCATGCCCGAACGTATCATGGCAACGATGGCTTCAGAATCTTCAGTGCGTGGATTATCATCCGTAATAATGACCTGATCAGATTTTTGTTCTGCAACGGCTCCCATCAGGGCGCGTTTACTATTATCACGATCACCGCCGCAACCAAACACACACCACAAATCGCCATCACAATGTTGACGCAGGCTGCTTAATGTTTTATCTAACGCATCGGGCGTATGCGCATAATCCACCACAACAGTTGCCTTGCCAGCTTTAGCAAAACTTTGCATGCGACCTGGCACTGCTTTAGCTGCATTCAGAGCAACGATCCATTTGTTAATATCACCGAACAAAAAGCCCAGTGCGCCAGCTACCGCTAATAAGTTGGATAAATTGAAATGACCAAGCAAGCTAGAGCGCAACTTGCTGGTGCCCCATGGTGTATGCAGTTCAGCCTGAATGCCTTTCATGTTAAAGGTCTGGTTTTGCGCAACTATCCAGTCTTGGATATCTACACTTTCAGCTTTTTCGACACAGCTATATGCGATTTTGCGACAATTTATTTCATCATCGGCCAGTAAACGTCGTCCATATTCGTCATCAGCATTGATGACCGCCACTTCCAGATTGTCATTTAAAAACAACTGTCTTTTGGCCTGGAAATACGACTCCATATCACCATGATAATCCAGGTGATCCTGCGACAAATTAGTAAACACTGCAATCTTGTACTCGACTGCTGCAACACGAGACTGAACCAACCCATGTGAAGAAACTTCCATCGTCATGTGGTAGTTTTTTCGTGCTAAATATTCTGCTGCTAAACGTTGAATGGCAATTGCATCAGGCGTTGTATTTTCTGTTGCATGCAACTGTGATGGATTACCATTCCCCACTGTGCTGAGCATCAGTGTTGGATATTGTAAAAACTCAAGCGCCTGAGCCAATAGATAGGCACAGCTGGTTTTGCCGTTAGTGCCAGTCACGCCAATTACCGACATTTTCCTAGTTGGATTACCGTAAAATCTGGCAGCAATTAAACTCACTTTCTCGCTTAAGTTTTTAACTGGAATTAAAACAGCCTCCTTATAGTTATAAAGCTCACTAGGAACCGCTCTGGAGAGAGTCTTAGTGGAGGCTGCCACTTGCTGGTTGTCATTGAGCAAGGTTTTTAAAATCGTTTCACTATCATTTTGTTCAAACAGGACCACTGATGCGCCAGCATTGACTGCCTGCTCAATATAGTTACGACCATCAGTTTGATGGCCAGGATAAGCGACAAACATGTCACCCGCTTTTACCTGACGACTATCCAGTTGCAAATCGCTCACTTCGATAGTTGCTGCATGCGGATAATCCTTCCAAAGCTGATCACTCACAACCGGTTTAATAATCTTCTTTAATACTACGGTCTGTTGTAGTGGTTTAGTCATGCTGACCTCCCACAACATTGGTTGCAGCGGCCACCGCAGGTTTTACCACCTTGTTATCCGGTGCAATATTCATTAAATGCAGTGCCTTATCAGCTACCTTAGAGAATACCGGAGCCGACACGGTGCCACCGTAATAGCTGTCGCCAGCAGGCTCATCCACCATCACTACAATGGCAAATTTAGGATTACTGGCTGGAACCAGGCCGGCAAACACTGTCACGTATTCATCACCGTAACCGCCACGCACTGCTTTACGCGAAGTACCGGTTTTACCCGCTACACGATAACCTTCGACTTTAGCCTGAGTACCGGTACCGCCTTCAGCCACTACTTCTTCCATCATATACACGACAGAGCGAGCAACTTCTGGCTCGATAACCTGTTCCTGTGGATATTCCTGCCCTTCTGCGCGCTTAATTAATGTAAGCTGATTACGCACGCCGTCAGCCCCTAAAATCGCATAGGCCTGTGCCAGCTGAATTGGGCTGACCATAAATCCGTAACCGTAGGACATTGAGGCTTTTTCATGATCAGACCAATTAGCGCGCGGTGATAAAATGCCGTCTGCTTCACCCTGAATGCCTAAGCCGGTTTCCATACCAAAACCCACTTTATAGTAGGTACTTAAAAACTCTTCATCGGAGAGTTCCAGTGCGATCTTGGCAACGCCCATATTGCTCGATTTTTTAATGATGCCGTCCAAGTCCAGGACACCATAATTGCGTGGATCACGCACCCAAGCATAGCCGAGTTTCATGCGGCCAGGCGAGGTATCGATTGTAGAATTGGTCGAGAACTTGCCACTTGATAAAGCGCTGACCACTGTCAACGGCTTAACCGTTGAGCCCGGCTCAAATAAATCAGTGATCGAACGATTACGAGTAAACTCTGGTAAGCGGCTGTCTGAACGATTTGGGTTGAAAGATGGTTGGCTGGCCATTGCCAAGACTTCACCAGTTTCCACATCAACCACAACTACCGAGCCACCTTTAGCACCGTTCTGCAAAACGGCTTTTTTAAGTTCTTTGTAGGCTGTCGACTGAATGCGCGAATCAATACTTAACTGCAAGTCATTGCCTTGTTCGGCCTGAGCCAGAACGCCGCGCTCTTCGACGACTCGACGGTATAGATCCACAACCACCTGCTTACTGCCAGGCTGTCCTGTCAGGAAACTGTCAAAAGCACGCTCAACACCTTCCAAACCCTTGTCGTCAATACCAGTAAAGCCCACTAGATGGGCAGTTACTTCAGCGCTTGGATAATACCGACGATACTCGGTTTTAAATTCGACTCCGGGAATATCGAGCCGCTTAATATAAAGTCCGACATTGGGATCAACATGCCGCTCAAGCCATACGAACCGTTTATCCGACCTATCCTTAACCCACTGATTGAGTTGTGTTTCGTTACGTTTTAAGGCAGCAGCAAAGGCCTTCCACTCTTTACTTTGTAGAACGCCTTCATTCGCCAACAGTGTCTTTGGATCAATCCATACCGACTCAGTCGGAACCGAACGCGCCAGCTCAACACCATTACGATCAACAATCAGGCCACGGTGACTTGAAATGCCTTTGACTCGCACTGAACGCGAATCACCTGCTTGCGCCAATTCGTCAGAGCTCACCACCTGTAGATAAGCTGCACGAGTAACCAGCGCACCAAAACCGCACAACAATACCGCAATCATGACGTAATAACGCCATGTACAAAGCGGTACTGTTTTTAATTTACGGTTTTGTACTTTCTTCATTCTTTACCTCTAACCGAGGGCGTAATTAAGACTTCGTCTCTTGAGTCTAACTGTTTCATTTGTAAGCGTTTTTCAGCAAGTGACTCGACTCTGCTGTGTTCCGACAATGCGCTCTGCTCAAGGCTCAGTTTCTGCCATTGAAGATCCAGCGCTGTCTGCTCATCTTCCAGTTGCTTAAGGGCTATGGTCGCCTGACGCATCTGGTGTGTCTGATGAGCAATGACCACACCTGAAACCACCACCAGAGCACCTAAAAATATCACTCCAAAGCGGCGCAGCACTGTTGCCATCAAACTGTAAAAAGGCCATAAGCTATTGGTCTCTTTGATTTTTTCTTTTACTTTGGCGGGGCTCATGCCAGCTTCTCCGCCACGCGCATGACTGCACTGCGTGCTCGAATATTACGCTCCAACTCGCTGTCGCCAGCTTTGGTGAATTTTCCTACTTTCTTCATGCGGCGATTGATCATGTCTTCCGTGATCGGTAAACCAGGCGGAAAATCCTGGCCCTTTTCCTGCTTCTGGATAAACTGCTTAACGATACGGTCTTCCAGAGAGTGGAAGCTAATTGCTACCAGGCGGCCACCTACTTTTAATACGTTTAGCGCCTGCTCCAGCGTATCTTTCAGATCATCCAGTTCACGATTTACCGCAATACGAATGGCCTGAAAGCAACGCGTCGCCGGGTGCTTATGTTTTTCCCAGCGCGGATGCGCCTCAGAAATAATGTCTGCCAACTGTTTAGTACGCGTAATCGGTGACTTGGCTCTTTTCTCAATAATGGCGCGGGCGATGCGCTTGGCATAACGCTCTTCCCCATAGTTTTTGAAAGTCCACACCATGTCTTCTTCATCCGTGTCGGCAATCCACTGCTCAGCGGTTTGTCCGCGAGTCGTATCCATACGCATATCCAGCGGCCCATCCTGCATAAAGCTGAATCCGCGCTCAGCCTGATCCAGCTGTGGCGATGAAACGCCTAAATCCATCAAGACACCGGTGACTTCACCAATCCATCCACGCTTGCTAACCTCTTGTTCTAAAAGAGAAAAGCTTTCATGAACGATACTGAACCGCTCATCTTCCTGCTGCAGTTGTTCGCCCACTGCAATGGCCTGTAAATCTTTATCAAATCCAATTAAGCGACCCTCTTGCGACAGATGTGACAAAATGGCACGGCTGTGTCCGCCGCGACCAAATGTGCAATCTATATAAATGCCGTTCGGGTCGATCACTAAAGCCTCCACTGCTTCATTTAGCAGGACTGAATCGTGTTCTTGTTGGGTGCTCATAACTAGAACGCCAGTTCAGGTAAACTTTCTGGATCCAATGGCCCCTCAGCCAACGCTTCAACATCCTGCTCAATCTTCTTGTGCCAATTCTCTTCATTCCAGATCTGGAATGTTTTGCCTTGACCGGCCAGAAGTAATTGTTTTTCCAATTGCGCGTATTCACGCAGGACAGGAGGCAGTAGAATACGTCCATTACCATCGATTTCATGCTCTGATGCATGACCGAGTAACATACGTTTAATACGGCGTTGGTTAGGGTCTGTGTTAGAAAAAGTGTCGAGTTTTGCTTCGAGTTGTTCCCAGTGGGGGAGCGGGAAAAGTAATAAACACGGGTCAAACAGGTCGATAGTCACCACAATTTGATTGGAGCAAACATCTTCAAAACGCGAGCGGTACTTCGCCGGAATGGCGATACGACCTTTCGCGTCCATATTGATTGCAGTTGCTCCACGGAACATGGCTCTATGTAAACCCCACTTTTGACTCGTTATGCCAAAACCGGAAATGCTACCCGGTTTTCAGCTGTTTTATGCAAATTGGTCGTTGATCTTCACTGATCCCCTACGATCCACTTTGCGACACTTTTCTCCACTTCTCTACACTATATGAAGTTTGCATTGATTTTGCAAGGCAAATTTGCATGGAAAATGTGAAAAATGTCCTTATTTGACAAACACTTAGCGAAGTTAGTCAGCACTAACAAACAGGTGAAAATAAACTGCTTATTTTTCAGAAAATTAGGTAGAGAAGTTAGAATTTACTTTAAGTTAGAAGGTTCGCTTTACTAAATTGAAGGTTCTGAGGCTAAAAAGTGTCTGCTTTGTGCCAATCCAAAGGTCAAAACTCTATTCATAAGCAGCATGAAGCCACTTAATTGATATAACCTATTGATATATTGGCAATCGAGGCTAGCCAGAAAGCCTGCCGTTCAATAGACTGGGGGAATACGCACCAAAAACTACCGAGTATGAACTACAACGAAATATTCGAAAAAATCGCTGCGGAGCTTAAAACTTATGACCAAATAGGCCAGGTAGCAACTTATATTCCCGCTTTGGCCAAGGCCAATCCCAATAAGTTTGGTATGTACCTGGTGACCAGAGACGGACACAGATATCACCATGGTGATACCGACGAGACATTTTCCATCCAGAGTATATCCAAAGTTCTGTCGCTGGTTTATGCCTTCAAGCTAGTTGGTAACGATTTATGGAAGCGCGTTGGAGTAGAGCCCTCAGGCAGCCCTTTCAATTCTTTAGTGCAGCTTGAATACGAACAAGGTATTCCTCGCAACCCGTTGATCAATGCTGGTGCCATCGTTATTTGCGATATTCTGATCAGCGAGTTGGAAAACCCTTATCAGGACTTCATCAAGTTTCTGCGCTCGCTGGCAGGCAACCCCGATATTGACTACTGCAAAACCACGGCTGAATCAGAAAAAGAATGTGGCTTTAAAAATAATGCCCACATCAATCTGATGAAATCCTATGGCAACATCGAAAACGACGCTGAAGAGGTATTGGACTTCTATTTTCATCTTTGCTCAATTGAAATGTCATGCAAAGATCTTGCTCAGACCTTTATGTTCCTCGCCAATGGCGGCAAAAACCCGCTCAACAACAAGAAAATATTAACCGCTCAGGAAACCAAACGTATCAACTCCATCATGTTGCTTTGTGGCTTCTATGATGAGGCAGGAGAATTTGCTTTTAGAGTTGGGCTACCCGGTAAAAGTGGCGTTGGTGGCGGCATCGTAGCCATCTATCCAGACCAATACAGTATTGCAGTATGGAGCCCTGGGCTGAACAGCAAAGGCAATTCAAGTAAAGGCATCAAAGCACTCGAACTCTTCACTACCATTACACAGTCAAATGTCTTTGGCCCCTCGCCTATTTTTGATGAGCTGGAATATGAATAGGGAATGTCTTATACACTGACTCTTATCTCGATGGTCAGGATCTAAATGAACTGGTTCTAAATGATCTGGGCCTCACCCAAAACCAGCTTACCAATACCAAAGCACCGAACAGAGTATAAACAACAATGAATACCCATTGCGGTAACTGGTAATAAAGCAGTTTTTCCAGCCAGTGGGATATAAAGGTATCCTGATAAACAGCCTCACCCGCCTTTTCGCGCAACCCATTTTCCCAAATGGTCAAAGGGCAGATAACACTAAACCACGACTGAATCACCACCACACCAATCGCAATTAAGTGCGACAGGCGAAACCATGGATTCCGCACCCATGACCATGAGCAAACGCCACCAATTAGAATCAATACCAATCCAACCACCACAAACACCACGAACAGTGCATGAGCAATCAGAATCAGATCGGCTAATAAAATGTAGAAATCAGAAGAGTTCATGGAATTAGTATAACGCTAGCTGGTTAGTTGATGTAGGTTTGGGAGGAAGTACAACAATTATTTCTGAGGCTAGAAAGCGTAGGATTGTACGGACAACTCATGAGTTGTCCGTACGAATGACTTAAACTTCAGAGGATAGAGTGTATTACGAAAAAAATAAGCTTCCCGGTAAGCCGCATCTCTTGTGAAGAGTGCATCTTGGACAGTCATTTCATACAAATGAATAACGCATAAGTTTTGACAGTTAAATACGAAAGTAAAAATTAAGCAGCCCGGTAAGCCGCGTCTCTTGTGACGAGTGCGTCTTGGACAGTCATTTCCTACGAATGACTAACGCATAAGTTTTAACAGTTGAATACGAAAGTAAAAAATAAGCTGCCCGGTAAGCCGCATCTCTTGTGACGAGTGGGTCTTGGACAGTCATTTCGTTCGAATGACTAACGCATAAGTTTTAACAGTTGAATACGAAAGTAAAAAATAAGCTGCCCGGTAAGCCGCATC